>CP070793.1:1616650-1619213 GCA_020346965.1 Chloroflexota bacterium | reverse complement strand
CCATTAGCACGACCAGTACTACCAGTCCTATTACTACCCATACCCAGGTCGGAATCGGGGATACCCTGAACTCGATAGAATCTGACCATTCGCCTTCGTTGCCGTAATCATCTACTATCTTAACTCGCCAGTAGTAAGTCCCTGGGGGCAAGGTTTCTGTCACAGTTGCTGTGTCAGTTAGTGTGTAGGTGGTTTCCACGATACCTGACTTGGACCGGAAATTGGTGGTAAAAGCAGCAGTTTGGCTTATCTCTAGGTTGTACGTATAACCGGTGTCGCCACCTGTTCCCCATTGAAAAGTTACCTCCCCTGACCTTAGTGTATTATCTTGGGGCGAGATGGGAAGAGGCGTTGTTGACAAGATTTTTTCCATCACCGTGAAGTCAATCGAATCGGTAGCCCCACCTTCGTCGGTTACCACAAGGGTCTGTTCGCCTTCAGGGCTTCCCCTGGGCACCCGGAAACTGATGTTGAAATTGCCGTTGGATTGAGTCTGTAGATTCCCGGAAGCGGCAATGCCGCCGATAGTGACCGTCAAAGCCTGACTGCCGTGAAAACCATCCCCCTCGAGGGTAATGGAGTCGCCGGGAGACCCTTCAGCCGGGCTCAGTACTGTTATCTCAGCTTGAGTATTGAGTGTGGTCGTCACGGACGACGTTGTATCACCAGAAGCTGATACAGTGTGGCTGCCGTATGTACTGGCCTGTAAATCAAAGGAGGATTCCCAAGAACCATTAGTATCGACCGAGATGCTGGTAGCCACAACCGTCCCATCAAAGGTAACCCTGACTCCCGTCTCTTCGGGTGCAAAACCGCCGCCGGTAACGGTGATCGCGTCACCTACGTAAGCCATACCCGGCTCAACCCACACTCCGGCACCCACGATGAACTCAATGTCGGGGACATCGCGAGCCCTGGTTGACTCTCCCGAGGCATCGACTCTATAGGTTCCGCGCTGCAGAGGAGGAATACGCAGCATGGCCTCCCAGGAGCCACTATCATCGGCAACAATAGGGTTATTTGTCTGCACTACCTCCCCATCGAAGGTAATCTCGATATCCTCTTCTTCGCTGGCAAAGCCTGTACCATTTACCTCAATCGTCTGCCCCACCGTTCCTGCCTCTGTATTGGTAGAAATCTGTGGGGTTACCTCAAAATCCTTATTAACCCAACCGACCCATATCGTGCCTTCTTGCCCCTCGATCTTGAGGATATAGCCACCGGCTGGGGTATCCGGTATTGTGTAAGGTACCGTCCAGCTACCTTGGCTGTTAGCATCAGCCGTCTCATATTCACCCTTCCTCGCCCCGCCCTGATAGAGGGAAACCCGGACGTCCTGCCCGTTACTAAAACCGTAGCCGTTGAGAGTCACTTCTGTGCCTACCGGCCCCTCGCTGAGGTCAGTCTTTACCGAAGGGAGCACTTCGAAAGTGGCAAAAGTATTTGTCCCGGGGTCGGCATAAGTGTTGTTAACCAAATAGACATTGTGACTGCCCTTGGTATCCTCGGGCATATAGAACACGGCGGTGTAGATTCCAGCTCCGCCTGCTGTGAATGTTGCCACAGTACTCGCTTCTGTACGAGCATCCCAGCAGATATGGTAGGTGCCGGCTGCTGCCACAATCGCCGTTACTTCAATTATCTCGCCGCAGATTCCTGCTTCGACCAGTTCGCCGCACACCCCGCAAGCATGGTCAAGGCTAATGGAATACTCCTCTGGTAGCTTGGTCGTTGTGAAAGAGTGGTATTCAGTGATAACAGCCGGACTCCTTACACCATCCGAATAAACTGCATAGTAGTATAGTGTGTCCGGGTCCAAGCCTGTGAGGGGTATATAGTGCACTACAACCGTGCTGCCGTCAGATTCAGTGTTACCCAGTAGCGTAGTAGTGCCATATTGCACTTCACTAGTAGCATTTTCACTGGTAAGCCATATGATAGCGGCGCTAGTGGCGGTGATATCTACCTCATCAACATTTGATATCACTGGCTGCGCCAGAACAGGTTGAGATAATATCAGTGTGAATAGCAAAAGTGCGACTATAGTGGGAGCCTGTATTCGCTTCACGCTCACCTTCGACTTCGTTAACGCAAGTTTTCCTCGTAAAGCGTATTTGTACTACTTCAATTATAGAATACTGGAGATTAAACGAACGCCCGCTTTAGGAAAACTAAGCTGTTACCACCTTTCTTCTATTCTAAATCTTCTGAATCAAAAATATGTTAGAAATAAGTTGAAACCTATGAAAATACTCTCTGATTCCGATTCCCAGTTACACTTCTGTGCGGCCTCAACAACATAATATCTTTACTTCGTTAAGTTTGTCAAGGCTTGCGCTGCTTTCTACGAGGCTGGATTTGGCCAGCCGAGGCAGTTTCTTGGCTGGGTATGAGATTGGCACGCTCTGCTCGAACTGATAAGCGGGCTTTCACCAAATTACTAAAAAGACTCTAATATGACTTGACAAGGCGCTCCTCGTAGAATATACTGAATCTTAACAAGTTCTTAACATTTGTAACTCATCACACTCCAGGCAACGGAGCCGGTAAACAGAGTGGACTG
>CP070793.1:1613214-1616550 GCA_020346965.1 Chloroflexota bacterium | reverse complement strand
GCTTCATTGAAAGGCATCTTGAGGAAAATCGCAAAAAATGCCAGAATCAACCTGGTGGATTTGAGCAAATATGCCCAGACACTCGTTCCCCGGTAGCTCAATGGTAGAGTGGGCGGCTGTTAACCGCTTGGTTGCAGGTTCGAGTCCTGCCCGGGGAGCTTGGAATTCATTATGCCCACAATTCCCTTAGGGAAGTGGGGGTGATATAATACAAATTAGGAGATTAGAAACGAAACTATCATAACGGTAAACCGAGCAGAATCTCCTCAAACAGCATGATCCAGCTAGAGCTCAAAAATTAACACCGGAAAGGGAATAAGAAAATGAGTGAGAATGAAACCTTTGAGCAACTGAAGAAATTAATAGTGGAGCTGTTGGAAGTTGATGAAGCGGAAGTAGTACCTAAAGCATCATTCGTGGACGATTTTAATGCCGACAGCCTGGACTTTATTGAATTGATTACTGCGGTGGAAGACGCTTTTAAAATCGAAATACCCGATGAAGACGCAGAGAATCTACAAACTGTTCAAAACGCAATTGACTACATCGAATCAAAAATCTAGAAGATAAACATTACTGGAAAATAACTCATATCCTCATCTACTGCTTATAATAATGTTGCTTGTAATGACGCTAACAAGGTTGGGCAATTATTTCTAGAAGCTTTGTTAAGCTAACAAGTATTGAACAAGATTGGATAGACCACTTAAAAGAAGAGTAGTAATCACTGGACTCGGTGCTGTTACTCCTTTAGCTACGGGTGTTGAAGAATCCTGGCTAAAGCTATGCCAGGGCAAATCAGGGGTAGCCAGAATCACCAGGTTTGATCCCTCCAATTTCAACGTGCAAATCGCTGCTGAGCTCAAGGATTTCCATCCTGAAGATTTCCTGGATAGGAAAAAAATTAGAAGGACAGACCCATTCATCCAGTATGCATTGATTGCCGCTCGTATGGCAATAGATGACGCTGGGCTGACTATAAATGCAAATAATGCCAGTAGTATTGGAGTAGTACTGGGTTCATGTGCTGGCGGCATGACTATGTATGGAAAGAACCTTTTCGCCCTCCGTGATGAAGGGGCAGACAAAGTTTCCCCTTTCTTCATTCCCGGATTTATAGCCAACATGGCGGCAGGGGAGGTCTCCATGGCTTTTGGCGCCAGGGGACCCAGCAAGTGTGTAGTTACTGCGTGCGCTACTGGAAGCAATTGCATTGGTGATGCCTTCAGGCATATTCAATATAGCGAAGCGGATGCCATGATTGCCGGAGGGAGCGATGCCTACGTTCTCCCCATTGCCATTGCTGGATTTGACAAAATGAGGACCCTATCCCGAAGGAACAATGAGCCCGAGAAGGCGAGCCGTCCCTTTGATAAAGACCGTGATGGTTTTATAGTTGGAGAGGGGGCCGGGGTTGTTATCCTGGAGGAAATGGAGTCAGCCGTACTAAGAGGGGCCAAAATCTATGCCGAGCTTGCCGGCTACGGCTCCAACATCGACAGCTTTCATATAACCGAGCCTGATTGGGAAAATCAAGCACGGTGTCTTAAGCTGGCTTTAAATGACGCCGCTATCTCTCCTAGCGATGTTGACTACATTAACGCTCACGGAACGTCTACCGTTCTCAATGATGCATCTGAGACTAAGGCTATAAAGGCAGCCTTGGGAGAACACAGCAAAAAGGTGCCTATAAGCTCCAATAAATCCATGTTCGGTCATTTATTGGGGGCAGCAGGTTCAGTAGAAGCTATTTTCGCTATTCTCACTATCAGGGATGGTATTATACCGCCTACCATAAATTATGATACTCCGGACCCTGAATGTGACTTAGATTATGTCCCCAATATAGCCAGAAAGGCGCAGGTGAATATAGCTCTTTCCAACTCTTTTGGTTTTGGTGGAGTTAATGCCACCCTTGTCCTTAAGAAGTTTAAGGAATAGCAGTTCCAAAGAGGTCGTTCAGGGTATCCCACAACGCTGCCTCACTGGTAAATGGACCAATTTTTATGTACTGAACTATGCCTTCGCTATCGATGAGGAACGTAATTGGAATATACCCTCGTGGGTTATCCTCCTGGCAATAGCTAACGAAAATCTCTCCATTCGTATCCAGCGCTACTATCATAGTTGGTTCATAGTCGCCGAAGAAGGTTTGTACTGTTGAAGCACTTTGACCTACATTAATGGCTATGACTTTTACCTCTCCTTCACTCTCCTGGGCAACAGCCTCAAAGAAGGGCAGTTCCATACGACAAGGACTACACCATGTAGCCCAGAAATTAAGCACCACCGGAGTCCCTTCCAGCTCAGACAGGGTTATGTTAGCCCCTGTCATGGTAGGCAATGTGAAGTCTGGTGCCTTTTCGGATAGTAGCGAGGAATTACAACTCAGAGCGACTCCAACTAGAGCAAGAACCGCGATAATCAGAGTTATCCTTATTAACTTTTTTGACATTCTACTGGCCATATCAGTAACCTCCCGGCATAAGCCCGATGAGATACCTTAAGTAACCGGTCAACATCAGAATTCCCATGCTGATAAGCAGTACCGCAGCTACTATGGAGGTAACAAAAGCATGACGGCTCAGCCATCTGATGTATCGTGATGCTGCCCCTAACGCCAGACCCACGGCGATGAAAGGCAGCCCCAGTCCTAAACAATAAGCAAGTAAAAGATAAACTCCCTGCCACGCTGTTTGTGAATTCGCGGCCAGGGTTAGTATGCCCCCCAGAATCGGGCCAACACAGGGAATCCAGCCCAAAGAGAATATTACCCCTATTAGCAGAGATCTCAGATAGCCTGTCCCCTTGGCCCTGCCAAAGTCAAGGCGTTTCTCATAATTGAGCCAGGGCACTTTAGTAGCAGCTATCAGGAATATGCCGAACGTGATTAATAGAGCACCAGCTACCTTGTCCAACACTGCCTGTGGTAGCGCAGCCCCTAATAAGCCAAGAGAAGCTCCTAAAGCGGTGAAAACCAGAGAGAAACCGCCTATGAAGCTGATGGTATGGAGTAAAATATGTCTTCGGTCAGGATGGGCTGGCGTCAGAACTGATGCACCAGCTATGTTGGCCAGATATACCGGAACCAGCGGTAAAATACAAGGTTGTAAAAAGGATAGAAAACCAGCGACGAGAGCTGTTAAGAAGGTTATACTTGGCATTTATGTATCCTCTTTTTAGTATAGCAGCTATGCCATAAACGAAAAAGGGTAAAGCTTTTGCTACCACACAGTATTTGATACAATAATTGACATTGGGGCTGTAGCTTAGTCGGGAGAGCGCCTGCTTTGCAAGCAGGAGGTCAGGGGTTCGAATCCCCTCAGCTCCACCATT
>CP070793.1:1610353-1613114 GCA_020346965.1 Chloroflexota bacterium | reverse complement strand
TCGACGTTGCTCTGGCATTAGAATGTCTGGAATTGGCCGAGGCATAACGGGGCTTCACAAGCAAAGCAGGATTTCGGTGATCGACACAGATGTGCTCCGGAAAGCAACAACGGTGGAGGAGGCCATACAACAAAGGATACCCTATACTTAACAGGTTAAGCAATCACCGTTTGGCCAAGCAGTTAGGGCGCCCTTCTCTGCATGCAAATTACTTGACTCCCCTATCTTCCTGCCAGAGACCAAACATATTGTCTTCGGTATCAAAGCATATTGCGAGGTATCCCCATCCAGGTACTGCCATTCTCGGCATGACCACCTTGCCGCCCAGGCTTTCCACCTTGGCAACATACTCGTCAATCGAACTGACGCCGACATAAGATGTGATTCTTTGCCCCGGGTCCCCTCGCTTTCCTAGTCCACCACCTACACCTGGCTTTCCGTCCAGGTCTCTTGTTTCAATTAGGTAGTAGTCAGTCATTCCGGGCGGTTTCTCCATCTTCCAGCCAAACAGTGCTTCGTAGAATTTCCTCGCTCTTTCCGGGTCGTCCGCTCCTATGTCGAAGTGCACAATAGTGGGCATATTCTACCTCCTTCTCATTATGATCATATGCTTCGGCGCTCTATTCTCACATAAATGCCTGTTTCGAATCAATCACTACAGCGTTTGGAAGCAACCCACCCGGGTCACGAGATTACATTCACGAATCTTTTATTTCACCCTTTATTCCAATCTCGATCGTTTCAAGGGGAATATCTCTCCCGCTTTTACTTAAAGCTTCCCGCGCAATGTGGACAAGACCAGAGCAACAGGGAACTTCCATGTGTACAACTTTTATACTTCTGACGTTCGAGTTTTCCAGTATCTGGGCGATCTTGCTCACATAAGCATCGGCATCATCAAGTTTGGGGCAACCAATGGCAATCGCATTTCCCTTTAGAAAATCACAGTGGAAATTCGCGTAGGCGAAGGGAACGCAGTCAGCCACCAGGACTAAATCCGAATTCTGGAAATACGGGGCATTCGGTGGAACCAGATGAAGCTGTATCGGCCATTGACGAAGTTCAGAGTTAATCCTCGCTCCGGATTCGACTTCTCCCTGCTTCTCCCAATGTAGTACCCGGGCAGAAGGACAGGAGCTTATCCCGGCATGGGAATGATGTTCGGGAAGCTCGTGTGCATGCGCCTGAAGGTGCTTCAGGTGTTGCTCTAAAAGCTCAGGCGACTTCTCCTTAATATGTGCTATGACTCCTTCTTCGTCGTATTCATCAACTTCCTTTTCCTCAACAACCAACGCTCCCTGTGGACACTCGCCGAGACATGCCCCCAGGCCATCGCAAAAACTCTCCTTTACAAGCTTCGCTTTTCCATCAATAATCTGTAGGGCCCCTTCGGGGCAAGACGGAATGCAGAGTCCGCATCCGTCACATTTTTCTTCGTCAATCTTGATGATTTTCCTCTTTGCTTTTGCCACTTAGTCAAACCTCCTTTAACAACTCAGTAACCTTCTCTTTTATGACGCTGAACGTCTTACGGTAGTCTTCTATATCCTTCCCGTGAGGGTCTGGAATATCCCAATCAATTCTTCTCGCATCTGGGACAGTCGGACATGCCACGTCACATCCCATAGTGACCACCACATCAATTGGCTCCTTGTCGTGAACGCCTTTGGGGTTTCCGCGCCAGATAATATTCTCCTCCCTTAATACTTCCAGCGCCTTGGGATCTACTTCCTGTTCCGGGTGGGTCCCCATGCTCACAAACTCAATATTGGGGCTGTTGCTTAATTTCCTGGCCAACGCCTCAGCCATCTGGCTTCGAGCCGAGTTCCCGAGGCATACAAAGGCAATCCTTTTCTTTTTCAGCTTTTTATACATTTCTTCCCCGACACATTCCTCAGCATATTCACACCATTGCACGCATGATTCCAGGTCATTGTAAATGGTAAAGCCACATTTACTGCATTTCGTCTGCATTTCATTAGAGAAAATCTCCACTTCCCTGCCGCATTCAGGGCATTCCTTGATAATAATTGTCGGTGTTCGTATGCCAGCTGCTCCGGGACATTTGTCAAACATTGGTCCCCCCAATTCCAGTCTATTTAATACTGCGTATTCTTGCCCACACTTTCGGCAGTGCAAGGTTATCGTATAGTATAGATCTTTCTCCTTTTATCTCCCAACATCACCAGTTTATACATGATTCGCAATCCACGACGTCCAAAGTTATGCTCTTCCTGACCCAATTACCTATGTCATCAAGCACTTTTACCGTGACTGTAACGTCTCTTTCTATATCCGGGGCAGTCCACGTAATCAGAGAGCCCTCCCCGGAAATCTCGCCACTATCGTATGACCATTCGTAAATCAGTTCGCCACTAGTATTCAAAGCAACGCACTCAATATGGTAATCGTATGTTTTCGCGACCCTGTACCCAGTAGCAGTTTCTTTCAAATATTCATGCTCAGCAGTAACAATCAGGTCGTCAATGACTGGCGGAGGACCATTTGATGCGATGAGAACCATCGATTCTGTGTCTTTCCTGTCCTGACTATCCTCAACCACAACTGTGATGTCGTACATACCAACGTCTTCAGGTGCGGTCCAGATAACTTCAGATCCCGTGCCGGTAATACTACCTCCGGTCGTTGACCACTCGTAGCTTAGCTCGTCGCCATCAGGGCCTGAAGCGTTACACGTCACTTGGAGACTATCCAGAGGACCGACCCACTCTGCCTCAGCTTCCAAACTGGTGATAACTGG
>CP070793.1:1607545-1610253 GCA_020346965.1 Chloroflexota bacterium | reverse complement strand
CTCTTCCCTCCGATTCTCTATGCTCTAACCCCCTATAGGGTCTTGACAGGTTATTACACCTGTGTTATACTAACCACCATAAGTAGTATAGCAGGTTTATGAAACCAAGTCAATACCCTGTGAGGAGGCGTCAAGTGACACAAAAGAACGGAGTATTAACACGAGAAGGCAATCGGATTCCGTGCATTTGCCCGGGGCGAACAACAACGCAAGAAGATTGCCTGACCGTCACGGAAAGAGAGATACCGGTGAACACGACCGCACAAACCTGGATATTCGAAATCAGGGAGAAGCCTCGTGCCGGCAGAAGGACCCCCAAGCCAGGGAGTTTTTAGTGGATATCATAAGATGGCTCTATTATCTCGGGAGCGGGAAGGTAGATGATCGTTTGCTAGAAGCGAGATACAGAATCCATCAAAACACCAGGACAGATGATATCCGATTCTAGCGACGAATGTTGCATATGACTGAAAATGATTCCGCACGCGTTCACCCTGATCCTTGATCTGTTGCCTTCGTAAGACTCCGCCATCCTCGCATTCGTCCGCTTCTGGCTGCTATTTGGTCGTACTCGGGCACGACACCTCATCTGTAGTGGGCCTGATTGGGATGGTGCCCGTGAGGTGCCGGCGAAATCAAACGCCATGCTGAAATCGAAACGCTCCTGGTAGCCAGGGATAACAGCAACGAGGCAGTGAAGGAAATCCTGGACTGGCTGACGGAAGGGATATATTCGGGCCCACGCTCGCTGCCGCTGAATAGTACTCTATGTGGTCAGATTGACTGACGGCGGTATCTATCAATCGCTAGCCGAAATCATCAGCACTAAGAGGGAATCCATATTCCTGAGTTTGTGACAAACATTATCTTCACCACCGGATCGACACAGATTCTGCTATTTCGACTTCGCGTAGAAACGACGGGCTTTTGCCCGATTCCCCCAATCGCTCATATCACACCAGCGTCGGCTTCGGTTACGACTTGAATCCCAGAACAGCCAGCCACATCCGTCTTCATCGGCGCACTGTCCTGCTCGCTTCATCGCTTCCGATGTCACGAGGTCCACGGCTGATCTGACAACTGGCCAGATAACGGAATCCAATTTATCCACATGCATATCCCAGTCCCACCTCAGTCCCCCTTCGTATGGAGCCAACCTGGAATGCGATAGCATGCTTGCCAACGCTTTGTTGAATCCCTTAAGGTCAGCGGTCTTGATTGGACGTCCGTGGGCTGTATCGGAGAGAATTCGATAAATGTCTTCCCTAACTTCTCTCGCTCTCTCCAGTACCGCCTGTGCTTCAACCGGCTTTTCTTCACTTCTTCTCAATAACCCCTCCTTGGCATCACCCGAGAGTATACCCCTGTCTTCCGACCATTCAATCAAATCAGCGTACTTGCTCAAGGATTCCTCAGGACTGTCGCTGGCATGCCAACCCACTGCATTGGCATAGATAGTCCTTACCGAGACTTCCAGCTCCTTAGCCAGTTGCGGTGCAGTCATCCCATTACGGGACTGCAAGAGCATTAGAATCGACAGCAATCGGTCGGCGCGCATTTAACCCCCCATGAGACATTTTTTCATTGTAGCACGATATCCTGACAAGAGATGTCATGTATTGAACGTTATACTGTAGACATGCTGTTCCGGAACCAGCGAAGTATCACAAAAGGAGGAAAACACACAATGAATGAACTGAACGTGAGAGTAGTAAGACTGGAGCCGATGCGTGTGGCTTCTTTTCACGGTTTCGGCACCAGTCCGGAGCACGAGGCTGCGAAGAAGCTCATCGCCTGGGCAGAGCCCAGGGGCTTGCTGGATGCCCAGGGTAAGCACCGCATTTTCGGCTTCAATAATCCCTCCCCATCTCCCGGTAGCCCTAAGTACGGTTACGAATTCTGGATTACCATTGAACCGCATGTGAAGCCCGAAGAGGCCATTGAAATCAAGGAGATTCCCGAGGGTCTATATGCAGTAGCTAGGTGTGAAGTACATGGTAGTCCAGATGACATCATAGGCGCAACGTGGAAAGGCCTAGACGCATGGCATGAGGGGAGCAAATACAGGCGCAGTAGTCATCACTGGCTTGAAGAGCACATCAGCCCACGTCCGTTTACTGTTTCTGACAGCTTCGTCCTCGACCTGTATCTTCCGATTACAGAATAGACCTTGTACAGATAACTGGTGACCATCCCGGGTCATGCAGTTCCATGATTCGGGATGGTCCTCCAACTGGCGTTTTCTCTAACCAGGAGGCTCATTGATAGAATCCGCCATCGGTAATAAACCTCTGCCAGGGTCTATCCTCGGGATTCAAGTAGGACATTCGCTGCTGATGCAGCTACCGTGGCCTACTCTTTTAGCTATTCTTGTATGTAGGCTAAGGGCTAGTCGTGAGCAATCTCAGGAAGTCTCGGCCCCCACCGTCTACTGCGGCAATTGATGGTGGTGACCCGGGTGGCCAGGCTGACGGCCGAATGGGAAGGCGCGATGAGCGAGGCTGAGCCGACAAACCCGGACGACCGGAAGAAACGCGAGGAACGAGAAGCCTCGTCAGCCTTGTGGCTGCATCACCGTGCAGCAATTCCCTGAGTGGCACTTGTAGAGATAAGCACAGGGGGTGATGGAGCAATATGACGTTCGCTTGGTACGTCTCATCGATTCCCTAGAGTGGATACGAAGGATGATAATGCCTCCTTGGTGGAGT
>CP070793.1:1603907-1607445 GCA_020346965.1 Chloroflexota bacterium | reverse complement strand
TCTGGAGGAATCTAGGAGCAAAGAGCAAGGTATTGTGATGAGAACGACTAAGTCATTGCTGGTAGTGCTGATTGCTGTGGCCAGCCTGGTGCTGGCCGGAGTCGGCGGCACCTTCGCTACCTGGAGCGACAGCGAGGTCTCAGAGGGCAATTACATTGAGACGGGTAGCGTTGACCTTATGATCGCCAAATGCGATGAAGACTGGCAGAACCCCGGGCCTTTCAAGGACGATACGCCGTACGGCGTAGGGCTTGACCGCTGTTTCGATACTTCGCTGCTGCCGGGCACTTATACCTGCTATTCCTTGCTGTGGAATGCGGGCTGTGTCGATGCCGATGCTTACCTCCATATAAAGGTATCCGACGGCAACGGTCTGGCCGGCAATACCACTATGAGCGTCTGGTATGACCATGACGGCGATCCCGACACGTCGCCGTTGCTGGTGGCAAGTGACACGGTTGCCGACCTACACTGCCATGAGTTCATGCTGGGGCCGTTGCCCGCGGGAGCAGTCCGCCCGCTGAAGCTGGAGGCAGAATACGTTGGACCGTGTCCCACCCGCAGTTTGAGCTTTGACATAGTGTTCGAGCTGATAGACGGTGGTTTTGCTGACAGTGAGATAAGCCAGAATCACTTCTCAGCGCCGGAGTGACCGCCATGTCGCCAATTTATCTTGTCCCTTCTGTGTTGGATGCGTCTCGTCATTTACCCGTGAACCAAGAGACACAGGACTGCAACATGCGCTTTCTTAACCAATCTTGACAGGACTACAGCATCAGTGACATAATGAATATGCCACAGACTCTTAACGGAAAGGCGGTCACGGGGCGGAATCCCACCAAGCTAGATCGTTCAACTCAGCAGAGGCAGGTCATGGCGGAAAGGAGGAGCGTGCATGGCTCAATGAAAGAAAACACGACGCGATCCATAAGACTTCCAGAAAACAAGGCAAAGAAGGAGGATTAGAAATGAAAAGATTGGTATTTATAGGAGTGGCCTTGGCATTGTTGGTGGGCTTGATCTGGGTGCCTGCAGTCGCGGCTGTGAGTGCTGATATTAACATTCACAAGACTATTGGGCCGGACTGTCCGGAAGAGACCTTCCACTTCGAGGCATGGCGTGATTTGAACGGCAATGGGATCCTTGACGAAGGAGTCGATACCCTGCAGGGGACGGTGGATATAACCGGAGCCGACACCGGTGTCATTACCGTCGGCATCTTCGGACAATACATAATTCATGAGGAGCTTGAAGCCGGCAGCGTTTATGAGCCGCAGCCTGACCAGGTGATCTTTTTAGCCTGTGATGAGGATGTGTACTTCGAAAACATCTGTGGATTTGAGGTACCGGGCGAATTAAAGATCGTAAAGCGGCACATATGCGGTTTCCTGCTGGGCGGTGCCACGTTCTTGGTTGAGCCCAATCCCCAGACGGGCGTCGCGGGTTCTTCTCTCACCGTAGTTGATAATGGCCCTAATGATGAAAACCCGGCCACCGGCATATTGCTGGTCACCAACTGCATCGAAGGCCTTGACTGCATCGTTACGGAGACGGTACCTCCCCCGGGCTATGTCGCCGGACCGCCTCAACCGGTGACCATTACCGGCTCTCTGACATTCGTTAACAAGCCCCGGTGGTGGCCCTGGTAACAGCTTGGCCGTGGGCAGCACCACCAAGCTATGCACTAGCATGGTTGCTTTTTGACAGAAAACGAGACAAACAAGGAGGACAAAGGAATAAGACAAACAAGGAGGGCAAAGTAATGAAGAGACTGATATTTATAGGAGTGGCCCTGGCCCTGGTGGTGGGCCTGGTCTGGGTGCCGGCAGTCGCGGCTGTGAGCGCTAATATCACCATTCACAAAACCATTGGGCCGGACTGTCCCGAAGAGACCTTCCACTTCGAGGCCTGGCGCGACATGAACAACAATGGAATCATTGACGAAGGAATCGATACCTTGCAGGGGACGGTGGATATAACCGGAGCCGGCAGCGGTGTCATCACCGTCAGCATCTACGGACTATACGTAATTCGCGAGGTACTTGAACCCGGCAGCGTCTATGAGCAGCACCCTGACCAGGCAGCCGCTGTAGCGTGCGATGTTGATGTGTACTTCGATAACACTTGCGAGCTTGAGTTGTGCGACTTGGTGATCCTGAAAACGGACACAGCCGGCACTCTTCTCCCCGGCTCCTGCTTCACGATTACCCCTGACCCCTGGACGGGCACCGGCTCCGTTACGGTGTGCGACAACGTCGCTCCCGATGAATGCCCGGAGGACGGCGTATTGTGCCTCAGCGGGTTGATATGCGGGCTCGAGGTCACTGTCGAGGAGACGACAGTTCCGGACGGTTATGTGGGGGCAGACCCGCAGCCAGCTATCATCGGGGAGACACCGGAATTGACCTTTGTTAACACGGAGGAGAAATGTGAATTAACCATCTATAAGGTGGACGGAAGCGGGGAGCCCCTGGCGGGCGCTTGCTTCACGATTACTCCTGACCCCAGAACGGGCACTGATTCTCTTGTCCTGTGTGACAATGACGCTAACGACGAATGCCCGGACGATGGCGTATTGTGCCTAAGCGAGTTGATATGCGGGCTCGAGGTCACTGTTGAGGAGACGACAGTTCCGGACGGTTATGTGGGATCAGACCTGGTGATAGAAACTGTCATCGGTGAGACGCTGGGGTTGACCTTCATCAACACAGAGGAAAAGTGCGAGCTAATCATCAATAAGGTGGACGGGAGCGGGGAGCCCCTTGCTGGCGCTTGCTTCACGATTACTCCCGACCCCAGAACGGGCACCGATTCTCTTGTCCTGTGCGACAACGATGCTAACGATGAATGCCCGGCTGACGGCGTGTTTTGCCTTAGCGAGTTGATATGCGGGCTCGAGGTCACTGTTGAGGAGACTACGGTTCCGGACGGCTATGTGGGGGCAGACCCTCAGCCAGCTATCATCGGGGAGATGGTGGAGTTGACCTTCGTCAACACGCGCGAAATGGATTGCGGCACCGTCTGCGCTGCTCAGACAGCGCCCGGTGAGTTTTTGTTCAGCGATGAACAGGAGAACTGGTTCACCTGGATTCAATACGACATAGGAGATGGTACTGCTGGTGATCCCTACACGTATCCCATCTACACCGGGCAGACTCACCTATGCGGGACTCTGTACGTCTATGACAACGGTACCCACATCTTCGTGAACTATGTCCTGACGGACATGGGTGATTGTACTCTGGGCGGACTGAGCGTGTACCATCTCCAGGTTGACGAGTCGTTCGAAGACCTTGAGAAAGCCGTCGTGAAGAAGAAGAACCCGATACCGGGCAAGTGTGAGTATATTGACTATTTCGACCCGATGGTATCCGAGACTGGCTGGATAGAGGCTGTTGACGACGACATAAGTGGCTGGACTACCGCCTACATCTTCGCCCACGGCGTCGGGTGTTACTACTGCCCGTAGACGACGGACGATAAAGAGCTCTACGAGCGGGGCTGAATCACATTGAGCTCCGGCTCTCAGAGTAAGAGT
>CP070793.1:1596636-1603807 GCA_020346965.1 Chloroflexota bacterium | reverse complement strand
CAGTATGGCGAAATCTCCTCATAGCATGGTCAGGGTTTTGTGGCGATACAAGCCGAAAATTCCGGCAGGCATGTTCTTTAATAGATGGGGGCGAGTATCAGAGATAACTAACAGGTGTATAAACTCCTTGATTTCAAACAGAACTGGACTTGAAACTGAGATTATCAAAACTGGCAACGCAGGGGAACATGCTATGAGCTTGAAGCTGGCAGAAATACTCACTTATGCCTCAGGCTACGCTGTGGAACCCCAAGAACTTATATCTATCTTCGAAGGTTTTGGTGGTGTCCTACCTACGGTACACCCCACCGCCGCCAAATATGGCATTGAGATATTTCAAACCGAGACAAGGAATCCTCACCTGCACGAGGAGAAGGGCGGGCGGCACCTTATGGTGGAAATGCTATTACCGGGACTGGCGTCTATCTATCACTCTCCGCTCTGTGAAAAGGAGACCAAGCAGCTGATTATCGATGAGCTTGTACAGCAAAATGCCATCCAGCCGGATGAAGAACCGCCGAAACCGAGCCTTATCGCTCCGCCACGCACCATCAACATGAAGAAATTCACCTCGGTTATGACGGAACATATGCACTCGTATTCGGCATCAGATGAAGAGGAATGAAAGCAGTTATTCTTGTTCGTTAAGGATATATACCATGATTTGGCCGATCGCTCTTTCATATCGGATAATCGGCAGACACGCTAATTCAATAAATATACGGGATTTAATCCCAAGTCCACACAGGAGTTTGAGTTTACATGTGTCCTATTTGCGGTATTGTAAGTCGGAATAGTGAAGATGTAAGCGGGCAGATATCCTCCGTGATGAGTACCCTGGGTGGCAACAGCTCTGCCGAGGGCTGGCTTGTTTACCGGGGAATGGTACACAGATGGCCAGGGCACGCCCACGCGACAATAAGACAGGCTCTGGGGCAGGTCTCGTTTGCCACCAGAGGACATGGCTCAGTAAGGCCCTGGGTTGATCAAGTTGGCAATTTGTCCGTGCTCTTCGAGGGAAATCTCTACAACAGTGAGAAGTTAAGGTTGAGCCTGACCTCGAAGCAGAAATCAGCTATCGGAAGCATAGCTGAGGAAGTCGCTCACTTACTAGCAGAAAGCTATCAGGGCAATTTAGTCAATGCACTAAAGAAGATATCGCCTGTGCTCGATGGCGAGTTTTGCCTGGCAGCAAGTGATGGCAAGCAAGTAGTGCTGATGAGGGATTTTGCCGGTCTCAGGCCCGCCTTCTATGCCGAAAATGACCAACTCTTTGCCTTCGCTTCAAGGAAGACTGCTCTGTGGGACATAGGGCTGCGCAATGTGAGACCCCTACGAGCAGGAATGATTGCTTCGTTTGGTAAAGATGGCGTTATTATTGATGAAGCTTGCCCACTGAGCAAGATGAACATTCAAGTGACTGTCACCGACCCGGTTGAGATTATTGATAGCTATTGCGCTTTACTCAAGGCCTCTGTTGAGAAGAGGCTAAAAAATGTCAAAAGGGTAGCGGCACTGGTTTCAGGAGGCGTAGACAGTTGCTTGGTAGCTAAGCTCGTCTCAGATATGTCCGCAACTAGGGGTATCGAGCTAACCGCTTATACCGCTGGCGTGGGGGGGGCGACTGACATCGAATATGCCGAGCGCTTTGCACAAGAGCTTGGGTTGAAACATAAGGTGAGAATATTGAGCCAGGATGAGATCGAGTCATATATAGCGCGTGTAGCCGCTGCTACGGAGGAGAGGGACTTGGTGCAAATTGAAGCCGGCATTGGAGTTTATGCCGCGGTGGAGATGGCAAGTCAGGATAGCTACAGGGTAATCTTCTCCGGTCAGGGTCCGGACGAGCTATGGGGAGGCTACAGCTGGTACCCTCAGGTTATCGCCGAAGATGGCTATGATTGCCTTTCGCAGAATATGTGGGGAGATTTGGAGAGGGCCGACATTGAGACCTTTGACAGGGAAAATCGGATTGCTATGGAGCACGGGGTGGAAAAGGTGTTCCCGTACGTTGATATCCAGGTGGTCAAGCTAGCAATGAGCGTGTCGCCTCAGCTCAAGATAACCTCTGCAGAGGACAGGATCGGCAAGCGGCCCCATAGGGAGGCTGCCAAAAGGCTGGGGCTGCCCGCTGAATACGCTGATCGAAGCAAAGATGCAGCCCAGCACGGTACCGGAATTCATGATACCCTTGATGCAATAGCTCGCAAAAATGGCTTTACACCGGAGTTAGTGGAGCGTGTCGGCTATGACAGCGATGAAGTTAGCCAGGAGAAGTTAGCCAGTTCCACCCGCTACGGCTACCTATACGCAGAAAAGGCGCTCTGGCAGACGCCGCAGCATGTTCAGTTTTTCGTTGACTCGGTAGCGTACAGGAATGATCTACTTAATGAAGCGGAAAGATCGAGGATAAAACGATTTTTGAACAAGGCGGGTATTTGATTAAACCAATGAATGATACCGAATTGGAATTCGTTCGCGGAGAGTCTAAGATTGATGAACTTAAAACCAGTCGTTTTCACTGACCTAGACGGCACTTTGCTGGACCTGGAAACTTACTCTTATAACCGGGCTCTGCCATCCATAGAGTATTTACGAAGTCAAGGAATACCCATTATCTTCTGCTCGGTCAAGACCAGGGCAGAGCAAGAGGCATATCGAACCGAGTTGCAGATAAAAGATCCCTTCATTGTGGAAAACGGCGGAGCGATCTTCATTTCTCAAAGCTATTTCCCGTTTGATTTTGAGTACCATGAAGCTAAGGATGGTTACCTAGTAATTGAGCTTGGTATCCCCTATCACCAAATTAGAGGGATTCTGGCACAGATAAGGAATGACACCGGGGTTGATTTTAGAGGTTTTGGTGATATGAGTGCAGAGGAAGTGGCATCTTTGACAAGCCTGAATCTCGAGGCGGCACAGCGAGCCAAAGCCAGGGAATACGATGAGACGCTTGATCTTGACGTAACACCGGATGAGATTAATAAGGTGCTAGATGCAATAAAGAAAACCGGCCTGCATTATGCATCGGGCAGCCGCTATTATGACGTTACCGGCCCAAATGACAAAGGCAAGGCAACAACAATCCTGATTGACTTATTCCGCAGGAAATCAGAACGAATAAAAACGATAGCGATAGGTGATAGCCCAAATGACTTGCCCATGCTCTCAGCAGTGGACATTCCTGTCTTAGTGCAAAAACCGGGAGGAATCTGGGAAGGGATAGATATACCCAATCTCTACAGGGTGGAGGGGATTGGCCCTGACGGCTGGGCAAGAGCTATTGAGGAGATAGTCAAACAGGGAATGGCTTAACCCCGATGTCCAGGCAGGTATCTGAATGCTTTTGAATCGTGTATCTCGTCCAGGAAAGTTATCGAGGTGTAACTACAAACTGGTGAATTTTGATTAGACTTCTGCAGGTCCTTCTATTTCCTGATATGTGGTCTTATCCTTTAACGCGTTACCAAGCTTGATTCCCTCCCGGAATGCTGCCAGATTCGACTGGACAGTGCTCCGGGGCATCCTTTGGGAAATAGCTCTATTTATAGAGCGGGTAGAAAACCAGGGACATAGAGGTGCCAACACGCCTATGGCTAACATATTGGCAAATCTCTGCTCTTTATGTTTCTTTTGAGATAATCGGGAAAAAGGCGCTCTTACTACATTCCTCCAAAATACATAATTCACCAAATCAGCGTCTACTATGACCAAACCTTGATGCTTCATATCGCGCAGGTTTTCGTCACAGGCCCTCTGGTTAAAAGCCAGCAATATGTCCAGCCCCAGTGTTTTCGGATAATCTATTTCAGCATAGCTGAGAATTACGTCCGATGCGGAGGTGCCACCCCGGGCCTCAGGACCATAGTTTTGAGTTTGGACAACCTGGTATCCCTCAAAGATACCTGCCTCAGCCAGAATAGTTCCCGCTATTATGACTCCCTGTCCGCCAGTTCCGGCAATTCTTATCTCATACCTCATCTTCGTTCAATCTGCATTTCCCTATCAAGTCTTGATACAGTTCATGGTATGCCGGCACTTTCCTATCTACCAGCACACCAATTACCATCTTCTGTTTGAGATCTTCTTCCTGAAGCTCCTGTGCTTTCTCTACCGTTACCGACTTGTCTCTCTGCCACTTCATCATTTCCACCGGGGACGCCAAACCTATCTCGCGGCCAAAGTATGTCGTACAATTGGAGATGACTTCCACCACGGAGAATCCTTCCCTATTGAGGGCCATTCCGATCATTTTTTCAAGGAGTCGGGCATGATAGACTGTAGATCGTGCCACAAACGCAGCTCCAGCTTCTCTGGCCAGTCCGCAGATGTCAAAGGCGGATTCCAGGTTTCCGTAGGGGGAAGAGCTCGTCTTTAGCCCAAAAGGCGTAGTAGGCGAGAATTGCCCTCCAGTCATCCCATATGTGTTGTTATTGATGACTATGGAGGTAATCCCCACATTTCTTCTTGCGCTATGTATGAAATGGTTACCTCCGATCGCTGTGGCATCCCCGTCTCCCATGATGGCAATTACTTTGAGGGATGGATTGGCCAGTTTTATACCGGTGGCAAAGGTAAGTGCTCTGCCGTGCGTAGTATGCAAAGTATTGAAGTCCACATAGGTCGGCAACCGGCCCGAACACCCTATCCCGGAAATGAGGACAATGTCGTCCTTACCATATCCATCGCTGTCGATGGCCCTGATGAGCGCACCGAGCAGGACACCGATACCGCATCCAGGACACCAGATGTGCGGGAATCCCTTGGTCGAGCGAAGGTAATCGTGGATCAGGTGTTTACGTTCTTTCACGGGTAAATATCCTCTATGCTTTGCAGTATTTCTTTGGGAGAAAGCATAGTCCCATTTGCTTTGTTTAAGGTCACTATCTCACATCTACCCTGATTAACCCTCTTGACTTCCCGAGATAATTGCCCCATGTTCATCTCGGGGATAAGCACCTTGGCCGAGCTCTCCAGGAATCTCACTACGGTTTGACGCATAAACGGCCAGAGCACTTTAAGCTTGACCAGTCCTACCTTGAGTCCAGTCTCTCTGGCTTCCTTCACTGCGTGTAGGGCTGACCGGGCCACCGAACCATAGGCAACAATAGTGACTACAGAATCTTCGGTCTGGTATGAATCGAACCATTGAAGGAGATGGAAATCCCGGGTGATCTTGCTGAAGAGGCGGTGGATCAGATGCCCTACTTCATCACTGCGAGTCGTTGGGTATCCCCGAATATCGTGGGCCAAACCGGTAACATGATAGCGGTATCCCTCGCCGAAAGCAGGCATGGGAGGTACATCTATCTGTTTATCATCGTAGGGTACGTACCACTCGGGCGGAACAGAAGGTTTACGTCTCTCCTCAATAACTAACTTCTCCCTTGGTGGAAGCGTAACACTCTCCCTCATATGGGCGACCACTTCGTCCGTCAGTAACACGACGGGAATGCGGTACTTCTCCGAAAGGTTAAAGGCCTTTATAGTAAGGTCAAAGAACTCATATACTGACGAGGGACAGAGAGCAATTATCGGGTGATCGCCGTGCGCTCCCCAGCGTGCCTGCATAACATCTCCCTGGGAGGGCAGAGTAGGTAGCCCGGTGCTGGGTCCTCCTCTCATTACATTCACGATTACACAGGGTACCTCTGCCATACAGGCGAAGCTTATGTGCTCCTGCATCAATGAGAACCCCGGGCCGCTGGTAGCGGTCATGCTCTTTAGACCGGCCAACGATGCTCCAATCACTGCGCCTAAACTGGCAATTTCGTCTTCCATCTGGATGAAGACGCCACCCACTCTGGGGAGCTGCCGGGACATATGTTCCATGATTTCCGTCGCTGGAGTAATTGGGTAGCCGGCATAGAAACGACAACCTGCCATGAGTGCTCCACGAACACAGGCCTCGTTCCCCTGGACCAGAATGCGGTCATTTCTTTTTTCTTTTGTCATCTCTTGACACCTTGATGGCGAAATCGGGACACCTTATGTCACACCAGTCACAGCCTTTGCATTTCTCCGGGGCTTTGACAAATGGATAGCCCTCTTCGTCAATGTCTAACACACCGTGAGGGCAGAATTCTACACAGATACCACACTTCTTGCACCAACCTTTATAGATTTCTACTTTGCTCTTCATTTCTTCTTACAGGATGCACCTGTAACATGACGTAGTACGAAAGTCAGTGAACTCTTCCATAGAGTTCCCATGGGAAAATCCGTTTGCCGGATGAAATGCTCGTTGAGATTGCAGCGAAAAGAGAGTTGGATATGTCGGATGAAGTAGATGGCGTCTCGGTCATCAAACCGATTGACATGGCCTTAATTAAACTCTTAATCAATGTCTAAAGCGTAAATGATTAGGTCAATGATGTCAATGAGTAATATGGGTATATGCGGGGAATTTCCGTCAGTCTGCCAGACCTCAAATCCCTATAGTTGGCAGACAGTGAAAGGGCAAGAAAATGAACTAATGTCGCGTTCAGAAGTCCGGAAAACCGGGATAGGGAAGCCCTAGGCCTACTATGAATCACATTTCCCCTGCCTAGAATAGAGTTCATAAGCAAAGGTTGATCGAAGGCATCTAACCCATAACTTACGGCACCAATGAGTCTATGTGCAGCAACGAGCACCCAGGCCTTCCTCTTTAGGCCGGATTCCCAATTTCATCTTGACTTCAGAAGATGCCTGTGGTAGCATCAGGTAAACATTGGAAACCGGCTCCGGCCGGCAACGGGAAACCGGAAAGGAGGGACGTGAATGTTTAAAGAATATGTACGATACGTTATTGTAGCGCCCCCCTGGTGCGTTTCCGGCTGAATGGTCTTTTTAAGCTAACCCGAGTGTTTGGCCGTTCCCCCAGGAACGGTCTCTTTATTTCCCTCGCTTTTGAATACGAAGCAGAAGTACCAACTCAGAAACTGGCCGCGGGCGCTGTAAACCCGCGGTCTATTCTTTTCAGGGGTGCTAACCCAACAAGCGAATCATAATCATCTTTACAGATTTACAGAAGGA
The DNA here is from genome assembly GCA_020346965.1 of Chloroflexota bacterium. Next base: position 1,596,790 of record CP070793.1, on the reverse strand, counting down.
GCAATGAAGTGAATATCAATAAAGACACTATCAGAACCGATGGTGGTAGACACGCAGCTCGCGTTGGAATGATCAGTCGCAAGAAGGAGTAGGAGAAAGTTGATGACAGAAAATACTTCACAAATTCTAGGAGAACTGGGATGGAATCCCTATT
>CP070793.1:1591372-1596536 GCA_020346965.1 Chloroflexota bacterium | reverse complement strand
AGCCTCCACATCAGTGGGAAATTTCTCGATTATGTCCCTGTTTGCTGCTTCAGCCTCCTCCCAACTACCCTGAAGGGCTAAATCTATGGCTTCCTTGGTTAGTCGTTGCCTTAATCGAGCCTTTTCTTCCTCTTCCTGCTGGTAGGAGGATATATACATTTCCATAGATTATACTTAACGATGTTAGACCAAGATTGTCAAGTTTCTTTCTCTAGCTCAAAAGCCTTATGCAATGCTTGAACGGCATCCTTGACCTTATCTTCAGATATAATACAGGTTATTCTTATCTCAGACGTGGTGATTAATTGAATGTTAATGTCCTGTTCATGAAGGACCCGAAACATTCTGGCGGCATAGCCAGGTGCATTTTGCATGCCAGTACCTACGACGCTAACCTTGGCTAATGTAGAATCTGTCACACATTGCTTACCCCCAATAGATTTGACCACTGGTTCCACGATTGATATCGCCTTAAGTGAATCACTCCGAGTCACTGTAAACGTGAGATCGGTAATATTGTTAATGCTGGCATTTTGAACAATGGTGTCTACGCTTATATTTGCCCTAGCCAAGGGCTCAAAGATTGCTGCGGCAATACCCGGATTGTCGGGAACACCGACAATAGTGACCTTAGATACATTGGTGTCACAGGCAATGCCCCTTACCTTGTTTTTCACTTCCATTGAAGCCTCCTTACAAATAATAGTACCGGGGCTTTCACTAAAGCTAGAAGCCACCAGGATGGACACATTATACAACTCTCCCAATTCCACTGCTCTGTTATGCACCACCTTAGCTCCATAACTAGCCAGCTCCAGCATCTCTTCATAGCCAATGTCTTTTAGTTTCCTAGCTTCCGGAATGAGGTGTGGGTCGGCAGTATATACACCTTCAACATCGGTATATATCTGGCATGCATCTGCACCCAAACTGGCAGCAAGAGCAACTGCTGTCGTATCAGAACCACCACGACCCAGCGTCGTAATATCCATTCCTTGAGTCACACCCTGAAATCCAGCCACAATGATGATCTTCCCCTTTTCTAACTCGCCAATGACTCGTTTTGTGTCGATGCGTAGAATCCGAGCTCGACTGTAAATAGAATCAGTCTGGATGCCCGCCTGCGCACCGGTAAGACTGACTGCTCTGTATCCCAGACTCTCTAAAGCCAGAGCTAAGAGGGTACTGGTGACCATCTCCCCCGTGGACAAAAGAACAGCAAGCTCCCTATCACCAGGCTGTTCATTAACCTGGTAAGCCAATTTAATCAAGTCATCGGTGGTGTGTCCCATAGCCGAAACAACCACCACCACCTGATTTCCCTCTTCTTTAGCCTTAACAATACGGCGAGCTACATTGTTAATCCTCTTTGCATCAGCCACCGAGCTGCCGCCATACTTCTGAACTATCAGTGCCATCTCTTTGCCTTCATTTACTGTAGCAACCTGCCCATAATATTATATCCTTCTTCGATAAAAAGACCTGTGCTTTCAGCCTCTGACTCAGTAAATCTCTTCGCCCCATTGGCTGTGAACCCCAACCCCCAAAGTATGAAGGGGACGGGGTCAGCAACGTGGGTTTGAAGCTCAATCGGCGTGGGATGGTCAGGCAATATTAGCAGGCGAAGTGTGTCCCTGTCCCACAAACGAAGCCGAGCCACAATCTCTTTATCCACTCTCTCAATAGCCTCCACTTTGTCCTTAACTGAACCGGCGTGAGCCGCCTCATCAGTGGCTTCCACATGAATAACCACCATATCATAGTCTTCCAGTGCCTTGAGAGCACCGATGGCTTGAGCTTTATAATCGTTGTCGAGATCGCTAGTCACACCAGGAATATCTAGCACGTGTACGTCTATTATTCGAGCCAAGCCCCGCATAATATCTACTGCAGCAGTCATCGCGGCATCAATTCCATAGAGCCCTTTGAAGGCGGGCATATCAGGTATTTCTGCACTGCCCCAAAAAAGCCAGATCGTAGTGGCTGGAATATCACCACGTGCTCTTCGTGCTATATTCACGGGATGGTCACGAAGCACAGGCTCAGAACGCGCCATAAGCTCCCTCAACAGGTCACTCCCAGTCCCTTGAGGAAGAAATTCATCAACGTCTTTATCGTGAATGTCATGCGGTGGAGTACAGACGGCCTGCAGGGCATCGTCCCTTCCTTTCATCTTGCATATATGTCTGTAACTCACACCAGGGTAGAAATGCACTTTATCGCTACCAAGCTTCTCATTCAAAGTATCGATAAGAGCTCGCCCTTCGTCAGTACTGATTTGCCCGCAATTGTAGCTCCACATCCTCCCATCGCGAATGGCTACCAAATTGCATCGAAAAACTGCCTCCCCTTTGCTAATAAGAATATTCATGCCACGAGCCTCAATGACGCTCCGGCCTTGATAGTATACCTGTGGGTCATAACCCAGCACGGACATAGAGGCACAGGCACTGCTGGGTTCCATGCCTGGTGGTATATTGCGGACCAACCCGACAGTACCCGCCTTTGCCATAGCGTTGAGATTGGGGGTATATGCTAGCTCCAGGCAGGTCTTCCCACCGTGAGCAACCAGCGGCCAACCTGACGCTCCATCAATTATTAGAATGCAGTATTTCATCCTTGTCCGCCGTAGTTAAACATCATATAATAGCATAGACGACGGGGCGTAGCGCAGTTGGTAGCGCGCAGCGTTCGGGACGCTGAGGTCGGAGGTTCAAGTCCTCTCGCCCCGATTGGTATAGCAAGAGGAACCATAGGCTGTTTGTATTTAATCCTAAAGGATAGATATATGGATAGCGGCAGGTGCACACAAGTTGACAAGAAACAATTGCTTAATTCATATTGCCCGATTATTCCTGAATTAGAAATAGACTAGATAGGAACCATGATAAAGGCTGGAATCATAGGAGCGACCGGTATAGTTGGTCAACAATTTCTCGTTGCCCTTAGGGATCACCCCTGGATTGAAATTACTGCTCTTGCTGCCTCCGAGAGGTCGGGGGGGCGCAGCTATAAGGAGGCTATAACCGATGCCCAATCAGGAGCCTTGCGCTGGTATTGCCAAGAACCTCCGGTACAAGAGGTTATGGATATGCGTGTTCAGAATGCCGTCGAAATGGATGCCTCCACCCTGGATATCATCTTTTCGGCTATAGAAGCCGACCAGGCAAAGATTCTGGAGCCGGAATTTGCCAGGGATAGGGCGGTTATAAGCACGGCCTCAGCCTTTCGCTACGATGAAGATGTGCCAATCTTAATTCCCGGCATTAACTCCGGACACGCCAAATTAATCGATGTACAACGAAAAAGCAGGGGATGGAAGGGCTTTGTCGCACCCATTCCCAACTGCACCACTGCCGGCCTGGCTATAACATTAAAACCAATCTGCGAATCATTCGGCGTGAACGCTGTTATCATGACCTCCATGCAAGCCCTGTCAGGGGCAGGCCGGAGCTCGGGAGTAATGGGCCTCGACATCCTAGATAATGTTATTCCATTTATTACCGGCGAGGAAGAAAAGGTGCAGCGGGAAACACAGAAAATCCTAGGCAGTTTTACAGGCAATTCCATCAGTACAGCCGAGTTCAATGTAAGCTGTACCTGCACCCGTGTTAATGTCCGGGAAGGACATACGGAATCGGTCTTCGTCTCAACCCAGAAGGCTTGTGAGGCGAGCGATCTCGCCAGGACTATGAGGGAATATGTTGGGTTACCTGGTGACACTGACCTGCCTTCAGCTCCCGGGCACATGATAATGGTCCACGAAGACCCTTTCCGACCTCAGCCGCGGCTCGACCGGGATGCTGAGGATGGCATGGCTACCGTGGTTGGCAGAATCAGGAAGGACAATGTCCTGGAAAATGGTGTCAAATACGTCCTGGTTTCCCACAACACCAAGATGGGAGCCGCCAAGGGCGCAGTTCTTGTCGCTGAGCTCCTTATCAGAGACGGATATGTTTCCTAGTGTTCAAAATGTGAGAGTCTCAATGGGATCCACTATAAACGCATAGCCGTTATCCTGAGCCCCGACGAATAGCGATCCTTCCATTTCTTCGCCACAGGTAAAGCCCGAACACAGGTCCGACAATGATTGCTAGCACAACAATGTCGCCATTTTTCGCGTTAGTCTCGGCAAGTGAATGCAAAGAATCCCCTCCCTCATAATTAACCATCTCGAGATCTACCATCTGGTCGGCACTGATCCGACCTCTCAATTTCGTGAGGTAGAATTCATCACCAAGCAAACAAGTTGAAACCAACTCAGGCAGTATCTCGTACCCATTAGGTAGGTCCTCGACAGACACTTTGTCCCCGAATTCCAGCGTAAACGCGTTGTCTTCCCAGTTACCATATCCAATATATAGCGGGTACTGTTCAGGTACCATCAAACGGTCTGAGAGCACGTACAAAAGCACTTCAGGCGGCTCGTCAGTCGCTGTACTGAGTGAGCTGATCCGTAATGGATAGACGGTCTCGTTAGATGCGAAGCTCAGTACTATGGGTTCAATGGCTCCCTCCGCTAAGGCTTCGCTGGTGCCTTCTTCAACTGCATTGATTTTGGTGGCTACGAAATACCATTCCTTCTCTATGTACTCGCTGGCGATTTCCTCTCCTTCTTCCGGGAAGATGTACCCGTTTGCGTTCAGCCAGTCCGCTAGCGCTGTCGCATTCGTCGCTGACAAAATCGCCGTAGCATAAGGACCGACCACCTGTTCCTCAATAACATCCACATACCCTGGAGCACCCTCGCCTTCGCACCCACCCCCACGGGGGACATCTGCTGCGGTGAAGTCGGACAATTCCCGGAACAACTCGGCGTCGGTAACTGCTATCTCAGGCACGTTGGGAACGGGTATAACCCAGGCGAAGTCCTCAGCATCGCCCTCAAAGCTGACCGACAGAATCAGGTGCTCGGTATAGTTTCCGGTATAATTCCCTGTAACATTCCCGGTAGAATTCCCATATAGTATGACAGCTTTTTGAGACACTTCGTAAAGGTCGCGGTATATCGAATCTGGAAAGAATCCTCCGTCGGCAAGGACAGGAGTAGCAGTCGTCAACAGAAACAAAATAAGGACCAACAGTACAGCTAGCAGCTTCTTATTCATATTTCACCTCCTCATAAAGTTTTACCCGCTCTCCTCGTGATGTTTTGCAGAACATT
>CP070793.1:1583992-1591272 GCA_020346965.1 Chloroflexota bacterium | reverse complement strand
CCTGGCCAATGCTTGCCAATCTCCCTCCAAAATACGGTTCGCTATCTTAGCTTCCTCAGCTGGGCTGAGCTTCAGCTTTCTGAGTAACGCCCTCACCAAACCGGCGTGGGACAATTGCAGTCGAACATTACTGATGCCGAGTCTGCGGAGGATTTCCTCAGCCAGTAGAATAATCTCCACATCAGGGGCTACTTTGGTAGCACCGAAAAACTCAGCACCACATTGCCACCGCTCCCTGTTCTCTTTTCCCGTTCCTTCGAAAGCAAATATATTAGTCACATAGAAGAGCCTGGCTAATTCTTGTCCAGTTAGATTGTCGATGTAGAGTCTGGCTACAGGAATAGTGCCATCGGGTCTCAACACGACCCGTTCACCGCTCCAGCCGTCCCAATCGAGAAAGGAGTACACTTTGCTTAACATGCTCGGAGTAAGTGTTCCCGTAGCAGTAAACAGGTGTAGGAATTCCAAGGTTGGTGTCCTCACTTCCTGGTAGCCCCACTTACGACAACAAGACCGGAAGACGTCTTCAATGCGGCGAAAGCGTAACATTTCCTCTGGGAGCAGGTCCTGCATCCCCTTACATTTCTGGTTCTTCATCGTTAGCCTATTCTACACTAAGCCGTATCCAGCTTCAACGATGAACTGTAGTAACTTTGTCGCTTTCCATTACTTGGTTTATAATTAAGGGGAGGTTAGTTTGAGATGCTTAGAACAGGGCTCAGGATTTTCTTTCTTGTTTGGCTTGTACTTCCCATAGCTGCGGGTTTAGGAGGCAGCCTGATCAGTGCTGCCAGCCCTACTACCGTAGAAGTCCTCACCGTGGATGGCACTATTGTACCTGTAATAGCTGACTATATCGATCGGGGTATCAGCCAGGCAGAGGAGAATGGCGCTACTGTCTGCATTATTGAGTTAGATACCCCCGGCGGGCTTCTCGACTCAACTGAAGAGATAGTCCAGAGCATTATGAATGCCGACGTGCCCATCGTGGTTTATGTCTCACCCAAAGGCGCATGGGCTGCCTCGGCGGGAACCTTTATTACTCTCTCTGCTCATATAGCGGCGATGACGCCGGGCACGACTATAGGCGCCGCCCATCCTGTGGCTGCTGGGGGAGAGGAAATACCAGAAGATCAGATGCAGAAAATAGTCGAGTTCTCAGCTAAATGGATGAGGACTATAGCTGAAGAGCGTGGTCGCAATATGGAAGAAGCCGAGTTAGCAGTTACGCAAAGCAAATCGTTCACCGACGTTGACGCCCTGGAAAATAACCTTATTGACCTGCGAGCTGATAACCTAGAAGACGTTATCGCCCAGATCGATGGTTGGGAAATCACTTTAGCCAGTGGCGAGGAAGTTATCATTGACACTGCGGACTCTGTTCAAACTAGAAACGAAATGAATGCCATCGAACAATTCCTGCAGACTATCAGCGACCCCAACATTGCCTACATCCTGTTTACCCTGGCTACTATAGGGTTAATTACCGAGATTTCCAACCCGGGACTGGTTTTTCCAGGGGTCGCCGGGGGCATCAGCTTATTCCTGGCGTTTTACTCCTTGGGCGTCCTCGATGCTTACTGGGGAGGCATAGCACTTCTAGTACTGGCCGTGGGACTTTTTATCGCTGAGTACTTCACCACCGCTTTTGGATTATTGACGGCCGGAGGTATAGCCTCCCTGGTCATGGGCTCGCTGATATTGTTCAGCGAAAGCCCGGGGATAGAGGTAAATAGAGGGCTAATTGCCGGGGTTGCGGTAGGAGTTACGGCTTTCGCTGTGTTTGTCGTCGGCGCTATTGTCCGCGGGCAAAGACGTCGCAAGGCCACGGGGGCTGAGGGAATGATCGGGACAATAGCCATAGCCAAAACACCCCTCGACCCTACGGGTACGGTTCTGGCCCAAGGAGAACTATGGACAGCGACATCGGAAGGCGATAGAGTAGCACCGGGTGAAGAAGTGGTAATAAACAAAGTCGAAGCATTGAAATTATGGGTGGAAAAGAAATTAAAGGAATAGGAAGGTAACATTCATGGATTTTACGGATTTTGAATGGACTGGCCCGATTATCATAGCCATAGTTCTTGCCGTCGCCTTCATCATTTTTATTATTTATGCCATCGTAAAAGGCCAGAGGCGAAAACTGTCAGCCGGCGTAGAGGACATGATAGGGAAGGAAGCTGTGGCGCAAACCCCCCTCAACCCTACAGGTACAGTTCTGGCTGAAGGAGAACTGTGGACAGCTATAGCCGAAGATAGTAAAATAGAAGCCGGAGAGGAGGTGACGATAACCAAAGTAGAAGGATTGAAATTGTGGGTGACCAAGAAATCTAAAGAAAAGGAGGAAAAATGAACGTTTTTATTTACGTTGTTATCGCAGTAGTAGTAGTAATACTTCTGTCGGCAGCTCTCAAAGTCGTTCGGGAATATGAAAGAGGGGGCGTCTTTCGACTGGGTAGATTCGTGGGCCTCAGAGGACCGGGGCTGGTTGTGATTATACCTTTCATTGAGAATATGCGAAAAATCGACCTTCGGGTAATAACCATGGACGTGCCCCAGCAAGAGTGCATCACCGTAGACAATGTTACCGTCAGGGTGGATGCCGTGATTTACTTTCGGGTAGTTGAGGCTGGAGATGCTATTCTCAAGGTTCTCGATTATATCAAAGCAACCTCTCTACTTGCCGCTACCACCCTAAGAAATGTTGTCGGACAATCTACGCTGGACGAGTTATTAGGTCAACGTGACAGGCTCAACGAGAAGATACAGGGCGTGGTTGATGAAGGCACTAACCCCTGGGGTATAAAGGTGAGCATGGTGGAGGTTAAAGATGTACAACTGCCGCAAACAATGCAGAGGGCTATGGCAGCCCAGGCTGAGGCTGAGCGAGAGAGGAGAGCCAAGGTGGTTCACGCTGACGGTGAAGCCCAGGCGGCAGAGAGATTGGCAGAGGCTGCCAAAGTTATCTCAAGTCAGCCTTCAGCTCTACAGCTTCGCTATTTGCAGACGTTGTCAGGCATTGCCACAGAGAGAAGCAACGTCATTCTGTTTCCCTTGCCCATGGATATTATAGCTCCCCTTCTGGGCAAGATTAGTGGATCAGAAAAAGGTAAATAGCGCTGTATAATCCGTGACATTAGCACACGATAAGGGCATTTAGTAATGTCATTCTGAGAGTCCAAATGAAATTGGGCGCGGAGGATCTTCAGATACCATCCTGAGCTATGCGAAAGTCTCTGAATGACACCTGCATTCTGGCACTGCGAGGCACCACGGTACCGAAGCAATCTCTGCCTTATATCGTTGCGAGTAACCTACGGCAATGACGCAATCCGGAGATCTATGCACTGCTCAGGTGTTCACACCGGCAAAAAGGGTTACCATCAGGATGGCAAAATGCGGATGTCTCAGAATGCTAAACGGGGTTATTAACCCATTTCCATCCCAAGGTAATACCTGGAACCGGGGGACTCCCTCAAGTGAATTTTCTTAACTCAGGGGGTAGTTATGACCGATAACATTAAACAAGAATGGCGCGAAACTACGTTGGCTACAGCTTTAAAGCGCGCCGGCGAGCGCCGGGAGAAATTTGAAACTAGCTCTGGCCTCGAGATTGACACGGTTTATACGCCGGAGGACTTGACAGATTTTGATTATACCCGAGGTTTAGGTCACCCCGGACAGTATCCCTTCACCCGGGGTGTTCAGCCGAATATGTATCGCGGCAGGCTATGGACAATACGCCAGTATGCTGGCTTCGGCACAGCTGAGGAAACTAATCGGAGATATCGCTATCTCTTGGAGCAAGGGCAGACTGGCTTGAGCATAGCTTTCGACCTGCCAACGCAAATCGGCTATGATTCCGACCATCATTTAGCTAAAGGTGAAGTGGGCAAGGTCGGCGTTGCCATTGATAGTCTCCGGGATATGGAGGTTCTTTTTCAAGATATTCCTCTAGAGAAGGTAAGCACTTCCATGACCATAAACGCCACTGCCCCGATTCTCCTGGCTATGTACATTGCCCTGGGCAAAAAACAGGGAATCGAGCCAGCTATGCTAAACGGCACTACTCAAAATGACATACTCAAGGAATATATTGCCCGTGGCACTCATATCTTCCCGCCCCGCCCTTCTATGCGGTTAGCCACTGATATATTCGCTTACTGTGCCGAGCAGGTCCCTCGCTGGAATACCATCAGTATAAGCGGTTATCATATACGAGAAGCTGGTTCCACGGCGGCTCAGGAAATAGGCTTCACTCTCGCTAATGGTATTGCCTATGTCCAGGCAGCGATTGATGCCGGGCTTGATGTAGATACATTTGCCCCCAGACTGTCATTCTTCTTCAATAGTCATATCAATTTCTTCGAAGAGATTGCCAAATTTCGGGCGGCACGACGCCTCTGGGCGAAGATTATGAGGGAAAGGTTTGGGGCCAAAGAGTCACGTTCCTGGATGCTTCGCTTCCATACTCAAACTGCTGGATGTACCCTCACTGCACAGCAGCCGCATAACAATATTGTGCGGACAGCCCTGGAAGCTCTGGCAGCGACCTTAGGAGGCACTCAATCGCTGCATACTAACTCCTTCGACGAAGCGTATGCTCCGCCTTCAGAAGAAGCAGTGACCGTAGCAGTACGGACTCAGCAAATACTGGGCTACGAGAGTGACATTGCTGCTACAGTCGATCCCCTCGGCGGCTCTTATTACATAGAACATCTGACAGGCAGTCTGGAAAAGGAAGCCGGCGAGTATATCTCCAAAATCGATAGCATTGGCGGTGCCGTAGCTGCCATAGAGCACGGATATCAGCAGAGAGAAATTCAGGACTCTTCGTACCACTACCAGAAAGCAATCGAAAACGGTAATCGTACTGTGGTAGGCGTAAACAAATTCATCTCTCCCTACCCTAGAATAGTGGGCTTACTGCGAGTTAAACCAGAAGTGGAAAAAAGGCAGAAGGACAGGACTACCCAGGTTAGGAAAGACAGGGATAATAGCAGCGTCAACAATGCGCTCAAACGATTAGAGGATGTCGCCCGAAGCAATGATAATACCATGCCTGCCTTTCTCGAATGTGTGGAAGCTTATGCTACTGTGGGTGAGATATGTGACGTACTGCGCAAGACCTTTACTACCCAGAAAGAATTCCTGGTTTTCTGAGACCAGCATTCAAGATTTATGGTACTGACGTCAAAGGAGGTGAAATGGTCAAAAAAGTTGATCACATCGGTATTCTAGTCAGTAACCTTGATGAAGCAATAAAGCTTTATGTAAATTGTTTCGACGCTGAGGTCGGCAAGATTGAAACTATCCCGGAGCGAGGAGTAAAAGCAGCTGTCCTTTCCTTGGACCAGGGCGCCAATCTGGAACTTCTAGAACCGCTTCCTGACAGCAACATGGCCAAAGTCCTGGAGAAACGAGGAGAGGGACTTCACCATATAACGTTTGAAGTTGACGATGTAAATAAGGAGCTCAGCCGCCTCTCTGGAATAGAAATTGAATTAATTGATAAGAAGTCGCGCCCGGGCTTAGAGGGGATGGTAGCATTCATTCACCCTAAATCTCTTCGAGGGGTGCTCATTGAGCTTTGCCAGAAAATCTAGAGAAGGAGCAACTTATGACGGAAGGTAGGATTCGTGTTCTATTGGCTAAGCCCGGTTTAGATGGGCATGACCGCGGCGCGAAAGTAGTTGCTAGGGCTTTCCGGGATGCCGGAATGGAAGTAATCTATACTGGTATCCGACAAACTCCGGACATGATTGTCGAGGCAGCTATCCAGGAGGATGTGGATGTTGTAGGGTTGAGCATTCTGTCTGGAGCTCATTTAGAGCTCTTTCCACCCATCATAGAAGGACTAAGGAAAAAAGGAAGAGATGATATAATGGTTATCGCTGGTGGCATAATACCCGAGGACGATATTCCCGCCCTGCAACAAATGGGTATAAAAGCCGTTTTTGGTCCGGGCACTTCTACCGAGGACATCATTAGCTTCATTCAAAAGGAAGCTACCGCTGAATAGTCACTTTCTCAAGACCCATCCTGGGCAACGCCAACAATATCACCGATATTGCTAATCCCCTTTTCCTGTAAAAATCGCTCTATGCCTTCCAGTATGGTGAGACAGATATCAGGAACAGTGAGGCAAGTTGAACCAATCTGCACAGCAGTAGCTCCAGCCATAATGAACTCCAAGGCGTCCTCGGCACAGGCAATACCACCGCATCCTATCACTGGAATATGAACTGCCTTGGCTACCTCAAACACCATATAAAGTGCCACAGGTTTGATAGCAGGACCAGAAAGTCCACCCACGCTATTCCCAAGGCAAGGTTTTCTCTTATCTATGTCGATAGCCATGCCCTTCAGCGTATTAATCAGTGATATGGCATCAGATCCAGCTTCCTCCACAGCCAAAGCGATTTCCTTAATATCAGTCACATTGGGGCTCAGCTTAACGATAACTGGTAAGGTAGTAGCAGCCTTAACCTCTGAAGTTACCTGCGCAGCAATCCGGGACGAGACACCAAATTCCATCCCGCCTGAGGAAACATTGGGACAGCTGATATTTAGCTCGATGCCGCTGATACCGGACACGCCATTTAACTTGCTAGCTACAACCACATAGTCATCTACTGTTTCACCGGCGACATTAACAATAACCGGCACCCGCCAACTCGCCCATACAGGCGCTTTCTCCTCAATCAGGGCATCGATCCCTATATTTTCCCAGCCTATCGAATTAAGCAGACCACCGGCGGTTTCCACTAGCCGGGGCTGAGGATTGCCTGCTTTGGGCATAAGGGTTGTCCCTTTGCAGACAATAGCCCCCAACTTCTGTATACCAACAGTTTCAGCATACTCTACGCCATAGCCAGCTATGCCAGAGGCGACCATCACAGGATTAGATAGGATGAGTCCCTCAGGATGCCGGGGAGCTAATTGCACGTGGAGGTCGGGTAAACTTCTCATTGCCTAAAACTTTATCATTGCTTGGTGCAAAAAAGAAAGGATTAAATCGACCCAGGGTAAATCAGGGCTAGAATTAACAGAATCCTGCGAGAAGAGCAAGATTTTCACTGACTGGTTTAACTAAGTGACACAATCCTCACCTTACCCCATACACCCATTTGGTCGCCAATGATGATAACCACACCACTCAGCCCCTCGATATTCCGGGCTTGTTCGACTGCCTTGTGGATATCGTCTGTGGCTTTGACGATATTGCCTATGGCTGTGGCTGCCGCATCGGCCAAAGCTGCTGATGACGACAGGCCGAT
>CP070793.1:1576918-1583892 GCA_020346965.1 Chloroflexota bacterium | reverse complement strand
TCATGAAATAGCGATTCCAATCGCTAATAAGGGTGGCTCTGAACTGTCGCCTGTACTTGGTCACTTGGGGGGCAGGGAGCTAATAGTGAAACCGACCTGAAACAGGGTCGGTTCTTGTTTTGAAAGGAGGTGACGGCAGCCGAACAATACAAATCCAAATAGCAGATGACGATAAAGACAATGAAAGAATTTAATTTGAGGAGGAAAAAATGAAGAAGTTATTCATCGCCCTAATAATTGCCGTTGTTTTAATATTCGGAATATACGGAGGAGTAGCTCTTGCAGCACCGCCTGGTACTACACCATTGGAAATATGGGAACAAATATTGGCTAGAATAGGCGACCCGACATTAACAACTCAGGGCTGGGACACGGTATCTGAAGCACTCGAAGACATTGATTCGAGCATAGATGGTATATCGACAGATATCGGTGACCAAACTACTGACTTAACTGATGCTATTGAGGGTATTGATACAAAAATTGATGGGATACCAACTATGGTTTGTACCACTGGACATGTGCAGTCAGAAAGCCCTCAAAATGATTTTCTGGGAGTCTATTACAGTCCCTTTGGTCTTAAACTCTTTAATGTATCTATCCGTATAAAAGACATTAATCCGAACTATGGGTATATCAGAGTAAGAGAGATAATCGAAGGAAGGTCTTATTTGATTGGAATTGACGGTACTACCGAAGAGGAAATGAGACTTGATTTAGAATTTACTGGTGAGGCAGTAGTTATTGAGTTCCTTAATTCTGAGTATGGTGGAGGAGATGCTTACCCTATAGAGTTTTCGTGGGGTGTTACAGAAACTTCTCCCTAGAGGCGGTTACATTTGTATTCATTTTGCAATTAGCTAAGTATGGGGGTCTCCTCGGAGACCCCCCCTTCTCTTTTCTTATCCTAAATCTATCTGTATTTTCCCAAGAGGGTAGCGTCAGTTGGGTAAGTAGTTCTCAAACTTCGATTAGCTTGCTTGTAGAGCTGAAGGGCATCTTCAAAGGTCAGGCTCGCTGCATAGTGGCTAACCATATGAGGGCTCTCCCAGCCACCAAGAGCCTGAATAACCTTGTTGGATAATCCCGATTTTACCTGATGGACAGCAAAACCTCTTCTAAAACTGTGAGTATTGCACTTTACACCTGTAGCCTTACCTAGCCTCTTGAGCATGGTGGATATTCCATCCGCTGTTATCTCCAAGCTACCATGATTCTTGAACCAGTCTCTCACAGTACCGTTGCGAGCTAGTGCCTTCCTGTAGCGATTACCTTTACCTAGGACAATGACAGTTTCCTCATCCCAATTGAAATCACCAGTCTTGACACTAGCAACTTCAGATAGCCTTATGCCTGAATACCAAAGAAGGTTTAGGACAACTTTGTCCCTCTCCGTAAGGGCATGGCTTACTAGCATGTTTAGCTGGTCTTTGCTTATAGCTGGCAATAGCTTCTTTTGTCTTCGTGGTGGTAATACCTTTTCAATCGGATTAGCGGGAAGCTGGTCAGTGTGATATGGCCATCTGCACAGTGTCTTGATGACTCTATAATAATTGTGTTTACCATTTCCACAGGTCAGTGAGGTCAGATAATTATTGATACCTTCAGGCGTGACGGGATAACCAATGAAATTGTCTAGTGCTAGGTGATATATGTTGATGGTCTTTGGACTTGTTCCTGATGCTCTGAACTTGATGAAGTTATGGAGGATTTCGCTTGTGAACTTTTGTGAACTTTGTGAACACTTTGCGGCTGAAAAAGTGGCGTCCCTGGAGGGATTCGAACCCACGACCCGCTGCTTAGAAGGCAGCCGCTCTGTCCAGCTGAGCTACAGGGACAGCCAAATCAAGTATAACATGATGGAGTCTGAATGATAAGAACAGATGGCGAGCTAGCTTTTGTGAGTCTGTGTTACACGTTTATGCCAACACTTCTCGTGTACATGAACCGCACACTTAGCACATTAACAGATGCGAAGCCCGGCTTCTTTGCCACAGACAGAACATATCATGACTTGCCACCTCCGTCATCCTTTTTTCCTGCCCCTGAAGGACTGGACCCCTTTCCTTTATCCTCTCTGGAGTCGGTTACATAAAAGCCCGGGCCGTTAAATATGATAGGAACAGGACAGAAAATGCGACGGGCAATATCATGGCAAGTAGGGCAATCAGCTATCGGCTTATCGTTGAAGCTCTGCTTAAGCTCAAATTCCTGGTTACAATTCAGGCATCGGTATTGATAAGTAGGCATTTATGTCCTCCCTTATTCTAAAAGAGGCGTGGTCTGCTCTTCAGAACTTTGCCCTTCCGGGTTCTGCTCCTCGGAACTCTGTCCTTCTGTGCTTTCTTCCTCGGCGCTTTGCTCTTCTGGGCTTTGCTCCTCGGGGCTTTGCTCCTCCGAAGCTTCCGCTATTGCCACTTGCTCCTCTGCTTTGCTCTCCCTTGGTATAAATTCGCCATCCAGATTAACACTGCCTATCTCAAATGACGGTTGATGGGCCTGTAATACATGCTCGTCCCAACAATAGGCGTGCACAAAAGCACCACAAGAGCAATTGAAAACAACCCTGTCGAAAAGCAATGGACTTCCACATACAGTACAATTCATCTATGTGCCTCCTATAATTAGCACTCTTGTTATCGAAGTGCTAATTATAGCCCGCTTATATGGTTTTATCAAGCGTTCTGCTGGTAGTAATCTTGTACGTTCTCGCTACCTGTTGACAATGTGCTTTCTGAGCCGATAATATGGATGGCGTTCATGGGCGTAGAACATAGCTTGCCTGAATCCCTCGCATCTCATCAGAACGGAGTGCGCGCTGAGTTAAAGAAGACTATCGATAGCTTTCCTTCAGCTTTGCGTGATATTTTACGATATCACATGGGCTGGCAGGATGAGGATGGGCACTCCTGTAGCAGACAATCGAGCAAATTTGCTCGCTCTACGCTTTGTCTTCTTAGCTGTCAGGCAGTGGGGGGTGACATTTCGCACGTACTACCCGCCGCAGCAGCCATCGAGCTTATCCACAATTTTTCTTTAATCCATGATGATATCGAAGATGCTAGCAATGAGCGACATCACCGGCCAACTGTATGGAAATTATGGGGGCAGTCACAAGCGATAAACGCCGGCGACGCTATGTTTACTCTGGCTTACTTAGCGTTACTTAAGCTAAAAGAGCAGGGAATAGCCGATGAAAAGATCGCTGGCTCCACCAGAATGCTGAGCCTGGCTTGCCTGGAGCTTTGTGATGGGCAATACTTAGACTTAGAATATGAGAACCGTCTAGACGTCGCCATCGAGGACTATCTTGAAATGGCGACCAAGAAAACAGCAGCCCTTTTTGCCTTATCAACGGCTATGGGAGCATACCTGGGTAACACAGATAGCAGGTTGGTGGATTCTTTTCACACGTTCGGTAGAGAGTTAGGCATAGCCTACCAGATTCATGATGACATACTGGGAATTTGGGGAACGAGGGAAAAAACTGGAAAATCTGTTAGCGATATCGCGCAGAGGAAAAAGACTTTGCCCGTGGTTTACGGACTGCAAAATAGTGAGGGTAAGGAAAGAGAAAGACTAAATTGGTTTTATGCACAAGAATCTACTGAGGGCGAATATAACACGGAGGTCAAAGAGATTCTGGAGCACTTAGGTGCCAAGAATTATGCCGAGAATTTATATCAGCAATATTATCACAAGGCTTTAATGCAGCTCGACGCTACCGGGCTCAACTCAACAAGGCTGACCCCATTAAAGGAGATTACCAACTTTCTATTGGAGCGCGACTTCTAGGAGGGAAAATGCCGAAAAAGACTGTTGAAGATATTGAGGTTAAAGGCAAAAGGGTTCTACTCAGAGTCGACTTCAATGTTCCAATATCCAGAAACAGCGGGGATATTAGCGATGATAGCCGTATCCGAGCTTCACTACCCACTATCAAGTATCTCGTTGACCATAAAGCTAAGGTAATCATCTGCTCTCACGTAGGACGCCCGCGAGGCGAAGTAGTCGAGAATCTACGTATGAAGCCAGCAGCGCAGCGATTGTCACAGCTTATGGGTTTGCCTGTCAACACAACTCCCGATTGCATAGGTCATGAGGTCGAAGAGAAAGTGAAGAAACTCAAAGAGGGCGATATCCTGGTTCTGGAGAATCTGCGCTTTCATCCCGAAGAGGAAGAAAATGATACCGACTTTGCACAGAAACTAGCCAATTTGGCTGATATCTATGTTGACGATGCTTTTAGTACTGCTCACCGGGACCATGCCTCTATTGTAGGTGTGGCTAAATACTTGCCAGCGGTGGCTGGCTTTCTAATGCAAAAAGAGCTAGAAGTCATGGGTAAGCTCTTGCATAACCCCGAGCGACCCTGGGCTTGCCTTATAGGTGGGGCGAAAGGAAATGATAAGATAGAGCTGTTGCAGAATATGCTGAGAAAGGTCGACATATTGCTTGTTGGCGGTGGTATAGCAGCTACTTTCTTAAAGACACAGGGATATGAAGTAGGAAATTCTTTGATCGATAGTAATAAGTTGGGTCTGGCCAAGGAATTATTACAGGAAGCAAAGGAATTGAGGGTGCCATTTCTACTTCCTATTGATTCGGTTGTGGCGCAAGAAGTTAGAGCTGGAGCCTCAACTAGAATAGTACCGATAACTGATATACCGACTGATCACCACATCGTAGATATTGGTCCCAAATCCATTGAGCTTTTTCAGTATGAGCTGGGAAAATGCCGTACCGTCATGTGGAACGGCCCAATGGGGATCTATGAAATGCCCCAGTTTGCTCACGGCACCAAGGCTATAGCTGATTTCTTATCTACCCTTGATGCCACTACCATTATTGGTGGTGGCTCGTCTGCTGAAGTAGTTCAAGAAATGGGACTGGCTGACAAGATGACGCACGTTTCCACAGGGGGCGGTGCCACGCTGAAGTTTCTAGAGGGCGTTGCCTTGGCCGGCGTAAAGGTTCTATTAGATAAGGAATAAAAGGAGGGTGTGAAATGCGAAGTCCGTTTGTTGCTGGCAACTGGAAAATGAATACTACGACGACTGAAGCTGAAAGGCTTGCTCTCGAGATGCTAGATAAACTAGACAGTATAAAAGGAGTGGAAAAGGTACTTTGCCCACCATATGTGTCTTTAGTTGCTCTGAATATGATGATCCAGAATACTTCTATTAAGTTAGGTGCTCAGAATATGTATTTTGAGATTGAAGGTGCTTATACCGGCGAGATATCCCCGGGAATGCTCAGCGAGTTGTGCGAATTCGTCATACTGGGACATTCTGAACGGAGATTGTACTTCGCGGAAACCGACGAAATGATTAACAAAAAGATAAAGGCAGCTTTGGCAAACAAGCTTCGCCCCATAGTATGTGTTGGTGAGAGGCTTGAAGAGAAGGAAGCCGGCAAAACACAGGATGTAATTAGTAGGCAGGTGATTGGAGCTTTGAAGGATATAGGGCCTGTCTCCAATTTTGTCGTCGCCTACGAGCCAGTTTGGGCTATTGGTACAGGCAAGGCAGCCGGCGGCGAAGAGGCAGCAGCTACCATCCAGTTTATCCGTGATGTTCTGGCTAGCTTATGGAAGAAGAGTATTGCTCAGGATTCACGGATCCTATACGGTGGCAGCGTTAACAGTGCTAATATCGCTGAGTTTATTTCCTATCCAGAAATCGATGGTGCCCTGGTCGGCGGAGCCAGCCTTAAACCCGAGCAATTCGTGAGCATTGTTGAGCAAACAGCTGACATCAGGGGAAAGATAAAGTAGTCGGTAGTCAGTGATTGTCATCGTTGGTCCCACGGCTGTAGGGAAAAGTGAGCTTGCCCTACATCTGGCTCAGTACTTCCACGCTGAGGTAATAAGCGCCGATAGTCGTCAGATCTATCTGTATATGGATATCGGCACTAACAAGCCAACCCCGAATGAGAGGGCATCGGTTCCTCATCATCTTATCGATGTAGTCGAGCCTGACAAGGACTTCAGCCTGGCTATGTATCATCAGCTAGCCGATGTGGCACTGGAAGCCATTCAGCAGAAAGGAAACCTACCGTTACTGGTCGGCGGCAGCGGCCTTTATGTGTGGTCATTAGTGGAGGGATGGAAAATACCGGAGGTACCGCCTAATCGAAAGCTAAGAGACCAGTTGGAAGCCAGGGCGGAGCAAGAAGGTAGCCAAAGACTTCACCTGGAATTACAGAATATTGACCCTAATGCAGCAGAAAAAATCAATCCCAATAATACCCGACGTATTATAAGGGCCCTTGAAATTTATGAGGCGACAGGGCAGCCGTCTTCTCGATTACAGCGCAAAGTAGTGCCGGATTTCCCCATTCTACTCATAGGTTTAACTCAAGATAGAAGCGAACTCTATGAAATGATTGATTGGCGTGTTGATAGAATGATACAAAGGGGGTTGGTTGAGGAAGTGGAGCAATTGCTGAAAAAAGGTTATAGCCCCTCTCTGCCTTCTATGTCGGGAATAGGTTACAAACAGATGATTCAGTTTCTTCGAAATGAAATAACTTTACCCGAAGCCATTGATAGAATAAAATATGAAACACATCGACTGGCTCGTCAGCAGTATGCCTGGTTTCGCCCTGGCGATAGTAGAATTCACTGGTTTAATACTAGCGAGACAGAAGCCGGGGGTAGCTTAACCACTCTGAACAAAGTGAAAGGACTCGTAGAAGGTTTCATATCATGAAATTCTCCAAGCTGCAAGCCACGGGTAATGACTTCATTCTGATTGACGGCAGAGCTATGGAACGGGAGTGGTCGAAGCTGGCCAGGGCTATGTGTGACCGTCACCTTGGCATAGGGGCTGACGGTCTGATATTAGTACAGGAGTCGAACACTGCTGATTTGAAGATGCGTATTTTCAACGCCGACGGTTCCGAGGCTGAAGTGTCCGGCAACGGTTTAAGATGTTTTGCCAGATATGCCATCGATAAGGCGTTCATTCCTG
>CP070793.1:1572973-1576818 GCA_020346965.1 Chloroflexota bacterium | reverse complement strand
GTGTTTTCTCAAATATCGATTTTTCCGAGGCTACTTTAGAGAGGCTACGCAGTCAAACCTAACATGTGCATTCTAGGTGTTGACCCCGGCACTAGGAATTTAGGCTATGGTGTAGTAGATGGCGAGGAAGAAATGCATATGATAGATTGCGGTGTGATTAATCTCCCATCCCGCCTTTCTATGGAAGAAAGACTGCGTGCTCTCTACGATGAATTAAGCCAAATTATCGCTAAGCATAAACCGAGCGAGGTGGCTATTGAAGAACCCTTTATCGGCCACAACGTACGGTCAGCGTTTGCGATTGGCAAAGCTCAAGCTATAGCAATACTGGCAGCGGTCAACCAGGGATTACCCGTCTTCTATTACTCGCCAGCCAATGTTAAGCAGCAAATAACCAGCTATGGCCAAAGCGGCAAGCAACAGGTTCAAGAGATGGTGCGAGTCCAGCTCAAGCTCTCTGAACCACCTCAACCTAGCGATGCCGCTGACGCTTTGGCTGTAGCCATGTGCCATATTCAGCAGAGACGCCTTAACCAGTGGCTAACTGAGAATACGCCGAAATGATAGCTACGTTAGAAGGGATACTGGAATATCGAGGTAACGACTCAGTTATCATTAATATCGGTGGGATAGGTTTTCGGGTATATGTATCAGGTTCAACTTTGGGCCAATTAGGTACTGTCAAAGGCAAGGTCTCACTCTATACGCATCTCCACGTGAGAGAGGATAATATCTCTCTTTATGGTTTTGCTTCAGACGAGGAATTGGCTCTGTTCAGAAACCTTATTTCCGTCTCAGGAATCGGATCCAAAGTGGCTTTAACCTTACTCTCGGCTTTGAATCCCGAACAAGTTGTCATGGCTATAGCTAGCGGTGATGTCGATCTCATCAGCCAGGCGCCTGGCATCGGTAAGAAAATGGCCAGCCGACTCATAGTTGAACTTAGAGGCAAATTGGAAAAGCAGTGGAAAGAGACGGCTTTGCCGTTAGCACCGGAAAGTGCCGATGTCATAGCTGCCTTGACTGGGTTGGGCTACTCTTTAGCCGAAGCTACCAACGCCGTTTCTAGGCTTCCAGATTCTGGGGAGATAAGCTTAGAAGAGAGAATAAGAATGGCGCTGCAGCAGATGACAGGATGATAAGCTGATTGCGATATGGTCAAGCAGGAGAAGCAAGGATTCTTCTTCTGGTTGTGCTGGAAGATGATAAAATGGGAGGTCTGTTTCTTAGTCTAACTGTCTGAAGGCGAGGGCGTAGATTTGACTGAGATGACCTGTACGTATGTAGACACACTTTGTAGAGCGGAGAAGAAATTATGAAGTTTGTGAAATGGTTCGAAGAAATTGGAGCACAGGACGTAGGTTTAGTCGGCGGTAAAAACGCGTCTCTCGGTGAAATGGTAAGAAACTTGGGTGAGAAAGGAGTAAGCGTACCCACCGGGTTTGCTATTACTGCTGAGGCATATAAGTATATGATAGAGCAAGCAGGTATAGACCGGAAAATCAAGGAAATTCTGGCGGACCTGGATACAGGTGATATTGAGAATCTGGCAGACAGGGGCGAGAAGCTGAGGAATCTGATAGAACATTCCCGCTGCCCAAAAGACTTGGAGGAAGAGATACGACTCTCATATCGGAAGATGGAAGAGAAATTTGGAAAGGATGTGGATGTCGCTGTGAGAAGCAGTGCCACTGCCGAAGATTTGCCGACAGCTTCATTTGCCGGACAGCAGACCAGTTATTTGAACGTGCGCGGAGAGGGCGACCTCCTGGAAAGGGTGATGGACTGCTTTGCATCTTTGTTCACGAACAGGGCTATCTCCTACCGGGTTGATAAGGGTTTCGACCATCTCAGTGTTCATCTCTCGGTCGGGGTGCAGAAGATGGTCCGCTCCGATCTAGCCTGCTCCGGTGTTATGTTTTCCATAGATACAGATTCAGGTTTCAGGGATGTGGTCTACATAACTGCTGCCTACGGTCTGGGAGAGAATGTGGTACAGGGAATTGTTGACCCGGACCAATTTTACGTTTTCAAGCCCACTCTGAAGGAAGATTTCAGACCTATTCTGGAGAAAAAACTGGGACGGAAACATAAGAAGTTGGTCTATATGAGACACGGGTCTGGAGCCGAGCAGAAGAAAACCAAGGTTGAAGAGCAGAGACGGTTCGCACTAAATGACGATGAACTCCTGCTTCTTGCCGGATGGGCTTGCATTATAGAGGAACATTATGGTGTGCCCATGGATATTGAATGGGCAAAGGATGGGAGTACGGGGGAACTATTCATAGTTCAAGCCAGACCGGAGACAGTCCACTCACATAAAGACTCAGCTATACTTCGAACTTACGTGCTGGAGCAAAAGGGGAAACTACTACTTAGGGGGGAGCCTGTGGGTACAAAGATAGGACAAGGGGACGTGTGTGTCATAGAGGATGCTAGTGAGATTCACAGATTCAAATTTGGTCAGGTTTTAGTTACAGATATGACAGACCCCGACTGGGAACCGATAATGAAGACAGCTGGCGGAATAGTCACAAACAAGGGAGGGAGGACGTGTCACGCAGCTATTGTTAGTCGTGAACTTGGTGTACCCTGTGTAATTAGCACCGGTAACGGGACAGAAGTCTTGAAGGGAAAAAAGGAAATCACGATAGATTGCTCAGGAGGCGAGGGCAGGATATATAAAGGAAAATTGAAATACAGAATAGATGAGGTAGAAGTAGCTAAGATCCCTAGACCCAAGACCAGGATAATGATGAACTTCGGTATTCCCGGCGGTGCGTTTATCCAAAGTCGAATTCCCAACGATGGTGTAGGTCTAGCCCGCGAGGAATTCATCATAAACTCGTACATCGGCATACATCCTATGGCGTTGATAGAATATGATGACTTGAGGAAGGTAGCGAGGAAAGATGGGGAATTAGCAAAGGTAATTGAGAAGATAGACGTGAGGAGCGCAGCCTATGAAGACAAGAGAGGGTTTTTCATTGATAATTTGGCGATGGGCATAGCGAAAATAGCAGCGGGGTTTTATCCTAACGAGGTAATAGTTCGGTTTTCTGACTTTAAGACAAATGAATATGCCAATTTGATCGGGGGGTATCGCTACGAGCCAGAGGAAAGTAACCCCATGTTAGGGTGGAGGGGAGCCTCTCGATATTATGACGATAAATTTAAGCCTGCCTTCGGTTTGGAATGCGAAGCGATAAAGAAAGTAAGGAATGTGATGGGGTTAACCAATGTGAAGGTGATGGTACCGTTTTGTCGGACACCGGAAGAAGGGAGGAAGGTAATAGGAGCCATGGGAGATTTTGGTTTAGCACAAGGGGAAAACGGGTTGGAAGTGTACATGATGTGCGAAATACCATCAAATGTGCTTTTAGCGGAGGAATTCGCCGATGTGTTTGATGGGTTCAGCATCGGATCGAACGATTTAACACAATTAACTCTTGGCTTGGATAGGGACTCCGAACTCGTGGCGCACATATTTGATGAAAGAAATGAGGCAGTGAAGAAGCTGGTAAAGCAAGTCATAGATGTAGCACACAATCACAAACCGAGGAGAAAAGTAGGGATATGTGGTCAGGCACCGAGTGATTTCCCTGAATTTGCCGACTTTTTAGTTGAGTGCGGCATAGATTCGATGTCTTTGAATCCGGACGTGGTATTGGCGACGAGGTTGAATATAGCAAAAGTAGAAAAAGGGATAAAATCCAAAACTAGAAGTAAACGCACGTGAGGGCATGAGGGGCTGCTACTACAGATTCGAGATACTGACTTGGCTTGCTATATAACAGTACTTCCATGGCTAAAGAACCTATTATACGTGAACAGGCAGAGAAGAG
>CP070793.1:1567737-1572873 GCA_020346965.1 Chloroflexota bacterium | reverse complement strand
TAAAACAACAACTGTATATCTATTCTCTCCCAAAAGCATTACTGAAACTGCCAGACCACCACATAATTCTCTTATTTCAACGCCTTGGGACAAGTAAACTATGCTCTCTAAGCCAGAAGCCATTGACAAACATCGCCAGTTAAGAGATAATCACATTATTAAATGGTAAAGATCAGATTACGCCGTATGGGGAGGAGAAACAGGCCATTCTACCGAGTGGTAGTAGCGGATAGTCGCTCTCCCCGCGATGGTAAATTCATTGATATTATCGGCCATTATGATCCCTTGACCGACCCCGCGACTATCAGCGTTGATGGAGAAAAAGCCCTAAAGTGGCTAAAAGATGGCGCTCAGCCTACAGATACGGTGCGCAGCTTACTCAATAAACTAGGTATCATAGACAAAGTTAAGCCGACCTCAGGCCAAAACTAACTATTAAGGAGGCGAAATGAAAGACCTGCTGGAATACATTGTCAAAGCCATTGTGGCAGAACCTGACGAGGTCAAAATCACCGAGGAAAATAGTGACGAAGGCTTACTATTCAAATTAGAGGTTGCTCCCGATGACAAGGGAAGAGTTATCGGACGACAAGGTCGAGTAGCTCAAGCATTGCGAACGCTACTTCGAGTAAAAGCCGCTAAAGAGGATACCCGAGTCAGACTCGAAATAGTGTAGTCAGCATCCGCAAATCTCCCATACTGAAGTACTGCGGATTCAAGTTATCGAGCAAGGCGAACTCACGCCATCATCCATGGCTATGGGCATTGGTCTTCGAGCGTGAGGCCTGTGTTCTTGCTGGTCGGCTACTGTCGAAACGGGTCGGCTCCCGGACGAATCTGCTGCCGATGCTGGGCCTCACTGCTTTCTTTACCTTCGATGCCGCCGGAGTGGCTGACGGCTCGCTGCCTCCCTCCCGTGCAGATGTCAGTTACTACCCCCTACCCCCCGTGGCCCCGCCATAAGCACGCTTCCATCGACACAACTCGTTTGCGAGGACTCATTCGCGAGGTTATAATCACAGTGCCGCCATGAGAATCCTGCTACGGTTATTGGCCTTCGCTCGCGAATACTGGTTGCTGCTCGCGCTGGCCTTTGTCTGCATGCTGGCAAGCACAGCCTTCGTCCTCATCATACCTCAGCTGATCAGCCGCGCGGTTGATACTGTGCTTGGCGAGGGTAGTCACGACTACCTTATATGGCTGGGCCTTGCCGTGGTTGCTGCGGGCGCACTGAGAGGCTTGTCTGCCTTCGGCTACAGTTACCTGACCGAGGTAGTATCGCAGAAAACAACCTATGATGTCAGAAATGCTCTGTATGACAAGCTCCAGCGATTGAGCTTTTCCTTCCACGACCAGGCTCAGACGGGAGAGCTTATGTCACGGGGCACCGCCGATGTCGAGGCTATACGTATGTTCTTCGGCAGAGGTCTGCTGGGTCTGCTGCAAATATCCATCCTCTTCGTTGCCATCTCCTTCCTATTGGTCCAGCTGAACTGGTTCCTGGCACTACTTACCATGGGTTTCCTGGCTGGCGTTGGCTGGCGGGCAGTTGTGGTCGCCAGGCTTCTGCGCCCCATCTGGTTGAGGATCCAGGAGTTGATGGCCCGACTGGGCACGATCCTGGAGGAGAGTCTCACCGGGGTCAGGACAGTGAGATCCTTCGCACGGGAACAGGAAGAAAGCGGTAAGTTCTCAAAACAGGCAGAAGTGCTCTACAACCAACACATGACTGCTACTCGAAAAAGGGCCTTCAACATATCACTCATGGTATTCCTGGTAACCATACCTGTGGCTCTCATCCTGTCGTATGGTGGGCGACAGGTCATGGCCGGCAATCTAACTATGGGTGAACTGACCCAGTTCATCTTCTACCTGACCATGATGTCGATGCCGGTGCGCCGCCTGGCGTTCATCACGAATATCTTCACCCGCACTATCTCAGCCGGGCAGCGCATTCTGGAGATACTGGATACTGAGTCAGCGGTCAGGGAGAAACCTGGCGCCATTGAGCTGGATGGAATTAAGGCAGCAGTCATTTCCGAAAATGTGAGTTTCAGCTATGATTCGATCGCTCCTGCGCTCAGGAACGTCAGCTTCAGCGCGCAGCCCGGAGAACTGGTGGCACTGGTGGGAAGCCTGGGCAGCGGCAAGAGCACGATTGCTCACCTCATTCCCAGATTCTACGATGTGACTGGCGGAAGGATCACCATCGATGGCATCGACATCCGTGATGTGACTCTGGACTCATTGCGCAGGAATGTCGGCATAGTACAACAGAATACCTTCCTGTTCTCGGCTACGATCCGGGACAATATCGCGTACGGCGCCGTCAATGCTGACATGGAGCGCATAGTATCTGCCGCGAAGGCGGCCCAACTTCACGATTTCATCCAGAGTCTCCCTGACGGCTATGATACCTGGGTGGGAGAGCGAGGCGTCACTCTCTCAGGTGGCGAGAAGCAACGTCTGACTATCGCCCGTACTTTGCTCATCAATCCCCGCATCCTCATTCTGGATGATTCTACCTCCAGTGTCGATGCAGGGACAGAACACCTTATCCGCCGCGCCTTGAATGCGGTCATCAAAGGGCGCACAACTTTCATCATCACCCATCGCCTGCCCATAATCAGAAACGCAGACCTGATCCTGGTGCTTGAGGGTGGCGAGGTCGTGGAACGGGGTACACATAGCGAACTCATGGCCATGAACGGCCTTTACCGGCAAATATACGAGTCCCAGCTCTCCGCCAGCCGGAAACCCGGGGAGGATTCGGGCGTTCAACACGGCTCGGACACGCAGGGAGGTGTTAACAGAAGTTGAGTACACATCAAAGTGGCGGTCGCCCCGGGGGAGGACAGCTTCCCAGCACCTTCGACGTAGATAGGGTTACGGGCAGCATATACGACTCCCAGGTTATACGGCGACTCGTCAGATACCTCAGGCCCGTCAGGTCGGACCTGACGTTGGGCGCCCTGGGCATGATTGTCCGTTCTATCTCTACGGTAGCTCTACCCGTGCTGGTAGGCATGGCCACGGATGCACTCATAGGCAATGGTGGTCTGACCGAGCTCAATACTGCAGGCCTCTTCGTGGTGGGTGTGGTAGCTCTGGGTTGGGGAGGTCGCTACTTGGAAGAGCTGTTCTTAGGCTATGTGGGACAGAAGATACTTTACAGGGTACGCACGGAGATGTTTGACCACCTGCAGCGGCTCTCGCTAAGGTTCTTTGATCAGAACAAGGTGGGGAGAATAATGTCCCGCGTGCAAAACGATGTGCAGCAGATACAGGAACTGCTGGCCACTGGCATGCTTAACGTCGTGTTCAGTGCCGTGACTCTGGTAGCGATAGCCTCCATCATGCTCGTCATGAACACCCGCCTGGCTCTGCTCACACTTACCGTGGTGCCAGCATTAGCCATAGCGGCCTTTATATGGCAGAGGTATGCCCGCCAGGCCTTCATCAAGGTACGACGGGCCATCGCCACAGTCAACGCTCAGCTTCAAGAAGGTATAGCCGGTGTGCGAGTGACCCAGAGCCTGACCCGGGAAGAACTCAACGCCGAGCAATTCGAGCATGTAAACAGGGAGCACTACAGGGCCAATATTAGGGCCGCCAGGCTGCAGGCGGCCATGTGGCCTATGGTCGAAATCCTGACTGCGCTGGGCACAGCCCTGGTTATCTACTTCGGCGGACGTCAAGTGCTCGCAGGGGAGATGACTGCCGGCGTTCTGGTAGCGTTCATGCTCTACGTCCGGCGTTTCTTTGAGCCTGTGCTGGAACTGACGATGGAGTATGTGGAGATCCAGCGGGCTATGGCATCGGGAGCACGCATCTTTGAACTGCTTGATGTGGAACCCGAAATAAGAGACGCCTCTCGGGCGGCTGATTTGCCCCCGGCAAAGGAGATCAGTCTCAAGGGAGTTAGCTTCAGCTATACGCCCGGCGTTGAGGTTCTGCACAACATGAACTTGACCGTCCATCCCGGAGAGACAGTGGCCATAGTGGGTCATACAGGGGCAGGCAAGAGCAGCCTGGCCAACCTGTTGACACGCTTCTACGAAGTCGACCAGGGAGAGGTGTCCATCGATGGCTATGGCGTGAACTCAGTCACACAGCAATCGCTGAGACGTCAAGTGGGCGTGGTGACCCAGGAGCCCGTCCTCTTCTCCGGCACCATAGAGGATAATATCCGCTACGGACGCCCCGGGGCCAGCGGCGAGGACGTAGTCACGGCTGCCAAGACAGCCTGTG
Organism: Chloroflexota bacterium; assembly: GCA_020346965.1. Next base: position 1,568,622 of record CP070793.1, on the reverse strand, counting down.
CTCACGATTTCATCTCACGTCTCGAGCGTGGCTACGATACCCAGGTAGGCGAGAGAGGTGAAAACCTCAGTGCCGGGCAGCGACAGCTAGTCTGCCTCGCCAGGGCCATCCTGGCCAATCCCCCCATCCTGGTACTGGACGAGGCCACCTCCAACGTGGATACCAATGCCGAACGTCTGATGCAGAAATCACTACGCCGTCTCATGAAGGGACGCACCTGCCTCATCATCGCCCACCGGTTGTCCACCGTGACTAATGCCGACCGCATCGTGGTCATGGATCACGGAAGAATCGTTGAGACCGGTACTCACGAAGAGCTGCTGGCCAAAGAGGGGCTCTACCATAGCATGTTCAGCACTCTGAGCACACCGGATTGAGAGACCCGCGGTGTCCAGTGACTTACAATGACAGGAGGCTTTGACAAGTCTTTCCACGCAATCTAAAATACGGCGGAGAATCGGCCGGAATTGCCGTCGTGTTTCCGTACTCAAAGGAGGTGTGTATGGATCTTGCCCTTACGGATGAACAGAAAGTTCGCAAACAGGAGTTCTACGACACATGTAAGGAACTAGAGAGGAGTAAACCATCAAGCTATCTGGGATTCGAGACTATCTATGAAGATAAGCAGTGCTGGGAGTACAACCTGTATTGCGCCAAGGAATTCGCCAAGAAGGGATGGCTGGCTCTAGGTTGGCCAGGCGAATACGGCGGCAAAGGCGACATGATGGACCGCGTCCTCTTTGCCGAAGCCCGCGGATACCATAGCGTTCCTGGGGTAGATATTTTTGGGGTGCAAATGCTCGCCCCAACCCTGTTACAAGCGGCAAATGAAGAAATAAAGAGAGAATTCTTGCCACCCATTGCCCGGGGAGAGGTCATGTGGTG
>CP070793.1:1552539-1567637 GCA_020346965.1 Chloroflexota bacterium | reverse complement strand
GCCGGTCGAGGACGAGGCTGACCTTGCTCTTGGAGAAGCCGCTCATCTCCACCAGCTGGCTCTGGAAGACGGTCCCCCCCTCGTCGGCCACAATCTGTACCAGTGTGCGCTCATCCTCCACAACGAGGCCCTCGATCAACTGATCCCAGTTGCCAGGCTCGGCCGGAGCCTTCTCGCCCTCGGACCCATCGGCCTGCAGAAGGTGGATCAGGCTCGCCCCCAGCACGAAGCACGAGGCCCCTATCAAGAGCACGTCGAGCGTGTTGTAGATGCTAGGGATCTGGTTGAGCTCGACGACGTTGCCCTCGATGACGAACTGGACTCTCGAAGGGGTCATCATCTTGATGAAGAGGGCGAAAGTCGACGCTATCATCCCGAACATGGCTAGGAGGGTCTTCGTCCTCATCTTACCCTCTCATATGAGTTGGTTGGACAGGTATATGAGAAAGACGATAAGATGAGCCAATCCACAACCTGCATCCCCCTTCTTCAGTGGCTAGGGAGGAAGACGAGTCCTGTCCAATGCGCCGCCCACCGCTTCCCTGAACAGGGCAGGCGGAGCCACCTCCTCCGAGTAGACCGGATCCCCCACGGACCAGTCGCTGATCTCGACCCGAACGTTGTAGCCCGAGCCGTCTGGGAAGGTGATGGTCACGGTCACCACGGGCGTTGCCTCCAGGACTATCCCTATCCGCCTATCGGACCAGATTACCGTGCTGTTCTGGAGGACATTCTCTATCGTGTGCGAGCTGTGGATCGTGGCCTCGACGGTGTACTCTTCACCAGCCAGCAGGGTCTCGATATCCTCGTCCTCGAGCACCTTCTCTATCGCGAATTCTTTGATCTCCTCCCTCTCTGCGGGACCAAGGGAGTCCCCCGGATCGAACACGATTCCCTCTTCCAGATCCATGCGTACAACGAAAGTGGAAGTGCTCTTGCCTGATGCATTCACGTAGACGTAGCCAAGGAAGACTCCAGCGACGATGAGGGCCGCTACGATCACCGTCCTGCTTCTCAAGTCCAGATTTTCGCCGAGCATCTCGCTGCCTTAATGCACGAAACGACATATGACCGTTTGTTTAAAACCAGTTTCAAGAGCAGACAGCATGGGAATAATAGAAAATTCTTCGTAAACTCTTAGACAACCAATCCCACGTTCAGCCAGATACGAGTTAAAACAGTATAGACACAAGCAGAGTGGCCCCCCTAAGATTCTGCGCGCAAGGGGAACTTAAACCGCCAATCCAACAGTAAAGTTTCAATAACCTTTCAACTATTCATCCCTCTTTTAAGGAAGTAAAACCGGTCCTAGTAGAGTCAACCAGATCACAATGCCCAACGCACCGCCAGATATCACTCCCAGAACTGCCATTTTACGTTCAGATGAGTTGATGAAGCCTATGATGTATATCCACGAGCCAATTAGAAGCAGAGATTCAACAAGAGCGGGAAAGAAGATTGGTATATTCAAGTACTGAGCAAATCTAGCCCCATCGAAATTGGTAGGGGGGACGGCCCCGAATACTGCACTGACAACGTATATCAGACCTCCGGTAAACTGAATGGCGGCGACCATTCCCATAGCCTTCGCAAATATGCTGTGTCTTCGCTTTTGAATAATGAGACAGCATATAAGGACAATAACTAGGCTAGCTATTGGACCGGCTTCACTAGTAAGAGCCCTTTCCCATGGTTGGATATCAACTGGAGCTATTCTAGCAACGCTGTGGTATCTTATGCGTATATTTGAATAACCGACAGCTAGTGCCATAATGGCATGTCCAATTTCATGCAATACAATACTTAATGGTCCGGCTAGAGCTGCAAAAAACGCCCATTTAAAATATCGTCTAACGCAAGGACGCAAATCCCCGATCATCTTCTTGTTCATTCATTTTCTCCTGTCTGTAAGACTTCGATACACTTCTCGAACTCCTAAACATCGTGCCGAGTCAGGTCAAACGGTCTATTATCCTGTATTAGACGAGGCCGAGACGACCGGGAGAGCCTCAATATCGCCATCTACGACGACAGCCGAAGTAGCTACCCAGCCGCCGTCGTCCAGCAATAGCCAGTCACCAGGCTCGTCTCGGCCCACTGCCACTGCCGTTTCTCTTGGCTCCAAGAAGCGGACCAGATCATAGTCTGAGCCGGGTCCTCCTCTAACAGATATGACCCACCAGCCTGGTACATCGGGGCTTGTGCCTTTGCTGGGGTTGGTGACCGTAACATTATATTCTGTCTCTGGCGTAACGACCGGTCCTTCTTCATCTCTCAGTCGACCAACGAACGTGGGGAAATCGCGGACACTTTCGCTGAGGTCATCTAACCTGACTGTTACCTCGTCTCCCTCGAAGTGCAGGCCTATCTGCCACGTGTGGGCGCTCCCAGTCATGTCAATTTGGGCGGAGAAGTAACTGTCAGTCATCCAGGACCCTTTTCCGGCGTTTGGTACGTCGAACGTTCCGGGTGAGAAGCGCTCCACGTTGTCCATTCCTATCAGCCACTCATACTCGGTATCCCCCATGGTCAGAACACCGGAGCTCGTGATGCTCAACAAGGCTTCGTCCGGTTCGTTGAAGGTCAAGGTGATAGATAGTAACCCGAACGGGTTATCTTCAAGTTGATAGGTCTTTCCCGATATGATGCGGGCGATTTCCGGCAAGGGCGGGACATCCTTGGGCTCTGCTGGAGGTGGAGTTGACAGAGACTGAATCAAATGCTCGAGCGAGGCCACGCTACTAGGGTTAGCCGGGAGTGGCTCATCTGACTTTACGGCGGGGAAGATGTAGGAGGATAGCACCTCGTCGACTACACCAGTTATGCCACCACCACCGGTCACCACGATGACCAGATTTCTGTCTGGCGAAACCTTTATATACTGCCCGCCATGGCCAATGGCGCTATAGTGTTCAGGCAGGATCCACCACTGGTAGCCATATCCACTATTGTTCTCGAAGTCAGCATGAACTGCCGTGGCAGCGGTGACCCATTCCACCGGCACAATCTGATCGTCATTCCAAGATCCGTTATTCAAATATAGGTAACCGATTTTTGCCATATCATGGGGGCTCAGGTGCAGATCACCATAACCGTGAGTGATGCCCTGCGGGTCAGACGGCCATCCGACATCAGAGATCCCTAAGGGGCTAAACAGGTACTCGCTGGCAAAGTCCAGGGTGCTCATTCCGGTCGTCTGCTGGATAATTGCCGATAGAAGATGTGAACCCGGACCGCAATAGGCGAAGCTCGTGCCTGGCTCTTCTTGCATCGGTAGATCAAGCGTGAATTGAACCCAGTCGTCAGTCGTCAACATCATCTCCCAAAGGGTATCCTCAGGCTGGGATATGAAGTCAAAACCGGTCTGCATAGTGAGCAGGTCTTCAAGAGTCATGGCTTGCTTATTGGCATCCAGATTAGCCACCGTCCTCTCGGGGAACAGTCCAAGGACAGGCTGCTCAATGCTCTCAATATAGCCCTGGTCAAGAGCAATACCAATCAGAGTTGCCATGATGCTCTTGGTGACGGAGAATGTGTTGTGCATGGTTTTTGCCGCAAAAGGATAGAAGTAGGCGTCGGTCACGATGTATCCGTTACGGACGATCAACAAGCTATGGACCGAGTAGTCTTCCTGTTCTGCTAAGAAATCCAACGCCTCCACCAGTAGCTCCGAGTCCATGCCCTGCTCTTCAGGGGTCGATTCGGACCAGTCAGTTATCACTTCAACCGGCATCCCATAGCCGAGAGCTAGTAAAAGAAAGACCAGGCATATGATTGCTGTAACTATGATCTTGGAATTGATTTTAGTATAGAGACTCTTCATCTTGTGTTCCTCTGTTGTGGACTACCAGTCCTCAGTTCAATATAGCAAGAGAATTCGACAAAAGTTCGACGGAAAGCCCAAATTACAAGACTTTGTAAGAAAGGCGAGTCTGCTTCAGCGCGTGTAGACTAGTTAGTAGGACTTACAGTGGTCTTGTGCTCGCACAATGGCATAGAATTTCTACCGTTCAGCGTGCGTGTTTGACGTAACAAAACGCTAGCGTGTTGGATGACTTCCCACTATCTAGCAGCGTGACTTGATATTTCAAGAATATGTCAGCAACCGGGATAGTAAAGGAAAGAAAGGTAAAGTAAAGGTACGTTGTCATTGGTTAATCTCTGGCTTATAATTAAGATTCTCACGGGGTAATGACGATAACTTGAACTACTCGTCATACATAGGTGGCACAGTTGATACTCAGCATAATCTGTAAAGTGTCCGCAGCTATTACGTGCATGTGATTACTTAAGTGGCAGGGACCCGACAGCGAAACCGATCCGAGTCAAGGGGATTTCTTAAAATGGGAATTCCGCAGGATAATGGAATTCGTGAGTGCAGAGGAGGTGAATTGTGAAGCAGAATAAGCAACATGTCAGTTGAAATGTTGAAATGAGAAATTTTACCATGCAGCTAAATTGCAGAGTATAAAGGAGGTGAATTGTGAAGCAAAGCAAAGGATTTCTGAGGGTGGTCCTAATTCTCGTACTGGTTGCGGTAGTGACCTTTATGGGTTTCCCGAACGTACTTGGTTATACCGTGTCGGATGACGACGAGCCTGTCCACGAGTATATAGCGGAACAAGCCCTGGCAATTTACGTTGCTTCCCATCCCGGTTCTGAGCTGGAGCTCTGGTTCCCTGGCGTGATCAAAGTCGGGGCAGGAAATGAGGACCTCAAAGATCACGTTTATGATCGATCTGGTGCTTGTACAACCACTACTCATTTCTGGGATGTAGATGAAGGGATCGGTGATCCCGTCTACATGGCGGGATGTGGCTCGTGCGCTAATGCGTGGCAGAAAGCCTGTAGCCTGTGGGCTATGGCTGTAGGTGAGTACAACTCCGGGGACAAGACCGCCGGATACGAGTATCTGGGCCACGTCTGTCACCTGTTGGCCGACATGAGTTTACCTGCTCATGTGCACGAGGACAAACACTACCCCGATGATGATTGTTACGAAGACTGGATGACTTTGGACAACGCCGAACTAGATAATGATGAAAAAGCCGAGCTCCTTTCTCTTGGCCCGGCTGTAATTCCCGACGGTGTCGACCCACTCTATTATTTATTCTACACCACGAACCAGGTGGCAGATTTCTTTGCCTCCGATGATTATGACGGCGATACAAACGACTATTACGGGGGATGGATGGCTGGAGTATATACAGAGCTTGGCATGGATTCCGTTACCAGCCCGAGGGTTCAGGACGACCTGGACAATAACGATGCGGGGGATACCGATGAAGATGGGGACCTGTCCAGAATTCGCCATTACAGTTATAAATACGCTATACGTGCAACAGCTACACTGTACGAGCTATTCAGTGAGATCGTTGGCGGCCGCAAGGCTTTGACAGTTGTTGTTGATCACGTGGTGGCCAAGGACTGCCACGACGAAGGTCTGGCTGAGCCTGCCTGTGACGCGGACTTCTTTGTAGAGGTCTGCATTGATGGTGCTTGGTACAGGAATGAGGGCGATCAAATTGTTAATGAAGATGGTATCAGTCCAGGGTGGGCATTCGCGCGAGACGTGGGGATAACTGGCTCCATACCCATTCGCATTATACTGTGGGATGAGGATGAAGAAGGTTCGCCTGGAGGCGATGATGACAAGTCTGATATCGACCCGCAGTTACCAGAAAGTGAGCGTGAGCTGAATTTCTGGGTGGACCTTGCCACTGGAGCAATATCAGGAGAGGACGTTTCTGGCACCTGTGGAACCCCGTTGGTGGTGGAGGGAGAATGTGAGACTGACGATGACGAATCCATAATAACGTTCACCGTGATATTGCCCAACATACCACCTACGGCACATGCGGGAGATGACCAGACAGTGGGTGAAGGCGATACAGTAACCCTAGAAGGGATCTTCACTGACCCTAATGTCGACGATACACATACTTTCCTATGGCACATGGAGAGCAGCACCAACGGCCAGGTCATCCCCGACTCCTCAGGCCCGGCTTTCCCTGAGCCTGCAACTCAGCCATTTAGCTTCGTACCCTGCGACAACGGTGTCTACACCTTCAGTTTCACAGTGACGGACAACTGGGGTGCTCAGGGGACCGACGAAGTGGTCATCACAGTGAACAACGTGCCTCCGGTAGTAGCGGACGTCTATATCTCCAACCAGCCGAATAGTGAGTTCATACTACCCGTGGTCCATGAGATAGACTTCGAGGGCACATTTACCGATGCCGGCACATGTGACACCCACACGGGAGTATGGGAATGGGGCGATGCTACAACATCCAGCGCTACAATAGCTGAATCGAGCGGTTCCGGGACGGCATCAGGTTCTCACACCTATCCCACACCGGGAGACTATACGGTCACCCTTACAGTAACTGACGATGATGGCGGCACCGATTACGATGCAATAACTGTCCACATAGCCGGCGTTGATGAAGCCCTGGATATCTTTGATGCCTATATCCAGTCCCTGTCGAATGACAATTTCAAGAACGCCGCAAATCAGCGCAAGGCTGCCTTCAGCAACATGTTTGTGGCCCTAGACCTGATGCTTGCTGTCGAGAATTACAATGGTATCATACTCTTTCTAAATTCCAACATGCGGACCAAATTCGATGGTCTAGTCGGAGGCAACCCCAAGGATGACTGGATAACGCAAGACTTTGCTATTCAAACAGAACTTTGCCAGAAGGTTGATGATATCACAGCCTATCTCGCATACCTCTTATCTCTCATTACATAGAGATGTCACAGGAAGGAGGGATGGTAGGTGGGATCGCCTACCACCCCTCTGGTTCTGAGAATAGCTGCTACGAAAAAATCGCCGACTTGTTCATCGATAATGTAACGGGTTCTCGTTGGCTCGTAACGGGACGGACAATCTCGAGAGTTCTGTAACGGCGATGCGGCGTATCGTACATTTCGCTACTTTGTGTAACGCGCTGTAATCGGCTTGTACTCACACAATAACATAGAATTTTTACCGTTCAGCGTGCGTGTTTGATGTAACAAGACAAGTGATTGTTACCCGACAATTTACCAAATTGTTACTGGGACTCTCCGAGTCTTGTTCTACAGAGATGTACTACGACAGTACGATATTCTCTTGCCTGAAAGAACTAAACTCTGCTTTATTGTGAGTAAAAATCCACGATTTGCTTAGCATAATCGATCACACTCAGGCGTAGCGGCTCTGGATCCAGCACTTCCACAGCTCTTCCAAAGCTTAGGATGTGCCTACGGGCGTCGTTAAAGGTCTCGAAAGGCAGAGTTACAGTTATCCATCCTTCAGCATCGGGTGGTTCCGCTCGGGTAACGGCATCATGAATTCTTTCATGGGAATAGAGTGTCAGGATGGCAATCAGATCAGGTGAGATACGCGCCGTAACAGGATAGGATGGATGGGTCTCCTCCCGTCTGGAGCACCACGCTTTCCAGAACGCTATCAAGTCGAAATCCGTGGGCCGTTCAAAGTATTCCCCGGTGGCAGTTGCTTTCAGTATACGGGATACATAGTACACACGAATTCTACCGTCAATCGCACATACCAGGTGCCACTCTCCAGCCTTAGCCACGATCCCATATGGGTCGACCACCCGCTCGAACTGCTCAATCACCCGGCCGATATTTTCTGAGTACGTTAGGTGGAGTCGGTGATTCTCCCATGTAGCTTGGTAGATAGTATGAAGGTGTGGCGTTGATTCTTCAACACTTGGCCAGTCTGACCAGTCTAGGTATATGCGTTGGCGAACCTCAATTTCGTCCTGACGCTGAGCAGCTGGCAGCGACGCAGCGAGTTTACGCAGGGCAGCCCGGAGCTCAGGGATCACTCCCAGTTCATCCAGGGAGGCGGGGACACTGAGCATGAAGAGTGCTTTCACCTCATTTCGGGTAAGTCCGGTAAGACTGGTACGGTAGCCATCCACCAGAGCACAACCCCCCCCCGGTCCCCGTTCAGCGTAGACCGGTACGCCGGCAGTGCTAAGGGCGTCGATGTCTCGATATATGGTCCTCACAGAGACTTCCAGTTCACTGGCAAGTTGTAGAGCTGTTATGTTACCGCGGGACTGTAAAAGCATGAGAATTGACAACAATCGATCGGCACGCATTTTTCTCCTATTTAGCTTTTCATATTCTATCACAAATTCCTGACAGAAGATGTCAGGTAGAGTGTATTACGATAAAGCCGTACGCTATTGATAAGACAACAGCGGAAAACAATAAACAAGGAGGATGTACACAATGAGTGAACTGGACGTGAGAATCGTCAACCTTGAGCCGATGCGTGTAGCCAGCTTTCACGCCTACGGTGACAGTCCCGAAAACGAGGCTGGGAAAAAACTCATTGCTTGGGCAAAACCTAGGGGCCTTCTGGATACTCCCGGCGAGTACCGCATCTTCGGCTTCGATAATCCCGAACCGATGCCAGGCAGCCCGAATCATGGCTATGAGTTTAATATTGCAATCGGTCCCGACATAGAGCCCGAGAGCGACGTAAAGATCAAAGAGTTCCCCGGCGGTCTATATGCCGTGGCACGCTGCGAGGTGCAGGGAGGTGGATTTGAAGTAATCGGTGAGACATGGCAGCGATTGGCAGCGTGGCGTGAGGGCAGCAGTCGATACAGGGACGTTGGTAGACAGTGTCTTGAAGAATGCATAGGACCGTTTGAGGTTTCAGATGGTTTTACCCTCGACCTCTTCCTGCCGATTTCAGACTAAGAGCTGTAGGAATAGCCCTCCGGTATCTTGGGTTATGTACTTCCGGAGCCCAGGATAGCGAATACTGCAATAGCAAACTGCTCTGACACTGTATCGATTCAAACGGCTTCATGACGTAGTGGTCAGGGCAGGGGATGAGTATTCCTTCTCAAGAACGGCGAAGCAATCTGGAGAGCGCTGTTACTGCTACTTCACCTTTTTGGCAGAGGAAGCGAATATACCGCGGGAAGCTGAATTTCATGTCAATATGCTTCCTAAGGGTTGGGAGTGGGTGATTTAGCCAGATTGCGGGAGTGCTTTGTGCCAATCTATTATCTGGCAAATGGCCCTCTATTCCCAAAACTCAAACTACTCAGAAACAGCTATCTGGACATCAACAAGGCGGTATGCCCTTTGGGTTGGGTTATGGCGCTCGCTCTAGTCCTTGTCCAACAAGTAATGTATTAGCTATGACCTGCTGCTCCCTAGGCAGGGATTCCAGAAGCCTACTTCTGCTTGATTCATACATGTCTTCCCTTAGCTGTTCTCTGAGGATATAATGGAATCAAGAGGGGACTGAAGTGAAGAAGCTGATATTTCTGTCGGCTCTCAGTGCGGTCATTGTCGGACTTGTTATCGGAATCGCTATTGGAGTTGCTTCTTCGGAGTGTCACACTGACGGTTTGAGGGGAACTTGGGTACTCAAATGGTACGGGGAACCAGGGAAGCTCAGATTAGCGTACCCTTTTAGACAAGTTACACTGATAATCAGCCAGCCCTGTGCAACGGAGCCGCAGGAGCTCAAGAGCCCTATCTTCTTACGGGATGGAATCAGTGGCTACATTGGCGGATACGAGTACGGTGGCTGTTACGAGGTGGACGGGAGCAAATTCATTACAGGCAATATCTGGCAGTTCACCTCGGGGCGACATTCCTGCCTTGTGGCACAGGCAAGCCGCTATCTTGATATCCTTCGCTCTGCTGAGACCTACGAAATCAGGAATTGCAGACTCATCATCTCCTCTGGTGAGGAATTACTCCTATTCAAGAGAAAGGAATAGCCTTGTAGCGGGGGTCAAGATGAGAAAAGCAGCAGGTATTGCTGTGAAATAAGCAGGAAAGAAACTGAAGTGAGGGTGGAATGAGTAAGAATGGGCTAGCAGCAATCACCGTATCATGTCTTCTGGTCAGCATCCTTGTAGTGGCTCTTGCGCCTCGGTCGTCACCGCCAGTCACAGGACCCCTGCCACCACCAGATGAAGGTTGGATTAGGCTTGAAATCAAGGACATCGGCTCAATTGACTACCCACCCGATCTCCTTGAATTGCCGTCCGGCGATTACAGGGAGTTCCAAGAGAAATACTACGTTTGGTATGAGATACCGTCCCCATTTTTTATGCTGCATCAGGTTGGGCTTAATGAACTCAGACTATCAGCGTTAAGAGAATATAGACGGGTGCTTTTTGATACTGACTATCTGGGTTCATGGGAAACAGTATCCAGACCAAATGAGAAATACACCTTGAGTCAGCAAGAACTGGCTGATTTGCATGGCGAACGTGTGAATCAGCTTAGGCAAGCGTATGCAAGGCTGAAACGGGACGGCCTCGGTAGTAACCGAATCATAGACACTGGTTTTGTTGAAATTGCGGAGGTAAACGGAATGTTCTCACTATTGTGGACCTACAAGAGCCAATTGAACAACGAGCCTGTGGTGCTAGTAAAAGAGTACATGTACCAGAATTTTGATAAGGTACACTATTTGACCTTTTCGTATAGAGTGCAGGATAGCGATGAGTGTGCAGATGTTTTCGAGAAGATTCTCTATAGCTTCCGATTGCAGGATTAGTACAATGTATCTCTGTAGGATTCTGCATCGCTGCAATTACTGTTAGTTTTTCATTACAACACCAGTATTTGAGACTGCGTCAGAGAAGCACGATTGGCTGAACCGGGTGGTGGCAGTGAGCATCGGTCAGGTCCTACCGACAGCGGTTGCTCACAAGGTATACGCCATACTCTAGGTTAGACATCCCCGGAATCCAAACGGGTCAGCGACAGCTATATGAATATCAGCAAGGGGGTATGCCCTTTGGGTTGGGTTATGGCCTAGCTACAGATATGAGCTAGAATCATTTCAGAGATTTCCTAGTCCAGAGGATTTTGGTATATGAGATGATGGTCTCTATGATGCCAGGCTATTCAGTGCACTAACGTGCTTTAATCCAGAGCGTAATAGCGCCAGCTATCATCGCTATACCTATAAGGACTTGCACCCAGAATCCGACGCCTCCAAGCCACAGTGCTGCAAAAGGTGAGCAACTGAAAGTGAAAATACCTAGTATAAATAGAAGAATGCCGAAAAATATCTTTAGAAAAGTACCCATAGTAAATCAATATTAGATTGGAGTGGCAAGGATGTCAATAATCTCTATTTGAATTCTGGAATCAGCGTTAAATGAGCGACTTTAGCTGTTATCGGTCGTTGCTGTTTTCATTGCTATGGGTATTATCTTTAGTCCCTTGTTGCCGTTCGGTGTATTGACTTCTTCCTGAACAAGTGTTACTCTTAGTCATACTAATCTAATAGGTATTTATCTTAGCCGATAGTATTGCTGGGAAAGGGGGGAGTGCCTATGCCAAACCGGGGCCAGTTTCCTTGTTTACAGGCAGCTAGGGGTTGGCTGATTCCAATTGGATGCCTGCAGGACCTAATAAAAGGAGGTTAAGACTGATGGGAAAATACCTAGTGCTGTGGGAGGTAGACCGGAGTAGAGTGCCCGTCGATGCCAAGGAGCGAGGTGCCGCGTGGGGTCTCATGATGGATATAGTTAAGAAAGACATACAGGCAGGCATGTCAAAAGATTGGGGGTCATTTGTCGGAGAACTCAAGGGATATGCAGTTGCTGAAGGAACTGAAGTAGAAGTTGCCAACATGCTTATGCAATACACGCCATACGTCAGCTTCAAAACACATCCTATCGCCTCAGTGGCTCAGGTAGGTGACATCATCAAAAAGATGTCTGGTTAACCAAGCGAATTTCACTTAGCGACTGGCGAGCCTGTTCCTGCTAAAGCACCTGGGGTCAAAGCTGGATGATACGGACGGTAAGGGGCAGGCCACTCGAGGGGTTTGCCCCTTCTTTTTGATGTGTTGTTACACTTGTCACAGAGACCAAATCCGTTCTCAGTAATTGGCCTGCATTGCTTGACTGGCAGCCCATCGCGGCATTGCGAGAATCCGGAGAGCTCAGAGACAAGTATCTGAATATCAAGAAGGGGGTATACCCTTTGGATTGGACTATGGGATAAACTTCAACATATCGTAAGGCTTCACTGAGCTAGTGAGGCGCATCATATAAAGGAGCTAACGACTATGAGAAAGAATCCATGGATAGCAGGCTTACTATCACTAGTGTTTCTAGGTTTGGGGCACGTATATGTTGGAAAGAAAGCGCTTGGAGTAGCTCTAATGATAGCATTCATCGTTATCGGTAATCTAAATGCTTTATGGTTGAGTGCTTACGCTTTGACTCCTGCAGATTCAGGCTTCTTCAGCCTAACGCTTCCGAGATTACTTCACGATATTTTTGCTATCTATGGTATTGCTCTCTGGATTTGGGGGATTATTGACTCTGTCACATTAGCCAAGCAGGCTGGTCAAATGAAAGGCTAATCACAAGTCCGGCAAATCCAAACTACTCAGAGACAGGTATCTAAATTCCAGAAGGGGGTATACCCTTTGGGTTTGGGCTATGGTGATTGCTCTAACCGTTGTCTATCAAGCAACATTCCTCTTGCATAGCTGTATGGTAGTATCGAGTTGTCGTTCCTGTCGTTGTCTTTATCGCTATGGATTGTCTGTATTTATGTTGCTTCTGTCCTAATCTCGCTCTCCCGTAGTATAATCGAATTATTGGAAAGCCAGTGAGATGAAGAACTATATTCAACGTCACCCCTTGGCAAGCTATTTTTTTATGGTCTTCACGATAGCTTGGGTAGGTAGTATTCTGGCGGCAGGCCCGAAGTACTTTCGGGGTGAACCCGTAGGACCTTCAGATAGCGGACTCATGGCAATAGCTATGCTGGGTGCCCCCATAGTGTCAGGCATCCTGATGACATCCATAGTCAATGGAAGACAAGGCCTCAAGGATTTATTCGGCCAAATGAAGATATGGCGCTTGGGTAAATGGTACCTTGCCTTGTTGCTCTTCCCGTTTTTGATAGTAGTCGTGTCCCTTTTGCTTTCTGTAGCTGTTTCGCCGGAATTCGCCCCCATTTTTGTCCCTATTGGTATCCTGATGGGGATTCTGGCTGGGTTTCTGGAAGAGATAGGCTGGATGGGATTTGCTTTTCCCAATATGAGACTGAAGCATGGCCCCATCAGCACAAGTATTTACCTAGGTTTCCTCCATGGTATATGGCATATGGTGGTATGGTTCCTGAATCAATCCTCTGACCTTGGCGGTTATTGGCCACCATATTTCATTGCGTTCGTTCTATTCGTTGTTGCTCTTCGGATTATCATTGTATGGGTTTACTCCAATACAAATAGCTTGCTGATAGCCCAATTGATGCATGCTAGCTCAACAGGGTTCCTGGTGATGTTGACGCCCACAGATATAGAGCCAGTTAACTGGGTCGTTTTCTACGCCGTTTATGCTGTTGTTATGTGGGTAGTAGCTTTGGTTGTTATCCGAAAGTATGGCAGGAGTCTGGCAAAACAGCTACAGTAGTTGTACCAGTTCTAACGTCGTAACTTCCTTGAAACAGAGAGTCTAGATACACCTGAGACAATTCTGCATTTTGTTTGGGATTATTAATGACTCCTTTGGGGGTAGGTGAAGTTCAGAGACACCTGTTTGAATGTCAAGAAAGGGGGCGTACCCTTTGGGTTGGGCTATGTCACTCTCTCTTAACACCAAACCCAAACTATTTTCTCCCTCATTTTAGTTCAAGAAAAAGATTCGCTAGCTTCGGAAGAAGTGTTTATCTACATACTAAAAACGGTTCTTCAGCTTTGCTTAAAGCAAATAAAGGCCCTGTTCAGCTTGATTTCACCCCCTTTATAGCTACGCTTATTTTCTTAGATTCTCTTTGATAACCCCCTTGATTACTCTGTAAATTCAAAAACTCAAGCAGAGACGGAAGCGTGATGACATAATCACTATTTCGGATTCTGGAGTTGGCGTTATCTGAGCCACTTTTACGATTATCGGTCATTGTTGCTTCTATAGCTATGGGGTTTATTGTTATTGCTCCTTACTAGTATTTGACCGTCTTCTATTTGAGCTTGGTCTGGGTTACAATTGATTCAAGACAGGGGTTGCAGTGAAGAAGAGGTACTCAATGCCCGGTCCAATATTGTTAGTCTTTGCCCATCCAGATGATGAGAGTTCCTCGGTAGCCGGTACGACTGCAAAGTACGCGGAACGTGGCGTTTCGGTTGACCTGATCTGTGCAACTCGTGGTGAAAAAGGTACTCGCTTAGACGTACCAACGGAAGTGGACACAGCCGTAGCGCGTGAAGCAGGACTTCGTGTTGCCGCAGGTATCACCGGCATTAGGAATATCTATCTTCTTGATTACGTGGATGGCGGTCTTGAGAACGTCGATACTAGTGAGGTTGCCGCTCGCATAATGAATATAATGCGGAAGGTTCAGCCAGAAATAGTAATTACTTTCGGGCCAGATGGAATCTCGGGGCATCCAGACCACAAAGCCATCAACAAGGCTACTACAGTTGCTTTTGAGATGCTGACGGAAGCTGGTGACGGACCACGAAAACTGTATTATGTTACCATTCCTCAGAGTGTACTTGCTGACGTTGGTAGTGAAGATGTTAATGGTGTGATAACTCGTCCCAACGATGAGGTCACTACGACAATAGATATTTCCGGTTATCTTGATACCAAGATTCGGGCTCTTAGAGCTCATAGCTCGCAACAGGACGCGAGATGGCTCGCTGAGATATTTGAGCAATTTGGAGAAGCAAACGGGGTGGCCAGGGAGTTCCTCTATCTAGCCAAACCTAGGAAGACGACTAAAGAGACTGATATCTTCGAGTAAGTACTACAATCTCTAGAGTTAGTAAGAGCCTTCTTTTCTGTCCCACGTCTACTAACAGTCTATATTGTCTGGTTCAAAGAGCAAAAGCCTGTGTTGGTATCCAAGACTTCTTGGTTTAGTTCAAGCCTCCGATAAAGGCTCTAGCTATCCCCACAACCCAATCCACTCAGAGACAGGTATCTGAATATCAACAAGGGGGTATGCCCTTTGGGTTGGGCTATGGGCTAACCTGAAATCATAGTGAAACTCAACTGGGCCAGTCGGTGGTATACCTGCTATGCATGCTGTGGCTGGTGAGTTCCAAAGATACCGTACCG
>CP070793.1:1548524-1552439 GCA_020346965.1 Chloroflexota bacterium | reverse complement strand
GATAAAAACTGATTCTTCAGGAGATGAGATGTGGAATAAGACCTTTGGTGGTTCAAGTACTGATTACGGCTACTCAGTCCAGCAGACTTCAGATGGAGGATACATCATTACCGGTTGTACATATTCCTACGGAGCCGGCAATGCCGATGTCTGGGTGATTAGAACTGATTCTTCTGGAGATGAGAGGTGGAATAGGACCTCTGGTGGGTCAAACATTGACTATGGCTATTCAGTCCGGCAAACCTCAGATGGAGGATACATCGTCACCGGTTGTACGGATTCCTACGGCGCCGGCAATTATGATGTCTGGCTAATAAAGATTACTGTTTGAACTTAGTCATAGTGAGTTCGATAGCTCTAATTTCTGCCTTGGAAGGACAATACTGAATTTAGACAGAATACTCAATTAGGGAAACAGCAACTCTCTGGCTCAAGGACGGCTACGCCGGACCCTCCGTTTTATTGATTTCCAGCTTTAGTATTTTACTACATGACCTCTAGTCAAGCGGTAAAGCGCGTAGGCTGGTCAACGACTCCTCTTCGGAAATCCGGTTATCGTGCACGCAAATCAAACATCCCTATGTTCGTGCAGTGCTAACTCCTCAATTGCCTAGTATGTCCGGGACACTGCACAAAAAACACTGGCACTTTCGCTCCTTAATGAGATCTTAACAATCTTATTATACAATATTGCTCTGGGTACCATAGGTCGAATACAGAATATGAAGATAATACCTATTTTGAGTAAACGCCATTATTTGGCTATAGCCAGCACCCTTTCGATCACGGTGGTGTTGGTTGGCGGGATGGCAGGGTGTGGCGTGTTTTGCCTTGACCTCACTGTTAGCAGCACCGATGGGGGGTCGGTAACCACACCTGGGGAGGGAACGTTTAGCTATTGTGCTGCGCAATGTTGCCCAGGGACAAAACTTATAGCCGAGGCTGACGAAGGCTACCGCTTCGTTGAATGGACCGGGGCTGAAGGCGGGCCTGACGATCTCGACGCCGCTGTAACTTGGATCATGCTGGGTCGCGACTGCTCCATAACCGCCCACTTTTGGCCCGCGTGTACGCCCATGGTCGCCGCTGGCGGCTCCCACACGGTGGGGCTTAAGGACAATGGCAGAGTGTATGCCGTGGGCGATAGTTCTTTCTCAAAGTGCGATGTCGCTGACTGGAGAGGCATTATTCAGATTGCAGCAGGACATGCGCACAGCGTGGGAGTCAGGAGCGACGGCACGGTAGTAGCCATGGGAGACCATGGTGATGGACAGTGCAATGTCGACGGCTGGACGAACGTCACCCAGATCGCGGCGGGCAAGTATCACACGGCCGGACTTGAGACCGATGGCACAGTAGTTGCTGTGGGAGACAATTGGCACGGGCAGTGCGATATAGGCAGCTGGAACATAACTCAGGTCGCCGCTGGCCACTTTCATACGGTAGGGCTTAGATCCGACGGCACTGCACTAGCCGCAGGATTGAACACCTCAGGGCAGTGCAATGTCGGCACCTGGACGGACATCACTCAGATCGCCGCAGGTGGAAATCACACGGTGGGCCTCAAGTTGGACGGCACTGTGGTCGCGGCGGGAAACAATGATGATGAACAGTGCGACGTTGACAACTGGACGGACATTATCCAGGTCGCCGCAGGTTATGACCACACAGTGGGGCTTAAATCCGACGGCACTGTGGTCGCCGTGGGAAACAACGACTTCGGACAGTGCGATGTCGGCAGCTCGAGTTGGACGGACATCATGCAGCTCACCGCAGGCGGAGGTCATACAGTAGGACTTAGAAACAGTGGTAGGGTAGTCGCTACGGGAGATAACGATGAGGGACAATGTGATGTCGGCTGGACGAGCATCACCCAGGTCGCCACATACGGCGACCATACAGTAGGGCTGGAAGCCAGCGGCAGTGTGGTTGCCGTCGGAGACGACGAGCACGGCGGGGTCTACGACTATGGACAGTGTGATGTGGGCGGCTGGGTGGATATCATCCAGGTTGCCGCTGGTAGATGGCATACAGTAGGGGTCACATCCGGCGGCACCGTTGTTGCTGTGGGACGGGGTGATGCTGGGCAGTGCAATGTCAGCAACTGGACAGAGATCATACAGGTCGCTGCAGGCAGGGAACATACAGTAGGGCTCAGATCCGATGGGACCGTGTATGCGGCGGGAGACAATCGCGAGGGACAGTGCAATGTTGACGGTTGGAGCAATATCGTTCAGGTCAGTGCAGGCCACGATCACACGGTGGGGCTTAAGTCCAATGGCCAGGCGGTGGCTGTGGGACACGACAGTCTCTACGTTGACCCTGGGTCTTGCGACGTCTCAGATTGGACAGACATCATACAGGTCGCTGCAGGGCACGGTCACACAGTGGGGCTTAAGTCCGACCATACCGTGGTCGCCGTGGGAGCCGTTCGTGTAGGGCAGTGCAATGTCGAGGAATGGACCGATATCGTCCACGTTTCCGCAAGCGATGAGTACACGGTGGGGGTTGAATCCGACGGCACTGTGGTTGTTGCAGGACTGTACGCCCCGGAGGGTGTCAGCAGCTGGGCGGACATTGTCCAGGTTGCCACGGGCTACTCTCATACCGTCGGGCTGAAGAGTGATGGCACTATAACCGTGGCGGGGTGCCTTTACAATACAGGGAAGTGCTATGTCGGCTGGACCCTTATCAGTTAGGTCACCACAGGTGGCGAATACCCAACGTCTTTTCCCCAAGAATTAGTACATACGAGCCGTTCATTTAGGTGTTGAGTCTATCTGAAACAGGGATATACTTGCGTACACATGAAAGGACAGAATACCCATGTTTGCCCGGTGGCAGGTCAAGTTAACTGGGTCCATCTCGAAGCCAGATTGAGTACTGTACTGCATCGCCTATTCCTAGCTCACGAAATCTTAGGTTGTCAAAGTCCGACTTGAAAGGCTGAAACAGCAGGCGGTGATATAAGGATTCAATTAGGAATCAATTTTCTCTTAAGATACTGTACTCCGCGGAGAGCGTGGACTGCTATGATAGATAAGACGAACCGGGGTATCAGTATCCACAAAGGATTTACCCCTAATGCCAGGAATAAGGCGGGTTCCTCTACTATACTATGATTGATGGCAATAGAAACCTGAAGATGTTCCAGTTCTTCCTTCGTTAGATGTTGCTTTTTGGTTTCTTCCGCAATAACGGCGCTCCCATATAGCAGACCGAAACCGGCACCTGTTACCCACATCGTTGTCGTTTGATCGGGTAGTCCAAGTACTTTCATCAACGGCTTGAAGAATTTAACCAGATATTTGATCCATCCCAGGTATTCCAACGTGTAGAGTGCCATCATAACCAGCATGATGATTACGAAAATCCTGCCGCACAACAACAGTGTGTCAACAGCCCAGCCTCTCAAGACTTCAGTAAATGGAGCCTCAGCTGCCAGGCTGGCCGGCAAACTAACGCTCGCGCTAGTATCAGTGAAGAATTGAGAAACAACGAACACAGCCAGAATAGCTGCGCCGATACGGACCAGAGTTGCTTTGGCAATATTCAAACCCGATTTGTGTTGGACGATACCTTCAACAGGGAGCATGTGGGCAATGGTTATAAATAAGGCGATCAGAATGATTTGCTCAATGGTAAATGGAAGTACTACCATAATGGCAATTCCTGCGTAAAAGCTCACTGTAGTTGCGATGATGATCGGCAATGCCGCGGCGGCAGGTAGATTGATGACGTTCATTAGGGGATGTAGCAGGAAATCCAGGTGACTTAGCCAACCAATCCACTGGATAACAGCGGCAATAAAGGAGACAGGGATGATGATCTTGCATATCCAGACAAAACTGCCCCACCCCCTTTTGGCTCCTGTGCGGAGGCCCGTTTTCAGTTGAGATCGGAATTCAGACATCT
>CP070793.1:1544582-1548424 GCA_020346965.1 Chloroflexota bacterium | reverse complement strand
GCAATATATATTCGCAAGGAGGAAGTGATTGATGAATTCTACCGTATCAGACTTGGAGCAAATATTTCATCCTAGATCTATAAGTATTATTGGCGCTTCGAGCAGGGAAGGTAGCTTCGGTCGGATGTTCTTGGAAGGGCTCATTCGAATAGGTTTTAGAGAGATTTATCCGGTCCACCCTCGTGAAACGGAACTACTGGGGTTAAGAGCATATCAGAGTATAAAGGATATTCCCTATGATGTTGATGTTGCCATTCTTATGACACCGCCGGATAGTACTTTGCAGGTAATTCAAGATTGTGCCGAAAAAGGAATGAAGGGGATTATAGTTTTCACGGCCGGTTTCGGTGAAAAGGGAGCTGAGGGAAAGAAAATGGAGCAAGAGATATGTAGAGTCGCTCGCTCAAAAAGCATCAGGGTTATTGGACCTAACTCAATAGGTATCTACTGCCCAGCTTCTAAACTGGTAACATTTCCTCAAGGGTTAATGCATGATATAACGATCGAGGGTGGCTCTGTAGGCTCTTTTTCACATAGCGGCTCTTTCGTTGACTACCTGACCTATATTTTGACAAAGAAAGGTATTAGATTCAGCAAAGTAATAAGCTGCGGCAACGAATGCGATCTAAACGGTGTAGACTTCCTGGAATATTTTGGACAGGATAACGAGACAAAAATTGTTATTTCATATCTTGAGGGTATTAAAAACGGCAAACGATTCTTTGAGCTAGCTCGTGAAATCACAAAGGAGAAACCTATCATCGTCTGGAAAGGCGGTGCGACTGAACTGGGAGCCAAGGCTGCCAGTTCGCATACTGGTTCTCTTGCTGGAACGAAACATGTCTGGGAGGCTATGTTTGAGCAAACGGGGATAATCAGCGTCCGCAGTTTTGAGGAAGTCGTAGATTGCCTTTTTAGCCTTTATTATTTGCCACTACCCAGAGGTAGAAGGATTGTTGTTGTAGCTGGGATGGGAGGCACGAATGTTGGTACTACCGATAATTGTATCGAGCTGGGGCTTGAAATGGCCAGGTTATCAGGTACAACTCTGGAAAGATTGACAAAATTACTGCCCTCGGTTGGTACAAGTGTCGGTAACCCCACGGATATTGGTGTAGCCATATTGGTCGCTCCAAATCTGTACGGGGAAACATTGAAGATATTGAACGAAGATGAAGATGTCGATATGCTTTTGGCGATCAGCGACCCCGGCCGGCCATGCACACAGAGTATTGTGGAGGCAGCAAAGGTAATTAAGAAGCCGCTGGCTGTTACATTGTTCGCCCTGCCAGAATTTGCTACTGAAGAATATGCCTTTTTGACCCAGCATAACATCGCTACATTCGGTGATGCAAAAAGAGCTGTAGCTGCATTGGCAAAGATTAGTAAATATGCTAGTTATAGGATGAACACGTAAATGAGAAATTCGGAGCCGCAGTGGTGGGTTCAAATCCCAGTGAGCGTATTTAGAAATCATCAAGCACTGGCTTTTGTGACTCTTTCAGATGTGAGATATTATCGCGCTTCGTCAAGGTGAAACTACCATCTGCATAGATAAGTTCCGCCCTGGTTCACCCACGATAATTGTCCAGTCCCCGAGAATTTGCTGCAATTTGAAACTACATTCGATTTTCGACCCAAGTCATAATTAGCCGAAGTTGCTGTGACGGATAATTTGGTGTATGCTGTCGATATATGAATGCAACTGCACTTTTCATACTGTTACTGGTAATCTTGGCTGTTCTGGGGTTTTGGGTGTTGCCGCGGTTGCGCATGAAACGGGCTGTTAATCAGGTAGTGGCCATTTTTGAGCATAGAAATGCACTTGACGTTAGGTCTGCTAAGACAATTGATGAATTGGGACTGAGACCTCCAACCTTCTTGCAGAGCATGATACGAATGCGCGACTTCAAACCATATGCGCTGCAAACACTAATGAAGGCAGAGGTCGTCTTGGAGACCGACGGTGGCAGACTTTATCTCTCACAGGATAGGCTTGCTGCTATCAACGTTGGGAAGCGTTGACCAGTCTGGCGAAGTAAGCCAGTTAGCGGCCGTTCTTTTTGTAATCAATTTTGGCTGTCTCATGTCCCGGAATTCACAGTAACCTGGAAAGCAGTGTTTTTTCCAGCCCGCGTAGTTGGCGTGGCACATTGATTGATTAGGATTATGGGTGTAAAATAGACTCTGTTAAGGAGGCATAGCATGATAGAGATGACGATTGACAGCATCCGGGTTAGCTTGATGAATTATCAACGGGTGGTGATTTTAAAGGAGAAGGGGACTAATCGTTATCTGCCTATTTGGATTGGTCCTGCTGAAGCGGATGCTATTGCCGTGAAGCTGCAAAACGTCGAGTTATCTCGCCCCTTGACTCACGATTTGCTACAATCTGTAATCTCTAACCTGGGAGCCTCAGTTGAATATATCGTCGTATGTGGGCTCAAGGAAGATACTTTCTATGCCAGGCTTGCTCTCAGCGTTGACGGTGATGCGTTAGATATTGATTCTCGACCTAGCGATGCTTTAGCTCTGGCTGTAAGAGTCGGAGCGCCTATATATGCTGAAGAATCAGTTCTTGAAAAAGCGGGCATTATACTTGATGAGGAGACAGGCAAGGCTATTCCCGAAGGCAAAGTTGATGAACAAGAATTGAAAGGGCTATCAGCGTACAAAGATTTCATAAATACGCTTGACCTGGAGGATTTTAAGAAACGGCAGTCCTAAGAGCATCAAGGTAATCGTCCCTTTTCACAACTTCCAGGCAGAGTTTCCTGCTCAAAATACTAACCTTTAAGATTATCCCTTCAGCTTACCGGTCAAGACCTGCAAGCCAGTAATATATCCCTTCCAGCCCGAGCCGATTATCCGCTCTTCAGCTATGGGGGCAATTACGGATTCGGCACGCCATTTCTCACGGCGGTAGATATCAGATAAATGGACTTCAATTACCGGTAATTTGCTGTCAATCAGGGCGTCGACCAGGGAAAATCCATAATGAGTGAGAGCACCAGGATTGATTATTATACCCTGGGCGGAACCTGTTTGCTCTTGAATAAAATCTATGAGGGCTCCTTCATGATTAGACTGAAATGTTACTACTTCGGCATTTATGGCTTTGGCTTCTTTCCTGAGCAGAGAGTTGATTTCATCCAGGGTCTTCTCTCCGTAAATTGACTTATCTCTTTTGCCCAGCATATTCAGGTTCGGTCCGTGGATAACTAGAATTTTCATAAAGCTACCCCCTCTTTTTGCTCCTCCTGCCCGGCTAGTTTTGCCCTATGTTGGCAGGCTACGCATTTAGCCCAGTCCCCTCTGTATTGTAGTAACAGATTGCCGCAGTTAGGACAAGGTTGAGCTATAGGCTTGCGATTTATGGCGAATTTGCATTTGGGGAAGTTACTACACCCGTAAAATACCTTCTTCTTCTTACTGATTTTTTTCACGAGGTTCCCTCCACACTGGGGGCAAGCAACGCCTATTTTAACTGCGTAGGGCATGGTTGTTTTACATTCGGGATAACCGCTACAGGCGAGAAATTTACCAAACCGCCCGACCTTTATTACCATCGGACGACCGCAATTGGGACATATCTCTTCGCTCGTCTGGGTCAGGTTAATTCTTTCTAGATTTACCCAAGCTTTATCCAACGTATCCTGGAAGGAGGGATAGAATCCCTGCAAAGCTGCGATCCACTCATATTTGCCCTGTGCTATTTTATCTAGTTGCTCTTCCATCGCAGCTGTGAAACCAGGGTCTACGATTTCAGGAAAGTGCTCGGTTAGAATTTTGCTCACAATTATCCCCAGTTCTGTAGGCTGGAATTTGCCGTTGGCTTTGTT
>CP070793.1:1541110-1544482 GCA_020346965.1 Chloroflexota bacterium | reverse complement strand
GGAATTGCCAAGCCTAACGATATTATCTGGGTACATGATTATCAGCTAATGCTCCTCCCCAAGCTCTTAAGAGAAAGGCTGCCCAAGGCAACAGTAGGTTTCTTCCTCCATATCCCTTTTCCGTCTTTTGATATGTTCCGCTTGCTACCCTGGCGTCACCAAATTCTGGAGGGGCTTTTAGGCGCAGACCTCGTAGGTTTTCACACCTACGACTACACGGGACACTTCATGGATAGCGTACATCGCTTGTTGGGTTATGAAGTGGCTATGGGGCAGGTCACCGCGGCTGACCGCCTAGTGAAGGCGGACTCATTTCCCATGGGGATAAACTATGCACAATTCTCCAATGTTGACCAGGACCTGCAGGTGCAAGCAGAGCGCAAAAGGTTTCGTAGAAAACTGGGAGATTGCCGTGTGATTCTTTCAGTGGACCGTTTGGATTACACCAAGGGCATTCCACAGCGATTGGAAGCTTACGATTTGTTTCTGGACAGGAATCCAAGGTTCAAGAGGAAAGTGATCCTTGTTTTGTTGGTAGTACCTTCACGCATAAGATTAGAACATTATATACAGTTGAAGAAACAGGTAGATGGACTGGTTGGTGAAATCAACGGGAAGCATGGTACTATCGGCTGGATGCCCGTGTGGTATCTATACCGCTCTTTACCCTTCCATCCCCTCGCCGCCCTTTATAGCCTGGCCGATGTTGCCCTAGTTACCCCTCTCAGAGACGGGATGAATCTCGTAGCCAAAGAATATACAACGACGAAGGTGGACGGGAAAGGAGTCTTAGTACTTAGTGAGACTGCCGGAGCTGCTCAAGAGCTGGGAGAGGCGATCATAATAAATGCCAACAACCAGGATGAGATTGCCCAGGCATTGGCAACAGCCCTGGAAATGCCGGAACTAGAGCAGATAGAGCACAATCGTATAATGCAAGAACGCCTGCGGCGTTACGACGTGGTACGATGGGCAAATGAATTCACGGATAAACTACTCGCCACAAAAAACCTTCAACGTGAAATGGAAGAAAAGGCATTGACCTACGAGATGCAGAGGAAATTAGCCGGCGATTTCCAGCACAGCGACAGAGCATTACTCCTATTGGATTATGATGGTACACTTGTCCCCTTTTCACCCAGACCAGCTCAAGCGATGCCCGGAGACAGGCTCGGGAAATTGCTTGAAAAGCTCACCAGGAATCATCGAACCGAGGTAGTAATCATAAGTGGACGCGATAAAAATACCTTAGAAGAGTGGTTCGGTGGTCTTAATGTGGGATTGGTAGCTGAACACGGCGTGTGGATCAAAGAAAAGGGTGGAGGATGGGAGACCATAGAGACGCTGACAAGTGACTGGAAAAAGGAGGTACACCCGATACTAGAGTCATGGGTGGACAGGACCCCGGGTTCTTTCATTGAAGAAAAAGAGTTTTCACTTGTCTGGCATTATAGAAGAGCTCATCCCAGGCTAGGTGAGCTTCGTGCCCGGGAGTTGATAAACAATCTCTCAAATACAGTCGCCAGTTTAAACCTTCAGGTGCTGGAAGGGAGCAAGGTAGTGGAGGTGAAAAATGCCGGCATAAACAAGGGGCGAGCGGCTTTGAAATGGATTTCGAGACAAGAATGGGACTTTATACTGGCACTGGGCGATGACTGGACCGATGAGGATACTTTCAAGGCTCTCCCCTCCACAGCATGGTCTATAAAGGTGAGATTCGGTGCTTCAGCAGCTAGATTCAGCTTAAGTTCGCCGAGCGAAGCGACTTCCCTGTTAAGAAAACTGGCAAGAGGGCGGTGAAAGCTAGTACGAAAATCGTACCCTTTTCCGCTTGCTCAAGTTGAACCAGGGAGAAAAGCTGATTATGATGTCAGCATTGGCTTCCTTATTGACAGCCCCATTGACAATCATATCTACGGCCATAAGATAATCGGCAATCCTATCGGGAAGGAGAAAGCGCTGCTCCACATATGCTCTGCCTCTTTTGCCCATCGCCTCAGCAGCCTTGGGTTTTTCTAGTAAGTAGATTAGCTTTTTCGCCGTCTGCCGTGATGTATGGTAAAAGTATCCGGTATCGCCGTCCCGAATCTGCATAGGTATAGCCCCCACGTTAGCGCCTATCACCGGTTTGCCCTTCCACAGAGCTTCAGTAATCACCAATCCGAAGCCTTCTCTGGTGGATGGCTGCATAATCACTCTGGCGGCTCGCTGGAGCGCATTGACCTCCCTATGGTTCTCCAGTCGGTCGTCCAGAGACAGATTCAGCACATGGATGTCCTCGTCTTCTTTTGTGTCTTCATAAACCCGGGCCAGGATCCTCTCTCCTTCCGGGTCATCAGTGGCCTGTCCACCTGCCAATACGAGCTGGCATTTTCTTTCCTTTCTCACCCGGCGGAAGGCGGCAATAGTCCTGTCCATTCCCTTCCAGGGGTCAAACCTGCTAATCTGGGCGATAATCGGAACCTTAGGGTCTATATGATATTTAGCGAGAACCTTGTCTATCTCTTCCTGGCTCAACTCCCTGTTCTTCTCAGAAAGTGGGTCAATGAAGGGAGGGATAATGAACTTGGGCAGCTGCCACCATGGAAGAATATATTGAGCTGCTGAGAAAATAACGGCATCATAGTGCTCAACCCAGTCGGTCAGAAAATCCCACAAACGGGGGTTAGACTCTATGCTCTCTTTATCAATATCTATGTGGCATCTCCATAACCAGGTTGGATCCGGCTTGCTGATATAGTGACCCAGGGCCAGTGGCTGCGGGTCATGCACATCTATCACGTCAGGTTCGTAGTCAATGAAATTCCGCCTGACACACTCCTCGATGGTGCGCGTGTAAATCTTTAGACGCTCCGAGCCGAAGTAGCCCTCCTTGCCCTGTAGTAAGTTGTGTAGCTCCTTCGTGGCTTCAAAATAGTCACTTTCACCACACATGACCTTCCATTCACTTTCCATACCCAGCGTATTCAGGAACGGGATAGCGCTGTAAAGCATCTCGGCAACACCACCACCCTGGGCAGTAGCATTCAGTGTCAGCATTTTCAAGCCTTTGACGCGCTGAGCTATCCTTTGCAGCCTCTCGATTCTCTCTTTCCCAAGGACAGGGATATAATCCTCCAGAGGAGGGGTAGAGAAAGGACAAAAATCCTTTCTCTTACTGTATACGGTTCCGTCTTCCAGCACGGGAGAGCTGCCTTTCTTCGTCATGCAAAATCCTCGCTTTACAAGTTACACTAAATTGAAGTCACCTCACGACACGTAATTGGCTGATTTTACACTTGGCAGAATCTATATGCAAGCCTCCTATTCAAATCATTCAGAATCCAGGCAGGAAACCGACCGGGGTTCTGCTTGGAACAGTCTGGGCTGGTG
>CP070793.1:1538232-1541010 GCA_020346965.1 Chloroflexota bacterium | reverse complement strand
TGTTCATACTATGGAGAGGCCTTGACAATACAGATGGTCGGTTCTAGTAGATTTGGTCATTTCACTGACAGTTTTGGTGCCGGGTTGTGAGGGAGAGGGAGAACCAACAACAGGCACTATCGGGGTCGATGCTACGCTTGACGGCGCCCCCTGGGCAGGAGCACTGGACTATACACTGACACCGGCATCAGGGTCACCCATTAGTGGTACTGATGTTCCTGGCAGCCATACTGCGGATGCAGGTACCTGGACCTGTTCCTATGATGGCGGCGGTCCCGACGGCGCAGAATTCGCTGGTATTGCGCCCTCAGATACCCAAGAGTTGTCGGGCGGCGGGACAATCACCTTCACTTTTAACTTTGAGATACCGGAGACGGACGCCTCAATCACATTCGTAAGTTGGAGCATAGACGGGCAGCAGGTCGCACCCGGCCAGTACACGGTGTACCCGCCTACAACCATCGATACTGAGTACAACGTTTTTGTAGCCGGTAATTCATCTGAGTGGGTCACGGTAAACGCGACATTTAAACTGCCCAAGCATTTCTTGGGAGAAGCTGACACTCAGACTTGGCATGTTGCTAATGCGCCGGGGTCCGTCACCACATCGCCACCGGCACAGGATCTGACGCACGAGTGTACTGTAAACGGCGTGCCTACACCTGTCTGCGTTACTTTTGATGTCTTTAAGTGCGAGCCAATGTTCTTCGATGTGCACGTAAGCTTCAAGATACGTAAAGGCAGTAACTACGGAGTAAACATAAACTGGCTCGGTTACAAGGGTAGTGGACCGGACGATAGCCTGTTTGATACTGACGTTGTGTGGGCAGGAGTCTGGGGAAACTCCAACATACTTACTTCTGGTTGCGTCTATGTCGAAGGTGACGTAGACCCGACAAATGATTGCACTGGTAATAGTAGTGCGCTGAACATAATATACGACTACTTGACCCCGCCGCCATAATAATCAATCGCTGTCGTGATTCAGGTTGATTAGGCGACATAATGGAGACGACGCATAGGGTCGAGGAGATATCTCCTCGACCCTATGCACGTTTATATCTAGGCAGCAATAAATTCCACCGCCTCGCAATGACGAGGCGTAGCTCTCATTTGACATTTGTGATTTGACTTACACAGAGTTATAATGGAAATCGATGGAAAAAGGTACTTGGAAAGTTAAGACGGGACTAGCCCAGACGCTGAAGGGCGGGGTGATAATGGACGTGGTCACCCCGGAGCAGGCCAAAATCGCCGAGGAGGCTGGCGCCTGCGCTGTCATGGCACTGGAACGAGTGCCGGCAGACATCCGCGCCGACGGGGGCGTGGCTCGCATGGCCGACCCATCTGTAATTACGGCCATAAAGGAAGCCGTCAGCATTCCTGTAATGGCTAAATGCCGCATTGGTCATTTTGCTGAAGCTCAGGTACTGGAAGCTCTCGCTGTTGATTTTATCGACGAATCCGAAGTACTCACTCCGGCAGACGAAAGCCATCATGTATGGAAACATGATTTTAAGGTTCCTTTCGTCTGTGGCTGTCGTGAATTGGGCGAAGCACTGCGTCGTATCGGCGAAGGTGCGGCGATGATTCGCACAAAGGGCGAGGCCGGGACAGGCAACATCGTTGAAGCCGTTAGGCACATGCGGGCGGTCCAGGACGGGATTCGCCGCCTTCAGGCTTTGCCCGATGATGAATTAACAGCTGAGACGAAAGCCTTAGGTGCTCCTCTGGAATTGGTAATGGAGGTGCATAAAACCGGGAAGTTGCCCGTTGTGAATTTTGCCGCCGGCGGTGTGGCAACACCAGCCGATGCCGCTTTAATGATGCAGCTGGGAGCCGAGGGGGTATTTGTGGGCTCGGGGATTTTTAAGTCCAGCGACCCCGCAACCAGGGCACAGGCTATTGTCAAGGCTACCACTCACTACCAAGATTCTGCTATCGTCGCCGAGGTTTCCAAAGGTTTGGGAGCCGCTATGCCCGGTCTGGACATAAAAGCTATACCGGAGCAAGAATTGCTTTCCCCTCGGGGTTGGTGAGGTGAAGACAGGTATTTCACAGAATGCGAAGGGTAGTTACTGACGATTTAGACGCACTGCTTGATATCCTACCACTCCACATCCGCGATCCGCTTTACCAACAGCCCGACTACAGCGAGCTTTTAGAGGTAATCTTAGATTTGGGGCGTCTTCCCGAAGCCCGTCTTCCCCACAGAGAATTGATCCTTAACTCTAAAGAGGTGACACAGTCCGATATTGATTACGTTGTATCACGTATTGGAGAGTTCACCGGGGATAACCGCGCTGGCATCAACCACACGCTCCACCGCATTTCAGCTATACGCAATAGAAATGGCTACATAATCGGCCTGACCTGCCGCGTGGGCAGGGCTGTGTTCGGCACCGTAAAGATGATTCAAGACCTTATCGAATCAGGCAACAATGTCCTGCTCCTGGGGCGGCCGGGTATAGGCAAAACCACTATGCTGCGGGAGGTGGCTCGAGTGCTTGCTGATGATTTCAAGAAACGCGTTATCGTAATTGACACCTCCAATGAAATTGCCGGCGATGGAGACATTCCTCATCCTGCCATCGGGCATGCCCGTCGAATGCAGGTAGCGGCTCCCGCTGAACAGCATGCAGTGATGATTGAAGCGGTGGAAAATCACATGCCGGAGGTAATAATTATTGACGAGATAGGAACTGAACTCGAAGCCCAGGCAGCCCGCACCATCGCTGAACGCGGAGTGCAATTGGTGGGCACGGCACATGGAAATAC
>CP070793.1:1533747-1538132 GCA_020346965.1 Chloroflexota bacterium | reverse complement strand
CGTTTAATTAAGGGCAACTGCCCGCCTTCAAAGCCGCGTCGCACGCCACCGCCAGCGCGAGATTTTTGTCCTTTGCAACCCCGCCCCGAATAGGTGCCATGCCCGCTGCCGTCTCCGCGACCTACAAACTTTCTATTATGCTTAGCACCGCTGGGTGGCCGTAATTCATTCTGTTTCATCTAGCTTTTCTTCCTGAGCTTGACCAGCACTCACATCTGTAAGTACTCCGTCAAGCGATGCTTCTTCACCTTTCCGCAAGTTAGCCAGAGCGAGCATCGTCGCCTTGGCTACGTTTATCTTGCTTGATCCGCCTAATGATTTGCCAAGGACATCCTTTACGCCTGCTAATTCAAGCACCGCTCGAGAGGTATTATTCACAATTAAGCCCGTACCAGGTGCTGCTGGCTTCAGTAAGATTCTAGACGCGCCGAACTTGGCCAGTATTTCATGAGGAATGGTATTGTCCTTAATAGGAACCTTGATCAGTCCCTTCCTCGCCGTAGCACCTGCCTTGCGAACTGCTTCTGGGACTGCTGACGCCTTAGCCAAACCAAACCCGACGTGCCCTTGGCTATCACCAACTACTACCAGTGCCCTGAACCGAAGGTGTCTACCACCTTTGACCACTTTGGTTACACGGTCAATGCCTAATAGTTTCTCTTCGAGGCTCAGGTCCGAGGCATCGATTTTTGCCTGCTTTTTTCTCAATTTGGTAACTGCTTTCATAAACTAACTCTCAAAACTCCAATCCAGCTTTCCTGGCAGCCTCAGCTAAAGCTTTTACTCTGCCGTGATACTTATAGCCACCACGATCAAAAACCACCTGTTTGATTCCCTTATTTAATGCTCTCTCCGCAAGCAAAGTCCCTACTTCCTCAGCCTTATTGCTCTTCACGATGCCATTAGTTTTACTTCTTATCTGAGAGTCAAGAGTGCTCATTGACACTAAAGTCTGACCCTTAGAATCATCAATAAGCTGGGCATGAATATGCTTGAGGCTACGAAAGACACATAATCGAGGACGTGACATCGTTCCCGTTACTTTTTGCCTCACTCTTCTGTGTCGGATCTTTCTTGTTGCCTTTGAATCTCTTGCGTTCATTGCGGTCACTATTTTTTGCCTATCTTGCCCGCTTTGCCGGGCTTAAGACGTATCTGTTCATCAACGTATTTAATACCTTTGCCTTTATAGGAGTCAGCAGGGCGTATCGCTCGAATTTTGGCAGCTGTTTCTCCAACTACTTCTTTATCAATACCAGTAATGCGAACACGATTTGTCCCTTCAACGCTAATACTGATGCCAGGAGGGGGGATAAATTCGACAGTATTGGTATATCCCACTTGGAGCAATAGCTTGTCCCCAGTTTTCTGTGCCCTGTGACCCACGCCGCTTATCTCCAAGGTTTTTTCAAAGCCTTTGCTCACCCCGGTAACCATATTTGCCAGAAGACTACGAGTAAGCCCGTGTAAGGAACGATGACCCTTACTATCACTGGGACGGGTTACAACCAGGGACTCGTCCTTCAAAGCTATAGAAATGTCGGGGTGAAACCGTCGCCGGAGTTCTCCCTTACTTCCCTTTACTATAACTTCGCTGCCCTTAATATTCACCTCGGTACTTTGAGGTATATCAATGGGAAGCGATCCAATACGAGACATAATTCACTGCTCCTGAATCAATTTACCACACATAGCATAGGATTTCACCGCCGAGACGCTGTCGCCATGCTTCCTGTCCAGTCATAATACCCTTGGACGTGGATAGAACAGCTATACCCAAGCCCCCGTAGACTCGGGGGATTTCGTGTTTTTCCACATAGACTCTTAAGCTTGGCTTACTTACCCTTTCTAAACCTAATATTGCGGGCTGGTCATCTGTGTACCTGAGGTAGATCTTTATCATTGGCTGGGGTTTACCTTTAAGCACTTCATAACGATCGATAAAACCTTGCTCATTGAGTATTTTTACGATAGAAAGTTTCATTTTTGACGAGGGCACAAGCACACTGTCATGGTTTGCCATGATAGCGTTACGTATCCTGGTCAACATATCAGCGATAGGGTCAATAACTGTCATTTCACTCTACCAGCTTGACTTCCTTATACCGGGGACTACACCGGTTACAGCGAGCTCCCTGAAGCAAATACGACACAAGCCGAATTTGCGCATATAAGCACGCGGTCTGCCGCATAGTTGACAACGGTTGCGTTGCTGTACCTTATACTTCGGTGGTCGTTTTGACTGAACAATCTTAGATAGCTTCGCCATATCAATTTCTCCTGAAAGGCATGCCCATCAGTTCCAACAAGGTTCTAGCCTCATCATCGTTCGTGGCTGTAGTAACAATGGTTACCTCAAGGCCGCGGATTCTTTCTACCTTATCGTAATCAATCTCAGGGAAAACTATCTGCTCTTTCATGCCCAGACTGTAGTTTCCTCGACCATCGAATGAGTCCCGTGATACTCCGCGGAAATCTCGAAACCTCGGTAGAACAACATTAACTAGCTCGTCAAAGAAATCGTACATTCGTTTACCCCGCAAAGTCACCATCATGCCTATTGGCATCCCAGCCCTCAGTTTGAAAGCTGAGATAGACTTCTTTGCCCGTGTCGTCACCGGATGTTGTCCCGAAATCGTAGTTAGGTCTTTCTCCGCTGTTTCAAGAGCCTTAGGCTCCTGAGTCGCTTCGCCCAGACCAATGCTCAGCACAATTTTTCTCAACCTGGGCAATTCCATCACGTTGCCATAGCCAAGTTTAGCTTTGAGCTGAGGAACTAATTCCACAAAATACTTTTCCTCCAATCGAGATTTCATAATCAACTTCCCTAGTCAATTACCTCTTGACATGATTTGCAGACTCGAACTCTTTTGCCATCTGCCAAAAACTGGAAACCCACTCGCGTAGGTTTGCTACATTTACTACATACCAGCATCACGTTGGATACATGGATTGGAGCTTCAAGCTCAATTATGCCAGCCTGGCGAGCAGCTCTGCGGGCACGGGAATGGCGCTTAATCATATTAGCACCGTCTACTATCACCCTCTCTTTGTCAGGCCAGACACGACGCACTTTTCCCTTTTTCCCACTGTCCTTGCCAGTAGTTATGACGACGGTATCATCTTTTCTGATTTTCATTTTACAGTACTTCTGGGGCCAAGGATATTATCTTGGCGAAGTTCTTGTCTCTAAGTTCTCGAGCTACAGGACCAAAAATACGGCTGCCCTTAGGATTATTCTTATCCCCGAGAATGACTGCGGCATTTTCATCAAATCTGATATAGGAGCCATCAGAGCGGCGATAGGATTTAGCTACACGAACAACCACAGCCCGCACTACCTCACCCTCCTTCACCAAGCCATGTGGCATTGCTCGCTTCACCGTGGCCACAATAGTGTCGCCTATTCGGGCATATTTTCTTGCCCCAATAGCCACATTAATGCACATAATCTGCCTAGCCCCGGTATTATCGGCTATCTTGAGTCTGGTATAAGTCTGAATCATTTCTTTTTATTTGATCTGGTTTCAACCATTTGCTTCTTAGACATTATCTCCGCTACCCTCCATCTCTTCTCTCTGGACAAAGGGCGAGTCTCGGCAATCTTCACTTTGTCTCCAATTTTACAGTCATTCTTTTCGTCGTGAGCTTTATATTTTTTGATAACTTTGATTGCTTTCTTATAGAGCGGATGGACTTTCCTAGTTTCTACAGCTACTACGACAGTTTTATCCATCTTGTTACTCACCACCAAGCCTTCTCTAACCTTTCTTCTACTGAGGTCACTCATCTTATTACGCCAAGTTCCCTTTCTCTCAAAATAGTCTCTATTCTGGCGATCCTTTTCTTCACTCCAGGGATCTCCCGATGATTCCCTAGCTGTCTAGTAGCCAAGCGAAAACGGAGGTTAAATAGCTCCTCACGAGCTTCCGCAAGTCTCGTCAACAACTCTTCATTATTGAGAGCCCGTATCTCGCTAGCTTTCAATTCTCTGCCTCTCCCTCCTGACAAAACTAGTAGCTATAGGAAGCTTGTACGAAGCAAGACGGACGGCTTCCGAAGCTAAATCTTCCTTCACATCAGCCAATTCGAACAGGATCCTGCCTCTCTTGACTACAGCTACCCAGTGATCCGGAGTACCTTTTCCGCTACCCATCCTTGTCTCCGCAGGTTTTTTTGTCACAGCTTTGTCAGGAAAGATTCTTATCCATAGCTTACCACCGCGATGCAAGCGGCGAACAAATACGCGACGGGTTGCTTCAATCTGTCGCGCTGTTATCCAAGCAGATTCCTCAGCCCTAATGCCAAAATCCCCAAACACAATGGTATCCCCACTTTGGGCACTGCCCTTCATCCTTCCCCTATGTACCTTGCGGTACTTCACT
>CP070793.1:1530689-1533647 GCA_020346965.1 Chloroflexota bacterium | reverse complement strand
TTTGGCTCGGGTCAACGCCGAGAAGTATAAAAACATCCGTCGTGCTGTCCTTCTGGTTATTATCGCACTGGCAACGGAATTGACTCTTGTGGCTTACCTATTTATCTACTATCACGGCCAGGGGGCAATACTGTTACCACCGATTACTGGCTTGTAGCTCTTTCTTTAGATCTCCCCTTCAAATTAAAGAGGATACCGGGGGCGGGTTATTTGTGGCATCCTGGTGTTAGACCCGCTAGTATGCACTGTATTCTTCATAACTCCCCTCGGCTGGCGATCACAGCTGTGAGTGCTCGCTGAGTCCCTCTTATCTTAGGAAGGGAGTCTCGGCAGAACTTATTCGCTCCTTTCCTATGGTATAATGATTGTAAGGACACTTGTAGAGGAAGTTTGCTATCATGGACTGGGGGATACAGAACCGTCTGGCACAACTGATTCAAGCGGACGGTCGCTGTTTGTTCCTGCCCGTGGATCACGGGTATTTTCAAGGTCCTATCAGTAAATTGGAAGACCCGCGTATGACTCTCGAACCCCTTCTCCCTTATACCGATGCGATTTTCATCACCCGGGGAATCTTAAGGTCATGTGTAGACCCTGACAGGGCAAAACCAATTATCCTCAGAGTATCTGGTGGCACTAGCGTAGCGGGAAAAGACTTGGCTCATGAGGGGACAACTACCTCTATGGAGGAAGCCACCCGGCTCAATGCCTGTGCCGTGGGCATCTCCATCTTCGTCGGGACCGATTATGAGCACGATTCCTTGCTGAATCTGGCGAGGCTTGTTGACGAAGGAGAAAGGTATGGTATGCCGGTAATGGCTGTTACCGCTGTAGGCAGAGAACTGGGAAAACGCGACGAGCGCTATCTTGCCCTCTCCTGTCGTATCGCTGCCGAACTGGGCGCACGGGTGGTAAAGACCTATTACTGTGAAAAGTTCGAGAAAGTCATCAGTGGGTGCCCGGTTCCCGTAGTGCTCGCTGGCGGACCGAAAGTATCTTCGGGATTCGAAGTGCTTAAGTTTGTCCATGACGGGATACAGAAAGGCGCCATAGGTGTGAATCTGGGTAGAAACATCTGGCAGGATGAGCATCCCGTGGCTATGATCAGAGCAATCCGTGCCATTATTCACGAGAACGCCAGTCCCGAGCAAGCCCAGGAACTGTACGATGATGTGAAGAGTGGAAAGGCATAACACTTGTGTCCATAGGTAAACACACTCCGTTATTCAGACAATCACAAATCCCGAGTACCAAATACTAAGCAAGTTCTGACTTATAAATTTCGGAATGTCTAATTCGCGGGAGAAGATTTCATGCGTGTAGCTATGTATTACAACAACCAGGATGTGCGGCTGGAGGAGATGCCCGTACCGCAGATTGGCCCCGGCGAGGCACTGATTCGGGTGGAAGCCAGCGGCATTTGCGGCACCGATTTGCTGGAATGGTATCGCATACACAAAGCGCCTTTGGTCCTGGGGCATGAAGTCGCTGGCGTCATTGACACAGTCGGGGAGGGAGTGGAGAACTACAAAGAAGGTGACCGGATTTGCGCCGCCCATCACGTTCCCTGTAACACGTGTCGTTATTGCATCATTGGACACCACACCGTTTGTGAGACCTTGCGCCAGACCAACTTCGACCCGGGTGGCTTGGCTGAATATGTTCGGCTGCCGCGCATCAATGTAGATCAGGGCATATTCCGCTTACCCGATGGGGTATCTTTTGAGGAGGCGACATTTGTTGAACCGCTGGCTTGTGTCCTGCGTGGTCAGAGATTGGCCCATCTACGGTCGGGGCAAACTGTGCTCGTTATCGGCAGTGGCGTTGCCGGGCTGCTTCATATGCAATTAGCCCGGAATTCAGGTGCCGATTACATTATAGCCACGGACATAGTTGATTACCGCCTGGAAGCGGCGCGAAAATTTGGAGCCGATGTTGCCATTCATGCTAAGGAGTATACCCCGGCTTATCTAAATCGGGCAGCCAATGGTCATCTTGCCGACCTTGTCATAATATGCAGCGGTTCTGCTTCAGCTATAAACCAATCATTGGAGTCGGTCGAGCGGGGAGGCACCATTCTTTTCTTCGCCCCCACACAGCCGGGCGTCAGCATTCCCTTATTGGTAAACGACCTGTTCTGGCGTAATGAGATAACACTCACCAGTTCCTACGGTGGTAGTCCACAGGATTATGCCGCAGCGTTGGAGGTAATACAGGCTGGTAAAATACGTGTGCGAGATATGATCACCCATCGGCTGGGGCTGGCGGAAGCAAGCCTGGGATTTAAGCTTGTAGCCCAAGCCCAGGACTCTCTAAAGGTGATTATTGAGCCGCAGAGATAAGTGGCGGATCTGACTCTAGTCGTGTTCGTGTATATTCCTAGCTTGACCCGCACAGTGTGGTTGAGATACGGAAGCATATACCGAGCTTACACGGTTGCATCGGATTCGCCGAATCCGCCGATTAGCATCGGTGGCCCTCTCGGAGTATGGGATAGGCAATGCAGGTCTATGTCTTCTCCGTCAGGCTGCGAATACCCTCTTTCGAGTCTGGTCCGACGATCTGCCAAGTGCAGGGGCACGTGCCGACCTTCTTGAAGAGGGGCAATATCTGCTGAGGGTGGACCAACCTGCCTACCAGGAGACGGAGGCTATCGAATTGCAGCTGGCCTGGTTGACTACTATGTGGCGGGAGGCAGATTTGCCGGTTTCGGAACCGGTTGCTGCCCTTGACGGACAGGGCTGCTCCCGGTCAGTGATGAGACTGTGCCCGGGACAGGCAATTGCTCTCTCTCCTGTGGTGGGTCAAAGGTCACTCAGCGGAGAACTGTTTCGGGTTGCACGATTTCCGGGCACAAGATATATTGATGGCACGACTGCACAGCTTCTGTGCGCAGTGGCAGGCTCCGGCCGGCACACGCCCTCTTCTGACTGCCTGCACCTGGGCCCGCCGCACTCT
>CP070793.1:1523337-1530589 GCA_020346965.1 Chloroflexota bacterium | reverse complement strand
GGGGTGTAAAATTCCATTTTCTGTATGGGGGTGAAAAGATTTACGCTATTATTGAAATAGGGGGCAAGCAGTACAAGGTGACCCCGGAGCAAACACTGGAAGTTGACCGTTTAGCCGTCCCTGAAGGGGACAAGGTTGAGCTCGATAAAGTGTTATTTATTGGGGAAGATAAAAAGACCCTGATAGGTAATCCTGTGATTAAAGGGGCTAAGGTTTTGGCCACTTCTCTAGGAGAAACTAAAGGAGAAAAGGTCACCGTATTTAGGTATAAGTCCAAAGTTCGCTACAGAAGCAAGAGAGGGCATCGTCAACCTTATACTAAGCTACTGGTAAACCAAATCGTTAAGGGTAAAGGAAAGTAGGCATGGCACATAAAAAAGGTGGCGGCAGCACAGCTTATGGGCGGGATAGTCAGGCTAAACGCCTGGGGGTGAAGAGGTATGGGGGAGAACAGGTTCGCGCCGGGACTATCCTGGTCCGGCAACGCGGGACTCGTATATTACCAGGAGACAATGTTGGCCTGGGCAAGGATCATACGCTGTTCGCCTTAATAGACGGTTATGTTAAATATGAGTCGGCAAGCAGATACAAAAAGAAGGTGAGCGTTTACGAATGAAGGACAAAATCCATCCCAAATATTATGAAGACGCCAAAGTGACT
Organism: Chloroflexota bacterium; assembly: GCA_020346965.1. Next base: position 1,529,929 of record CP070793.1, on the reverse strand, counting down.
TGCCTTTGTGGTAATACCTTCACCCTTGGTTCAACCAAGCCGGAAATCAGGGTAGAAGTATGCGGCAAGTGCCACCCCTTTTATACAGGTGAGCAAAGGATAGTGGACTCTATGGGCAGGGTGGAACGCTTTAAGAAGCGATACAAGATGAAATGATGGAATACATTCAATCCCCTTTTTCAAGTCTCTGTTGCTCACTGTTCATCTTTGTCAGGCCGGAAGCCCGGAGGTCGGTGATTTCTCGTTGTGGCTAAATACACGACTGCAAATCTCTTCTTTTCAGCTTACCTCGAGCAACTAGAAATTCAGCAATCACCGCTTCTTTGAGAGACAAACTTTATATTTTCAGCAGTTTTTATCATAATACGATTAAGGATTTTTATGGTGAGAAAATATTATAGCCGCTGCTTTACGCAGCTCGAGGGATTGAGACGATAATGGCGAAACCTTTTCATTACGGCGGGCAGGCGGTCATGGAGGGTGTAATGATACGGGGGAAGGAAGGTGTGGCTATATCTGTTCGCCAGCCTAATGGAGAATTAAATGTAGTCAGGGAGCCGCTAGCCAGTATATATAAGGGACGTCTCAGAGAAATTCCTATAATAAGAGGAGTAATAGTTCTTGTTGAAACTCTAGCTTTGGGCACGCGGTCGTTGCTGCACTCTGCTCAAATTGCTGCAGCAGAGGAGGTGGGGGAGAAAATACCTGCAGCGGCTTTATGGGGGACGGTAGCAGTGAGCCTTGCTTTAGGTGTAGCCCTCTTCTTCATGGTTCCTATCTTCGCCACCCGCTATCTTATCGACCCTTATATCAGTTCTGCAATATTGAGCAGTATTTTTGAAGGTCTTATCCGTATCGGCATTTTCATCGCTTACCTCAGAGTAATAGGACTGATACCCGATATTAGGAGAGTCTTTGCTTACCACGGAGCTGAGCATAAGGTAATTAATGCTTATGAAGCTGGTATTCCTCTGGATGTGGAGTCGGTTAAGAACTATTCTACTGCCCATGCCCGCTGCGGTACCGCCTTTCTATTCATCGTTCTCGTAGTAGCTATCTTTGTCTTCGCCCTGGTCGGCCAACCAACCTTATGGGTACGCATACTGTCACGCATAGCCCTCATCCCCATCATTGCCGCTATCAGCTATGAAATTATGAAACTGGGGGCAGCCCACATCAATAACAGAATAGTCCGAATTCTCCTGGCCCCAGGACTCTTGTTGCAGACCATGACCACCAGGGACCCAGATGATGGTCAAATAGAAGCTGCTCTATCGGCGCTAAACGAGGTCATCGAGATTGACCAAACTGCTGAATCTAGTTGTAGTACATAACATAATCATTGACAGAGGACTAGGAATTTGCTATCATATAGAATAGCCATTGACCCTTGAGGCAGTGAGCTAGTGGACTAGATAGACAAAAAGTCCGCTTGGATCGGTACTGACCGAGACGGACAATAGCGTTCATAGCAATGAACCTCTCGGTTATGCCGGGAGGGTTTTTTAGTTTCTGGTTATGTATGACGCTATAACGGACGTTTCGGGAGTCAAAGTCGGGCATTATACCGATAGAAAGGCGGCGACCGGTTGTACAGTCATACTTTGTGAGCCAGGGGCTGTTGCCGGAGTTGATGTCAGTGGCTCATCCCCGGGAACTAGGGAGACAGACCTGCTCCGACCGGGTAATTCGGTGGATACAGTTCAAGCTATCGTTCTCGGCGGAGGCAGTGCCTTTGGTCTTGATGCTGCTGCCGGAGTTATGCGGTATTTGGAGGAGCGAGGATTTGGTTATGAGACTACCGCCGGGAGGGTGCCAATTGTGCCTGCCGCCATTATTTTCGACTTGAATATAGGTGACTCCAGAATCAGGCCAGGAGCTAGCGAGGGCTATCAAGCTTGCCTGGCTGCCACTGATAGCGAGGTGGCTGAAGGATGTGTTGGCGCTGGTACGGGAGCAACGGTGGGCAAGGTTCTCGGCATGGAGAACGCGGTCAAGAGCGGTCTGGGGACTGCCAGTCAGAAAATAGCCGGAGATGTTGTGGTAGCCGCCCTCATGGTGGTGAATGCCGTTGGCGATGTGATTGAACCCGGTACTGGTACAATTCTGGCGGGACCTCGCAAATCTGACGAAAGCGGATTCTTGTCGACATCCGAGTTATTGAAAAGCCAACTCAAAGAATCAATTCCGCCCTTCAATACCGTAATCGGTGTAGTGGCTACTGATGCCAAACTCAGTAAAACTCAGGGAAGCAAATTGGCCCACGTGGCTCAGGCCGGTATTGCTCGAACTATCGACCCATGCCATACCATGTACGATGGAGATGCTTTATTCGCTGTTTCCATCGGTGATGACAAAGAAGCTGATATTATTGCTCTGGGGGCAGTGGCTGCTGAGGTTGTCGCGGAAGCCATCATAAGAGCAATTCGAAAGGCGGAGACTTTGGCTGGTTTGCCGGCAGCTAAGGATGTAATCAGATGTTAAAGACAGGCTTCATTGGCGCTGGAAAGACGGGCACTGCCCTGGCGGTGAGGCTTTATCAGAAAGGATGCCCGGTGGTAGCTGTATCCAGTCGAACCTTGTCGTCGGCACAGAAACTGGCTGCACTGGTGCCCGATTGTCGGGTTTGCCATACGGCTCAGGATGTGGCAGAGGCTGCTGAGCTAGTCTTCATCACCACTCCTGACGATGTTATAACGCACGTATGCAGTGAAATTCAGTGGCGTGGGGGAAAGAGTGTCGTGCACTGCAGCGGCGCTCATTCAGTCGATATCCTGGAATCGGCAAAAAAGCTTGGGGCTGCTGTCGGCTCTTTTCACCCGTTGCAGACTTTTGCCGATGTTGACCAGGCTATACAGAATTTACCTGGCTCTACCTTCGCACTGGAAGCTGACGAGCCCTTATTAACAAGGCAGAAGGAGTTGACTCACCTCCTGAACGGCAACTGGGTCGTGCTTAGGCCGGGGGACAAGGTGCTGTATCATGCGGCAGCCGTTTTCGCCTGTAACTATCTGGTGACCTTGGTTAAGCTCGCTCTGGACCTGTGGCAAAATCTTGGAGTATCGTCAAAGGAGGCGACCAGGGCTTTGCTGCCTTTGCTTGAGGGAACGATAAACAATATTGACAATATTGGTTTACCGGACTGCCTCACAGGTCCTGTTGCCCGTGGGGATTCAGGTACTATAGAGAGACACTTGAGCGCTCTTGAGGCGAGGAGGCCCGCCTTGCTCACTACCTACAAGGAGCTGGGGCTTCAGACTATTCCTATTGCTTTAGCTAAAGGCAAGGTAAGTAAACAGAAGGCAGAAGAGATGAAAGCCTTACTTTATTTAAGAAAGTAGAAAGGAGATAGAGAATGAGAACTATGATGAAAAGCAAAATCCACCGGGCTCGGGTTACGCAGGTTGATTTAGATTACGAAGGCAGTATTACTATCGACAGAGCTCTTATGGAAGCCAGTGATATCTTACCCTTCGAAAGGGTGGAGGTATTGAACATTAATAATGGGGCCAGGTTCAGCACTTATGCTATCGAAGGTATGGCCAATTCGGGAATTATCGGTATCAATGGTGCTGCCGCCAGACTGGTGGCAAAGGGAGACATAGTCCTCATCCTCTCTTATTGTCAGGTTCCTGATGACGAGGCAATCAACATAACCCCGTACATAGTCCGTGTGGACAGTCAAAACAGGATCACTGAGTCTTCGTCTGCAACTCATATCAATGAATGGCGGAGTGGAGCAATCAGTGGAGGGGAAAAAGAGAATATCTCAAACACGGAGTACGAAATACTAAGCAATATCAAGGTCCAAAACCCCGGGTGATGTAAAAGAGTTGGATTCAATACTCAAGCTATAGAGAGGGCTAAAAATGCGGATTACTATTAACGATATAAAGGAGATGAAGCAGAAGAAAGAGAAGATACCAATGCTTACCGCTTATGACTATGTAACAGCCAAGATGGTTGATGAAGCTGGCGTTCCCTTGATATTGGTTGGAGATAGCCTGGGAATGGTGATGTTGGGTTATGAGTCTACTATCCCGGTAACTGTGGAGGAGATGATTCATCATACCAAAGCGGTAGTGAAAGGAGCCAATAAGGCCCTGATAGTAGGAGATATGCCTTTTATGACGTATCATGGCAGTGTCTCCGATGCTTTACATAACGCCGCAAGGTTCATTCAGGAAGGGGGTGCGCAGGCGGTGAAGCTGGAGGGCGGCGACGTTGTTGCTGAGCAAGTCAGACGACTTGTCGACTGCGGTATCCCGGTAATGGGGCATATTGGCGTAACCCCACAATCGCAGCATCAACTGGGCGGATTTAAGGCCAGGGGCAAGGTAATAGAGGAAGCCAGAAACTTGCTCAGCGATGCCCGTATTCTGGAGGAAGCTGGTGCCTTTGCTATCGTACTGGAATGCACTCCAGCACCTCTTTCCAAACTAATTACTCAAAAGCTGACTATCCCCACGATTGGTATCGGTGCCGGTCCAGATTGTGATGGTCAAGTCCAGGTAATCAGCGATATGTTGGGGCTTTACACCGACTTTGTGCCCAGGCATGCCAAGCAATATGCCAGGTTGGCCGGAGAAATAAAAGCTGCTGTCTCCAGTTACATATCTGAAGTTAAGTCTGTTAGTTTCCCCACTATGGAACACAGCTTCACCATGGATGAAGACCTCATCAAACGGCTAAGAGCTGAAAGCTAGTGGCATGCAGGTAGTAGGGCCTATCTATGAGCTAAGGGCCTTAAGGCGGCAACTCAGCGGCACGGTGGGCTTCGTTCCCACCATGGGTTATCTCCACAAAGGCCATCTGGCTCTGGTAAAGCGGGCCAGGGTGGAGAATTCCACTGTTATCGTGAGTATCTACGTCAATCCTACTCAATTTAGCCCCAGGGAAGATTTCGGCACTTATCCTCGCGAGCTTAATCGTGACCTGGAACTATTGCGTGAAGAGGGCGTGGATATTGTCTTTGCCCCCTCCGATGATGAGATGTACCCACCCGAATATGGCAGCTGGGTGGATGTGGGGGAGGTAACCGAGAGGCTCGAGGGAGTATCTCGTCCGGGGCATTTTAGGGGGGTAGCGACCGTGGTGGCCAAACTATTCAATATTGTACAGCCAAATAGGGCGTACTTAGGGCAAAAAGATGCCCAGCAAGTGGTGGTTATTAAGAGAATGGCGGCCGACCTGAACCTGGCGATAGACATCGTGGTTGTGCCTACGGTCAGAGAGAGTGATGGCCTGGCCATAAGCAGTCGAAATATCTACCTCAGCCCCGAGGAGCGCCGGGCAGCCACTATATTATTTGAGGCTCTTACTTCAGCCCGGCAATCATGGCAGGGTGGGGAGAATGATGCCAACAAGCTCCGCAAGCAAATGACCTCACTTATCGAGGAAGAACCGCTAGCTCAAATTGACTATGTTAGCGTTGCTGATGCCGAAACACTGGAAGAATTGAACGTGATCGACCGCCCGGCACTGGCTTCTCTGGCTGTCTCTGTAGGCAAGACGAGATTGATTGATAACATGCCTCTGGAATAAGTGCCTCGATTGAACCCGTTTTGAGTGAGGCATGATTAAGGCAATGAAGGGCTGTGTGTATTAGAGAACTTTATTGGGTCTTGATAATTTGTCACCATCAGCAAAAGGTGCTATAATTATGAACTTTTGCAGATGAGTAAAGTCCTAGTGAAATAATAAGAGGAGAGAAGTATGGCTATAAAGTTCAAATTTGAGAATGTGGATAAGGGAGCGTGGATACTGCTGCGTCAAGCCTACAACCTGATTTTCAGGTGTGAAGACCGGGTATTTAGTGAATATGACCTCACTACGGAGCAGCACACGGTGCTTATGGCTATAAAGAACATCAGTGGGCCTGTAAGAATCACTGATATAGCGAAGTGGTTGGACCGTAGCGTGAACAGTGTCAGTATGATAATCGACCGTATGGTCAAGGCTGGCCTGGTTCGAAGGACAAGAGACAGGAAGGACCGCAGGACAGTATTTGTGACTCTGACCAACAAGGCGGAGGAAGCATATGTGCCGGCAACCAAAGCAGGCTGGGATCTCGTCGAGGAAATCCTGTCACCGTTATCGAACGAGGATAAGCGTACCCTGATCAAACTGCTCGAGACGATTAGAGACAAAACATATGATTATCTCGAGCCTGGAGGAGCCACAGAGGAAGTAAGTGTAGATGACATCGTGAGAATGAAACGATTTAAGGAGCAAGCAGCCAAGTACGATCCGTCATCCACTTCCAAAGCCAAGCGTGGGAGTGGTAAAAGGAAGAGGCTTCAGAGTAAAGCCAGCTAGCTTTACTCGATAATATCTGGGGGTAGTAGTCCCGTAGGATCCGAAATCCCGGTGCGTTGCCTGACCACTTTACGAAATCACGCAGTATCATGCCGGCAGATTCCGTCCTCGGAAAACCAAAAAACTGGATTTCAGACCTTTGGCCTCATTTGACAGCAAAAATGCCTTGTTATATAATAAGCGCACACTCCTGAACGGAGAATAGTTTCGTACGTTAACAATTGAATAGGTTTTGTGTTCTGCCTGGCGTGGGTCAAGGGAGAAAGAGCATAGG
>CP070793.1:1518672-1523237 GCA_020346965.1 Chloroflexota bacterium | reverse complement strand
ATTGGACTCATCCTTATCCCTTTGAGGATATGTATTCTTAAATGATGTTGCTTGCTATGGTGCCTAAGGGTTATTTCTGAGGCCCTCGGTCATGCCTCTGTTACGTTTACTGTGGACGTGTATTCGCATATAATAGAGAGGATGCAGTCAGGTGTTATGGCGTTATTGGCCGGAATTCTATTTGTAGCTAAAGGTGGCTTACCTCGAAAAATTAACGCCAAGTCTGAATGTTATGTCGGAAGGCAACTGAAGATTAGCTTTGGGAGGGGTGACCGAGTGGTTTATGGTGGCGGTCTTGAAAACCGTTTTCGCCTTTTTGGCGAACGTGGGTTCGAATCCCACCCCCTCCGCCAACTAGGAAAAGTAAGGTTAGACTCGCACTTTGCTGGCTATTCAAACAGATAGCTATGGACACATCGATTTTCGCATCTGTGAATTCGAAATTCTGAACTAATAGACGTGAAAAGAGCACTGATAATAGTTAATGACAAAATGCAAAGTAACTATCGCTATGAAATAACGGAACCCGTTGGTAGAAATTTCGACGTCGAATTTAGACCAGAATTGACACCACAGGAAATGCTTGAACTGGGCATTTTCGGTGGGAAATACATGACTGATTGTAGAAAAGAATTTCCCAGAAGCTGGTTCACAGAAGCCGAACTATGTTCAGAAAAACACGACCCGAAACTCAATTTCTTTGGTGTTAACGCCAGCCAGCCCTTGTCTGTTTGGAGAGCAAAGGGCTGGATACATCCCGATGATCCTCGCGGCTGGTTTCAGTGGTATTGTCGGTATTACATGGGGCGCAGGCATGAAGATGATGCACGACAAATCAAAAGATGGAAAGCTATAAAAAGACATATCGCTCAAATACAGAGTAATTGCTATCGTGGTGATTTGGACTGCCGTAAGAAGCAAAGACAGGCGGTTCTACATTGGGCTTATGATAGCAGAAATATATAAAGCAATGACTTGAAATCGCCGGTTTTGCCTTTATGGCGAACGTTGGTTCGAATCCCACCCCCTCCGCCAATTTATAAAGGTTGATTTTTAGCGAGATATATTTAAAACTTATAGCTGTAATTTAAAAGCCGCGCAATTTTGGAAATATCTTTGTAATATCGATCTTAAAGAAATTATAAATTCCTTAAAAATTACTAAATTGAAGAACTTAAATAAAAGGTGGCTTTCTGCAATATTAGCGATTCTGATAGTGGGGAATTTTATCTCAGCCTTTCTGGAGACCTACCGGTACTGGAAGCTTGCCGGACCTTTTGAAGTCACTGTTGTAGCGAAGAATGCTGAACAAGATTTTTTATGGGAGATAAACCCTTCTATTTCTGTAGAATACGACTATAAGATTGTGGAAAATAGGTTTATAACAGAACACCCTTTTTTATATAGCAATGACCCCTACCCTTTTCAAGTTAATACAACCTACAAAATTTGGGTGAGATCCCGGCTACCAATAGGAGGTAAATGGTTTTTATTAGGCGACATAAAAGAGCAAGATAGTTTATTATCACTGGGCCAGAAACAATCTTTAATGGTGGCAATAAGAAACTCGATTCCCTATTTCCCCTCCCCCTTGTTGTATATTATTCATCCTTTAAGATTTGCGGTTTTTGGTTGGGTCTTCTGTCTGTTGCTTGGTTTCTTTATTTATCTTGCATATTTGAACAGAAAGAATAAAATGAATGTTCTATTGGTTTTACTGATTTGGCCTTTTTTCTGTGGGGTTATTATGCATGGAATATTTCCCTATCTTGGAAAATTTCCTTACATCGACTAATATCAATATTATGTATTTCCACTATTGCCAGATTAATATAAATCGGGCCTGGACTCTTAAGACTTGTTTTTTCCCTTTCTGGGAACATGGCACTAAAATTAACCCCTCCGAATATTTAAAGACAATCAACAATAGATTACCGACTACGAGATCATATAGGCTTCTTGCGTAAACGGTCGAAATTCTTTTGAGGAGATTTTTCAGCGGGCGGGCAAAAAATGAAAGGATGTTGAGAGTGGATGTTCACCAATATTTTTCACTCGCGGTCCGACGACTGTTCTTGGCCGCCGCAGGCGGCGGGCTAAAAATCAGCGGCTGGGTTTTCCTGAAAATAGGTTTGGACTTTAACCAAAACATACCGCCATTTGGGTGATAGCTGGCCTATGATGCGAGAAGCTGGTTTATGCCTGATAAATGAGGCAACTACAGAAATTTGGAGGTGAAAGGGTTCCAAAATGCCCAAGATTGAATGGAAATTCAGAATTAAACAGTTTCAGGAATATACGGAGGCAAATTGAGAATCCACGAATATCAGGCCAAGACACTCATGACTCAATACAGTATTCCTGTTCCCAGAGGCAAGGTGGCTTCCAACCCGGCCGAGGCCAGAGAGATAGCTGCTGAGCTCAGCTGCAAAGTAGTCATCAAAGCCCAGGTATATGCTGGGGGGAGGGGTAAGGCGGGTGGTATTAAAACCGTGAGCAACCCAGAAAAGGCAGAGGAAGCAGCCAGTCAGTTGATTGGAACTAGACTGGTAACTCATCAGACAGGACCTGAAGGAGCACCAGTAGGTAAAGTACTGGTAGAAGAAGCAAGTGACGTGGCCCAAGAGCTCTACCTCAGCATCGTTGTCGATGGCGCAAGCCACTTGCCTATGATGATATCCAGTGAAGCCGGGGGCATGGATATCGAGGAGGTAGCCCGTTCATCTCCTGAGAAAATACTCAGCAGTGATATCGACCCTGCTATTGGCTTTCAACCTTTCCAGGGCCGCAAACTGGCTTATGGGCTGAATCTAAAGGGAGGTCAGGTAGGTGATGTTACGCGACTGATGACAAATCTTTATGAGCTATTTATGGACAAGGATTGCTCCTTAGCCGAGATAAACCCTCTGGTTGTTACCACTGATGGGAAGCTACTGGCTCTAGATGCTAAACTGAATTTCGACGACAACGCCCTGTACCGACATAAAGATATCCAGGAACTTCAGGACAAGGAGCAAGAAGAGCCTCTGGAAACCCGGGCTCGTGATTGGGGAATTAACAATTATGTGAAGATGGATGGTGATATTGGGTGCATGGTTAATGGCGCTGGGTTAGCCATGGCAGTCAATGACCTTATTCAATATTGTGGTGGTAGTGCAGCAAATTTTCTGGACATCGGTACACTCAATAACACAGAGAGAGTGGTCAACTCGTTCAAGATGTTTGTTGCCGATCCCAGAATTAGAGCTGTCCTGGTTAATATATTTGGAGGTATGGCCAGGGTAGATGTCATCGCCAAAGGGATAGTTGAAGCTTATCAGCAACTGAGTATTCCATTCCCCGTAGTCATTAGACTGGCTGGAACGAATCTAGGAGAAGGTCAACGCATTCTGGCTGAGTCAGGAATAAGTTTCATCCGGGCTGGAAATTTCTATGACGCCGCCGACAAGGTAGTCAAGGCAGCAGAAGGAGTAATGGAATGAGCATCCTCGTCGATAAAAATACCAGACTTTTGGTTCAGGGTATTACCGGCAGCGAAGGAAGCTTTCATACCCAGCGCTGTATAGAATATGGCACCAGGGTAGTCGCTGGAGTTACCCCAGGCAAAGGGGGCACTCAACACTTGGGCGTACCTATTTTCAATACGGTAGAGAAAGCCGTGGCTGAAACCGGAGCTAATGCCAGTCTAATGTTTGTACCCCCCGCCTTTGCAGCAGATGGCATCCTTGAGGCAACTGCAGCTAGCATGCCCTTAGTTGTGTGTATTACCGAGGGCATACCCGTATTGGATATGGTGAAGGTTCATCGCTATCTCAAAGGCAAATCGACTCAGCTCGTAGGTCCGAATTGCCCGGGAGTCATATCCCCGGGGAAATGTAAGGCCGGGATTATGGTGGGGGAAATTCATCTTCCCGGCAGCGTGGGAGTAATCTCCCGCAGCGGCACTCTGACTTATGATGTCGTATCTCAGCTCACCAGCCTAGGAATTGGGCAATCCACGTGCGTAGGTATCGGCGGTGATGCGCTACCTGGCAGCACTTTCGTCAATATCTTAGAATCATTTGAAAAAGACCAGGATACTAGGGCTGTAGTTCTTATTGGTGAAATCGGTGGCACAATGGAGCAAGAAGCGGCCGAATTTATCAATCACAAGATAACTAAACCTGTGGTCGCTTTTGTCGCTGGTAGTACTGCCCCACCGGGAAAAAGAATGGGACATGCTGGAGCTATTATTACCGGCAATGCCGGTAAAGCTTCAGAGAAGATACAAGCGCTATCACAGGCTGGGGCTACTATAGCCCCGAATCCGGCTGAAGTTGGCCTCATTACAAAGAAAGTGTTACAGATTCCATAGGTATTACTCTTAGAGTGACTAAGCATCGCTATCCGTTAATAGAAGAGGTCAGTACCCCTTTGACTGCCCCTGAGCTTTTTGAGTTAATCAAGAATAGACCTTACAGCTTTTTCCTAGATAGCGGCATGGATACCCAAAGATTGGGACGATATTCCTTTTTGGGCAGCGAGCCTTTTCTAGTGATGAAAAGTCGAGGCTCTGAGATAACCCT
>CP070793.1:1511332-1518572 GCA_020346965.1 Chloroflexota bacterium | reverse complement strand
GCTCATGTGTATGTGCAGTATCCTGGTGGGCACTATCGTTATACTAGCCTGGTATGGGTCACGTATCATGATTTTTGGCAGCATGACCGGGTCAAGAAGAAGCTCCTCGGCAGGTGGGGGCGGGCAGGGTGCGGTAATCATTCTGATCATATCACTCGTGTTCATGATCCTGGCGCCCATCATGGCGCAGCTTATTTATTTCGCCATCTCTCGGAAGAGAGAGTACCTGGCAGATGCCTCAGCGGCCCTGTACACCAGGTACCCCGAGGGACTGGCTTCAGCCTTAGAAAAGCTGGGTGCCTCAACGGGGCAGTTAAAATCAGCCAATAAGGCCACAGCCCCTATGTATATCATCAATCCTTTCCGCAAGAAAGGCATGAAAGCCAGTGACCTAACCAGCACCCATCCCCCTATATCGGAGAGGATACGCATTCTGCGTGCCATGGCTGGTGCCTCTTTTAACGATTATGACCAGGCTTACAGCAACGTTCACGGAGGTAAGGGAGTTATACCCGCCGCCAGCCTTGCCGCTGAAACAGTCCCGATAGCAACGACAAAACTGGAGGGAGAGGCAGGAGAACCGACCGAGATACAGCGGGCCCGGGAGACTTCGGACGTAATTTGGCGGCTAAATAACTACAACACCATCAAATGTGACTGCGGTGCCAAGCTGCGAGTTCCACCTAAGTTCAAAGAGCGGACAATCAAGTGCCCGCATTGCGGCAGAACACACCAAGTCTAAGAACATAGACCGCGATTACCCAAATATCCTCGCCTACTAGTAGTAATTTCAGAACCGATTATGAGTGTCGTTCGGACTCCTATAAGCCTGCTTCCTTTCTCAGGATTCCGGCTTTGTCCGTCTTTTCCCAGGGTAGATCGAGATCTTCCCTGCCGAAATGTCCATAAGTGGCAGTCTGGCGGTAAATAGGGCGGCGCAGGTCTAAAGTCCTTATGATTGCCTCGGGACGGAAGTCGCAATGCTTGCTTACGAGATTTGATATGATTTCGTCAGGTACTTTTCCCGTGCCGTATGTCTCGATAGATAATGACAGGGGGTGGGCTTTTCCGATTGTATAGGCAACCTGAAGTTCAAGGTAGTCAGCAAGTCCAGCAGCTACAATATTCTTGGCAACATATCTGGCCATGTAAGCAGCGGAACGATCTACCTTGGTTGGGTCCTTACCTGAAAAAGAACCTCCACCATGTCCACAGGCGCTGCCATAAGTATCGGCAATGATCTTCCGCCCGGTAAAACCGGTATCACTCACCGGCCCGCCGATAACAAATTGACCGGCGCTATTGATGTAGTACTCAGTCTCATCGTCCAGCAAACCGGCAGGAATGACCTTCTTAATCACCTCATCTATAAGGTTGTGTTCGATGATTTTACGTTCTATGCCCGGGTCGTGATGAGCGCCCAGAACAATACAAACCACCCTCTTGGGTACGCCTCGGGCATATTCTATGGTCACCTGTGATTTACCATCGGGTCTTAGATAGGGCACAGTATTATCCTTCCTTACCCCGGCCAAACGTCGGCATAGCTTGTCCGCCAGTGCGACAGGCAAAGGCATGAAGTCAGGAGTCTCTCGACAGGCAAAGCCAACCATCATTCCCTGGTCGCCAGCACCAGTCTTATCTAGAACTTCGTCAGTTGCCTCTCCTGTTCTTGTTTCTAGAGATTGATCAACACCGGCAGCGATATCGCTTGACTGTCCTTTCAGGGAAACCATTATTCCGCAGGTTCGATAATCAAAGCCATATTCGGGTTTGGTATAGCCTGCTTCTTTGATTACTCGACGCACAATTTCAGGAATTTCCACGTAACCCTTGCAGGTAACCTCACCGAGAACCATTACCATACCCATGGCCACAGAGACTTCGCAAGCCACACGAGCGAAAGGATCCTGTTTCAGCATGGCATCAAGAACAGCGTCTGAAATCTGGTCGCATAGTTTATCTGGATGTCCTTCAGTGACACACTCCGCAGTCGCTAAATAGGAATCCGATTGATTAAAGCTATTCGGCATTTTTTCTCCTTTTCATGTTCCTGACTCCCAGCTTGCCAGGTAATCCCTTTGCTCCGCAGTCAGGGAATCAATGGTGATATTCATGGCGGCGAGCTTTAGCTTACCCACCTCCTGGTCAATTTCGTCCGGCACAGGATAAACCATGGGCTCAAGCTTTCCTTTCATTTTGGTGAGGTACTCCAGACATAGAGCCTGATTGGCAAAGCTCATGTCCATAACACTGGCCGGGTGCCCCTCGGCGGCAGCCAGATTGATTAACCTGCCCTCGCCCAACAGATATATACGCTGCCCATCTTTCAAAGTGTATTCATCAACGGAAGAACGTATTCGTTTCTTAGATTTAGCCAGGTTTTCCAAAGCCGGGATGTTTACTTCTGCATTGAAGTGACCGCTATTAGCCAAGATAGCTCCGTCTTTCATCTCTAATATATGCATCTGATCAATGACATTCATGTCACCCGTGGCGGTGATAAAGACCTCTCCTATCTTGCAGGCCTCAATCAAAGACATGACCTGATAGCCATCCATGGCTGCCTCCAGGGCAGCTATAGGCTGGACCTCGGTCACTACGACCTGTGCTCCGAGCCCTTGAGCCCGCCTGGCTATACCTTTGCCACAAAAACCATATCCACAAACAACGACTTTCCTCCCCGCCCATAATATATTGGTAGCCCTGGTAATGCCATCAATTGTGCTTTGCCCTGTCCCATATCTGTTGTCGAAGAAATGTTTGGTTTGAGCATCGTTTACGGCAATAATGGGATAAATCAATTTACCCGCCCCGGCCATGTTCCTCAGCCTGATAACCCCCGTGGTCGTTTCTTCAGTGCCTCCAATAACATCGGCAGCCAGTCTGGCATAATCCTTATGAAGGGTGGAAACCAGGTCCGCGCCGTCATCCATTGTTATCTGCGGTTTATGTTCCAGAGCAGTCATGATATGTTTGTAGTAAGTCTCATTATCCTCCCCATTTATGGCATTCACAGGAATGCCATAATCAACCAGGGCAGCAGCTACATCATCCTGGGTACTCAAGGGATTGGAGGCGCAAAGCACTACTTCGGCACCGCCTTCCTTTACAGTCAGAGCCAGATTGGCCGTTTCTGTAGTGACGTGGAGGCAGGCAGAGATACGTACTCCCGCCAGGGGCTTTTCCCTGCTAAATCTTTCCTTGATTAGTTTGATAACCGGCATTTCCTTGCCAGCCCAGTCAATGCGAAGTTTGCCCTCCTGAGCCAGGGAAGCGTCTTTAATATCATAGTTCTTCATTCTTTAACTCCGTGAAGATGGCATTAACTTGAACTGCTCAGCAACCCAGTCAGGTATGTCCAATGTGCCCATGAGGAGCGGTTTCTGATGACAGTCGCTGCCTCCGGTCATGAGCATATTGTGCTTCCTGGCAAATTCAATATAGTGTGCTGCCGTTTTCTCGTCATGTCTGGGATGCCAGCACTCGACACCATCGATGTATTTTAGCATACATTCTTCTATGACTTCCGTTTGTACGTCCAAATCGCGCGTTATGCTTACCAGGGATGTTCCGTGTGGGTCGTTGGGGTGGGCATGTATCAATGTGCCGCCGGCGTTTCTAATCAGTTTCGATGCTTCAACAAGAGACAGCGGATACTTAGGGACATCGCACTTAACAAGATATCTATCGAAGGCCTCGTCTTTATCCTTTACAATCCGCTTCTCTATCAGGTAGTTCGCTATATGTGGTCGCCCGAACACGCCGTCTACGCTATCCTCTATTTTCCTGAGGTCTTCCTCGGTGAATCTCTCAATACCATCTTTATCGAACTCGAGGTTCAGGTTGTTCAAAATCTGGCGCGCCCTTTTTCCCCTGTGTTCTTTAATCAATTGTAACTTGCTCTTTAGTTCTTTATTGCCGATATCATACCCGTATCCCAGGAAATCCAGGGACATATCTTTGTTGCCCTCCGGGTAATGAAATGTCACGTTTAATTCCACCCCTGTAATGTAAGACATGCCGTGCTTTCTCGCCAGTGCGATAGCTCGTTCCTGGCAGTCTATGGAATCGTGGTCAGTTATTGAGATTAAGTCGATGTTTCTGTTTCTTGCTTCCTGGAAAACGTCTTCAATCGGGAGATTGCCATCCGAGCCGGTCCTGGTATGGATGTGCAAATCTATTTTCACTGCTATCTCTTTTCAACGCCGATGATATACCAATCTTCGGGTCTGTCATATTTGGTATCAACTATCAGGTGGATGATGTCGAGTCCGGGGTATAATCGCTTCAAGTCATCCGCGTCCACTGCTTCGAACTTCTTTTTATTGTTGAGGTAGGCTTGCTCGGTGAGGGCATTCGATTCATAGTTCTCCTGGGTGCGTCTCAGTATCCGGGCGATGGCTACTTCTTGCGGGCAGTGGGTCTCCAGTATGACAAAAGTTTTACCATGCGTGGCGGCTATCTCGGCAGCCCGTCTTCTCAATGATTGGGTGACGAAGGTTGCATCGAGTATTGCACTACCACCCTTCGTCAAGACCTCATCTGCCTGTCGGAACACTTCATCATAAACGGCCGTTCGTTTGCTCATATCCGAGGCGACCTTTTCATCGAATATGTTCTCCCCCTTCATCACCTCCAGTCTTATCAGGTCGGACCGGAGTATGGGGTAGCCCTTAATCCTGGAAATCTCCTCGCTCGTCTCGGTTTTCCAGGTCCCCGGCAAGCCGCAGGTGATAAGCAAAATATCAGCCCCTAGCTTGCTTTCCACGAATCTGGCAAACGGTTCTCTCAATCTATGTCTCCTCTTCAGCTCGACATTGTCGTATTAGATTATAACTGCTCAAATTGTCATTGTCATTGTGTGTCTCTATTTGACCCTCTCCCCTAGCTAATGCTAGACTACTTTCGGGCAGCGTAGCTCAGTAGTAGTGTAGAGGACCCATAGTCCCGAGCCGGATCTCAAATGTCCTGTTTACGTGCAAAATGGCACGACTGTGCCGATTACCAGGATCCCGTTATGTTCGTATAATACCATGAAGTTCCGACAGGTCTCAGACATTTCAACGCTAAGATGACGTCACTTCTTCAGTTATGATTTTCAAACCAACGGACGGAAACGATAATACCATCGCAATATAACCAGTAACTGTGCCGACAAGAGCAATATCCAGCCAGACATCGCGTAGAGGCTTGCTCTTTTCACTGAGGTCATGGTTGGACCAAGCACCATATGTGATGGGTAGTATGCCCACACAATCATCGGTCTCAGCGGCACGAAGGCTTCGTCTTGATTTGGAGGGCAATAGCGAACGAACCCCAGGAAGTGATAAGTACTCCGGCGAGTTAATCAGCCGATACGGATCGTGTTACGATGACGCGCCCCACTGATAAGCCCAAAACAGGAATACCGGGATTCGAACATGCTCTGCCCACGTGTTAATATATGCCTATACCAAATCCCTCGGCAGGAATTGAGCCATCGTTATGGTAACCTCTGCTTCACTCACCGTTGGAGCGCTTCCGGCAAATCCGGTGCGATCAACATAGTCCTGTAACTGCCTATGGATCTCCTCCGCATTCAGAGCAGCAATTGCATCCAGGGAATCCAATCCTGCTTCATAAAACAGCCGCCCCCTTACGGCTTTCAGTCCTGGCAGTCGTGATAGTTGCGAAAGCTTGAGCAATTCCGAAACGGAATCCAGGGGAGCTCCCGAAGCCTTCGCTAAGGCCTGGCGCTTCTCCGGCGTGTTTCCCTCTCGTAATAGTTGGTTGACAGTCGATATTCCGATGGCGGAAAGTTTCTTGACGCTACTTTGATCAACCTTGGGAAACTCCCTTAACTTACGGGTTTCATTCTGAATGAATTCCATCAACTCCCAAGAAGAATTCTTCATATTTGTGAGTCGTTTGTATTCGTAGTATGTCCTTACCGCAAAAAGATGGCGATACGCATTCTGGTTGCTCGCCGCAGCCCAGTCCACAAAGGCCCTCAAGTCCTCAGGGTTCGCTTCGTGCAATCCGACACGGCTTCGGTGAGACTGCAAGAAGTCTTCGAAGATCCTGACCGACTTTGCATAGCCGTTGATCGTCCCGGAAGGCTTCTTAGCTTGCTTCATGAAGGCAATGAAATTCTCTTCTTCCATTACACCCTCCTGATGATTAGATTAGTTGATAGATTAGACCCACGTTCAATCCTGGGATTCAAGGTTCTGATTTGCCGTTCACTGATTGACGATTTCCGCGTAGACCTATGAGCAGCGAGTGGATTCTGAACTGACATTGACGGGAATTATACAATAGAGTGAGCTACTTCTGCATAGCAGGTCCTCTCGCTGTCCCTGCGCCTACTATGGTGACCCTTGAGGAATACACATAGTCATCAGCGGAAATCTCCCCGGCTATCATGAAAGGAAAGGCTAATATTAACCGCGACATGATTCCGGACAAAGGGTGAAGATCCGGCCTAGCTTTACTTGGCCTCGGAATTGCAGCCCGTCGTGAAATGCGCCGGCCCCATCTCGTGGTACAATATGTCAGTCTTGATTCGTGTATTCGGTGGCAGAGGTATCTCAAGATGGCAAGAGCCCAGTGCATAGTCCATAGAGGAAACAGACTGTTAAGGGTGAAACACGAGATGAACGAAGACGAATGGTGGTGCTTGCCAGGAGGCGGGATAATGGCAGGAGAAGAACCGGAACAAGCAGCCATACATGAACTCAAAGAGGAATGTTGTGTCGAAGGTAGTATCATAGCCGAGATCAGCCATACCAAGTACCCATCGGACTCGCAGTCATACACGTATATGGTCGACATCGGGAGTCAGGAACCTCAATTGGGAGTAGACCCTGAATTCGGTGTTCCGATTCTCGCGGATATTGCCTGGCTCAGCCTGAAAGAGGTGCCAGAAAGAGACAGAGCATTCCTCTGGTCCTCAGGACTTCTAGCCATACCGGAATTCTACTCTGAAGTTGAACAATGGGGAGATGATAGAAGCTATCCAAAGAATACCGGGAAATGAGGCATATCATAGCTTCTGGCCCTCAGTTATTTCTAAGTAGCTGACATACGATATCCCTCAGAAATAGGTCATCCAGAGACTCCAAGAGTGGCGGGTCGTTTCTCAGAGCTGAGGCTGTCTCGGAAGCGCCAGGCCATTTTAGTGCGGCCTTTACTATGGACGTGTATTCCAATATAATTGGGGGGCGGCAATCAGGTGCTAGGGCGTACCGGACGAGGT
>CP070793.1:1508390-1511232 GCA_020346965.1 Chloroflexota bacterium | reverse complement strand
CTTCTCTCCTAAGAGAAAGGTGAAAGGATGGCAGCGAGTGCCATTAACAGGTTAGATATGCAACTTCAGGAATACTTCGATCAGCTGGCCCCTACCTGGGATAAGGAGTTTACGCCGGACAGGTTGAAGTGCCTGGGCAACATCGTCAAGGGATTAGGCATTAAACCCGGCTATTATGTGCTTGATATTGGCAGTGGTACCGGTGTCCTCTTGCCCTTTCTGGTCTCAGAAGTAGGTGATCAGGGAAGAATCGTAGCCCTGGATTTTTCCGCGGATATGTTAATCCAAGCGCAGACCAAGAACTTCCCGCCCGTGGTTGGTGTGGCTCAGGCTGATGTTCTGGCTATTCCCCTGTCTGATAGCTCTATGGACCTGGCTCTATGCAACAGCGCCTTCCCTCATTTTGGCGACCAGGCCAGGGCATTGCAGGAAATAGCCAGGGTGCTCAGAAGTAATGGACGGCTGGTCATCTGCCATACGATGAGCCGGGAGATGCTTAATCGGTTTCATCAATCTATTGGTGGCATAGTCGCCCATGACCTTTTACCAGATGAGACTCAATTAAGAAAGCTGATAAAGCAAGCTGGTCTGACAGTGACTCATTTTGAGGATGGCTCAGAGCGATATCTGGTTATTGCTGAGAAAAACCTCAAGCTTCGAGCTCGAGATTGATATCTAAAGCCCTGGCGGAGTGAGTAAGCGCGCCAATAGAAGCAAAATCAACGCCGGTTTCAGCTACAGCCCGAACATTGTCCAGCGTGATTCCACCCGAGGCTTCAATCAAAGCACGACCATGAATGGAATCTACTGCCTTGCGCATATCCTCGAGATTCATATTGTCGAGCATGATAATATCTGCTCCAGCCTCAACAGCTTCTAAGGCTTCTGATACTGTCCTGACCTCTATTTCGACTGGTAAACGACGTGGAGCATTTTGCCTTGCCCTAGCTACAATCTCCTTAATATTCAATCCCTGGCTGCGGAGAGCTGCGAGATGACTATTTTTAATGAGTATGGCATCCCCCAAATTCATACGGTGATTTTTCCCACCACCCACTTTTACAGCATGCTTTTCTAAAGATCTCAAGCCCGGAGTGGTTTTTCTGGTATCCATAATGCGCACCGGCAAGCCTTCAACTTTATCTACATAGCGATTCGTGTCCGAAGCAATGCCACTCAAGCGTTGTAGGAAATTCAGGGCTACCCTTTCGGCTTTTAGAATACCCGCAATGCCGCCTGATACTCTGGCTACTTTGGTCCCTGATTGAACCCTGGCTCCATCTTCTAGAATAACCTCCACCTTTAACTCTGGGTCAACTCGATGAAAAACCTGCTTGGCTACATCTATGCCAGCCAGGATACCTTCTTGTTTAGCTACAATAAAGCCAGCCCCTTGCCGGTCGCTGGATATTAAAGCCTCAGTAGTGACATCACCATTACCCAGGTCTTCAGCTAAGGCACGGTCGATGATTTCTTCAATCTCAGTGTTACTTGGTGACATTTTTCCCAAAAACGATGCGCCGCTGCCATTCTGGCGAAGCCTCCGGGAAATCCGCGCGAAAATGAGCTCCGCGACTTTCTTTACGTAGCAAAGCAGCCTCAGTCACGAGTCTGGCACATGATACAAGACTATTTAGTTCGTAGGAGGGACGGTCACTGGGTTTAGGCAGGAGACTCTCCCAGCTGGCTAGAATGTCTGACGCCTTCTTAAGGTCTTCGCCAGAACGAATGATTCCTACTCTGTCCCACATAAGAGATTGCAGGTTAGGCAGATTAAACGGTGGAGCTTTGAACAGCACCTTTCTATTGGGGAGGCAAGAGAAAATTGCTTCATCGCTCCGATCCCCACCATAATGAGGAGGCGTAGCCATTTCAGTCCTTTGCACCACTCTCTTACTGAAAACAACTGACTCGAGTAGGGAATTCGATGCCAGCCTGTTAGCACCGTGCACTCCAGTGCAGGCCGTCTCACCGGCAGCAAATAACCCGGAGATACTCGTCTCGCCCCAGTTATTGACCTTTACTCCTCCCATGAGGTAATGAGCGGCAGGGGCAACGGGGATGAATCCCCTGGTAATATCCAGGCCATGGTCTCGACAGAAGCGATATATGTGGGGGAAGCGGGTGGTAATCAACCGAGACGGCAAATGAGTAACGTCCAGAAAAACTCGATCGCTGTGTGTTTTCTTCATTTCATAGACAATACTGCGAGCTACTACATCTCTGGTTGCCAGTTCCGCCTCAGCAGTGTAATCCGGCATAAAACGACGCCCTTCGACATTCCTAAGTACACCACCCTCCCCTCTGACTGCTTCAGAGATGAGAAAAGGAGCTACCCCCGGCAGACGCAGAACAGTGGGATGAAACTGGAAGAATTCTATATCGCTTATTTCTGCACCAGCTTTAAAGGCTAAAGCTATTCCATCGCCGGTTACTACATCGGAGTTAGTTGTATATTTGAACAACTTACCAGCTCCCCCAGTAGCCAAGATGAGGTACTGGCAGCGATACTCTTCTACAGAACCGGTGCGACAATCAAGAGCTTTCACGCCAATTAGCTTGTCGTTCCGGACTAACAGTTCGCTAGCCAGGCAGTTCTCCAAGACTTTGATAGGAGTAGAGCGTACCTGGCGACTTAAGGTAACCTCGATATGCTCCCCGGTGGCGTCACCTCCGGCGTGCATAACGCGGGGTACACTATGAGCGGCCTCTCTGGTCAAGGTAATCTCACCGTCCAAAGTATCAAAGGGCACCCCAAATTTGATTAAGTCAGCAATGCAATCAGCGGCCTCTTCAGTTAAGATGCGTACCGCCTCGGTATCGGATAAGCCAGCCCCAGCAG
>CP070793.1:1505543-1508290 GCA_020346965.1 Chloroflexota bacterium | reverse complement strand
CCTCTATTGAGATTCTCTTGTTGACAAGATAATTTCATGGAATACCTCCCCCTGTGTGCGTGATGAAAGTATACTATCAATGACGGTAATAATCAATGATTTGATTTGACATAATCCTGGCTCTGCTAAAGGCATACTGCAAATTACTATTGCCGACAAAATGCTTTAATTCTTTGATTGTAGTCTAATCTAGTCAACACAATCTGACTGCTCGTACGAGACCATGAAGCCGTAATCATGACCGATTGAGTGCAGTCAATCTTTTGGATCTGGATTTTAATAGCTTGAAGAGTACTTACTGTCTTTTTTTATTATAAGCTCCGTTATACAATATTATATGACCCGTAAAACATGCCATCGCGAATTCGACAGGATCCACAAGTTGAGAGGGGAAGAATATAATCTAAACCTACCTTCTAGCTAAGTTTGAGTGTAAGATTATTGGAGTACCCATCAAAATGACCTATGTGTGAAATCAAGAGCAAATCCCATTCTCGAAGGAAATTCCAGTCCCATAAAACGGCTTATTGTGGCTGAAACACGTAACAGGAGTATTAAGAATGTGTGAAAGTGTTGATGATTTGGTTCTCGGCGTCGACCTGGGGGGCAGTAAAATACTGACGGCTGTAGTTAAACCTCGAGGCGAAATGCTTTCCAGTAATGAAAGTACGACGCGGGCTACGGAAGGTCGCGATATAGTTATCCAGTCCGTACTAGACTCCGCACATAGTGCCATGAGTCAGGCGAATTGCACTATCTCGGAAATTTCTGCTGTGGGCATCGGTGCTCCTGGCATCTCCAATCCTGAAGCGGGGATTCTGTTTACCTCACCAAACTTGCCGGGATGGCGAAATGTGCTCCTGAGGGACATCATCCAGAATAAGTTAGATAAACAGACCTTCCTGATTAATGATGCTAATGCTGCTGCTCTAGGTGAATTATATTTCGGTGCCGCCCAAGGTGCTCATAATTTCATTTACATAACTTTGAGTACTGGCATAGGTGGAGGCATTGTTATCAATGATAAAATCTATACTGGAGCCATTGGTATTGCAGGTGAGGTGGGGCATATGACCATTGATGACAACGGTCCTCTCTGCAACTGTGGTAACAAGGGTTGTTGGGAAGCACTGGCTTCTGGGACAGCTTTGGCCAGAGAGGCAAAGCGTCGACTCAAGGAGAGAAGCAGAACAGCTATCCTGAAATATGTCGGCGGTGACCCGGAAAAAGTGACAGCGCAGATTATCCATAGTGCCGCTGAGCAGGGCGATAAGTTGGCGAAAGATCTTATCGCTCGAACGGGTTACTATGTAGGTGTGGGGTTGGCTAATTTGATAAACATATTCAACCCTGAGTTGATAGTTATCGGTGGCGGTTTATCAAACATCGGAGACATGTTACTCAAGCCAGCCTTCAAAGAAGCAGCGGAAAGGTCATATAAGGAAGCATTTCAAGCAGTACGGTTTGCTTCTGCTGGGCTAGGAAGAAATTCCGGCGTACTCGGTGCCGCTGCCTATGCTCTTCAAGAGATGAAGAAGATAACTTCTTGAATTAAGGGATAGAATTTTCCAGAAGGCGGAGTAATGAACATTAGCATCGGCAAGCTGAGGGGGCTTCAACAATTAGCTAATCCTAATGGCATAATGGCAATGTGTGCCATTGATCACAGGGGTGCACTTAAGCGAGCCCTTAACGAAGAAAACCCTGATGCAGTGACTTATCAAGATATGGTTGATTTTAAGCTGGATCTATGTCAGGCAATAGCGCGTTTTGCCAGTGCCATATTACTTGATCCGGAGTATGGAGCCGGTCAGGCTATAGGCGCGGGCCTTGTGCCCGCGCAAAAAGGGCTTCTTGTCAGTGCAGAAAGGACAGGCTATACAGGAGACAGTACAGCTAGAATTACCGAACTTCTGCCCGGCTGGAGTGTAAAGAAAGCGAAGAAAATGGGAGCTTCAGCAGTCAAGCTTTTGATCTACTTCAGACCTGATCTTAAGGACGTTACTTCAAAACAGCTTAATTTGGTGGCAAGATTGGCCGACCAATGTATTGAAGAAGACATACCCTTCCTGGTCGAGCCGGTAAGCTATCCCTCTAGAGAAAGCGAGGAGGATCCAAGAAACTTCGCAGCGATAAAACCTGATTTAGTAATAGAAACTGCTCGACAAATTACTGCCTTGCCTGTCGATGTTTTGAAAGCGGAATTTCCGACGGATATTGAGTTTGAACCGGATGAAGGGAAATTGCTGAAATTATGCCAGGAATTAAGCAAGGCGTCCCGGCTCCCCTGGGTACTGCTCAGCGCTGGGGTTGACTTCGATTCGTTCAAGAAACAGGTGAAGATAGCCTGTAAAGCGGGAGCCTCCGGTTTCTTGGCAGGGCGCGCCCTGTGGCAGGAGGGTGCTCAAATACGTAATCGCGTTGAGAGGATGAGTTTTTTCGAAAATACGGCTGGTCCGAGGTTGAAAGAATTGGCTGAGTTAGCTGACAACTGTGGCAACCCGTGGTATTCAAGAATGGGTGCTAGAAGCGGCGAATTCGCTCCTTTGTCTGAGAACTGGTATCTGACTTATCAATAATTGATACTCTGGTGGTGTGAGGTGGTAATATGAAACTATCCAACTTCTTTAGAAAGAGAACCAAGATAGTATGCACCATCGGTCCGGCTACCGGCTCAGCCGTCGTGATTGATAAACTGATAAGAGCCGGTATGAATGTCGCCCGATTCAATCTCTCCCACGGTACTT
>CP070793.1:1502602-1505443 GCA_020346965.1 Chloroflexota bacterium | reverse complement strand
TTGGTGTAGTCCGTGCTTATCGGTACCGCCGATATACATGCCCGGACGCAGGCGCACAGCCTTGAGTTCATCTAAGATTTGGATATCTTGCGCGGTATACTCGCGGTCTGCGTTGTTATTCATGGCGTTCTGGGGCAAAAAGCAAAGTGTTGACTAATGACGGCAAGTGATTGAGATTTTCGTCTATGGTCATTAATAATGACAATACGTCTATATTATACCATATCTTGCACTGTAGGCGCTATTTTGGGCCGTGTTTGATTATTCCGGCTATTTCACCCGCAGAGATGGTTTTTTGCTCCCCGCTCTTCATATCTCGGAATACTACATTCTGATTGCGGATCTCTTGCTCACCTAAAATAAGGGCAGAGGCAGCACCGAGGGAATTAGCTTGTCTCATCTGGCCTCTCAGGCTCTTATCACCTGTGGCTGTGATAATCGCAATGCCATCTTTTCGTAGAGCCGAGGCAATCTTCATAGCTTCAACCTTGGCTTCTTCCCCGAGGTAGGCAATGAAGGCATCAGGCTCAGGCGATTCTGCAATTTCTGTTTTCTGTTCTTTTAGATTCAATATTATTCTCTCCAGCCCGGTCGCAAATCCCACAGCGGGAGTTGGGGTTCCCCCCAGTTCCTGAATGAGGTCATCATAGCGCCCACCTCCTCCCAGCGTGCTTTGTCCTCCTCTATTCAGGGGTTCAACTTCGAACACTGTTCTTGTGTAATAATCCAGGCCACGGACTAACCTGTGGTTCAATTGGAAGGGGATGCGTATTGCCCTCAAATACTTCTGAACGCTTTCAAAGTGGATTTGGCATTCGCGGCATAGATGATCGGGAATTTTCGGTGCGGTTTTCGCTCTCTCTTGGCAAGATTTCTTCTTACAGTCAAGCAGGCGAAGAGGGTTTTTGGACAACCTGACCTTGCAGTCAGGGCAAAGACGGTCTGTGTAATTTGAATAATGCTGTTTCAGTACCTCTAAGTACCTGGGGCGACAAACCTTGCAACCAATGCTATTGAGTTGAATAGAAAGTTGAGAGAGCCCTAGCGAATAGAAGAATTGCTGTGCCATTTCAATGACTTCAGCATCAAGGGCGGGATCGGCCTCCCCTAAAGCCTCAAACCCAAATTGGTGATGCTGGCGGTACCTCCCAAATTGTGGACGCTCGTACCTGAAGGCTGGCCCGATGTAATAAAGCTTCACAGGTTGAACCAAGTTAAACAATCCGTGCTCTAGATAAGCTCGGCAGACTGGCGCTGTTAACTCTGCCCTCAAAGCCAATTTCTGTCCGCTTTTGTCTTCGAATACGTACATTTCCTTGTCTACGATATCTGTCCCACCAGCCACAGTTTTAATGAAAAGCTGCGCATCCTCAAATATCGGCGTGCTCAGTGGCTGGTAGCCATATAGCTGGCACAAGGAACTAGCCTTTTCCTCTACGTATTTCCAGTAGGCACGCTCTTGCGGCAGGATGTCGAATGTCCCCCGAGGTGCTTTGTGCAAAGGAACCCTCCTAGTCTATCTTGTAGTTTAACATATTGTAACTATTCAGCCCGCCATTGTCATCATGAGGGGGAGTCTGAGTTTTTTGCAGTTCGTCGCAATTTGCGTTACTTCTACTGTTGCAGTATTATGAATCAGATGGAAGTCAATGCGCTTATAGAACAGGTTAGCACTTACCTGCCTGATGATAAGGTAGCTCTGGTGAAAGCAGCTTATGAATTCGCTGCCAGAGCTCACGAAGGCCAATTGCGTAAAACAGGAGAGCCTTATTTGGAGCATCCTCTAACTGTAGCCATGACATTGGCTGAATTCCACCTTGATGCTGAAACCTTGGCTGCAGCCCTGTTGCACGATGTTACGGAGGATTGTGGCGTACCGTTACGTGACATCGAGACTAACTTTGGTTCACAGGTAGGTAAGCTTGTTGATGGAGTTACTAAGCTAGACAAGCTTACAAGCCGAGCTCGAACGAAAGAAACAAAGTCCAAGGTCCAGGCAGAAAATTTGAGGAAAATGCTCCTGGCTACGGCTGAAGACTTACGGGTGGTTCTTATCAAATTGGCGGACAGGTTACATAACATGCGTACACTGGGTGCTTTGCCGGCGGAGAAACGGCGTGCTATCGCTCAGGAGACCCTGGAGATATATGCTCCCTTGGCGCACCGTTTAGGAGTGAGGGAGATGAAATGGCAATTAGAGGATTTAGCTTTTCGCTATCTGAAGCCGCGTTCGTACCACCGGATTGCTCATTTAGTAGCGGGCAAGCGAGCCGCGCGAGAAGGCTTCATAGATGAGGTCAGTAAGATACTTTGTCAGGAGTTAGATAAGGTCGGTATAAAAGCCAAGGTTTATGGCCGGCCAAAACATATTTACAGTATATATCAGAAGATGGGCAAGTATGATGCGCAGGGTAAGAATTTTGGCGATATACACGACCTTTTTGCTTTACGCGTATTGGTGGACTCGGTTTCAGATTGTTATAAGGCATTGGGGGTAATTCATAATCTCTGGCGCCCTATTCCTGAAGAGTTCGACGATTTTATTGCTAATCCCAAGGATAATGGCTATCAGGCTTTGCATACTACAGTTATGTGTCAAGGTACAAGACCTCTGGAAATACAAATTCGGACTCATGATATGCATAGAGTTAACGAATACGGGGTGGCTGCTCACTGGCTCTATAAAGAAGGCAAGGCAGGTGGGCAGTTTAGGGATGAAATAGCTTGGCTACGGCAGATTGGTGATTGGAGAGAAGAGCTTGATAGCGAGGAGTTTCTGGAATCTGTTAAAACCGATGTTCTTGTCGCTCGCGTGTTTGTCTATACTCCCAAAGGGGAGAT
>CP070793.1:1499139-1502502 GCA_020346965.1 Chloroflexota bacterium | reverse complement strand
TACTGGACTCCTTTCCCTTGCCAATCAGAAGCAAAAGGACACTGACTATTATAAGGAAGATGAAGTCCAATCAAAGCGTTGTAGAGGAATAGATTAATGGAGCAAAATCCACTAGTTTCCGTCATAATACCGACGCATAATCGCGCGGAACTATTAACCACCAGGGCTATTCCATCTGTACTGAACCAGACCTATCAGCATCTCGAACTAATTATAGTCGCTGACAATTGTACCGACGATACGAAGGAGAGGGTTCAAAATATAAAAGACTCGAGAGTAAGATTTGTAGAACTTACAGATAGACCCCCACTGCCGGACGATTTGCACGCCAGGTGGCGGGTGGCTGCGGCTGCGCCCCGCAATAAAGGCTTTGAAATGGCTAAAGGCGAATGGATTACTCAGCTAGACGACGATGACGAATTTACGCCCAATCATATTGAGATACTATTGCAGAGAGCGCTGACGGGATATGATTTCGTGTATGGAAACATTTTGGCGATAAAACCGAATGGCGAACAGGCTGTAATAGGAAAATATCCTCCGGAATACGGTAATATCAGCACGCAGTCTTACCTTATTAGCTCGAAGTACAAGAATATCAAGTTCAACACAGACCCCACAGCTACCTGGGAGCCAGAAGATTGGAACTTCTGCCGCAGGGTAATAGAAGCGGGAGCCAGGGTATCCTACATAGACGAAGTCGTTTGCATTCAGTATTTGCCGCTGCGTGATTATCAAAGGCTATTGGAAATGGAATGGACGGGCGAGCGGTTTCTGCCCTGGATAGAGGGGTCACAGATGCATTACGAGCATCTCCACAGATATGCTTTGGCTGCCCATTTTGCGAAGGGCAAACGCGTCTTGGACCTTGCCTGTGGCGAAGGCTATGGCACATATATGTTAGCGAAGAAAGCCGAATATGTTGCCGGCGTGGAAATCGACAATCCAACTGTCCAACACGCCAGAAGCAGGTACTCAAAAGATAATCTGGAGTTCATAGAAGGCTCTATACTCGCCGTGCCTATAGAGAGCGAGAAAAAGTTTGACGTGGTTGTATGCTTCGAAGTTATTGAACACATAGCAGAGCATGACAAGCTTCTATCAGAAGTGAAGAGGCTGCTCAAGGACGACGGCTTACTTATAGTTTCAACACCTAACAAGGCGATTTATACAGATGCACCTGATTATCATGATCCCTTCCACGTAAAAGAACTCTATGTTGAGGAATTCACTAGTTTACTGAGGCGGTACTTCAAGCATTCGCACATATTTGGTCAACGAGTTTATGCCGGCTCAAATATGTGGAGTACCCACGACCACAAATTCCGCGGTTATGTAGAGGAAGTTGTCAAGAAGGGAGACATGGAATTCTATTCTACGGAAAGAACTAGCAAAGAACCTGTCCATTTTATAGCTCTAGCTTCAGACGCGAGTCTAAAGCCATCGACATCCGTCACTGATAGCTGGCTGACGGACGTCTCCAACACAGTATTCAATGATTATGAGAAGCAACTGCAGGACAAAGACGCCCGGATAAGCTCTCTTGACACAAACCTCCAGGAAAAGGTCTCACATATATATAACCTGGAATCCCACATACGTCGTTTGGAGTACCAGATATATCAGATGCAGCAAAGCATACCGATGCAGCTTGGAAGACGATACGTGAAGGTCACCGAGAGGCTGCTGCCGTCTGGAACACGCAGGCGTGATCTGTATTTGCTTGTATTGACGGGCGTCAGAGTCATGCTCAGCCAAGGATTCGGGGCATTCTGCAGCACAGCCTGCAGATTTATCACGAATCGCGGGATCTTCCGCATCGCCAAGATCGGCTGGTCCAGACTCGGTTCGAAAATGGGATACCGCCCTCATAAACCGTTAGTTCCAGATCTGGAACTAACTACGGTGGAAGAAGCGGGCATAACACCGTCCGAAAGTGATACGATTTCTGTGGTTATCCCAACCAAGAATGGCGGTAGCGACCTCGAGCTTCTCCTCTTGGCATTAAAGCAGCAGAAGGGGCTGAAGGAGTTAGAGGTAATAGTGGTAGATTCGGGCAGCTCGGATGAAAGTGTAAGCATCGCCACGGCACATGGTGCCAAATTAGTGCAGATCTTGCCGGAAGAGTTTTCCCATTCACGAGCAAGAAACTTGGGAGCAGAGCAGGCGACAGGGAACTACCTGTTCTTCACGGTTCAGGACGCGCTGCCGTCATCTGGTCTTTTTCTTTTCAAGCTCCTGTCTGCTCTCAAGAGCAATGGTGTAGCAGCCGTTTCGTGCGCTGAGTTTCCAAAGGAAGACGCCGACCTGTTCTACAGGACGAATAACTGGCATCACTACAGCGGATTTCTGGGAGTCTCTGAGAACGACAGAGTTATGCGTCTGCCAAAAGGGAAGAGCTATGAGAAGCTGCGGAAGAACGCTCAGTTATCAGATATAGCTTGTCTACTGCCCAAAGAAATCTTTCAAAAGTATAAATATAGCCGCAATTACGCTGAAGACTTGGACCTGGGTCTCAGGCTCGTAGAAGATGGTCATAATCTGGCACTTCTGGGGTCCGTCAGCGTCATACATTCCCACAATCGCCCCGCGTACTACTGGCTGAAGAGGGCTTATGTAGATACACTGGGTCTGGTCGATGTTTTTCCAAGCTACCGGGTACCCAAGGTTAATGAGGGCGAAGTATTCAGAAGTATGTACCTTACATATCATTTGCTGACCTCTCTGGCCGATGAAGAACTGGGCCACATGATGCACCAGATAGATTTGCAGGAGTTTTTCTATGTTGTCAGCAAGAGGCTTAGCCCGCATGGGCAACCCATGCCTCTTCCCGATCATCTCCCCGACACACGCTACGCAGACAGTAATCTCAAGACCTTCCTTGAAAAGCTTTTTGAAGATGAGCGTCTCGACTCAGACTGGTCGATGACGGACAATGTTATCGGCCGGGCCGTCTCAGACCATATGAACCTGGTGAAGCGATATATGGAGCGTGCATACCGGGTGATAGACCCGCTTATAGCGGAGGATTTCAAATCGTGCCTTTTCAAGACGTATGCTGCCAAGTGTGGTGCCTATCTTGCATATCTATCCATAGACAAAGCCCAAGTTAACGAGTGGGACAAGGAACTGAGGCAAGGAATATAGATGAACATTCTTTACATGGTCCATCAGTTCTACCCGGAATACTGGACTGGAACCGAAAAGTTTGTTTTGAAGATATCTTCGATGATGCAGAAGGCGGGACACCGGGCTAGGGTGGTAACGTATGCCTTGCGCGACGAGTATAGCTTCGACGAAACCATAGATAATATCTTGTGGCGCGAATTCACATACAACGGCATTGAGGTTATCTCATTGAGG
>CP070793.1:1485986-1499039 GCA_020346965.1 Chloroflexota bacterium | reverse complement strand
CAGCTTGATTAAGGAGGAGAACAATGAACGTTCGCGATTGTATGAAAAGCCCAGTTATTACGGTAACTCCTGACACACTAATAGATAGTGCTATGGAAACAATGCGCGATAAGCATGTCCGTCGCTTACCTGTTGTAGAAAACGGAAAGTTAGTAGGACTAGTTACACGGAACACAATAAGAGATGCAACACCATCGCCATCCACAGCGTTAACTTTATGGGGGTTTCACTATCAATTATCTTGCATGAAGGTAAGGGATGTGATGATAACTGACGTCACGGTGGTTCACCCTGATAACACAATTAGAGAAGTATTGTCCTTAAGTGAGAAGCATCGAATCGGCACTTTCCCTGTAGTAGATGCCGATGGTAACTTATTGGGAATTCTTACGAATACCGATTTGCTTCATATAATGTCCAAATTACTAGATTAGTATAAACAAGAAACCGGACGGTCTAAGTTCCGATTCTCATACACAGTTGAGGATATATCAATGCGGCTGGTGATGGTTATCCCACGTTCTTACCTGGAATGTGCTCTACTGCTGTTGTATGTGGACTTTCCGAAATTCATGGTGGAGGGGGTAGGATTCGAACCCACGTAGCCCGTCAGGGCGGCAGATTTACAGTCTGCTCCGATTAACCACTCCGGCACCCCTCCCTGGTTCAATCTTATCACAGAATATCTTAAAAACCCAGCCCGAGAGGGGATTCGAACCCACTAACCTACCGATTACAAGTCGGTTGCTCTACCATTGAGCTACTCGGGCAACTTCTAGCTATAATTTCGGCTCAATAGTATAGATAAGGGGAAATTCTCTGTCAACTTAGAAACACTTGGAAGCAATCTTTTGTTGCATTATCTGAGCAGGTCATGCTACATTATACTGTTTTACTGATTAAGATCATTTGAGATTGTAATCATGATAGACAATGCTTTACTAAAACAGTTGCTTGAGTCAGGTGCTCACTTCGGTCATCATACCAGCTACTGGCATCCCAAGGCGAAAAAATATGTTTTTACCCAGCGCAACGGTATCCACATCATCGATTTAGAGCAGACAGTTACTATGCTAGAAAGGGCTTGTGCCTTCACCCAGGATTTGGCAGCTCGGGGACAAAGTCTTCTTTTTGTCGGCACCAAAAAGCAAGCGCAGCAAACCGTGGAGGAAGAGGCTGTAAGGTGCGGTATGAGCTATGTTAATCAAAGATGGTTGGGTGGCATGTTAACCAACTTCACCGTCATACAAGCTCGGATCGATCACCTGGTTCGTTTGGAGAATAGAAGAGATAAAGGTGAACTTGATTCTTTGCCGAAAAAAGAGCGGGTGAAAATAGAAAAGGAAATATTCCACTTAAATACTCAAATGGGGGGATTCAAGGAAATGACTACCCTTCCTGGAGCTCTCTTCATCACCGACCCTATTAAGGATAAGATCGCCTTTACCGAAGCTAAGAAGTTGGGTATACCGGTGATTGCCATCGCAGATACAAATTGCAATCCTGACGGCATAGATTATCCCATTCCCGCTAATGATGACGCCGTTAAAGCAATTAAGCTGATTTGCAATAAAATCGCTGATGCCATAATTGAGGGTAAAGCTGAAGCCTTTTCCGGAGATGCAGGAATCACCAAGTTAACTACTGAAGAGGAGCGCGAAGAAGCCATTGAGATCCTGGGTTCCTATACGTTTGAACCGGAGGAACCAAGTGAAGCAGAGGAACCAAGGGGACCGGAAGGAGAAATCGCACCTACATGAAAATACCAGTTGAAGTAGTAAAGGAATTAAGAAGCAGGACTAATGCGGGCATAGGTGACTGTAATAAGGCTCTGCTAGAGGTAGGCGGTGATATGGAAAAGGCAATCGAATTCTTAAAAGAGCGTGGGGCAGCTATTGCCGAAAAGAAGAAGGATTTAACCGCAACGGAGGGTGTAGTTGAAGCTTATGTTCATCATACCAAGCGCATGGGAGCATTAGTGGAGGTAAATTGCGAAACTGATTTTGTGGCTCGAACCCATGAATTTAAAGAACTTGCTCACGACTTGGCCATGCAGATAGCTGCTACTTCCCCCCAGTTTCTCGCTAGCGAAGAGATGCCGCCAGAGGTAGAAACAGACCCCCAAGCAACTTGCCTTCTTAGCCAGCCCTTCATTAAAGAACCTGAAAAGACTGTGCAAGAAGTTATTAGTGAAACGATTGCTAAAGTAGGGGAAAACATAAAAGTACGCAGATTCGCTAGATTCGAGCTTGGTGGCGATCACTGAGCCATGTTGGATGAACTATTCACTGAACTGAACTCCAGAATGCAGAAGGCCATAGACGGCTTAGCCAGAGAATTGGCTACCATCCGGGCCGGACGTGCGACTCCAACTTTGCTTGATAACATCATAGTTGACTATCAGGGCACACATATCCCGCTTTACCAACTTGCTACAATTTCTGTACCTGAGGCTAATCTAATCATCATACAACCCTGGGACCGCGCATCGTTACGTGATATTGAAAAAGCCATCCTAACAGCAAACATCGGCCTTAACCCCGCGAATGATGGTAGTATAATCCGGGTGGTCGTCCCATCCCTTAGTGAGGAGCGGCGCAGGGAATTGGTCAAGGTAGTATCCAAGAAAGTCGAGGAACGGCGGATTGCAATACGGAACATAAGGAGAGACGGCATTGAAAAACTCAGGGAGTGGGAGAAAAATAAGGAAATATCGGAAGATGAACTTAAGAGCAATACTAAGAAAATCGACCAGCTTACCGAGGTTTGCGTAGACAAGGTAAGTGAATTGGGACAGAGCAAGGAAAGTGAAATACAGGAAATATGATCGCAGTTTCAATCCCCAGTAAAAAGCCCGCATAGTCTATTAAATATATCTGTAGGCATTGGATTACCCCCCTCTAACCCTACTCTATCTTTGGCTCTAGCTTAAACCTTTCATACCAGTTAGGGTAGAAACATCAGTTATAACGCTGGGTCTATTAACTTACTTATGAAACCAGGTGCCGCCAAGCCTATAGTCACTCAAAAGCTGCTAAAATAGAGCTATGCTCAAACACCGGGTTATTACTGCCGCTGTGGGCGTACCCATCGTCATCCTTGCCATTTGGTTTGGTGACCCTTGGCCCTGGTTCACTCTCCTAATAGCCATGGCAGCTTTGGCCGGCACCTATGAGTTCTATCATCTAGCTAATTTGGACAAGCGGGAACCCCTGATTTACTTGGGTTTACTATACTCGCTGGCACTAGTCCTGAGCCCCCATTACAGCAGTCCTGGTGTCTTGCCAATAGTTGTCACCACCACCATATTAATTTCCTTGATCTATCTGTTATGCCGAACCTCAAGAGAACAGGCATTCCATAGATGGGCATGGACAATTGCTGGTGCTCTCTATGTGGGATGGATGCTCAGCTACTGGCTGAGCTTGCGCGGTTTGGAGGACGGCCGAAGTTGGGTTTACCTGGCCATATTGACTACATTTGCCAATGATACAGGTGCCTTTTTTATTGGTAGGTCAATTGGTAAGCATAAACTGGCTCCTGCCATAAGTGAAGCTAAAACTCGGGAAGGAGCGATAGGAGGCTTAATATGCGGTATCCTGGGCGCTGTCGTAATAGCCACCGTCCTTAACCTCATTTCTCCCTTTACCTTTGGATACTGGCAGGTTATTCTCCTTGGCTTTCTCATCGGCCTATTTGCTCAGCTTGGCGATTTGGTTGAATCCCTGCTGAAGCGTAATACGGGAGTGAAAGAATCAGGTAATCTACTGCCGGGACATGGTGGCATCCTGGACCGGTTCGATAGCCTCATATTCGTCGGGGCAGTGGTATACTATTATGTAATATGGGTCATCTAAGAAAAATAGCTATCCTGGGCTCGACAGGCTCCATAGGGCGCCAAGCTTTGGATGTAATCGGTGCCCTGCCCAGCAAATTAAAAGTAGTAGCTCTGACAGGAAATAGAAATCTTGAGCTCCTAGAAAGGCAAATCAATGAATTTCAGCCCAAGCTGTTTCATTCATCCATGACGCCCGAAATTAGTTACGGCGGGGAGTTTTTGTCCCCAGAAGAAATAGCCAGTCATCCGGAGGTCGATTCCGTTATAGTAGCCACTGCAGGCAATGCAGGACTAAGCCCCACTCTGGCAGCTATACGGGCGGGTAAAACAGTCGCTTTGGCTAGTAAAGAAGTATTGGCGATGGCTGGTGAAATTATCATGCATGAAGCCAGCCGCCACAAAGCTCGAATCTTGCCCATCGACAGTGAGCATAGCGCCATCTGGCAATGCCTGCATGGTGAAGATAATAGGCCTCGCAGGCTTTTTCTCACCGCCTCCGGTGGGCCCTTCTATCGTTATTCACAGTCACAATTAGCTGAGGTAACTCCAGAGCAAGCTGTGCGGCACCCTGTATGGAAGATGGGAAGAAAGGTAACCATAGACTCAGCAACCCTTATGAATAAAGGATTGGAGGTTATCGAAGCTCATTGGCTTTTCTCCTTCCCCTTTGATAGTATTGAGATATTAATACATCCACAGTCTATCGTCCATTCCATGGTGGAGTTCATTGATGGTTCCCTGAAAGCTCAACTTAGCCAGCCCGATATGAAGATACCTATTCAATATGCCCTTTCTTATCCTCAGAGGTGGCCTAATTCAGAACTAACACGGCTTGACTGGGATAAAATTGGCTTTCTGAACTTTGAGCCTGTAGATTATGATAGGTTCCCCTGTCTGAAACTGGCAATAGATGCTGGTGAATCAGGAGGAACTTCTCCGACAGTACTTTGCGCCGCTGATGAGGTAGCTGTAGAGCTTTTCCTTAATGATAGAATAGGTTTCACCGATATAGCCAAAATTGTGCAGAGAACGCTTGAGCAACATCAGAATATCCGGCAACCATCTATAGAAGAAATATTGGCCGCCGATGCTTGGGCGAGAGAATGTGCTACAAAGCTTTTTGTTGATAACTTCAAGGAACCTGAGCGAAGTAGCAATCTTGAGATAGATAAGAGATGAACATTGCCGTAATTATTATTCTCTTCATAGTAGCTCTATTCGTGGCAATGTGTCTTCACGAATTGGGTCACTTCATCGCTAGTAAGCGCGCCGGGGTAAAGGTGGAAGAGTTCGGTCTGGGCATACCCCCAAGACTGTTTGGTATTAAGCGAGGCGAGACAATATACTCACTTAATGCCATACCCGTCGGAGCATTTGTTAAGGCTGCTGGAGAAAATGATCCCACAGTACCCCGGAGTCTCGCTGGCAAAGGACCCTGGACGAGGTTTGGGATATACGTTGCCGGACCATTATTCAATATCTTTCTAGCCTTTATTCTCCTCAGTGCTTTCATCGCACTGCCATATTCCGTAATTGCCGGCGATGGACTTATGGTTCATTCTGTAGTGGAGAATTCTCCTGCGGGCAAAGCAGGCATCGAGTCCGCGGATATAATTCTGGAGATAGAGGGACAACCTATCCGTAGGCGCGGAGATGTGCAGGAAATGGTGAATTCGGTGGAAGAAGGAGCAGAAATAACTTTGCTCCTGCTGAGCAGCGGGCAAGTGGAGGAAAAAACCTTGAAGCCAGAACTTGACCCGGAATCGCAGTTACTGAAAATAGGTGTCTGGCCTTGGTGGGACATAGTAAGCCAGGTGGACGAGGATTCGCCAGCTTATGAAGCTGGCATCAGATCTGGCGATACCATCCTCACGATCAACGGACAACTCATTTACAATGACGAAAGCATATCTAATGCCTTGCGCTCCGCTGAGGAGGATGGGGAAATGCAGCTGGTTTTGCTCCGAGACGGGAAAGAGACTTCCGTCACTTTGACCAATGTCGGCTATCAAACACTCCCGGGCGTGGATTTGCAGTGGGTGGAAGGGACACATATGGAACAAGAGCGGCTTCCTGTCTGGAGGGCAATCTATTTGGGAGCCAGGGATATCATTTTTATGCCTGCGCTCATAGTAGAGGCTATCCCTCAAATTATAGAATCTCCCGATACAGCACTGGTGGGCCCAATAGGAGCCGGTCAATTAACACTGGAGGTAGTGCGCACCTCCGGCTTCAGCAGCATGCTATTTATGGCTAGTATGATCAGCCTAGGTATCGGCATATTTAACCTCTTCCCCATCCCACCTTTGGATGGAGGAGGTATGTTGGTGGCATTCATCGAAGGATGTAGACGCGGAAAGCGTCTCTCCCCTCGAACAGTACGCCTGGTCTACACTATCGGAACGGCCTTTCTGATTGCGCTTGTAATAATAATAACCGTAGTAGATATCTGGCGTATTCCAAGGGGTTTTGGAATATGAAACGTCGCAACTGCAAGCAATTGAGAATTGGTCATGTAGCCGTCGGCGGCGACGCCCCCATCGTAGTGCAATCCATGACCAAGACCGATACCCGTGATATCCCTGCCACTATAAACCAGATTAAGGAGCTAGAGGATTGTGGCTGTGAGATAGTGCGAGTAGCGGTCCCCGATAAAGAAGCTGCCAAAAGCCTGGCATCCATAAAAAAGAATGTTTCGCTACCCATTATTGCAGATATACACTTTGACTACCACTTGGCTTTAACGGCATTGCAGGCCGGTGTTGATGGCCTCCGCCTCAATCCCGGCAACATAGGAGACAAAGACCAGATTGCCATTGTAGTAGCCACTGCTAAAGAAAAAGAGGTGCCCATCCGTATTGGAGTAAATGCCGGTAGTCTACCGGCCAGTTTCCAGCCTGATGCTCCACTAGCCGAACGAATGGTCAACATGGCACTAGAACAGATAAGGCTCATGGAAAACTTGGACTTCGATTTAATCAAGGTCTCCCTTAAAGCCTTCGATGTCCTCACTACCATCCGAGCTTATCAAATGATTGCCGATGAAATGCCATATCCGCTGCATTTGGGTGTAACTGAGGCCGGACTTCCCCGGATGGGAGCCATACGCAGCGCCGTAGGCATTGGTATACTTCTTCATCAAGGGTTTGGAGATACCATACGTGTTTCTCTGACCGCTCATCCCTGCGAAGAGGTATTCGTGGCTTACGAAATTCTCAAAGGTCTAGGGCTTCGTCAAAGAGGTCCAACTCTGGTGAGTTGCCCTTCCTGCGGCCGGACTGAAGTTGATATCATTGCCCTGGCTGAGGCAGTAGGCAAGCACATGGAAAGAATGAGTAAGCCCATTAAAGTGGCAGTTATGGGCTGCATAGTAAATGGTCCCGGTGAGGCTAGGGATTCAGACGTGGGTATTGCCTGCGGCAAGGGCAAGGGTGCTATATTTAGAAAGGGGGAGGTAGTGAGCACGGTAAGCGAGGATAGGTTTCTCGAAGCTATAATGACAGAAATAAACTCTCTCGACAGTAGAGGATTAGAGTAAAGGTAAGAGGAGTGCGTTTTTCTAAGCTTTTTGGCAAAACACTACGACAGGTACCTGCTGAAGCAGAAAGCGTAAGCCATCAGCTACTGCTCAGGGCAGGAATGGTTGCCCAGGAGGCTGCTGGGGTCTACTGTTATCTGCCTCTAGGGTGGCGAGTACTCAGAAAGATAGAGAATATTATCAGGGATGAAATGGATAAAGCCGGCGGGCAGGAAGTGATGCTGCCCGTATTGCAGCCTCTTGAATTCTGGCAGCAATCGGGCCGGGATGTATCTTTCGGCAAGTCTCTCTTCACCTTAACCGACCGCAAGGAACAGGCGCTGGCGCTGGGGCCTACTCACGAGGAAGTCGTTGCCGACCTTGCGCACCGCTATGTGCAAAGCTACCGGGACCTTCCTCTGCTGCCCTATCAAATACAGACGAAACTTCGTGATGAGCCTCGACCCCGCGGGGGTTTGCTGAGAGTCCGCGAGTTTATCATGAAAGACCTCTACAGCCTTGATGCCGATGAGGCCGGCCTCGACGAGAGCTATCAGAGGATTTGCCAAGCTTACAGGAATATCTATGCTCGCCTCGGTCTGCCAGCGTTGATGGTGGAAGCTGACAGCGGGGCTATAGGAGGTAAAGACTCTCACGAGTTCGTGGTCCTAACGGAAAACGGTGAAGATCACGTTATTTACTGCTCCAGCTGTGGTTACGCCGCCAACGCCGAGAAGGCACAGTTTGCCAAAACTATCGAACCTGCCATTCCTGTAAATCAAATTCCTGAGAGCAGTGAAGGGGAGGCAAAGAACCTCCTGCCTTTAGAAGAAATGGCAACGCCTGAGACGAAAACCATAGAGGAAGTAGCTCGTTTCATCGGTGTGCCGACAGGCCGAACTCTTAAGGCGGTGTTTTACTATGCTGACGGAGGATTCGTATTCGTTGTGATTCGGGGCGATCTTGAAGTCAATGAAACGAAGTTAGCAAATGCCTTGAAGTGCACGGAGCTCCGCCTGGCCACTGAGGTCGAGGTAGAAGACGCCGGAATTGTGGCTGGTTTTGCCTCACCGATAGGTACAAAAGGAATGAAAGTCATAGCTGATGATTCTATAACCGTGGGATCCAACTTCGTGGCTGGTGCCAATAAGCCGGGGTACCACTTCAGGAATGCCAATTACCCCAGGGATTTCCAGGTTGACATCATGGCTGATATAGCCCTAGCCCGATCCGGCGATAGCTGCGCCAAGTGTAGCAATAAGCTCACGTATGCCCGAAGCATCGAAGTAGGGCATGTATTTAAGTTGGGGACCTTCATCAGTGAGAGATTCGGGGCATCTTTCCTAGATAGCAATGGCAAGTCCCACCCCATTACCATGGGCAGCTACGGTATAGGATTGGGACGACTGTTGGCAGCCATAGTAGAGCAAAGCCACGACGATAAAGGCATTATCTGGCCACCTGCCGTAGCCCCTTATCACGTCTATCTTTGTCCTCTATCGTTAGAGAAGTCCGCGGTCCTTCCTGCAGCAGAAAAAGTCTTCCGCGAATTACAGAGAGAAGGTATTGAAGTGCTCTTCGATGACCGTGAAGAATCCCCCGGCGTTAAATTCAACGATGCTGACCTCCTGGGAATACCACTGCGGTTGACCCTGTCACCGCGCACCCTACAGAACCAGAGCATAGAGGCAAAATGGCGCACGGAGAAAGAAGCCCAGCTTTTGGCTTTGGAAAACCTGACAAAACAGGTGAAGAAGCTTTTAGACAAAACCTTCAAGTCGAAGTCTTGATTGGTTTAACCAACGTTGCCTCTCTCTGACCAACTTAGGCACGTAAAGTAGTGCCAAGTTCCTGACGCAGCCTAGTCAGCATTTGCTCTTGAGTTTGGTCAACTTCCTCGTCAGTCAGGGTACGGCTAGCTGATTGGTACACAATCCTTATGGCGAAAGATTTCTTGCCCTCTTCTATTTGCTTGCCCCGATAAAGGTCAAAGAGAGTCACCTTTCTTGCCAGCGCAAAGCTTCGGATTATATTCTCCACCGTCTGATAGGCAACCTGTTCATCCACTACTAAGGCAATGTCTCTGGTAACCCTGGGAAACCGCAGGATAGACTGGTATTCCTTGGTCCAGATAAACATACTGGATAGTCTTACTAAGTCAATTTCCATAAGACAAGCAATATCAGAAAGCTCGAAGGCTTGCGCTACACTGGGATGCACTTCTCCTACTGTACCGACTTTTTCATCATCAACGATTATGTCAGCCCCTCTTCCGGGGAACAGAATTTCATCATCGCCAATATCGAAGTTCGCTTTCAGCCCCAACTGGCTCAGGATTCCTTCCACTATCCCCTTAGCGTCAAAGAAATCTAGTGGCTCGTTTTCAGTTTGCCAGGATAGCTCTGTCCTTGGGCCACTAAGCACAGCGCAGAGCATCTCCCTTTCCTCAGGCAAATCCTTGCCTCGCGGTAAAAATACCTTGCCGATTTCAAATAACCTTATGCCTTCCTGCTCGAATTTTTGGTTATGTGCCAGCGTGGTCAGGAGGCCAGCCCTCAAACTGGTACGTAAGTATTCCTGTTCCCTGGTCATAGGATTAGCCACTTTTAACGACGGAATTTTCAGCCCGGGCTTCGGGGAAAGCCTTTGCAGCTTCTCCATGCTGACCAAAGAATATGTCAATATCTCCTGAAAACCAAAGCCAGTCAGGATATTACGCAATTTTTGCTTGAGATTGCTTTGCT
Organism: Chloroflexota bacterium; assembly: GCA_020346965.1. Next base: position 1,488,940 of record CP070793.1, on the reverse strand, counting down.
GCGCTAACGGTGACAACTTCGACTTCTGTTGAGGCAAGGGAGAGCTAAGCCGCGTAATTGGGATTCTTTCATACCCGATAATACGAGTTACTTCCTCTACGAGGTCAGCAGAGCATTTAACGTCGCTACGCCAATAAGGCACGGATATAGAAATCTGTGAATCCGAATAACCTTCGTGGCACTCAAAACCCAAGGATCTTAATACCTTAAGAATCCCATTAATGTTAATCTTTAAACCTGAAAGCCGTTTCACTTCTCGGGCGGACAGCATTATAGTCTTTGGCTCTGATTTTCCAGGATAAACATCAATTATGTCTTTGGCTGCTCTACCGCCAGCTACCTCTAGCAATAGTTGTGTCGCCCGTTTCAACGGTACCAAGGGAAGCTCCGTGTTCAGCCCTTTGTCAAAGCGAATCGAGGCTTCGCTTTGAACTTGGAGTTGGCTACAGCCCCGTCGAATAGTAGCCTGGTTGAAATTTGCCGACTCCAACAGGATAGCCTCAGCTTTGTCCGTAACTTCGGAATCCAGACCGCCCATTATTCCAGCTACAGCAATAGCCTCTTCTCTATCAGCGATAACCAGTATGTCCGGATTGAGAGTCCGCTTTGAACCATCAAGTGTAGTTATGGTCTCACGACGTCCAGCCCTACGTACGATAATTTGTCTGCCCTTAAGCTCGTGATAATCAAAGGCGTGCAGGGGTTGACCGTATTCCAGCATTACGTAATTAGTAACATCAACCACGTTGTTAATGGGACGCATGCCGTAGCTATTCAGACGCTGCCGCAGCCAGCCTGGGGAGGAGCCCACCTTTACTCCTGTAATCAAACTAGCACAGTACCTAGGACATAGGCCCGAATCAACTATGTCTACAGCGGCCAATGAGTCTATCGAGTCTTCCGACTCTTCGTAACGAATTTGGGGCAAGCGCAGCCGTTCACCAGTTAAGGCGGCGACCTCTCGGGCGATGCCAGTTACTGATAGGCAATCCGGGCGGTTAGGTGTCACATCTAAATCAAAAATCACGTCTCCCAGATAATCACTGAGAGGCGTACCGATAGGTGATTCAGGTGACAGTACTAAGATACCTTCATGACTGTCAGAAATTCCCAATTCCTTCTCTGAGCAAATCATGCCCTCAGAAGCCACACCGCGAATTCTCGCTGGTCTTAGTACTGTAGTTTTTCCAGTGTAAGAATCTATAAGCCGGGCTCCTATACGAGCAAAAGTCACCTTCTGTCCAAGTGCGATATTGGGGGCACCGCAAACTGTGGTGACTTGCTCAGTGCGCAGGTCAACTGTAGCTAGTTTCAGGCGGTCAGCGTTAGGATGAGGATTCAATGCTGTCACTTCCCCTATGACTATGTTATCCCAGCTGCCACCCACAGTCTGTATATCTTTGACTTCCAGACCAGCCATCGTTAGCCGTTCGGCCAGTTCTTGAGGAGCAAGCCTGACGTCAACAAAATCCTCGAGCCATTTGAGGGAGACTCTCATAGTATCACCTTAGAATTCAGAACTGCTTCAGGAACCTGAGGTCATTGCTGTAAAAGAGACGGATATGATCAATACCGTAGCGGAGCATAGCTATGCGCTCAACTCCCAGCCCGAAGGCAAAACCACTATAGATTTCAGGGTCGATATTCACTCTTGCCAGAACATCCGGATGGACCATCCCTGCCCCTAATATTTCAAGCCAGCCGCTATGACTACACAAACGACAGCCAGCCCCCTGGCAAGCTACGCATTCGATAGCTACCTCGACGCCGGGCTCCACAAAAGGGAAGTAATCGCAGCGAAATCGTATCTTCCTTTCCTCGCCGAAAAGGCAGTGGCAAAAGTCAAGCAAAGTTCCCTTCAAATCACCCAAGGTGATGCCCTTGTCCACAGCCAAACCTTCAACCTGATAGAATATCGATTCATGAGTGGCGTCAGTTGCTTCATATCTGTAGATTCGCCCCGGCACTATCGTTCTTATTGGTGGGCGCTCCTTCTCCATTAACCTGATCTGCATTGGTGAGGTATGCGTGCGCAGAAGTCTGGCTTCCCCACCCATATCTGCATCTATCCACATGGTAGCAAACATATCTCGCGCCGGATGATCTTGAGGGATATTTAGGGCCTCGAAGTTGTAGTAATCCCATTCCACGTCGGGTCCTTCAATTACCTGGAAGCCCATATTCTTGAAAATGTCGCAGATTTCATTAAGTATCTGTGTGGTGGGGTGAAGTCGCCCAATCGGGATAGGTCGACCGGGCAAGGTAAAATCTAATCTCCGGGCATCCGCAGGAGAGGTAAGAAGGGACTCCTCTAGTAATTTCCTCTTCTCTTCCAGGCTCGACTCCAAAGCTGTCTTGATTTCGTTAGCTTGAGCACCCTTCTTTCGCCGTTCTTCCAACGGCAAAGCGGCCAACGAACGTAGAGCTTTCGTCAAACTACTTCTCTTGCCCATGTGGCGGATACGCCACAATTCCAACTCCCGAGGATTCTTAATTCCATTTAGCTCTTCGAGAGCCTGCGTATGAAGGTCCTTGAGTTGTTCCAGCATCGATCATCAAATGGTGTTATTCCTGCCTAAAACCCCTGGAATCTTCGGGCAGTATTGCACTACAAGCGCGGGTTATTTGCTCTCAGCTACCGAACCTACTAGTGTAGCAAATCCTTCAGGATCCTTAACAGCCATCTCGGCTAGCATCTTGCGGTCGATTTCCACATTTGACTTCTTTAATCTGGCTATGAACCGGCTGTAAGTGAGTCCTTCAGCCCTTACCGCAGCACTAATGCGGGTAATCCATAGTCTTCTGAAGTCGCCTTTCCGTTCACGGCGATGACGATAGGAATAAGCCAAGGCATGAAGCATGGACTCATGTGCTGTCCTATAAAGCTTGTGTCTCGCCGCTCGATGTCCCTTGGTTAGTTCAAGTACCTTTTTATGTCGTCTGTGGGTAACTTT
>CP070793.1:1482680-1485886 GCA_020346965.1 Chloroflexota bacterium | reverse complement strand
GGCATCCTTGCTGGTTAGCAGAATCTCACCAGCCCCTAGCTCCTCTACCTTCTTCGCCCAGTCAGTAATATCTATCCCTGTGGATTCACTGCCACTCTTGACTACGACCTCTAATCGTGGAAGACCAGTACCAGTAGAGTTCTTCCGACCATCAATGGCAATAACGAGCCTTTCCCTGCCAAACTTGTTCGAGGATGCTTCTATTAACTCAGGGTTCCTGACCGCAGCCGTATTTATCGAAACCTTGGTCACTCCAAGATCAAACAAGGTCTGCATGTCCTCAAGGCTAGCGATACCACCTCCCACGGTAAAGGGAACCGTAACCACCTCACAGACCTGTTTCACCCATTCAAGACGTGCCCTTCTATTCTCCACGGTGGCGAAGATATCGAGGAATACCAGCTCATCAGCGCCTTCTCGGCAATAGGCCTCTGCTGCCTCCACAGGGTCTCGAGCATCCCGCAGATTCACGAATTTTATTCCCTTAACCACCCTGCCATCTTTCACATCTAAGCATGGTATGATTCTCACTACATTCATTTCATAACTCCCAGAACTTAATTAGATCTTGGTATTCCATTATGGTACTCATGGCGTAATTTTCCACTTCGATACCGGATTCAACAGCAGCAGCTACAGAGTTGAGCCCCCCTGTGAGTATCATGCCGACCTTATTCAATTCCACAGGAATCTCGCACACAGACTTGCTTACCTCGCCCATCATAAGCACTCCTCCCAAATCAGCTTCTTTTAGTCCGGCGACTACCTTTTCTACTTCGGGTTGGCATATAGCCGGTATTTCCCGGAAATTTGCTAAGATCTTCCCCTCCCCTTTTCTAGCCACTCGACCAACGCTAGTCATCTCACTGGCAATGTAGATCTCTGAAGGGTCCAAGGATGAGCCTGAGTACTGGATAAGCTCCACAAACCGCAAAGGCTTGTGGTTCCTGATTTGCAGAATACCACCAAATTTGGAGTCCATAGGAATGCCAGCTTTAAGCAAAGCACCGTTAATTATAACGCTACAAACAGTGGCCAGACCTATTCTACCCTGGGGCACGATTATTCCACCCAATCTTTCGCCCTGGCGAGCTACAGCCACAAGGTCGCTAACACAAATCCCTGTCTGAAAAACTCTTTTCATAATTTCGATCGCCTTCATAAATTGCCTCTGCGGGAAAAAGGAGATATTTACAGGAACCTTGCCCTGACGCTTAACTATGTTGAAGTCTGTTTGACAAGCTAGAAACTCAATCTTAGAGGCTACAAACCCAACCTTGTCGCTCACCAAAGCACTGTCCAATTCCTCGAGGCCTAGCTGTGTAATTAACCTCCCATCCCTCCCCTCACTCTGCGTAAAGCCACGTTCGTCCATTAGTTTAAGGTGGTACCGCACCGCCCTTTCGCCTAGCTCAACCCCATGGTCCTTCAAACCCTGAGAAATAACCCTGGCTCCAAGGGGCTCTGGCGAGTCCTTCAGGATTCTCATGATGGCGATTGCTTTTCTTTCTACGTCCTGTGTCTCGAAACCCATGGGAATACTCCGATGCTGTCGGTAGTAGGAAACCGTTTTCCACAATATCACAGCGAAGTCATGCTTGTCAAGTATAATCAGTCCCTCTTTTTCAGAATGCCGATTAAGAGCTTGCTTAGTTCCGTCGCTTGGTGTATCATGAGCCTTTAGGAAATCGACAAGATATGAAGTTGGGTGTTCTCGCTTTACAGGGGACGTTCATAGAGCATATCGAAACCCTGCGACAATTAGGTGTAGAAGCTCCCCCAATTCGCCTGCCCCACGGACTTAATACATTGGACGGCCTTATTATCCCCGGTGGAGAAAGCACTACCATGCTGAGATTAATGGAGGGTTTTGGGTTGATCGATCCAATAAGAGAGATGGCACAACAAGGCTTACCTATTTGGGGTACCTGCGCCGGGACGGTTTTGCTTGCCAAAAGCATCTCCAACTATCAAATGAAGACACTGCGCCTCATGGATACCAAGGTCAGGCGCAATGCCTTTGGCAGCCAGCCTGATAGCTTTGAGGTGGACTTGAAGATACCAATTATGGGACAAGAGCCATTCCATGCTATTTTCATTCGAGCTCCAGTCATTGAAGAGGTTGAACCAGGTGTAGAAGTCCTGTCCAGCCTTGCCGATGGCACTATTGTCGCTGTCAGGCAAAATCAACTGCTGGCTTGTGCCTTTCACCCAGAGTTCACCGACGACCCGAGGTTCCACAACTATTTCCTGAATATGGTTGACCGAAGAGTATCCCATAAACTTGAGGACAGCATCCTCCAAGGCAGCAGGCTAGCAACCTGAAAGATGCTGGTCTTCTGGAAATCGTAGAAAGGTAAATCTCTTGTTTCGAATCGAGGTATCAGTACGAACCGGTTTCCCTGATCCCAGGGGAGACAGCCTGGAGACGGACATCCGTGACATCGGCATCACAACTGTGACCCAAGCTAGGGTCAGCGATGTTTATCTCCTGGAGGGAGGACTGGACGAGGCGGAAATGGAAAGAATCGGCCGAGAGCTACTGGCCGACCCTGTAGTTGAAGGCTTTTCTTGGGGCGAGGGGCTAGCACCTCATGTGAAAAATAGTGATGCCCATGTCGTCGAAGTGGCCTACAATCCTGGTGTGACAGATCCCGTGGAGGAAAGCATCAGCAAGGCAATATGTGACCTCGGCATAACTACAGTTGAATCAATAAAAACTGCCCGCAAATATTCTTTATGGGGCAATCTATCGGAGGAGACTCTTCAATCTATATGCGACAAGCTGTTGGTCAATAATCTGATCCAACACGTGGTTACCAAGATAGAGGCCATTGCTCTTCCCTCGACAACCTACAAATTTGCCTTAACTACTGTAGATTTGCTTAACCTGGACGATGACGGTCTGATGGAGGTGAGCAAGGATAGGCTCTGGCTGAATCTAAGCGAAATGAGGCGCATCAAAGATTACTTCTCGAAGCTAGGCCGCAATCCGACCGATGTGGAGCTTGAGACTCTGGCACAAACTTGGTCCGAGCACTGCATCCACAAGACCTTCAAGAGCAAGATCAAAATAGGGCAGCTTGTTGTCGACAACCTGCTGAAAAGCACTGTGATGAAGGTCACTGAGGAGTTGAAAAAGCCCTGGTGTCTTTCGGTCTTTCGGGACAACGCTGGGGTAATAGATTTCGATGGTCAATATGCTG
>CP070793.1:1478424-1482580 GCA_020346965.1 Chloroflexota bacterium | reverse complement strand
GCCGATACGACGCAGTGCTTCGCCCAATTCACGACAGCCACAGACGAAAGGAACCTTGAAATCATGTTTCCATACGTGATGACTTTCGTCTGCCGGAGTGAGCACTTCGGACTCATCTATAAAATCAACGCCCAGCGCTTCCAGTACCTGGGCTTCGACAAAATGACCGATACGGCATTTAGCCATTACCGGGATGCTGACGGCTTCCCTTATAGCCGTAATTACAGTGGGGTCGGCCATACGAGCCACTCCGCCGTCGGCGCGGATATCCGCCGGCACCCTTTCCAGTGCCATGACAGCGCAAGCGCCGGCCTCCTCGGCAATTTTGGCCTGCTCCGGGGTGACTACGTCCATTATCACCCCGCCCTTCAGAGTCTGGGCCAGTCCCGTCTTAACTCTCCAGGTACCTTTTTCCATCGATTTCCATTATAACTCTGTGCCAGTCAAATCACAAATGCCAAGTGAGAGGGATTGGAATCGAATAGGGCCGAGGAGCTAGCTCCTCGGCCCTACCTTCTGCATCGGCAGAGACAACCCGGCACCTGTGACTAACCTAGCCACCAAGCACCCCGAATGAAACGTCACAATAAGGGCCAGCTACGCTGCTGCCATTCCATTAGAGCGGCGGCATGTAGCATATGTCCAGTGGCGGGCTCAACTCGGTGCAGTCGTTGTCATGGTTTTCATCCCCATCAACCTGAACGCAAGCCTGGGCAATCAGGGTTAAGCACTGGAAGGGATCTATCAGGGTAACATCGAACAGGACTTCAGCCCCGTTAGCCAGTGTCATCGGCACACCCCCATCGAAACCGATCCAGTTGATCGTCTTTGTGTAGTTGGTGCATATCTTCAGATCCCAATCTACTTCCATGTCCAGTGCTATCTCCTCGCAGTAGGGGAGTTCAATCTCGTCGCAAGGATTGACAGGTATCCCGTCTAACGTACACTGCTGGTTCGACTTGTCTTCGGCGGGAGGGTCCATGGACACCGCACCGGGGGCGTTAACAACATGGAGCCATATAGATGGTCCCGGGTCACCCTCGTAACCCCAGTTATGAACGAAGAGCCAGGACGTCTGGTGTACTGTGACCACTTCTCCTTCCTGCCCCCCGCTCACGTGCTCTTCAAACTCAACATCGATCCAGTCACCCGGTCCTACCGGGAACGGGCCGTGGGCGGGATCAACAGGCATCCCGTTTATGGTCCAGGTTTTGAACACGACCGAGGCGTCCGGTGGTGGTGGCGGCGTCTCGAAGTTCAAGGTGAAACCGATTGTACCACCTGCGGACAATTCCTGACTTGCTGAGGGCGTGATGCCAACGAAGTCTGCCCCAGGCGGACCACCGGAAACATAACCACAGGTCCAGTTACCGGCCTCCTCGGTGTGGCTACCGGGGACAGACGCGCCATTAACCGGAGACCCAGAATCAGGTGTCAATGTGTAGCTCACGCTTCCTGCCCAGGGAGAGCCGTCAAGGGTGGCAGCGACATCAATAGTGCCAGTTGTTGTCTGTCCCTCTCCCTCACAGCCCGGCACCAAAACCGCAAGCGAAACGACTAAGACCAATACAATCGACCAAATGGAGAAAATCTTCCGTTTCATCTTCACCTCCTTTTAAGATAATTCAGCTTTCCGGAATCTCAATCAACACTATTAATATTCTAATACCTCTTCACCTCCTTTTGGGGTAGTTGAGTAAGCAATATTGATGTAGTATCGACCCTTTGAATTCTAGATATCCTATCCCTGTGTTGTCAAGGGTTTTTGGGTTAAGAGTTTAGTTGATTTGATGACGTGTTGGCCTTCGCTGGTGTGGCAACTATGTCTAAAATCAGAATCCCGCTCCTTTATCAATGTAACCTCCTTCAGGTACATCCTTATTTATATCACTAAAATGTTAAGTTGATGTTAACGAAAGGGCCAATCTCACCGAAAAACAGAGAAAAGTGAATGTATAAGGGCATATTCAAACAAGGAAGCAATTAGTGTAGATGGTCTTAACTTGGAGGTTAGAAAGAAGCCTTGGAATCCTTTTAGACCATGTCCCGGCTTCTCGGTCCTCGCCATGATCGGAAGGGGCAGGCTCTCAACAGTGTGGCATGCCCGACAAGTCAGGCAACTAGCGAGGGCTGGTGCTCTAGGTAGCTATCTTTCTACGCACGAAGAAAACCGCAAGTCCCGCTGCTACGACTGCTATTACACCGCCAATTAGCTGCCAGTTGGCTGACGAGACGTCCTTTCCATTCATAGCAAACAGGTCCCACTTGGCAAGCTCGGTCTCCAAGCCCGTAGCAAACATGGTGCCGTCTGATTTGAGTCCCACCGTGTGATAGGTGCCGGTAGCAACCTGGGTCATACTTGTCCATCCACCTGCATTGCACTGCCCGGAGGCGTTATCCCCCGCGGCGACTACGGTGCCGTTAGATTTGAGCCCCACTGTGTGATAGGCGCCAGCGGCCACGCCTACAATGTCCGCCCAGTTGCCGATATCACACTGCTGGTAGGTATTGTCTCCGACACAGACGACGTTACCATCGGCCTTGACTCCCACCGTGTGGTACAAGCCGGCGGCGACCCGGGTGATGTCTCTCCAGCCGCCGACATCGCACTGCCCGTAGGCGTTGTCTCCCGTGGCGACCACATTGCCGTTGGACTTGAGCCCCACTGTGTGGTAGCGGCCTGCTGCGACATGGATAATGTCGGTCCAATTGCCGACATTGCACCGCTCGTCGTTGTATCCCACAGCGACCACGCTGCCGCCGGTCTTGATTCCTATTGTGTGCCAACCGCTTGTGGTGACCTGGGTGATGCCTGACCAGTTACCTACATTGCACTGTCCGTAGTTGTTCAATCCCACGGCGAATACGGTGCCGTCGGACTTAAGTCCTACCGTCTGATAGCCGTCTGCGGTAACTTGAACGACGTCCTCCCAGCCGCTGACATTGCACTGCCCATATTGATTATCTCCCAACGCAACTACAGTCCTTTCGGACTTGAGGCCGACTGTGTGAGACCAGCCTGTGGCGGCCTGCGTGACGTCCATCCAGTCGCTGACATTACACTGCCCGTAATAGTTATGTCCTATGGCGACCACCGTGCCGTCGGACTTGAGGCCAACTGTGTGATACACGCCCGCGGCAGCTTGGATGATGTCAGTCCAGCGACTGACATCACACTGCCCATCGTTGCTGTTGCCCGCGGCGACCACGGTACCGTTGGCCCTAAGCCCCACCGTGTGATGACTGCCAGCAGCGACCTGGACGACGTCCGTCCAGTCGTTGACGTCGCACTGCCCGTAGCGGTTGTACCCCACAGCAACCGCAGTGCCATCGGACTTGACCGCTGCCGTATGACGGCTGCTTGCGGTAACCCAGATGATATCCGTCCAGTTGCCCACATCACACTGCCCGTAGTAGTTGTACCCCGTAGCGACCACGGTACCGTCGGACTTAAGCCCCACCGTGTGATGACTGCCAGCAGTGACCTGGACGACGTCCATCCAGTCGCCGACATCGCACTGCCCGTAGGCATTTGCCCCTGCGGCGACCACAGTTCCATCAGACTTAAGCCCCACAGTATGGTACACGCCTCCGGCGACTTGGATGATATGTGTCCAGCTGTCTACATTGCACTGCCCCTGGTGATTCCATCCCACAGCGACTACAGTTCCGTCATCCTGCAACCCCACTGTGTGATGGTCACCCGCGGCGATCTGGGTGATATCAGTCCAACCAGCGATAACGCACTGTCCGTACCGGTTGTCTCCCGCTGCGAAGGCAGTACCATCGTCTTTGAGGCCCACTGTGTGGCCCCAACCTGCGGCTACCATGGGCATTACTCGCCCTTGAGGCATGTTCACAGCTGCTGCTGAGGCTTCCACGATTGATGCCCCAAGAATCAGGGTGACGACGAGAGTAATAGACAGTAGGGGTGATAGGGGTATCCTTCTATTCTTGATTGCTATTCTCCTTTCAATTCAGTCAGAGACAAGCTGCCTTTGAGAGCTGGAGATGAATTCTACTTCTTGATCAATAGGAGAGACAGGATATTGTATTTACCTTCTATCTCATATGCTTCACTTATCTCTCTTTTGTGCTCATGTATTAGCTTTTCAACAGCTTTAGTGATTTCAGGCCAATCATCAAATTTGTAGTC
>CP070793.1:1474954-1478324 GCA_020346965.1 Chloroflexota bacterium | reverse complement strand
TGAACGACAATAAGGTCTATGTTATCGAGGGGCATACTCTTCAAAGCTGACTCAATCATGGCAGCCATCAGAGAACAGCTTTCCCGCATGTTTCTGGTATTTACTTGAACTACTGCCTTTGCCTGGCCTTGCACTTTCTCAGCATCTACAGTAGAAGCGACATCGCCCTCGATAATACCTATGCTCAATTTATCTTTCAGCAGCTTCATAGTCCGCAGAATAAGACTCGTCTTACCGGCTCCCGGAGCTGACATAATGTTGATGCAAAAGACCTTATTGTCGTTCAGCAGTTTTTGATTCCGGCTGGCTATCGCTTCATTAGCTTCTAAGATATTCTGAATTACTTCTATTTTTTTCATTCTACCTCTATACTCTCAATATAAAGCTCTCGTCCTTTGGAGATTTCTACGCTCTGGCCACTGCATTCAGGGCAAGACCATACGGTATCCTTGGGGGTGAAAACCGTAGAGCAATTCCTGCACTGTAACTGGGCCGGCACTATTTCAAAGTGAAGCGCGGCTCCTTGAGCGATAGTATCTTGGCTCAGAGAATCGAAATAGAACTGAATACAATCTGCGACAAATCCTGACATCTCACCAATCACCAAGTTAATCCGGCTAATTCTACTTGCTTGAGCTTCACCAGCTTTGGTCAAAGCGATATTGACTATGTTTTCAGTTATTCCAAGTTCGTGCATTCAGTGAACCAGAGTAGACAGCGTATTTTAGACTACCTGGAGCCTCATTTCAAATTCAGTAGAAAGTGTTGCCTAGATACCGCGATTGCCTGGAAAGCCATCTTACCAATCGCCTCACAGGGATTTCTACTTAGATAGCTCTTTTCCCCATGATTTGTGGAGGTCTTTGATCTCGTCTATTATCCTTCTGCAAGCATCAAAAGCCGGCCCCCTGTGAGCGGCTGAAACGGCTATTAGTAGGATATTCTCTGATATACCTAAGAAACCTGTCCGGTGTATTATGGCTACTTCTTTGATATCAAGGCTATTGATTGCCCTTCTCTCTATCTCCTCCAGTTCCCGGACTGCATCATTATTTTCTGCAAATTCCATCCCCACACCGTCGGGGAACTCACGTACCGTGCCCACATAAATTGCTATCGCCCCTATTTTGGGGCCCTGCATCTTCTTAGTTATCTCATCGATAGAGAAGTTTTCTTCCCTTATTTCAACCATGTCGGCTCACCAGCATAATTCCATAATCAGGAATTAATTTGCAGAGAGCAATCATTGGATGGTCTCTATAGTTTGGGCTCTTTGCAGTTTGCTACTGCAGGAGCTATGTTTGACAGGTACCACAGCTTGTGGCTGAGCATGGGCCACAAGACGAGCTCCCCCCGATCGGGGTGGACGAACCTTCGTCGCTCTTAGAAAAAGAGGCGCAAGTGGAAAGTACCCTTTTGGCACCATTGTGGCAGCGCGGGCAAGGCGCAGCTTCGTTTGACTGGCTTTGCTGGCGAAGTAATTCAAACTTCTCGTTACAATCAGGGCATAAATATTCATAGATAGGCATTTTCTAATCCTCTCCTTTATCGAAAGCTTTCAAGAATACATCGGGAACTCGAGGGACCTGGTCATCCACCCATGTCTTAAGGCAGACCGATGAGCAAAAATTGTAGTGCTCAACTGTTTTTGGACCCTGCCATCGGGAAACCATAAACCAACCATCAAGTACATCACAAGGTCGCTCCTTTTCTTTATGCTCTACCGTTTTACCACAAGAGTGACAGATAAAGTATCCCTGGCTCATTTTAGCCTCCGACCCAACTCGCTTTTTGTCCTTCCTTAGAACACCCCCACAGGCTAGACAGCCACTATCTCCTTAACTTCGGGCACCTGCTCCTTGATCACTCGCTCAATCCCACCTTTCAAGGTCATCGTTGCCATAGGACAACCACCGCAGGCACCGGTCAATTTTAATGTAACCACTCCGTCCTTGACATCTATTAATTGAACATCCCCTCCGTCAGCTTTTAGTGTTGGTCTTACTTGCTCCAGGGCTGCTTCCACTTTTTCTCGCATTCTTAACCTCCTCGCTTTGGTAAAATATAGAGCTAAATCTGACGCTTGTCAAATTAGGCTGAACTTGAGTTATTGTGGCGCACAGCTAGGAATTGCAGGGGAGTTGGTACGAGGATGAAGATAATCTATAATACGGTTTCAGGAGTTTGCGCATGATCTCTGTTGAAGAAGCCCTGGAGAAGATTCTAAGCTATATTGAGGTTCTTGAGCCCGAGCGCAGACCTATTCTGGATTGCCTGGGACAGGTCCTTGCTGAGGATATCTATTCCACTATAGACATCCCCCCGCTGGACAATTCCGCCATGGATGGCTACGCCGTTCGAGCCGAAGATACTTATGGAGCTGATGAATCATCACCGGTATATTTAGCTGTAGTCGGTGAGATCGCCGCCGGGTCCCTGCCCACCAGAGCCGTAAAAGCAGGTACGGCTATTCGTATTATGACGGGCGCACCGTTGCCTGACGGAGCTGATGCCGTGGTGCAGTTCGAGAACACCGATGAAATGACCCGCAAATCATCCGGTGGTGACCTTTCGCAAATCGGCATACTGCACCAGGCCAAGAAGCGATTGAATGTACGAGATAGAGGCGAGGATATTGCCAAAGGCAATTTGGTTCTTGAGAAAGGAAGGGTGCTTCGCCCCCAGGAAATAGGAGTACTGGCTTCCCTGGGACACTCTGTCGCGCCCGTTATCCGTCGGCCGATCGTGGCTATTCTGGCCACAGGGGATGAGCTCATTGCTGTCGACCAACCATTGGATCCCGGTAAAATCCATGATAGCAATACTTATACCATTGCCGCCGAAGTCTCTCGCTATGGAGGGATTCCCAGAATCCTGGGCATAGGGCGCGATTCAATTCAGTCCCTAACCGAGAGAATACACGAAGGGCTGGACGCGGACATGCTCATTACCTCCGGGGGTGTATCTAAAGGAGACTACGATATTGTGAAGGACGTCCTGGCAGAGCATGGAGAGGTTGGCTTCTGGACCGTTCGCATGAAGCCCGGAAAACCTCTGGCGTTCGGGATCATTAAGAATGTGGAGGGAGGTAGAAAGAGAGAGGTGCCCCATCTTGGACTGCCGGGCAATCCCGTCAGCTCCATGATTACATTTGAGCAATTTGCCCGTCCAGCTATACTAAAAATGATGGGTAAGAAGACTCTCGCCAAGCCGACAGTTCAAGCGATTATCGAGGACAACATTGCGAACAACGATGGGCGCAGGGTGTTCTCCAGGGTGATGGTAACCAAGCGTGGTGGCCAATATTATGCTTCCGTCACTGGTCCCCAGGGCTCGGGGATTCTTACTTCTATAGCCAAGGCCAACGGCC
>CP070793.1:1471806-1474854 GCA_020346965.1 Chloroflexota bacterium | reverse complement strand
TAGGAAATGAAGGACTTCAATGGCCCTGCCCTTCTGAAGATCATCCAGGTACATGTATATTACACACGAACACTTTTGTCAGGGGGAAAGGCAGATTCATACCACTAAAATATACCCCCCCGGCAGAAGTGCCTGACGCGGACTATCCTTTAATTCTGAGCACGGGCCGCAGCTTGTATCATTTCCATACGGGGACGATGACCCGTAAGATATCCGGGCTTAACATGATAGAGCCTGAAGGTGTGGTGGAAATCAATCCGCAGGATGCTTCACAGCTTAGTATAGCTCAAGGCGACAAGGTAAAAGTCAGTTCACGCCGCGGTGAAGTTATCACTAAAGCTAAACTCACTGAGGCATTGCCCCCGGGGGTGGTGTTTATGACTTTTCATTTCGCGGAGAGTGCTGCCAATATCCTGACTAATCCTAAGCTCGATCCCGTATCTAAAATTCCCGAACTCAAAGTCTCCGCGGTCAAGGTGGAAAAGCTGTAAATCCTAGAAGTGTGCTTGAACTGTTTTCACTATCTCTTCCGAGTTGCCAGCCTTCTTGCCCTGTCCAGGTCAGCCTGACTATTTATGTTAAAAAAGCTCAAGTGTTCCGGGTCAAATCTGTTGACCTCGTCCTCTCCGATGTACTTCACCTTAACCATGCCGAAAAGCCTGTCAATCCTTAGTTCATCTTGCTCCAGCAATCTTTGAATAGGATTCGAACAATTCTTAGAGTACACTGCGCAAAGAGGTTCCAATTTATTTTCTACCCTAGGAACAACAACATCATATATAGAGCATATTTGAGTCATGTATCTAAGTAAGCTGACACTCAGAAACGGTGTATCACAACCGACGGCCATAGCCCGTGAACCAGATGAGGATATTAAACCAGAGTAAATACCCACCAGCGGACCTTTCTCAGGATAGATGTCGGCGACGGTCTTTATCTCAGTAGTTGAGTAGCAGGGAATTGTTTTACCCATGGCAGTCACTATAATTATTTCTGTACTGAATGTAGAAAGGCTGTCAACGACCCACTGGATAAGGCTTTTGCCATCGATAACCTGAAGAGCTTTGCTCCGACCCAGCCTCGAACTTTTACCGCCGGCAAGAATAATAGAAGTCATGCCATCACGTCCAGAATTGCAGACTACGTTAACATAGTGAACATGGCAGGGCAAGTTATGACTGCTTGCCTAAACTTTCGTGCTCTACTAGAATACTAACATATGTCCGAGACACAGTTTTGCTGAAAGTGTCTTAGCAAATTCAGATGAATCGGTTTGTGAAAGGATATTATGGAAGAATTTTACGGCATAGAAACAAAAGAGATAATGATACCCCTACATAAAACGCCATACATAGAGGAGAATGCAGGTTGGGCGGTGTTCCTCAAGAAGCTTTCCCTCAGGGCGCATGCCTGGGTGGTTAACAATACTGAGGAAATGAAAGTGGTCGGGGTAGTAACGGAACACGATATGCTGCGTTCTATGATTCCTCCCGGGCAGAAAAAGGAAAGAATGATTGGAGTTCCCAGGGCTGAGATATTGCATAGAGAAAGTGTCGTCCAGGATATCATGAGGCGTAATCCTATTGTATGCTCGCCAGAAGAGACTGTAGCTAATGTCTTGAAGAAGCTTTCCTCCTTCAATATCCGCAGAATGGCAGTTGTTGATGAAAATGGAAGACTCCTGGGAGAAGTAACAATCCAGCGCTTGTTAAAAAAACTCAGACTTAAGTTCATGAACATGATATGAATATATATGTCCTTGTCGCTTTAGTTCTCATACTTGGATTTATACTCGGCAGGATACTACGAAGGCTACGATTAACGGAAATCCTGGCCTACATAATCGCCGGTATTATCATAGGGCAGGTTCTGAATTATGCCCCTCCCGAACAATTTAATGTGATTATCACTGGGGTTACGCTTGCTCTCGTTGCCTACATAATAGGACTGAGTTTCTCTTTCGCTTTTCTAAAAAGAATGGGCAAGCAGCTTGTCATTATATTGCTTGTGCAGGTGTTCATGACGGCTCTTATGACATTGGGTTTCGTATATTTATTGACGAAGGATCTTCCGCTTTCCATAATCTTAGGTTCGCTTGCCCCCGCAACCGCTCCGGCAGGAACAATCGCAGTTTTACGAGACTTAAGGGCAAAAGGAACACTTACAGACATTACTATTGCTCTTGTGGGGCTGGATGACGCGCTTGTAATAGTCATTTATTCGGTGGGAGTCATGTTCGCACAGATATTGTTGGGAGGAGAAGCAAGTATTTCATATTCTTTTTCTCATCCACTATTGGAAATTTTAGGCGGCCTAGGACTGGGAGGAGCAATCGGAGTCGCTATTTCTTACTTTGCGAAGAAAGTACATCTCTCTTCCGACCACATTTTTGTTATTTCTATTGCAGTTGCCATGCTATGCTGGGGTCTTGCGGAAATGATTGGAGTATCGGCAATTCTCGCTTGTATGGCTTTAGGGACGGCGGTGATTAACCTCAATGTTCAAATCGGTACACGCTCAAACGAATTGATAGATAATATCATGACGCCGGTATTTGTTCTGTTCTTCGCTGCTGTTGGTATGGAGATGGACTTCTCACTTTTTCATCTAATGTGGCCGCTTGTGATTATGTACGTCGTCGGCAGAAGTATCGGCAAGATAGCGGGGTGTAGCATAGGGGGTGTCATATCAAAATCTGAGCCAAAGATTAGGAAGTATCTCGGGCTTGCAATGCTAGACCAAGCAGGTGTCGCCATAGGTCTTTCTTTCTTGGCGGCTCAAGCACTATCAGGCTACGAGCTCGGAGGCACCATAATCACGCTTATGGCGATCACAACAGTAGTACACGGACTCCTTGCACCACCTCTTATACAATATGCTGTCAGGAAGTCAGGAGAAGCAAGTTTTTCATATTCTTTCTCTCATCCACTATTGGAAATTTTAGGCGGCCTAGGACTGGGAGGAGCAATCGGAGTCGCTATTTCTTACTTTGCGAAGAAAGTACATCTCTCTTCCGACCACATTTTTGTTATTTCTATTGCAGTTGCC
>CP070793.1:1468717-1471706 GCA_020346965.1 Chloroflexota bacterium | reverse complement strand
TGGACGAAGGACAAGAATTGACATAGTCTATTATTCTAAACCAGAAAGGAGAGATATTAAATTGCAGTGCCGTGGCATCAGAGGAGCTATTACGGTTTCAGTAAATAGTAAGGAAAGCATCCTAGCTGCAACTAAGAAGTTACTCATGGAAATGGCACTGACTAACAAAATTGAAGTCAAGGACATAGCGGCTATTTTCTTCACCACGACCCCAGACCTAAATGGTGAGTTCCCCGCCTCAGCAACACGAGAGCTAGGATGGCCATCCAACCTGGCAATGCTCTGCGGGCATGAAATGACCGTACCCAACGATCTACCCCACTGCTTGAGAATTTTGATGCTTGTGAACACCGAAAAGGGACCTGAGGAAATCGCACACGTTTACCTAGGAGAGGCGAGGAAGTTAAAGAGCAAAACGCCACTTTCAATTGGAGGCAACACATGATTGTAGTCATGAGAATCGGCTCCAGCCAGGAAGAAATCAGACGGGTTATAGCCAGAATCGAAGTCGGTGGTCTAAAGGCACAAATATCGCAAGGTATTGTACAAACGGTTATTGGCGTACTGGGAAAACCCTTCCCTGAGCTTCGCGATGCCCTGGAATTGCTTCCCGGAGTGGAACAGGTCATACCTGTCAGCAAGCCTTACAAACTTGCCAGTCGGGAGTTCCATCCCCAGGATACCATAGTCAAGCTGAACGGCCTGACTATCGGTGGTAATGGAGTAGTTGTTATGGCTGGGCCCTGCGCCGTAGAAAGTGAGGAGCAAATTTTCTCTACTGCTCGAGCGGTGAAAGCAGCCGGAGCTACTGTGCTGCGTGGTGGTGCTTTTAAACCGCGCACTTCGCCCTATCAGTTTCGCGGACTGGGCGAAAGCGGCCTGGCAATACTGGCACAGGCAGGCAAGGAAACTAATCTGTCCATAATCACTGAGGTTATGGCACCGGAGCATGTTGATTTAGTAGCCAAATACGCTAGTATACTCCAGATTGGAGCTAGAAACATGCAGAACTTCATTTTGCTCGACGAGGTCGGCAGGACAAAGAAGCCCGTGTTGCTCAAACGTGGTTTGTCGTCCAGCATACAAGAGTGGTTATTGGCCGCTGAATATATACTAAATCAAGGGAATGAACAGGTTATTCTTTGCGAACGGGGTATTAGAACTTTCGAAAACTATACACGCAATACCATGGATGTTAGTGCTATACCGATTATCGAGAAAGTCAGCCATTTACCGATTATCGCTGACCCAAGTCATGGCACAGGTAAATGGTATCTGGTACTCCCGCTGGCATTAGCAGCAGTAGCTGCCGGGGCAGATGGGCTTCTCATAGAAGTCCATCCCAATCCTGACCAGGCACTTGCGGACGGTCCGCAATCACTCACATTTGATAACTTTCACCTTTTGATGGCTCAATTGCTACCCATAGCCGAAGCTAGGAATAGAACACTTGCTACTCCGGACGCAAGTGCCGAATCCTGAGACTATGGGAATCCGGCAGGAGCTAGCCAGTGTAACTCCCCAAGGAGAAACACTACTTACCATCGGTGTATTTGATGGTGTACACGCCGGACACCGCTACCTGCTGAAGGGATTAAAGGAACGAGCGGGGGAGAGAAATTTACTTAGCGGTGTAGTGACATTCAGCCCTCATCCCCAATCGGTCTTGCATCCGCGAAGTCAACTGCCCTGGCTTACCAGCCTGGACGATAGGATAGGGACTTTTGAGAAGTTAGGCGTAGACATAGTGGCAGTGCTGACTTTCACGCCAACGGTAGCTCAACTAAGTGCCCGGGAGTTCATAGCCTTAATTAGGAAGCATCTCAGTATGCGCGGCATCTTGGTGGGGCCCGATTTTGCTTTGGGGAAGGGCAAGGAAGGAAACATCGACGTGCTCCGTTCCCTGGGATGTGAAATGGGATTCAGTGTGGACGTTATACCCCCCTTTAGAATTAGTGGCGAAATAGTGAGCAGCACTCTTATCCGCCGAGCACTAGCTCAAGGCGATATGAGAAAGGTAGCAAAGTTAATGGAGCGCTATTTCTACCTGGAAGGCAAAGTCATCAGTGCTGAAAAGCGAGGCCGAGTTTTAGGATATCCCACAGCTAACCTGGACATAGAGCCGCAGCAAGCGTTACCCGGAAACGGCATCTACGCCACTATCGCTCAGGTAGAGGGCAGGCATTTCCCTTCAGCGACTAATGTAGGCACACGCCCTACTTTTGGCGCGGGGGAGGAAATGGTGGAAACCCATCTGCTAAACTATAGAGGAAATTTGTATGACAAGTACATCCGAGTGGAATTTGTGCAGAAACTAAGAGACGAAGAGCGCTTTCCTTCTCCTGAAGAACTAAAAAAGCAAATCGAGAAAGACATCCGAGAAGTGGAAGCGATTTTGGCTAAGGATTTGGAATGACCGATACGAAGTATGCCGGCATATTGAAGCGCGGAGTGGCCGAAGTCATAACAGAACCGGCACTGGTCGAATTGCTGAAGTCGGGGAGATCTCTGACCCTGAAGCAGGGTTTCGATCCCAGCGCCCCTGACATCCATCTGGGACATGTAGTGGGCTTGAGAAAGCTGCGTCAATTCCAGGAACTGGGACATAAGGTTGTTCTTGTAGTCGGCGACTGGACGGCCCGAATTGGCGACCCCAGCGGTCAGTCAGCTACGCGTCCTATGCTTACTGCCGATGAAATAGAGAGTAATGCCCAGACTTATACGGAGCAATTCTTCAAGGTGGTGGACAAGAGCAAGACTGAGCTAAGGTGGCAAAGCGAATGGTTTTCGCAATTCACTCTGGATGAAGTGATAACGCTCACCAGCAAGTTCACTATAGCCCAGCTTCTGGCTAGAGAGGATTTCAGCAATAGGTACGGCTCCGGAAATCCCATATCGCTGACCGAGATGCTCTATCCTTTGCTTCAGGCCTATGATTCGGTAGCTATCAGAGCCGATGTCGAATTCGGTGGTAGTGACCAGAAATTCA
>CP070793.1:1464694-1468617 GCA_020346965.1 Chloroflexota bacterium | reverse complement strand
TACCTGCTGCTTTTCTCATCCTAATTACCTGCCTTCTTCTTGGTAAGAACGAGTCCTAACCACCATAAGACACCTTACCATCCACTGAATCCGAAATCACTTGCCACTCCTTTTTCCTAATACCAATGAATATTACTGCGATGAGCACTGCAGCAAACACCACCCAAGGAATGGAACCCATAGCAATATTGCCGCTGAAAACCCACCCTCTACCTGAAGCCAAATCGCAAAGCGAAAGCAAAACTACGAGCAAGGCCGAAGCCAAGCATACTCCCCAGTATTTCCTCCTAAGGCAGAAGATTCCGCAGGTAATATAGAACGCAGCAACACCAACTGACCCTAGCACAACCACTCGCGAAACCAGACCCCCAGCGCCAGGCGTGAAAACGTCAAGAAGGAGACGAATGCCAACTGCAACCACACCAGTAATCAGAAAGTACACAAAATACACACCTAAGGTTATCAATATTATGCCTGCTGCTTTTCTCATTCTAGTTATCTGCTTCCTCTTCTTGGTAAGAACAAGGTCTAGCCACCATTAGACACCTCATAATCCACTGAATCCGAAATCTCCTGCCACTCCTTTTTCCTGAGACAAATGAATATCAATGGCAGAATCCACACTGGGATGAGAGCCAACCACAAGGCAAACATCCAAGAGAAAAGGAGAGTGGAAAAGATTAACAGCGTCATGAGAATATGGAGAAAGAGGCTTGAAGTGAAGCACAATCCCCCAGCATTTCCTCCTAAGGCAGAAGACTCCTCCAATAATAGAGAATACGCCTATAGTAGCAATAATGATATACACATAAGCAGGAGGAGCGGGAATGTATTCACTGGGAGGGGTAACTAGCCCACTTACATTAGCAATAAAAAGACTTAACGCTACCGCACCAAGAACTATCAGAAGAATACCTGCTCCTTTTCTCATTCTAATTGCCTACCTTTTTCTTGGTAAGAACAAGGTCTAACCACCATAAGACACCTTACAACCAGCATAAATCCAAGAAACTTCAAAGCCAATATCCTACCTCACTTCATTCTAGTCATAAACTTTCACAAATGCAGCAAATATCCACCAAAGCCATCCTAGCACAACACCGCTCCCAACATAGCCCAAAACCCTTCTCTTCACACTATATTTCCTCTCACCTCTACCTAAGACGTCTTTGCCAATCCAAATTGCCCAAATCACGCTTAACACAATGACAAACGCTAAGTAATAATAGACCGGAATTCGTATTACAATGAATTCGCTCATCAATCTTCCTTTTCCTCTTCTTGGTAAGAATGAGTTTTAACCACCGTTCGACACCTCACAATCCACTGAATCCGAAATCTCCTGCCACTCGCTTCTCGTCCGAGCGATGAACACTATTGCGCACGCCATCGCAGCAATCATAGCCCAGGCCATCCGACCCGCAAAAACATAAGGACTCAATAGCGACCCTACCGCGAAGAAAAGGTGAATGAAAACTGCAAAAGAAGCCGAAGCTAGGCATACTCTCCAGTATCTTCTCTTAAGGCAGAAGATTCCACCGATAACGAAGAACGCACTCGGAACAATCTCAAATAGCATAGTGGGTACCGCAGACACCGGTATGAAAGAAAAAGTGTCGACCAATTTAATTAGAAGAGGAATTAGAAGGCTTAGCTTCAACATACCTAACCCTATCAACATAATACCCGCTGCTTTCCTCATTCTAAATACCTACCCTTTTCCTGGTAAGAACAAGACATAGTCGCCGTCATATTCATCATCATAACTCCATTATGATATCGGAGCAGCAAAAGTCTCCGTAACCTCATTAACCTCGACAGTGTAAGTCTCGCCAGCTACGAAGTCGCTCGCTACGCCAATGTGTATGCGAAGGTCATAGTCGGTAAACACTTGTGCGCAATAACCACCTGTAGTATACATGTTGCAAATCTCTATTCTGATTGTCGTATTGCCAGCTCTCGCCACCTCATAACTATGGAACTTATGACAAGTATCAGGCAACTCACATACAACGTCCACGAAATACCTTTCCTGCGAGGAATTATCAGCCCAAATGTACACGTCTTTTATCGCAGCCAAGACAACTCCCGTTCCTCTTCCACATCCGCTACCACATACGCTCAGAATCAAGACGACCCCCAGTATCACAAACAGTATCTTCCTCATGCTACTCCTTTTCTTGGTAAGAACGAGTCTTAACCACCATCGAACGCAATACCATAGCATCATCGTTCACCTATGATTCAAGGTGTCTTTGCGCAGATGTATTCCTTCAACTTAATTATATCACAATTGAACCTTTCTAAGCTTCACCTCTCCTTTGTTTTGCCATTCTCCCACAAATACAACTCAAACACTGTGCGTTCTTCACTCTCTGCCTTGTTCATCTTCGCTAATTCAACCAACATCTCTCTTGGCGGATAATCACTAAACTCTTTCTTGAATCACTTGGAGAGGCCTATCCAGCCGGGGAACACCCAGCCAGCACTCATAATATGCTTACGCACACGATACGACTGCATATCTAGATGACTCCCAATATATCGAGCCGCAACATCAACATCATCAACTGCTTCAATATAAGGCTTAGTACTTCTATGAACATCAATCCACATATCCTCTAGCTCAAGCTGAGTCATATACACACCTTTACCTAGAACGAGGTTATTGACAAGTATTTCTGACGAGATATAATGAAGTAGGAGGTGATATAAAATGAATATTTTTGGGATTGTCGTGGGTATAGTGGTTGGCGTGATTCTTCTAGCCTTGGCGATTTTTATGGTCAGGCAGCAGACATTTGCCGTTGTTGAACGATGGGGAAAGTTTAACAGAACAGTTGGTCCTGGTATTCATCTTAAAGTTCCCATAATGGATAGAGTGGCAGGTAGAGTTTCTATCAGAATACAGGAACTCAATGTGACTATCAAAACCAAAACCAACGATAATGTTTTTGTAGACTTACTCATTGCGGTTCAGTACTTTGTTGACGGGGAGGATAAGGTCTGGGATGCGTTTTATAGACTTACGAACCCGCAAGCTCAGATGGAATCCTGGATATTTGACAATGTGAGGGCAAAGGTTCCCGGGATGACTTTGGACTCTGTGTTTGAAAATAAGGAGGAGATTGCGAAAGAAATTGAGGACAGTCTTAGTGATAGGCTAAGTGAGTATGGATATAAATTGGTTCGTGCTCTTGTTAATGACATCCAGCCAGACAAGGGTGTTGCAGATGCTATGAACGAAATCAATAGGCAACAGCGTCTTAGAGTTGCTGCTGAGCACGAAGGAGAGGCTAAAAAGGTTATCGTGATCAAGGAAGCCGAAGCCGATGCCAGGAGCAAGGAACTATCTGGTGAAGGTATTGCCAAGCAGAGGATAGCGATCGTTGCTGGACTTAGAGAATCAGTTAAGGATGCCAGTGATGCACTTGGAGTTAATGCAGAGGGTGTAATGACGTTGGTTCTTATGACGCAGTATTATGACATGCTTACGGATGTTGGGAAGAACTCTCGGACTAACACCATAATGCTTCCTCACACTCCTGGTGCAGTTGGCGAACTCCGAGAACAGATTATATCAGCTATCGAGACTGGTAAGGTGGCCGGTGTCGATGAAAGTGGAAAAAAGTAGGAATCAAATACTTGTAAAGGTCTCTAGATAAACTATCGTGCGTCTATTAGTGACTGTACACTGCCCTTATCAAGAATGTGCTCTACTGCTAACATATATGGGTTTGCGAAATTCATGGTGGAGGGGGTAGGATTCGAACCCACGTAGCCCGTCAGGGCGGCAGATTTACAGTCTGCTCCGATTAACCACTCCGGCACCCCTCCCTGTGCCATATTATAACATGGACCTTAGCCTGAGGAGGGATTCGAACCCACGACCCGCTGTTTACAAAACAGCTGCTCTGACCTAC
>CP070793.1:1459541-1464594 GCA_020346965.1 Chloroflexota bacterium | reverse complement strand
CCTCTGGAGCACACTTCTGACTATCTTGGGTATTGCCTGTTTTCCGCTTAATCCCCTCGTCTTGACAGGTTTCATAAAGATAGAGTCAAACCTCGTGTTATTTATCATCGGTTGGGTGGTATGGGCTTTCGGTATGGTGCTGGTCATGGCCCCATGATCATATTCCCACGACGGGGTGGTGTTGGCAAAGGTAAATCATTTGTCCACACCACACAATTAGTAGATACCGGCATTTACGCCATTGTCAGGCACCCGCAATACACAGGTGGAATCTACGCAATCTTCCTCACTACTGTTTTATGGTATCCTCACTGGCTATTCGGAGTGCTCGGAGCCATAGGCACCGTAGTTATCTACATAGGTTGTAGAGAGGAAGACCAACGGCTAATCGATAAGTTCGGACCTGCTTATATAGACTATATGGAAAGGGTACCCAGAATAAACGTCTCTTTAGGCCTCTATCGCTTTCTGAAGCACAGGAAGTAGGAATTATCCGGGCTCAAGATTGCTTCCTCTCATGCTATTCTACCCAATCATATTCTCTTACTTCGTCAGCAGTCCTTTCCAATTTCTCTTAGTCTCAGGTCCACCATTGTTGCAGTCTTGGAAAGTGCTGCCACCCGCAGGTCAGCCGAAGCTTCCACTTTTATGTTCCCCAGGCCGATACAGGTCAAAGGTCACCAGATGCAATCGTAGCCTTGACTGCCATCATAGGCAACCAGTGTTTCGTTATAGGGTAGTTATTCTACGCGGCTCACTTACACCCAAAGAATTTCCTTCTAGCTGAAGCTGCCGCCAGAGGAGCTACCGCTAGCCACAATGTAATGTTCATCAGCATGGCCGTGACATAGTCAATATCCACAGTGTAGCCGAGTTTTGCAGCAACGACCTCCGAGAGAAGCATGAGGAAGAATGAACTCAAGAAGAAACCCGGTATTGCTGCCAATATTCTGAAGTAACCCATTTTAGTCCTCCTTTATTTTATTCCTGTAAAACTGACTCGATATCCTGATAAGCCTGGGAGAGAATCTGGTAAATCTGCTCTGCTTTATCGGTATCCATACTTCGGAACCCATCACCAAGCAAATACTCGAGTGCGTGGTATTTCTTCATCACCTTAACCATCCTGCCGACACTCTTAAAGCTCCATTTGTGTTTCATTTTCCTTCTTACATTGTCGGCAATATTACTTTGAGTCGCCAGAAACTTGAGGCCTTCCTCTGTAATCGAATAAACCTTTTTACCTTCCTGCTCTACAGAACTGGTATATCCCATTTCTTCCAGCATCTGGAGGGTGGGGTAGATAACTCCGGGGCTCGGTTTATAAAAACCGTAAGATTGTTCCTCAAGTTCTCTGATGATATCATAACCGTGCCTGGGTTTGTCTTTCAACATGTTTAGTATTACGTATTTGAGGTCTCCCTTCTGGAATGAAGCCCATCGTCGTGAGCTCCGGCAAAACCGCTCCTCGTCGAATATCCGGTGTCTGAACATCGAATCCTCCTTTCCTTTACACTGATTGAAGTACCATAAATAATATCTAGATATATCTAGATATTATTATACACAATGTTTTTTGTCAAGAGGTATTTAACCTAAAAGCAGAAAAAATGATAAGAGATGACTGAAAAAGAACGAAAGCTCGGTATCTGGGGAAAGTTCCTGACCCTGTGGGTAGCCTTGTGCATCGGGGCAGGGATTGGCCTGGGACGACTGTTTCCACAACTTCCCGACATGTTGGCTCGACTCGAAGTGTCAGGCATTTCCATCCCGATCGCCATACTACTTTTCGCCATGATTTATCCGATCATGGTTCAGATAAGCTGGGAGGACATTAAAAAAGCAATCCGATCACCCAAGCCAATCGGGCTCACTCTGTTCGCCAACTGGGCGGTAAAGCCTTTCACGATGGCTCTATTCGCCTGGCTGTTCCTGAGCCTTATTTTCGGCAAGTCCCTTACTGCAGAGCAAGTTGAGCAATACCGCGCGGGCACGATATTGCTCGGCGTGGCTCCCTGCACCGCTATGGTATTGGTCTGGAGCTATCTGGCCAGGGGCAATATGGCACATACACTGGTGATGACCGCAATTAATTCGCTTACTATGGTTATTCTCTATGCGCCGCTGGCTGTTCTACTGCTCGGTATTTCCGGTATTAGAGTACCCTGGGACACTATTGCCCTTTCTGTGGCCATTTACATTGTAACGCCTTTGATAGCCGGTTATTTTACGAGACGGGAGATCATAGAAAGAAAGGGCTTAGAGTGGTTTGAAAACAAGCTGAAGCCTGGTCTGGGAAAGGTTTCGATAATCGCTCTGCTCATTACATTGATTGTGCTGTTCACCTATCAGGGTCATATTATCGTTGAGTTACCAGCCATAGTCGGTATGATAACTCTCGCGATTCTCGTTAATATCCTGGTGGTCTTCGGTATCACTTATCTAGCTGGCCGCTTGATGAAACTCAAATATGCAGATGCTATCCCAGCGGCCATCATCGCCGGCAGCAATCATTTCGAAGTCGCCATAGCCGTTGCCACTACCCTTTTTGGAGTTGCTTCAGGTGCCGCTCTCGCTACAGTAGTGGGAGTACTTACCGAGGTACCAATAATGCTACTCTTAGTCTGGATCTCGCTTCTTACCAGGAAGACCTTCCCAAAGCATTTGCAGTGATTTTATTCACTTGGCAATACCGTCGCCCGGGCTGGGCATTGAGAAATGATTTCCAGATTACCGCCTGGGCAGAGGCATGCGATAGTATTATTTAGCTGGTAGATTATCGAGGACCCTCTTCATGCTTCCCCTGTATTCTTCAAAAGCATTCCGTCCCTGGCCGGTGAGTCGAACGGTAGTGTGCGGCTTCTTGCCGAGAAACTCCTTTTCGATAACCACGTAGCCAGCGGCTTCCAATTTACTCAGGTGAGCGGACAGATTGCCCCACGTCATGCCCGTTTGACCCAATAGAAATAGGAAATCGGCGATTTCAACAACATACAGGTAAGCCATAAGCGTGTATCGCGATGGTTCATGGATTAGCTTGTCGATCTTGGTGAACGGCTCTTGGACCTCACCACCACTATTCTCATTCACCGTTCTGTGCCTCCTCAACCATCCTGGGATACTTGCGTAGGAAGGTGATCAATATCACCAGACCGATTAGCACTATGATACCGCCGGCACCGATGAAGCCGAATTCCCATCGAACACCCAACCACAGGTGAAAAACGGCTCCAAGAAAGACTAACGCGGCATACAGGTAGAAGCGATTGACTCTCGCCCAGTAAGCGATAAAACAGACGATTGCTGCTAACATTCCGTTAAATATCAACGGAAAGTAGTCGGCGAGCCACTGTGGTCTCGCACCGATTCCCCACAGCACAGCCACCATTACTCCAACCAATAATACTGCTACTCCGCCAATAACGAACTTTGCCGTTATTCTCCGCCGGCTTGTTGCACTGAACCTGGCATAACCAATTCGCGGATAGGTAAGCCGTTTCTTAACCCCCCATACCGCAAAATATAAACCTATGAAAGTGACGCCCGGTAAGAACGCCAGGTCCGTGAGTATGGCCAGACCCCATCCCAGCATGAAAAGACCTAATAAGATGTCCCAAAGACCATCCTGGAAAAATGACATGTACACCTTGCGCTGGATTTCCTTCAAACTGATGTCTCTTACCATGGTAAACCTCCCTATCATTCTATGAATATTAAACTTTGCACTGCAAAGTTCTTTGCACTAATTATATCACGCCGCATAATTTTGTCAAGAGGTTTCAGGAGATTTTTTGAGGAATCCTTCCGGATTAACAGGCGGAAGGCGATATTATGAGCAATGGTGGGCAGTAGAGGATTTGAACCTCTGACCTCCTGTGTGTAAGACAGGCGCTCTCACCACTGAGCTAACCGCCCATGGCACGCCTGGCGGGATTTGAACCCGCGACCTCAGCCTCCGCAGGGCTGCGCTCTATCCAGCTGAGCTACAGGCGCACATTAACCCCGAAAAGTCCCTCGCTCCACTAAGTGTACTTCTCGGGGATCCCATTTGACTATAAACCTATTCAGTTGGTGCCGAAGGAGGGATTTGAACCCTCACGTCCTTAAGGACACTACGCCCTGAACGTAGCGCGTCTGCCGTTCCGCCACTTCGGCATCTAATCCCCCACCTCAAATTCTCTCTTTGCCAGGGCAATGCAAACAATTGCCAGTATACCCAAAATACCCAACGGAAGGACACAGACAGCCCCGGCTAAAGCTAGCCCAAAGCTTCTCCTTCTTAGTGCCCATATTCCACCCAATATGGCTATTATACCCAGAACAACAAGCAGCCCTCCCATAATTATGAACCAGGGTGAGTCGACAGGTATAATATGTTCAAACCAGATACCCGGGTATAATGCAAAATCCCAGAGCCTCAACTGTATGCCAAGCCCTGCTGAGGCCAGCATCGTCCCTCCGCCGTTTATCTCAAATGCCCCCGCTACCACGCTTAATACCCCGCCAGCACTGAGGAACCCTATCCTGTCACTACCATTAGAAGCCATATCTTTTCTCCTCATTTTATGGTGGGCAGTACAGGATTTCAACCTGTGACTTCAAAAACACTGAGTTCTGAATGTAGCGTATCTGCTGGTCCGTCACTCTGGCATCTAACTTTCTCCCTCAAACTCCCTCTTTGACACTGAAACAAAAATAATTGCCAGTATGCCCAGAATGAATGTTGGAAGCATAATACATATAGCCCCGGCTAAGGACAGACCAAAACTTTTCCTGTTCAGCGCTGAGATGCCACCCGCTAAGCCTATCGCGCCCAGGGCTAGAATGACTATTCCCACAATAATAATAATAGCTGGTATTCCGCCTGCCACAATCTCCTTACCTGGGAACCACGGAATTTCCGGAATAAACCAGAAGGCACCTCCTATTCCCACGATCCCTACACCTATCACTATCCCTCCTCCAATCAGCTCTAGTATTCCCCCTATTATACTCAAGACTCCGCCGGCGGTGAGCAATCCGCTTCTACTATTACCATTAGATTCCATTTTCT
>CP070793.1:1455984-1459441 GCA_020346965.1 Chloroflexota bacterium | reverse complement strand
TGCCCTACAGTGGGGAAGAAATGATCCTGGCTAATAAAGGCACGCATCTTTGCCTGGGAAGCCTTAACAGCATATTCGATTATGTCGTTTGCCCTGGGCACATAGTCCGGGTAGAGGCGGACCTGAGTATCTATGGAGTTTTCAACGAATTCATCTTCGATTCCCATATAGATATCGTAGAACATTTCGTAAATGAAATGGCCAACTTGACCAGAACGTCCGGCTTTCCGAATATCCCAGAGTTTTTCATATGTCCACTTCGCCGGCCGGTCTGCCTCTGCTACGCCTTCCTTACCAACCGACCTATATGCATCTATAGCTTCCTTTGGCAGAGCATTAAACCTCTCATGGTGATCTTGCTCCTGTTCAAATATTTTTGGATTGTAAGCTTTCCCTGACATTTAGCTACCTCCCTACGTTTTTGCATTCTCTAGGCTCTTCTTAATCAATGACTTATAGTTACACATTAAATCTACCAGGTTGTTGTGCCACCATCAACATAAATAATCTGTCCGGTAACAAAATCGGACGCTTTCGAGGCCAGAAATACCATTGGGCCAATCACATCTTCAGGAAATCCCCAGCGCCCCAGGGGGATGCGCGCCCTCATTGTTTTGGCAAACTCGGGATTGGCCAAAGCTTGTCGTGTTAAATCCGTCTCAATCAGCGTAGGAGCGACTGCATTAACAAGAATGTTGTACTTCGCCCACTCACAAGCTAGTGTACGAGTAAGTGTATCCACCGCTCCTTTACTGGGGCTATATGCCACTGCACCTGCCGGGGCACCATATCTCCCACGAACTGAAGATACATTGACTATCTTGCCGCTCTTCTGCTTTATCATGACTCGTCCTACTGCCTGACAACAGACAAAGGTACCGAAAGCATTAAAATTCATAACCTTTTTCCAGTCATCTACAGGGATGTCTTCAGCCGAATCGCGAATGATGGTGCCGGCGGCATTGACCAAAATATCAATATGTGTAAACTCCTTACCCACACGGTCCACCATATCCTGTACTGAGTGCTCGTCAGTGACGTCACACGGGATAGCCATTGCTTTCCTACCCAGATCCTGTATCTCGGCAACCACAGGTTCAAGTTTACTTAAAGTCCGACTTGTCACTACTACATCGGCCCCATGTTTCGCCAAACCTATGGCCAGTACCTTCCCTATCCCTCCTGAACCACCCGTAACAATACCTACTTTTTTCGATAAATCAAATAACTCACTCATATTTTTCCTTCCCTACCTTGCTATGTATCTTTCAGTCCAAACATATATCCAGATTTCGTCCTACGCTACGAGATGCTGCCAAGCAACATTCTAGAAATTGACTCTGTCCATTCCTTTCAGGCCGATTATTTCTCTGGCTTCATCGGGTGTTGCTGGAACAATACTCATTTCTTTTGCCATATTCACAACTCTACGCACTTGGTCCGCGCTACCTCTTGCCAGTCTACGATATCCAGCCCATAAGCTATCTTCCATACCGACCCGAACATGACCGCCAAGTGCTAAAGTACATGCGGCAATCGGGATTTGGTCTTTCCCGACCGCAGCTACTGACCAGGTAAATTCACCCAGCACTTTTCGAGTGTATTCATATACAAAATTGAGAGTACCTGGTGTCGCCGGCATGCCGCTCAGTCCTCCCATTACGAACTGCAGATGCAGAGGTTTTGAGACATATTGTCGCATGACCATGAACTCGACCGCACCGACCTGTCCCAAATCCCAGATCTCTATTTCCGGTTTGGTATCATTTTCTTTGCAAATCTGACTGTATTCCCGCATCATTTTATAAGTGTTCGGGAAAATGAGGTCTTCCTGTTTAATATGCGCCTCTTCCCAAGGAAATTTATAGCTTTTCATTTTTTCCGCAACATGTATCATCGTACCGCTCAATGAACCACAATTCAAGGTAGCCAACTCCGGCTTGAATTCAGGCACTACGGCAATGCGTTGCTTCTCATTACCTGCACCGCCCGTTGTAATGTTGATGATTACATTACAGCGCTTCTTTATATCGGTAACTATCTCTCGAAAAACACTCAAGTCCGGCGTTGGTTCACCTGTCCCATGCTTCCGTGCATGGACGTGGACAATAGCAGCACCAGCCTCGTATGCTTTCACCGCGTCATCAGCAATCTGCTTAGGTGTTGCCGGTAGATAATCGGACATACTGGGTGTAGGTCCTTGCCCTGTAACCGCTGCGGTAATAATGACCTTACGTAGAATCTTTTCTCCTTCTTCCATAACTTTCTCCTTACTAAGCAGTTATTTATCTTGGGCTTTGAATAGAACAAGCTGTTTCAAAAGCCGCCTGTTTATCTCATCCAAGACCTGCGTCCTTGTCTTCCCGTGGTAATCATACCAGCCGCTTCCTGTTTTGATGCCTAGCTCGCCCTTATTGGCTTTGCCCAGAAGTGTTGACGATGGCTCCGTTCTGTTACTCAGCGTTTTGAACAGGCTCGCTGAAACTCTCGCTGAAGTGTCCAGGCCGATCATATCATCCGCCTCCATAGGGCCAACGCAGGATAGCCGAAATCCGTACATTGCTTTCGCGGCCATGTCGACATCTTCAGGTGTGGCAATGCCCTCATCCAGTAGATAACCGATCTCGCGAAAGATGGCACCCTGAATCCTGTTGACAATGAATCCGGGAATCTGTTTCCTTACCATAATTGGTTTTTTGCCAACCTGTAACATTAAGTCCCTTGTCGTTTGGACCACTTCGTCGGATGTATATTTTCCCACGTGAATTTCAACGAGCGGCATAATATGAGCGGGGTTGAAATAGTGTGTGCCAATGACCCGGTACGCCGTCTTCATGTTTTCTGTCAATGTGGTAATCGTTATGCTCCCCGTATTGCTGGCTAATATGACATCCGAATCACAATCATCAAGCTTTCCGAAGAGTTCTTTCTTGTCGACTAACACTTCGGGAATCGTTTCCACAATGAAGTGACATCCTTTGATAGCTTCCGATAGTTCGGCCATTGGTATATAGTCAATCCTTGATTTAATAACCTCAGGTGCTTCTTCCAAGAGCTGGAACTCCCCAAACAACTTCAGATTTGTATCTACCTGTTGCCGGCACTTATCCAGCGTCTCCCTTCTACGTGAGAGTGCTTTGACGTTCTTGCCCGCCTGGGCGAAGATCTGGACAATACCTTCGCCCATGTTGCCCGCCCCTAATACCACTATGTTTCTGATCTCACTTGGTTTTCGGTAGCTAATTTCATTCATAGCGATTCAGTCCTTCTATATAACTAGTAGAGGTTTCACGAATTCTCCAAGGTCATTTCACCCAGGTAGATATCCTTCCGTGTAGTGACAGTTATAGCCTGTTCCTTATACCCACCTGCTGATATTTGTATAGCATATTCCGTGTTATCCTCTAATCCCTCAAATTCGAAGTCGCCAAAGGCATTCGTCTTCACCTCTCGACGC
>CP070793.1:1452774-1455884 GCA_020346965.1 Chloroflexota bacterium | reverse complement strand
TCTATTCGCTCAGCCTCATTAGTCAGGCTCTCCCTTTCAGAAGTCAACTTGGCTACCGTTTCCCTGAGCGTTACATATTCATGATTCACAGCAACTACATTCTGGGAATCCCTGTAGTGGGAGGGGTCAGCCATTATGGTCTCGATTTCTTCAATTCGCTCTGTATTCACTACTATCTCCTGCTCTATTTCTTTGATGCGATCCCTTACTGGCGACATGGCGCGGTAGTGTTCGTTCCGCAACCGGCCCTCGAGAGCTTTACGCTGGCGCTTACTCACGGCCGTCGGTCGCTGAGGCAATTGCCTTGTAGTAGATTGGTCTCCAACTATTTCCACCGAACCGTTCGGTGGTTTGTCCTGCCACAGGTAATCGTCGTAGCTACCGGGGAAGACCGCTACTCGCCCGTCCCGCACTTGAATGATCTTATTTGCAGTCTCCCGTATGAGTGTGCGGTCATGAGTGATAAAACATAAGGTACCTTTGTAAGCATGCAGGGCATCGGTCAGAATCTCGCGGGACGGAATGTCTAGGTGATTGGTTGGTTCATCCATAAGAATGAGATTGGCCGGTCGTACGAGCATCCTGGCAATAGCAATACGCGTTTTTTCACCACCCGAGAGCACCGATATGTTTTTGGTCACGTCGTCACCGCTGAAGAGGAATGTGCCGGCCAGCCCACGTAATCGCTGTTCTGGCTCGTCCGGTGCTGCGGTCCGCAACTCCTCAATGATGCTATTGTGGGGATTGAGAGATTCTATATAGTACTGGGCAAAATATGTCATGGTTACATTGTGCCCGAGTACGCGCTCGCCTTTTTCAAAGGGTAAAACACCCGCCAGCAAGCGCAGGAGAGTTGTCTTCCCAGCCCCGTTGATGCCTACTAGGGCCGCGCGATCTCCTCGCTCCAGAACCAGGTTAAGGTTTTGATATACGACATGCTGCCCGTAAGACTTGTCAACATGTTTGAGTTCGATTACGGCACGACCGCTGCGCGGGGGCTCTCTGAAGTTGAAATGTATCTTCTTTGTAACCCGGGGAACTGTAATCCGCTCAATTTTATCCAGTTGCTTGATGCGGCTCTGCACCTGAGAAGCCTTGGTGTTCTTAGCCCGAAAGCGTTCAATGAAGCGCATTTGCCGCTTGATTTCCATCTCCTGTCGGCGGGCAGCTGCCTGGCGAGTCTCGGTAATCTTCTCGCGGGCGTGAACATAGCTGTCGTAGTCTCCATGGTGGAAGATGACAGCCTCATCCTCAATGGCTATGACCTTACTCACAACATTGTTGAGAAAAGCACGGTCATGCGACGTGACCAGGACGGCACCGTGATAGCGCTTCAGGTAGGTCTCAAACCAACGCTGCGTCTCCAGATCGAGGTAGTTTGTAGGTTCATCCAGCAGCAGTACATCGGGATTCAGAAAAAGGAGTCGGGCTAGTTCAATACGCGTCCGCCAGCCACCACTAAATTCAGACAGAGGACGGTCGAAATCCGACCGGACAAAACCCATTCCATTGAGGACGATCTCTGCCTCATGTTCCGAGGTATAACCACCCTTCGCCTCATAAAGCGACTGTAGCTCACCCAGCTCTCTCAACAAGCTATTCATGATTTCTTCGTCCCGTTCCTCTGCTAGGTCTTCTTGCACTTGTGCGATCTTATGAGCAAGGTCCCTGACTGGATCAGATGAACTGGACACATATTCCAGCAGACTCCGGTCCGATGATGGCTGGACATCCTGACGAAGATAACCGATCGCAGTGTTACGTCTCACAGACACACTGCCGGAATCCGGGATGACGTTGCCGGTTATGATTTCAAATAGGGTGGTCTTCCCCGTCCCATTCCGTCCGATGACCGCAATGCGATCACTCATGCCAACGGTGAAGCTAACCCCGCTGAAGAGTTCGTGATCACTATATGACTTAGAGATGCCGGTAACAGTTAGCATACAGTCCTCCTGTGGTTACGTTAAATTGTACCAATATTTGTCAACCGATATGAACAGCAATTCGGCTAGAATAAAAGGATCAGGGGGCAATCGGCTAGATTGCTATGAATCACGCCAGAATGTACGTTGTTGACCAACAGAATCGCTAGTATAATGGTCTTGAAGCAGATCCTATAATCCGTCTAAGGAGGTTCCATGTTTATAATCGGGCTGGATGAAGTCCAGAAGACTATTCCTGCAATGGAAGGCGCTAAAGGTGTGCATAAACAGATCCCTTTATCGAGAAAAGATGGGGTTCCGACATTTTCATTTCGCGTATTTACGATTGAGCCAGGAGGGCATACCCCATTCCACCAGCATGAATTTGAACACATGAACTATGTCATAAATGGCGAGGGGGTTTTGGTATCTGAAGATCGGGAACATGCATTCAAACAAGGTGACTTCGCCCTTGTCTTGGCTGGAGAGAAACACCAATTTAGAAACTCCTCTGATACACAGAACCTGCGTATCATCTGTGCCGTACCTAGGGAATACGAGTGAGAATAACTGAAAATCGGCTGTTGCCAGTAATCACTTTAGGAAGACGCGCAAGTTCCGCGGCAGTAGGTCCAGGTATTCCATCATGTAACACCGATTGAGTTTCCCGACCGTTTCAGTTGGGAGGTGGTCAAGCGGTACTCCATTCAGGATCAACTGGGTCTCCGCTTCATCGAAGTCCTCTCCCTCATCCACCCACTTGATAAAAGGTCTATTCACCGGGCAGACAAGCTGGCACCTCATGCAGCCCACAAGACTATTATGCCAGGCCGGATCTACCCATTCCGGAAATTCTTCGTTTCCCTCATTAAGAAAAGTGATGCATCTCTCTGCATGAATAAGAAAGCGGTCCGGAACAATGGCTTTGGTAGGACATTCGTTAAGGCATGCCTTGCACTTATCACATTCTTTCATTACGTGCGGTCTGAACCCGTCACTTCTGCCAGTCGGCATATCTGAAAGAAAGGCTCTGAGTCGAGCAAAACTACCCAGACCTTCTACGTAAGCGATGTTATTCTTCCCATATTGTGCCATTCCGCTGCACACCGCCAATAACTTAGACGGCAGCGCAGCCAGGTGAAGCTGGTAGTCCTTAGAACTGAGAGTGTTCTGGAGTATGTTCCT
>CP070793.1:1448683-1452674 GCA_020346965.1 Chloroflexota bacterium | reverse complement strand
GGATGTTAGGTACTACTGAAGGGTGCTGAGCAAGGCGTCAAGTCATCGCCCAAAACCCAGTCTGCTCAGAGATAGGTATCTATATATCAACAAGGGGGTATGCTCTTTGGGTTGACCATGGTGTAGCTTTGCAGCGAGATTAGGCAAGTAGGGGCGAATGGGGCTATGTTGCGCCTGTCGGGCGTGGCATGTCGCCTAGCTGACGGCAAAGTGGGTTTCCCGCGCAATTCTCGCTTTTGCGTTCAGGTATTTATCCCTGTGTTCGTCCAATGGTACGTAAAGCTAGCTCACGATGACCTATTTACCTATTTTCCTGGTAAGGATTTTTGCGTACAGGTCGGAAATCTTCTTTGGAGGTTCCTGTTCGGGGTCCTTTTTCTTCAACTGGATGGCATCTAGTTCACAGGCCACCACGCAGTTACCACAGCCTATACAGCGGTCAAGGTTGATGGAAGCGATACCATCGTTCATAACGGCGGCGTCCAGTTGGCATATTTCAACGCATGTCTGGCATCCAGTGCACAGGTCGGCGTCGACCTCTGAATAGAAATTCGATGCATAGTAATCTGCGGGACGTGGAAATTTCCTCATGCCAGTTAGGAGTCCGCAGCAATCTCCACAACAGCAACAGATAGCTGCGGCGTGCTCTGCATTATTAGGCTGGAGAACCAGTCCAGCTTCTTGCGCCCGCTCCAGAATCTGCAGAGCTTCCTCCTTCGTGACATAACGGCCGATTCCCACATTAACGTAATAATCAGCCGACCGCTGTGAAGTTATCAAACACGTCTCGCGAAGGTCAGTTGTCCTGCAACTCTCACCGACTAAATCCTTTGCCTGTCGGCAAATGCAGTTAGCCACGGCGATTTGCCCCCTGGCGTTTTCAATAAGATACCTGACGTTGTCGTAGTTGCTAACCTGATATTCTTCAGGAATAGGGATGCTTCTTTCGACGGGAACCGTGCGTAGCTGAGGAATCTTGGTCTTCCCCAATTCACTACCGAATTCCGCATCAAAATACTGGACGACGTCTTTGGCAAAATCCTTAGTCATGCGCTCTACCTGGTGCTCGTACATGCCAATGGCTAATTGAAGATTCCCATAGACCTTCTTGTCCCCTTCTTCACCTCCCCCAATAGTACCCTTATATACCATCTGGTCTAAGCGTTTCCGCAACTGCTCAATGGACATTCCACTTTTCCTGATGCGCTCGTAAATACTCTCTGCCGTTTCAGGTATCATGGAAAGTTGTAAAGCAATCTCGGCTTCCTCTGGAGTAAAAAGATGTTTCAGTATACGGATTTCTACGCCGGATTTTGCTGCCGGGAAACCAATGGGCAGCTTGTCAAGGTGGGCCTGCAGGTCGCGATAAATCTGGTCTTCTTTAATCATATCTGCCTCCCTCCATAGTTATTCCTGTATGATTATGAATCGTTAGAAGGGTGTTGTCAAACGCTGCAAGGGGTATGCCCTTTGGGTTGGGCTATGGCACTTCCTTTTAACTCTCTTATAAACGCTTCTACAGCTTTGTTTAAAGCAAATAAAAGGGTTAAAGAGGGGATTCAAGAAGGAGTCTTAGCTATGGACAATCTTTTATTTTGCACTTGAAAAGAGCTAAGAGCAGGGTAACATAATCACTATTTCAAATTCTGGATTCAGCGTTAAATGAGCGACTTTCACTGTTATCCCCTTGTGCTGTTTATATTGCTATGGTATTGTTGCCGTCCTTGTTCCTTAATCCTTGTGAGCAATCTAGCTTTAAACACCTGCGGCTCAGGCACTTGGCTTTCCTCTTCATGGTCTATAGGTAATCTCTTCAAAAACGTTAAGATGAGTGAGGGATTCTCAATCTTTTGGCGACTACTAATAGTACAAAGGTACTGGGTCACCAGTACCAAGTGATAGGAGGCGCTGAACTGCTACCCGTATATGGTCACTTGGGTGGTAGGAAGCCAATAGTGAAACCGACCTGGAAATGGTCGGTCTTTGTTTTGAAAGGGGGTAAACACTCTAGCAAATGAAAGTATTGGAAGTTCCGCAATATCTTAATATTGAAAGCCGAACCGTCAGGTACACTCTCTACACTCTATTTGCCATCATAGTCGCAGATGGTCTGATAAGCCAGTTTATGGTCACATCTGGATACGGGTCAGAAGGGAACCCTTTCCTGATGTCCATGGTAGGGAGTGGGGCGTTCCTCGATATAAAGATATCTGGTGCATTTCTAGCCACGCTGTTTCTATGGACTAAGTATAGCACTAAGCCCCGATTCGTGAATACAGTGGCGGTAACAGCTCTGGCACTCTATACAGCAATCGTCTTTTGGAACTTGCTTGCGTTTATTCTCGCTGCCTAATCAACATACCTAGTAGACATATTGATGAATTCTGCAAACACGAAAACCCCTGGAGTATAGAATAAGATGGAAAGGGACCAACACTAAGGAGGTGAAAGCGATGAAACAGATACTAGTTATTGCTCTTGTGCTGGTGCTGGCATTGAGTATTGCAGCCCCGGCCACTTCGATGACCCAGGCCACGGGAGGACCATCCAAGGTGACTCCTGATGACTTACCGGTGGTGAAGCCGCCCATGGAGTTGATCGGGGGATCATCTACACCCACAGGAAACCCTCACGGTGGACCGCCAGGCCAGGAAGATAAGCCAGACAGACCAGGAAAACCGGACAAGGAAACTTCGGCCAATAAATGGGCTGTGGTCGTTGGCATCGCCGACTATGAGGGATCCGAGTACGACCTGTGGCACACCGATGAGGATGCCAAGGAAATGGCAAGCGCCCTGACAGAGAACTATGGTTTTGATAAGGGAAATGTCAGGGTGCTGCTCAATAGAAAAGCAACCTACGGGGCTATAGTCTCAGCAATAGACTGGCTGATCCAAAACGAAGATACCGAGTCAACTGTAGTGCTCTTCTTCAGCGGTCACGGGTTCAGAGCGGTTGA
This sequence comes from Chloroflexota bacterium, assembly GCA_020346965.1. The sequence continues at coordinate 1,449,715 of CP070793.1, read as the reverse complement.
CAGTGAAGGTTGGGATAGCGATACGGAATCGGACGGCCAAGATGAAGGAATTGTGAGTCATGATTTCTATGGGCTTCCTGATGGTTTCTTACAGCAGAAGCTCTCAGCTCTGGAGTCACAGAAGATCGCCTTGTGCTTTGGCTCATGTCACTCAGGTGGCATGTTCGACGATGCCAGTGACTTGCAGGGAGCAAACCGTGTGATCGCTTCAGCATGCCGGGCAGATGAGTATGGCTGGGACTATCTGCTGCTTGGAAACACTCTCTGGGGAAAGTATTTTGTTGATGAAGGTCTCCTCCAGGGTCTGGCTGATCCGCAGGGCGATGATTCCATTGAAGAGGCTCACGCCTATGCATACCTAGAGGTCGTGGGTGAAAGGTCTGATTCACACCCTCAACTGAGCGATCAGTACGCCGGCGAGTTCATCCTGTAGGAGAAGTAGTTCAAGATGGAAAACGGGGGCTGATCAAAAGCAGCCCCCGTTTCTTATTGCCTGCCTCAGAAATGCCATGGCTCACTCATACCTGTCTTCGAGTGAAGGTACGGTTATGTCATCCTTAACATTCTGATACTGCTTTTATTGCTATGGGTATTTCTATTTGCTCTGTTAGCCTCAAATCATAACTGAAAGATTGGCGTTATTTTAGCGTTAAAATGTTTGGGATGGGTTGGGGCAAAATGGGACTTCACGAGTAGAACGGGATTTTTCCACCAGCACATTGGTTCGCATTTGTTCGTGAAGGGACACTTGGGGAAGTCTGGCTTAGAATTATGAGTCCTCTGCTCTACTCCTGAGCTACGCTGCCATTGAAGCCAAATTCTAGCCTCTGCTTGGCGCTGTGTCCAGTTTCGGCGCTACCGTTGCTTTCCGACGCCGTTTCCAGTCGTGGTAACACCTCGTCCGGTACGCCCTAGCACCTGATTGCCGCCCCCCAATTATATTGGAATACACGTCCATAGTAAAGGCCGCACTAAAATGGCCTGGCGCTTCCGAGACAGCCTCAGCTCTGAGAAACGACCCGCCACTCTTGG
>CP070793.1:1445382-1448583 GCA_020346965.1 Chloroflexota bacterium | reverse complement strand
CCGTCCTCGAGCCTCTGGATGCAGAAGCTGCATTTCTGAGGCAGCTGTTTCTCTTCGTTCCAGAATATTGCACCGTACGGACAGGCATCCACTATTTGCCGTTGGCCTATGGCCTTCTCGGGATCTATTATCACTATTCCATCGGGCTGTCTGTATACCGCACCGTTCTTGGCAGCTTTCACGCAGGGCGCGGCGTCACACTGCATGCAAGGTATAGGCATGTAGGACACTCTTATATGTGGATAGGTCCCGCCTTCCTTCTTCTCAATCCTGATCCATGATTGTCCGTGCCTGGGCTGCGCCGCCGAATAGGGAGGATAATCGTTATCCCAGTACTCGTCCTTGCAGGCTATGAAACAGCTGTAGCAAGCGTTGCACTTCGTTATATCTACTACCATACCCCATTTAGCCATTTCTATTCACTCCTCTTTTCGATTTCAACCAGACAGGAATTCGGAGCCATGCCACAGGCGTTCTTGGATATGAAGCGGTGAGGTGTCAGCAGGTTGATACATCCACCTCTATCCGGCGATTCGCCGGGCTCTCCGATCGGATCATAAACAGCGCAGGATTCATAAGAATGGACCATGCCACAGGGGACACGCTCTGTAATCTGCGCTGCACATATGACGACCGCTCTGTCGTTAAAGACGTTGACCAAATCACCGTCTCCTATACCTCTTTTCCTGGCGTCTCTGGAGTTTACCCGAATCACCCAGTAATACCTTCCATCTCCTTTCTTGACCCTGTGTTCCGGTATTTCATTTATCCAGCTCTCCTTACCATCGTAATGGGTGTGAAAGCTATACCTCGGGTGAGGAGTAATGAGCTGAAGGGGGTATTTGGAGTAAAGCTCTGTTGTGTGATGACCTTCCCACGAAGGGATATACTTGGCTACGGGTGGCCTTTCCCAGTCATCAGGGTCGAACCGTTTGAGGCTTTCTGCTTCAAACTCTATTTTGCCCGTCTGCGTAGCCAGGTTACCTTCGGCATCTGGTATACTTGATACCCCTCCACCCACGGGTCCCCAGTCTGGCGTATCTTTCTTCCGTCCCTCGGCAAACCACCTCAAGCTCGGTGTGGACTTATAAGGTTTTGGCAGTGGGACAACGAAGTATCCCTTCTTCTCAAACTCTTCCCACGAAATGTACTTCGGCAGGTCAGTTACTTGAAACAGCTTCTTTACCCAGTCCAGCTCTGTTAAGCCTCCTTCGGTGAATTTCTCGTAGAAGCCAAGCCTCTTAGCCACCGCAGCGAATATGTCGTAATCCGCCTTAGATTCTCCCAGCGGTTCAATGCATTTCTTTTGCAGCACTATTGTCCGATGGTTGACTGAATAGTGGCTATGAGGAATGTAGCCCGAGCAGTTAGCCCACTCACCGATGTCCCACCTCTCAAAGTTAGTACAAGCCGGAAGTATTAAGTCGGCAAGCTGTGCTTCGCCTTCCATATAGATTGACTGGCTAACCACAAACTCAAGCTTGGGACTCCGGTACATCCTTACCCACCTGTTCGTGTTATTCATGCAGCCGATATAACCCCCACCGTACCGCCAGAACATCTTCACCTCGGAGAATCCATCTTCCGGATACCTGTATCTCTTTAACTGAGTCTCAGTCGAGGCGCCGCAAAAACCCTTCCCTCGCCACTCCTGAGGCGGGTTCAAAATACACTCAGGGAGTAGAATCCTGGGTATATGCTGTCCGCCGGGATCATTCACTACAGACCTTACCGGATGTTGTGTAATTCCCCGTGCGGCCAGCTGGAAGCCGGAAGCAGTGTTCAGTGGATCGCCAGATATGCCACCCTCAGCATAACCCGGGAAGAAGAAGTCAAAATTCTGGGGGGCACCGTAGTTTGTTGTCCATATGTTGCTACCCGGCTTGCCCATCCCCTGCATGGCTGCCAGCATAACCATGTACCTTGCCCACTCTGTCCCGTAGGCCGCCCTGCAGGCTCCGCCGCCAAGTGCACTTCCGGAGGCCAGCATAGTCTTATGCCTGGCCCACTCCCTTGCCAGGGCTCTAATCTCCCGTGCCGGTACTCCTGTTTCCTTTTCAGCCCATTCGGTCGTCTTGGCAGCACCATCCTCCTCACCAAGTATATAGCCCCTCCACTTCTCAAATCCGTGGGCATGTTCCTTGATGTATTCCTTGTCATAAGTGCCCTCCGTGAGCCACACATAGGCGATAGCTGCTGCCATAGCTGTATCGGTTCCCGGTCTGGGAGCAAACCATTTGTCAGCAAAATTCAGAGCTGTGAAATTATAGTGTTGGTCCACCACAATCATTTTGACGCCCAGTTCTTTCAGCCAGGAACGCCACTGATTTGACTCCTGCCCTGCATAGATTCCGGCAGTGCTTTCAGGGTCAGAAGACCAGTAGACCACCATCTCAGCGTGTTTCAAGGCATCTTCCAAGAGATCGTATTGCTCTGAAATGCCCAGTCTCCAGGCGAAGCCCCACATATGCATCGCACCCCAGTGCCAGCCCTCCCAGCTATCCGGATTATGGTCGACATAGGTAGCATTCAGCATTCCCATGAACCTTAACAGGCTGCTGTGCCTATAACCTACATTGCCCCAATTGTGGTGTGAATTAGGCGTCGTAAAAACCGCGCCGGGCCCATAAGTCTTCTGGATACGCTCTACTTCTTTGGTCAGAATATCTAAGGCTTCGTCCCAGCTGATTCGCTCATAGCCTGATATGCCCCGGTTTTCAGCTTTTCTATCTCCTTGTGGATTGAAATCGACCCTCTTCATAGGATACAGAAGCCTATCGGGGGAATATATCCTTGACCTCTCAGCCAGGGCGTATTGTGCAACATTCGCCTTTCTGTCAGGGGAAAACTTCCTTCCCCGTGCTTCTATAACCCAGGATTCGGCGTCATCGGGACTGAGCTCCAGGGGTTCAACACGAGTGATTTTTCCGTCTCTGACGTAGACAAAAAGTGGTCCGCCGACTGTACAATTGGTGAAAACTTGTTCTTCTTTCGCAGAGCGAGCCATACTCTTCCGCCTCCTTTCTCGTCTGACTTAGTGTATTATTCTAATACTCTAGAATTAGAAGAGTCAACACCATATTGACTAATAATTTCTTTTTGATATACTTAATGCACAAACGCATAAATGAGGAGGCAGGACATGCACGTATCTAGCAAACTTAAAAAGGTATCAGAGTCAGGAAGCATTTTGTATGTAGT
>CP070793.1:1424857-1445282 GCA_020346965.1 Chloroflexota bacterium | reverse complement strand
GTTGATTTGAGGAACCATGGCCTGGGCAAGAACCACCAGTTCTGCCTCAAAGCTCTTTACTTCTCCGCTGATAGTTTCTTCATACCAAACAATAGGGTTATCATTTTCAGCATTAACTTCAATCCTGCCAGGGCGACCTCTGATGTAAGTCACATTGTATTCCCTTTTAGCCCTGGCAATGTATTCTTGGAATCTTTTACCGACAGCTCTCATATCCATATAAAAAATGGTGGATTTGGTCCCTGGATGATGCTCGAAAGCTAGCATCGCCTCCTTGGTGGCATGCATACAGCAGACACTGGAACAATAAGCCTTATTCCTGAGATCTCGCGAGCCAACGCATTGGATGAAAGCTATATTCTCAGGTATCCTGCCATCGGAAGGGCGCTTGAGTTCTCCCATGGTAGGTCCGGACGCTGCAGTCAATCTCTCATATTCTATAGCTGTGATTACATTCTCGATTCTTCCATAACCATATTCGGTGATACCTGAAATATCATAGAAGCCAAGTCCTGTGGCTAGGATAATAGCTCCCACCTTCAAGTCCAGGTGTTCTTCTTTCATGTCATAATTTATGGCTTCTGGCCCACAGAACTCTTCACATGCCCTACATTCCCCTTCAATGAAGTGCGCACAACTATCGGCATCGATCACTGGAACTTTCGGTATAGCCTGAGGAAACGCTATATATACAGGATGTCTTGGCTCCAATCCGATGTTGAATTCAGAAGGTATTGGAATAGGTTTATTCCTTGTGACCTCCTCAATTTTTATGGCGTCATTAGGACATACGGTAATGCAAGCACCGCACGTCCGGCAGACCTCAGAATAGGTCTCAAAGGGAGGTTTCACTGCTCTCATTGAACCACGCTTAACAAAACTGATTGCACCCACACCCATTCTTTCATGACACACTCGCACGCATAGCCCACAAAGCGTACAATCTTCATTTTTCTTCTTAAGCCTTATCTCCTTAACACCCAATCTTTCGGCCAGTTGCTGTATCTCGTTTGAGTTTGGGCACCGGGCTAATAACAGTTCTATCATTAGTTTGCGCCCTCTTATTATCCGCTCAGAATTGGTTTGCACTTCCATACCCTCCTCAGCTTTGCGGAGACAGGAAGCTTGTGTTACGGTTCTTCCACCCGAGGTTATTTCTACGACACAGAGGCGGCAAGCTCCGTAAGGCGTGAGCGCCCTATGATAGCAGAGGGTGGGTATCTCAATGTCGGCTTTCCGTGCCGCCTCGAGTACAGTCGTTCCCTCTTCAACTTGAACCTCTTGGCCATCAATGACTAATGTCACCATCATTTATCACCTCTTCTAGCTATGTAAGCCTCCGTGATCAAGGTTTAAAGACTACATGAATTTGGGTTACCACCTACTCTATTCCTATTGCGCCGAGGTTGCAGGCGTCATAGCATATCCCACATTTAATGCACCTGCTCTCGTCCAAAACCACCGGCTTCCTCTTAGCTATGAACGTTATAGCTTCCTGAGGGCATGCCTTAACACACAAACCACACCCCGGACATTCCTCATCAATGATGTAATATCGTATTAGTTCACGACAGATGCCTCCGGGGCACTTTTTATCGCTAACATGTGCTTCGTACTCGTCTCGAGAGTAGCGTATTGTACTCAACACAGGATTAGGAGCTGTGCCACCCAGTGCACACAAAGAGAAGTCTCTAACGGCAAAAGATAATTCCTCAAGGAGCTCTACGTCACCTGCTTCCCCTCTCCCTTCACTTATGTCAGTCAAGATCTGGTGCATCTGATCAATTCCCTCACGGCAGGAGGTGCACCTACCGCAAGATTCATCTTTGAGAAAACCAAGAAAGTACTTAGCAATATCTACCATACAAGTATCTTCATCCAATACAATCATTCCACCCGACCCCATTATTGACCCTACTTCAGCCAATCTTTCGTAATCCACAGGAAGATCGAATAAACTCTCAGGTATGCACCCACCGGAAGGTCCTCCGGTCTGGACCGCTTTGGGTTTCTTACCGTTCAGAATTCCACCCCCAATATCATAGATGATTTCGCACAGAGTCGTACCCATTGGTACTTCCACTAAACCAGTGTTATTTATCTTCCCTACCACAGAAAACACCTTCGTCCCTTTGCTTTTTTCAGTGCCAATTCTAGAGTACCAATCGGCACCCCGAGCAACTATCACAGAAATGTTTGCCCAGGTCCCTACATTATTTATGTTTGTTGGTTTCCCCCAAAGTCCTGATTGAGCTGGAAATGGAGGCCTAATTCTAGGTTCAGGATTTCTTCCCTCAATAGAAGCCATCAAAGCGGTCTCTTCCCCGCAGACAAACGCTCCACTGCCTTCAGTTACTTTCATGCTGAAGTCAAACCCGGAGTTAAATATGTTTTTACCCAGCAGACCATATTCCTCGGCTTGATTAATAGCCGTCATCAGTTTTTCAACAGCCAAAGGATATTCTGTGCGCACATAAATATGTCCCTCACTTGCTCCAATAGCATAAGCGCCAATTGTCATCCCCTCCAGGATGGAATGAGGGTCTCCCTCTAGTGTACTTCTGTTCATATAAGCGCCAGGGTCTCCTTCATCAGCGTTACAGATGACATACTTCGGCTCACCTTGCGCTGCTCGGCAAAATGCCCACTTCCTGCCTGTTGGAAACCCAGCGCCACCCCTGCCTCTCAGCCCAGACCTGGAAATCTCATCAATCACTTGCTCAGGCGTGAATTCAGTAAGAACTCTGTACAGAGAGCTATAACCCCCCCGAGCAATGTACTCATCTATATTATCCGAATCTATGAAACCACAGTTTCTCAAAACAATCTTCAATTGCTTTCTAAAGAAAGGCACCTCTTCATATAATGGTATGCCTTGAAAATCCTCTGACAATCTGTCCAGAGAATATTTTCTCCTCTTTCCCTCAACCACGTACTCTTCTTCCTCCATCTTGCACAAGGCAAATTCTTTCCTGGCCTTGCCTTCTGCTAGTTCTGCTACCACCACTCTAGCCTTCTCCGGGGTCATCTCAGCATAAATTATCCTTGGTTTACCTGGCATTAATACGTCCACCAGAGGTTCCTTTTGGCAGAATCCAAGACAACCTGTCTGGGCGACTATTACGTCCAGTGCCCTTTTTTCTACCTCTTCTTTTATTGCATCGAAGACCTTCCGGGCGCCAGAAGCCAAACCACAGGTTGCCATACCAACCCTAATCTTGGTTTTATCAGGATAGAGTGACTTTAATCCTCTATCCCTTGTTTGCTTAAGGCTAGTCAATCCCATTAACTTCTTATTCATATTCCGATGCTACTCCCTCCACCCTATCTGACCTCAGACGGGCGTGTGTATCGGCATCAACCCTTATCACTGGTGCCAAGCTACAGCAACCAACACACCGCACAGTCTCCAAAGAGAACTTCAGGTCATTGGTTGTCTCACCAGCAGCTATGCCCAGTTTCCTTTCCAAAGCCTCTAATACTTTCGGCGCACCGCGTACATGACAACTTGTGCCCAAACAAACCTGAATGGTATGTCGCCCTCTGGGCGTTAGACTAAAAGCATTGTAAAAAGTCGCTATGGTATATATCTGACTTAAGCGAATATTCAATACCTCAGCTACATATCTTAAGATATCCTCAGGCAAATAGTTGTATTCAGCATTAATGGCCTGTAATACAGGCAGCAATGCTCCTTTTTCGTCCTTATATTTGCCTACTATCCCGTCGATTATCTTTAAATCCTCTTCCTTCAGGCGGTCGCGCACAGATGGCACTTCTCGAAGCTGCGGCTTCCACCTCACAACGCAGTTAGTTACGCAATCCCCACAGCCAGTGCACTTGGTCTCATCAATATATCTTGGCTTTCTTAGTACCTTGACCTCAAAGTTACCGAGTTCACCTTGCACTTCTGCAAGTTCTGAGTATGTCAGTACTTCGATGTTTTCATGCCTGTAGCATTCAATCATCTTGGGAGCGAGAATGCACATAGCACAGTCGTTAGTGGGGAAGGTCTTATCCAGTTGGGCCATCCTTCCCCCGATGCTGGGCGATTTCTCCACCAGATATACCTTGAATCCCATATTGGCCAAGTCAAGTGAAGCCTGCATACCGGCTATGCCACCACCGACTACTAGTACCGATTTACGTCCGTTTTCACTGTTACTCATTGCTCTGATGAACCTACTTCCCTTCCTCAATTGCATTAGCTACCAGATTTGCCAAATCCATAACTTCAACTTTTATGTCAGAGGCTTTCTCGGCACCTTTATCCGCCATAGCGCACTTGAAATGTATCTGACATTTAGGGCAAGCCGTAATCATCAACTCAGCGCCAGTAGCCTTAGCTTCAGAAAGCCGCTCTACTCTTATTTCCTTGGAGTACGAGCTGCAGTTGGTCCAGACACTGGTGCCGCAGCAGATGCTATCGCCACTATTATGTTCCATCTCAACCAGATCTATCCCCGGGATAGCCTTAATTATTTCCCTAGGCGGTTCATAAATCCCCAGATGCCTTCCCAGTCGGCAAGGGTCTTGATAAGTTACCTTTTTGACCCCGGGATTGCTTCTCCCTAGTTTCGCCCGGGGTTGCAATGACAGCTTAGACAAATTCCGAGCTAAAAGTTCAGTGATATGCACTGGCTCACAGTCAAGCTTCACATATTTGGGATAATCAATCTTGAACGTCCTATAACCCTCAGGACAGGAAAAAACTACCTTCTTGGCACCAGATTCCTTTATCATCTGAGCATTGAGCTGAGCCAGCTTTTTGAACGTCTCTACGTCCCCAGTCCACAAAAGGTCATGCCCACAACATCGCTCGTTTGGAAGTACCACGGGCTCTATTCCCATAGCATTCAGTATCTTGATACTGTTTCTGGCAATATTCACCGGGCTGACTTCAATATCCTCAAAAACTGGCTGGAAATATGGAGCGCAACCAACAAAATACAATACCTCACCCTTCTCCAGGGTGTGGCAGCCATCGAGCCAGTCCAACCGTCTCTGCTTGATGTCAGAGCGAGACATAAATCTCATTAAGGTATGAAGGGTCCCTGAGTGCGCACAGTCGCCATACTCGCCCTCACCAGAAGCTAAATTTCTCACCTTTTGTGTAAACACAGGATAGTCAACGTCTGATGGACATAGCTTCGAGCAAGCGTAACAGGCAAGACAGGAGAATAGCTCCCGGTCGTGAATTAGCTCATCCCTGTAACCCATCAAGGCTCTTTCCAGCATAATCCTTGGTGAAAAATCGGAATTATATCTTGAGACTGGACAAACGGCTGTACACTTGCCGCATTCCAGACAGTAGTAGGTTTTCGTTTCCTTGATAATGTCTTCGAGATTCACACCTCAACCCCTTCCTCTAGAGGCAAAAGCGCTAATCTCTTAAGTTGCTTTATGATATTGTCGATCAATACAATGAATACCGGTACCACAGTGGTACTGAAAGACTGGTTTATACTATCAGGAATGTCCTCGATGTATGCACAGTAACCATCGATAAACACGTTTTCAGTCGCCTTAGCTACTCTGTCAACTCTCATATGCCTTCTTAATTGAGAGGCCATCGGCCTGGAGGTCACCGATGCGTAGCTTGAAAAATCCCCGGCATCAGAACAAGCTTCAAAGCTGTGCATAAGATTACTATATAGAGAAATCGGGCTATCCTGCTCCGAAGTGTGTGCTCAGCGATTATAGTCAATTTCCAGAGCTTTAGCAACCTTCACCCTGTGGTTCATATCTAGATCAGTACGTTACAGTACCCTGTAACACAAATGTACTCTCTCCGAGAACTCTGGAATTCACTGGTGGCAACAGTAATAGCTCTGGCTTCTTCCACAGCAAACAACCGCTCAGCAGAAAGCCAGTTAGAAGCTAACTGTTCTGCAAATCCTTGGAATTTTGTGAAAAAGGACCTAAAGCCCTGACTTTTTCCGTCATATCAGCAACTATTGAGACAAAACGGTCGCCTTCGGAAGCCGAAACCCAATCGAGGCGAACACGATCAGTTTCAATTCCTAGCTGAGGTAGCATCTTCTGTAGCATTGACATACGGCGCATCGTCTTATAATTCCCCTCTGCGTAGTGGCAATCACCGGGGTGGCAGCCCAAGACCAAAACACCATCGGCCCCTAGTTGAAATGCCTTAACAATGAAAGCTGGCTCTACTCGACCACTGCACATTACCCTGATAACTCGGACATTGGGAGCGCACTTCATCCTAGCCGTACCTGCCAGGTCAGCACCTCGGTAAGAGCACCAATTGCACAGAAAGCCAACAATCTTAGGTTCGAAACTCATGCTAATACCCCCTCAATTTCTGCTGTAATTTCCTCTGTGGTGAATTGCTTGTGAGTGATCGCCGTACTGGGACAAGCCGCTACACAGGTGCCGCAGCCCTTACACAGAGCCTCATTGATTCGGGATACCTTTTCATCTTCGATATAAGAAATGGCGCTATAAGGGCAGAGAAGATTACATATCCGGCAACCGGAGCATTTCTCTTCGTCAATAACAGCGGTAGCTGCCTCAAGTTCCACCCTTCCCTTACTGATCAAGGCTAAAACCCGAGTTGCAGCGGCTGAAGCCTGGGCTACAGTATCCGGTATGTCCTTGGGACCCTGGCAACAGCCAGCGATGAAAACACCCTCTGTCATAGTTGCCACCGGGTCGAGTTTAGGATGTCTTTCCAGGAAAAAACCATCGGCACTTCGACTGATAGTCAACAACTTACCTACTTCGGCAGCGTCTGACCTCGGTTCCAATGCCGTAGCCAAGACTACCATGTCAACCGGGACTCTTATAGTCTTGCATAGTAGAGTATCTTCACCGCAAACGATAAGCTTTCCCTCTTCGTCTTCATTGATTGCCCTATCGGTAACCTCAGACGCCTTTCCTCTTACAAAGTTAACTCCCTCTTCAGAGAGTCGCTTATAGAATTCCTCGTACGCCTTGCCGAAACAGCGCATATCTATATACATCTGGTAGACCTCAGCATCTGTTCTTTCCTTTATGAGATGGGAATACTTGAGCGCGTACATGCAACACACCCGCGAGCAATATTCATGGTAATTCTCATCGCGGCTACCCACACAGTGAAGGATAGCCACGCTCTTGGGTTCCGAACCATCTTTGAGGACTATTCTACCGCTAGTAGGTCCCACCGCATTGCATATTCTCTCAAATTCAAGTCCGGTATAAACATTGTCAAACTTGCCATAGCCATATTGACTAATAGGAGTGGGGTCAAAGGAATCGTAGCCGGTAGCAACAACGATATTGCCCACCTCTACTTCAACAATCTGGTCAACCTGCTCAAAATCAATAGCGCCTAGTTCGCAGAATTTCTCACAGGCCCGACATTTTCCATTGAGGAAATAGGCACAATGTTCTGTGTCAATAACCGGTATATTTGGAACTGCCTGGGCAAATGGAGTATAGATAGCTTTTCTCTCGCCCAGGTCCATGTCAAACTCACTAGATGCTTTCCAAGGACATTTAGTTATACATATACCACAGCCGTTGCATTTGTCTTCATCCACATAACGCGCCCTCTTTCGAATTTTCGCTTTGAAACTGCCGACAAAGCCGGATATCTCATCTACCTCACTATAAGTCATCAATTCAATGTAAGGATGCATGCCTACTGAGGTCATCTTAGGGGTTAGAATACAGGCGGAACAGTCCAAAGTAGGGAAGGTTTTATCGAATTGAATCATATGTCCGCCAATACTGGGGTCCCTCTCCACCAGATAAACTTTGTGCTCCGAGTCAGCAATTTCCAGGGCAGCCTGGATGCCAGCAATACCACCGCCAATAACTAAGGTATCGGGATTGACCGGGACTTCTCGTATCTCCAAGGGCTGGTGATAATAAACACGCCTTACGGCGGCACTTACCAAAGCTTTAGCCTTTTCTGTAGCATCCTTATGGTCTTCAGTAATCCAAGAACAATGTTCCCTGATATTAGCCATCTCAAAGAGGTAAGGATTTACTCCCGCCTCCTGAATAGCGTGGCGGAAGGTTGGTTCGTGCATCAGCGGGGAACAAGAAGCGACTACAACTCGATTAAGACCAAGTTCCTTAATATCTTCCTTGATCATACTTTGTCCTGGGTCAGAACACATGAATTTGTAGGTGCGAGATACTGTCACGGCAGGTAAGGTTGCAGCATATTTGGCTACTTCTTCTACATCCACTATGTCAGCAATGTTCAACCCGCAATGACAGATATAAACACCGATTTTTACATCTTCCATGTTCGTTCCTCCATTACAATATTGCTTCAGCAACAAGTTCGGCGATATCTTTGACTTGCACAGCCTCCGCTTTGCCCATAGAGAGCACACTGTCCCTGTAGTTGAGGAAACAATAAGGGCAGGCCAGAGCTATTACATCCGCGCCACTGGCCACAGCTTGCTCTACCCTTATATCAGAGAATCTTTCTCCTTTCGGAGTATCCATCCAGATTCTACCACCACCACCACCACAGCAAAGACCATCCTCACGAGCGTCAGGGAATTCTATTAACTCCAGGCCGGGAATACTCTGCAATACTTTTCTAGGTTCGTCATAGATATCATTGTGTCTCCCCAAATAGCAGGGGTCGGAATAGATCACTTTCTTGTTTATCTCCTTAGCTGGTTTCAATTTTCCCTGCTCAATAAGTAGAGCCAGATATTGAGTGATATGAATCACCTCAAATTCGCCTCCAAGCTCGGGATACTCATTTTTGAAGGTGTGATAGCAATGTGGTGAGCTAGCTACCACGGTTCTGACCCCACTATTGACAAAGAGATTGATGTTGCTTTGAGCCAGACTTTGGAAAGTATCTTCATTTCCGGCTTTCCTGATTGACTCGCCACAACATTTCGCCTCAGTGCTTATAAGGCCATAATCAATCCCAAGCTTATCGAAAATTGTGGCGGTGGACCGAGCCACTGTTTTTACATCGGGATCGTATGAAGGGATACAGCAGGGGAAATAGAGTGTTTCGGTATCCGAAGCGAAGTTCTTCACGTTAAGGTCCTTAGCCCAGTCATTTCGCTTTTCTGGTGCCTCACCAAGCGGATTCCCTACACCGGTAATGTTCTTGGCTGAGATTCTCAAGGCGTCCGGCACGACGCCTACGCCTAGGCTAGCTACGGCTCTGCGTATCGCCCTCATCACATCAATTATCTCAACACCCCTGGGACAACGCTGAACACAAGCTCGACAAGTAACACAAGTCCAAAAATCTTCGCTGCCAAAATCAGTTGCGCCAAGCTGAGCTTCATGCATGATGCGGCGAACGAGAAAACTCCGGACCAGGTTCCAGGGACAAATCCCGGTGCAAAGACCACATTGGTAACATAATTTGAGGGGTTCGCCACCGGCTTCAAGTATCACATCTGTAGCCTCTTTGTAAGGACTCAGCACTTCCATTCTGATATTCACCTCCACTAATGAGAATCAGTTATAAAGAAGGCGGTCCGCAAAAGCGTTGTAAGCAACTTCGTTTTCCGCCATACAGATTTGGGCACGGCTGCCAAGTATACCAGATTCCGTCGAAACAAAGCAAGTTTTAAAAAAAGAACGTTCCGAGATTTGTTCCGATAAATCGCCATCATCAGGTTGGCATGGTAATTCGAAATAGGGCAGGGAGAATGGCAAACCTCGGAAAGAAAGGTAAGTCGGGATGGTTCCGCCTTCAAGAGGTTACAAAGAGATTGCCTGGGATAGACAGGACTCTCACGCCCCCTGCTGAGGCTCCACTTGCTTCCTGTCATGTTTATCTGTTATTGAGCCCAATACACCGTTGATTAACCGGGGAGAGGAATCGCTTCCGAATGCCTTGGCTAACTCCACAGCTTCATTTATGGCCACTTTGAATGGAGTTTTATCACCATATAGAATCTCGAGAATAGCCAGGCGCAAAATATTTCTGTCTACAATAGACATCTGTTCCGCAGGGAAAGCAGGGGCAAATCTTGTAATAAGAGCGTCAAGCTCGGACTTATTCTGTAATACTCCTTTGACAAGTTCCTCGGTGAAGCCCAGTGCTTCCTTAGTCAGGGTTTCCCCTGTTCTCAAGTGAGCTAAAGCTTCCTCCGCTTTATGCTTCGTGCAATCAAGTTCATAAAGGGCCTGGAGAGCAGCTATTCTTGCCCGTCGCCTGATGCCAGCCATTAGTCAGTTAGATTCTCTGCATATGCTAGCTGCGTTATATCCTCAATTCCTGATATATTGAAGGTTTCGACTTCTGAATTGATTCGCCTGATCAAACCGCTAAGCACCCGCCCGGGACCTATCTCATAGAAGGTCTCAACTCCGCCGTGTATCATATACTCCACTGACGCTTGCCATTGGATACAATTGCGCAGCTGTTTCACCAGTTCTTCCTTTATCGAATCAACACCGGTTAATGGTTGAGCGGTCACATTAGATATTACAGGTATGGCTGGTGGGCGAAAATTGAAGCTTGAGACCACTTCACTGAATTCAGCTATGGCTGGCTCCATTAAAACAGAGTGAAAAGCCCCACTAACCTTCAAAGGAATGAGAACACGAGCACCTTCTGCCTTGGCTAATCTACCAGCTTCAGCCAGAGTCTGGGTAGTACCACTGATCACAATCTGCCCAGGACAGTTGATGTTAGAGATTTCGGCTCCACTATGGTAGCTTATGTCTCTAACCATTTCCTCATCAAGACCTATTACCGCCAGCATGCTCCCGGCATTTTTCAGCCCGGCTTCATACATTAATCTCCCTCTTTCCCTGACAAGCAAAACAGCATCAGTTAAATCTAATGCACCGGCAACAACCAAGGCAGTATATTCACCCAGGCTATGACCAGCAGCAAAAGCGGGAGAAGGGAAATTGGTGGTGTCTTCTGCTTCCACCGCCTTAAGGCAGGCGATGCTGACAACAAGTATTGCTGGCTGTACATTATGCGTCTTCTTCAATTCCTCCTCCGGACCCTCAAAGCATAAATGGGAGAGGGGAAAGCCTAAAGAAGTATCAGCTACGTCAAAGACTGCCCTAGCAGCGGGATAGCGGTTGTACAGGTCCAAACCCATGCCAGTGCCTTGGGAGCCCTGCCCCGGAAAAACGTAGGCTGCCTTGGATACCTCAACCATGAGACTTATTTCTTAGCAGGTTTGACCTCAGTTGCTTCTCTATCATTGTACCAGCCACAGGTAGGACAAACATGGTGAGACAACTTGGGACTATGACAATGAGAGCACACATCCATGCCAGGTAGAGTTAATTTAAGATGACTGCGTCTTTTCCCCTGACGAGATTTGGCGGTTCTCTTCTTAGGTAGTGCCATGTGAATTCGCCTCCTTTATTTCACACTGTAAAAATATTACGATTTTCACGTGAACCCCGTCAATTCGAAATTGAAGTCATACGGGGTCCTCAAAAATCGCAAGACTTCTCGGGTTTAGTTTATTCCCGGGCAGTCAGGTCGACATAGTGGCTTCATCGGTAAATTCAACAGAGTATATTGCCGTATGAGCTCGCTCAGGTCAAGCATATTTTTATCGTCAATAGTAAATTCTTCCGATTGCTCTGATGAAGAGCGTGCTAAGTCATCAGACACATTGGATACCCGAACAAATTCTTCTTCGGCAGTGAAATTCATGGGCAGTGAAAATGTATCGAGACAGCGGCTACAAACGAGTTTTACCTCAGTATTTAATTTGCACTGGACCAAAACTCCCTGACTGATATGAATCAACTTCGCCCTGCCCTCAGCAAAACCTGTAACTTCTTCATCAATCAGCCCGCTCATATCATAGCTTTGGCTGGAACCAACAGGCTCTTTCAGCAACTGAGTTACATCTATTAAAGCTGTCAGAGGTTCTCTTTCCATCTGGCATACCTAGAAATTCAGATAAATCGCAAAGTATAATAAACTATATCACAAGAGGTTTTACTATTGGAAATAGAAGAATTAAAGGTAGCGGCAAAAGATTGCGTTGAGTCACGGCGGAATCAGCTTATCCGGTTGAGCCTAAATATCCATGATAATCCTGAGCTGGCCTTCGAAGAGAAAAAGTCATCTGCTTGGCTTACCGGCTATCTTAGAGATAATGGATTTCATATAGAACAGGGCATTGGCAGCTTAGCTACAGCCTTTCGAGCGACATACGGACAGGGGAGGCCCAGAATCGCTTTGCTCGCTGAATATGATGCCTTACCCAAGATAGGACATGGCTGTGGTCATAACATAATAGCTGCCTCTGCAGTCGGGGCTGCTGTGGCCAGTAAGTCTATAGTTGATCGATTAGGAGGCAGCATTGTGGTTTTGGGTACTCCGGGAGAAGAAGTCTTTGGTGGCAAGATAGACATGGTGAAAGCGGGAGCCTTCAAAGAAATAGACGTGGCTATGATGGTGCATCCCAATATCCTGAACATGGTAATAGTACAGGCACTCGCCTGCAGTTCACTCGATGTGGAATTCTTTGGGCAACCAGCTCACGCCGCTGCCCAACCCCACAGGGGTATAAATGCCCTTGATGCTATGATATTGGCTTTCACTTCCATAAACGCGCTACGCCAGCACATAAAGGAAGAAGCACGTATCCACGGCATAATCACTGATGGCGGTGAAGCCCCCAATATTGTTCCTGTCCATAGCGCCGCTGCGTTTATGATACGTGCTGTAGATTATGATTATCTTGCTGAATTGAAGGACAAGGTCTTAAACTGTTTTGAGGGAGCATCTGTAGCCAGCGGGGCAAGATTAGAATACAAGTGGAGAGACAGGGCCTATGCTCCAATGAAAAACAATGCCACCCTAGCAGGGTTGTTCAAGCAAAATCTGGAATCACTGCAACGACGTGTCGAAGCATATGACCCTCGTTTTGGCTTTGGCAGCACGGATATGGGGAATGTCAGCCAAGTCATACCAAGCATACATCCTACAGTAGCCATAGCGCCGTCTGATGTGTCTATACATACACAGGAGTTTGCCTTGGCTGCCGTCTCCGAAGCAGGCCACGAGGGCTTGATGGATGCGGCCAAGGCAATGTCCATGACCGTAGTTGATATTCTCCAGCCGGAAATGCTCGATGGAATTAGGCAGGAATTCCGAAATGGTTAGTCTAGGCATTGCCGGTTCAAAGGCAAAAGCCAATAGTGTAATTTGTGTAACCCTGCTTTGATTTGTACGAATTAACTCGAATGTCCGTAAGGCAATGTTATGCCTAGGTGGTGGGGACACTATGATTTGTGAGAGAGCAGGCACAGGTGAAGCGTTCAAGCCGTGGGCAGATCCAGGATCAAACTTATCTCGGATACTGTAGCGACCTAAATCGGAGGTAGCTACTCAGTTGAACAGCTCGTGCCAAAAACCACCAGAAAATGTTACAATATCAACGTTGGAAAAGGCTGGTGTTCCTGCGGTATCGGCTACGGGCCTGATAGCAGCCAGTGGCGGGGTTGTTGCTTTTGGACAAGGAAAGCTACGTAATCACCAATGAACTCATGAAGATGAAGATTACAGGCACATTTTTTACCGTATATGGCGCTACTGCGGCAATGTCAGCATAGACGTTTTTATCATTCTGAGCAAAGTGAGGGATTTTATGAAAGTTGTTCTATTAGAGGATTTACCCGGAAGGGGGAAGGCTGGAGAGATAAAGGAAGTGAGCAAGGGTTATGCCAGGAATTTCCTTTTGCCCCGAGGTTTAGCTCTGTTGGCAACGCCCACGGTCATTAAGCAGGTGGAGTCCCGGCTGGAGCGCGAGAAACTTGAAGAAAGTATTGACCGGGATAAACTGGTTGAACTGGCACAGCAAATCGAGGGAAAGGAAATTCGTTTTCAAGCTCGTATGGGTACTGGGGAACGCTTATTTGGCTCTATTACCGCCGCAGACGTAGCTGAAAAATTAAGCGAGGCCATAGGTTCCGTTATTGATAAGAAGAAGATAGATATAGAGAAATCCCTGCGTAAAACAGGCAGTCATGAAGTAGCGGTCAAGTTAGCCAGCGACCTTAACCCACAAATTATGGTGGTTATCGAGGAGGAGAAAGAGACAGGGACAGAAGAGGAAACAGAGAAGAAAGCGGCGAAAAAGACAGAGAAGCAGATAGGGAAGAAAGCAGAAAAGAAAACAGAGAAGAAGGCGGAGAAAAGAGCAGAGAGAAAAGCAGAGAAAAAGACGGAAAAGAAGGCGAAGGTGAAAAATAAAGAAGAGGAGGAAGAGGAGAAGGATTAAGCATGGCAGAGGAAAAATTACCGCCCCATGATATTGAAGCCGAGGAAGCAGTCATTGGTTCTTTGCTTATTGACCCTGACGCCATATTGAAGGTTGCCGCCTCCCTAAAGGCTGATGATTTTTTTTCAGAAGCAAACCGAGCAATTTACCAAGCTTGTCTCTCCCTTTATCAGCGCAACGAAGTTATCAACCAGATTACACTGGCGCATGAACTAATGCGTCAGGACAAACTGGAGCAAACTGGTGGCGCTGCTTTTTTGAGCCATCTAATCAGTAATGTGCCCACATCCCTGCATGCTGAATATTACGCTCAAATAGTATCCAATACAGCAGTAATGCGCCGGTTGATCACCGCTGCTGCCCAAATCGAAGCTCTTGGCTACGAAGCCAGCCCGGAGGTGGAGGTTAGCCTCAATAAAGCTGAAGATATCCTGTTTCAAGTGCGGATGAGGCGGGAACTCCGGGACTTCGTACCGGTTCGTGATGCTTTAGGCCAATACTTCGAGGGGGCGGGGCCACCTACCACCGCGCGGGAAGGGGAAATACCTCATATTCTTACTGCTTTTACTGCCCTAGATGATTTTCTGGGAGGATTACAGAGGTCTGACTTAGTTGTTTTAGCGGCCAGGCCTAGCTTGGGTAAAACGAGCTTGGCCTTAAACATTGCCAGAAATGCCGCTATTAACCAGAAGGCTTGCATTGCTTTATGCAGCTTAGAGATGTCCCGAGAAGCAGTGGTACAGAGACTTCTTTCCAGCGAATCCGGTGTGGATTCCAGAAAGGTCCGTCTTGGGCGCTTTAGTGAGAAGGATGAGGTAAGAATTATGGAAGCCAGCGGTGTCTTGTCCGAGGCGCCGATTTACATTGATGATTCGCCTCAGCTTCGCGCTTTGGATATAAGAAGCAAGGTACGGCGCCTTCACTACGAACGTAACATTGACCTGATCATCATCGACTATCTGCAACTGATACAGGGCGACGGCAGGAATGAAACAAGGGTCCAGGAAATTAGCAAGATAACCCGCGCCTTAAAAGCCCTGGCTAGGGAGCTAAATGTACCAATACTGGCGGTGTCCCAGCTCAGTCGAGCCGTAGAATGGCGGGCCTCACATGTACCTCAACTTGCTGACCTACGCGAAAGCGGAAGTATCGAGCAAGATGCCGACGTCGTTCTTTTCATCTATCGAGACGACATGTATTTCTCCGCGGAGGAATGGAGCAAGGTGCATGACATTGAGAAGGAGCCTTATCCCCGCGGCATTGCAGATATTATTATAGCCAAACATCGCAATGGTCCTTTAGGACAGCTCAAGCTACGCTTCTTGAGCAGGACTGCCAAATTTGCCAATCTAGAGGCTGAATTGATTTCTGCTTCTTAAAGGTGAAGAGATGCCTGACCGACAATTATCAAGCTCTCAGAGAAAATTGGATTTTATCTCCCTGCCTGAATCTTTTTTTACGCAGGCGGTGTCTAGAATTCAAGACCTAGCTGAGCTTAAGATAGTATTATACGTGGCTTACCTTATCCTACGAAAAAAGGTGCGCCCTTATTCTGTCACTTATAAAGAGTTGCTATCCCACGAACTAATGGCCACCATAGGCGAGGATACCATTCGTCAGGCTTTAAACTCGGCTGTAGAACACGGTGAATTATCGCACTCGACTTTGAATATAAATGGTGTGCTCGTAGACGTTTACTCTCTGCCCGCAGATAGCCTTCAACCATCGTTTATCAACATTTTTGTCCTTTACGAGCAGAATATTGGCATAATAACACCTATGATCGCTGAGGAACTGCAGGAAGCTGAGAAGCTTTATCCTCCTGGATGGATTGAAGAAGCTTTTAAGGAGGCCGTTCAGTTAAATAAACGCAGTTGGAGATATATCGCCCGCATTCTGGAAAGATGGGCGAACGAAGGCAAAGACAGTGGAGAATATAAGAGAGACATTAAAAAGGATGGCCCAGACAAATATGTCAAGGGTAAATATGGACACCTCGTCCAAAGGTGATATTCCCCAAGAAGAAGACACGGGTGAAATCTGCCCTGTTTGCACAGGGGCGGGCTTTGTTCATCCCACCCTCGATTCAGGGAAAGTTGATTTCAGCCGCGTAGTACCTTGCCAATGTAGCAAGGGGGAACTGAGGAAGAAAAAAACTGAATATCTTGAGAAATACAGCAATATGGGTTCCCTATCGCACCTCACATTCGAAAATCTATCTCCTAAAGGAAAAGCAGCGAGCACCATTTCCCAGGAGCACTTTGCTCAGGTCTATCAGGCAGCTAAGGATTTCGCTGATAATCCCTATGGTTGGTTATTGCTTTCGGGTCCCAGCGGCTCCGGCAAAACACACCTAGCCTGTGCAGTTGCCAATCATCGTATCAGCTCAGGGGAACCTGTCTTTTATATTGGCACTGCTGACCTTCTAGATCATCTTCGCTCTGCCTTCAGTTCAGCTAGCGAAACCACCTACGACGATTTGCTTAGCCAGGTGAAGAATGTACCCCTATTAGTGCTTGATGATCTTACTCTGGGAAGCGCTACTCCCTGGGCCAAGGAGAAGCTGGAACAACTCCTTCACCACCGATTCAATGCCAGACTAGCCACCGTAATCACGACCGCTTTATCGTTGGATAAAATGGATGAACGCTTACGGGGACATCTTGTCAACAACGAATTCTGCCAAATATGGACGATTGAACCCGTATCGACCTTAGAATCCCAAAGTGGCTTGGGATTAGAGTTACTACGAAATATGACCTTTGATAATTTTGACGAAAAGAGATTGGAACTCCCACCAGAACAGCGGCAAAACTTGCGCCAAGCCTACAATTTGGCGGTAGAATTTGCTCGTTCACCAGAGGGTTGGCTCATATTTCAAGGTGTTAACGGTTGTGGAAAGACTCATCTGGCAGCAGCCATCGCTAATTATCAACGTACGCGAGAAAAACCGGTCTTATTTGTGGTTGTTCCCGATCTTCTTGACCATTTACGCTCTACATTCAGCCCGGACAGTAAAATATCCTATGACGAATTTTCCGAGAACCTCAAAGAAACTCCGTTGCTAATACTCGATGACTTCGGAGAGCAATCAGCGACTCCCTGGGCTCAGGAGAAGTTGTATCAATTGATAAACTACCGTTATAACGCCCGATTGCCAATGGTGTGTACTACGTGCCTCTCCCTAGACGAAATCGAAACACGAATCAGCTCACGAATGGTTGACCCAAGGATAAGCTTGGTATTCAACATCATCGCTCCCGATTATCGGGGAAATGTGAAGCGTACGATGCAATCCAAACGCTACTGATCTAAGCATTTCGCAATTGGCCTTCGCTCCCGACTCGCCAGATAATAAATCATCCTCAATCCGCTTCCATCTTTGAGAAGAAGTGGCAACCTACTCAAGTGAGATATGGTCTACGGCAACGAGATGACCGAACATCTTGGTTAGATTGTCAGCTCTTACTGCCTTCATTCGTCGTGTCTAGTTCCTACGAACAAGCTCTTGACCGAGGTGAAAAGCATCTTCCAGAGCGGTAGGATGCTCCTTGATTTGAGCTTTATTATCAATTCCCCTGATTAATAGATCGCCAGAATATTGCACACCTATAGCATCAAAGAAATACTTCACCGTAAGCACCGCGCCATCAAAAAGCCTTTCACCTCGCGTGGCTCCTATCGAGATAAAAACCCCTCTCCGCTCTCGCTTGTCGTCCTTGCCCATACCCAATACATGTCTTCTTGCCCAGAGCGCTTGGCATCTATCTATCACAGCTTTCGCCTGACCGGTAACACCATAGAAGAATATCGGTGAGGCAAAAACGATGTGATCTGCTTCTAGAAGCTTGTCATAGAGTGCTTGCATATCGTCTCTGATCGTACAGTTGCCATCCTTGAAACAGGCATATATTTCCAGGCATGGTGAGACTTTGAGTTTCGAAACCTGAACTTTTTCGACCTCAGCACCCTCCTCCCTGGCACCTTCCAGTGCCTTATCGAGAAGAATGTCGGTATTGCTCTGCCTTCGGGGGCTGCCCATAATGCCTAACACCTTCATATTATCCTCCTTCCAATAATTATAACGTCTCGGGTAGGAATGGACACAAAACCCTATTCCCTATACAGCATACTCATTTTTGACTATCTGCGAGAGTTCAGACAAGTAGGCAAATGCCTTCTCAACGAGCCCTTCCTCGATGCTTGAGATAGGGCATTTGCCTACGATCTTACCGTTTATGTTGATTTGGCTTAAATCGCTAAGGCAGCATCTGGCCGGGGCCACCAATGCCTGCCTGGCAATTTGATTCAATGGTAAACCTGCGCTTTTCGAGATCACCTCCCAGTAGTTTGAGAGAATCCAAGACAGTGTTTCCGGTGTCTGTGTTGCCAGAGCTGTTGATTCAGTGGGGACAATGCCCCAGGAAATAACGCCCCCACTTTTGATGAATTCAGCCACTTTACGAGCATATTCCTCGGGCATAAACCCAATTTGATATGCGTCAAAGGACAGGATTTCCACCCCTAACTCCAACAGGTAAGGCAAGTTTACCTCGGCACAAAGGTGCAGCCCTTTGGGACCCTCTAATCCTTCTACGAACTTAAGGTAGTCCTCTCTAGCATGTTGATCGTTGTACCCGGAGAAACCACTGAAAACATAGCTCAACCCCGGTTCATCTATCCAGACAAAGGCGTTAGGATTCCTCTGCTTGAGTTCCTGATACTGTATGTTGACTTTCCTCTGAATGAAATCAAACAGAATAGCTCTTACCTCTTCGTTATAGATAATCGGCTTCAGGTCTTCGTCTAATACCTTCAAGCCGAAACTCACCGGGCCCGTGACTTGCCCCCGTATGGCCTTATAACCTCGAAGTTCCCTGGAGAGAAACTTATGAAACACCTTGGAATACTCGGCGGTGAGGGCGAACGCCTCAGGATTATCCATTTTTGTGAAATACTCGTCGAGTTCTTGTTCAAACCTTGCGGTGCTGAATACGAGCCTTTCCTTGTCAAAGTCAATAGCTATACCGGGGAAATTTTGCGATGCTTGAACATACATATCCTCATGCAAGCTCACTTTCGGAAGCTGGGGCCAGAACGGGATATCCAGGCGTAAGGCAAACTCCAGCGCACGTTCAACATCCCTATGGGGCATGATCCCCATGGCGGTGGTGCTACATCGCGCCTCGAATTCCACCACGAATTTCCGGTCTCCTTCTCACAAATATTGCTTAAATCATAGCACGGAGGCAGAAATTCTTTGGGAGGCTCCTTACGGCTTTACTCGCCTTCTATGGCGTGCTGACTATTCGCCATAGATCGTATGCTTATAAGCCCAATCCAACCTATATCCGAGTACGCCGATTTCTTGTCTTGCCGCTCACCAGTACGGGGCTAGGGCTAGCTTGGAACTTCCCCAGGGACAATCAATTAGGGGGTTACCTGAAACTGATTAGCGTTGGTTTCAATCTCGCTCTGGGTATCAGGCTTTTTCCGACCTGTTTGGTTTGCTGTTTCTAGCGCAAGATACTTGAGTTCATTTCTTTTCCTGCGCTGTTGTGTTCTCCAATAGGCTTAAGCGGACTTTCCTCGGCCCTTCCCCTGATTCACCGTTGGTAGAAGCTTTGTCAGTTGCGACTTCTTCAACGTGGGCCACCACAGGGACTGTCTGCAGTACATCAACAAGGTTCACAGGTCCTTTAAGAAAAACCAGAATTGAAGGCATATCAATCTGGGGCACAATCATCTCAGTATTCTCTACTTCGGGCAATTGGTCAAGGAAGGAGACGACTTCCATGATTTTACCGATGTTAAACGGGGGTAAGATTTCCACTTCCCATTGCGGGTTGCCCAAATCCGACTTGTCCCCACCCTCAAACAGTCTCGAGAGGTCAATGCTCTTTTCAAAGACGTCCGCGGCCCGACTTGGCTCCTGTTGTTCAACAGGCGGCTTGGTCTGTTCAGCAACTGTGGTGCTTTTCTCTTCTGCGATTTCTGCGGCAGTGTCCTTCTGTTCCGCGACTGTGGCGTCTTCCACCTCTGCCATCTCTGCCGCTTCGGCTTCTCGCTGTTCGGTGACTAATTTTTCACTCTCCTCTGCGATTCCTGTGGCTGTAACATCCTTCTGTTCAGCCACTTTGGCGTCTTCCTCCTCTGCCATCTATGCGGCTTCGGCTTCTTGCTGTTGCGCGACCAGCTTTTCGCTCTCGTCC
>CP070793.1:1418831-1424757 GCA_020346965.1 Chloroflexota bacterium | reverse complement strand
GCATATCAACGACTCCACCATTCACGATGAGCCTCAGGTACCGTTTGGGGGTATGAAGGAGAGTGGCTACGGACGGCATGGTGGGCGGGCCGCTATCGAAGAGTTTACCGAACTCCGCTGGATAAGCATACAAAGGACTCCCAGACAATATCCTTTTTGAGGATGTAAGAATATAAGAGGACGTAGCTAGATTGGCTAAGGAAATTATTCTCTATAATTTGAGGGGCGATGTCAAAGAAAAGGACTACGTCAAGTGGTGTGAAGACTACAAAGGGCCTTTGCTGACTGGATTGCCTGGATCGAAGAGTTTCACACTCCTCAAAACGATGGGAGGCGTACAGGGGAACGGCCAAAAAGGCAGCCCGCCAAGTCCAACGAAGTCTCCGTTTAATTACGTTGGCATTCTGGATACGACCAGCCTTGACGAATGGGGAAAGTCTAGAGAGACGAAAGCATTTAAGGACTTTCTCTCTCAATGGCTATCCAAATGGGTGGCTGATTTTTATATACTTGGTGGTATTGAGCTTTATCATCGGGAAGGCGCTTGAGGAACCTTTGAGCGCTAAGTAGCAAATTTGACTCCGTCTTCGGTAATCCGGCGCAGGTTAAGCCCGAGAGTCACAAACGATCCTTGAATTCAGACAATACGTGAAGAATCTATTCTAATGTGGTGCTAAACGTTTGTGCTGCCCTGGGACGTGGGAGACTTTCGCGGACTAGGGTCCTGATAATTGACATAAAATTCTAATCTGAACGTGAAATGACCCTTCGTAGCAACTGCTGCAAATTTCGCCTATATAAACGGCCCTGTTCTTTGACTTTGTGTCTTCACTATGGTATTTATAGACTCGTTAGTAGTAGTGTTTCTATAGTCTATTCCGCCAAAATACTGAGAAACTAGCTATTGCATTTATATTTAGTTGATGTGTAAGGGCATCACACTCCCGCTTTGAGACCGCTAACTACTTTAACTCAGAAAAGTGAATCAACTCTGATAACTAAGTATAGCAAGACACCCGATGGCGAAAGGAGTGAATGTATGACAAACCAGATACTTAGGATAGACCTGTCGAACAGATCTTATCGAATCGAAGAGGTTCCAGATAAGATAATCAGGCAGTATATTGGAGGTAGAGGTCTGGGAGCCTATCTTTTATACAATTCAGTGCCCCCGCGCATTGATCCTTTAGATGAACGGAATCATCTTATATTCACTGCTGGCCCATCCAACGGTACGAATTTGTCCTATTCTTCCAAGACAACAGTTAATACTAAGTCGCCGCTGACCGGTATCTATTTGTACGCAATGTCCAGTGGAACGATTGGACACCAGATTAGGAAGGCTGGTTTATGGGCTATTGACGTTACTGGGATTGCTGATTCTCCGACTTATCTTGTGATAAGCAACGAGAAGGTTGAGTTCAAGGATGCTACCTCCGTGTGGGGTACGGAACCATGGGAAGCACAGCGAGCGATGCTGGGGGCTTTATCGGCGAGGAAGGCAGCCACAATGGCAATTGGCCCGGCCGGAGAAAGGGTACTTAGATATGCGGCTATTATGGTTGATGGTCCTATCTATCGTGCTTTTGGCAGGGGAGGTTCGGGTTGTGTTATGGGATCCAAGAAGCTTAAAGGAAT
Source organism: Chloroflexota bacterium (assembly GCA_020346965.1). The sequence goes on along the minus strand of CP070793.1, from coordinate 1,423,119 downwards.
AGTAGTCCATGGAGATCGGGAGATAGAAGTTGGAGATCGGGAGGGATTTGAAAGAATAAGAAAGGATATCGTGGGTAGAGTAAAGGAAAACAAGAAATGGGCAGATTCATGGCGCCGCTACGGCACCCGCGGGAACTTTGACACACTGAATAAGCTGGGGCTGCTGCCCACACGAAACTGGCAAGGGGGAACATTTGAGGCTGCCGAGAAGCTCAGCTTCCCCTCTCATGAAAAAGAGTGGACCTGGCAGAACAGGGCATGTGGTCCCTTTTGCCCTACACCTTGTGCTTCTTATATGGAGGTTGAGAAGGGGGCGTATCAAGGCGCACACTGTGACGGCCCTGAGTATGAGACAATTTACGCTTTTGGCCCGAATTGTGGAGTTGACAAACTGGAGGCGATCATTGCTGCGGACCAGATATGTGATGAAAATGGTATTGACACCATGTCAGCCGGAGCAAGTATTGGCTTTGCCATGGAGTGCTTTGAAAATGGCCTTATAGGGATAAAAGATACTGACGGCATTGAACTTCGGTTTGGTGACGACAAAGCAATGATTGCGATGCTGAAGAAAATAGTCAGTCAAGAGGGGTTTGGATTGCTGCTTTCAGAAGGTGTGAGAAGAGCATCGAAGGAGATTAAAGGATCTGAGTCATTCGCCATGCATGTTAAAGGTCTGGAACTTGGTGGCTATGAGTGCCGTGGTGCCAACGGCCAAGCCCTGCAATTTGCGATTAACAATCGAGGAGGATGCCATCACGGTTATGGGTGGATAGCTATAGTGGAAGCCCTCGACGGAACCAGACTTAAAGTAGAAGGCAAAGGCGAACAGGTAAAGAACATCGCTATTAACCAGGTGCTCTCAGATTCCATTCCATGCTGTGTATTTGGGCGGCGGGTCTTTGGCCCCATAGATGAGAATGTCTCATCCCTATTCGGAAAAGCCTGGTCATTCAATGAACTGAAAGAAGCCGGTACCAGAATTATATGTCAAGAGCGCCTATTCAATATGCGTGAAGGCATTACGCGAGAGGATGACGCACTGCCGGGAAGGTTATTAAATGAACCCAAACCCGATGGCCCGACCAAAGGGGAAGTAATTCCCCTGGAGGAACTGAAGGATGGCTACTACCACGCTCTGGGCTGGGACTTATCAACCGGCAACCCTGGTGATTCACCTCTCGATAAACTCGGCATTAACAGTTGACATTCGTAAATGCAAATAAGTACACGTTACCATATAGTTCTTCGGTATATTGACCTCCAACTCCTGAGGCTACTCTAAGTGGGATAATGAAATAAATGGAGTGATTCTTGGCAGGCTTCCCCCCCATATAGTATGATTGCCCTACTTTGCTTGGTTTCAGGAGCAGCTTTTGATCTGGCTCAAGTTTGCTATTTGCCTGGCTATTGTTCTGTTTGCCGGAACGAGGCTAGCTCGGTACGGCGATGCTATCGCAGAAAAGACGAGGTTGGGGCGGATATGGATAGGGCTGGTACTTGTTGCTTTTATAACGACAATGCCCGAACTGGTCACCTCTATCAGTTCTGTAGCACTCGTTCACTCGGCTGATTTAGCTATGGGCACGCTCCTTGGAAGCTGTTGCTTCAATCTTTCTATCTTAGCTGTAATTGATATCCTTCACTCGCGTACTCCAGTCTTATCTGTGGCAAGCCCGAGGCATATGATAACGGCTGGCTGGGGAGCATTGCTCATTGCCGTTGCTGCCGCGGGCATAATTGTTGCGGGCAGATTTCCCGTTTTGGCTTCAGGTTGGGTAGGGATACCAAGCATCGTTATTATCGTACTCTATTTGCTGGGAGCATGGTGGGCATTTCGCCGTGAACGAGGTCAGGAATCCCAGGTAGCTCCTGCCACGTCCCTACAATACGATATGTATACTGCAAAGACGGTGTGGATCAGGTTTATTCTAGCCTCTGTAGCAGTTATTGCTGCTGGAATATGGCTGGCCTTCATCGGTGATGAAATCAGTGAAACTACCGGTTGGGGTAATACATTTGTCGGGACCTTATTTCTGGCGATTACCACCTCGGCGCCGGAGTTGGTGGTCGCCATCAGTGCCCTACGTATAGGTGCCGTAGATTTGGCAGTGGCCGATATATTAGGTGCCAATATGCTCGATATTGCTATAATCGCCCCGATTGACCTTGCCTATGGGCAAGGATCTATTCTTTCCGCAGTGTCGAGAAGTCATCTTATTATTGCCGCCGTAGCAGTGACGATGACTTTTCTGGTTATTATCGGACTTAGGTTTCGGCAAAGGCGTAAGGTTTTTCGGGTAGCTAGCTGGTATGCGCCGGCTTTGATAGCGCTCTATGTTTTTGGAGCTTATGCCTTGTTTAACTCGGGAATTGGTTTGTGATACACTATTGAAAATGACACAGCCCCTGTAGCTCAGAGGATAGAGCGCTGGCCTCCGGAGCCAGGTGCAAGGGTTCGAGTCCCTTCAGGGGCAGTTTGCAGTCAGGTAGTTCAAATGTAGTTACCCGATTCATTTTGGCTGATCAAATGACGGATTGCGTGAGGTGTGAGTCTATTCTGCGACTGGATCTGCTAAATCAATCAGTTACAGGAATACTCAGAATGAAACCAGAGATTAAAAGCAATCAGTCGCTTTGCATATAATATGGAGGTGTTAAGCTATGGCTGAGCTTCTTGAGGTAAGATGGCATGGCCGGGGAGGATTGGGAGCGGTGACTTCTGCAGAGTTAATTGCTCGTGCTGCTATAAGCGAAGGGAAGTATGCTCAGTCATTCCCTAGCTTCGGACCTGAAAGGAGAGGAGCGCCAGTCATTGCCTTCCTGAGGATAAGCGACGAATTTATCAGGACCAGGACACCGATTGATGAGCCTGATGTAGTGGTTGTGCTCGATCCTGGGTTATTGCGTGCAGTTGACATAACCTCAGGGCTGAAGAAGAATAGTAGAATCATAGTTAACTCCAGGAAATCACCTGCTGAACTGAAATCTGAATTCGGATATGGATGGCTTATAGCTGTGGTTAACGCTACATTGATCGCCAGAGAGACCATCGGAGTTCCTATCACTAACACCGCTATGATAGGCGCACTGTTGAAAGTCGCTCAAGTTGTGAGACCTGACTCTGTGGTTGAGCAGCTACAGGAAAGGTTTGGGGCGCGAGCCAAAGGTAATATCGATGCTATGAACAGAGCCTACAAGGAGACTGCAATAGAGGAGTAACAAATGACGGAGAAGAGGTTAGAAACGGGGACTGATTTTACCTGGAGAAATCTGAAAGTTGGCAATGTAATTACAGAAGCAGGGAATGCTGCCCTGCGCAGAACAGGGGATTGGAGGACCCAAAGACCTGTAACCGATAAAGAAAAATGTAACAAATGTGGCCTGTGTTGGCTTCATTGTCCGGATGCGGCCATCAAGCCTCTCAAGGATGGATACTACGAGAGTGATCTCTTCTACTGTAAGGGCTGTGGTATTTGTGCCAAGGTGTGTCCCAAGGGCGCTGTGACTATGATAGAGGAGGAAGAAGAATGAGCAAAAGAGTGGGGTTAGAAGCTTCACATGCTGCTGCTGAAGCAGCTAAGATGGCTAACGTTGATGTTATTGCGGCCTATCCTATAACGCCCCAAACGCATATTCCCGAACGGCTTGCGGAGATGGTAGCGGACGGTGAGTTAAATGCCGCTTATATTCCGGTGGAATCGGAGCATTCAGCCATGAGTACATGTATTGGAGCGGCCGCGGTAGGGGCAAGGACTTTCACTGCCACTGCAGGTCCAGGATTGGAATATATGCACAATGTCCTATACGTTGCGTCAGCTATGCGGCTGCCGGTGGTTATGACGGTGGCCAATCGGGCGTTGTCCGCCCCACTGAGTATTTGGGGAGACCACTCAGATGCCATGTCTGTCAGGGATACCGGCTGGATACAGGTATTTTGCCAGAATAGCCAGGAGGCATTTGATATGACTCTCTGGGCATTTCGCGTTGGTGAAGATCCGGCAATCCTTCTGCCAGTCATGGTCCATTTTGATGGGTTTCACCTCACGCATGTAACGGAGCCGGTTATCTTGCCAGAGCAGGAAAAAGTAGATGAGTTTCTTCCCAATTTTCACTATCCTTTTGCATTAGACCCCGATAACCCAATGACCCTCGGGGCTTTCGCGCCCCCCGACATATATTCGGAGGCGAAAGTGGCTCAGGAAATGGCGATCAGAAAGTCCAAAGCAGGCACAATTCAGATGTTCAAAGAATTTGGAGATATCTTCGGTCGTTATTATCACCCTGT
>CP070793.1:1415749-1418731 GCA_020346965.1 Chloroflexota bacterium | reverse complement strand
GCTGCTGGCGGTTTGGTAACCGCTCCCGGCGAGGGGACTTTTGCCTATTGCGAGAGTGAAGTAGTCAACCTGGTGGCCGAGGCTGATGCCTGCTACGAGTTCGTCGAGTGGACCGGTGATGTGGACACCATCGCCGATATCTACGCCGCCTCAACCGGTATCACCATGGACGGTGACTATTTCATCACTGCGAACTTTGTACTCCTGAGCTACAACCTTACCACAGACAGCACCACCCACGGCTCGGTAACCACCCCGGGAGAAGGTACATCGTCCTATGACTGCGGTACGGTGGTCGACCTGGTCGCTGAGCCCGAAGAAGGCTATCGATTTGTCGATTGGACTGGCGATATTGCCACCATTGCCGATATCGAGGATGCCACCACCACCATTGCCATGAATGATAACTACTCCGTCACCGCCAACTTTGAGGAGATGACGCCTCAATTTGACCTGACCGTTTCCAGCACCGCTGGAGGCACGGTAACTGCTCCCGGTGAGGGGACTTTCACATATGACCAGGGAACAGGGGTTAATCTTGTCGCCGAGGTTGAAGAAGGCTATCGATTTGCCAACTGGACTGGCGATATTGCCGCCATAGCCCATGTTGATGCTGCCTCAACCAACATTACCATGAACAGCGACTACTCCATAACCGCCAACTTCGAAGGGGAACCATCAATCAACTGGCTGCTAATTGCCGTGATTATAGGGGCGGTGATAATAGTCGCACTGGTGATTTTCTTCATGCGTAGAAGGTGAGTTACCTTGATAAAAAGACATCGAAGGGGAGCAATACTGCTCCCCTTATCTCTACCTTGGTGGCGGGGGCAGGATTTGAATCTGCGACCTCCGGGCCGTGGGCTGGAAGCGCATCCGGCGGCCATGGCTTGGATGCCGCATAAGAATCTACCAATAACTTCCTTAATGAGAATTTAACAATGTTATCATATGATATAATAGTGTCATAAGTACTCTAGGGTGAACATAGGGCATGAAGATAATATCCAGCTCGAGGAGACGCCATTACATAGCCAGAGTCAGCGTCTTTTTGGTTGCGGCAGCCTTAATTGCGGGAATGGTAGGCTGTGATGGTGACGGTGAGTGTGGTATCCTCAATATCACCAGCACCGCTGGGGGTTCAGTAACCGTCCCTGGCGAGGGCATTCGCAATTATTACTGCGGCACAGTGGTTGACGTAGTGGCGACTCCAGATGCTGGCTACCGATTAGTCAGCTGGACCGGTGATGTGGACACCATCGCCGATGTTTATGCTGCCTCAACCACCATCACCATGAACGGAGTCTAGTCTATCACCGCTAACTTCGACGAAAACCTAGAAATACGGGATTGGTATGATTTGGATGCCGTTAGGAGCAACCTGGACGGTGAATACATTCTGATGAACGACCTTGATTCCACCACTGCCGGTTATGAGGAACTGGCGAGCCCGACAGCCAACCAGGGAGAGGGCTGGGAACCGATTGGAACTTATTATGGCCAATTTACTGGAACCTTCAACGGTCAGGGTTATGAAATAAGGGGCATGTTTATCAATTGTCCTGGCAAACGTTATGTGGGGCTTTTTGATTATGTTGGTGAGGGAGGAGTCATTAAAGATATCGGCGTGGTGAACGCCACTGTGACTGGCGGTGACTATGTTGGGGGGCTGGTGGGAAGAAATGATGGCACTGTGAGCAACTCCTATTCCACAGGCGGCGTGACTGGCAATTTCGGGAGGGTTGGCGGGCTGGTGGGAAGAAATGAAGGCACTGTGAGCAACTCCTATTCCACAGGCAGCGTGACTGGCAACGAGCATGTTGGCGGTCTGGTGGGATGGATTTATAACGGCACTGTGAGCAACTCCTACTATAACTACGACGAGGTTCTGATTAACGGCGAGAACGTAATTACCATTGGAGCCTTGTTCGATGAGGACTTCGAGGAATGGCTGGCTAACGATAAGTCTTTAGATGTCAGTGAAAGGCTTTCTCAAGAAGATGGTTATTACTTGATAAGCAATGTCAGTGATTTCAAACAGCTACTGGCGTTTGGTCAAAATGATACCCTGAAGTTCAGATTGACAAACGACCTTGACTTAGCTACTGAACCCAACTTCTACATTCCTTATCTGGCCGGAGAGTTTGATGGCAATGGTCACAAAATATCGAACTTGAGCTTCAACTCTGACTTCGTTTACACTGTCGGATTATTTGGATACCTTGCCCCTGGCGGAAAAGTGACTGACTTAGGTGCTGATAATGTAAACATGACCGGCGATTATAATGTTGGCGGTCTGGTGGGGCGAAATTGGGGCACTGTGAGCAACTCCTATGCTACTGGCAACGTGGCTGGCTATCACTATTGGCTTGGCGGTCTGGTGGGATGGAATAGAGGCGATGTGAGCGACTCCTATTGCACCAGCACCGTGACTGGCCTTGGGTATGTTCCTATGTCTGTTGGCGGTCTGGTGGGGCAAAATTGGGGCAATGTTAGCAACTCATATGCTACCGGCAGCGTGACTGGCGATAGTTATGTTGGCGGTCTGGTGGGAGCGAATCGGGGAGTCATTGTGAGCAACTGTTATTCTATAGGCAACGTGACTGGCGATTATAATGTTGGCGGTCTGGTGGGAGAGAATTATGGCGCTGTGGGAGACTCTTTCTGGGACATCGAAACCAGCGGAAAAGATAATTCGGCTGGCGGAACGGGTAAGACGACGGCACAGATGAAGGACATCGCCACTTTCTCAGGTGCAGACTGGGACATAATCCCAGTAGCCGACCCTGGCACACGCAACCCTGCCTATATCTGGAATATCGTCGACGACTAAACCTATCCGTTCCTGAGCTGGCAACCTTAAGCACATAAGCCTGCCTGCCTCTGAGTCGCCCCGGCATGGCCATGGCCCCATAGTCGCACTGGCACCAGAAACCCGTGGCCTAACCCTTTGGCCTCGTGGGGCCGGCCACGCCAACCGTG
>CP070793.1:1404649-1415649 GCA_020346965.1 Chloroflexota bacterium | reverse complement strand
CCCCGTCCTTTATCTGCTGGTGAGCTTCTTTCAGGTCTACGGTGTAAGCGATGTTATCTCTTAGAGTGAGATCCATTATCTTTTCCAAAATAATATGATTGAGAATGCTAACGTCGAACTGCCGATAAGCTCGGGACCTGTTGCCTGGCATCATAGCGTCAAGGGAAATATCCCGACGTTTCCTCAATAAGACCAATGAGCCAGACTGTAAGCCAAGGATTCCCAAGCAGCTATCGGTTGGGATCTGACAGTTGTCATCTTTTAAGGGTGCAGACTCAAGAACGAAGAAGTTCTTGAGTCGGTCTTCCAGCTCTCCCAAGATAGAGGGCAGTATACCGCGCACTAACCTGTGCAGAGGTAGAATCACCAGCCCAGGGTCAGAAAAGTCGACTAACTCCAGCATTACATAATTGAAAGCTTCCTTGCCAGTTACAGGTTGGTCTTTTGCTCTTTCCTGTTGGTAAGTCAGGGCTGTCTCATAGCGGTGATGTCCATCAGCAATGTAAAGGGGCTGAGAGGATAGAAACTGACTTAGCTCCTGCTTGATTTCCGGTTCTGTTATTGCCCATAGAGTATGAGCTTCGTTAGAGTCGGGGAGATTGCTTCGCTTTGCTTTTGACGATATTAACGGTTTTTCTTGTGTTATGCCGGACAATACCGGGGCGATTTTTTGCTCCGGATCATGGTAAAGAGCAAGTAACGGACTGAAAGTAGCCTGGCAAGCTCGCATCAGCTGCAAACGATCACCTTTAGCTTTGGGGAAGGTTTCTTCGTGAGGATATATGGCAGTGCCCCAGGGTTCAAGCTTAACACGAGCTATTAGGCCGCGCCTCGTCTTCCTTTCGCCTGAATACGCAAAGCGATGGTCATGCAGGTAGAAACTGGCTACGCTGTCAAGTTGAAGAATTTCTTGCTTCAACCACTGTTGAAAGGTAGTAGCTGCCCTTTGATAGTGATCTACTGTCGTTTCCTGGCTTTCAGTGGGGAATTCCAGGCGAATAGCATTGTAGCTACTTTCTTGGTAGTAGAGTTTTTGTTGTTCAGGAGTGATGATGTCATATGGCGGGCAAATAACTTGGACGAGATCGCCGGCTATTCTCTGGTTATAACTTATACCTCGAAATGGAGAAACTTCCATGCTAAAGAATAATGGCGGTAATCTTTTATCTCCATACCGCCATAATGTAGAAAATTCGACCGCCTTCTTAGTCTAGACGGCAGTAAGCAATTCTGTAACTATATCGCTTATCTCTTTACCATCAGCTTTGCCTTTGAGTTGAGGCATAAGCTGAGACATGACTTTGCCTTTGTCGCTCAGCCCCTGAGCTCCGACCGTATCAATCACCTGTCGTGCTGTTGCTATGATCTCTTCCCTACTCATTTGCTCAGGGAGATAGCTCATGAGGATCGCCAGTTCTGCTTCTTCCTGCGCTACGAGATCGCCACGATTCCCCTGCTTAAAGGCTTCGATGCTCTCCCGACGACGTTTCACTTCCCTGGTAATAACATCAAGCACTTTGCTATCGTCGGCGGGCTTTTGCTGAGCAATTTCAGCGTTCTTTATTTCAGATAATAGTAATCTTAATGTGGCAACTTCTATTTTCTGCTGCTGCTTAAGTGCTCTTTTGAGGGATTCCTGAATATTGTCCTTAAGTGTCATTTCCTGGCTACCATCTCCATACGAAAAATCCGTTTTACTGTTCTTAACGAGACCCCAAAGATGTCAATGAATAAACCTAAGGCTACCTGAAAACGAAGTTCTTGTGGGGTAACTATCTGGAACTTTTCCGCCTTTTCGCTGCCGCTTTTTTTCTCCTCTCTTCGCTGGGCTTTTCAAAATGCTTACGGCGGCGAACTTCAGCCAAAATACGGTCCTGCTGCACTTGTCTATTGAACCTACGCAGCAGGGCCTCGAAACTCTCACCTGAACCAAGCTTTACGTCGGCCATATCAAAACAATGTATTCTACCCCAGTTGTTGAAGCGTGTCAATCAGCGGAAGGATAATATTATCTTTGACAAATAGTAGTAAAGCGTGATAAGAATATACTGTCCGGGAGAGAGCAAATGGAAGAGGACAAAGTAGCACAGGAAAAGAAACCCAAGTTTGATTCCATAATTAGACCCATATCGAGGAGAGGGTTCTTTATTGTTGTGAAGGCTGTAGATAAATATGCGCCAGACAGGCTGCTGCTCTTTGGCCTCAATTTTTTGGATAGGCGTGTCCCAAATAGGTTGATTTCCTTCGGAATTAGAGTGGTCGAAAAAGTAGCTTCCAATAGACTGCGCTCCTTTGCTATTGCTATGGCTGACGAGTATGTTCCCGACGAAGTGGCGAACTCGAGGAAAGTCTGTACCGTCCTTGCCGGGGTGGGGAAATATATTCCGGACGAGTTAATTCCCCCTGAGTCAACAGGAAGGTGGGAAAATATCAGAACTAAGTTCCATATTCCGAGATTAATATCGAGCAGACCGAAGTGAACCTGTGCAGTTGATACAGCTAGATTCGTCGTGGATTCCTACGATGCTTGCAAGGAAAAAGTAGAGTACTGAATGAGGTACAAGAAAGTTTGTGTTGAGTCTTTTGGTTATGAACTACCTGAGACTACCGTTACATCTTTGAGCCTGGAGGAAAGACTAGCTCCGATATATAAAAAGTTGAATCTCCGTTACGGACGCCTGGAAATGATGACAGGGATTCGTGAACGACGATTGTGGAACGACAAAGTTGCGCCCAGCCAGGCCAGCATAAAGGCAGCAGAGAAGGCTGTTGCCAAGTCTGGAGTCGAAAAGGAGGATATCGGATGTCTACTGCATACGTCGGTATCCCGTGATTTCCTGGAGCCAGCAACGGCTACGGTAGTCCACGATTCCCTAGGTCTCCCATCCACAGCTACCATTTTTGACATCTCAAATGCCTGCCTCGGTTTCATTAACGGAATGGTAACTCTGGCCAATATGATCGAGTTGGGTCAGGTAAAAGCAGGGATTGTAGTTGGTTCTGAGAGCAGCAAACGAGTTGTTGATGCAATAATCGATAAGATTTTGAGAGACCCGCACATCACCAAGGAAAAAGTCAAAACGGCCTTTGCTACTCTGACTTTGGGGTCAGGAGCAGCAGCAGCGGTACTGACTCACTCCTCCTTGTCGCGAGAAGGTCATAAGCTTCTTGGCGGAGTAACGCGCGCAGCCTCACAGCACAATGATCTTTGCCGTATAAAAGAGGATACCTGCTTCTTTGATCCAAGCATTTTGCCTGACATGCACACAAACTCCACTGAACTGCTAAAGAATGGAGCAAGATTGGCACCTGACACCTGGGAGGCCGTAAAACATGAACTTGAGTGGGAGAACCCCGACGTAGATAGGTTTTTTACTCATCAGGTTAGCGCTGTGCATAGTAAGTTATTGTTCAAGACCCTGGGACTAGAGAAAGCAAAAGACTTTTCGACCGTAGAATACCTAGGAAACATTGGGTCGGTTTCTCTGCCCATTACCATGGCTATCGGAATTGACCAGGGTTGCCTTAGCCCTGGTGATAAGGTTGCCATGATGGGAATTGGCAGTGGCATAGTCTGTCTAATGCTGGGTCTAGAATGGTAGAGAAGATAGCCCCAGCAGCATGAAGTCAGAGGAATACTCCTTAGTAGCAATGCAACTAGATTTCCTCAAACTGCCCTAATATATGCATTCTTGATGGAAATCATATCCCATGATGGCAGGAAAACCTAACGCAAGACGAATTGTTATCACCGGGGTCGGTCTGACGGCGCCAAACGGAAATAACCTGGCGGAATTTCGAGAAAGCCTACTTACGGGCAAATCCGGGATCCAAAAATTCAACGTCCGCTATATGGGTGAAGTGTTGGCTGGTGTATGCCATTTCGACCCACTCAAGTATCAAAAGAAGAAGGAATTACGTCGAGGAACGAGGGCCGGCTCGGTAGCGATCTACTGTGCTCACGAGGCAATCGCTGATGCCAAATTGGAACTTGCCTGCCTTGACAAATCGAGGATTGGCGTCTATGTCGGGATTACCGAGCATGGTAATGTGGACACGGAAAAGCAAATATATGAAATCAAGCAATTCGATTACGATACAACATTCGTGTCACACCATTACAACCCCAGAATAGTGGCCAACAATCCAGCCGGCGAAGTAACCTTGAATATGGGAATTACCGGGCCACATTACACATTGGGGGCCGCTTGCGCTGGCGGTAATATTGGACTTATACAAGGCTTCCAAATGTTGCTGCTGGGTGAAGTTGATTTGGCCCTAGCTGGCGGGGTTTCAGAGACTATTCATGCCTTTGGTGCTTTTGCCAGTTTTAGAAGCGAAGGTGCTTTGGCTTCTCACAGAGACCCTGAAAAGGCTTGCCGGCCCTTCGATAAAAATAGGAATGGTCTGGTTGTTTCCGAAGGCGGCTCCATTTTCATTCTGGAAAGGCTGGGCGATGCCCTTAAGAGGGGAGCCAGGATTTATGGCGAGATAGTGGGGTATGCTGTTAACTCAGATGCTTCTGATTTCGTTCTCCCAAACTCAGAAAGGCAAGCTGAGTGCATGAAACTCGCCCTCAATAAGGCCCGCATCTCTCCTGGAGATGTGGATATTATCAATACACATGCGACCGGAACTCGTGAGGGAGATACCGCAGAGTGCCAGGCAATAAGAGAAGTCTTCGGCAGCTGTACCGATGCATATATAAACAACACCAAGAGTTATATTGGTCATACCATGGGGGCAGCTGCCGCTCTGGAATTGGCGGGGAATTTACCTTCTTTCGAAGACCACATCGTTCATCCGACGATCAATGTAGACCAACTAGACCCCGAATGCTCATTTGAGAACCTGGTTATTAATGAACCTAAAAAGGTTGACAAGGTGAACTATATATTGAATAATTCCTTCGGAATGCTAGGCATCAATTCGGTCGTCATTATAAAAAGGCTTGAAGAATAGATCTGAAAACGCCATTTTCAAATAAGCAAATGGGGGGTACATGACCAAGGAGCAAATTAAATCCGTCCTTATGGAGATTGTCGCCGAAATTATACCGGATGAGGACCTGACCAATCTTAAGGGCGATATCCCGATCCGAGAGCAAGTTGAATTGGACTCAATGGATTTCTTAGACATTATTATGGAGCTACGAAAACGTTACGGTATAGAAGTTCCTGAAGATGACTATATGCAGTTAGCCACGATAGATAGCTCTGTAGCTTATCTAGAGCCACGGATGAAAGACCTTTAACTGGTAGTGTTATTAAGCCAGAAGCACAAATTCTTATATCATTTCCCCCGAGGATTAAAGGTTCAAGTTAGAGCTTTTTCCTGAAAAGAGCCCGACTGTGGATTACGATGTTTTGATTATCGGCGCAGGGATGTCTGGCCTTGCTGCTGGCATTAGGTTGGCTTACTACGATAAAAGGGTGTGCATCATCGAGAAGCATCATCGTGTTGGCGGGCTTAATTCCTTTTACAACCGTGGGGGACGTAAATTCGATGTCGGCCTTCATGCTGTTACCAACTATGTTCCTGTGGGTGTTAGATTAACGCCACTGCCAAAGCTACTCCGGCAACTCAAGCTAAAACGAGAAGATTTTGATCTTTGCCCACAGCGAATGTCCGCAATAAAATTTCCGGATAAAACCCTCAGATTCAATAACGGCCTCGAATTATTTGTCCAGGAGGTGGTCGATAATTTCCCAGCGCAGGCTGATAATTTCCGAAAACTGCTCAAGACCATTTTCGAATATGATGAGCTGAACTTGTATGCCAAACCAGTTTCAGCTCGCGAAATTGTGGGCTCTATTATTTCTGACCCGCTTCTTATCGATATGGTTTTTTGCCCGCTAATGTTTTACGGAAATGCTCAGGAAAACGATATAGAGTTCAGCCAGTTTGTCATTATGTTCAAGGGCATCTACTGTGAAGGTTTTGCCAGACCTCGAGCTGGCGTGCGCCAAGTCCTTGACGTGCTGGTGAGAAAATATAAGAGTTGTGGTGGTGAATTGAGAATGAGGAGCGCAGTAACAAGTATTCAAGCTACCAATGACAGAGTTGAATCTGTCCAGCTCGAGAACGGTGAAGTTCTCACAACCGGTAAGATACTCTCTTCCGCTGGGTATGTTGAAACCATGAGACTCCTGTCTAACTATGATCCCGCGGGAATAGAGGATAAAGCAGGGCAACTCTCTATGGTAGAATTCATTACGGTGCTAAACAGGCAGCCTGCTGAGAAAGGGCACGAAACGACCATCATCTTTTATAACAATTCAGATAGATTTGATTATCGAAAACCTGATGAGCTGGTCAACGTTTCCAGCGGGGTCATATGCTGCCCCAATAATTTCCAATACGAAAATCCCCTACCGGAGGGCATGATAAGAATAACTAACCTCGCTAACTTCGACCTCTGGGACAGACTGGGCGAGGAAGAGTATAACGCGCAAAAGGCTGCCTGGCTCGGAACCTCTCTCAATGAAGTGGTGAAACTCATGCCTGATTTTCGTGATTCTATAGTCTTTACGGACGTTTTCACTCCCAAGACAATCCAGAGATTCACTGGTCATATAAATGGCGCGGTCTATGGTATGCCGAATAAAGTAAAAACGGGCAGGACTCATTTAAACAACTTATTCGTCTGTGGCACTGACCAGGGATTCTTGGGGATTGTCGGAGCAATGCTTAGTGGTATCTCCATAGCAAATCTTCATGTTCTGCAGGGGGCATGAAAAGCGGAGATTCAATGAACCGCGATTGGTTGAAAGACACAAAATCAGAATACGATGTAATTGTCATTGGCAGCGGTTTGGCAGGATTGACCTGTGCTAATATGCTGGCCAAAGTAGGTCATTCCGTCTTACTTCTGGAGCAACATACTAACCTTGGCGGATTGGCCGCGTGGTTCAAGAGAAAGGGAGGACACATCTTTGATATCTCCTTGCACGGATTTCCAGTGGGTATGATCAAAACCTGCCGTAAGTATTGGAACCCGGAAATTGCTGACTCCATCGTTCAACTCAAAGGTATTCGATTGGACAACCCTCAGTTCTCCCTCACAACGACTTATGATAGCGATGATTTCAAACGTGTAATGCAGGAACACTTCAATATCCCCGGAGAGACTATTGATAACTTCATTAACACACTCCGAGGCATGAACTTTTATGATGACCAAACTATGACTACGAGGCAGCTTTTTGAAAAATTCTTTCCCGGTCGTCACGATATTGTCCGCATGATAATGGAACCAATCACCTATGCCAATGGGTCGACCTTGGATGACCCTGCGATAACCTACGGGATAGTCTTCTCCAATTTCCTTAACAAGGGTGTTTATACCTTTCGAGGCGGGACGGACAAGATTATCGAAATGATGAGGGCGGAGCTTAAAAAGAATGGGGTTGATATTCGAACCAGATGTCTGGTGGAAAGAATTGGCATCGAGGATAAAAAGGTTGCCGGAGTGGTAGCGAATGGAAGAACGATCAAAGGCAAAACTGTTGTCTCCAATGGTAATCTATTATCAACTGTTCATAGACTAGTCGGAGACGAGAACTTCTCCGAAGGCTTCGTTGAAGAAGCCAAGAAAGTGCGCCTTAATAACAGCAGTTGTCAAGTGTATATAGGTATCAGGACGGGCGAGAGAATCGACTATATAGGCGATTTGCTTTTTACCTCAGAGGCGGAGAAATTCGAGTCCAAAGAACTTTGCAGTAAAAACACTACCAGTCGGACCTTCTCAATCTACTATCCGCAAACGCGACCTGGCTCCGATATGTTTTCGGTCGTAGCCTCTACTAACGCCAAGTACGCAGACTGGACTAACCTATCTGAAGAAGAATATCAAACTGCTAAGGAAAATTTAATTCAACGAACGCTTAATGCTCTGGAGAAGTACGTGCCTAAGATTCGAGATAAGGTAGATTACCTGGAGGCCGCCACCCCAAGAACATTTCAAAGGTATACACTACACTTGAGTGGGGCTTCTTTCGGCACCAAATTTGAAGGATTGAAGATCAGCACGGGGCTTCCTAAAGAGATATCTGGACTTTTCCATACCGGTTCCGTGGGGATTATCATGTCCGGGTGGCTGGGTGCAGCTAACTACGGAGTAATTGTTGCCAATAACGTGGACAAATTCTTGTCGACAGGAGCGAGAAATGTATGACTATAAATACCAGACTGTCATCGTTACCGGTGGTACTAGAGGAATAGGTAAAGCCATTGCCGAGAGTTTCCTGAAGGCTGGTGCCAGAGTTATTGTCACGTATACCGCAAATGAAGCTGCGGCGGCACAATTTAAGCAAGATAGCGGCCAGTTTATTGAGAATGTAGATATCCAGAAACTTGATGTATCAAATTACCAAGACGTAGAAGAGTTTTTTAGATACATGGACACGAAATATGAGAATTTTGAAGTTCTGGTGAACAACGCCGGTATTCGAAAGGACTCTGTCTTGGCCATGATGAGAGAATCGGACTGGCACGACGTGATGAATGTCAATCTCGCTGGAATCTTTTATATGTGCAAATTTGCAGTTAAAAGCCTGATGCGCAAACGGTATGGACGGATTATCAACATAGGCTCGGTGATGGAAAGATACGGCTTTGAAGGCCAGGCGAATTATGCAGCTTCAAAGGCAGGCTTGAGTGCATTGACTAAATCATTATCCAAGGAAGTTGCCACTCGGGGCATTACAGTCAATTGTGTCTCTCCGGGATTCATTGCTACCGAATTAATTGAAGACATTCCGGATAAGTTGCGTGAATCCTACTTGGCCAGGATTCCCTTAAGGAGATTTGGAAGCACTGAAGAAGTAGCCACTTGTGTTCTTTTCTTAGCCTCCAAAGAGGCATCCTATGTTACCGGTTCTACCCTTGAAGTGGCTGGAGGATTATGAGATGGAGGATATCCTAAATGCCATACCCCATCGTCCACCATTCTTATTTGTCGACAGGATCGTGGAATTAGGCGGAGCAAAAATCAAGACAGAGAAAGAGGTGAAGCCCGATGAACCAGTCTTTGAGGGACACTATCCGGGGCAACCAATTATGCCCGGGGCGCTCATCTGTGAATCCATATTTCAGACAGGTGCAATCCTACTTTCAAATATAATGGGTGGCATCAGCGAAGGTATTCCTGTTTTGACCCGAATCAATAACGCCAAGTTCAAAAGTATCGTCAAGCCCGGCAGTACCCTGGATATTGAAGCGGAGCTTGTTGAAAAAGTGAGCAATGCCTATTTCATGAAGGGCAAAGCCTCAGTTGACGGCAAAATCTCGGTTACGGTTGAGTTCACTGTCACACTGGCCAAAGAGGTGCCTTAACATACAACATGTAAATAGAAGGAGCACTATATGGATTTCTTAAACATCGCGGGTAAGACTTTTCTTGTTTTTGGAGTGGCCAACAAGAAGAGCATCGCCTTCTCTATCGGACAGGTTCTTTCTCAGACAAACGCCAAAGTAGTCTATAGTGTTCGATCGAAAGAACGTAGGGAGAGTGTCTCCAAAATCCTTCCTGGTTCTGATATCTTTGTATGCGACGTCGAACGCGGGCAGGATATCAGGAAACTCGCCAAAGATATTTCCCCAAAATATCCCAAACTCCACGGTATTGTTCATTCCGTCGCTTTTGCCAATTACGATGAGGGGCTTAAGCCATTTCACGAAACGGCAAAGAAAGACTTCCTGCAGTCGATTGATATCTCTTGCTATTCGTTAATAGCCATCGCTAATGAGTTCAAAGACCTATTGGATGAAAAGGCATCGATAGTCACCGTATCAATATCAACGACTAGAATGGCAGCCGAACCTTATGGCTTTATGGCTCCAGTAAAGGCTGCCCTAGATTCAACTATATGTTTTCTGGCTAAATCATTTAGTGCGTTTTCTCAAATTAGATTTAACTCAGTTAACGCTGGGCCGCTGAAAACCTCAGCATCCGCCGGAATACCAGGATTCGTCAATTATTATCTTTATACTGAAAAACTAACGCTTCGTAAAAAGATTCTAACTGCCCAAGAAGTAGCCAATACGGCAGTATTCCTGTTGAGCGATCGCTCCAGTGGGATTAACGCACAAGGGGTCGTCGTAGATTGCGGAATGTCAGTTAACTACTTTGATAGAGATATTATTGATAAGACAACGAGGATTCAGTAAGCCCATGATTTTATTTCCAGTAGTTATGCCAGTTATCCAAACTGAACGTAGACTGCGTGGTGGAGAAAAGATAGACTACCTAGGCCGAATTGCTCGAGAAGCACTTAAAGTGAGTGCCAAAAAAAGCGGAGTAACACTTGGAAAACTGCTTAAGGACGAAAATGGTGCCCCGTGTCGCGTTAATGGCAATTACTGGTCTCTCTCGCACAAGCCTGAGTACGTGGTGGCGGTGGTTAGCAAAGATAAGGTAGGAATCGATATCGAAGAAGTAAAACCCCGAGATGAATTGCTGTTTGCACGTGTGGCTAGTGACAAGGAATGGGAGTTAAAGGAAAAGTCTTGGGAGGCCTTTTTTCGTTATTGGACAGCAAAGGAAGCGATTCTGAAGGTTATTGGCATTGGTATAAGTGGGTTAAGGACCTGTCGGATAATCTCGGTCCCCGACGAGAACCACATTTCGTTGGACTATAATGGACAGTCATTTGTAGTGGAGCAACTACGATACAAGAACCATATTGTTTCCGTCCTCAAGGGTGACAACCAAATTGATTGGATAATTCTGGAAGACTTCAAACCCTGAGTTCTAGAGTCTGCACGAATTTGGGAGCTCCACTGAGAGTGGTGTGTCATTACAGAAAAGTGATATTACGTGGGTATCTCATTAGGAGCTAGGATTGGACCGCTCACACCGTGACAGCGCTAACTTTGTACGAATTCGAAATATCAGGTTATTGAATCGTGCTGTATCTTTGATGGTATAACTTCGCCTGATGTATAAAGGCTTCTATCCTCGTCCTTGCATTGGTTTGCTTTAGTCCATCGTATATCAT
>CP070793.1:1400101-1404549 GCA_020346965.1 Chloroflexota bacterium | reverse complement strand
CAGGTAGTCTTCAGCTTCAGACATGTTCATTGATTTGAGAGAATCAAGGCTGATATGACCCTGTTCCTTTTCAATTTGCCCCAACACCTGCTTGATCCTAACTGCCTTGATTTGGGATAACCCTCCGGATTTAATGATCTCGGCGATACGTTCTGGCGGAGCTATAGCTACAGCTTCCCAGGTATCGAATCCGGCTTTGAGAGAAGTGAAAGCTCTTCCCGAGTTTGCATCTGAGGTATTTTGTGACAATATGGTTTCTATGAGCACATCAATAGGGTCACTGTCCGACTTCCACTGGCGAGGACCATATTCCTGTTCTAAGAGCTCAATGACTTCTTCTATACCCACAACCTAGAAAAATATCATGTCGGAGCCTCTTGGTGCAAAGGTGCCTGCTGATTGATAGTATTTGCGGCTACTTGGGTCAGTAGGATAATATAAGGGTTTCCGGGACGAAAGGTGACCATGACTATTGTAGAGAAGATATTGGCCAAAAAAGCCGGCAAGAAATCTGTGAAGCCAGACGAGATCGTAGAAGTCTCTGTGGACCGGGCTATGATGCACGATGCTTTGGGTGCACATACGATTGCCAGGTTCAGGGAACTGGGAGTGAAAAAGGTCTGGGACCCGGCGAGAATAGTAGTGATTGTGGACCACTATGTGCCCAATAAAGATATAGATACTGCCAAGAAGTGCCTAAACATAAAGAAGTTCGTCGTTGAACAGGGTATAGAGAACTACTATGAAGTTGGCAAGGGCGGCATAGCCCACCAGGTGCTTGTAGAGAAAGGCCATGTGCTGCCGGGGACTATTCTTGTTGGGGTAGATAGCCATACGACGACATCGGGAGTGGTTGGTGCTTTTGCCACCGGGATTGGTGTCGACGAGATGGCCGCCGTCTTCAAAACGGGCAGGCTATGGGAGCGAGTTCCTGGCACTATCAGGATAAATGTAGAGGGAAAACTTGTACCTCCCATAATGTCCAAGGATTTGATGCTTCTTGTATTGAAGAAATTGGGCGTAAGCGGCGCTTTGTTCAAGTCTCTTCAATATACGGGAACGGCTATAAGGCAAATGAGCGTGGCGGGACGCATGGTCTTAGCAAATATGGCAATAGAGTCAGGCGCTACTAATGGAATTATCGAGCCTGACCAGAAACTAGTAGATTTTCTCAAAGGCAGGACCAGCGGGCCCTTCGAGATTGTCCAGGGTGATCAGGATGCAGAGTATGCAGAAACATTGGAATTTCACGCTGATGATATTAAGGAGCCCCTGGTGGCTGCACCTCCAAAACCGTCCAATGCGGTGGGAGTTACTGAGGTCGAGGGCACCAGAATCGACCAGGCATTCATAGGCTCGTGCACTAATGGACGTCTGGAGGATTTGAGGATTGCTGCCAAAATACTCAAGGGCAGGCAGGTGGACAAACTTACCAAGGTTATCGTCATACCGGCCTCACAGGAGGTCTTAAAGGCTGCTCTTGAGGAGGGTTTGATATCGATATTTGTGGAGGCTGGTGCTGTGGTTGGCCCCCCCACATGTGGACCGTGTATGGAGGCGCATATGGGCATACTAGGACCGGGCGAGGTCTGCATAAGCACAGCCAATCGTAACTTTCAAGGCCGGGTGGGAGATACAACTGCCAAAATATACCTGGCATCACCGGCAACAGTAGCGGCATCGGCATTGAAGGGCAAAATAAGTGATCCACGGGAATTTTTCTGAGAGGTATAGATGGAACTGAAAGGTCGTGTCTGGAAGTTTGGTAGGGATGTCGACACTGATGAACTCTTTGCCGGGAGGTTCATCATGGGTGGCGATGAAACGAGCCAGAGCCAATATCAGGAATTCATCGCCAAGAGCGGCCTTAGCGATGTTTCGCAACGTGAAAATGTGCCCCGGGATTTCCTAACCAAGGTTGCCAAGGGAGACATTATAGTCGCCCAGGAGAACTTCGGCATTGGTTCAAGCAGGCAGCAAGCAGCGGAAACTCTGAAGTACAGGGGTGTCAAGGCTGTAGTTGCCGACTCAATCCACAGGATATTCTTCAGGAACTTCTGGAACCTCGGCTGCCCAGCCATAGACTTGCCGGGGATTTCTGCCCAGTTTGAGACCGGGCATGAAATAAGTATCGACCTCAAACAGGGTACTATTAAGAACCTCAGTACCGGCAAAGAGTTTGAGTTTCACCTGATAATTCCAGCCTGGTTCGTTGACATGGTGGAAGCCGGCGGCTTGATTCCATACCATAAATCTCTGAAGGCCTAGATTCTGCCATTGATCACAGTTCTCTCTGCCGCTCCACTTATACTATTCTGAGATTTATGATAGTGTATCGCCTAGAATCATATGTACAAAGTAGTTTGGGATATGGACCCGGGTATCGATGATGCCCTGGCCTTGATTCTGGCATTAAAGTCACCTGAAGTCCAGGTTGTTGGCATTACCGCAGTGGCAGGCAATGCTCCTTTGGAGATGACAAGCGCCAATGCTCGCCGTATATTGGAATTTCTGAACGAGAGCACGGTCCCGGTAGCGGTGGGAGCAGCAAAGCCTTTGGACCGTCCTCTGGAAGATGCCTTGAGCTACCATGGATCGGATGGGCTGGGCAACTGTGAATTACCTCCTCCTAAGCTGCCGCTTCATCCGGCTAAAGCCTGGGACTTCCTTGCACAAATGGTTTCGCATGCTCCAGGAGAAATCACTCTGTTAGCCACCGGGCCTTTAACCAATGTAGCCCATGCTTTTGAGCTTCATGCCGAACTGCCTGAACTTTTAGACAGGCTCGTTATCATGGGGGGTGCATATGGTATAACGCCATATGACAAAGGGAATCGCACTCCCTTTGCCGAGTTCAATATCTGGCAGGACCCTGAGGCTGCTCATATCGTATTCAATTCTGGAGCGGACATCTTCACCGTAGGGTTGGACGTTTCTATGGACCCTGCAGCCTGCCTGCATAATCAGCATCTGAAACAGATTAGGGCAGGACATGGACCGGCTGCACATCTGGTAGCTCGACTAGTAGAATACGAGGTGAAACACCACAGATGCTGCAGGATGCATGACCCGTTAGCTTTGGCAATGCTGATTGATGCTTCCTTGCTGGATTTTGCCTCGGCAAAGGTGGAAGTAGTCAGAGGAAATGACTGGGATAGAGGAGCTACTCGTATATTGCCATCGGATAGCTCTCCGTTAATACACGTAGCTTCTGGCATAGAAGGCCCTCGCTTTCTCAAGCTATTCATATCGCGCATATTGGGTAACTAATGTGGCTAGCCTGGTAGTTTGTGGCGCTATAAACTGGGATATCGGATGCTACGTTGAACGACTGCCGGTACCCGGTGAGGAGGTTACCGTAAAACATATCACCCATCTATCGGGAGGAACGGGGGGAAACGTTGCTGTGGCGGCAGCGCGGATTATGGGGGCTAGAGAGGTTGCCTTGATAGGCGCTCTGGGAGGAGATGAGATTGCTCGCAAGCAAATCAATGCCTTGGAAAATGAAGGAGTCATCACAGAAGGCATCGACTCCGTCGAGGGAGTGGAATCCGGTCAGGCTTATATCATGATTGACCAGACAGGACAGAACATCATTGCCACCCATCTGGGGGCTAATGCCAGACTGGGTCTGGGACACCTGAGCAAAACACAGGTCAAGCAGCAGCTACAGGGGTGCCGGGGGATTGTCCTCACTGACCCCCCTTTAGAGATAGCAGAGGAGCTAATAAAGCTGGCAAAGCGGCGTGGTGTCCCTGTGTTGTGGGACCCCGGGATTTTGATAAGACCAAATCGGGAAGCACTGCAATCTCTTGCCAGAGAAGCAGAAGTGCTCCTTTTGAACGAGACGGAGGCAAGCGCTTTACTGGGAACAGAGGGGTTAAATACGAGCTTACAGAAGCTGAGGGAATTGGGATTCATCAATCAAGTAGTGCTTAAACTCGGTTCTCAGGGGGCTGCTGTGCTTGAACCGGATAACGCACTGGTAGTCGAAGCCCCGGCCTTGCCCGTTGAGAAGCTCGGTCTAAATGTAATCAGCACGGTAGGCTGTGGAGACGTCTTTGCAGGGGTCTTTGCTGCTTACTATGTTGCGGCTAACGATATACGAAAATCGCTTATCATGGCCAGCGCTGCTGCGGGTCTTAACGCTACTAAACCTGAGACCAGAGGTAGTCCGAAACGCACAACCTTGGAGGCCATGGAACAACAGGTTCGCAATATTGGGTTCAAAGTTAAGGAATACACGGTGCCAAACACTGATGAGTGACCATTTTGCCATAGATGTCTGAATTCCGATCTCAACTGAAAACGGGCCTCCGCACAGGAGCCAAAAGGGGGTGGGGCAGTTTTGTCTGGATATGCAAGATCATCATCCCTGTCTCCTTTGTTGCCGCTGTTATCCAGTCGACTGGCTGGCTAAGCTACCTGGATTTCCTGCTACATCCCTT
>CP070793.1:1394858-1400001 GCA_020346965.1 Chloroflexota bacterium | reverse complement strand
CAGGCATCCAGTGATAGTAAACCTTAAAACCGTAGTCCCTTAGTAATCTGGTTGCCGAGATAACCTCAGGTACCCCATGTCCCCTCTTTGTTAGCCGGTGAATCTCATCGTCTAAAGTCTGTACTCCAAGCTCCACCCTGGTGGTGCCAAAGCCGAGCATGCTTTTTATCTCCTCCTCCCCGCAGAAATCAGGCCTCGTCTCGATGCATAATCCCACACAGCGATGCTTGGCATTTTCATTCAATCCTCTAGCCTCTTCTAAGCTGGTAGAAGGGATACTATTCAGAGCATCATAGCAACCCTTAATGAATCGATACTGATAGTCCCGGGGATAAGACAGGAAAGTGCCTCCCATGACAATTAGCTCTACTTTATCTTGGGTGTGTCCCATTTCGGCCAATGTCTTTAGTCGGATCTCCACCTGCTTCTTTGCATCAAAGTCGCAATTTCGAGCTCGGAGTACCGCTGGAGATTCGACAGTATAGCTCTTGGGCGCCTCAGGAGAAGTGGGGCAATAAACACATTTACCGGGGCAGCGAAATGGCTTGGCCATGACTGCTACCGGGGTTACGCCAGAAATGGTGCGAGATGCTTTCTTCATGTTATCTTCAATAGCATTTCGCTATAATAGGCTAGAGTTTAGCAAAGTGTATCTATGACCACAAACAGAGAGATTTTCGACCAAATAGCTGAAAGCTGGTATCGAGTGAGGCATTGGCCATTACTAAGAGAAGAGCTTGAAGAACTGACAGAAAGATGGCAAAGTGGAAAACTGCTTAATGTTGGCTGTGCACACGGACCGGATTTCTTGCCTTTCAGCCAGGACTTTGAACTCTGGGGGGTGGATATTGCCCTATCTATGCTCAAGCAAGCCATGCGGTATTCCATCAAATCTAGGCTTTATGTCAACTTAATAAATGCCAATGCCTTGTCCCTGCCCTTCCCCAACGATACCTTCGATTGGGCGATATCAGTAGCTGCTTACCACCACATCAAAGGCGAAAAAGAGAGAGAAAAGGCACTCATGGAATTGAACCGGGTATTAAAACACAAGGGCGAGGCTTTTTTGACTGTATGGAATCACGGACAACCAAGATTCTGGTTCAAATCGAAAGAGCAGCAAATCCCTTGGAGGTTAAAGGAAAAGACAATTTACCGCTACTATCATCTTTTCTCTTACAGCGAACTAAGAAATCTGTTGATTAAAACTGGCTGGGAAATCATTATGATATCACCAGAGAAGTCCTACACTTTCCCGATACAACATTTTTCACGTAACATATGTGTCCTAGTAAGAAAACAGAGTGCGCCCGACGTGGTAGCCGGCTAATGCTTGAGTCTTGCATGAAGGGCGAAATCTCCCAGATTACGTGGGTCTATGCCCTAAACCCGAGGCTACTGGTCAGTTTGATCACCGGCTGAGTCCTGAGCTGTATTCACTTTGCCGGGAAGTCCGGCCTCAACAATTCTGATGAAAGCATCCACCAACTTAGGGTCAAATTGAAGTCCGGCGCCTTGCTTGAGCTGTTTTATTATCTCCTTAAGCGGTAGGGCGGCACGGTAGGGACGAACAGAAGTCATAGCTTCAAAGCTATCAGCTATGGCGAGGATGCGAGCTTCTATAGGAATCTGTTCACCTTTCAATCCATCCGGATAGCCACTACCATCCCACCACTCATGGTGATATAAAACGATATTCACGCAAGGAGCTAGATCAGGTATGAGTCTGAATATGTTTGCCCCCAATTCGGGATGAGCTTTGACAGCCTTCCAATCTTCTTCGTTAAGCCTTCCTTTCTTATTGAGGACTTTATCGGGAATGCCGATCTTGCCAATGTCATGGCGCAAAGCAGCGGTGCTCAGATTAGTTACTTGATCAGGCGATAGACCGATCGCCTCCGCCAAAGCTACAGCATAAGTGTTAACCTTTCTGAAATGATCATACATATATGAATCTCTAGCCTCCACGGCCGAGACCAGGGCATCAAGAACACTCAAATCGTTACGTTTGGTATAAGTTCCGCGAACGTCTCCCTCATCCGGCAGTTCAGACAAAGTGTCAGAAGAACGGAGTATTCGATTACCTCCAGCCCGCTTAGCATGATAAAGCGCATTATCAGCAACATGAACGAGTTCTTCCGCCACTACTCCGTCTGCAGGATAACTAGCCAAGCCAATGCTGGCGGTCACGGCAATTGCCTGTTTCTCCATTCGCTTGGCGATCTGCACCCGAACCCGTTCAGCTACAACGTAGGCATCTTCCCTGGTTGTCCGGGGCAAAATGATAACAAACTCGTCGCCACCATAGCGAAAAGCCTGGTCAACATTCCTGACGGAACCTTTGACGATTTTCCCCATCTGGCCCAGAAGAATGTCCCCGGCAGGATGCCCATACGTATCGTTATAGGCCTTGAAGTTATCCAGGTCCAGCATGAATATAGAAAATACATCGCCATAACGGGTTTGTCGGGAAACCTCCTCTTTGAGTCGCTCCTCGAAATGACGTCGGTTAAATAACCCGGTAAGCTCGTCGATACGGGATCTCTGTTCCAGCCGGTTATAAAGATGAGCATTCTCGACGGGTGCAGCAATCTGCAGGGCGACCTTCTCCAGAAGCTTCTTATCCCTCCGAGTGTAAGCATTAGGTTGGCGACTAGCCAAAATCAGGTTACCAATAATACGGCCTGTAACATTCAAGGGCAGGTAAGCGACAGAACGAATCCCCTGCTGCAAGAGACTCTCCGAGGTCGAGAATCTGCGGACCCGTTTCAGGTCATCTTCATATTCGGCTTGCTGCTCCTGATATGAACGTTCGGTAGCCGTGCCTTCAAGCGGTATTCTTTCCCCTGTCTGCCAGGCGGCGGAACCTATGTTGCCGGATAGAGCCATGAAGTAAAGCTCGTCCCCATCAATTAGGGCAATTGTCGCCCAATCTATGTCCATATCCTCTTTCTTCAATTCTTGAGCAAAACCATCAAATATCATCTGTATGCTCATACTGGAGGTTATGATTGCTGTTAATCGGTTTACCAAAGCCGTTTCTTTGTCCTGTTCCCTCAATTGCTCAAGGGAATATTCCTTCTTCATGCTAGCCGCTACTATGCCGCTGATAAACTCCAATAGATGTTCATCCTCAACGTCGTAGAGCTTTCCATCTCGCCTCTCACTTATGGCTAGAATAGATATAAGTCTTCCCCTGTTCATTAAGGGAACGAACATCTCAATCTCTGCCAACCGAATTGCCTCTCGTTCCTCTGTCCACATAGATTGAAATTCAGGGAATATGTCAAGATTCCTTTTGCGCAATATAGTCTCTTCTCGTTCCAGCCATATTTCGATTGGACTATCCGGTCTTAGCCTTAACTCACCCATGGGATTATCTATTACAGGAGGGTAGATAAAGCGCGTGCTAAAACCTTCATCCTCTGCCTGCGGGAAGAGCAGACAAGCTCTTTTACAATCAAAGTACTGAGCGATCAGTGACGTGAATTCGCTGCCCAGCTCCTCCAGGCTGGCAACGTCGTGTATCTTGGTGATAAACTGCAACAATTGCGTTCGATATGAGTATCTTGCCCCGATAAAGGCTTCCTCCACCTTCTTCTGCCAGAGGTCACGTAACGTGTGAGCAAACCATAGGATAGCGGGAATTCCCAGTACAACGGTTAATGCCAAGGAGGCAAATGTAGGGCCACTTTTGACAACCTTTGCGTGAATGAGCCAGGAGGACAGTAACACTATCCCGATACCACAGCCATAGAGGGTTATATATATAAGAGCTCGGCGGAATACAACCCTGATGTCCACCAGACGGTGCGTCACAACGGCGTAGGTGAAGACCCCAGCCACGAGCAAGTTGCCTATATTGCCCACAGAATACTGTCGTCCCCAAAGAGTGAGAGCAAGCGCTATGGATAATATCAAAACTCCAATAGTAACGAGTATCCAGGCAATTTGGTTGCGCTCCCTCGGATCAGGCGAGATGCTGCGCTGTCGCCATAATGAAACTATGTCCTTCGCGCCTACTGTAGAGAGAAAAGCCACAACTATGGCAATAACTCCGAAGCCATATGTAACAACACCGCCTGCGACTTCAGGCTTGAGTGGGTAATCGAGTAGTACTTCTAACTCGAGTAGTATGCCTGGTACAGGTGCTGCTACGAGCACCATGGCGGCCACTGGAAAGGCACAAGCCAGCGGCATTTTGAATCGCTCAGTAGGATAGAAAAAACGAATGAAATAGTGGAGTGTAACCAGCATCCAAACGAAAAGGCAAACAACAATCCTGACTCCCTGCTCCTCCAAAACTGATCCATCTTGACTCAAAAAACCGCGGCTAACGAAGGTAGCGATGCTCCAGCAAAGAGCAGAGACTAGAAACAGAAGGAAAAGCTTGTGCCTGATGCCCAACGGCCGGTTACGCAGCAGAATAACGACTAACGGGACATAAGCAATCGCGGCAATCAAAGGAGGAATCGTGAATTTCAAAGTATCAGAATCCATAATACCACTCTTCTATAACCGAACTCGCAAATCTTGACACAATTCTACGGCCCTTTCGAGCTTCTCCAATGGATTGCCCTGCCTCAATAGATCGGGACCTGCAGTACCCATTGTGTCACTATTTCTGTCAATTCTGTAATTCACTTTAAAATAAGTCTATTATTACATAAATTCTGAAGCTGTCAAGAAGTACTATAGTAATGCCCCGAAAGTACTATGCATTATCATTCGCGACTCTCCTGCTATGAATGAACTCGAGGCTTTGACTCGGGTACTCTGGATCAAAAGGGCAAAGTTTGATAGCAACTCAGGCAGATAAATGGAAAGGTGAGGTCGCGACCTCACCTTTTCGTCGTATACAATATATGTATTATCGAGCGGCAGCACGCTCAGTTTCGGTGACCGGTATGACTTCCGCCACAACTCTGGGTACTCCGAGTAAGGAAAGCACTGCATCAGGCGGATTAATACGTGATATGTTCGTGTAACTCAAGCCAGCTCCCCTAGCTTGCCATTGATTCACATAGTTCGAGAAGGCGCCACTTGGTAGTAAAGTGACCTGTAGTGGCTTCAAGTCAAGCCCGGTTTCCATATCGCCGATAAGGCTGTAGAAGTTGCAGCGGTATTTCTTATCCAATTCTCT
>CP070793.1:1389698-1394758 GCA_020346965.1 Chloroflexota bacterium | reverse complement strand
TTACTGGCACATCAGATATTCGGAGCTATCGGCTTCACCATGGACCATGACATACACCTGTATTACAGGCAGGCGAAGGCTGGTGAGATAATCTTTGGCGATGCTAATTTTCAACGTGCTATTGTAGCTCGAGAATTGGGTTTCTAATATTCAAGTCTTTATCTTAGGAAAAGGTATTCATGCGTAACCCAAACTGATGTTGCATCAATAAGGCCACTTACTTTGATTTCAGCCTGCCTGATTATCTTCTGTACCTCCCTAACGGGTTTACCCACTGTGGCTGCAATCTGGGCTGGAGTCGCCCGGGCATTCTGTTCTAGAATCTCCAGAATTTCCTTCGTGAGTTCTCCTTAAAGCATCGATTCAACAGCGGACCACCTGTCAGTTTGCTCATTGTAGCGTAGTTCAAATAGTCCGCCATCCTCGGTAACCACTCGGAATACCCTTCTGTCCGGCTCTTGCCAGGCTTTTTTCACTGACTTTATTCTGAGTTCCTCATCCTCCCAGATAAAAGACCGTGGTTCAACGGCATAGACATGGCCTGAATAGCATCTTACTTGTACTTCCACGTTTTGCCTTGCCATACTATCAGGTTTACTTCACTACAGATTGCCGACCTTCTGTTTTATTATAGTATGGTTTAACTAGTTGGGCACCATCAGTGCAAATTTGGAACTCACTGCAGAATTGACAAACATAATGGGCTGAAGTAGTATCAAGAGAGAAGAAAGATGAAAAAAGATCTGCTATCAGTAACTGACCTTGACCGTATGCAAATTGAACACCTCATTGAGCAAGCCGGCCATATGAAGACGGAGGGGTCACCGCCTCTCCTGTCAGGAAGAACCTTAGCCCTTCTCTTTGAAAAGCCCTCTTTGCGAACCAAAGTCAGTTTCGAGATAGCTATATACCAGCTAGGTGGATACGGCATATACCTATCTCCAGAAGAGGTAGGTTTGGGCAAGCGAGAGTCAGTAGCCGACGTGGCACGGGTGCTCAGCCGCTATGTTGATGGCATTGTCGCCCGTACGTTTTCCCAGAAGACTTTGGACAGTCTCGCCAGCCATTCCTCAGTGCCCGTAATTAATGCTCTTTCTGACCTTGAACACCCCTGTCAGGCTCTTTCCGATCTATTCACTATTTATGAAAAGAGGGGAAGGCTTTCCGGCTTGACTTTAGCATTCATTGGGGATGGCAATAATGTAGCTAATAGCTTACTGCTCTCCGCCTGCCTGGTTGGTATGAATTTTCAACTGGCCTCTCCATCAGGCTATCAAGTCAAGGAAGACGTATTGAATCAAGGAAAAAAACTCGCCAGTATTAGTGGCAACCAGGTCAAGTTAACCAACGGCCCATACGAAGCAGTCAAGAACGCCGACGTAGTATATACTGATGTATGGACGAGCATGGGCCAAGAGGCCGAGGGAGCGAAACGCCGTCTCGCTTTCTCAGACTATCAAGTGGACAGCAAATTACTAAGCTCAGCGAAAGGGGATGCTTTGTTGATGCATCCACTACCGGCTCATCACGGAGAGGAGATTTCCGCCGGCTTGCTGGACGACCCGCGTTCAGCGGTATTCGACCAGGCGGAAAACAGGCTTCATCTGCAAAAAGCGCTATTGGTGAAGCTGCTGTCAAACCCCAGGGTACCAACCAAATGACCAGGCCCATTGTAGCCATCGTGGGCAGGCCCAACGTGGGCAAGTCAACCTTGCTCAACCGCCTAGCGAGTACACGGATAGCCGTAGTCGCTGATTTACCGGGAACTACCAGGGACCGCGTTTTTGCTTTTGTTTCCTGGCAGGGACAAGAGTTAACCGTAGTCGACACAGGTGGCTGGCAAGCAAAGCCAACCACGCCTCTAGATCAAAAGGTCAAGCAACAGGTCGAAGCAGCTATCGCTATGGCAGATACCATTGTCTTCCTGGTAGATGCCAAAGACGGAGCTATTGCCGCCGATGAGGAAATTGCCGATGTACTCCGCGCCACCAATAGACCCATAATACTGGCAGTGAACAAGGTAGATTCTCCCAAACAAGCAAATCAGGCAGCCGATTTCTATGGCCTGGGTATAGGTGAGCCTATAGCCATTAGTGCCCACCACAATCAGGGGATCGACGATTTAATGGATATTGTATTGGCTTCTTTACCCCAACCAACTATCAGTAATACGGAGCCAGGAGAAGCCAAATTGGCCATCGCTGGCCGACCAAATGTAGGCAAGTCAACCTTGTTGAATGCCTTGTTAAAAGATGAAAGGGCTATTGTCCACGAGGCTCCGGGGACAACGCGCGATTCGCTCGATGCTGTAATTCGGTGGGATAAAAAGGAAATATTGCTAATCGATACCGCCGGGATCAAACGGCGTGGAAGAGTCGGCACTGGAGTGGACTATTATAGTCTGCTGCGTGCTCTTCAAGCCATCAATCGCTGCGATGTTGCTTTGCTACTAATCGATGCCAGTGAATTCATTACTGCTCAAGATATGCATATAGCTGGCTACATTATCGAGGTTGGAAAGGGTATCATATTGGTGGTCAACAAGTGGGACCTTATTCCCCAAGAGCAAAGACAGGAATTCAAACGTGCATTGGAGCAAAGACTCAGATTTGCCTCCTACACGCCTATCATTTACATCTCTGCTAAACAGGGGCAGGGTATAAACAGGATTCTACCCCATGCCTGGGAAATCTGGCAGGAGCAACAGAAGCGAATACCACAATCTGAAGTTGATGAGCTGGTTAAACAGGCAGTGGATAGTCATCCTCCACCTCGCACAGGCTCTAAACGGTTAAAAATTGCACGAGCCTATCAAGATGAATCTAAACCGGCGACCTTTGTTATCAAGGTGAATAATCCTAAACTGGTTCATTTTTCTTATCAACGCTATATGGAGAATAAACTGCGCCAGGAATTCGGTTTTCGGGGCGTTCCATTGAAGTTGATTTTCACCAGAAGCCCCCGTAAAATCAATAGCAAGACAGAGGCGAGAGCACGATGATAGCTGAGTTTGCGGCCGTAGTAGTGGCTGCTTATCTCCTTGGTTCCATTCCCTTTGGCCTGATAATAGGCAAGCTAAAAAGTGGTGTTGATATCAGGGAATATGGAAGCCGCAAGACCGGCGCCACCAATGTTATGAGAACCGTAGGAACAAAGCTCGGCATTCTCACCTTGGTGCTTGATGTGGTTAAAGCTGCCGGGGCAGTATTGCTGGCTACGGTGATTATAGATAGTAGCAGCGGTAGCTTTGCCATTGGTAGCATGTCCGTTCATTGGCACCATGTAGCTCAAGTTGTAGCTGGTCTGGCCGCAGTATTAGGACATAACTGGCCCATATTCGCTAAGTTCAAAGGAGGGAGAGGAGTAACTGCCTATTTCGGCACGCTGTTCGCTATTTTCCCTCCAGCGGGTATCTTTGGTGCCGAAGTTGTGGCTATAGCAGCGCTACGCAGCCGGCACATGTCCATGGGTTCTATTCTCGGAGCCTTGGCTGCTTTGTGCCTCATGATACCCCTAGCCATCTTGTACGGTTTCCCCCTCATCTACCTGGCTTACGGTTCAGTGGTTGTCGCGCTACTAACCTACCAACACCAGGATAATATAAAACGCTTGAGACAAGGCACAGAACGCCGATTATGGTGAAACAGCACGGGAGTGCATGCCTGAAAGTCACTATCATAGGCAATACCTCTTGGGGTAATACTCTAGGCGCTTTGCTGAGTGATAAGGGCATAGAAGTAAAACTGTGGGCGCGAAGCGAAGCCGAGGCTGAATCGTTAAATCAAGGGAAGCGTAATTATTCCTTTACCAGCTACATTGGGGAAGCCTTAAAAGAGGCTGATTTAGTAATCTGGGCGGTCCCGTCTCAAAGATTGAGGCAAAATGTCAGCCAAGCCAAGAATTATCTCACCAATTCAATGATTCTGATGAGCGCTGCCAAAGGATTGGAAGTAAACAGTGGTAAGAGGATGTCACAGGTGCTGGCAGAGGAGATTGCTCCCTCCTTAAGGGGGCAAATTTGCGTTCTCTCTGGGCCAAATTTAGCCAAAGAGATCGGCCAAGCCCTGCCCGCTGCTTCGGTTATTGCCGCTCAGGATATAACTTTAGCGGAAAGGGCACGAAAACTGATGGAATCGCCTGAATTCTCTCTATCTACTAGCGACGATATTATCGGAGTTGAATTAGGCGGAGCTATGAAGAATATTATTGCCTTGGGTGCAGGCATGATAGACGGATTGGATCTAGGCGACAACGCTAAGGGAGCTTTCATTGCCTGGGGATGGAATGAGGTGGTTTCTCTAGGGCTTTCTTTGGGAGCCAGGGCCAGCACTTTTTATGGCCTGGCCGGTTTGGGAGACTTGATAGCTACTTGCTCCAGCACTCTAAGCCGTAATCATTATGTTGGCTACGAATTGGCCAAGGGCCGCTCCTTATCCGAAATATCTGCCTCTATGCCAAATGTCGCCGAGGGAGTCTTTACTACTGAAGCAGCTCACCAGTTGGCAAGAAACCAGGCACTTGACTTACCTATTATCAATCTTATGTATGGGATTCTTTTTGAAGGTTTATCTCCAGGTCAAGCATCGATTGACTTCAAAGAGCTAACAACAAGCCATCAACGGTTCTTGGACTAGACATCTACGGGCGGTTCAGTTCGAGGTAGTGCCTTAGCTAATTCTTCAAATAGGCGCCGCTGGTTTCTATCCAGATGCTGTGGAGTTGTTATATTTACTTTGACCAGTAAGTCTCCTTTTCCCTTACCATCAATATGAGGGATACCCTTGCCCTTGAAGCGAAAGGTTTTCCCGTTTTGAGTTCCTGATGGTATTTTTAAATCTATCCTCCCATCTAAAGAGGGTACTCTTATCTCGTCCCCCAAAGCAGCTTGAGCAAAATTTATGGGTAACTCGTAAAGAATGTCGCTGCCATCTCTATGGAACAAATAGAGCGGCTTTACTGAAAAAGTGACGTAGAGGTCTCCCGAGCGGCCACCATATAGACCATCTCTTCCTTCTCCATCCACGCGTAATACTTTCCCGTCATCCACGCCGGGGGGAATC
>CP070793.1:1381444-1389598 GCA_020346965.1 Chloroflexota bacterium | reverse complement strand
TATCGCCCTGCTGGATACATGCCATCTGATTCAAAGCCTATTCTTTAATTGCTGAAAAGGCTTAATTTGGAAGCCATTCTGTAAGTACTTTCACTTAGTGAAGTACGCTCAGAATAGGCCAGTCTGACTAAGCCATTGCGAGATTGATTCTATTGAAGTACCCAGTAAGGCCGACTACGATTGCTGCTAACCTACTATCGACGGTTATCATCTTTCACTTGATCTCAACTAGCTTCAAAGGTAGGGATGCTGCTATCGGCAGATGCAGAGATACCCGCGGGTAAGCGTCAAGTGAGCCAAAAGGGACACCAAAAAGTGGCTTACCGGGTTACTGAACCAGCTTGATAACGGACTTTCATCAAACCTGGTAAGGGTATCCCGGCAGAAGATTCGGAGAGGTGGCTTAGAGAGTACGCCTTGGCTAATGCTACGACGGAGACTGCCGTAGGATTAGAGCTAATAGCCCATCGTCACCTGATACCAGCCCTCAAGGCGACCACAAGTAAGTAAATCCCAATATCCCTTGTCCGCCTCCTCCTTGATATTTGCGCGCATACATATAATTAATGAATGTCAAACTTGAAGTGCACTGGACGGCCCTAAATTGGGATCTCTGCGCTCAAGGTTGTCCCCTTACCTAGCTCTGACTCTATTGTTAGCTTGCCACCGACGAGTCGGGCCCGCTCTTGCATCCCGGCAAGCCCAAGCTTGCCTACAGCGGCTAGGTCTTCCACCCTATCCGGCAACTTAAAGCCCTTGCCATTGTCTCTAATGGTTAGCACGACCTTATCATCGCTGAATTCTAGTATGATCCAGGACCTGGATGCCTCGGAATGGCGGCACACGTTCCTTAGTCCCTCTTGAGCAATACGGAACAGTATCAATTCTGTCTCGGGAGATAAACGCCGAACAGAGCCAGCACTACCCATGGCAATAGGTATTCCAAAGTGTCCCGTTAGTTCGGAGGTCAGCGATTGCAGCGCTGGCAGGAGACCCAGGTCATCCAGTACGGAGGGTCGTAGATCTTGGCAAAAACGATGTATTTCATCCAATATCTCATCGGTTTGTTGTCTTACCCCCTCCAGGGATGTAATATTCTGCTGGGATAAACCGTCAGCATTACAAAGAAGGTTATCCAACCTGCGTGCGAGTACCACCAATTGTTGAGCGGTATCATCATGAAGTTCTCGGGCCATACGCTTCCGCTCCTCTTCCTGAGCTTTCGTAATCTGCTGCAAATAATAGTGTAAATTCTCCTGCATTCGCTTCTCTTCAGTGACATCTCTGGCGATACTCTGAAAACCCTTTGGCTCCCCATCACTCAAAATCAAGCTGGTGGCAAGTAGGCATATCGCCTCTGAGCCATCTTTCTTAATTATCTTTTGCTCGTAGGGCATGGCTATCGGTTCACGTTTGGTTAACTTATCTTGCACCTCTCTTGCCAAGTGTAAGCTTTCGTCACTGAGAAAGGACTTTATGTTCATCCCGAGTAACTCTTCCACAGGGTAACCGTTTAGTCTAGCAGTTGCCTTGTTTGCTGACTGAATGTTACCCTCCAAATCATGAACCCAAATGGCATCATAGGCTCCTTCAAATAAGCCCTTATAACTTTCCTGCGATTTTTGCACTTCCTGGTGAGCTGTTTCTAATGCTGAGAAGGCTTGCTCGGAGCGCTCCTTTTCCTTTCGCAACACACGGAATAATAAATTCAAAACAGTTCCAATAAAGATAACGACAATGCTCTCAAACAAGGCATCTGCGGGATAAAGAGAGACAAGAATAACCCGAGGCAACATAATGGAGGCTGCCACCGCCAAGCTGGTTATCCCTCCCCACATAGCAAAGAAAAAACTGGCGTAGGCTATAGGAGCGAGGAGAAAGACTCGTTCTACCGCATGTCGAGTTAGACCCAGAAATGAAAACAGAGAAGGTGAATCCAGACCGAGCAGCTGCTGTGGATAGTGGAGGACTATGCCAACGGCGAATATTGCCACCACAGCCCAGAAATGGCGATTACGCGTAATCTTTGGCACTCCGGCTGGTAGATATTGAGTCATCTGCGCAGCAATCTTAAGCATCTAAATTGGGCACAGGTCAGGGAAGGTCTTCGAGCATCAACCAGCCTCTTCTTAGGCCGTATAATACGGCCTCAGTGCGCGAAGCTACACCCAACTTGTTAAAGATGTGTCCCAGATGCACTTGAACCGTGCGAGGGCTGAGGAAGAGTTGCTCAGCAATATCCTTATTGCTTATGCCCTTGGCGGCTAACTTCAATACATCCAATTCTCGCTCACTCAGGGGCTCTGTTGCCTGTGCGTCGCTGTGACTGTTAGCCGGAGATGTTAGTCGTTCTATAACCCTGCGGGCAATTGTAGGGTGCAGCACGGACTCCCCACTATTTACTGCCCGAATAGCATCAATAAATTGACTTCCCCGCACGTTCTTGAGCAAGTAGCCAGCTGCTCCTGCCTCCAGGAGGGCAAAAATATACTCCTCATTAGGATAGGCAGTGAGTACTAGCACTGCTACAGCCGGGTCACGCTCCTTTATCTGCCTGGTAGCCTCTATGCCATTGAGCTTGGGCATGGCGATGTCCATTATCACTACATTGGGGCGCAGCTTGGCAGTCAGCTCAACTGCTTCCTCACCGTCGCTGGCTTCACCGACGACCTCCATGTCCGGCTGACGCTGTATAAGCTCACGAGTGCCTTCCCTCACTACTATATGATCCTCAGCGAGCAGAACCTTGGTCTTATCCATGACGTCCCAAGCTATTGTTAATTGTAACTTACATTCCTTAGAACTTCAATCGAGCATCCTGACCATAATCCACAGTTGAATCTATTGGCTCAGTCGGATTTGGTCTCTGCAATCTACATCCTGAATAGCCTACTCTATTTCAGAGTAGCTAGTTCCTTTACTTCCACTCGGATACTACAAGGAAGGGTTATGCCCTTGCTTCTGATATAGACTGCTTTTGTTGCTTTGATAACCACCAAATGCTGAATCCCCTGACTATTACCGGGTCCAACTTATTCCTATTCCTTGACTTCGTGACTGATGTCGTCATTCCAGCAGTCGCAGGAATCCTTGCCAATGCAATAAGAATGACGAGGCCTTGGTGCATCCCTATGACTGCACTTGCCACCCTTCAAGTAGAATTTGCATTCCTCGTAAGTTGCCATTATCCATTCTCCTATCAACACTCCAAGAGTGCCTCTATTTGTGCCATAATCTGTTCAGTTCTGAAGTGGTCCATTGATATTGCTCCGGAGGGACAGGCGGCTGCACAGGTCCCACAGCCTTTACATAGTGCAGTAAGCACACTCGAGCTCCTTTTGCCGTTCTCTGACTTCAGTTCAATCGCGTTATAAGGACACAAAGTAGCGCAGATACCACACCCCGCACAGTGCCCACTGTCTACGGAGGCAGTTATAGCCTCGGGTTTCACGTAACCCATTCTCATAGGTATTGCTGCCTTCGCTGCAGCAGCACAACCCTGGAATGTGGCCTCACTCACTTCTACGGGCCAGCGGGCCGAACCACATACAAATATGCCATCGGTAGCAAACTCTACGGGACGCAATTTGAGATGTGCCTCCATGAAGAAACCTTCCTGGCTCAAGGGGACCTTCAGTATCTTGCTTGTCTTATCGTTATCACTGCGGGGAACGAGGGGCGTCGTGAGCACAACCTTATCGCAGGGGAGTTCCAGCTCGTTTTGCCTTAGTTGATGGAATACTTTTACCCCTTCGACATGTCCATTCCCGATAATCTGAGGCGGCCTTGCCAGATCATAACGGATGAATCTGACGCCCGCTTCTTGAGCCTTGCGGTAGTAATCTTCAAAGTCTATGCCATAAGCCATCAAATCACGATTTAGAACCCATACATTTGCCGCAGGGTTGCTTTCCTTGATGAGGGCAGCATTCTTTATGGCAACTACGCAGCAAAATCGGCTGCAGTATGATCTTTCGGCGGTTCGACTGCCCACACAGTTGATCATCACAATGTTCTGTCCATCAACTTTGCCCTCTTTCATTTGCTTCTCCAGTTCCAGTTGAGTGAGTACTCCAGTCATTTCCCCGTAACCATATTGCCCTATCGGTTTGAACTCCTCAGCCCCGATGGCAACTAAGATTGTCCCCGCCTTAATCTTGATCTCCTCACCTTCGTGATCTAAAGTAACATCGTAATTACCTATGAACCCGGTTACTGCCTTGACCTTTGCACTAAGGTAGGCACTGATGTTGCCATGTTCCTTCACTTGGCGTATGACAGGGGTAATTAACTCGTTTGCATTCTTATTGGCAGGGAAAAGCTTATGTATGGTCAACAGGTTCCCGCCAAGCTCTGTTTCCTTTTCTACCATATCGACATGGAAACCTTGATCTGCTAGGTTCAAAGCGGCGGTCATCCCGGCTATGCCTCCACCTATTACCAGACAGGATCGTAGTACCTCTATCTTGATCTCTTGTAACGGCTCAAGTAGTCGAGCTTTGGCGACCGCCGACGCGACAAGTCTCTTAGCTTTTTCCGTGGCTTCCCTAGGACATTCCATATGTACCCAGGCACATTGGTCTCTTATGTTAGCCATCTCAAACAAGTATTTATTTAGCCCAACCTCCTCACATGTAGACCTGAAGAGTGCTTCATGCGTCATGGGGGTGCATGAGGCCACTACAACCCGGTTAAGATTGTGTTCCCCTACTGCTTTCTTTATTGCTGAAGTCCCCTCCACAGAACAAGTGAATAGGTTGTGCTCGGCATGTACCACATTTGGCAGTCCGCTGGCGTACTCTACCACTCGGGGGACATCTACATAACCACCGATATTCCGACCACAGTGACATACAAAGACACCAATGCGAACCTTAGGCATATCGAACACCTCTCGCTACAAGGCTAGGTATTTCGGCTGCTATAGCTTCAGCAGCTGTGGCTTCAGCAGCTCTACCTGCTGCGGCCGAACCTTGAACAACAGAGTCAGGGATATCTCTGGGACTATGGGCATAGCCACAGGCAAAGATCCCCGGTCTTGTGGTGTCGAGAGGATAGAATAGCTTATCTGGAATCTCGACAAACCCGTACTTGTCCAGAGTCACGCCCAATATGCTGGCTAACCCTTCAATGCCTTTAGATGGAACCAAAGCCTGGGACAGAATCACCAGCTCCACCTCAAAAGTCTTCGTTTCCCCGGTAGTAGTGTCCTCATACCAGATGATCGGGTTGCCATTAGTGGTATTGAGATCGATTCTACCAGGGCGACTTCTGATATATGTTACGTTGTATTCTTCCTTGGCTCTGGTAACATATTCCTGAAACCGTTTCCCCACTGCCCTCAAATCCATATAGAAGATAGTAGACTTTGTCCCGGGACGATGTTCATAGGCTAGTATCGCCTCCTTGGTAGCATGCATACAGCATACGCTCGAACAATATGGCTCGTTCTTAAAGTCACGAGACCCAACACACTGAATGAAGGCTATATTGGAGGGAATCTTGCCATCTGAAGGACGCTTGAGCTCTCCAGTGGTAGGACCGGAGGCTGAGGTTAACCTCTCATACTCAATAGCAGTGATCACATTGGCTATTTTTCCGTAGCCGTATTCTGTTAATAGCGAGACATCATACAAGTCAAGGCCTGTGGCTAGGATAACAGCCCCTACCTCTACCTCTACAATTTCATCCTCTTGATTATGGTTAATCGCCCCCACTTCACAGAAGCTTTCACAGATCTTGCATTCACCAGTGACGAAATGGACACATCTTTCTCTATCAATCACTGGAATCCTGGGAACTGCTTGGGGGAACGGAATGTAGATAGGGTGTCTTGAATCTAATCCCATATTGAATTCGGAAGGAATAGGAGTAGTCTTATACTCTGTAATATCCTCGAGCTTGATTGCTCCGGTGGGGCAAACAGAGACACAGGCTCCACATCCAATGCATACCTCAGATTGTATCTCAAATGGTGGGCCGACCTTCCGATTGATTCCCCTACCGATGAAGTTAATAGCACTTATTCCTATCCTTTCTTCACAGATCCGGCTGCATAAACCGCAAAGAATACAAAGGTTTTCTTCGTCTTCTATCTTGAACCGCGTCCCTTCAATACCATATTCACGGGCTAGCTTCTGTATCACTCCAGCCTCAGGAGCGCGAGTGAGCATAAGTTCAATAAGCATCTTGCGGTCTCTTATTACCCTATCGCTTTTGGTTTTAATCACCAGCCCTTCCTCAATGGGGTAGATGCATGAGGTCACTATTTTGAACCTTCCTCTCTGAACGATCTCTACACTGCATATTCGACAAGCGCCAAAGGGGCTCAAAGCCGGGTGATGGCAAAGTGTGGGTATATCAATATTTACACTTTCCGCCGCCTCCAGAATTGTCATCCCTTCTTTTGCTTCTACCTTTCTGCCATCAATCTCCAAAGTGATCTCCTTTTCTTCCATTGCACCTCCTATTTGCTTCTGATGATAACCCTTTCCTTTTCCGAAGGTGGTGTGGGGATAGGCTCACCGGAGGCTCTGAGCACAGCACTGAAGCGAGGTGGACATATTTCAAAACAGGTGCCACACTTAGTGCATTTACTCTGGTCGACAGAATGAATTCTTCCTTTGCCTCCATCGATGGCGCCTGCAAAGCAATTCCTGAGGCAGATCATGCAAGCTTGACATCGGGCCGGGTCGATATAGTATGAGACCAATTCCTTACAGGCGAAAGCAGGACATTTCTTTTGTTTTATATGGGCTTCATACTCATCTCTAAAATAGCGAATAGTACTGAGCACGGGATTAGGTGCAGTTCCACCCAGAGCGCAAAGTGAGCAATCGCTAACTACGTCGGCTAATTCCTCTAAAAGCTCAATATCGCTTTCCTCGCCCCTTCCTTCGCAGATATCGGTCAAAATGTCCAACATCTGTCGAATACCCTCGCGGCATGGGCTACACTTCCCGCAAGATTCATCGGCAAGAAAGTCAAGGAAATATCTCGCGGTATCCACCATGCAGGTATCTTCATCCATAACAATCATGCCACCGGAGCCCATAATGGAACCCAGTTTGGCGAGTTCATCATAATCTACAGGTGAATCAAGGAATTGGTCAGGGATGCAGCCTCCAGAAGGACCACCGGTTTGAACTGCCTTGAATTTCTTGCCTCCTGGGATACCACCCCCAATTCTATAGACAATGTCCCGCAGGGTAATTCCCATGGGGACCTCTACCAGCCCCGTGTTATTCACCTTACCTACTAGGGAGAATATTTTCGTCCCTTTGCTGCCTTCGGTTCCAATTGCAGTGAACCAGTCAGCGCCGTTATTGATGATAAGAGGTACATTTGCCCAGGTCTCCACATTATTTAGGTTGGAGGGTCTATCCCAGATTCCCTTAACGGCGGTGCGAATATACTTTGGCCTAGGCTCTCCTACCCTTCCTTCAATCGCCGTCATCAGGGCACTGGACTCGCCGGAGACAAAGGCACCGGCACCTCTATGGACCTTAACAGTGAAATCAAATTCGCTGTCAAGGATATTCTCACCTAGAAACCCATACTCCTTGGCTTGTTCAATGGCAGTGGTCAAGTTCTTAACTGCCAGGGGATATTCCTGGCGAACATAAATAAAGCCCTCGCGGGAGCCAATAGCATAGGCACCAATAGTCAATCCTTCAAGGACGCTATGAGGGTTCCCTTCCATAAGAGACCTATCCATATAAGCTCCTGGGTCTCCCTCGTCGCAGTTGACTATTACATACTTAGTTTCGCCGATAGCGTCATGCGTG
This sequence comes from Chloroflexota bacterium, assembly GCA_020346965.1. The sequence goes on along the minus strand of CP070793.1, from coordinate 1,381,811 downwards.
ATCTGCCACTTCAACCCTGCAGGGAATCCGCCCCCACCCCTGCCTCTCAGACCAGACCTCTTCACCTCCCCCATCACCTCTTCCGGAGCCATCTGAGATAGTGCCTTGGATAGGGCAGAGTAGCCGCCAAGAGCGATATAGTCATCAATGCTCGTGGGATCAATCTGTCTATTATTGCCAAAGACAATTCGGTTTTGATACTTGTAGAAGGGTATCTCTGATTCATGTATTACTTTCTCACCAGTAGTAGGATCGACATAAAGCAAGCGGTCAATGACTTTGTTCTCTTTTGCACTCCGAACGACCTCGGCAGCATCCACAAGTCGTACATTAACATAGCAAATTTCCTCAGGATAAATAACAACTA
>CP070793.1:1377994-1381344 GCA_020346965.1 Chloroflexota bacterium | reverse complement strand
TGGCGCGCAAAGCTGCCCTGACAGATGGAACAATGTGGATCCACGTGAATCCTGCTCCCTTTATCTTATCTTTCCAGCCAAGAGGGTCACCGGCAGATGTATACAACACCTTCAGATGATTCTTCGCATCCGGGATCTCCTCACGCACCTTGATAGCTGCATCAATCAGTATATTCGAAGCCCAGAGAACTTCCTTTGAGACCATCACATTGAGCCCGAAAATACCGCCCCTCTCTTTGACTAGTCTGTACGTCCGTTTCAGCACCTTTTCCATGAGTGTACCTATGTCGTCTTCGGGGTCAGCTTCCCCAGTTCTGGCAAATTCGTTGTAGATCCATGGCTGATCATCCTTATTGAAAACGCCACTTGTAGAAAGCAATCCGAGGACTCCTGCGTTGGCTGTCGCAACACATAGGTTGTTGTTGCTGAAAGGGCCCATGCCAGCTTGCATAATGGGGTATTTGATCCCGATCAGTTCGCATACTCTTGATTTAATCATAGAAACCTCCTGCTCACGTTTTCATTCTTGCCTTGCATATCACAGCTTGCTATTCACAAGCGGCTATGCCAAAGACTTGCTACCTCCAAGGATTCCCATTCGCTATTCCAAGAAGCCGCTTTGCCCATCCGGACCGAACACCACCCCAGACTCTCTCAACTTCCTTATTTCTCCGTTGTCGAGAGACAGGATTTCACGCAGAATGCGCTCGGAATCTTCGCCAACAGCAACCGGCGGCGGCTCCTCAAGCCCCGCTCTGCTGTTAGAGAAACACAAAGGTGTGTTCACACAGGTCACCGTACCGAGGGTTGGGTGCTCCATGCTTACCAGCATTTCCCTGTCCCTGATCTGCTGCTCTTCATCTAAGGCTTGCCCTAAGGACAAGATAGGTTTTGCCAGCAAACCGTGATCTTGAAGTAGCGCTACCGCATCCTTGATTTGCTCAAATTCCTGGAGCCAGGCATCCAATATCCCTGCTAATTCCTCTTTGTGCTTGATCCGGCCAGCCACCGTCTTAAAACGCGGCTCGACAGCCAGTTCCGGCCTTCCCATGCACTCAGTAAGACGCTTCCATTCTTCGTCTGCAATAAGAAACATAGCGACATAGCCATCCCGTCCCTTGTAAGCACCAGCGGGGGCGACAGCTCCAGAAAAACTGCCGGCCATATAGCGAAATTCCTCCTTACCTCCACTGAATATGTGTGTTCCTACTTGGTTACCGAGTGCGGCAAGTGCGCAATCTGCCAAGGCTATATCAATATACTCTCCCTCCCCTGTGCCCTTCCGACGGTAGAGAGAAGCACATATGGCACCGAACGCGTTTAGTGCCCCTAGAATATCAGTCACGGCAAAGTTAACAAACCGAGGGCGCTCCCCGGATTCGCCCATCATATCAGCTATACCGCGACACGCTTGGATCATTACATCCATAGCCATTTCCTTTGCATAGGGTCCTTTTTGCCCATACCCGGTAATGGAGCACATGATGATCGATGGGTTCACTTCCTTCAACGAATCATAGTCTAGCCCTAATCTCGTCATGACCCCAGGACGAAAGCTCTCTACAACCACATCACACACTCTGGCCAATTCCAGTACCAGCTCACGAGCACCTTTGGCTTTCAGATCTATCGCAATGCTCTTTTTTCCACAATGGTTGGTTATGTATTCAACCGACAACCCATTGTGAGTGTAAGGTAATTCTCGTGTAACCTTTCCCGATGGCCGCTCCATCGTAATGACTTCGCAACCGCAGTCGGCTAGATATCGCGTACAGAGCGGTCCTGCCACCATATCAGTGATGTCCAATACGCGAACCCCGCTTAAGATCTTTTCGTGAGTCTCTTTTTCCGTTTTCATACCCTTATCCCCCTCTTCTCCACTAGCACAGGTTGTATCCGATAGTTCAGAGAGCTATGAGGACCTACCAGATTGTACGCCTTGCGCCGCTTCTCAGTCAATACCTTCGCTTCAATCAGAGTGTAGAATGTCTCACGGTTGAGTAATTCGTCTCTCAGCTTGCCATTGAATGACTCTACATACCCGTTCTCCCAGGGACTTCCCGGTTCTATGAATAAGGTATTCACCCCAAGACGATTCAGCCATCTGCGTATCACTTGTGATGTGGATCTGGGCTTCCCTGAGTTTATTGATGATCCGCGCCGGAGCGAAGCCCTTTCTGACCATTTACCCCCATTTCTGTCCTTCCAGACTAACATTATGGTTGGACTCCTTTTTGGCGGCACGTCATAGTCTCTTCTTTCTACCTTCACCCCGGTCCGGACTGTTGCATTACATCATATGTCCCCGGGGAACTGACCCGTGCCAAATCAGTATAACGCTCGTATTGAGAAGGATTACTGCGAGGAACAGGATGGTCATGATCTAGAGAGACCAGAACTGAGAAGGCTATCCCCGGGTCAAGACTCATGCCTATCCCAGTCGCTATCTGGCACTAAACAGCCTATAGTAAGCCCAATTCTTTCGCCTGTTGCTGAAGTATGCCTTGAAAATCCGGATGGGCTATTTGTATCAAAGCCTTTGCTCTTTCGGTATTAGGTCTTCCTTTCAGGTGAGCTACTCCATATTCGGTAACGACGTAGTCAGCATAGTAGCGCGGAATGGTAGGTATTTGAGGTGCGCGAGGGTTGTTTATTTCCAGCGTCGGATGTGTGACTATCCTTGACGACTTCTCATCACTGGTTGTGGATGGTAATACTGTCACGAATTTGGCATCATGGGCTAAGGCACATCCTATAGCAAAGTCCAGTTGCCCTCCCGAGCCGGTATACTGGTCTTCAAGACCCAATAAGTCAGAATAAATGTTACCGAAGAGATCGACCTGTAAGGCGGCGTTTATCGCCACCATCCTGCTATTCATGGCGATAACTTTCGGATCGTTCGTGTAATCAACCGGCTGCATTTCTATTGTCGGGTTATCATCCAGCCACTCATACAACTTTGCTGTGCCACCATGGAATGTACATACAATCTTACCCTGGTGCACGCTTTTCCTGGCGTTAGTTATTGCTCCTGCTGCCACTAGCTCTCTCAAGCCTTCCGGAACCATTTCGGTGTGAATGCCCAGATTCTTCTTGCCCTGAAGGAAGTGTACCATTGCTTCGCTTACTCCACCGTATCCTATCTGTAGCGTGGAGCAATCCTCCACAAGCGCAGCTACGTGCTGACCGATCCTGACCTGTATCTCGGTGATAGGTGATTGCTCAAGTTCATATAAAGGCTGATCGACTTCGACAATATAGTCGATCTTTGAAACATGAATGAAAGACTCCCCGTGAGTCTCCGGCATGTTTCGATTGACCTCAGCAATCACTACTCTGGGCGGCCGCTC
>CP070793.1:1374789-1377894 GCA_020346965.1 Chloroflexota bacterium | reverse complement strand
ATTTCACCGGAGCAGGGATTAGCACGAAAGAGAAGTTTAGAAGACCGCTTTGAGATGGAGGATTTATCGTTCCATCGACGGGTGAGAGACGGCTATCTCAAGATGGCTGCTGCGGAGCCCGACCGCTGGCTGGTTATAGATGCCTCTTTACCTAAAGGCAAAGTTGCCAAGATTATCTGGAATAGGGTGAGCCAGCTATTACCGCCCCACTCGTCATTGCGAGGAGCGTAAGCGACGAAACAATCTCGTCACCCTTCGTTTTGTGCGGTATACTTATACAATACCTGTGACCAAAGGAAAAGTCGCTATAGCATTGAGCGGAGGTGTGGACTCTTCCGTCGCTGCCTTCTTACTTAAAGAAGCCGACTATGAAGTAATCGGCATACATATGCGCCTCTGGGATTCCCACCGCTCCGAGTACCAGGCACACCGGGCGGAGGATATCTGTCGCATTTTGAACATTCCCTACCATCAGGTTGACCTGCAAAAGGAATTCGAGTCCTGTGTGGTTAGCTATTTCTGCTGGGAATACCAGCAGGGACGGACTCCCAATCCTTGTGTTGCCTGTAATCGGCACATAAAGTTTGGTTTCCTTATGGATAAAGCTCTCTCCCTTGGCGCCGACTACCTGGCTACAGGTCATTACGCCAGAGTACAGCATTCCAGAGACGGGCATCACATGCTTAAGGCAGCAGATGCCAGAAAAGATCAGTCTTATTTTCTCTATACTCTGACCCAAGAAAAGCTCGGGCATGTCCTTTTTCCTCTAGGCGAATATAGCAAAGACGAGGTTAAACAAATGGCAAAGCGGGCGGGATTGCCTGCGGCAACCAGATCCAGCCAGGATATCTGCTTTATCTCTCAGAAAAACTATGGCATATTCCTCAGCCAGAGATTTTCTAGCACACCAGGCGACATTGTAGACGCTTCGGGGAAAAAACTAGGACAACACCGCGGACTAGCTTTTTACACCATTGGACAGAGGCATGGTCTAGGTTTGGCTTCTGGCGAGCCACTTTTCATCGTAAGGATAGAGCCTGAAAAAAGCAAAATTGCGCTGGGTGCTGAGAAGGAACTCTACAGCCGGAAGCTCATCGCCCAAAGTCTGAACTGGATATCGGGCAAGGCGCCGCGAGAGTCCATTACAGTCACCGCCAAGATACGATATAAATCAAAAGAAGCTGAAGCCACTGTGACTCCCTATGACGACTCACTGGATGTTCATTTCGCCAATCCGCAAAAGGCAATAACACCGGGTCAGGCTATTGTGTTTTATAATATGGACGAGATACTGGGGGGAGGGATTATTGAAAGTGCCCAGTCCGCAGCTCAGGGCGATGGAAAGGAAAGCTTTGTCTCAGTCTCCGAACCTCGATGAGGAAGATAAGCTTAAAGCACAGGGCTATGAGTTTATTGCCGGCATCGATGAAGTCGGGCGAGGGGCTCTGGCGGGACCGGTAGTAGCCAGCGCCGTCATTCTGCCACATCCAGCTAATCTAGCCTGGTTTGGGCTGGTTAGGGATAGCAAAGAGTTAGATTCCAAGAAACGTGAGTTCCTCTTTGACCTGATTACCAAGGAGACTGTGGCAGTAGGCATCGGCATCGTTTCCTCTCAAGTGATTGACTCCGTTAATATCCTGAAGGCAACCAGACTGGCTATGATGCAGGCGGTGGAAAAGCTGTCCGTGCAACCAAGCTTCCTCCTAGTTGACAGGCTGGGCTTGTCGCAATGTCCCATCCCTCAAAGGGGGATAACCGGAGGTGATAAGTTATGTCTTTCCATTTCCTGTGCCTCTATCATAGCCAAGGTCACCAGAGACCGCATGATGGAGGCATTCGACAAGACTTATCCCGGCTACGGATTTGCTCAGCATAAAGGCTATGGAACAGGAGTACACCTATCCTGTCTGCAAAAACTGGGACCTTCACCGATTCACCGACGATATTTTGCCCCTGTAAGGAACACAATTATGAACCAAACCTCCAATACTTCGGCTTCCGCTCATTCTGATGGAATAGAGCAACCGAGAAATTGCATTCAGAGTGAACTCCCTGATGGGCCGGGCGATGGCCTATCCACAAGTCGGTACGCTAGCGGATAGAGCAGCCCCTCTATTTCATCGCTGGTGACGTTGTAATCACGGTTGCTTTGCACTAGAATAATAATATTCACCGGCGGTTGCAGAGAGCTGGATTTGGTCCGGAGGGAGGAAATATGGCTATTGAGTCTCCAAAATATCAAACGGTCTATAAGGACAAGAAATTCGAAATCCGGGAATACGAGGAATATATACTAGCAGAAGTTGAAATCGACGGTGATTTCGGTTCTGCTTTGCAGAAAGGGTTCAGGGTATTGGCTGACTATATTTTTGGTGGAAATACTGCTAGAACTCGCATCAATATGACCCTGCCGGTCACGGAGCAGGCTGTGTCTAGAGAAAAAATTGACATGACAGCCCCAGTAACATCGTCTCCTGTCGAGGAAGGCAGGAAATACAGAATAGCCTTCACAATGCCATCGAAATACAATCTGAAGAATCTACCGGAGCCGGCGAATAAAGCAATTTCATTCCGGGAGGTAAGTAAGCACAAAGTTGCTGCATTACGGTTTTCCGGTAATCTCAATAGCAAATTGGCGGCGCGCAAAGCTAAAGAACTGGAAACATGGCTAGATGAAAGCAAATACTCTAAGAAGAGCAGCTTTGTATTTGCACAATACAACCCACCCTGGATACCTGGTGTTTTCCGAAGGAACGAAGTATTGACCGAGGTTTGACAAGTCATCATATGTGCTTTGCCCCTGTCGGGAATATCGTTCATCCTGAGTACTCTACACCCTCATCGTTCCGAAGGAGCGCAACGTGAAAGGAATCTCGTTCAAGATAAACCCCTTAAGGATAAGGTGATGGACCGTCAAGAAGTCGGTAAGCAGGGAGAGGAAGCAGCCCAGAAATTCCTCAAAAAGCGGGGCTACCGTATTCGTGAGACGTGTTTCCGCTGCCATTATGGTGAAATCGATATCATTGCCCAGAAAAAGGACTATCTTGTTTTTGTCGAGGTCCGCACCAAGAGTAATCTTGATTTCGGCACTCCCGAGGAGTCCAT
>CP070793.1:1372148-1374689 GCA_020346965.1 Chloroflexota bacterium | reverse complement strand
TGATTATCACTGAATACTGGCTGGTAAATATAGGAACGTCTTGTGCCAGGCCATCAAACCAGAACTGTGTCTGTACTAGATGTAATGACACAAATACTAGATTGATTGCCAAAGCTACCAGGCTATATTTAGGTAATCCCCAGAGGGACGGAGACCTGAAACCGTGTAGACTCTTGTGGCCGAAATAGATTGCTATCCAAAGAGAAAACTGATGACCTAGATAGAATGCCCAGGTAATAGCCATCCCCCAGAAGTCACGAGAAGGCAGCTTCCAGTAATACCATGATGCCCCCTGATCAGGAAGGAAGGTATCAATGAAATGCTTCAGATTTGGGCCAAGCAGCCAAATAAGAATCGTGAAGAAAACGGCAAACAGTATTCCAAATAGCCATAAATATCGCGCTGATCTCGACTTTGTATCGAATCTCTGTGATTCCATTGCCCTGTCTTATGATTGCTTCACAGCCCGCCTGTGGCTCACATATGGATCCCAGATAAAAGCATCTTACTAGATATTTGTGTGCCGGACAAGGGGAAACACACATTCGCGTTTTTGGCTGAACAATAGAGCCAGGACACCCTGCTCCGAAGGCAGGAATTCTATCGCTGGGGCTCGATAACCACTTTCGGAATATTAACGCCCGGCTCCATGGGAGCAAAGACAGACGCGTTATTGGCTCCACTCTACTTTGGGCATTGTCCTGTATACCACTATTCGGTGGAAATAATACCTGATTCGAAGCAGACCTGATTGGTATGGTGCTCCTGGAATTTCGTTGCTATTCCATGGTGAAAGTGATTTGCCTCTTGACAAAAAATAATCATCCAATATATTATTAAAGTACTTTACTTATTAAAGTGGAGGATATGTTTATGGACGCTCCGGATCAGAAACAAATAGAACGCAGGGTTTTCACCTCTTTCTTGCAGGCCGGTTTTATAGAAGCTTTTACGGGTATCTTTCTTCTGCAACTGGGACTACCGGCGCTGTTCAGCCGGTCCGGCTTTGGCGACTGGCAAAGTGCCCTCATTACACTGCCGATAGCGCTGATACTGCTCATCGTAGTTCTGCTCGTCAGGCGGTTTGTTGTTGCACCGCGTCTTGGACGTGTGAAGTTTCTGCCCGAAAGACGGCGCAGGATAAGTAAGCTAATAATTGTGCCGATCTTAACTCTAATAGCAGGAGCAATAGTGGGCTACATCTTTTCGGAAAATGCCTCCCTGAGGCATGCCTTCATTGGGCAAATACCGTTCAGCCTGATACCAATCATAGTATTCAGTGCCGCAGCTTACTTCCTGGAAATGAAGCGCTTATATGTCTATGGAGTGATAGTTGGTCTCGTTTTCCCCCTAGGTAAGTACCTGGAGACAGTTATCGTTTCTCGAAATATATTACCAGCGACAATATTGTTTACCGCGTTTGCTTTACTGGGCATAGCTATCGTTTTCCTTGTAGCTTTCCTGAGAAAATATCACGAACCCGAGGTATGAAAAAGTTGGAAAATCAGGGAACAACGCAATCAACAGATTCCTTATCGGAGATTATGAATATCGACCGGTTGGTGCACTCGCCGGCAAGGCTTTCAATACTAACATACCTGTTTGTGGTTGAGGAGGGAGATGCAGTTTATTTATTGAACCAAACGGGACTGACATGGGGGAACCTTTCGGCCAATGTCACCAGGTTACAAGAAGCCGGATACATTGAGGTTGTCAAAGAATTTAAGGGCAGGAAGCCCCACACTTTATTGAAACTGACCGAGAGAGGGAGGAAGGCTTTCCAGGGCTATCAGAATAAGATGAAGGGGCTACTGAACATCTAGGGTGCGTTTAAGTTCCTCTGGTATAATTGCTTCTCCAGATGAGGACACGTATTGAAAGACTATCTGCTGGTTTTGCTCTTCACGTTGAAGAAAGCCTGGAATGAAGAAGGTGAATAGAGCCGAACACAAGACTTATCCCGGGGGTGAAACATGAAGAAAGTAATACTGGTGATACTGATAGTCCTTGCTGTTGTTCTAGTGGTGCGTTTTTCTCCAATAGGTACTCCGACATCAACCTCGGACCTGCAGCAGAGACTCGACCTTCTGGTGGAGCAGCTTGAGCAACAGCGCCAGACGCACCATGTACCGGGTATGGCTATCGCTGTGGTCAAGGACGACGAAGTAGTCCTCACTCATGGTTTCGGGATCGCCGATATCGAGGAAGAAGCTGCAGTGACGCCCGAGACTATCTTCGGTATCGGTTCTGCTACCAAAGCCTTCACCGCTACCCTTGTCGGTATACTTGTCGATGAAGGTAAAATGGACTGGGACGACCCCGTAACCGAATACCTGCCGTACTTTCAGATGGATGTTGATAGCGCTAATGAAAGCGACGAACCCACACTGCGGGACGTACTTTCCCACCGTACAGGTTTTACGCGTATGGGCTTGCTCTTCGGCAGCGGACAAATCCCGATTGAGGAGGTGCTGCTTGATGCTACCGGGGCCAAACCCTACGTGCCCTTCAGAGAGAAATTCTATTACAGCAATGTGATGT
>CP070793.1:1369351-1372048 GCA_020346965.1 Chloroflexota bacterium | reverse complement strand
TAGAAAATGTGTCACAAGGCTTTCCTCAACCTGCTACGAGGATCCTCGTGTAGCTTCGATAGGTTTAGACACAACTTCGAAGCTTCTTTTTGCCTCAGGGTATTAACGATTTATCAACGCGATTCATCTTGACCTAACAGTCACCTCCGGTGCTAATTGCAGAGCTTGGATTAGAGCCTTAGCTTTGTCCAAGGTTTCTATGTATTCAGCTTCGGGATCGGAGTCGTAAATAATCCCACCTCCTACTTGAAAATAGGCTCTGCCTTCTTTGACTATGAAAGTGCGGATAACGATGTCAATATCAAGGTCTCCATTGAAGCTTAGATATCCTATTGAGCCTGTATAAACGCTCCTCTTAGTCGGTTCCAGTTCATCAATTATTTCCATAGCCCGCACCTTAGGAGCCCCCGTAATAGAGCCGCCGGGAAAGGTGGCCTTGAGTAGGTCAATATCACTCTTATTTCGATGTAATCTGCCTATAATAGTGGAGGTGAGGTGAAATACGGTGGGGAATGTCTCCAGGACAGCTAACTCGGTGACTTTTATTGTGCCATAGCGACAGACTCGACCTAAATCATTTCTCTCCAAATCAACAATCATCACGTTTTCTGCGCGGTCTTTGATGCTACGCTTCAACTCTTGAGCCAGGTGCTGATCTTCACCAGAATCTCTGCCTCGCGGCCTCGTGCCCTTTATAGGTCGCGACTCTACAAGGTCACCTTGAACTCTAAGGAACCTTTCCGGAGAGGCACTGGCTATGGCTACTCCGTCGAAATTGAGATAGCTGGCAAAAGGGGCGGGATTTACTCTCCTCAGGATTCTGTAAAGTTCATAGGGCGGAATTTCCAGGTCAGCCTGAAATCTTTGAGAAAGATTTACCTGAAAGACATCGCCGGCAGCGATATACTCACGCACCCTGCTCACAGATTCAACGTATTCCTCGGGAGTAAAATTGGACGTAAGCGTGATTTCTTCGTTTTGCGCACGGTTTCGGTTGGGCAGAATGACTGAGTGGCGAGAGTGAAGCAAGGTCTTCATATCTTCGAGTCTCATCCTGGCCCGCTTCAACCTTTGCCCTTCGTCTATCTCGGGGAAGCCTGTGGCAATGAGGTAAGCCCTCCCCTCCAGGTGATCGAATGCGCAGACAGCATCATAGAAGGCGAAGTAACACTCGGGGAGCTTAAAGTCGTCTACAGTTGTCGATGGTAGACGTTCAATGAAGTGGCATAAGTCATAGCCGAAATACCCAACCGCTCCTCCAACGAAAGGCACGGGCGTCGGGCAGTACTCTAATTTGTATAACTCAAGCAGCTTGCCTACGGTATCAAAAGGGTTACCATGTTGCACTTCATGATCCTGTCCGCGAAGAAGGGTTATCTCAGAGCCTCGACTTTTCATCACTAGAAAAGGCTCGCTGCCCAAAAAGGAATATCGTCCCAATCTTTGGGTATCCATGCCGCTATCTAGAAAAAAGCTGTAAGGTCTACTCTTGATTAGCTCAAAAAGCTCGGGGGCAGTCAAAGCGGTACTGACCTCTTCTATTAACGGATAGCGATCCTTAGTCACTCTAAGAGTAATGCCTGTGAAGTCTCTAACACTTTCTTTGTAATGAGGCCAACTTCAGCCGGATTTGGGGCCATAGTAGCCCCGGCCTGTGATAGCGTTTGCATCTTCTCTGAAGCTTTGCCAGCATTGCCGGTAATAATAGCTCCAGCATGTCCCATTCTTTTTCCCGGTGGGGCAGTGCTACCAGCGATAAAAACGACCACAGGTTTAGTTATCTTGTGATTGATGAATTCGGCGGCTTCTTGCTCCATTGTGCCACCGATTTCACCAATCAGAACTACGGCCTTGGTATCCTGGTCTTTTTCAAATAATTCTAAGATATTGGCAAAAGTGCTGCCGGGCAGCGCATCACCCCCGATACCGACACATGTGGATTGTCCAATTCCCAGGGTGGTGAGCTGAGATACGACATCATAAGTCAGAGTGCCGCTGCGGGAGATTACTCCCACGCTGCCGGGAAGATGAATTTCCCCCACCATAATCCCGGCTTTACATTTCCCCGGGGATATGACTCCCGGGCAATTTGGACCAATGAGCCGAGTTAATTTACCTTTGAGATACTGATGCACCTTCACCATATCTAATACAGGGATGCCCTCGGTTATGCATATGACTAAGGGCATGGCAGCTGCGGCTGCCTCCAGGATACCATCTGCTGCAAAGGCGGGGGGTACAAACATGAGGCTGGCATTTGCTCCGGTTTCATCCATGGCTTTCTCGACAGTATTGAAAATGGGCACGCCCAAGTGTTGACTGCCCCCTTTGCCGGGCGTAACTCCGGCCACTACCCTGGTGCCATATTCTATACAGCGCTGGGTATGGAAGCTTCCTTCGCTGCCGGTAATACCCTGAACTAAAAGTCTGGTATTCTTATCAACGAGGATGCTCATTCCATTACTCCTTTCGCTGCCTTGACTACCTTGTCAGCGGCATCATAGAAATTTTCAGCCCGGATGAAACTTATTCCTGACTCAGCCAGAATACGTTGACCTTCTTCTAGATTCGTTCCAGCCAGTCTAATAACGACGGGGAATGGAATACTCAGTTGCTGATAAGCTTCAACTATCCCTTTAGCGATGACATCTACCCTGGCCATACCTCCAAATATATTAACCAGGACAGCTCTAATTC
>CP070793.1:1366416-1369251 GCA_020346965.1 Chloroflexota bacterium | reverse complement strand
GATAATACTCCAGATGGCTTTAGAACACGTCTCACCTCCAGCAGAACACGTGCCAATTCCTTCTTTGGCACATGATAGAAACAGCCGTTGGCCCAGACTCCACGAAAATAACCACCAGGGAAACCGAGGTTTCTCATATCTCCCTGGATGAAACAGAGTCCCGGGAAATTCTTTCGAGCCTCTGATAGCATCGCGGAGGAGTAATCTAATCCGATGGGAATGATTCCCGCTTTCTGAGAAAGATAGAATGTATCTTTCCCATACCCGCAACCGATATCAAGAATCCCTGTTGTCCGCCCTCCACCCGCCTTGACCGAAGTTACCAATTTGTCCAACAGAGACTTCTCAAATCTACCGATCCAGGTATCCGATACCAGGTCGTCAATCCTCCCGGCATAATCGGACGCGATCAGGTCATAGGTTTCACGGGTAATTTCAGTGACATCGACTTCATCTCGTTTCATTGAAACGACTCCTCAGGATGACCTAGATTCTTGTAGGCAAAGATGGGCAATCCGCCACCAGGCATAACTGCGATCTCATCCGGGACGCTGCTCCCTCAAATAGACTTCTGATCTCTCTTTCGAGAATATCTCTACCCACGCCGGCCGATACCCTACAGCGATGGCTGTCCTCCTTGATGCAACGTTGGATATGCCAGTCGAATAATAGGGCAGTTTCTCCATCTTGAATAGCGCTTCAGTCAATTGACTCACTAGAGCCTTTCCGATACCGCGGTCGCGATAGCCAGGGAGTATATCTATGCCAACCTGCCACATTGAATCGGAATCTGCGCTTGCTGCTGCGAGACCTACCGTCACCCCATCATGCCTGGCTGAGCAACCGAGCAATCTTGGTCGCTGCGGATCATAGTGGCGTCCAAGAGCATTCGGAAACAGATTATTCTCGTATAATCGTTTTATCCTCTCTTCTTGCACCAGGTTTACTGCAATATCCCCATCAAGGCGGTACAGTTGGAGACTATCCTGAGTGCAGATGTACTTCAACTCTGGCCCGAACATGGTCTGGCGATCACGGCCAACATACTTCTCCATGCGCGCTATAGCTAACGCATAGAACAATGCTTCGGGTGAACGACCTTTCAGATTGGTTCGTGCCCAGTGCAGTCTGTCAGCGCTGCAACTGACCACAACCCCCCTGCCCATTGTCACCACAGCCAGGAATTTCTCAGGTAGAGGAAATCGCCTCGCCCCCTCAAGCTCTTTGGCAACGCTAAAAGCGATGCCTTCTTTATCGAAATCGCTCTCGTCGCAGGCAAAATCGGCTGCGAGTATCTGCCTGACGAGTTTTAGAGCGGATTCCCGATTCGATATCATTCTTTGAAACCTCAGCGACGGGGAAACTGCGTCTCAATATCTGCGCATTCGTGAACTGCGTTGTCTGAGACTGCAGATTAGACTTTGGTCAGGATGCGCTCGCAGATAGTGTGCCTACGTTCTGAGAACCTACTGTCCGTGACCTTCTTCTTCACGTAGCGCTCCAGCAGCGGCGCGACATATCGCATCTCATCCAGAGCCGGCCCCAGGTTCATTTCGCTGAGCGCCAGCAGCGTGTAATAGAACGGAAACCGCCTCCAGCGGCCATCATAGGTGCGGTGGGCCCTCAAGGCTGCCATGCCTGCTGTGAGTCGCTCTTCATTTCTGTCGAGGCCCGCAACCATAACATTACGCCAATATGCCACCGAACAAATCCCACAGCAGTACATTCCATGGACCTTATCACTGTCCTCGGTCTGTCTGAGCCGACGGAGCATGCCACCGTTTGCCTTCTCCAGTGCCTCCCTCACGGCGCTATCCCGCACATCCAGAAGAATAAGCGCCCGACAGGCTTCCTCACCGAGAATGTGACGGACGGCCGCACCGGACTTGACCAGCTCTCCGGTGTACACCCTAGCTCCATGACACAGATCCTCATCCGTTGGCGCGAACATGCCGGCGTATGAACCTGGTTTGCCGCGCCTCTGTGCTATCCACTCAGCTAACTCCTTGCGATTGCGCTCTGTCAGGGATAGCCGGTAGAACAATGCATCATTTACAGCATCAAGTGTCTTCCCAAGACTCTCAGCGTTCACGGTTACCATGTATTCCCTCCTATCCAGGCTCAAAGTAACATAATATCAACTGCGTGACAGGCTTTCAAGACCCTCCCTCGTGCGGCATCTACGGCATGCTGCGGAGTTGTGAGCAACAATCCGAATAGTCGCTGTGCCGGAGGAAACAAGACAGGCGCTCATGCAATTTCACCCTCAGGTATTCTTTAGCGTTGGCGCAGCCATGTATTCACTTGACATTGCTGTACATTCTGCCCCGGTATTAAGCACTCGATTCTAAGCCAGCAGAAACCGGGCCAGGATTCTCGATGTGTCCTCGATGTCCCGCAGATAAACGAATTCCTCTTTGCCATGTATATTGCATTCAGGCCGTATTACACCCATACCAAAGACCTTGCCTCCCCACGAATCAACTATATGTAGGAAGTCGCCCGATCCCATCTCTCCACACTTGTTTCCTTCACCTATAGTATCGCGGATGATATCTGCCAGCCTGTCCACAATCGGATCATTATTGGGGGGCACAGTCGGGATGCTGAACACACGCTCCAGCTCCCAGGTGACGCCGGGAACAGAAGACATCGTGTCGAGCAATTCTTTCCTGGCATCCTCTATCGTTTCTTCAGGGATCAGCCTCCGGTCCACCGATATTAGACACTCATCCGGGATAATATTGACTTTAAGGCCTCCCTTTACCACATTGATATTCAGCCTGCCTACCATCCGCTTGAGTCCGGTATCCGGGTGGGTGGGAACAGCAGACT
>CP070793.1:1351869-1366316 GCA_020346965.1 Chloroflexota bacterium | reverse complement strand
CTCAACGAGTATTCCGCGGATGATAGGCTGGTCCTCCTTGGCCATCAGATAGCCCGTGGCATATTCGTTAACGGCCGTGAGATATACTGGGGCCATGAAGCACCCAGGGATGGCATAAGGGAGGCGATAATCCAGGCCCTGCGTCGCTAGACATATGAGTACTGCGACTTACTTTGCTTCGATTCTTCGCGCTGGCATATCATCTCGCAATCAGGCTGGAAGCTCTGTGTATTTGATAGTATAATCATCATATATGGCTGACATTCCATAATTGACCCTGTTAGCTGCGCAGATAGCTATGAGCAGAGAAGATGGCTGTAGAAGCAGCGCCTGGTTGCTTTGTGATAATATGAGACTAAGAGGTGAGTGATGAACTGGTTAGACATAGTCATAATAGTCGTCGCGGTTCTGTTGGGTATTGTGGGCTTGCGGCAAGGAATTATAAAGACAGTATTTGGCATTGCTGGGCTAATAGGCGGTATAGTTCTAGCCGGACGTTACTACGACGATCTTGCAGCATTGCTTTCTTCCAGTGGCGCTACCTGGGTCAAAATAGCTTCCTACGCCATTATCTTAATAGCTACTTTAATTGTAGCTGGTGTAGTTGGACGATTCGTAGCCAAGTTGATTCATCTCGTCCTACTTGAGTGGCTGGATAGACTTATCGGCTTCATCCTCGGCGTTTTTATAGGAGGCCTGCTATGTGCCGCTATTCTCGCTATTGCAGTTAAATATGACCCGGGCGCGGGAGCAGCTATCAGTCAATCAGGATTAGCGAAATTCCTGATGGAAGGATTCCCCCTGTTACTAGCACTCCTGCCCGAAGAATTCGATTTAATCCGGGATTTCTTTTCAACATCCGGGTAGATTCATCAAGAGCTAGCGTATGATTCACTCCCCAAGAACCTCATCCAACACCTTTTGAAGCTCCTTCTTGGGCCTGTAACCCATGATTTGCTGAACAGGCTGACCGCCTTTGAATACGAGCATAGTCGGAATAGAAGCTATTCCGTACTTCGCAGCCAGAGGACCATTCGCATCCACATCTACTTTGGCGAAGTCTATCTTGCCAGCATATTCCTTCGCCAATTCCTCCAGAATCGGAGCCGTAGCCAGGCAAGGACCACACCATTGCGCCCAGAAATCCACCATAACGGGCGACTTCGATTGCAGAACGATATTTTGAAAGTTATCCTCACCTGTTATTGCTTGTATCATTGAACTGACCTCCTTATCTAAAATGCTATATCTAAAGAAAACAGGTTAATTGCATTTCTTGTTGTCTGTTCAGCAATTGTAGCTTCGTCAATTGCTTTGAGTTGAGCTATGGCCTTCAAGTCCCTTAGAACATCAGCGGGCCTGGACTCATACCGTGCTGCCCTTCCATAAGTTACGGGGCAATCCGTCTCGAGAAGCAACTTCTGTAAAGGCACTTCTTTGATTGCCCTTCTGTGCTCTTCATGATATTCCGCAGCCGGCGTGGCCGAAACAAAATAGTCAGCACCAATTATAGCCCTGAGAACACTAGAAAAGCCAGTGAACCAGTGAAAAACGGCTTCATCCACACCGATATCTTGAATCAGGTGTAGTGCATCCTTCCATGCGTATCTGCTGTGAATTATTGCCGGTTTAGTGTATTTCTTGGCTATACTCAGCAGTTGATTAAGAACCTCTTTCTGTAACTCCTTGGACGCTACCCTCAACACTCTCTTGTCGTAGTCCAGACCTATTTCACCGACAGCAACCGCTGAAGCAATGTTTTGCTCGATAAATTGCAGATTTTCATCTATCCCAGAGGTTTCCAGGTTAGCTAGGTCCCATGGATGTAAGCCCAAGGCAGGGTAGACGAAACGGCTATGTTCTTGCGATATTTCCAGTGTTTTTATGTTTGATTCGTGGTTCGATCCCACAGCTACTATCGCAATAATGCCTGTGTCTTTAGCTTTCTCAAGCACTGAATCTAGATTGCTCAGTTCATCGAGATGGGCATGAGTATCTACAAGCTTGTACACTAGACCTTCTTCTCTTTAACCATGGCTCTGTAATACTTAAGCCCCTCCTTAGTTGGCTTGTAGCCGTACAGGGAAAACCTATCTCCTCGTTCCCTGGTAATTAAATTTGTTGATGCCAATGCCCGTAACATTGCCTCGCCAGAGTACCCAGCCAAATTAAGGTGATGGTCAGGAACAGCTTTGCTAGTCACTTCATACTCACGGCAAACCGCAATCAAGAGCTTTGCAGGCTCTTTCTCCAGACTCTGAAGCAGGGCTTGCATGGTCGCTGTCTGCCTCACCAGGGCAGTAAACTCCTCAAAAGCATCCATGTTCGCTAACTCTTGATTTTAACAGTAACAAAAAGGTCACCTGGAGTCCTCCCCTGCAATCCCATTCCCCTCAACCTTACTTTCATGCCCTGTGTAACTCCTGGTGGAACTTTGACTATAAGTTTCTTCTTTTCTCTACCCCTCTTATATTTTATCTTCTTATCAACACCGGACGCAGCTTCTTCCTGAGAGAGATGAATTTCGTGGTACAAATCCTCTCCCTCGCTTTGCCATGAGAATTCCTGCACACCTAGCACTCTTTTGAGTACAAACTTTATGAATTTCCCAAAAAGTCGTACTGATAAAGGTAGTTTATATTCCGAAGTCGATGTGGACCCATCTCTTTTTGATGGCCCGCTTGCTGAGGTGAAAGCAAAACCTCTGCCTCCAAAGAATAAATTATCCACAAATCCCTGATCAAACCTTAAACCAGCTTCCTGGAATATCCTCGCCAGTTCTTGAATCAAATAAGGATTGTCAAAGGCATCCGCAAACACTTGCTCTTGGCTATAGTAGCGCCCACCAGCATATTGAGTACCATATCCAGCGAAACCGGTGTTTCTCATCCTATCATATCCCTGCCGTTTCGCCTCGTCGCCTAATATGGCATAGGCTTCATTGATTTCCTTAAACTTCTCCTCGGCCGACTGTTCATTTCCCAAATTCTTATCTGGATGATATTTCATGGCAAGCCTTCGGAAAGAATGTCTTATTTCCTCCCGGCTGGCTTTCTCAGAAACACCGAGGATAGAGTAATAATCCTTTGCTCTGCAATACATCTTCTGGAACAGATATTTTAGCGATTAAAGCTCGCTGCGGCAAGTAATTCAAGGGTAGTGATAATTGATATTGACACCTTTGCTAACCGATGCTATAGTGGAAAAAGCTAACATGCTAAATGAGGTGCAAGGATGAACTATGGGCGTGAGTTATTGAAGGGAAATACCGATTCTCTATTGCTCTGCTTAATCAGTCGTCAGCCTACATATGGCTATCAAATAGTAAAAGAACTCGAGCAAAGGAGCAATGGATATTTCCAGTTCAAAGAAGGCACACTTTATCCAGCCCTCCACCGCTTAGAGCGAGACAACCTTATCAGTGGTAAGTGGCAGATACTACCAAACGGGCAGCAGAGACGTTATTACTACATAACTGAAAGAGGGCAGCAGGTACTGGCGAACAGGTTGGCTACATGGCAGGATTTTTCCACAGCAGTTAAGGCAGTTATGCAAACAGAAACAACCTAGAGCTAGAATGATGAGTAGCATAAGCCATTACTTAAACAGGTTTAAGGATTGCCTCCACATTGACCAGACCATAAGAGACGGTGTAGCCGAGGAACTTTACACGCATTTAGAAGAAAAAACTCAGGAGCTAGAAGAAAATGGGCTAAGCAGAGAGGAAGCCGGTAAAATAGCGGTACAATCTCTAGGTTCTCCTGAGTTAATTGCCCAGCAAATCTACGAAACTCACGCTCAAGGTAGCTGGAAAGAGGCGCTTTTCAGCGCCTCGCCTCACTTACTGGTTGCTTTGCTTTTCACTTCATATTACTGGCAGAACATCATCTACGCCTCAATTATATTAGCATCAACCGTTGGTATAGCCATTTACGGTTGGCATCGAGGTAAACCAATATGGCTCTTCCCCTGGTTGGGATACTACCTTATGCCAGTAGTAATTACCGGGATATTGCTTCTTTCCCTTCCCCAAGGCTGGGGTTGGATAGCAGCGCTCATCTATATCCCATTAGCTCTTTTTGTTTTTATCCATATAGTGAGGCAAACCGCGAGACGGGATTGGCTATACGCATCACTGATGCTAGCTCCTATGCTTGTGACTTTCACCTGGTTTTCGTCTTTGGGTACAGGAAATGAGCTGTTAGCCAGCGATTGGGTAGCACGCCTGCAGACAAATGCACTTTGGATAGTTATTAGTTTTATTGCCCTAGCAGGAGCAACCATTGCCTTCATCCGTCTCAAAGCACGAAGGTACAAAATCCTTAGCCTGTTAATTCCACCTCTTATAATTTTGCTCTCGGTTACCTTGGCAAGTCGAGGCAATATTAATTCCTGGGGTTGGCTGATATTACTCTTTTCACTATTCGCCTTTGCGATCCCTGTATGGATGCAAGCCAGAGTATACCAATAGCCGTTGCAAAGAACGCATCCCCCAGTATCTCTGGAATTTACCCAAGAGCGTCTCAATTAATCAGTGAAATCGCCTCGAAAAATCAAGGAGCTTGCGTGCGCAAGAGAACGAAGCGGATTTTTCTTGGGGCAGTAAAGAGTCGAAGATTAGCTCTTTTTCTGATCCCACAAACCAGGTTGGGGCTGAATATCTCTTTTGCAGGGTAATCCTAAGTGTTCATAAGCAAGCCTGGCGGCTACTCTGCCACGAGGCGTTCGTTCCAGGAAGCCTAATTGAAGAAGATATGGCTCATAAACATCCATAATAGTATCAGCATCCTCATTAATAGAAGCAGCAATGGTATCCAGACCTACAGGACCACCGTCGAATTTATCGATTATTGCATGCAATACTCTATGATCTATATCATCCAAGCCCACAGAGTCTATTTCCAGCTTCGAAAGTCCCTTTCGGGCTACTTCCTTGGTGATCACTCCTTTTGCCATAACCTCAGCATAATCCCTTATTCTCTTCAAAAGACGATTAGCCACTCGAGGAGTACCTCTGGCACGTCCGGCAATCGGGACCAGTCCCTCTTTCTCTGCCTTTACTCTGAGGATATTTGCTGACCGCTCTAGAATCGTCTGTATTGCTGTTTCGTCGTAGAAATCAAGATGATATGTCACTCCAAATCTATCGCGCAGCGGAGGACTTAGCAGAGCGAGGCGTGTAGTAGCTCCAATCAAGGTGAAGTGGGGCAAATTCAACCGTAGATTTCTAGCAGCTGGACCTTTGCCCAGAAAGATATCAAAAGCAAAATCCTCCATCGACGGGTAGAGTTTCTCTTCTATTGTATGGCTAAGCCTGTGTATTTCATCAATAAAAAGGATATCACCCTCATGAAGATTAGTAAGAATGGCCGCTAAGTCTCCGGTGCGTTCTATGGCCGGCCCGGAACTAACTTTGATATTAACCCCCATCTCAGCAGCGATGATGTAGGCAAGAGTAGTCTTTCCCAAACCGGGGGAACCATAAAGAATGATATGGTCTAGCGGTTCGCCTCTTTTTTGAGCAGCTAGAATAGCTATTCTGAGATTATCCTTGATTTTTCCTTGACCTACAAATTCACTAAGACATCTGGGACGTAGGTCAGAATCAATAACGCTATCCTCTGTTGCTGTTTTCCCTGAAATAAGCCTCATCTCCAAACTTGGGGAGCGAAGATTTTACTGACTCTCTAATTCCAAAGGCTCAGCCGCGGTCTCCTCAAGATTGCCCATATCCAATCTCTTCTCATCATCAGAATATACAGAGAGAACGCGAGATGGGATAAGCTTACCTAAAATAACATTCTCTTTTAAGCCACGAAGCCTGTCCACTTTGCCTTTGATTGCGGCATCAACAAGAATACGGCCAGTTTCTTGGAAAGAGGCTGCAGCCAGCCAGCTATCCTTGCTCAAGCTAGCTCTGGTTATACCGAGAAGCGCAGCTTGAGCCGTTGCTGGCTCACCTCCCTCAGCCAATACTTTGGCATTTATGTCTTCATAGTCAAATCGACTAACCAACTCACCAGGCAAAAGCTTTGTATCGCCAGAGGAGATAATTCTCACGTTACCTAGCATCTGTCGAACAATGACAGCAATATGCTTATCATGTATAGTCACCCCTTGTGTACGGTACACCTTCTGTATTTCATCAATCACATATTGCTGGACTGCATCCTTTCCCATAATACGCAAGATATCATGAGGGTCAAGGGGACCTCTAGTGAGTCTATCGCCCGCTTTTACCTCATCCCCGGATTGAACAAGCAAATATGTGCCATGGGGGACACTATGTTCCCTCTCCTCTCTCTCTTCATATCTAACATAAAGACGGTCACCCTCAATGACAATTTGACCAGCTACTCTAGCCAGCATAGCTTGAGGTTGCTCCGCTTCATCATAGCTAACAGCTGGCAGTTTCTTTTTGGTCTTCTTTGGGGTCTTCTCTGGCAGAGAAAATAGGACGCTATCAGCATCCACCGACTGCCCCTCAGTTACAGCTAGCTCCGCGCCCGGCAAAATTGGGTATTCATCCAAATAAAATTCAGAACTAACGATTCTGATTATGCTTTCTCCATCAGCATGAGCTATTTCAATAGTACCATCAATCTCAGAAATGATTGCACTGCCATCCGGTGTTCTGGCTTCGAAAAGCTCTTCGACACGAGGTAGCCCGGTGGTAATATCAATACCCACTACTCCTCCTGTATGGAAAGTGCGTAAAGTAAGCTGAGTTCCTGGTTCACCTATGCTCTGTGCAGCAATAACTCCTGTAGCAGTGCCAAGCTTAACTAATTGCTTCCTTCCCAGGTCTCTTCCATAGCATTTTCTACAAATGCCAAATCGAGATCTACAAGTTAGGGGTGACCTCACATGTACCCGAGTAATGCCAGCCTCGATAATTCGCCGTACTTTGTCTTCGTCAATTTCTTCGTCACGATCAGCAATGACGGCATTTGTACCTAGATCGACAATCTCGCTCGCCGCTAAATAGCCAGTAATCCGATCCCCAAACGGTGGCAGGGACCCTTCTGTGGTTTCCTGTGTTATCCAGACCCCATCGGTGGTACCACAATCTATTTCAGTTACAATGACGTCTTGCGCTATATCGACAAGTCGCCTGGTAAGATAACCACTATCTGATGTCCTTAAGGCAGTATCGGCTAACCCTTTACGAGCACCGTGAGTAGAGATAAAATATTCCATGGGTGTCAGTCCATCCCGCAGGCTTGATTTAATGGGGAAATCTATTATCCTTCCTGACGGGTCGGTCATCAACCCCCGCATCCCCGCCATTTGCCTAATCTGAGAAATATTTCCTTTGGCACCGGACGTAGCCATCATGTAAACACTACCATAAGGGTCTAACGACCGGGATATATCCTCAGTAACCTTGTCTGTAGTATCCATCCACACTTGAACTGTGCTTTCATACTTCTCATCCTCGGTAATCAAACCACGGTCATACTGATCACCAATGAGCTTAACCTTCTCGTCGGATTCTTTAAGAAGTTTGACTCTTTCAGGAGGTTCTTCAATATCATCCATAGCGATGGAAAGGCCCGATTTCGTAGCATAGTTAAACCCTAATTCCTTCAGTCTATCGAGAACACCTGCCGTCCCTTCGTTACCCAATAGACGAACGCACTCAGATATTAATGTTCGTATTGAACCTTTATCCACTGTTTTATTGTAAAAGCCAAGTTGCGGAGGCAAGGCATTATTGAATATGATTCTGCCTACTGTAGTATTTATCCTTCCTCCATCCGAACGAAGAGAATGATCTCGCACCACAATTTCGGCACCAAGTTCGATAATACCAAGTTCGTAAGCTAATCTAGCCTCGCCAAAAGTGCTGAAGAATTTCCCTTCCCCACGTGCTCCAGGCCTCGGAATAGTAAGATAGTAGCAGCCCAGAACCATATCCAGGGTGGGTGTCGTTACAGGATCGCCGCTACTTGGTAGCAGCATATTATAAGGGCTAAGCATGTACTCCCTGGCCTCCTTCACAGCGGACTTGGACAACGGCACATGAACCGCCATCTGGTCGCCATCAAAATCAGCATTAAAGGCAGCACAAACTAAGGGGTGGAGTTGAAAAGCATCGCCATCAATTAACACAGGTTCGAAAGCTTGAATACTAAGCCGATGTAATGTGGGAGCACGATTTAGCAATACGGGGCGTTCCTTAACCACTTCATACAATGCGTCCCAGACCTCGGGATTACCTTTTTCCACTAACCTACGAGCACTCTTAAGGTTATTAGCGTAACCATTCTTTATGAGCTTGTGCATAACTGAAGGCTTAAATAGCTCCAAAGCAACATAACGAGGTAAACCACATTGATGAAGCTTCAGATTAGGACCAACAACAATCACTGAGCGACCACTGTAGTCAACTCGCTTACCGAGAAGATTCTGCCTGAACCGTCCTTGCTTACCCTTCAGAATATCAGAAAGAGATTTCAGGGCATGCTTATTGCCAGTAGTAACTGCACGCCCTCTTCGCCCATTGTCAACAAGAGCATCAACAGCTTCCTGCAACATGCGTTTCTCATTCCGGATAATTATTTCTGGAGCACCTAACTTCATAAGACGGCGGAGACGGTTGTTACGATTTATCACCCTGCGATAGAGGTCATTGAGATCACTGATAACAAAACGACCACCATCTAACTGGACTATTGGACGCAGAGCAGGAGGTAATACAGGAAGCACGGTTAAAACCATCCACTCAGGTTTATTCCCACTGAGCTTAAAAGCCTCAACCAATTGCAGCCGTTGACTGACTCTCTTGCGATATCCTCCTGATGTACTACGGATTTGCTCACGGAGTTCCTGGTGCAAAGCATCGATATCTATTCGCTTCAATACTTGGAGTATGGCTTCAGCGCCCATGCCAGCTTCAAAAATATCACCATACTTACCCTGTAATCTCCTGTATTCTTCTTCGTTAAGCAGTCTGAGCGGGTGAAGACCTTGTATTTCCGCAATGCCTGTCTTCAACTCTTCTTCAAGCCCTTCTTTCTTTTCTACAAAACTAGCACGCAGCTGGTTTACCTCTTCTATCTTGTGATCTTCCTTCGATTCGGTGGTTTCTAATTCTTCGATTTGCTTGTTCAGGTGTTCCTCTTGCTCAGCAATTTTATCAGACATCTGTTCCTCGACCTGGCGAATTTTCTTCTGCCTGCCGTCTTCATCAACAGAGATAACTATATAGCGAGCAAAATATATAACACTCTCCAAGTCTCGCGGAGAAAAGTCAAGGAGCAGCCCAAGCCGACTAGGTACTAATTTGACAAACCAGATATGAGTAACTGGCGCAGCTAATTCTAGATGCCCTGTACGTTCCCGACGCACACTGGAATGAGCTACCTCAACACCACATTTATCGCAAATAACTCCTTTGTACCTTGCCTTTTTATATTTACCACAGTGGCATTCAAAATCCTTAACAGGGCCGAATATTTTCTCACAAAATAGGCCATCCCTCTCTGGCTTCAAAGTGCGGTAATTTATCGTCTCTGCCTTAGTTATCTCGCCATGAGACCAGCTTCTTATTTGCTCCGGAGAGGCAAGACTTATTCGAATACCATTAATGCCATCAAATTGAGACATTTTCCCCCTCGCTGAGCAGTTCAACAGCAAAACCTAAACTGCGTAGCTCCATAAACAAAACCTTAGTCGATTCTGGAATACCAAGTTGCTGAATATCTTCTCCTTTAACTAGAGACTCATAAGCTTTTGCCCGTCCCATCACATCATCTGACTTTATCGTGAGCATCTCTTGAAGAGTATGAGCAGCACCATGGCCCTCCAGCGCCCACACCTCCATCTCGCCAAACCTCTGCCCACCAAACTGAGCTTTTCCTCCAAGTGGTTGTTGTGTGATGAGCGAGTATGGACCAGTGGAACGAGCATGCACCTTATCACCTACCAGATGTATCAGCTTCATTATGTACACGTTACCCACAGTCACTGGCTTATTGAACCGCTCGCCAGTTCTTCCATCACGGAGCTCCATCTTGCCAAAAATAGGAGGATAGAGTTTTCGTTCTTTATAAACTTTCTGTACTAGCTGTTCCAAATCTTCGTCATCGAGATTTCTAATTTGCCGGCCGTCAGCTACACCCAGTTCCTCAAGCCACAGATAGAGCGATGCTTTCCTGGCTACACCTCTCTGCTCTTTATCCATTATTTCTTCGGCATCAAAACCATGACTAGAAAGCCATTCAGCAACCTTCTCTAGATCGGTCTTGGCACTTCCATGGTCTTCGCCGCTGAAGTTGACAGCGCCAGCTTTCCAAGCCATCCAGGTCCTAGCTAAGGCATCCTCGATGGTCAGGGCATCAGCTCCATCAAAAATCGGATTAACGGCCTTAAAACCCAATGTTTGAGCTGCCCAACCCAAATGAGCCTCTAAAACCTGTCCAATATTCATACGAGACGGGACCCCAAGAGGATTAAGAACAATATCTACAGGCGTGCCATCGGGTAAAAATGGCATGTCTTCCTCAGGCAATATGGTGGAAATGACCCCTTTATTACCGTGTCTCCCTGACATCTTATCTCCGACTGAGATCTTACGCTTTTGAGCGACCCACACCTGTACCAGATTATTCACTCCCGCAGGTAATTCATCATGCTTGTCACGTGAAAAAACCTTCGTTCTGATCACTCTTCCCCACTCTCCCGACGGCATTCTAAGAGAACTATCCTTCACCTCTCGTGTCTTCTCGCCAAAAATGGCCCGTAGTAATTTCTCTTCTGCTGAAGGTTCAGTCTCACCTTTAGGAGTAATCTTCCCCACCAGTATGTCGTTAGGCTTTACCTCAGCTCCCACGTGTACAATACCTATTTCATCAAGGTTAGCGAGGCTTTCCTCATTTACGTTAGGTATGTCTCTTGTGATTTCTTCGGGACCAAGTTTAGTATCGCGCTCCTCTATCTCATATTTTTCAATGTGAATCGAAGTAAAAGCATCATCCTTAGCCAATCTTCTGCTGATAACAATCGCATCCTCAAAGTTGCACCCCTCCCAGCTCATAAAAGCACAAACGACATTTCGTCCTAAGGCGAGATTTCCGCCATCCAGAGAAAAACTATCTACCAATACTTGCCCTTCCTTAACCTTATCACCTTTATTTACGATAGGATGCTGATTGATGCAAGTTCCTTGATTAGTTCTAGCAAACTTGATTAAATCGAACGACTGCTCTTCTCCTCCCACATTTTCAACTGTTATTCGCGAACTTGTTGCCGAAGTAACTACAGCATCACAGGGAGCATATATCGCCTGCCCACTATATTTAGCCACCTCTCCTTCCATGCCCGTGGCTACTAAGGGACAATCAGGAAGCAATAGGGGTACCGCTTGTCTCTGCATATTACAGCCCATCAAAGCCCGATTAGCATCATCATGCTCCAGAAATGGGATAAGGCAAGCAGCTATACTAAACAACTGCTTTGGTGAAACATCAATGAAGTTCACTCGGTCTGTTAATTCCTTGAAATATCTCTCCCCTCTTTTGACCTCGACTTTATCATCAACGAACTCATCAGCTTCATTGAGGGGAGCGTTAGCCTGGGCAATAGCATATTGGCCTTCTTCATCGGCTGTCAGGTAAACAATCTGGTTGGAAACAAAAGGAGTTACCTTAATGGTCCGATCAGGGAGAGAAGATAAACTCTGTGCGAGCTTCTTCGTGATCAATGTACCAGCCTTGGCTATAATTGAGCCATCATTATCTACATCTTCGCCGATCGTTCTTCCCACCAACTCATCCACAGTGTTGGGGACTTCATGGATGACCCTCAGGTATGGTGTCTCTATAAAACCATACTCATTAACCGAAGCATAGGTAGCTAGAGAGCCGATAAGACCAATATTTGGCCCTTCCGGTGTCTCTATCGGACAAATCCTACCGTAATGAGAATGATGTACATCACGAACTTCAAATCCGGCCTGCTTTCTTGAGAGACCTCCAGGACCCATGGCAGAGAGACGACGCTTATGAGTTAGTTCAGCTAGTGGATTAGTCTGATCCATGAATTGAGATAGCTGTGACCGGCCAAAGAATTCCCTTATAGCGACTGCTACAGGGCGAATATTAATCAAAGCAGCAGGAGTTGCTGCTTCGGGGCCAAGAATGCTCATTCGCTCTTTAATAGCTCTCTCTAACCTTAGCAAACCGATACGAAATTGCTTTTGTATCAGAAAACCTACTGCCTGGGCTCGTCGATTACCCAAATGATCAATATCATCAGGGACTTCGTTACCAAGATTAACTGCAATAATACGACGGACTATTTGCACTAAATCCTCAGGGGTCAAGCCTGTACAATTCCCATCGATATTAAGACCCAACTTTTTGTTGAGCTTGTAGCGGCCAACTTTACCCAGGCTATAGCGGCGAGGATTGAACAGGAAATTATTCAGCAAAGCCTGGGCACTACTAAGACTAGGAGCCTCACCAGAAGATAATTTTCGATAAATATCGAACAGGGCCTCGGCCTTATTTGTAACTAATGGATCTCGATCTATTGTAGAGCGGATAAAAGCATGCTCGGGAGAGCTATCAACATCTTGGAAAAGGGAAAGCAGTGCCTCATCGCTCTCAAAGCCTATTGCGCGCAACAAAGTAGTAATCGGTATCTTTCGCTTGCCACTCACTTTGACCGAAATTACCTCTCGATTAGAAGTATCAAAATCAAGCCATGCCCCATGCTCAGCAACAAGCTTGGCAAAACATAACTCTCGGCCACTCGAAGGATCCCTATCTAAAGTAAAATAAACTCCAGGAAAACGCGTTAATTGATTGACTACTACCCGCTCCACTCCAGAAATTATAAAAGTGCCAGCATCCGTCATCAAAGGGAAATCACTAAAATACAATTCTTGTTGCTTGATCTCTCCCGTCTCCTTTACCACTAGCTGTGCAGTGACATGAACAGGAGACGAATAAGTCAGGCCCCGCTCAAGGCACTCAGAAATAGAATGCAGAGGTTCCCGGAACTCATAATCAACGAAATGCAATTCTAGTCTGGTGCCAGTATAATCCTGGATTGGTGAGATTTCCTCGAACAGTTCCCGCAAACCTTCTTCTTGAAACCAGCGAAAGGAATCAAGCTGAACCTGGATAAGGTCAGGTATTTCCAAAGTCTCGGGCAATTTGGCGAAGGACTTTAGTAACTCGTATTCAAGCATAGAAGAAATGACCCTGATTTTTCTTCAAAACAATATTATTGAAGACACAAATTATGAAAATTTAAGGCAATACGATCAATAGAGATGGGAACATAAACGCAAACCATGTAGTTTAACATGATAGTAAAATTTTGTCAAGTGCCTATCCGGCAAAGGTTAAAGCCCTAGCTCAATGGCTATCACTTCCCTGTGCAAATCAGTGTCACCAACCGCAAATTCTGCCGCCTTAACACGACGATAATAAAGACCAATATCGTGGTCCATAGTGTATCCAATAGCCCCATGAGCCGCAATTGCTTCAATGCAAATTCGTTGGTAAACTTCATTGGCTTTAACTTTGGCTGCAGAAATCTGCCATGGTGAAAGTGAACCAATGCTTATTCCCCATGCTGCCTGATAGAGTAAATACTGAACTGCCTCTACATCAATCAACATGTCGGCCAGTTTGTGCTGCACCGCTTGAAAAGAGCCGATCGGCCGATCAAACTGGATCCGCTCCTTTGCATAACTACTAGTTATGTCCAAAACGGCTTGACATGCTCCGGATATCTCGGCACATTTCAGCACAGCCGCACGCTGCACTATGAAGTCCACTATATCCCAGCCATTGTCCATCTGACCCAAGATATTATCTTGGGGTACCACCACGCTATCAAAGCTGATCTTGAATTGTCTATCACCTCCAATAGTCGGGATCGCCTCTATCTTTACATTTGGCCCCTTGGCATCCACTATAAACAATGTGATGCCTTCCTCCGGGCTATTACCTTCTCTGGTTCTGCTCACTACCAGGATATAATCGGCTATATGAGCATCAGTAACAAAGAGTTTATACCCCCGGAGAACATAATTTCTTCCCTCCAGTAGAGCTCGAAGTTTTACCTCAGAAGCTTTATATTTGCCTGACGCTTCGGCCAAAGCAAAGGTCCACACAGCCTCGCCTTTGGCTATTTGCCGCAGCAGCTTAGTCTTTTGATCGCTATCTCCATATTCAAGCAGAGGCAGAGCACAAAGGGCAATAGTGGAGAAGTAAGGACCAGGCAGGATATTTCTTCCCATCTCTTCCATCAAGATAACCAAATCCATAAAATTAGCTGCCGTGCCACCATATTCTTCCGGAAATATAAGCCCCATCCAGCCCAATTCTGCCATACTGAGCCACATCTGAGGGTCATACCCTCTTTCGTCCTTGTCCATCTCCTTGACTTTGTCTTTGGGACATTCTTTAGCCAAGAAATCTCTGGCT
>CP070793.1:1342445-1351769 GCA_020346965.1 Chloroflexota bacterium | reverse complement strand
TCTTCCAGGAGCTTCAGGGTCTCCTCAGCTTCAGCTTCATCTATAACGCCTATGGCGTATCCCGTATGAAGCAGCACATAATCACCAACGTTGGCTTCTGGTGTAAAGGCGATGCTAACTCGACGTCTTACCCCCGCGATTTCTGTTTCCGCCATATCTCCGTCTAAGGAAACAATCTTTACCGGTACTGCTAAACACATGATGTCCCGTATTTTAGCTTAAGTAAACCTGCAAAACAAATAGGTGACTTGAAACGAAATGAAATCGTATTGACGCACGTTCGGTGTTATGCTATTTTACGCAACGTATTTCTTTTCAGGTAGCATAAGGTAAATGCGAAGCGATTTAATTAAGAAGGGAATCGAACGGGCGCCTCACAGGTCGTTGCTGCGGGCTGTCGGCTGCTCTTCAGATGATTTGGATAAGCAGTTTATCGGAGTAATCAATAGCTTTACCGAAGTTGTCCCAGGGCATATCCATTTGCGAAGAATCGCCGAGGCGGTGAAAGAAGGGATACGCAGTCGGGGTGGAGTACCTTTTGAGTGCAATACCATAGCTGTCTGTGATGGTATAGCTATGAACCACCCGGGTATGAAGTACAGCTTGCCCAGCAGGGAACTCATTGCTGATTCCGTTGAAATCTTGGCTCAAGCCCATGCTTTCGATGGACTCGTGTTTATCCCGAATTGCGACAAGGTCGTGCCCGGGATGCTAATGGCTGCAGTCAGGCTTAATTTGCCCGCTGTGTTTATTAGTGGCGGTCCCATGTTAGCAGGAAAGTTGGTTCAGGGAAACGCTACCAAGTCGGTTGATCTTATTACGGTCTTTCAAGCTGTGGGTGAAGTGGCTAGAGGAAAGATGACTGAGGCTGAGTTGCGAGAACTGGAGAAGGTCGCCTGTCCAGGTTGTGGCAGCTGTGCCGGGATGTTCACTGCTAACACTATGAATTGCCTCAGTGAAGCCCTGGGGATAGCCTTACCAGGTAACGGCACAATACTCGCCGCGGAAGAGCAACGCAGGCAATTGGCGTATAAAGCGGGGCAGCAAATCATGGAAGTGCTGGCCAGAAATATTCGGCCTAAAGACATTGTCACCAGAGATTCCCTTTATAATGCCTTTGCCGTGGACATGGCTCTCGGGGGCAGTACAAATTCCGTGCTGCATCTTACGGCCATAGCACACGAGGCTGGGATAGATTTCCCTCTATCCTTGATAAATGAGATTAGCGATTCCGTCCCCCATATTTGCAGGTTAAGTCCGGCAAGTGCTTATCACATTGAGGATCTGGACTTGGCCGGTGGTATTCCCGCCATAATGCAGGAGCTGTCAGGCTTGTTGAAGCTTCAGGCAAATACTATTCTGGACAAGCCATTGGGCGACGTAGCAAAGGCGGCCGGAGTTAAGAATGGAGAGGTAATCCGCTCCCTGTCTCAACCTTATGCCCAAACCGGTGGTATTAGCATACTATTCG
Source organism: Chloroflexota bacterium (assembly GCA_020346965.1). Next base: position 1,350,298 of record CP070793.1, on the reverse strand, counting down.
GTAGTTTGGCGCCCGATGGCAGCGTGGTCAAAAGCGCTGCTGTAGCTCCTGAGATGTTAGTTCATCGGGGTCCGGCGAGAGTTTTTAACAACGAGGAGGAAGCTACAGCGGCGATCATGAAAGGTGAATTCAAGTCGGGCGAGATAATCATCATTCGCTATGAAGGCCCCAAAGGAGGGCCAGGAATGCGAGAGATGTTGGCAGCTACCTCTCTTCTAAGCGGTATGGGTATGGATAAGGAGGTAGCTCTTGTTACGGATGGACGCTTTTCTGGAGGAACGCGGGGGGCAGCCATTGGTCATGTCTCTCCCGAGGCGGCAGAGAAAGGCCCTATAGCGGCTTTACGGAATGCTGATATAATTAGCATAAACATACCTGCCCACAAATTGGAGGTGGAGTTAAGCCCAAAAGAGCTAGAACAGCGATTAGCTGAATTGCCCGCCTTTGAACCCAAGATTAAAACTGGCTATCTCAAGCGGTATAGCGATAGGGTAAGCTCGGCCAGTACCGGTGCAGTGTTTGCTGGGTAAGGAGTTATTCTGTATGAAAAAAACTGGTGCTCAGATTGTCTGCGAGTGTTTAATTAGAGAAGATGTAGAGGTTATTTTCGGCATTATCGGTGGCGCTGTTTTACCGATATATGATACCTTGCCACAATATCCTCAGCTCCGACATATATTGGTTCGCCATGAGCAGGGAGCAGTTCATGCCGCCGACGGCTATGGTCGTATAACACATAAGGCTGGAGTGTGCGTTGCTACATCGGGGCCGGGAGCTACAAATCTGGTTACCGGTATTGCCAATGCTTACATGGATTCCGTACCCATGGTAGCTATAACCGGACAGGTAGCCAAATCTTTTATTGGCAAGGACGCTTTCCAGGAGACGGATATCACAGGTATTACCATTCCAATCGTTAAACATAACTATCTTGTCACTGATGTTTCTGAGTTAGCTCAAACGATCAAGGAGGCATTTCACATTGCCCAGACGGGGAGGCCGGGACCTGTGCTTATCGACATACCACGGGATGTCCAGCAAGAGCAAACAGCCTTTGCTTACCCGGATAAGCTTGATTTGCCGGGTTATAAGGTTATTTCACGAGGGCACCCGGCTCAAATTAAGAAAGCAGCGAAGCTCATTAACGAGGCTGAACAGCCCGTTGTCATCGGTGGCAGGGGGATAATTATTTCCCAGGCTTACGATGAGTTTAGGGAATTTGCGGAAAAGGCACAATTACCAGTGGCACATACTCTCCTTGGCCTGGGCTCCTTCCCTGGAAATCATATACTTGATCTTGGCATGCTGGGGATGCACGGCACAGGTTACGCCAATATGGCGGTGCAAAACGCCGACCTGCTGATCTCTATCGGCATGAGATTCGATGACAGAGCTACCGGGAATACCGGGGAATTTGCTCCCAATGCCCGTGTCATACATATTGATATCGACCCCGCAGAGATTGGTAAGAATATCCCCACCGAGGTTCCGGTAGTCGGAGACATAAAAAGTGTGCTCACCGCCCTGAATGAGGTGATTGAAAGAAGAGAGCACGTCGATTGGCTTTCCCAAATAGAACAGTGGAGGTTTGAATATCCAGCGCTAGAAATCAGGCAAAGTGATGAGCTCTTGCCTCAATACATTGTGCACCGGATATACGAGGCCACGCAAGGTGATGCTTTAGTGGTTACCGGGGTGGGGCAGAATCAAATGTTTGCGGCACGATATTTTGTTTATACTCAGCCAAACAGCATCATTTCTGGGGGCGGTTTAGGCCCCATGGGATTTGAATTACCTGCGGCCATGGGAGTTAAGATCGGTTGCCCCGAGAAAGTGGTATGGTGTATTGCCGGCGATGGTGGATTTCAGATGACTATACAGGAATTAGCTACCATAACGCAGGAAAACATTGCGGTAAAAATAGCCATAATGAATAACGGGTATTTAGGCATGGTAAGACAATGGCAAGAGCTATTCTATGGACGACGCTATGTTGACACGAAACTCTGGAATCCCGATTTTGTCAAAATTGCCGAAGCTTATGATATTCCTGGTATCAGGGTGAAAAGCAGAGAAGAAGTCATCCCTGCTATACAAAAAGCTATGGATTACCCTGGACCTTTTCTTATCGACTTTCTTATTGAGCCCGAGGAGAACATCTATCCTATAGTGCCGCCAGGGGAAAGCCTGGCTAGATTTTTCGAGCCGTCAAAGCCGGAAGTATTAGGAGGGTGATTTCAAGAATCAATTGTGAAATTCTAATAACCAGAAGAAGAGGTTTTTTAGTTTAGAGATTAGGATTTAGACCTATTTATTGGGGGCGAATTGATAAATACAAAACATACTCTGGTAGCTTTGGTGGAGGACAAACCGGGGGTGCTTAATCGAATAGCTAGTTTATTCCGACGGCGTGCCTTTAATATTCAAAGTCTTGCTGTGGGTAGTAGCGAACAGCCAGGCTTATCTCGCATGACCGCCGTCGTTGTCGGTGATTCAGCCCAGTTGGAGCAAGTAAGAAAGCAGCTGGAGAAGCTAATCAACGTAGTTAAGGTCTCGGATATAACTGAAGAACATATGGTGACCAGGGAATTAGCCTTGATCAAAGTGAAGGCAAGTGCCTCGACAAGAAGCGAGATTATGCAAATCGTTGATATTTTTCGGGCTAACATAGTTGATGTTGCTCCGGGCTCACTAACCGTAGAGGTGACTGGTGATGAGGAAAAGGTGAATTCTCTGCTTGGACTCCTTCGTGATTTTGGTATTAAGGAGGTTTCACGAACTGGTAGGATAGCTTTAACTCGCGGCAGTGGTTCTTGAATGACTGCCTCTAGTTGACAAATAGCAACTGAACGCAGATGTAGGAGGGACTATGGCCAGAATTTATTATGACAAAGATGCTAACCTAGATTTACTCAAGGGAAAGACAGTTGGAATTATCGGTTTTGGGAGTCAGGGACATGCTCATGCCCAGAACCTACGAGACAGCGGTTGTAAGGTCATTGTTGCTGAAGTGCCGGGTACTAAAGCCTGGCAAGAAGCAAACGAAGCTGGTTTCGAAGTGACTACCGCTGCTGAAGTGGCTGAGAAGGCAAACATAATGGCTATGCTAGCGCCCGATACTGTGCAGCCAAGAATCTATCGGGAGTCAGTTGAGAAGGAGATGGCCAAGGGCAAGACGCTCATATTTGCTCATGGTTTTAGTATCCATTTTTCTCAAATAGTGCCTCCACGTGAGGTCGACGTCAGTATGATAGCGCCCAAATGTCCAGGACATATGCTCAGAAGGCTTTATACCGAAGGTTCAGGACCTCCTGCATTAGTGGCTATCCATCAGGATAACTCAGGGAAGGCAAAGGATACAGCCCTGGCTTATGCCAAGGGTATCGGTTGCACTAGAGCCGGGGTTTTAGAAACAACTTTCGCTGAAGAGACCGAAACCGACCTATTTGGCGAGCAAACTGTGCTTTGTGGGGGAGTTTCTTCTCTGATCAAGGCTGGCTTTGAAACATTGATACAGGCTGGCTATCAACCTGAGATAGCTTATTTCGAGGTTTGCCACGAGTTAAAGCTTATTATTGACTTGATACATCAGGGTGGTTTGAGTTACATGCGTTATTCGGTAAGTGATACGGCAGAGTATGGAGATTATACGAGGGGACCCCGGGTCATTGATGATTATGTCAGGGAGGAAATGGGACAAATCCTGGCAGAGATTCAGAATGGCAGCTTTGCCACGGAATGGATTCTGGAAAACCAGGCTGGCCGCCCCAGCTTTAATGCCATGAGGCGTATGGACACAGAGCACCCCATCGAAGTTGTAGGTAGAAAGCTCAGGGATATGATGCCCTGGCTGAAGAGCTAAAGGAGAAAGGCTGGACTCAAGTTGTCGTCGCAGGAAGTTCTTGGTTTTATTGCCGGATTACTTGTGACAGTGTCTTTAGTGCCACAGGTAATTAAGATATTCAGGCTCAAGAGTGCTGTAGAGATAAGCCTCCCATTCACCGTCATACTCCTTGTGGGCACGCTTTGCTGGCTGGGCTACGGTATATTATTTCAACTATTCCCTGTCATTTTCTGGAATGCAGCGGGGGCAGGTCTTGTAGCTACGCTCCTGTCTGCCAAGCTAAAATACGGAAGACAGAAATAATGCTCTGGATGAGGGATTGGGTATAGTCAAAAAGACTGCCGCTGATACGCGACAAGGAGCCTTGAAAAATTCTTATGATTTTCTGCCCACGCATCGGCATGGGGTAGTGATTTTGGGTTAACGTTATCGTATAATAAGATTTACCGAAAAGAAACTGGGAGGTGCGGCTATGCCATTCTGTCCGTATTGTGGAGAAAGAATAGACGAGGATACGGCTGTATGTCCTAAGTGCGGGGAAGGTCTATTTGAGGAAGATACAGAGTGGCAACAGTTACAGGTCCAGGAGAAAGTCGATAAAGCGAAGCACAGGGCAAATCTGTATATTATTGCTGCAACGGTTCTTGCCACGGCAGGAATCGTGGCTGGTTGTATCCTTTGTGCCTCGTCAACTGCTATTGGGTTTTTTGGAGTAGCCCTTGTTTGCTTCGCCGTTGGATGTAATGCATCGGCTGATCGCCATGAACACACAGCCAGGGTTTTAAAGAGACGACTCAGACAGTGAGACTATTCTGAAGTTACATTATCAATATCGACAGCTGAATCTAGAAGATCTTTGGGCAAATCCCCTCGGGTTTAATTATCTTGAGCTACTTGGCATCGTGATTAGATCGTTAAGACGAGATGCGTCTTAGTTCAAACACAACGGGGTTTGATGGGTCGGGACACGCAACCGTAGTCTTGTTAGGGTCTTGTTCCCAGGGAAACGAACCGCCGAACTGCAGGACCTGAGCAAAAGGAAAAAGGGAGCAGAAAGCCCATGAGCAAAGATTGGGCGGAGTCTGTTGCCCAATGGCAAATTCATCGCCCACCTTGTGTTGAGCTTCGCAAGTCCCCTCCTGGGATATTACCTTAGCTATTACGTCATACATTTCAACCTCCTATTTCACTGCAACTTGAATTAAAGCCTCTTACCTCCGTTTCTGCTTAGCTCAAGCTGAATATATAGTATATTATGGTTCGACTCGGGGCAAATGAGTGATTAATGATTATGGTAGTCATTGAACCAGAGTTCTATCGTCTGTATTGATTAATAATGTTTTGCCCGAGCGCTCACCAAGTTCAATAGATGCGTGGAAAGCTATCAGCAGCCTTATACTGAAGGTACCCACGCGGCAATGCTATAATCATAAGGCTTAGACTACAGGATTCGCTCTGGTAGAAAAGAAGTGGCGGACAGGGATTTGAGTTTCAAAGTAGTTGTTACCTTCTATGTGCCTGGGATAGTCCCTACCCATGATGGATTATTAACCAAGCTAGGGACTGAAGTGGAGAAGACTTTTTGTGCTACCGAGGAAGAACTTATATCCGCCTGTTCTGAGGCTGACGCTGTCTTAGCACTGGGAATAAGGATAACGCCTGGATATGGTTTCAGTCTCGAAGTGATCGAAAATCTGAATAAATGCCGACTGATTGCCCTTACAGGTATAGGTTATGACAATGTGGATATAGCTGCAGCTACAAAGAAAGGTATCTGCGTTGCTAATAATCCCTATTACTGCCTGGAGGAGGTCTCAGACCACACTATGGCACTGATTCTGTCCTGTGCCAGGAAATTTTATCAACTCCTTCCCGACATTAAGAGCGGGAAATGGAGTACGCAGGTAGATTACTTGAGCGCCTTGAAGCCGTTACATCGGCTGTCAGGGCAAACGTTAGGGCTTATAGGTTTTGGCAATATCGCTCGTACTCTGGTCCTAAAAGCCAAAGCTTTTGGTTTAAGAGTCATTGCCTACTCCCCTCATATCCCTGAAGACGTGTTTAAGAAATTGGGAGTGGAATTGGTAGGACTCGACCAATTACTTAGAGATTCGGACTTCGTCTCCCTGCATACGGCTCTTACTTCAGAAACCAGGCACATTATGGGGCTTCAACAATTCAAAAAGATGAAGACCACTGCTTATTTGATAAATACGGCCCGGGGAGAACTGGTGGATGAAGAAGCTCTTTGCACTGCCCTTTCGGAAGGACTAATTGCCGGTGCCGGGTTGGACGTATTATATACAGAACCACCTAATCCTGATAATCCCTTATTCAAGTTTGATAATGTGCTGATTACCGGTCACTTTGCTTACTATTCCGAGGAGTCGCGTGAAGAGTTGTTTAAGCAGCCCTGGGAAGAGGCAGCCAGGGTCCTGCAAGGGGAATGGCCTCACAGCTTAGTTAATCCAGAGGTCAAGGAGAGATTTAGAGCTAAGTGGGGCGTTGACCTGAAGTAAAGAGATTCTTTTATAACTGAGATGGCTTTACCAAGGTAAAAAGCGAGAATTCATAACGCTCATTATGAGTATTTTTTGACAGAGATAACGAGTGTGTGATTGAGAACTCTTTCTACTGTGACTGCCGAATGGGAATTTATGCTTACATTCGATGTCTACGATTGTGATATGTGCTTTTGAGAATTTCTCTCAATCTCTTGACAATATTTCAGGGGCGTGATACTATTAATAAGCCCCAAGCAATTGAACAGAATCCTGGCGAGTGTGGAGCCGACCACTAAGTAAGCGGAAGCTGAAAAGCGCCGGGAGGTAAAAGGCCCGGTGCAAGGTAGGTGGAAGCAGAAAGGAAGGTGGGTGGGAAGCCAAGGGACGTTAGGTTACTTGGGGCATTTATTATCTCCGAATTTTCATTCGGTGATAGACTCAGTTACAGGATAAGAGAGCTAATCTTAGGTTGGGCTTCCACCTTTGATTAACTCGGGGTGAAGGATGCCAATAAAGGGCAAGTTGCGGTATTCACCCTTGTAGTCTAATCCATAACCCACTACGAACTCATCAGGGACTTCAAAGCCTACGTAATCAAGAGGAACATTTACCAATCGACGTGCTCTCTTATCGAGCAGAGTACAAACGCGAAGGCTAGCGGGATTGTGGGCAGCAAGGTGACTGAGGATATAATTCAGGGTCATGCCGGTATCTACGATATCTTCAACCATCAGTACGTGCTGCCCAGTTATGCTGCTATCGAGGTCTCTGGTTATCTTGACTACCTGCCCATCACTACCATAGTATGAGATAGCCATGAAGTCCAGAGTAACGGGAAGGGAAAGGTGCTGCATTAGATCAGCCATAAAGCAAACAACGCCCTTTAGGATACCTATTAACACTAATCGCTGACCAGTGTAATCGCGTGAAATATGTCTGGCTAGAGTTCTTATCCTTCGTTGAATTTTGGTATTGCTATATAGGACTCGATCGACCCCCTCTACTTTGGCTTCGCCTAGAGGTCCATAACCGTATTTGGCTAACAACTTGAGAAAATCGTTTTTATTTAGAAGCCTGATATTGACTTCGGGGTAAAGTTCTCTGAGCTGGCGCAGCTTGCGATTCTTCTCGGTTAGTAGATTCTGCTTTAATGTAGTGAGTTCAACATACAGGTCTAATTCGGGCAGATAAAAATCAGGAGTAAACATCTCTGCTATTTTGTCGCCTTTCCATTTAAGCGGAAAGGAACGAGGCTCATAAAGCCATTCAATACAGTAAAAATCCAAAAGTCTGGCAAAATCCTCCTCGCTGGGATGGGCGAAACTAGATGACTCCAACGTGGCAGGCAAAGTACGTGGTACGGATGGTTTTTTTCGTCTTCCCCTTGCCTTGTAGCCTTGTGCCAGTAATTGTTGAAGCTCCACTCTCTCAAAAACAACTGCGCACGTGTCAGCAACGCTGTGGAGAAAACCTCTGTCCGCTTCGGAGAACTGGCGATGCTCATG
>CP070793.1:1338914-1342345 GCA_020346965.1 Chloroflexota bacterium | reverse complement strand
GCGAGGTTTATGGTGACCCGGAGAGGTTCAAGAATACCTACTTCGTCCAGTTCCCAGGTGTTTATACGACTGGAGACGGGGCCAGAGTTGACGAGGACGGTTACTACTGGCTGATGGGTCGCATTGATGATGTTATCAACGTATCGGGACATCGCATAGGCACCGCTGAAGTGGAAAGCGCTCTGGTATCCCACGATAAAGTGGTCGAAGCAGCAGTAGTGGGCATGCCACACGATATAAAGGGACAGGGCATATATGCCTTTGTTACCCTGATGGCTAACGTGGATAAGTCCGATGAATTGAAAAAGGAACTGGTAGCCTATGTCAGAAAAGAGATAGGACCGATCGCCACTCCCGACAAAATACAGTTTGCTGATGCTCTGCCCAAGACAAGAAGCGGCAAGATCATGCGGAGAATTCTGGCCAAGATTGGAGCCGGTGATATTGATAACCTGGGTGACATAAGCACCCTAGCTGACCCGTCAGTGGTGCATACACTGGTGAAAGAGAGGCAAGGGGTGTAAGACACCTTATTTCCCTATAGACTGAACAAAAAGCCAACTGTTACTTCTTGCACCGCGCCCATACTATCAGGTATTTAATCCAAAAGATAAAGGGGGGCATTACAGCTCCCCTTGTCTTTGTTTTGGTGGAGGGTGTGGATTTAAACCACCTGCCTCTAAGTCGTGGGTCCGTAAAAGAATCCAGCAGCTACATCCCTCCATAACATAAAAGCCGTTGACAATTTTTTAATGAAAATTCGATAATGGCTCTCTATAATGTTACCATAGGTGCCGTAGAACGGATATTAAGGTATGAAGATAATACCTGTTTCAAAGAGACGCCATTACATGGTAATGGTTGGTATCCTTTTGATTGTGACAGCCTTAATTGTTGGAATGGCGGGTTGTCGTAGCGCTCCTGCTAGATATGTCCTCATGATCATCGCTACGGAAGACGGAGAGGTGTCCGAACCTGGGGAGGGGAATTTCTTCTACGAAGAAGGGACGGTGGTCAACTTGGTAGCTGAGGCTGATGAGGGCTGCTACTTCGTTCGTTGGGCTGGCAATGTAACCACCATTGCCGATGTCGAAGCCGCCACAACTACCATAACCATGAACGATGGCTACTACATCTACGCTATTTTTGGTCTGGAAATACGGGATTGGTATGATTTAGATGCCATCAGAGACAACCTATATGGCAGTCATACTCTAATGAATGACCTTGATTCCAATACTCCAGGCTATGAGGAATTGGCTAGCCAGACGGCCGATGAGGGGAAGGGCTGGCAGTCAATTGGAATCTGGTCTCTTTCGGCATTTACCGGTACTTTGGACGGTCAGGGATATGAGATAAGGGACCTGTTTATCAACCGCCCTAACCAAAGTCCCGTCGGGCTTTTTGGTTTTACCGGATACGAAGGGGTCATCAAAGATATTAAAGTGGTGGACCTCACTGTAACTGGCTATTATTATGTTGGCGGACTAGTGGGATTCAATAATGGTCTTGTCACCAACTCCTATTCCACAGGTAACGTGAGTGGCACAGTAGGGATGGTAGGCGGTCTGGTGGGAAAGAACAGTGGTACTCTAAGCAAATCCTATTCCACCGCCTATGTAAATGGTATGGTGAACGCCGGCGGTTTGGTAGGAGATAATTGGGATGGTACTGTGAGTGATTCCTATTCCACTGGCAGAGTCGCTGGATATTCGTGTGTTGGCGGCCTGGTGGCATACAACAATAGGGGTGACGTTACCAACTCCTACTCCACCGGCAGCGTAACCGGCAATGAAGAGGTTGGTGGTCTGGTGGGACGAAATTATGATAGCACCGTGGGTGACTCTTTCTGGAATACTGAAACCAGCGGACAAGCTACTTCGAATGGCGGGACAGGCAAGACCACCGTCGAAATGAGGGACTTGGCTACCTTCTTAGGGGCGGGGTGGAATATATGTACGGTAGCTCCCAGCTCCACTAATTCTACCTGCACCTGGAATATCGTCAACGGGGTGACCTATCCCTTCCTGAACTGGGAATCTTAACTTCTTATACTGCTATCTCAGAGTCAATAACCCGGAAGTTCTTGAATTAGAAATATTAAAAGTGAGTAAAGATGCTCCTCTTGTCTTTATCGTGGTCGCTTCACAAAAATACCTTGACAATATCCCAGATGGCAGTATACTAGTAACAAGATTAGTTTATATTGGAAATACAAATTCAAGTCCAACACAAAGGTGGCGCATCAGGCGCTCACATAAGAAGCACATACAGGCTTAGTTACGGGGAAGTGACTTGCCACGGACTAAGAGTTTGGGGAAGGCAAAAGCTTACAAAAAGGAAGAGTTACACACGCAGCAAAGTTTGAACGACGGATCACGGGAGGTAGTAATGAAAAGTAGAAAGTCGCTCTTAAAGGTTTTATTGTCTGTAGCCATAATAATAATGGTACTGAACCTGTCGTGCACGATAGCCACAGGTGGGCGTCACACGGTGGGGATTAGACCCGACGGCACCGTTGTTGCCACCGGAAACAACGACGATGGACAGTGCAATGTTGATGGCTGGACGGGTATCTGGCATGTAGCTGCAGGCTTTGGTCACACGGTGGGGCTTGAGGAGGGTGGCACCGTAGTCGCCACCGGAAATAACGACGATGGACAGTGCAACGTTGGCGGTTGGGCTGACATAAGCCTGGTTGTTGCAGGCGACTGGCACACGGTCGGGCTTAAGGAGGACGGCAGCGTGGTCGCCACGGGAAAGAGTGACCAGGGACAGTGCGACGTCCTCGGCTGGGCGGACATCCAGCAAGTCGCCGCAGGTGGGGCTCACACTGTAGGGATTGAGGAGGCCGGCACCGTAGTCGCCACGGGGAATAACGACGAGGGACAGTGCAACGTAGATGGCTGGACTGACATAAGCCTGGTCGTTGCAGGCTACGCTCACACGGTGGGGCTTAAGGACGACGGTCATGTGGTCGCCACAGGAAATAACGACGAGGGACAGTGCAACGTAGATGGCTGGACGGACATCCAGATGGTCGCCGCAGGCCGCGCTCACACGGTGGGGCTTAGGGAGGATGGCACCGTGGTCGCTACGGGAAGAAACACTGAGGAGCAGTGCAAAGTCAGTGGCTGGACGAACATCGTCCAGATCGCCGCAGGGGGCTGGCACACGGTGGGGCTTAAGGACTGCGGCACAGTGGTCGCCACGGGAAATAACGACGAGGGGCAGTGCGATGTCGGCGGCTGGATTCTGGAAACCCTGTCGGACGAGCCCCCCGGGTCATATCACCTCACCATCTCCAGCGCTGCTGGTGGTTTGGTAACCGCTCCTGGCGAGGGGACTTCTGCATATTGCGAGAGTGAGGTGGTCAACCTGGTGGCCGGGGCTGATGACTGCTACGAGTTCGTCGAGTGGACCGGTGATGT
>CP070793.1:1332586-1338814 GCA_020346965.1 Chloroflexota bacterium | reverse complement strand
GGCATAAAGCGACTTTAGACCAACCCCTCTCTTCTTTCAATTTCTGCCCTAGAGCCAATCCATCATCACTCAATACCAAGACTATTTGCTGGATGAAGCGATATCTCTGACAAGTATCCACGGACCAAGCCAGCAAAGGTTTTCCCATTAGGGGCGTAAAGAGTTTATTGATACCCGCCATCCGCTGGCTAGTTCCGGCAGCGACTATAACCGCACCCAGGTCATTATCCTCATTCTTGCCTGGTAATTCTGTCCTTTGCATTTTGCGCTTTGCTTTCCCTGGTAAGTCCCGATCTCAGAGCTTCAGCCACCGAGCCGACCTCGATTAGGTGCATGTCAGCAGAGTGAAAGGATTGCTTCACCTCGCTCGCAATGATAGAGGACAGTTTGGGCATAAGGCATGATTTGAAGCCCAATCTAATAGCCTCAGATATTCTTCGTTCTACGTGTGATACCCCTCGAAGTTCTCCATTCAATCCCACCTCACCTAGAACAACTAAGCCTGGAATCGGTTCGGTATCACGAAAACTCGAAGCAATAGCCGAAGCGATCCCCAAATCAATAGCGGGCTCATTAACTCTTAAGCCGCCAGTAACATTGACTATGATATCTTGGTTGAAAAGCTTAAAACCGGCACGCTTAGTAAGCACAGCAATTATCAACAGCAGACGATTGAAATCAACGCCATTAGCGATGCGCCTCGGTGCAGTATAACTATTAGGAGTAGTCAAAGCCTGAATCTCTACTAGCAAAGGGCGATTACCCTCGAGAGTGGGTACCACCACTGAGCCCATAGTTCCTTCCTTGTAGGCGGATAAGAAAACTTGAGAGGGATTGTTTACTTCGATTAGTCCCCTATCGCTCATCTCAAATATCCCCACTTCGTGAGTGGAACCGAAGCGATTCTTCACGCTGCGTAGCACTCGATAACTACTAAATGGTTCGCCTTCGAAGTAAAGCACGACGTCAACAATATGTTCCAGTGTCCCCGGACCTGCAATGGCACCTTCTTTGGTTACATGCCCAGTAATTAATAGGGGCACATCTTTCTGTTTCGCCCACCTCTCCAGTCTCCAAGTGCACTCCCTCACCTGGGAGATACTACCGGGCATCCCAGCTACATCCTCTAAATACATAGTCTGAATGGAATCGATAACCACCAGATCAGGAGAAAGTTCTTCCAAGCATTCCAGTACGGCAATCAAATCAGGTTCAGAGAGAAAGTATATTCTTTTCCCTCCTATACCAAGGCGTTCACTTCTAAGTTTGACCTGGTTAATGGATTCTTCACCAGAGACATAGGCGATGATTTTGCTATTCCCAGCCATCATCGCCGATACCTGAAGTAGAAGTGTAGACTTGCCAATTCCCGGCTCGCCACCAACAAGCACCAGGGAGCCTGGAACTAAACCGCCTCCCAGAACTCGATCTACTTCAGCAAAACCAACTTGAAAGCGCGGGAAATCACTCTTCTCTACCTGGGAAAGTTCTTGAGGCCTATTGACTATCGAGGAAGGCTGACTATAAGTACGTGATAAAATGACCTTGGTTTCTATTAAGCTATTCCAAGCCTGACAATCAGGGCATCGTCCTAGCCATTTAGGATTTTCCTTGCCACATTGCTGGCAAATGAAAACATTCTTTGATCTGGATTGGCCCTGATTGCTAGATCTCAAATCCCTTGGCCAAGATGCCTAATAATCGATAACGGCTATCTTTTCCCCCGTCTTAACCACTTGCCCCGGTGATACTGCCACTTCTATAACTGAGGCTTCTGCCGGAGATAGTATGGGATTTTCCATCTTCATGGCTTCTATAGTGCAAATCACACCACCCTCCTCAACTGTATTCCCCACAGTTAGCTCAACTCTAATTATTTTCCCGGGTAGTGGCGCCTCGATTATTTCTTGAGCCATATTTTATACAGCGTCCTTAACCAATGGTTCCATTACGATCTTATCTTCCACGTAATCCACGACCACAGTGTCGCCGGGTAGGAATTCCCCACGCAGCAAGCGTTCCGAGAGCGGATCTTCGACTAAATTCTGTATAGTGCGACGCAACGGACGCGCGCCAAAAACAGGGTCGTAACCCTTATTGCCTATGAAATCCTTGGCTTCATCGGTTACTTCCAAAGTGATATTCTTCTCTTCAAGTGAGGTGGCAACTTGATTAAGCATCAAGTCAACGATCTGGCGAATATGCTCTTTGTTTAGAGCGTGGAACACAACCGTGGCATCAATGCGATTAAGGAACTCGGGTCGGAAAGCCTTCTTCATTTCGCCCAACACTTTTTCCTTCATTTTCTCGTACTCCACCTCTTGTTTTCCCTCACCCTCGACATGAGCAGCAAAACCAAGGCTCATATCACGTTTAATAAGCTCAGCGCCGGCATTGCTGGTCATGACTATGATGCTATTGCGAAAGTCGACCCTTCGCCCTTTAGCATCGGTCAAATGACCGTCATCGAATATCTGAAGGAGAATATTAAATACATCATAATGTGCTTTCTCAATTTCATCGAGAAGAATAGCACAGTAGGATTTCCTTCTCACTGCCTCAGTTAATTGACCACCTTCCTCATAACCAATATAGCCTGGAGGCGCTCCAACCAGTCGAGCCACTGTGTGACGCTCCATGAACTCCGACATGTCAAGTCTGACCAAAGTATCTTCACTACCAAACATAAACTCGGATAAAGCCCTTACTAACTCTGTTTTACCCACTCCTGTAGGGCCCAAAAAGATGAAAACCCCAATGGGTCGTCTCGGATCCTTTAACCCAGCCCGAGCCCTCCTTACCGCCTTCGCCACAGTATTTATGGCCTCATCCTGGCCAATTATACGGTGGTGTAGAGCCTCTTCCATTTGTAGAAGGCGACTCGTTTCATCAATAGTTAGCTTGATTACAGGAATGCCAGTCCACATGCTAACTACCTCGGCAATATCCTCTGAGGTAACTACAGGTCGACCTTGTTCCTTCTTGACTTGCCACTCTTTCTCCATTGTCTCGATTCTTTCCGTTAGCTGAAGTTCGCGATCACGCAATTCACCGGAATACTCATACTGTTGAGCTGCCATAGCTGTTTCCTTCTCCTTGCGTACGCTTTCCAAAGCCCGCCTCGCTTCAGCTAATCCAATCGGGGCACTACCTCGTTTGATGCGTACTCGGGAACTAGCTTCATCTATTAAGTCAATGGCCTTATCCGGCAAGAAACGGTCCGCTATATATCTTGTCGCTAATGTAGACGCTGTCTGCAGGGCTTCGTCACTTATGTCCAATTGGTGAAACTCTTCATATCTGTGCTTAATGCCCCGCAGTATTTCCAGCGTTTCTTCCATGGTAGGTTCAGCTACCAAGACAGGTTGGAACCGTCGCTCCAAAGCTGGGTCTTTCTCCACATATTTACGGTAGTCGTCTAAAGTGGTGGCACCGATACATTGAATCTCTCCACGCGACAACGATGGCTTAAGTAAGTTAGAGGCATCAACTGCACCTTCAGCTGCTCCGGCACCCACAATAGTCTGCATTTCATCAATAAAAAGAATACAATTACCGGCGTTTTTCTCTTCATCAATTACCCTTTTCAGCCTCTCCTCAAATTCACCGCGATATTTTGTTCCCGCTACCAAGGCACCTATATCTAATGCAATAATTCTCTTGCCCTGTAATACCTCAGGAACCTCCCCGGCTACTATGCGTTGTGCCAGCCCTTCCACAATAGCAGTTTTGCCTACACCTGCCTCACCTATAAGGGCAGGATTATTTTTAGTACGACGACTAAGTATTTGGATTATCCGTTCAATCTCTTTGCTACGTCCAATAATAGGGTCGAGTTTATCCGCCCGGGCGAGTGCAGTTAAATCAGTCCCAAGTTGGTCCAGCGTTGGTGTGCGTGTTGTGGCCCGACCCGTCGTACGAGTTCGTACGGCTTCCTGCTTACCAACTCGACTGACTTCGTCCCGCGTTCGCTCTAGTGTAATACCAAAACTCTCTAAAACACTAAAAGCTACTCCTTCACTTTCGCGTAGTAATCCGAGCAATAGATGTTCAACACCTATATAGCTAGAATTAAGACGCCGTGCCTCGTCCACAGCAAATTCGATAGCTCTTTTTGCCCGCGGTGCAAGGTCAACGTCTCCCTTTGTGGCTCGGCGCTCTCCCTTTCCGATTACGAATTCTACGGCTGCCTGTATCTTATTTACTGAGATACCAAAATTACTCAAAACCTTTGAGGCAACCCCCGATTCCTCCCCTGCTATGCCCAACAGTATATGCTCAGTATCAATGTAATTGTGACCCAATCGTTGGGCCTCTCCTTGAGCCCGAGTTAGCACTCTGCGGGCGCCCTCAGAAAATCTCTCAAATCCTGTGCTCATTTCAATCCTATTAGTAGCTTTATCCTAAAGTATAGAACATGCCACCCTTTCCGTCAACAGGTTCGACTCACTTGAACTAAACGATCGCATGGTAATATACTATAATACTAAGAAATTGTATTGGAGGTTATCCAAGAATGCGCATCAGCGGTGGTAAGGTAAAGGGCATCCGGTTAAAGACTCTACCAAAACGCTCCGTAAGACCAACAACCAGTGTAGTAAGGCAGGCCATATTCTCTCTTTTGGAGAATAGAACTACTAATTGGCATCGTGTTCTTGATTTATACGCTGGCAGTGGAACTCTGGGTATCGAAGCTCTAAGCCGCGGGGCAGAATGGGTAGATTTCGTTGATTATAGAAAGAGTTGCTGTGACCTTGTAAGAGCTAACCTGAAAAAGATAGGGGTAATGCAGCGGGCTCATGTTTATTGCTGTAGGGTGAGTAAAGCGGTTACTTTCCTCGAAAGGAGCTACGATATTATCTTCATAGACCCACCCTACTCCAATTCTACTGCAAGTAACTTGCTAGGAGATCTGGCTAGTTCGAAATTACTGGACAAGAATTCTACAATCGTCCTTTGCCATGCAAACCGTTTCCCTTTAAACTCCGATTATGATGGTCTCCATCTTATTGAGCAACGCCGCTATGGCGATACTTTCATTTTCATATATCAAAAGGAGGTTTGAATATGGTCGTTGCAGTTTATCCCGGTACATTTGACCCTCTCACCTGCGGACATATGGACATAATTGAGCGAGCAGCAGCGCTAGTCGGTAAGCTCGTCGTAGGCATCTATGAGAATCCTACCAAACAGCCACTCTTTCCTCTGGAGGAAAGGGTAAGTCTGGTGGAGGAAGCAGTGACTGGATTATCAAACGTCCGTGTTAAGGCTTTCAAGGGGCTGACCGTAGATTTCATACGACAGGAAGGGGGAAAGGTTATGATCCGTGGTTTGAGAGCAAATTCCGACTTCGAACGGGAATTTGAAATGGCTTTGATGAACAGAAAACTGGCACCAGATATTGAGCTCCTTTGTTTAATGACAAGCTCGCAATATCAGTTTCTTAGCTCTTCCTTGATCAAGGAAGTAGCTAAACTAGGAGGCTGTTTAGAAGGCATGGTTCCTGCTCATGTGGCCGTAGCCCTGAAGGAGCAATTCTCTGTATCTACGGAACTTGCCACTGGCAATGGTAAAATGTAAAATTAAGAGCCGAAAATTAAGGAGGTAATATAAATATGGCATACAAAATCAATGAAGAGTGTATTAGTTGTGGTGCTTGCGAACCAGAATGTAAGAATGAAGCCATAACAGAGGGAGAAGAAATCTACGTGATTGACGCAGATAAATGCACTGAATGTGTCGGCTGGTTCGATACACAAAAATGTGTTGAGGTCTGCCCGACAGATGCCTGTGTTCCTGACACAGATCACAAGGAAACAAGGGAGCAGTTATTGGGGAAATGGAGTAAGTTGCATCCTGGCGAAACACCGGTCAGCTAGTGGACTTCTTCAAAGACCATCTATAACCTACCTAGAATGGACAAGACAGGTCTTAGTTATATGATTGAACGTCTTGAAGGTAGCTCTACGAGATTCAAGTGCAAAGAACTACCGATAGAGATCGGACAAATGTAAATCCGGATCCCGCCTGAATTTCAGAAACCCGACTTGCTTAGCGAAACAGTAAACGTAGACTTCGTTCTGAGTGTGCAAAATAGATACTAGAAATGTGGCTGGCTCATGTCGCTGTCGGATTGTCAATTGCTAGCTATACAGATAGTCTGGAACTTGTGGTGCTGGCAAACGCATTTCACCACCTGCCCAGTGTGGATCAATTAGTAGTTGATGC
>CP070793.1:1328805-1332486 GCA_020346965.1 Chloroflexota bacterium | reverse complement strand
TGCGACGCTAAAAGTATCGCTGCTTTGCTTATGTTCTTCTTTATGCGGCGAGGGAAGTAAGCCTTTCTGTGAGGCGATAACAGGATACACTAAATCAACGCCTAAAAGAAACGGTAGATGTGCTATACTAATACTATGAGGTCGGGATGTCGGATAAATTGAATCTTTACGTTAAAAGGCTTGGCATCCTTCTGGTTATGATAGCCTTAATAGCCGGGACGCAAGGCTGTATTTTTGGCCCTTCTACCCAATACATAGAAATACGAACCTGGTATGACCTGAATAACATCAGGAACGACTCCAGCGGCGATTACATGCTCATGAACGACCTCGATTCAACCACAGACGGTTATGATGAACTCGCGAGCCCGACAGCCAATGATGGCAAGGGCTGGCATCCGCTTAATGGACCGGGACTGGAGGGAACTAATCCTCCTTTCACCGGGACTTTGAACGGGCAGGGGTATGCAATCCGTGACTTGTTTATAGACCTCCCCGCTACAGGTTATGTAGGGCTCTTCAGCGTAGTTGGAGAGGGAGGACGTGTCGAAAATATCGGATTGGTGAACTTCGATGTGACCAGCACTGCCTATATTGGCGGTCTGGTGGGAAGCAATCTTGGCACCGTGAGCAACTCTTATTCCTCTGGCGGCATATCTGGCGACGATTACCTTGGCGGTCTGGTTGGTTCCAATACTGGCACTGTGAGTTATTCCTACGCCACAGGCAGCGTGACTGGCAACAACATGGTTGGCGGCCTGGTGGGACAAAATGACGGTACTGTCAGCAACTCCTATTCCACATGTGACGTCACTAGTGATTCCGGTACCGGCGGTCTAATGGGAGCGAATACAGGCAACGTGAACGACTGCTATTCTACCGGCAACGTAACCGGTAATTCCGGTGCCGGCGGTTTAATCGCAGCTAATAGTGGCAGTGTCAGCAACTCTTATTCTACCGGCAGCGTAACGGGCAATGATTACCTTGGCGGTCTGATAGGATATAGTGAAGGCTCTGTGAGCAGCTCTTTCTGGGATACCGAAACCAGTGGGCAATCTACTTCGGACGGTGGAACGGGTAAAACCACAGCGGAGCTGCAGCTCATTGCTACCTTCCAAGGGGCAGGCTGGAACATAATCGCAGTAGCCGATCTCGGCACGCGCAATACCGATTACACCTGGAATATCGTTAACGAACAGACCTACCCGTTCTTCAGTCTTCAGTCACAAATTTCATAGCGCGAAATTGGCAATAACTGCCTGCCCGAGGGAGATGCCGCCGTCGTTACAAGGGGCTTGCCTATGGGTAAAAACTTGAAAACCACTACTTTCCAGTAAATTGATTGCTTTCCTCAGCAATAGGCGATTCTGGAATACACCACCACTTAAGGCTACCTGAGTTATTCCAGTCTTATCGGCCGTTAAACGGCACATTTCATCTATCATCCGGGCTATTGTATTATGGAATTTGACTGATATGCTCCCCTTCGAGACATCTTGTTCTAAGTCTTCTATTACTGCCGAGAGCAGGTCCCTCAGATACACAATGTTTACTCCTTCATCCTCTAATATGCGGTAGGGGTAGCTCTCCCGAGTCCGGGTGCCTTCCCTATGAGCAGCCATTTCCAGTTCCACCGCCGCCTGTCCTTCGTAATCAATTTCACTCCTTATTCCCAGTAGGGCAGATACGGCATCGAAAAGGCGTCCCATGCTTGAGGTAGGCGGTGAATTTATCCGTCTTTCTATCTGGCGTTTGATGACTTCCATTTCTATATCGTCGGCTTCTTTCATAACAGGTAAATCGCAGTTGAGAGCATTCTCCCCTAATAGAGTGAGAATATAGCCGATAGCGGTGCGATAAGGGCGTTTTATGGCGGCTGCTCCTCCGGGCAAGGGCAGGTATTCCAGATGCCCCGCTCTCTCATAATTACGATAGTCGGCGACCAGGAATTCCCCTCCCCAAATATTTCCATCGGCACCCATTCCCGTACCATCGAAGGCAACACCAATTACTTTGGATTTCAGTCCATTGTCAGCCATACAACTGGCGATATGGGCATGGTGGTGCTGCACAGGAACAAGCTTCATGCCGGACACACTTAACTCCCGTGCATATTTAGTGGCCAAATAATCAGGGTGAAGGTCATGGGCAATGATTTCAGGCTCTACCCGAAAAAGTCTTCTGTATAAAGATATGGTGTCATTGAAGTGTTCCAGGGTCTCTATGTTCTCCATATCGCCGATATGCTGTGACAAGAAGGCATAACTATCTTTGGTCAGGCAGAAAGTATTCTTTTCTTCGGCACCACAACCGAGCACCTGCTTGGTTTCAAACGGGAGACGTATGGGATAGGGTGCATAGCTACGTGCCCGTCTTACAAGCTGGCTTGCGCCTCTTTCTATCATGGCTACGCTGTCATCATAGCGGGAATAGATATCCCGGTTATGCATTAGGAAGTAATCGGCTATACCGGAAAGTCTCTTTAGGGCCTCATCATTATCTCTGGCGATAGGTTCTTCACTGAGATTGCCGCTGGTCATTACCAAAGGCAAGCCCGTGTCCCTAAGTAGTATGTGGTGCAGTGGTGTATATGGCAGCATAACCCCCAAGAACCGTAAATTAGGAGCTACCTCCGGAGACACAGAAGATTCCTCCCTCCACTTCACGAGCACGATGGGGCTTTGGGGCGAGGTAAGCAAATCCTCTTCTTCAGGCGAGATATAGCAATGTTCTTGGGCTTGCTCTACATCGGTCACCATTATGGCAAAGGGCTTGGAGGAGCGTTTCTTCCTCTGCCGCAACTCCTTCACTACGGTATCATTCGTTGCATCGCACGCCAAGAGGAAACCTCCTAATCCTTTAATAGCCAAGATTTTACCTTTCTTAAGGAATTGACTGGCAGCGGTTATGGGATTTGATTCGGTTATCAAATTACCCTGGTTATCAACAAGCTCCACATGAGGACCGCATGTCGGGCAGGCGTTAGGTTGGGCATGGAAGCGACGATCCAAGGGATTATCATATTCCGCCTGGCACTGTGAGCACATTTGGAAGGAATGCATAGTCGTTTTGGGGCGGTCATACGGCATATCCTCAATTATAGTGAACCGCGGGCCACAATTGGTGCAGTTGGTAAACGGATAGCGGTAGCGGCGGTCTTCAGTATCCTTCACCTCGTCAAGACAGGCCTGGCAGGTAGCGATGTCTGGAGAAATAAGCTGGTATTTCCCTTCCTGTGCCCGGCTATTTCTAATTTCAAATTTTTTGTAGTGGCGGGGAGGATTATACTCGACATTTACGGTCTCAACGTGAGCCAGTGGTGGCGCTTGCGTCTGGATCTCCCGTTCAAACTGCCCAACAGCGTCTGCTTTGCCTTCTACCTCAATTTTGACATCTTCCGAAGTGTTGTAAACCCATCCCTTAAGATTGTGTTTGACAGCCAGTCCGTAAACGAAAGGCCGGAAGCCCACACCCTGAACGATGCCCCGAACGCTGATAGAAGCCAGTCTGAGAGGTTGCTTCGCTGCTTTTGACATACACTACCTCACGAAAATCTTGCGATTCTCGTGGGAACCCCGTTCAATTCAAGACCAGACTCTCTTTGAGGTTAGTTTATAGAACAATTCCTGTGGAATGCAATTATTCCATTAAATCTATACTAAAACGCCCTCGATTTCGGCC
>CP070793.1:1325524-1328705 GCA_020346965.1 Chloroflexota bacterium | reverse complement strand
GGCTGTTGTAGACGCAGATACTGGTAAGATACTGGGCTTTCATATCATTGGTCCGTATGCCCCTATTCTAATTCAGGAAGTTATAAACGCCATGGCATCGGGTATTAGCATTGATCATATACAGGGAAGTATGCACATACATCCCGCGCTCACAGAACTAGTACCGACGTCGCTGATCAATTTGAACGACACAGGTCCGTGATTCCCCTAACATGGGACACTGGCTGACGGCTATCATGTAGATAATGTGTTTGCGTTTCCTCTTACTGTCTATGCAGTCAACGCTCCTATTATTATCTTTTCTTAATAACCGGTAATGTGATATTGCTGCAACTGTGAACTGAATATCTTCTCCGTTAGGTGCTGGAGTAAGACGGAACAGTTGCTTCTGCAGATTCTTTACGAGGTCCGTATCCGATGTCTGATTAAGGGTAGTTCTCTTATGCGGTTTCTTTCTTCTCCTCAGCACGGAAATCTTTCAGCCGTTCTGCCATCTCCTTGAGTCGCTTGGCAATGAGATAATTAACCGTGCTCCTTGGATAAGTCCCGCTTTTCTGCTTGTCGCCTGCGGATACGCCTGTCAGTATTTCGATGCCCTCGTCGATCGTTCTGGCTGAATAGATATGAAACTGACCTTGCCTGACGGCCTCAACCACCTCCTCCCGGAGCATTAGATTTCGCAGGTTCTGGTGGGGTATCAGTACTCCCTGGTCACCGCTGAGTCCCTTAGCCTGGCATATCTTAAAGAAGCCTTCTATCTTCTGATTGACTCCGCCGATCGGCTGTATCTCACCTTTCTGGTTCACTGAACCGGTGACGGCGATGTTTTGTTTTACTGGCATTTCTGAAAGACTGGAGAGAATTGCATACAGCTCCGTAGAGGAGGCACTGTCCCCGTCCACTCCTTCATAGGATTGCTCGAAGCACAGGCTGGCAGATAGAGACAGGGGCTTGTCCTGGGCATACTTCCAGCCCAGATATCCGCTCAGAATCATCACTCCTTTGTTGTGAATTGGACCGCTAAGCTGTGACTCTCGCTCTATGTTGATAACGCCGCCACGCCCGAGGAAAGTCTTGGCCGTAATTCTGGATGGCTTGCCAAAGCTGATGTCGCCGAGTGAGTAGACGCTCAAGCCGTTGACCTGACCGACCACTTCGCCATCGGTATCTATCATGATGGTACCGCGATTTATCAAGTCTCGAATTCGTTCATCAATAAGGTTATGCCGGAACAGTCGCTCATCCATGGCTTTCTGTACGTGACGCGCCGAGATAAATCTGGCATTATCCTTTAGAGCCCAATAATTGGCTTCCTGGATCCAGTCTTTGATCTGAGCGAATCTCGAGGAAAGCCGTTCCTGATCAGCCACCATTCTGGCGGAATACTCGATAATTTTGGCAACACCGCTGGGATCAAAATGTTTGGTTTCACACTCATCACAACAGCCGGAAAGAAAGGCGGCGTAAGCCATCATGTTGTCTTTGGTGTTTTCAATCTCGGAATCGAAGTCAGCTTTGACCTTGAAGATCTCCCAGAAGTCTTCATCGTAAATCGATAGCAGCTGGTAAAGCATAGGATCACCGGTGAGTATCACCTTCATCTTTATCGGCATGGGTTCTGGCCGCAGTCCTTGGGGCGCGATGAAGCCGTACTGCTCGAACGGTTCTTCTATTCGGACTTCTTTGTTTCTAATCGCTCGCTTAAGTGCTGGCCAGACGCCGGGATTCATCAACACATCATTTATACTGATTAAAACATAACCGCCATTGGCTTTATTAAGGGCGCCCGCCTTCAGCATTGTATGATCGCTCAGGTAACCGCCCAACAGGAAGCGCCGCTCGATCTTGCCGAACATGTTGCCGAAATTCGGATTATTTTCGACAATGACCGGGGCCCTTTTGGCTTCGCTGTTATCCACAAAGACATTCACCTGGAAGGGAAGGAAAGGATCTCTTCCCCCGACAACCTGACTCAAAGGTGCTCCGAACATTGGATTTACTGGCTCTTCAGTTCCCTTGAAGAGTTCAAGGTTTTCGAGTATATAAGATTTGAGGTCGGTAAGATATTGAGCTATCTTCGGCCGATCGGAATACTGCTTGAATAGTGAGCCGAATGAATCGGAGACGGTGTACTCGCCAATATCTTTATCCAGTTTCTTTAATCTCTCCACGGCTTTGGTTTGCACACTGCCGACAGTTTCGAAGTTTGCCTTCAGTTTCTTGAGTAATCTAGCTTGCTTGGCCCCGAGTTGTTTCTTGGTACCTTCGTCGAGGGCAAGGTATTCTTGTTCCTGCATAGGGCGGTCCTCTTTCATGGGAATCAAGGCCGGCCCTGAGGCAGTCATTTGGAAGATGAAGCCCTGGCGACGAGCTTCACCGGATATCTCCTCAAATAGTTTCTGTTGCTCAGCCTGTACTTTTTCCCCCAGTTTCTGTCTCTGGCTCTTGTACTCTTCACTTGAGAAAGCTTCCCCGAGCCCTTGACGGATTTTGTCAAGCAATGAAGCCATATCTGCGCGGAATGCCTTACCGTTACCCTGGGGTAGGCTGACTATTTTAGGACTATCGGGTTCCTTGAAATTGTAGAGGTAGCACCAGTCGTCCAACCGGGACGTCTCACCGCGAACCTCCTGGTCCTTGATAACTCGTTCAATATAGGTTTTCACCATGCTTGTCTTTCCTGTTCCAGTGGGCCCGGCGACATAGATGTTATACCCGGCGTCGGTCATGTTTATGCCGAACTCTACTGCACGCGTTGCTCGATCCTGACCGACAAACTCCCGAAGCGGGGCTAAGTCCTCGGTACATCTAAACTTGAATATTTTGGGGTCGCAATCCCAGCGAAGCTTGTCGACGGGTACTTCGTGCTTCTTGATTTCCATGATCCTCCTTCAGGTACAAACAGATCGTGTCTCACCTAACTTAGACTTTCCTCTTGCCATGGAACAATTCACTACCGGCACCGCGGTATGTTATACGCTCTGATTCGGGAGTAGGTGTAGTGACCTCGGGCCATATTCCGCTGCGTGGCTCAGAGCCTTCAGACGTTATCTGAGAGGGCGCCTTGTCTCTCATTTGAGGTCCTTTTCTGATGTTAACGCTTTCCACATTATGCGAGAATTCGATCGGGATGCCGTTCGGGTCATGAGCATAGATTGAGTGAATGAATCCATGGTCAACG
>CP070793.1:1322540-1325424 GCA_020346965.1 Chloroflexota bacterium | reverse complement strand
GGCTGGGGACACATCGTCATGGAAGTGCGAGTGGAGGAACGCAAGAGAGAGTGAGTTGTCGACGTTTGCCTAGTGTAGACAGGAGGAACGCCGAACATGAAGACACTCAAGACAAATGAGTTGAAGGAGATCCTAATCAAGAACTGGATGACCCATGAGGCCATGTGGTTTTATCACTGCTTGCAGGAATTTGGCATCGAGAAGACGAACAAGATAAACAAAGCTGCTGCCAGAGCCATCGGAACTATAGAGATCAGAAGAATACAGAAGGCTACGGATATAGAGAAGGTGGAAACATTCGAGGATTTTAGGTCATTGATTGAGGCGGCCTGGGACATAGCAAAGGCAGATTTCATGAAGGCAAGCTTCAGTCTGCCCGCAAAGAACGTTCTCCGGGGGGATTTCGAAAGGTGCTTTGGCTATGAGGGTGTAAAACGAATCGGCGCTATTGAGGGATACCAGTGCGGCATTTTTGAGAGAATATATGGCTGGTTTGATGGCTTGGGAATAAAGTACAGTGTTTATCCGCAGGTGGAAGGTTGCATGATGCACACAGGCGGTAGATGTTTCAGGGAGATCACCTTTACTTTAGACAAGTAGCCAAAAGGGCGGTTGCAGATCGTCGGCCGACGATCTATAAGAAGGTTAACGGTGTATGAGTCTGAAAGAAGTCAAGCTTACATCTGAGCAAAAGGAAAGACTGCTCCGCAACATATGGCTACTACATGATGGCAGGTGGTTCCTGAAATCAGTGGAGCGATTTGGCTTCGATACTGGCACCGAACTAAATCTCGCTGTAGTCAAATCCATAGCCAGAACAGAAATGAAACACCTGTTAGCCGAAACCGACTTTGGGGAGGTCAGGAATATAAAGGACCTGCAAGTATTGATGGAGATTGCCGCTCTTCTCTATTTCCCCGAGGAACACAAGTATGTATTTGAGATAGCGGATAGTAACACATTCATAGGGCATGTACTGGAATGCTATGTACATAAGATGGTGAGTCAAGCAGGAACCACATCCATTCATCAATGTGCGGCAAAGCTGAGATTTGAATCATGGTGCCAGGCTATGGGACTTGATGGAGAGGTTATAAACGAGAAAAATACTAGTAATTGCAGCGGGACCTGTGAGATTATCTTCAAAATCAATTGGTGAAAGCAAAACAGCAATGTGAAAAAGGAGGTTAAGAGTATGCCAGAGCCGATAACAATGACACAGGATGATGGGATAGCCCATCTAATTCTAAACCGTCCGGCAGTGTTCAATGCTTTTGATCATGATATGGTTGAGCATTTTACACGCCAGGTTGTTACCCTTGCTGTCGATGAAAACGTGCGAGCTGTGGTGATCTCGGGTGAGGGCAAAGGGTTTTGTGTCGGTGGTGACATTAAATGGGTATCCGAGTTTCCAGTCAGCCCTTCTGTTGCCTTTCACAAGTTGGCGGCTAGTTTTCATCAGGCAATACTAGAGATCCGCCGGATGCCTAAACCGGTTATAGCAGCCATTAACGGGATTGCAGCCGGTGGTGGATTTTCATTGGCGCTGGCCTGCGATTTTCGCATCATGGCTCGCTCTGCTACTCTGCGGCAAGCTTACACATCTAACGGGCTTTGCATAGATGGTGGAGGCACGTTCACGTTACCGAGGATTGTAGGCTTAGCACGTGCTTTGGAAATAGCTGGATTTGATGCTCCCATTTCCTCTGACAGGGCATTGGCCTGGGGACTGGTGACCAGAGTTGTAGATGATGAGCATGCCCTAGAGGAAGCAGTGAATATGGCTCGCGAATTGAGCAATATTTCTCTCAATTCCTTCGGCTGGTCGAAGCAACTACTTACGGATTCATTCAATAGCGCCTTTGAATCGCACATTGAGCGAGAGCGTCTAGGACTTTGCAGTTGTGCGGAACACCCAGACGGTAAAGAGGGATTACGGGCTTTCGTAGATAAGCGCAAGCCTGTCTTCAAGAGATAAATCTCTACTTTGTCATTACATTACAACTATGGGAGTGTAATAATCACCACAAATCGGGCTACGATACACCAATATAAGCACAAGCGCTATGTATGCCGATAGCACCTTTTCTTAGTCACCCGCCGAACTCAGCACCAAAGGGTGGCTTATTCAATAATCCTCCATAGATTTCATCCTTCCCGCTACGGGATGAAGTCGTGTTACAATGCAATTCGCTGAGCCTCAGGATTATATGATAATATAATATACTAAACTGCGAAATGATTATCGCTGTTATCGGGGATTCTTCCTGCTCCCCAGAGGAAGCCAAGCTGGCT
This sequence comes from Chloroflexota bacterium, assembly GCA_020346965.1. The sequence goes on along the minus strand of CP070793.1, from coordinate 1,323,129 downwards.
GAAAGCGTCGGGGGGCTTTTAGCGCAGCAAGGTGCCACTATAGTATGCGGCGGCCTGGGCGGTGTAATGGAAGCTGCTTGTCGCGGTGCTAAGTCAAAAGGCGGTCTTACCATAGGCATTCTGCCTGGACAAGATCCAAGCACAGCCAACGCCTGGGTAGATATTCCCCTAGTTACCGGCTTAGGTGAAGCCAGAAATGTCGCAGTGGTGAGGTCAGCGCAGGCAGTCATTGCCATCGGCGGAAGATACGGAACACTAACCGAAATTGCGTATGCTTTGAAAAGCAATATCCCGGTCATCGGCTTGAATACCTGGTCGCTTTCACGCAACGGACAAAAGGATGATTCCATAATCAGAGTCCGGAGCGCTGCCGAGGCAGTGGACAAAGCGATTTCTTGGGCTAAGAAGCGCAAAAGCTATGAGCTTGCTTCGCTACGCTCGCAATGACAGGAAGTAAAACAGCAAGTATTAAAAGCGTAACAGCTAGAGAGATCCTCGATTCTCGGGGCAATCCTACTGTAGAGGTACAGGTAGTACTGACTGATGGGAGCACAGGCGTTGCGGCTGTCCCCTCAGGAGCAAGCACCGG
>CP070793.1:1319542-1322440 GCA_020346965.1 Chloroflexota bacterium | reverse complement strand
GTTCACAAGCATCAAAATTCTCAAGCAGTGGGGTAGATCGTTGGGTACGGTCATTTCATGCCCGCAGAGCATTGCCAGGTTGGATGGCCATCCTAGCTCTCGTGTTGCTGAGGCGGGGAACTCACCATTCAGGTCTGGGGTCGTGGTGAAGAAAATAGCCGCTATGTCCTTGACTTCAATTTTGTTAGTCAGTGCCATTTCCACGAGTAACTTCTTAGTTGCAGCCAGGATGCTTTCCTTACTATTTACTGAAACCGTAATAGCTCCTCTGATGCCACGGCACTGCAATTTAATATCTCTCCTTTCTGGTTTAGAATAATAGACTATGTCAATTCTTGTCCTTCGTCCATGTAGAAGCCAAAAGACCGCCAGTCCTCCATCTTATCACCCTCCCGCTATCCAACCGTACTAAATAGGAAAGCATAAAACCTAAACTATACATCGTAATCCTTTGTATCGTAATACGATGTATTATCTATTATGAACGCTAAGAGTTTTTTCGTCAATACCCTTAGCGCCCTATAATAGATTTTACGAGGAATTTTTGCAAGGAAATCATGACGGCAAGAGCACTTGGGCTGAAAAACCGGACAAAAGGTAGCGTAAGCGGATAGTATCCCCGCTACAGTTAGGGCTGAGTCCAAAGGTACCGCTGCTTGTTATTCGCTTGTCCGGTAGCAATCTCAGGTGATAAGATAGTACATTCCTGCTTATTGGCAGTACCTGTGACATATAGATATGCAGAGGGGAAAATTCGAGGCTCTTGTAGCCAGGGCAATCGATAATCTACCGCCGGAGTTTCAACGTAAACTGGAAAATGTTGATATTGTGGTAGAGAATTGGCCCACGCCCAGGCAACTGAGACAGACTAGACACGGTCATCCTACTCAATTGCTCGGCCTCTACCAGGGTGTACCACAAACCAGGCGAGGCAGGCGATATGGACTGGTTTTACCTGATAAGATAAGCATATTTCAAAAGCCTATTGAGGAGTATTGCCGCTTTGGCACTGAAATTGAGGCAACTATAGAGGAAGTAGTGCGTCATGAAATAGCCCACCATTTTGGCCTAGACGACAAGACTCTGCGTAAGATAGAGAGTGAGAAACACGGTAGGATATGAGTCAAGGAACGAATATTCAGATGGTTCGGACTGATATTTACGTTAATTCTCACGAATCCTAGTTAGAGTTTCCTGTATTATGTAAGTAGGAGAAGGCATTAATAATGGTTCGGTTGAGATTATGACTATGAAGAACGATCCTGAAAGCACGGAGAATGCCTCTAGGAGGGTTTTTCGTAGATATTTTCCCCTGATACTTATACTGTGGATTATATTCGTGTTGTATCCCAATCCGCTGAACTTCATTATTGGCATGGAAAGACTTCGTAATTTCGATGCTGACCCTGGCGCCGTTGAATTCATGTTAAATAGCTTCCCTTCTGACCCTGTAGCCATAGAGCAAGCCGTCCGCACTAGAATAACATATCGCCACGATTGGGCAGTTTATGGCATGCCCTGGTATTGCCCTACCGTTGAACAGGTGCTGGAGCATGGAACAGGAGACTGCAAAGCTCGAGCTCTGGTGCTAGCCTCTGTCTTGGAAGCCAAGAATGTTACCTACCAAATTAATCTATCTCCCACACACGTGTGGGTGCATTACGAGAGCAAACAGGATACTTCAATAGAGAACGACGAAGTTGAGTTTTACGAATACGACCCTGAAACAGGGGAGAGGAGCTTCAAGATTCCTAATATGGCTTTCAGCAGGGTAGTGAAGGCCTTCCGGCAATCTTTTTGGGACGCTATGCCCGAAGACAGAAGGGCTCTTTTAATTGGAGGCCCACTAGCTTTGATAGCAGCCAGAGTGCTCTCTCACGAAAGAAGAAAACTACTCAAAAAGCAGTGGGCTAAGATACTCCGTAAAATAAGAGAACACTAGGACCTCCGTTGATTGCATAATCACCGAAATGCTAACTCACTGCATTCTAACGGTGAGGATACCGTGCCCAGTCTCGGGTATCATCTTCATTAGCAGCTGGTTCTGTAAAATAGCTCAAAGGTTTTCCCAGGGCGCTGGCAATCTGTTCCAGGTTGGCAAGATATATTCGTCTTTTGCATAGCTCATAGTTAGATAAAGCCGCCTGCGTACAGCCTAACCTCGCTGCCAATTCCTGTTGAGTGATGCCAAGTTCCTCCCTGGCTTGCTGAATCCTCACTCCAATACTGGGAGAGACCACCTCCAGATTCTATAACATCTTGTGATATCCAGTAAAGGAATTTTTGAGATATATAACAGATCGTTATAAATCCTATTGACAAGCCCAATATGCCTTGTTATGTTGTCCATAACGAAATGCTATTGAAGGAGGAAGCAAAATGAAAATCAACGAAGATGTCTGGAACTTCTATCAGCAGCACCTAGGTTACAGCGACGAGGAAATGAAGAAATTCAGAGAAAATCCGAGAAACGAGGACGTTATTTCCAAGGCGCCGGCATTAATGAATAAGACTATTATCGTAGAAGTTGTAGATTCACACGGCTGTAACAGTCAGCATAAGGTTGGTGATAAGTTTTATTTCGACGGTGCGGGCAACGTTCTGACCAAGCTCTGCCCTAAAAGAATCTGTTTTGGTGCCCTGCAATCCATGCTGACGTTGGTTTATACAGCACAAGAGCTATTCTATGCAGGTGTGGACCCAAATGATATGCGATTCAAACGAACAGGTTGCTTTGATGTCGGTATCAACTGCGGCGGCTGGGGACACATCGTCATGGAAGTGCGAGTGGAGGAACGCAAGAGAGAGTGAGTTGTCGACGTTTGCCTAGTGTAGACAGGAGGAACGCCGAACATGAAGACACTCAAGACAAATGAGTTGAAGGAGATCCTAATCAAG
>CP070793.1:1315613-1319442 GCA_020346965.1 Chloroflexota bacterium | reverse complement strand
GAAAAAAAGGCGAATACTAATAATCGTAATCTGCGTGGTAGTCGTTGGTATAGTACTCAGTGTCGTATTTACCAGAGGCGCTGGTCCCCAAGCCACGCCGACGACTTTTAATGTTACCCGAGGCGATATAGTGAAAAGCATTATCGTGGATGGCAATTTGCAAATGCCTAACAAAGCGTATTTATCGTTCGGCATGACGGGTACAGTAACAGAGGTGTTGGTGGAAGAAGGCAATAATGTGACAAAAGACCAGTTACTAGCCAGGCTTGATGCACCGTCTTTGGAATCAGCGGTAGAGATGGCTGAGTTGCAGGTGGAAATAGCCAAGGAGCAAGTCAAGGCAGCCAGAGCACAATATGAAATCGCTAAGGAAAACCTCGATAATGGTGTACTAGGCGTGTCCGAGGATGTGCTTGAGTTACAGGTGGATATAGCCAAAGCGAGTTGGGAATCAGCAAAACTCGGCCTGGAGTCAGCAAAACTCGGCCTGGAATCGGCAGAACTTAACCTTGAGAAGGCGGAAATAGTAGCTCCCTTTGATGGTATGGTTGCTGATATCAGCATAACTGAAGGGAAGGAAATCTCAACTGCGGCATTAGCCACTCCGGCAATATCTCTGATTGACACCAGTGATATAGAGATGCGAGGCTCTATTGATGAAATAGATATTGCAGTTGTGGAACTGAACCAGGAAGCAAATATCCTGTTAGATGCCCTACCTGACGAAGCAATAAAGGGTAACGTGGCTTTCATCTCCCCGATAGGCACAAGTCTGATCGGCGTGGTATCTTATGAGACCAGGATAACTCTGGAGAGTCCCGATGAACGACTCCGAGATGGCATGAGTGCCACTGCTGAAGTTATTATCGAGCGCCGTGACGATGTATTGATGATACCGAACAGAGCTATTCGGGGGACCCTGGAAAACCCAAGGGTTTTGGTGCTCGTAGATGAGCAACAGGAGGAACGGGAAATTACCTTAGGGTTGACTGATGGGATAAACACTGAAGTTTTGTCAGGATTGGACGAGGGAGAAAAGGTGGTATTACGTAGTTCTGAGGAGCGACCAGGCGGCTTCTTCATGATGTAGTCAATGCTTGAACTTGAAAACATAACCAAAGTGTACAAAGCAGGACAGACCGAAGTGCCTGCTCTGCGGGGGATTAGCTGCCGCATTGAGTCAGGGGAGATGGTATCTATAATAGGGCCCTCGGGCTCGGGGAAGTCCACTCTGATGAATATCATCGGCTGCCTTGACAAGCCGACTTCTGGACAGTACCGGCTGGATGGGACCGAGGTAAGTAAGCTTAACGATAATCAATTAGCCGAGATAAGAAATAAAAAGATAGGCTTTGTCTTCCAGAGCTTCAACTTGTTGTCCCGGACCACGGCTTTGGCTAATGTGGAGCTGCCACTTATTTACGGCGGCGCCAGCGACCGACGCCAAAGAGCATTACAGGTGCTGGATTCCGTGGGATTAGGGCATCGGATCACTCACCGACCAAGCGAACTGGCTGGAGGGGAGCAGCAACGGGTGGCTATCGCCCGAGCCTTAGTAACTAATCCCTCCCTTATTTTAGCTGATGAACCCACAGGCAACCTCGACACCCGGACCAGCAAGGAAATCATGGCGATTTTTGAGAAACTGAATGAGCAGGGCATGACCATCGTCCTGGTTACTCATGAACCAGATATTGCCGCTTATACCCAGCGCACCATTAGACTTCGCGATGGCCAAATTGAAGGGAGTACTTGTTCAAAGTCAGGATGACACTTGAATTTCAAATAGAGGCATCGGAGTGAAACTCTGGGATTGCTTTTCTACTGCGCTGCGGGCTTTGCTTGGTAACAAGCTAAGGTCAATTCTGACCATGCTGGGCATACTGATTGGCGTGGCTGCAGTTATTTCTGTGCTATCTCTGGGAAATGCGCAGTCGGCTATGGTAGAGGAGTCTTTTGCCACTCTGGGGTCTAACCTGATATACGTCACACCTCTAGAACTCGGCATGGGTGGAGTGGGAGCTCAGTCAACGCTGACTTTGGAAGATGCACAGGCGATTGCCCGAAACGCCCCTTCTGTAAAGAGGGTGGCGCCAATGGCGCAGACTTACGCCCAAGTTGTAGTGGGAGGAGAGAGCCTTAGCAACACAATTATTGCTGGGGTGGCCCCGGAAGCCGCATGGGTGGACAACTACGCTGTGGCACAGGGCAGCTTCATAACCGACTTCGATTATGGAGCGAGGTCGAGGGTAGCGGTCCTGGGGAGCGAAGTAGCCGAGACCCTTTTTGGTGAGATGGACCCTACCGGCCAGAGCCTAAGGATTGGTGGGCGTCAATTCCAGGTCAGCGGTGTACTGGAAAGCCGGGGGACAGGGTTTGGACTTGAAGACATGAGGGTCTATATTCCTTTATCCACCTTCTATATCACTCTGGCAACCTCACAGGTGGGCAGCCGCGGAAGCAGTGTTAACCAGATCAGCGTTCAGGTAGAGAGCGGCGACGGACTGGAGTCTGCCGAGCAGGAGATCACCGCTATTTTGCGGGACACCCACAACATCAGAGAGGGAGAAGACAATGACTTTAGAGTTCTCAACATAGCGTCCGTGGCAGAGCAGGTCGCCCAGGTGCTGGGAATACTCCAGCTCGTCCTTGCCGGCATAGCTGGTATATCCTTGCTTGTCGGCGGCATAGGGATTATGAATATCATGCTGGTTTCGGTGACCGAGCGTATCAGGGAAATCGGTCTGCGCAAGGCGGTAGGAGCCAAACGTCGAGATATTCTGATTCAATTCCTCATTGAGGCTGCCACACTGGGATTCTTTGGCGGTGCTCTGGGGATAGGACTGGGGTGGACCATAGTTAAAATCATGTCTGTCATAGCGACAAATCTTGGCTTCTCCTTTACCGCTATGCTTTCCGGCGATGCTATTGCCCTGGCGGTAGGTGTAGCGATTTTTATCGGGCTTGCTTCTGGGTTGTACCCGGCCATCCGGGCGGCACGACTCGACCCCATCGAGTCCTTGCGTCACGAATAAACTACTTCCCTTGTATCAGGGATAAGAACTCGCTACGAGTCGCTACTTTGCTTCGGAAGTTGCCCCTCACCGATGAGGTTATCACAGTTGTCCCGGGCTTTTTTATACCACGCATGATCATGCACAAGTGCTCGGCTTGGATCACCGCCGCCACTCCAGCCGGTTGAAGCGCTTCGAAAACAGCATCAGCAATTTGCTGGGTCATCCTTTCCTGAAGCTGGGGACGCCGGGCACAGATCTCTACCACCCTGGCCAGCTTGCTCACCCCTACCACTCTGCCACCGGGGCTGGGGACATAACCGACATGAGCTACGCCGTAGAAGGGCAAGAGATGGTGTTCGCACATAGAATAGAAGGGGATGTCCCTTAGAATCACCATCTCCTCGTATCCTTCCTCAAAGTCCACCACCAGTTCGGTTTTGGGGTCGGCATCCAGACCGGAAAAGAGCTCGGCATACATCTCAGCCACTCGTTGCGGCGTGTCCTTTATGCTCTCTCTGCGAGGATTCTCACCAATGGCTTCGATTATGGAAGCCATTGCCAGTTTGATTTTGTCTTGATTAACCATCTAAATCCCCCTCTTCACGAAGTTCACGCTGTCTTTGTCTATGCTTGCATAGGTATCCGAGCCGAGGTAAAGGAGGGGCTCTATCTTGCCCATGTCGAGAACCTCTGCTGCCGTAAACGCTTCCTCGAGGAATTGCACAGCTACAATCTCGCCTACTATCCAGATGTGATCACCGTATGGCTCGCTATCCAGTTGCCTGCACTCATAGGCAGCATATGCATCCTGT
>CP070793.1:1312033-1315513 GCA_020346965.1 Chloroflexota bacterium | reverse complement strand
TTCACGGTGGCGCTTGCAGGCACAGGCTCACCGATCTCAACAAGGAGCTGTTTGAACAAAGACCTCTCCTCGGCTGTCTTTATCGTTTCCAAGGGTGTTCCCAGCATCTTCACGTCATATTTATCCAGTACGCCGGCATCGGCTAACTCCACTGCCAAATTAAGCCCTGTCTGTCCGCCAAGGGTAGGTAATAAGCCATCGGGTCGTTCTCTTTCAACTATGCGAGCGAGGACTTCCACCGTGAGTGGTTCAATATAAACAATATCGGCAATGCCTTCGTCAGTCATGATCGTGGCCGGGTTGGAGTTCACGAGGACTGTGGTTACGCCTTCCTCACGAAGCGAACGGCATGCCTGAGTACCGGAATAATCGAACTCCGCCGCCTGTCCTATGATTATGGGCCCCGAGCCAATCACTAAAACTTTGGCTATTTTAGACATTCTTTCCCTATTTGCCTTTTGTTACGTTAAGCACTCCAAACGCTCTCAATTCCCCAACCATATATACAAATACATTCTCCATATTATTTTGATTGAAAGGTTCCCAAACTTTTGGCCCAATATTTGAGGAAAACTCTGCCTCTTCCTCTAAGAGGTAGATAATCTTGCCAGCATGAGTCTTTTGAGCCAGACCAATTTCATGGCTAACGTTTTGTCTCGGCTGTCGTTTGCCATCTACTACATCGTCACCTGTAGCCAAGATAACCACGAAGTCAGCTTGATTGAGATAGTAATCAACTTTATCGTCAAGAGTCTTGTCTAAGCTAGGCTGTTTCCTAACACTGACGGGTTCTATACCAAGAGCGCTCAGGAATTCTTTTGCTTTCGAGAGTGCTACACTTTCCTTGCCGTGGGATATAAATGCTTTTACTATTGGCTCTGCCGCGGTAGACTGTGCTGTTTCAAGTCCCAATATCTCATATTCTTGTATTATGGATTTCAGCGCAGTGTCACAATTATCCAGACCTTCAAGATATTGCTCTCTATCTTTAGTGGGGTTATTGCCTGAAACCCAGCTCCAGTCCAGCCTTGCTGGTACAGAGCCGGAAAAGTAGTAATAATCGTCTTGATCAAGCGTTGCCTTTATGACCTCTACTAACTTGCTACGCCACAACTGGAATTCTTGATTGCCAGGTGCCAATTGTCTCAGATGTGGGATCTTCGCTAACTCTTGTTTCAGATGCTCTATTGCTTCACTTTTCTTCATTTCACTCCCTCTCTCATCATCTCTAAAAATCTCTCAAATAAATACATGTTATCCAGTGGGCCAGGGGATGCTTCGGAGTGATACTGAATGGACAGGATGGGCAAGTCTCGATGCCGAAGGCCCTCCACCGTGCTATCGTTCAAGTTTATATGGCTGACCTCAAGCCCGCCCTTCATAGTTTCAGCGTTCAGCGCATAGCCATGGTTCTGAGCCGTGATATAGACTCTGCCGGTGGCTAAGTCCCGCACCGGATGGTTGCCGCCACGATGTCCAAACTTTAGTTTGAATGTCTGTGTTTCTAAGGCCTTGCCTATAAGCTGGTGCCCCAGGCAGATACCCATTATTGGTTTTTGTCCTATAAGCTCTTTTACCGTGTCCGTGATATCACCAAGTAGGGCAGGGTCGCCCGGGCCCGGGGAGAGGACAATGCCATCCGGGTCTGAGGCTAAGATGTCTTTTACTGAAGCAGTGCAAGGGATAGCACTTACCTGGCAGCCTAGCTGGCTCAAGATGCGCAGTATGTTGTATTTCAGCCCGTAATCTATAACCAGGATTCTAATAGATTGATGTGTCGCTGATGATCCTGGCAATGACTGAGGAGTCAGGGTCACGTTGGTAGGCGCATTGGATTGCCAGTCATATGCCTTCTCTGTGCTAACCTGGTGAACGAAATCAGTAAAGTCATATTTCGGCAAGCTCTTTAGCTCCTTCGATGCCTCTTCAGCAGTCATTTCCGATGTAATAATTCCCATCATCACCCCGCTTGACCTCAGGCGACGAGTCACGGCACGTGTATCTATACCACTGACGCCGGGGATGCCATAAGCCAGTAGAAATTCGTGCACAGTCCGGGTGCTTTGCCAGTGGCTGGGTTGGGAGCAATACTCTCGAACTGCAAAGCCCCTCACCTGAATTTGTTTGGATTCGAAGTCGGATTCGTTAATGCCGTAATTGCCAATTAGGGGGTACGTAGGGACAAGAATTTGACCTGCATAAGAAGGGTCTGTGAGCATTTCCTGATAGCCGGTCATGCTGGTGCTAAAGACTACTTCGCCATGCATAGTGGTCTCGGCACCAAAGGAATGACCTTCGTAGACCGAGCCATCTTCAAGAACCAAAATCGCTTTCTTGGCCATCAAGTCCTTTACTTCACCCTCACCCAACAATCTACCTTATCTATTGGGAAGGAATGACAGTACAGGCTAGGGAATCATCTATGTAGGTTATCCTGCCACTGGCTATAGCTGCCATCACCTTGCCCTTGAACTTATCACCATCGTAAGGAGTGTTCTTGCCCTTAGAAGCGAAGTTACTACTGTTTACTACCCATTCTTGCTCGAGGTTCAATATTGATATGTTGGCCGGTGCGCCTGCCTTTAATGTGCCGAGCTCACCATTTCTGCCAATAACATTGGCTGGCTCACAAGTGAGCTTGGAAATCAGCTGAGTAAGGCTTATTGCTCCTTGGTGTACCAGGCTCATGAGACAACCAAAGGCAGTTTCAAATCCACTGATACCAAAAGCAGCTAGCTCTAGCCCGCAATTCTTATCTGCCGGGGTATGCGGCGCATGGTCAGTGGCGATAGCGTCGATTACCCCGTCTTTCAGCCCCTCAATTATAGCTTGGACATCCTCTTGAGTCCGTAAAGGCGGGTTAACCTTGGCATTAGTATTAAAGGGCTCGTTTGACGTTTTACCTGTAATCCTTTCCTCGGTTAGGGTCAGGTGGTGGGGTGTGACCTCAGCGGTTACCGAGATTCCTTCTTCCTTGGCACGGCGAATAAGCTCCACAGAGCCCTTCGTGCTTACATGGGCAATGTGAATTCTGGCCCTGGTCTGCTTTGCCAGAGCCAGGTCCCGGGTTACCATAGTCTCTTCGGCAGCCGCAGGAATTCCTTTGAACCCTAACTCAGTGGATATCCGACCTTCGTTTATAATTCCTTTGTTACTCAGGGTTTTGTCTTCACAATGGTCAATGATTGGCAAGCCCAGGTCTAGGCTATTTTCCATGGCGCGATGCATAAGTTGCGTGTTTGTTACAGGGTCACCATCATCGCTAAAAGCGACTACTCCGACTTCAGCTAGTGCACCCATATCGGTCAATTCCTCCCCTCTTCTACCTTTTGTGATACAGCCTACGGGAAGAAGTGTTACCGGGCTATCCACGTTTGCCTTTTGCTTTACCCAGTCTACGGCGACCGGATTATCTAAAGGAGGCTCTGTATTTGGCATACAGCAAACAGTGGCAAAACCACCTATTGCAGCTGCCCTTGT
>CP070793.1:1306039-1311933 GCA_020346965.1 Chloroflexota bacterium | reverse complement strand
TTCCGAAGTTCCCCTGGGCGGGAGGCACGAGAGAGCCGTTCAACATCAGGGTCTAGGTGAAAGGCTGTTGCATGAGGCAGAAAGAATCACCAGGGGAGAATTCAATGCAGATAGATTATCAGTGCTTAGTGGCGTCGGAGCCAGGGAATATTACCGGTCGCTTGATTATGTTCTGGAAGGCGCTTACATGGTTAAAAAGCTTATTTAAGCTACTTAGAAGCTTGCGTAAAGAGTTTCTGTAAATTCATGCTACCAAGTCGAGTGCCAAACCAGTCGGTTCTGGGGCGCCGCTCATGATTCAATAAGCTGACCAGAAACAATTTAATGAACAATCCCGTAACTATATTGACATCGAGTAATAGCTATACGTATAATGGATTGAAGAATCACATAAACTACTAGTTAATTAGAGAACCCAGCCTATAGCGAAATAAGGAAAGGAGAAAGAACGGATGGATAACGAGGTTAAGCCGACTTGGAAGCTAGCCTGGGGATTGTGGTGGCGCATGTTTCTTATTAGCCTGGGAATAGGTCTGATAGTCGGGGCAATTGTAGCTGTGGCATTGGGTGTTTCAATCATACCCTGGCTCACGTGCTGGTAAATTCTCGTTGAATGGTTGCCTGGGGGTGTAGTGATTTACTATTGCTGGCAAGGCGGGGATACAGTGATCGCAGCATCGCGCTTGATTGCGACAGGCAAACCCGCGTCTGTGGTAGAGACTGAGGTTTTTAGGGTATTGACAATGAGAGCTTCCAATTATATCGTTATATAGCAAATAAAGAGGGGAATAATAGATGGAAAGGACTTGGAAGCCAGCAACCGCAGGTATACTATGTATAGTTGCAGGATCCTTTGCGGTGATCGCCGGTCTAGTGGCCGGTTTAATCGGCACCATCATAGGCGGATTCTTTGGTCTACCCTGGCCAGGTCTTTTTGGTATTCCGTCACTCATATTTGGGATAATGGCTATAGTAGGCGGTATTTACGCCTTGAGAAGACAGGTTTGGGGACTGGCACTTGCCGGGTCTATCTGCGCACTCGTTGGACCTTGGGCGATTCTTGGGTTACTCGCTATTATATTCGTGAGCTTGGGAAAGGGTGAATTTGAGTAAAACTCGAAGTTATACAAGGTATGGTATAGTTGTGCATCATAAGTCAGACAACTACGAAGTTTTATTGGGGACAAGTTTAAGCATAAAAAGGAGGCAAGATGCAAAAGTATAATTTTCTGCCCTTTGCAGCCAGGGTTTTGAAAGTCGTGGGATGGATAGTACTGGTTGTCGGCGTTATTGGTTCAATTGTTTTCGGGATTATGACAGGCGGCACTGACAATGGAGCTTTGGGAGTGGCTGGTACACTTGCCGGTATTTTCATGGCTGTTGGAGGAATAATTGGCTCATTCCTGGCATGGGTGTTCTTGCTTGCCACCAGTGAACTCTTTTACTTGTTTATGGATGTTGAAGAGAACACCAGAAACACCGCCGAGCGCATTATAAAGGAATCAGAGTGACATCTTTTACCAGCGCATGAGGTAGCGCTTTGAGAGTTATAAGTCGAATAGTAGGCGTATTTGGTTCTATTGGTGCGTTGTTCCACCAGCTCATTGATAGAGTACGACTGCCAATGCCCAACAGAATGCGTAATTTTTTGCAGAGAAGGCGTAGGGTAGTCAAACTACAGGAATATTATTATCTGAAGTACGCAATCAGTGTTTTGAGGATTATAGCATGGGTAGTACTTACAATTGGCCTTATTGGCTCGTTTTTTTGGGGAATTACAGCGGGCGGATTCGGAGGTGCGTTACGAATTGTCTTGGGAGTAATTGGTTCGTTCCTGGCATGGATAGTACTACTTGCAGCCAGGGAACTCATTTATTTGTGTATTCATTTAGAGGAGGACACTAGAAGTACAACTGAAGGCATAATAGATGAATCAAACTGAGATAGATTTACTCACTAGCAAGTTACATCAATCTAAGTTCATCCGTTTTATCCACGAAATCCAACCCTGTTACCTCTGATTTTACTCCTACTCGATAAACCCGCTTTTTGCTTGCTATTCCGTTTGATAGTCCGGCCATGCTTGAATCGATTTAGGTTTACAAATCCTTTTGTCAAGATTATCGCCTTAAACAAAGCTGTTCTTTAGTTTGACTATCGCATCTTCAATGTCACGACTGTGTGCACGGAGGTGTCCGATTGCTTGCTCTATTTTATCATGTTTGCAGCTATCACTGAGATCATCCAGCTTATTATATAGACCGGTCCGCTTGCCGACTTTGAAATTAAGCCTTTCCTCATCCGATAGAGACAAATACTTATTTATGATATTGAGACATTTTCCCTTATCTTCGGGCATTTTGCCTTCTACGTCCATTAATAAGTTAAGTATATGGTCACTCTTAAGATAGCTAGTAACTTGCAGGTTGTTGATGAAAATAGCTATTTCCCGTATTACTTCGTCCTCCGCATGCAGTTCAAAATCTCCGTTCTGTAACCTGGCCCACAAGGGTGTAGATGTAGATACATGGAGGCTGCGCAGTCTGATATAATCAGGGTCAATCTCATTTAACACCCTGGCTGTTTCTAGGGCATGCTCTTGGGACATTTTCTTGCCCCCCAAACCAGGCATGACATATTCACACAGTGAAATGCCTGCGTCTCTAACCTTTGTCCCACCTTCGATGTGATCCCTGGCAGTGCACCCTTTTCCCATATAAGCCAGTAAAGGATCGTAGCCGGTTTCCAATCCGATATGAATCCTATCTAGACCCGCATCCTTGAGTTGCTTTAACTCTGCTAACGACTTTCTGGCTGCCGTATGAGATCGTCCATATATAGTTACCCTTTCTAAAGCGGGAAAAGTAGTTCTTAAGAAAGTGAGCACCCGGGTTAGCTCAGAAGTGCGCATAATTAATGTATTGGAATCTTGGAGGAAGGTTGACTTGCCTCCTGTCCCTAACCAAAGGGCAACATTACGCACACATTGGCTACACTGAAGTTGGTTAGAGAGCATTGCTGCTACCTCAATCAGTTGGCTCTTATAACCCATGCTCGCAGCCGTTTCCTTTATACCCTCACTGATACCTTCAACCACCTTAATGTCTTCTATAATCTCCTCCACTGACCTCAACTCGAACTTAGCGCCTTTATAAACTGGACAGAACACGCACCTGTTCCAAGGGCAATTTCTGGTCGCCCTTATCAACAGGGAATAAGCTTCACTGGGAGGCCTTATGGGGCCTAACTCAAAAGTACGGCTCAGTTTCTCTGTAACTGAATTATTCAGCATCCGTGTATTTTAACGTGCTGGACGGTAGTAGACAAATAGACACTCACGTCCTCGCCGTGATAATATCAGTGTTTCAAATGAAGCGAACTGAATTGATCTCTTTTGATGCCGAGGGAACAGTAGTAACACCCGATTTCAGTCAGACTATATGGCACGAGGCTATTCCTGCACTTTATGCTCAGAAACAAGGGCTTGATTTTGCTCAAGCCAAGAGGAGAATCCTCGAGGAGTATGGCAGGATCGGCGATCAGAGGCTGGAATGGTACGATATCGAATATTGGTTCGGCTATCTTGACTTGGGTTCCTCTGAGTCAGTGATAGATAGTTGTCTCGGTAAGATAGCTTATTATCCGGAGGTAACGGAGGTCCTTTCTTATTTAGCCAATAATTACAGGCTAATTGTTGCGTCCGGCACACCAATACAGCTACTGCATTTCTTATTGCGAGATGTAAAGCCTTATTTTGCACGGATTTTTTCTTCAGTTTCACATTACAGGCAACTAAAAAACCCAGACTTTTACCTAAGTATATGCAAAGAGATGGATGTCGAGCCAAGCCAGGTCACACACATCGGTGATAGCTGGCAATTTGATTGCCTGAACGCCCGACAGGCTGGTATAAATGCTCTTTATCTTGACAGGTCAGGGAGAAATCATCAGGAACATCTTAGCGATTTGACTCAGTTAAAGAATTTATTCCCGCCGTCGACATAATTTTCTCCGTCTAGGTTCAAAAATAACCTGCTCACCATAGACATTGCAGGACATTTTGGGTTACAATGTAATCCTTGACCAATGCTAAATCGTAGCAAGGTTTCGCTGGAAAGCATCCCTCAAGGTAACAGATTCAATCTGTCTACAGTGGAGCTGAAGGAGACGGCCAAAAAATTACGACGCGATGTAGTCAACATGATAACTACAGCAGGCAGTGGCCATCCCGGTGGTTCTCTATCAGCAGCAGACATCGTGACTGCCCTTTATTTTAAGATTTTGCACCATAATCCCGCAAATCCTCAGTGGCCAGACCGTGACCGATTTATCTTAAGCAAGGGACATGCAGCCCCGATTTTGTATGCTGCCTTGGCTGAGACCGGATACTTCCCTGTGGCGGAATTATCAACATTGAGACGATTAGATAGCCGCCTGCAGGGACATGCTGATAGTAACTTCACTCCCGGGGTGGAAATGTCAGCTGGTTCTCTGGGCATGGGTCTCTCATTTGCTATTGGCGTCGCCCTGGCTGCCAGGCTGGATTCCAAGAATTACCGAACCTACGTTCTTATTAGTGATGGCGAATGTGAGGAAGGGCAAACCTGGGAAGCGGCGCTTTCGGCATCTCATTTCAAAATAGATAACCTGACAACCATAGTCGACTATAATGGTATACAGCTTAGTGGACGGACTTGCGATATTATGAACCTCGAACCATTTATTCAGAAATGGCAGTCTTTTGGTTGGCACACTATAGATATAGACGGACATGACCTTAACCAGATTCTATCCGCTTGCCAGGAGGCTGAAAAGATGAAAAGCAAGCCAAGTGTCATTATCGCTCGCACCATTAAAGGCAAAGGCGTTAGTTTCATGGAGAACAATGTGGCATTTCACGGCAAGGCACCTACCCGGGAAGAAGCAGAAAGGGCACTGATGGAGTTAGAGTAAGTATGGATGAAGCATCCACTCGGGAAACGTACGGGAAAACTCTGGCGGAACTGGGCGAAGAGATTGCAGATATTGTCGTATTAGATGCCGATTTATCGCCATCAACGATGACCAATCTTTTTGCTCGGGAGTTTCCTCATCGTTTCTTCAATTGCGGCTTGCAGGAACAGAACATGATTGCAATAGCTGCTGGATTGGCTGCTTCCGGCAAAACTGTCTTTGCCAGTACTTTCGCGGTTTTTGCCGTCTGTCGCTGTTTTGATCAACTGCGACTATGCCTTTCCCAACCAAATCTAAATGTTAAGATCGTAGCTACGCATGGTGGCATTACAGTGGGAGAGGACGGTGCTTCGCATCAAGCAATTGAAGATTTGGCTCTATGTTGTGCTCTCCCCAGTTTTACTGTTGTTGTTCCTGCTGATGCGATAGAAGCTGCTGAGGCTGTTAGAGCAGCAGCTATTTCCTATGGGCCTTTCTATATCAGGCTAAGTCGCCCTAAAACACCGATTGTTTATCCCAAAAACTATCACTTCACATTGGGCAAGGCAGTGACCATGAGGCAGGGCACAGATGCGACTATTATTGCCTCCGGTATCATGGTTGCTAAGGCTCTCGAGGCAGCAGATATCTTGGCCAAACAAGATATAGATTGTCGGGTAATCAATGTGCACACTCTCAAGCCCTTGGATGAAGCAACGATAGTCGAAGCAGCTTCAGAGACAGGCGCAATTGTCGTCGCTGAAGAGCACTTAGCTCAGGGTGGGTTGGGCAGCCGAGTCGCCCAGACCATAACTAGAGCCAAACCAGTGCCTATGGAATTCGTTAACCTTGGTGACAGATATGCTTCTTCAGGCAAAGCTGAGGAACTGCTTCAAAGATATGGATTGACCGCCAAAGATATTGAAGAGTCAGTGAAGTCGGTGGTCAAGAGAAAGTAATAT
>CP070793.1:1302608-1305939 GCA_020346965.1 Chloroflexota bacterium | reverse complement strand
GGCGATAATAAAGGGACCAACTCTTCGGTCGTTGCGATGCTTACCGAGTCAATCGAAGCAATCTCAGAGAATACTATGAGCCCTTCGCCATGATATTGTGAGAAAAGGGTCGACTGCTTTCAGGTAATATGCCCCTTGGCGACCATGTAATCTCTTAACGCTTCCTGCCAGGCTCTCATGTCATTCATGCCTAGGAGCCGTAGGTGGTAATTAGCCAGCACCGAGTAGCGGGGCCTCTGAGCTTTGTGGGGGTAGTGGTCTGAAGTTATGGGGATGACCGGTGTCTCTACGCCCGTCAACTTAAGTATCTCTACGGTGAACTCGTACCAGGAACAGGTGCCCTTATTGGTAATATGGAATATACCATAATATTCGGTATCCAGTAGTTGGGCAATTTTCCCGGCCAAGTCTCTGGTATAGGTGGGAGAGAAGACCTGGTCATTGACAACTCTAAGCTCATCCCGTTCTCTAGCCAATCGAAGCACTGTCTCAATGAAGTTGCCGCCCTTGGCTCTGGAACCGGCAATGCCAAAAAGTGCTGAAGCCCTGACGATAAAGTGCCTGAAGCAAAAATGGCGGACAAGGTTTTCCCCGGCCAGCATGGACTTACCATAAATGCTGAGGGGTACAGGTGTATCGAATTCGGTGTAGGGGGTAGTTCGCGGTTCACCCTCACCACCGAAAACGTAGTCAGTGCTAAGATGCACCAATCTGACCCCAAGCTCCTGAGCGACTACAGCGACATTGCGGGCTCCCAGGACGTTCACCTGGAAAGCTTTATCCTTTTCATCTTCGCAGTCATCGACCCGCACATAGGCGGCAGTATTTACGATTATGTCTGGCTTATAATCGTTAAACGCCTGCTTCACCGAACTCATGTCGGTAATTTCGATATCCTTGTGGGTCAGCGGGATAAGTTCGGAATCTCGAAGGGCTTCGCAAAGGTCGGTGCCCAGTTGGCCGCTCGCGCCAGTAACTAAGACTTTCATCTATTAGAATACATTCTCTCGTAGTATTTGGCATACTCGCCGCTTTTTATCTTGCGCCACCAGGCTTCATTGTTTATATACCAGTCAATGGTGGCACTCAAGGCTTTTGCAAAGGAGTAAGCGGGCTTCCAGTTCAGTTCTGTGGATATTTTGGTTATATCCAGGGCGTAGCGGCGGTCATGGCCGGGACGGTCAGCAACGAAAGTTATGAGCTCGCGGGACTTACCCATGATATCCAGCAGGCGGTGTATTAGCTCGAGATTTGTCTTCTCCTCATTGGCAGCGATGTTATACACCTCGCCGGGTTTGCCTTTCTGAAGCACTATGTCCAGGGCGCGGCAATGATCTCCCACATAGATCCAGTCCCTCACATTCAGTCCGTCTCCGTAGACGGGTATGGGCCTGTTTTCCAATACATTGGTTATAGCCAGAGGGATAAGTTTTTCAGGGAACTGAAATGGTCCCAGGTTATTGGAAGAGCGGGTTATCACAACCGGGAGTTGGTAACTCTTCCAGTAAGCGTGGCACAAGAGGTCGGCAGCAGTTTTGCTGGCGGAATAGGGGCTGTTGGGAGCTAGAGATGATCTCTCGGTGAACTTGCCTTTCTCTGTAGAGCCATAGACTTCATCAGTAGATACCTGCACAAATCTTCCCACCTTGTACTGGCGTGCTCCCTCTAGCAAAATTTGGGTGCCTTTAATATTGGTCTCGATGAATGGCGAGGCGTCCATGATACTACGGTCAACGTGAGACTCCGCAGCAAAATTCACAATAGCATCAAACCCGTCCTGGAGAATCCTGTTAATCAGTTCTCTATCGGTTATATCACCTTTGACGAAGCTGTACCCGGGATTGTCTTGAATATCCTTCAGGTTCTCGAGATTGCCGGCATAGGTGAGCTTATCCAGATTGGTTATCTGCCAATCATCATGTTCCTTCAGAATATGGTGAATGAAATTGCTGCCGATAAAGCCGGCGCCGCCGGTGACAAGTAGCTTCATTCTATATCCTCCGTGTAATAAAACTTGATGTCCGCATTCTTCAGAGAAGGCCATTTCTCGTCTTTGCTGGATAGAGTCGGCTCTTCGACAGGCCACTCGATATTCAAGTCTTCATCATTCCAGATAATACCCGCCTCGGCTTCAGCAGAGTAGACATTGGTGGTTTTATATGTGACCTCCGCAACTTCCGAAATAACACAGAACCCGTGAGCAAAGCCTGTTGGTATATAGAGAAGATTCTTATTCTCTTCGGATAGGATTACGCCTACCCACTTACGCCGGGTAGGCGAGCCCTTTCTTATGTCAACAGCGACATCGAATATTTCACCCCTTATTGCCCGCACCAGCTTTCCCTGTGCGAAGGGCGGGTTTTGATAGTGCAATCCTCTCAGAATGCCTCTGGCAGAGCAAGAATGGTTGTCCTGGATGAAATCTTCCTTTATGCCAGCAGCAGCAAAGTCCGGCGCCTTGTATGTTTCCATAAAGAAGCCCCTCTCATCCTCAAAGACCCTTGGTTCTATCAACACTACCTCTGGAATACCTAAACTCCTAAAAGCAAATGGCATGTTGCTCCTTCGTTTCTAGAGTTCTACCCTGGCGTCATCTCCGACAAAGAGCGTGGTTGCTTTGAAGTCATCTCCTCGCTTGGTTACCACTGCACAACGACCAATAACACAGTCATTCAAGCGTTCGATATCACGGATAGAGCAGTTGTCCAGGACTACAGAATGCTCTATGCCGGACCGTTCAATGGTCGTTCCCGCAGCAATGCTGGTGAAAGGACCAATATACGAGTTCACGATATGGCAGTTATCACCAATAGATACCGGCCCCCTGATGACGCTGTTCTCTATGCTTGTTCCTTCTCCAACCTCGACCCTGCCCGCCACTTTGCTGGCAGCATCAATCTCACCTCTCAAATCTCGTTTCATGAATTCATCAAGGACAATACGATTGGCTTCCAACAGGTCATCTTTCTTTCCCGTATCCAGCCACCAACCGGTGAGGATATGACTGTGTACCTTTTTGCCGGAATCAATAAGCTGCTGAATGGTATCGGTTATTTCAAGTTCCCCCCGCCATGATGGTTTTATCCTGTCTATTGCCTCATGCACATCTCCCGTGAAGAGGTAAACTCCAGGCACTGCCAGATTAGTTTTCGGCTCGCGCGGCTTTTCCACGATCCTGGTTATCTCGCCTTTCTCGTTTAGTTCAGCAACGCCGAACAGGCGTGGGTCGGGGACTTCTTTGAGCAGGACAAGTGCATCAACTCTGCCTGTAGTAAATTCCTTAACAAAGCCCTTGACACCTCCCTGAATAAGATTGTCACCAAGAAACATC
>CP070793.1:1298923-1302508 GCA_020346965.1 Chloroflexota bacterium | reverse complement strand
GCGCCATTGGCCATGGCGGGCAGTATATAAAGGTTTCGCCAGACAGAAACCTGGTCGTCGTGCTGACCGGTGGCGGTGGCATAACTGGTGTAGTCGACGAGGTGTTATCCTCCTACATCTTCCCCGCCGTAAAGTCAGATGAGCCACTACCAGCTAACCCTGATAGCTTAGCCTCGCTCGAACATTTGATTCAGTCTCTGTCAACTCCACCTCCGGCAGAGCCCAAGGATGTCCCACCCTTGCCGGAAATTGCGCACATCATATCGGGAAAGACCTATCAACTTGATGCGAACCCGTTCGGGTTGCTGTCCATCACTTTGACCTTCAACGAACAGGACGAAGCCCTGCTGGGGATCACGAGCTCCGGCGTTCTGACCATGGGGGATACCGATTATGAGTGGCTGATAGGAATGGACAACGTGGAACGCTTCTCACCGGGAACGTTCGATATACCAGTAGCCGCAAAAGGGTCCTGGGAAACCGATAGTTACTTCTCCGCCCAAATTGATGAGACCGGTAGCTACCACACATGGCAGGTAGGTCTTCACTTCGAGGGAGACGAGGTAATATGCAGAATACAGGACCTCGGCGAATCCGTCCGGGATTACCCCAAGTTCGTCGGTCGACTGGTAGAAGGACCGGACGTCACACCCGACTCCGGCGATACAAACCCTGCGGTTACAGTCACCAATCCCAGCAAGGGTACGAGTCCAGACAAACCGGGCTGGTGGGTCATCACTGTTAGGGATGGGCCCGGTTCGGACTATGACCTAATCTATTTCCTAGAGCCGGGAGAAACAGCCTTGGCAGTGGGCCGAAATGAGCTCGGGAGCTGGCTCTTGCTGGACGACGGTGGCTGGGTAGCTGCTTCGGCTGGTGTCGTAACGGGCGACATTGAAGCCCTTCCGATTGTCCCTGCGCCGTCGGCAACCGGGCAGTAAGCCACACGACCAGACGGGCTATGATATCCGGAGGTTCCCAGTGTACAAATTGGAAAGTCAGTTGGATAGAAGTTATAAGTTGCAGCAATACCAAAAACTTCACAATCACCCAGCAGTGGACTAGAATTACCTCATAAGTCTTAGTTTGTTATAACACGGATGGGACGAAATGAAGAAGAAAGTGCTCGTGATAGAAGATAATCCATATACATCTGACATGGTAAGAAAATACTTGAGCCGACACGATTACGAGGTCTTAACTGCAAACGATGGAGAAGAGGGATTGCGTTTGGCGAGAGAGGAAAATCCAGCTCTAATCTTGCTGGATCTTATGCTCCCCGGTATAGATGGAACAAAGATATGCAGGACTCTAAGAGAGGAATCCGCGGTGCCTATCATCATGCTTACCGCTCGTGTAGAAGAAGAGGATCGTGTTGCCGGCTTAGAAATAGGAGCGGACGACTATATCACGAAACCATTCAGCCTTAAAGAACTTATTGCCAGGATGCGAGCGGTTTTACGCAGATTGAGCCCTGACGAAATTGAACGTGGACCTTCGCAGCTTACCTATGGCGATATTAAGGTCGATGTAAACAGTCGCCAGGCACATATCGGAGGGACCGAAGTCAATCTGACTCCTATCGAGTTCCACATCTTGGTTCTGCTAGTGAGGGAGCCAAAAAAAGT
Organism: Chloroflexota bacterium; assembly: GCA_020346965.1. The sequence goes on along the minus strand of CP070793.1, from coordinate 1,300,880 downwards.
TTTTAGCAGGGAAGAAATAATCGCCCGAGTCTTTGATATAGCCTTTGACGGTTTTGACAGAGCGGTGGATGCCCATATATCACGCCTTAGACGCAAATTGAAAACGGAGGTATCTGGATACATTCAAACAGTTTACGGAAGGGGGTACAGGCTCAGTCATGATTAATTCAATGATCAGATGGTCTCGAAGCATCTATTTTCGAATAACATTAGTTGTAGTTATATTCATAGCCCTCGCTCTAGCGGCTGTAGGTATATTTATAAGTACCGTCGTGGATCAAGAGGTTGTGGACTTCAGGCAAGGATTTGAGGGAGCAAGAGTAATGAAACTGAGTCAGGTATTAGGTGATACTATTGAAGATGAAAATCTAGAAGATATAGAAGCAACTGTAAACGCTGCTCGCGCCCTTGATGAATTGCAGGTCGTGCTTACGGATACAGAAGGAAGAGTGGTTGATATTAGCGAAGAACGTAGCCTTCTTACTCCAATTGAGAAATTCACAATCCTATCGGAGGGTCGAGACATAGAATTCATTCGATACGTGGATTCCGAGCCGACCGATACGACTGTCACGCCTCAATGGTCGCAAATTTCCTCGGAGGTTAATAGGTCGCTCATTTTAATCGGCCTGGCGACAGGTTGTTCGGTAATTCTATTAGTGTCACTTCTGTTGAGAAGGACGCTTCGTCCAGTTACGGTGTTAACAGCGGCAGCAAGACATCTCGGTGAGGGCAATCTTTCACAAAGAGTCCCTGAAGGTGGCCACGGTGAATTAGGACTACTTAGCGATACATTCAACACAATGGCAGAGGGACTCGAGAAAGCTGAGAAACAGCATAGAAACTTGATGGCTGACGTCGCACATGAGTTGAGAACGCCAATTTTCAATATTCAGGGTCGTTTAGAAGCTATTGCGGATGGTGTGTTTGAGCCGGATGCCGACACTATTAATAGCATTTATCAACAGGTAAAGCATCTTAATAACTTGGTGGAAGATGTAAGGACTCTTGCCCTGGCCGAATCTCGTAAACTTCAACTAGACATACAGCCTCATTTAATTACAGAGGTTCTTGAGCGTTGTGTGGAAGACTTCCGAGCCCAGGCCGAATTAAAAGGGATTTCGCTGACAATATTGAAGGATACTGGTATACCTCCAATACCTGTTGACCGAACACGAATATCACAGGTATTATACAACTTGCTACAGAATGCGATTTACCACACTCCTTCCGGTGGTGAAGTAACGGTGTCAGTGCGAAAGATTGACCACGAAAAAATAGGAGTTTCTATAGCAGACACTGGCTCTGGTATTCCCGAGGAAAGCCTTCCTTTTGTGTTTGATCGCTTTTATCGAGCTGACCAAGCACGAGCTATAGATACCGGAGGGAGCGGTCTTGGACTGGCTATTGCCAAGGAACTAGTTGAAGCCCACGGAGGTACTATAAGTGCAGAGAATAATAGGGACAAAGGGAGCAGTTTCATGTTTGAACTTCCTGTATGAGACACATAGTATCTCTGTTTTCTACCACACTTAAACTTGTTTCATTACGTCAAACACGCACACTGAACGGCAAGAGTTCTATGTTATTGTGTTACCGCAATCCGGCTGGCATTCCGCGGACAAAACAGGATTCTGGGCCTGCTTACCTAATCCTGCTGCAAAACGAAGCTAAAATATGCCCGTGTATTGTGAACATGCCAACAGAATACGCACCCTGAATGGCATGGTTTCTGTGTTGTTGCGGCACCGTAATCCACAAAAGGGGATTACACAATACTGACTATTGTTCACTCTAATCGAATTGAACATCGCTCTGGATTATTCAGCCTTGGCAGTCCCTGAAACTGCCCAACTCTCTTTTTCTTGGCTCTTAGTTGACCCGGTGGAAAGCCTGGTTGACCTCGCTGCAGCACGTAGTGGGGCTCGCCGGTGCGCCTCCACGAGACCCTGCCCTT
>CP070793.1:1295581-1298823 GCA_020346965.1 Chloroflexota bacterium | reverse complement strand
GGCAAGATTGGTGTGCAGAATACATTCCTCGAGGCAAATAGGGTTCTGAGACCTGACGGGCTCATTTGCTTCGTAGCAATGCCCACCGATGAGATGGAGACAGAAGCTCAGAAAACGGAGGTAGCTGTGTACTCCCACATTTGTGGTGCAACATGGCTCGACACCGGCGAGTATCAGGAGATGCTTCTGCGGGCAGAATTCAAACCGATCTGGAGAAGGTGCTACTATGCCGGCAAGAAGCTCTCACCAGAACATGCTAAGACAGAGATAAGATTTGCCTGTGAGAACGCGCCAAGGATTTATGGGGTCGATGCACGGTCCTATGAAGAGACGTGGGCGAGATTCGGAGAAGAGATAGAGAGAAACGGCATGGGCCACTACTCGAAGGTTGTATTATTCGTTGCACAGAAAGCAAGCGAGTTACACGACTGCGGGAAAAGCAATGTCACTTCATAGACTGGCATCCGATTTCGCCAGCCATGTCCGGTTCGATCCGAATCAGAGCCTTTTGGCGTGGCCGTCAGACCCACGCTAGGCGTCAGGCGAAGCATAGCACGGGCGGGTCTCGCTAAGGCGTTGATCTGCAAATGCCTGGAGATGGGACCTCACCCCAAGATAATCAGATTGGCAGCAAGCAAAGGACTTCGTATATACTTGAGTTGTACGAAGTACACCGCATATTGAAGGATAACCTAAATGGCAAGAGCTCAATGCTTAATAGTTAGAAATGGCAAAATACTGATGACGAAACACCGAGTTGATGAACGGGAATGGTGGTGTTTACCCGGTGGTGGAATTGACGAAAATGAAACGCCGGAAGCCGCTGCTATTCGAGAACTAAAAGAAGAATGTAATGTGGATGGGAAAATAATAAGAATGATTAGCCATAATAGTTATTCAGACGAGAATAAAGATTATACGTTCTTAATTCATATAGATGAACAAGAACCGCAGATTGGTTTTGATCCTGAGTTGGTGGATGGCAAGCAGATTATAGCAGATATGAAATGGCTTTCTTTGAAGGAGATACCTGAACGCGATAGATGCTTTTTGTGGGCTTCAGGTTTGATAGGTGTTTCGAATATGAGCAATGAAATAGAAGAATGGGGTGATAGAATAAGTTATCCTGGAGAAGAATAGAGGGCGGTGCACTTCGCACAACGGCGAGTACCCGACTTCGGTACCACGCACCTACACTCAAATCGGCCTCGCTAAGAGACTGGCTTCGCCCGCTTTCTAGACTCGGCCAACGTCGGGTACCTGCGAGTCGTCAGAAGAAATCTCGGGGCTGAAGTGAAATGAATAGAGTTGAAGAACTAAGAAAAACGATTGATCAGATTCTGCACAAGAGCAAAGACATCGAAAGCAAAAGATGTTCGTTCATACATCTGTATGGTGTTTCATCAATCTGTTGTCTGATTGCTTTGAGAAGAAACCTCGATCCAGAAATCGCTCTAGCGATTGGCATGTTGCATGATATCTCCAGCTATGTAGCAAATGACCCCGCAGATCATGACAAACATAGCAAGGTAGAAGCAGAGAAAATCCTCAAAGGAAGTACACTGTTTTCGTTAGAGGAAATGACTATCATTACACAAGCCGTCGGCAATCATCGCGATAAGCAGAATATTCATGATCAATATGATGAGTTAATTAAGGATGCAGATGTATTACAGCATTTTCTTTATAACTCTTCATTGCCAATTTCTGAACATGAATCTGAACATGAAAGAGATAGACTAACAAGACTAAGAAAGGAGTTTGGCTTCTGAGTGACGCAGCAACTTCTCCTGATAGCGGGTATGGGGTTCTGCTCTGTACGGTTGCTACGTCTAAATCACCCTACGCTTTGCTTCGGGCAACTTGGCGTAGCCGCGGAATGTTACATACAATTGCGATTTCAGTAGGACGTAAGAAATGAGCGAGGGCAACGAGTTAATGGCAGCGTGCGGCCTGCATTGCAGGGAATGCGACATGCTTCGGGCAGCAAACGACCCTGAAGCACCAAGCAAAATCGCGGATTCGTTTAGGAGAGAGGGGTTTCCGGACGTGAGGCCCAAAGACATCCGTTGTTTTAGTTGTAAGGGAGACAGAGCAGCACATTAATCTGCGGATTGTTGGATACTCCTGCGTTGTGTTGATAAGAAGGGATTGGAATTCTGCTATGAATGTCAGGATTTCCCGTGCTCCAGGCTCAATGAGTGGGCTAAGGGAAGCAAGCGATATGAAAAGGCCGTGGGCCGTCTCAAAGAGATGAAGAAAGGTAAAGAGAGCACACCCTGAAGAAATAGATGGGGGGAGGCTCATATTGGAATGCTGACAGGAATACACTTCCCCTTGAGCTACAAATGTGATTCCGTAGAGGAACCTGAATTCCGTCCAATAGAACATCAACTAGGTTAGTGAGATAGGGATATTGACAGGTCAACCTTGCGACGAGCTTGCGCGGGCAGAAGAGCTACTGAAAAGTGGCGAGTCTAATCAAGCCCTCGAGATAGTACACTCCCTTTCATTCCGCGAACTTGAGCCCGCTGATAGTCTTCATTGCTATCTTCTTGAGTGCAAATTACTTATCAGGCTGGGTGATCTTGAGAATGTCGCGCTTGTTGTGAATAAGGCTCTAGAAATCGCGAGGCAGCAAGAGAATACGCTTCTAATAGCTGACTTTCTTCTGATTAAGGTTGAGCTTGCATGGCGTTCTGGAGAATTTGATGAAGGCCTTCTCATAGTCCCAGAGATTGAGATGTTGCTGAAAGAACACGAATCAGAACTGGAGGAAATTGGGGAATCGGAGCTCAAGCGAAGAGAAGCACAGCTCATACGTCATTGCGGGATTCTCAATTTTTACAAAGGAGACCTATACAGAGCAGGTGAGTATCATGAAAAGAGCCTCGAAGTGTATCGTGAATTGGGCGATAGACCAGGTGAAGCTAGCGCCCTGAACAATCTCGGCTTGGTGCAATGGTCTAAAGGGAATCTCAATGCCGCAGCTGAGTATTATGAAGAGAGCCTGTCAATCAGACGGGAATTGGGAACACCCTATGAAATCGCAGTAATTCTGAGCAATCTCGGAAATGTCCTGGCGATGAGAGGTGACTTAGAAAGCGCATTAGATTACCAGAATCAAGCTCTACACATTAGAGAAACACTCGACAATAAGCCGGATCTGGCGACCTCCTTGACAAACGTAGGAGCCGTTTACGAGACAAGAGGGAGCCTAAACCAAGCGTTGGAATGTTATC
>CP070793.1:1291470-1295481 GCA_020346965.1 Chloroflexota bacterium | reverse complement strand
GTAATACATCGTCGAGATAAACTCAGGGCAGGGCAGGTCCTGCAGCAACGAGCTTTGGCTCAGCCCAAGTTGGACTTCATCTGGAGTACCGTGGCAGAAGAAATATTGGGAGAAAAATCGGTAAGCGGTATCAAATTACGTAATGTCAAAACGGGGCAAAGCTCAACTTTGAAGGTTGAAGGTGTTTTTGTTGCTGTTGGACTTGTGCCTAATAGCCATCAATTTTCTAGTATTGTGGAGCTTGATGATACTGGGTACATTGTCACGGATGAGACTATGGCTACGTCGGCATCTGGTATTTTCGCTGCCGGTGACATACGAAAGAATTCACCACGCCAGGTCACCGCTGCTGTTGGAGATGGAGCTACTGCTGCCATATCCGCTTCTAAATATGTTCAGGAAATTAGCGATGGAGCATGAATTGCGAACCCTCAATGCATTACATTAAGCGTAAACCAATCAGAGCCTAAACTATTTACTTTCTATTTCAGTTTCTGAACCAGGATTCTATTTGCCCGCAATAGACACTGCTGAAGGCATTTTCTGTTTGTCCTTACTGCCTACGGTAAGATCGTTTCCAGGGCTCCTTCTTAACGGTGAGGTAGTCTTTAATTGCCTCTTTCAACGTGTTGACTGCTAACAGAGCACAGTGCTTGCTTTCCTCAGGTAGCCCCCCTAGAGCAGTTAAGATATCTTGCTGGCCAATCCTTTGTGCTTCGCCGGTCGTAATTTGCTTAACCATCTCGGTAACCATGCTGCCCGAGGCAATGCTGGGGCCACAGCCATCCGTACGAAATGAGGCATTCATAATTGTGTTATCTCTCACTCCAAGGTATATTTCCGTGGTTCCCCACGAGGACCGGTCACTGTGCCCAATCCATCGGGAGTGGGGAGTTCACCTAGATTCCTCGGATTCAGAAAATGATCAATCGTTATCTCTGAGTAGATTCTCTTCATATCCTCCATAACGGATTGCTGCGGTTCTTTAAACGGGTCGTCAAGTTTTTCTACCATTTTCTTTACTCTACTGGAAAAAGATTGAACGAGCTAAGTCCACCTTCTTGACTATGTACAACTATCCTTCTTTCATTCCGTTCAGGGTCGCAGTCAGATTGGCAAGAAGCTCAGACGCAGCATCTGAACTATATCTCTCAATTTTTCCTTGATCACACAGCTTGGCTAACTCTGGGTCGATGGGCAGCTTCCCTAAAAGAGGGGCTCCCGAAGCCTTAGCCATTTCTTCTCCCCTGCTCCTACCAAAAATCTCCATTCTCTTACCTGTCTCAGGTAATACAAGATAGCTCATGTTTTCCACTACTCCCAGAACCCGAATATTCATCTTTTGCGCCATCTTCACTGCTTTTTTGACTATCATCTCAGTCAACTCTTGGGGAGTAAAGACATCTATTACCCCTGAGATGGGTATTGCCTGCAGCACTGTCAACGGGGCATCTCCGGTACCTGGCGGTAAGTCTATTACGAGATAATTCAACTTGCCCCATAGAACATCCTCCCAGAACTGCGTAATTGCTTTGGACATAAGAGGACCTCTCCAGATAACTGCTTCATCCTCAGTGGGTAAAAGCAGGTTCATAGACATAATTTCGATTCCAGACTTCGATAATACAGGCAAAATACCTGTATCGCTGCCACTGGGACGAGCATCCAAGCCAAACATCTTGGGGATACTGGAGCCAGTGATATCAGCGTCGAGTATGCCTACCTCATATCCTGCTCTGGTAAAATAAGAAGCCAATAAACCAGCTACCAGAGATTTACCGACTCCCCCTTTACCACTCATGACAGCTATTATTTTCTCAATCTGATTAAGTTCTTTGGGCCTGGCCTCGATAAAATCGACAGTAACTTTCTTAACTCCGGTAACCTCGCTAGCCACCGCGACTGCTTTATCCTTCAGCCAACTACGATGTTGGTCAGGTATAGCAGTTGAAGCTATATCTATTTTCGCCTTGCCATCCTTAACCTCCGCACTTCGGACCAAGTTCATCTGAATCAAGCTGCGCATTGTACCGGGAACAAGCACTTTGCCTAGCGCATCTTCCAGTTTTGAATCGATTTGCTTCACCAAATCACCTCCTCCTAGTGATCTGTCTAAGTCAACCGTTGGCTTACTTTTCGCGCCGTTTCTCTTTCTTTAATGAAGAATATATTTCCTCTACCTGTCTCTTTGTCTCTTCAAGCGGGCCATTATTGTTAATGACGAAATCGGCAGATTTATTCTTCTCCTCAAGAGGAAGTTGGGATCTTATCCTGCTTTCAGCATCATCCCGACTCATACCTTTTTCTTCCAGCCGCTGTAGTTGAACTTCTTCGCTGGCAGAAACAACGACTATCTTATCGACAAATATAGAGAGCCCGACTTCAAACAATAATGGAATATCCTTAATAATCAGGGCATCCGGGTTGCGGTTCTTGATTTCATTTGTAATTCTTTCGTCTTCTTTGAACACCTCGGGATGAACTATCTGATTCAGTTTTGCTACCCTGTTCTTTTCTGTGAAAACCGTATTCGCCAGCTTCTGACGATTAATGGTCAGGTCTTTGTTTAAAACATTCTTTCCGAAGTATTCTACTATTTCTTTCCAAGCACTGGAGTGAGGATGTACCACATCTCGAGCTAGCTTATCCCAATCAATTACATAAGCCCCCAATTCTTCAAAAAAACCAGCCACTGTGCTTTTACCAGTGCCGACACTTCCTGTTAAGCCAACAATGATCATTTGCTCGCCATTTCATCTCTTTGATTATACTCAATGCCGCTGGCAATCATGCCAAAATGTGCTCCAGCTCTCTACCTTTGGATCAAAGCGACTGCCTGAGCAGCTATTCCTTCTTCCCTGCCGATGAATCCCAGGCCATCAGGGGTTGTAGCCTTGATTGTCACCTGAGTCGAATCTACACCCAGAGCCTTGCTGAGGTGTTTCCTCATTCCAGGAACGAAAGGTGAGAGCCTGGGACTTTGAGCCATGATGGTAACATCTATGTTGACTATTCTGAATCCTTTAGCTCTAAGCAGTTCACCAGTATCGCTTAACAAAGCCAGACTTGAAATATCTTTATATTCCGGTTCCTGAGAAGGGAATAAGGTGCCAATGTCTCCCAGATCAGCAGCGCCACATAAAGCATCTATTATGGCGTGCGTTGCAACATCAGCATCGCTCCAACCCGACAGGCCTTTATCATAGGGGATATCTACGCCCCCCAGAACCAGCCTTAGCCCCGAAACCGAAGAGTGGCTATCAAAGCCAATGCCAATCCTTAATTCTTGCCTTTCCATTTTTTAGCGATGATACGTGCTAATTCCAGATCATCAGTTGTGGTCACCTTTATATTCCTATGATCTCCCATATAAACATGTACCTTGTATCCCAATTGCTCCACGGCAGCCGCATCATCAGTGACCTCTTTTGAGAGATTCTCATAAGCCCTGGTTATCACATCGAAGCTGAATATCTGCGGGGTCTGCGCTGCCCATAATCTGTCGCGATCAAGCGTTTCTCTTATCAATGTCCCAGTGTGAGTAAGCTTGATCGTATTCTTGACTGGCACTGCTGCTACAGCGGCTCCGGTCTTTCCAACTAACTTCAATCCTTCCTCAATCAAATCTGTTGTCAAGAAAGGCCGAGCTCCGTCATGAATCATGATCAAATCACAATTTCTCATTTGCTTTAGCCCTTCCTTCACTGAATCCTGTCGTCGTGCACCACCATGGCATAAAGCGACTTTAGACCAACCCCTCTCTTCTTTCAATTTCTGCCCTAGAGCCAATCCATCATCACTCAATACCAAGACTATTCGCTGGAAGAACCGATATCTCTGACAAGTATCCACGGACCAAGCCAGCAAAGGTTTTCCCATTAGGGGCGTAAAGAGTTTATTAATACCCGCCATCCGCTGGCTGGTTCCGGCAGCGACTATAACCGCACCCAGGTCATTATCCTCATTCTTGCCTGGTAATTCTGTCCTTTGCATTTTGCGCTTTGCTTTCCC
>CP070793.1:1287190-1291370 GCA_020346965.1 Chloroflexota bacterium | reverse complement strand
GGACGCAAAAAACCCTTGTTCCCGGGCAGAGAAAGTGAAGATAGTTCCACAATCGGAACACTGAATCGACTTGTCTTGAAAGCTCATTGGATGACCTCCTTTTTTCAATATTTAGTTAGAGCCGGTCATCCAATACTTGGTATGAATCTTGGGGGATTATAAGAAGCTTGTAACAACCTAAACTGAAACTACTACGGATAGTATATAGCAAAGCAAAGCATTTAGCAAATAGGTGCTCTCATCATGTGATTGGTGACATATTGTCTGCTTGCGTTGTCGTTGCCATAGGACCGTCTGTTTGTCATTGCGAGGAACGGAAGTGACGAAGGTCAATGTAATTGCGAAGACACCACGTTCTAGAAACATACACGGGCCAGGTATCCCCGGCCCGCGTATATCCATGTCAAATCGGTGTTATCTACTCGGTCTGACTTTACTGTAGCAATCGCTACAGTAGACCGGCCTGCCGCTGGTAGGCTCAAAAGGCACTTGGGTGTCTTTGCCGCACTGCGCGCATACGGCAGAGAACATTTGGCGCGGGCGCCCGTAGCTGTTACCACGGCTTCCGTTACGCTCTGTCTTCCTTGCCTGTCGGCATGAGGGACAGCGCTTGGGCTCATTAGTATAGCCCTTGGATTGATAAAACTCTTGTTCCTCAGCAGTGAAGCTGAAGTCGGTCCCACAATCGGAACATTGGAGCGTTTTCTCTTGAAAACCCATTGGATGACCTCCTTTCTCAAAATTTCTAGCTGGGGTTTGGGTCATCCAATACTTGGTATGAGTTTGGCAGATTCCTAAGAAGCTTGTAATAACCTAACCTTAAACTATTATGGACATTATATAGCAAAGCAAAGCATTAGGCAAATAGGTGTTCTCATCATGTGAGCGGTGATACATTGTGTGCTTGTGTTGCCATTGCGAGGAGCCGCAGGTAGCGTGGCAATACCGCCCGGGCTCGAGACTCTCTATAAGTGATTATCGAGCCGCAGGGGCAAATAGCGACAGGGAGGGCTTGATATACGTGTAGATGGCTCGGGTCAAGGAGCCTGATGCTAACCCCTTGGCCCGAACCAATCAATTACAGATATGGTATTCTTCTACTCTAGAGTTCTTATCACATCGGCCCTAGTCAGTCCTTCGGGGCGGCCGACGCATCCCTGACTATAGTCAGCGACTCCGGTCGGAAAGATCTCGTTCAGCCGCTCGATCTGTGCGGGCGTGAGGACAACAGGAAGATAGAATCCTCTTGCTATCGCTTCTTCCACCGGAATGAGATAGGTCTTGAATATGTCTCCGTTGAAGTCCCCGCCAGCCACCATACGAGGGGAAGAGAACGGTGGGAAAGCAGTGGTCCCGGGGCCAGGCGGATCGTCATCCAGAATGCCGTCCCATACATCAGGACCCACAGCCTCGCTTCCATCAGCAAAGTAAGCCAAATCTGTGGCAGACTCCGGCTTGTTGCCGACGACACCCAGCTCAGGATTGGCCTGTATGTTGGTTATCCATTCATCGAGAAGCTCGAAGGCCTCCAGTGTCAGATCCCTCGGGGGAGCAAAACGATCGGCAAACCAGATGAGCTGGTTATCGGCGTGGCCCTGGGCATCGATCATCCTTGCCCGGGCAGAAAAGGACTGCCGGGCATTGTGCATATCTAACCACGGATCCAGGTACATACGCATATCGATGATGGGGACGTCGTCCAGTTCACCGAGAAAGATAATGCCTGACTCCCATGCCGCCTCTATCGCCCCGATATCGGCTTCCGTTCTTGGGGCAACGCCCAGTTCATTCAGATCTCTATTGGCTTGACGAATACTCCAGGGATCAAAATTGAATGGATCAAATGGCCCGAAGAAAGGAAAGCCTTCCTGCACCATCTCATGGGATTCTTTCCAGCCGCCGATTCTGGCGTTGATGTCAAAGAACTGCTCCACGGTAATCAGGCCGTCTTTGAGTGCCTGTAAGCCGTACTGCACCCCCACGTTGTCCCAGCTCCTTCGGCCGTAGCCATGTTCGTCCAAGCCGAAGATATTTACTAAATCATCAAAGTGGGTCCATTTGGTATTTTCCACTTGTTCTTGAGGATACCAAAGATCAACGCCCGAGACTGTATGCCATAGCGGGTTCAGGCACATCGGCGTCAGTCCAAGCCACCCATTGACCATCTCGGTGCTTCCCGGCTGTCCGGTCATCGGATAATAGACGGGGTGAGGAACCGTATCGGATGAGCTCGCCCCCTCGATCCACGTCCTCGGTAATATGGAGCCCGTCCAGGTAGGCATGACAAATGGCCATCCTGAAAGGTCGAAGCCACCGTATGTATAATCCCCCTGCCCCGGAGCAACGACGTCGAAGTAATGCTCCAGGAGCATGCCATCTCCGACCGGGATGGTTTGTGTGTGCATGTCCGGGTAAGACGCTGACGGTATGATCCCGTCCAGTAGACCGGGATGATTCTGAGCATAGACATACTGCTGAATGCCGCCTCCGGAGCCTCCTGTACTGATGGTGTACTCCGGCTCTCCATATCTGGTGACAAAATGGTCTTTGACCATCACTGCCGTCTCCCCGCCTAGCTGAAGATTATAGTGGACACCGGTTCTGGTGCCTGTTGAGTACGCCACCGCATATCCCATTGAAAGCGCACGGTTGTTCAGAGCGGACCCAACACCCAATGTTCCCTGCGAGTGTCCTATGCCCACACCCCCGCTAAAGCTATAGAGCAGTCTGCCATTCCACGCCGACATGTCCCAGCCATCCCAGGGACATTCCATGTCATCATAAGGGGCCAGCATAGCTAGAGCGTAGATAAACCGGTTGATTGTTCCTCTCTCCAAACGGACAATATAGTCAACAGTGAGGCCTTCGGTAGTGGTAGTCTGGGCCAAATCTCCCGGACGGTCTGTAGGATCATCCAGACGTACGAATCCTCCAGCTGTTGATCGATAGAAATAGTCCACCCTCGTCGGTATACTACCGTCCTTAGAATATCCGATCATCACTTCTGTTTTCGCTCCGTACTCGTCGACTTCGTAAATGGGTATACCCATTTCGTGGTTATCAACAAGTGGTTGTCCTAAACCGGATTGCTCGGTCCGGGCAATAAACGGGTATTGCTGGGGGCCTGACCAGATCGGACCGGTGGGACCCGTTTCATAGTCAACCTGAACAGTGAGGTAACTTCCCGGTTTACCCCTGACCACTACTATAATATCGTTATCCTGCTCCAATTTTACAGGTAGTATAATCACGTCACGTGCTTCTCCGATGTCGGTCGAATCCAGAACCTCGCATCCGTTAAGCATGATGGTAGCATCGCGAGCCCGGGTGGGATCGGATCTCTCTTTCTCCCCGTTGTACACGATGAGTTTCCCCATAGTGATCGTGGCATCGTAGTCGCCCCTGACAGAGAAGCTGTCAATGTAGACATCAGGCAGGCCCGTAGTTCGCAAATACATCTCCGGCCCGAAAACGGTCGCCTCAATCTCAGAAGCCGTAATAGCAGGTTCCGCCGCTACTATGCCTCCTCCAACCAGAGCCATCGCCAAAAGTACAGCTATAACCAAAGTAAGCAATTTTTTCATAATGAATTAACCTCCTTCTCGTCTTACGTTAAATAGGCTTTTGAGCCGGAAGAAGCTGGCGGATTACCAATTGCCTCCGGCAAGTCATTACCCTCAATTTCATCACCCCCTTTTGCTCGCGGCCTTAATAACATCGCTCAATATCAGGATAGCTGCGATTGTCTGACTTATGGTGCTCCGTTAGTCCGGGAAGTAGGGAAGTCTGGTTCTTGATAAGTTGCGGGCTTTGAATGGAGAGTTTGATTATGCTGTGGTAGCAAAGAAACGTTGAAGCTACACCTTTGAATCTGCGGGGTTGAGAGTTATGGGAACCACCGAAACCCTCTAGCACACACATCTAGCCGCCTACTGCACCTGTTGAGTGTAACATATCATTATAGCGCTGTTCGCAGGATTCTGTCAAATGAAGAACATTCGCATGTCATTCTACTCTAATCATTGCGGGGGGCCTCGGGCGACGCGGCAATCTCGCCCGGGCTTAGGACTCTCCAGAAGTGATTAGCCGCAGAGGTAGATGGGGGTCATGGGTTCCAATCTCTCCAGGCAGGCCACAGAGTTAGTTAGAGCCGCCAAAGCACTATCTGCCGATTATGAGC
>CP070793.1:1281865-1287090 GCA_020346965.1 Chloroflexota bacterium | reverse complement strand
TTGCAGAACCTAATCCTGTAGAGCGCGATGCCTTTGGAGTACTAGCTAGGACCAATCAGGTTATCCGCTGAGCCACACTGGGTCACTTACTACAGTATGGCCCTCTGCCTGTTCTTGACAGTTGCTCAGCAATCTACTCAAGATCAACCAAGCCTACGCAGTTCAGCTCTTAATACCTTACCCAAGATGTTCCTGGGCAAGGATTCCATAAACTGTACGCTTTTTGGCAATTTGAAGGTCGGTAACCGGTCTTTGCAGAATGTAATTAACTCCTCTTCATGTACATGGTTACCAGGTTTTATGACCACGAAAGCCTTTATTTCTTCTCCATATACTGTATCTGGGATTCCTATGACCCCTGCTTCTGCGACCGCTGGATGTTGCACAAGAACCTCCTCTACTTCGATCGGCGATACGTTTTCCCCGCCTCTGATGATGATATCCTTCTTGCGGCCGGTGATGAAGAAGTAGCCATCCTCGTCCATGTGGCCTATATCGCCGGTATAAAGCCAGCCGTTCTTTATGGTCTTGGCTGTTTCTTTAGGCAGATTCCAGTAGCCTTTCATCAGTGTAGGCCCCTTAACTACTATCTCCCCTTGTTGACCCGACGGAAGTTCTCGTCCTTTGTCGTCAAAAACCTTTATGGTGTTACATTTCAGAAGGCTTTTGCCAATGGATCCATACTTGGGTGGCAGGTCGCCCGGCTGCCCTGTTGTAGTAGCCCCTGATTCGGTTAAGCCCCACCCTTCTCGAATATCTACTCCCACGGTTTCCTTCCACTTCAAGGCCACTTCCACGGGCAGCGGTGCACCCCCACATTGGCAGTCTTCAAGCGAGCTTAGATCGTATTTGTCCAGCTCGGGGAAGTCCAGCATCTGGATGTACATGGTAGGCACTGCCGCCATTTGAGTAACATGGAATCTCTGGATGGCTTGTAGTGCATCTTCAACATTCCACCACCGTAATAGGACTGTCTTTCCACCTACGAAGTTACCAGTGTTACTGAAGGCGATACCAAAGGAATGTGATAGAGGAAGTACTCCCAGGCTAACCATTTCTCGATTTACACCAGAAACCCGTTGAGTGAACTCATTGAGTTGAAGCGTTCTAGGATTTAGTGCCCGGCTATTCAACTGTAAAGTCACCGAACGATGAACTAGAATATACTCGTAGAACGACAAAGAATTGACATAAAGTGAGTAATGAGTATGCATTACACCCTTGGGTGGCCCCGTAGTACCGGCAGTATACATCAGAGCGGCAACATCGTCGTTGTCGGTTTGCTCAATCACCAGTTCGCTCGACTTGGTTGACATAATAGTATCATAGTAGATGGTTCCAGGAACATTATCCTGGTCTGTGAGGATTATATGCTGCAAGTTTGGAGTTTGCTTTTGCGCCTCTATTACCCGGTCGACAAAATCTGAGCTAGTGAGGATAGTTTTAGCTCCGGAATCCTTATATATATAGGCGGCCTGGTCCGGCCGAAGCAGAGGATTTAAAGGAACGACAACAGCGCCTATCTTGTATATAGCTGGAAAAGCAGAAATCACCTCGGGGCTATTGGGCATTTGCAGTGCCACCCGGTCTCCTTTGCTTATACCTAGTCCTCTGAGCGCATTTCCTAACAGGTTGGCGTTGCGATTTATCTCGACATTTGTGTGCCATCTCCCTTCAAAATAGAGGGTTTCATATTCACCGAATCTCTTAATACTGTCATCTATTCCGCTGCCAATGTTCATAGTAAATCCCTTTCAATTCAATATTCTACTACATTTGTGATCTGTTCTCTTTTCTGTAATAAGATGGTTGTAGGTGACTATCACCAGTGACCCATTTTCAGCATCGTCAGAGATTGACACCGTACGGTTTTTGTGCCATAGTCTCTTGTTCCAAGAAGCTTACGTCAGGAGGTCAGTTAATGATCGGCATTAAGTCTTACGGAGCTTATATCCCACGGTACCGAATGAATCATAACACGATTTTCACGTCTGTCGGGTTCCTGGGAACGTTCCCACCGCCTGGTGAAAATGCAGTCGCTAATCATGATGAAGATGCTCTCAGCATGGCAGTAGCCGCAGGAATCGATTGTCTAGGCGGCCTTAAACGAGAAGCAGTCGATGGTCTGTACCTCGCTACTACGAGTCAGCCTTATATGGTAAGGCAGAATTCGGCTCTGGTAGCTACGGCTCTTGATTTGCCCTCGAATATAAGGACGGCTGATTTCATAGGCTCTGCTAAATCGGGAACAGCTGCGCTGCTTTCCGCCTTTGATGCTGTACATGGTGAGTCGTCAAGTAATATCCTCGTCTGTGCCTCTGATTGTCGCTTGAGTAAACCGGGGAGTCCGCAGGAGTATCTCTATGGAGATGGTGCCGCGGCAATTCTTTTTGGCAATGACAATGTAATTGCTACTCTTGAAGGTTCCTATTCCATCTCCTACGATTTTCCGGATCGTTGGAGAGCAAGCGGAGAAAGATTCGAGCATGCCTGGGAAGATAGATTCATTCGTGATTCTGGGTATAGGCAGTTCATTACAGAGGTAATATCAGGGATATTGAAGAAATACGAACTGAATATCAAGGATTTCGCCAAGATAATCTATCCCGGTCTGTATGCACGGGAACATGGAGCCATAGCGAAGCGACTAGGTGCTGACCCGAATCAGCTTCAGGATACATTGCTTAGCACAGTCGGCGATACTGGATCAGCTTCACCTTTGATGATGCTGGTAGCTGCACTGGAAGATACCAAGGCCGGTGATAAAATTCTAGTAGCCAGCTTTGGGAACGGTGGTGACGCGCTGGTTTTCCGCGTTACTGAAAAGATCAAGAGTATAAAAGGCAGAAGAGCAGTACAGAAACACCTGGCCTCGAAGAAGGAACTTGCCAGCTATGAGAAATATCTTGCTTTCAGAAATTTAGCTCCAATGGACTTAGGAATGCGTGGCGAGATAAACATCCGCACACCAATGTCGGCGTTGTACAGGGAGCGTAAAGTAATTCTGTCTCTTCGTGGCTCGAAATGTGCAAAATGTGGTACGCCACAATATCCATATCAGAGAATATGTGTGAATCCTGATTGTGGAGCTATTGACCAGATGGAGGATTATCGCTTTTCGGATAAGGAAGGCGTTGTATTTACGTATACTGGCGACAACCTGGCCGCCAGTATCGACCCCCCTTCCGTATACGGTCTAGTGGATTTCGCTGGCGGTGGCAGGTTCTGGTTTGATTTTGCTGATTGTGACCTGGATTCCGTCAAAGTAGGTATGCCCGTAGAGATGACCTTCCGTAGACGATATGTTGATGAATCAAGTGGTGTTCACGGTTATTCTTGGAAGGCAGCGCCTATACGTGCCTAACTTCAGTGAGTGCTAATCAGATTTACAGAAGGAGTAGAAAATGGCAGAAGGTATTAAGGACAAGGTTGCTATCATAGGCATGGGTTGTACTAAGTTTGGTGAGTTATGGGATAAAAGCGCCGATGACCTCATGGTAGATGCTTTCAAGGAGTGTATCGAGGATACAGGTATAGAAAAAAAGGACATCGACGCGGCCTGGTTTGGTGTGCATTTTGAGGAACAGAGTGTAGGCAAAGGCGCTACGTCCATGGCTTTGGCATTGAAGTTACCCTTTATTCCTGTCACAAGGACAGAAAACTTCTGTGCTACTGCTACAGAAGCTTTCAGGGGAGCGTGCTATGGCGTGGCTTCCGGAGCTTATGATATCGCCCTGGCACTGGGGGTGGAGAAGCTTAAGGATACCGGATACGGTGGATTACCGGGTGGTGCCAGCCTCATGGGGACAAAAAATGCACTGGTTATGCCCAAGTTGACCGCCCCTGGAGCCTTTGCCATGATGGCGACCAGATATTTTGCCGTGTATGGACTTAGTCCGGAAGAAGGCAAAAAAATGCTGGCTAAAGTGTCAGCCAAGAGTCATTATAATGGAGCCCGGAACCCGAAGGCGCATTTGCGCCGCGAAGTAACTGAGGAACAGATAATCAATGCGCCTATCATTGCGTGGCCGCTGGGGCTTTTTGATTGCTGCGGAGTTAGTGATGGGGCGGCGGCTGCAATCGTAACTAGAGCTGACATGGCCAAGAATTTCCGGCCAGACCCTATATATGTTAAAGCGCTACAGATTTCACTAAGTTCGGGCGAGGAATTGATGTACACCAAATGGGACGGGGCTCATGTAGAGACCGGTTACCGTGCCGGTAGATTAGCTTACAAAGAAGCTGGTGTAGAGAGTCCTCGCGAAGAAATAAGTATGGCTGAGGTACACGATTGCTTCTCCATAACTGAGGCAGTGACCATGGAAGACCTGCAATTCAGTCCCAGGGGAAAAGTCAAGGAGGACATTGAGGCTGGCCGCTTCAATCATGATGGACCGCAACCTATTCAGCCCGACGGTGGCTTGAAATGCTTCGGCCATCCTATAGGTGCCTCTGGGCTCAGGATGCTGTATGAAATGTATAAGCAGTTGCAGGGCAAAGCCCAGTTGCCCGAGCGGCAAATTAAGAACCCCAAGCTGGGTCTGACCCACAATATGGGTGGGTTTCCAGCCATGAACATCGTTAGTATTGCTATTGTTGGACTGTAATTGTAAAAAATCAAGTCTGGGAGGCTGATTATGGCTAATGATATTCTGATTACAGATGACCTGCGGAAATTAATAGGTGTGACCTTGGATACTATCGTCTTCAAGGTCGAGGAAGGGGCAATTCAGAGATATGCGCACGCCATAGGCGATCCTAACCCCTTATACAATGATCCGGATTCCGCCGGCAAGACCGAGTATGGGAGGTTATTGGCTCCTCCTGGTTTCACTGGTTGGCCAGTCAAGGCTGGACGCCTTTCGGAAAGGTTGATTGAGTCTCTGGCAAAAGCTGGAGCGCCTTCAAGGCTTCTTGATGGCGGTATTGAGTTCGAATTCATTGAACCTATTGGCGCCGGTGATGTATTAACGGCTACAACAAAAATTGCCAGCATGACAGAGCGCGAAACTAGGCTAGGCAAGACCATGTTTACAACGTTGGAAACCACGTTTGTGAGCAAAAAGGGCGATTTAGCACTCAAAAGTCGGTCGACATTTATCCTGTTTTAGCCTGTTTTAATCATGTTATTCTTTTGGAGGAGAGATGGTAAAGCAAATTTATTATGATGACGTTGAAGTAGACACTGAGATAACGCCATTGGCTAAGATTGCTACAACTCGTAT
>CP070793.1:1273956-1281765 GCA_020346965.1 Chloroflexota bacterium | reverse complement strand
AATGGTGACTGCTATTCTGGCTCCGGTGCAGCCAATGGGATGTCCCATAGATATTCCGCTTCCGTGAGGGTTAATATGGTCGAAATCCCAGTCAAGTTCTTTCATGCAACCAAGCGTCTGAGCAGCAAAGGCCTCATTGAGCTCAATAACATCAAAGTCTTTATTTCCAAGCTCCGTTTTCTTGAGTACCTTTCTTACCGCGGGCACAGGGCCCAGTCCCATGTATTTGGGGTCTATTCCACCTGAAGCCCACGCTCTAAGTATTGCCATAGGTTCGAGATGAAGTTCTTCAGCCTTCTCTCGAGACATAAGCATAACAGCAGCCGCTGCGTCATTAATGCCGGAAGAGTTACCGGCGGTGACTGTTCCATCTTTTCGGAACGCTGGAGGTAGCTTGGCCATTTTCTCCATAGAAGTGTCCATAGGCCGCTCATCAGTATCAAAAATAGCGGGCTCTCCTTTTTTTTGTGGGATTTGAAAAGGCACTATCTCATCCTTAAATGCACCTTCCACTATGGCTTTGCGCGCACGCACATGGCTAAGATAGCCTATCTCGTCCTGCTGTTGGCGAGTGAAACCGTATCTAGTGGCGATTTCCTCAGCGGTATTGCCCATATGATAACCGTAGAATATTTCCCATAATCCATCATAGACCATGAGATCTACAAGCTCTCCCCTGGCTCCGACATCCATGCGATAGCCCCAGCGAGCCTTGGGGAGAACATAGGGAGCGCGACTCATACATTCCATGCCCCCAGCGATTACAACGTTGGCATTGCCCAGTGCTATAGCTTCTGCTCCCAAAGTGATAGCCTTTAAACCTGATGCACAGATCTTATTCACAGTAAAGGCGGGGGTTTCTTTAGGAATGCCAGCGTGAATACAGGCCTGGCGAGCCGTGTTTTGCCCTTGCCCTCCTTGAAGAACATTCCCCATAATTACTTCGTCAACCTGAACAGGACGCAAAGAAGAATCGTAATCATAGTGCTTTTTCTCCAGCTCTATTATTCCATCAGGCTTGAGTGCATCAGGGCCGTAACTGAGTGATTCTTCACTGGACTTCGGCCTCAGTCCTGCTCGCTTGAGTGCTTCTTTCATTACCACGGCACCTAGTTCAACGACAGGTATATCTTTTAAGGACCCACCAAAGGAGCCAATTGCTGTCCTGGCACCGCTAATGACAACTACTTCTTTCTGCATGCTCTGATCTCCTTCCGTAGTTTTCTATTGGGCAGTATAGCCCGGATATCCTAGTAGAGCCAAATCACAATCTCACACTATAACGCGGGGCTAAGAAGGTCCGAATGCCAAAAAGGTTGCTGAGTTTCCGGCTTCCCCCCTATGTAAGAACCGTACCTGAACAGGAGTGCCAATTCTTATGGTTTCAGGCTTGCTCCCGTCCACGCCCTCAATTCGAGCAACAACCTTCACCCCTTCCTCTAATTCTATGACTCCGGCTACATATGGGTGTTTCCTATCGTAACCTTCCTTTGTCATAAATGGAGGTCCTATAGCTATACAGGTGAAGGCAGCTAGCTTACCTCTTCCCTTCATCTCGATCCATTCCATTCCGCTGCTATGGCAATTAATACAAATAGTACGCGGAGGTAAGAATAAAGCACCACATTTCCGGCATCTCGACCCCATCAGTTTCTCCTTGCTAAGGAATCGCTCGTAAGAAATATCATTAAAGGGCATTACTTCCATTCGCCTTATCTCCCCGTCTATCTTCTTTCAAGAATAGTAAGTGTGCAGGTGCCTCCTGTCCCCCCCAGGTTGTGGGTTGCCCCGATTCGCAAATCCTTAATGGGAACCTGCCTGTCTCCAGCTTCACCCCTCAACTGCTTCCAAATCTCAACCAGTTGCCCGGTGCCTGTAGCCCCCACGGGATGCCCTTTGCATTTAAGTCCCCCTGAAGTGTTTATTGGCTTCGGCCCATCCAATTTTGTCAGGCCCTCCTCTATGGCTTTATGGCCCTGCCCTGGCTTGAAAAATCCCAGGTCCTCGACGTGCAGGATTTCAGCTATGGAGAAACAATCATGCACCTCGGCGATCTGAACATCCTCGGGCTTAAGCCCCGATAATTGATAAGCTTCTTCTGCAGCATATCTCGTGGCTTCAAAATAGGTGAGGTCTTCTTTGGCGTGTAAGCCTTTCCCGCTTCCCTGCACTATACCGGCAACGTATAGGGGGACATCGGTGAAATCTCTGGCCATTTCCTCTGCTACTAATAAAACACAACTTGCTCCGTCGCTTATGGGGCAGCAATCATATAGATGCATAGGCCAGGCGACGACGGGATTAGCCCCGGGGTCATGGAGAAATTCCTTTTCATTTCTCCAGGTGGGCGCAGGGTTTCCTTTATTCTTCGCCTTTTCGATCTTTTGGTTCATAATATCGCGGATGGATACATTATACTGTGCCTTGGGATTGAGGCGAGCATTGTTATGGCTTTTGATAGTAACATTCATCAGGTGCTCTCGATTGGCTCCATACTTGGCAAAATAAGCAGTGGCCATAGCACCGAAGACACCGGGGAAGGTAAATCCCGCTTTCACTTCGTAGGGACTAGCTGCCATTGCCAGGCCCTGTGTAACTTCCTCTGTGTTGCGTTTCGACATCTCCTCTACCCCGCCCACTAGAACCATGTCATAGAATCCTGAGGCTATGGCAAAGACCCCTTCCCTAAAAGCAAGCGCACTTGAAGCACAGGCGCCCTCAGTTCGCGTTGCCGGCTTCGGTGTAAGGCCAAGCAAATCTGAGATTATTGGCCCCCAATGCCCCTGATGGACAAAAAAATCGTTAGTGTAGTTCCCCAAATAGAGGGCATCAATGTCCTTGGGGTTTAATCCCTTATCTACCGTGGAAAGCATTTCCTTGAAGGCTTCAGCGAACACGTCCTTCGAGTCTTTATCGCTAAACATACCGAATTTGGACATCCCCGCGCCCACCACAGCCACTCCTCTTCCTAATTTTCTTCGCCCCCGCATTTAGCCTCCTGGAAGTAAATTGTGTACGATTTTCCTACTATATCAGATTCCTGGATTGCATTAAATAATTATCTTGGGTCGGCATTTATTACAGAAGTTCGCCTCCTTCACGTCAGTATCTGCCAGGCTGTTTGAAAAGTGCATAACGCATTTGCTATTGGGGCAATGTCCCAGGCCGAACGTATGCCCCAGTTCATGGACTATTTCCTTGTTGACCCTTTCCAGAAATAGAGTGTCGTCAGAAGCCAGGCCATAGTATTCTTGGCGTAGTCGATACAGCGATACGATTGCTGTTCCTGAGACTGTATTGGCTTCACCGAATACAAAGTTAAGTCTGGGAACATAAAGGTCAACATCAGCTATACCGACAACTCTTTCATCTTGCTCCGTTTTTTTTAGAGAGGCCAGTAATTTTGAGGAAAAGTATTGCTTCCTCTCGGAATTGTAGGCCTGGGACAAGTCGTTAACGCTTGCCTCTATTTCGACCGGACAATGGAAAACACCGCCAATCCTATGCTTAAGCTCCGCAGTTATTTCGTCAGCTATGTTGCCCAACGGTTTAAGCGTAATCTTCACTTAATTTTCGCTTGCACTATTCTCCCAGATAGTATTCCACGATTTTACCACAGACTGAGCAAGGCATGATTGGTAAGTAGTATAATTGCTGGATATCGAGGCGGGGAATTGAATTACAGCCAGGCAGAAGAGTATCTCGACAGTTTTGTCAATTATGAGCAGATTCCGGGCATAACCTATGCTTCGTCCGATTACAGCCTAAGGCACGTAGAAGAGTTGCTGAAACGCTTGGGCAACCCTCATCTGGCTCCCAGGACGGTTCATATCGCAGGCACTAAGGGGAAAGGGAGTGTGGCGGCTATGATTGCTCAGGTCTTGAGTGATTCAGGTTATAAAACAGGGCTATATACCTCTCCCCACCTTCATACTCTAAGGGAACGTATTAGCGTAGATGGGAGTTTGATTTCTGAAGCTGAGTTCGCTACCACCATGACTGAAGTTAAACCTCTTGTCGAAACTATGAAGCTCGACACCAGCTTTAGGCAACTAACTTATTTTGAAGTATTGACTGCGCTGGCATTCGTTTATTTCCGAAGAAAGCAGGTGAACTTCCAAGTGTTGGAGGTTGGTCTCGGCGGCAGGCTTGACGCCACCAATGTGGCCAGACCTGTAGTCTGCATTATTACACCTGTAAGCCTGGACCATACTCAGATTCTGGGCAATAGCCTGGAGGAAATAGCCCGGGAAAAAGCAGGCATTATCAAGGCTGGATGCTGGGTAGTGATTTCTCCCCAGACAGCAGAGGCGGATTCAGTGATCAGCGGTATTTGTCGTGAGAAGAAAGCGAAGGTGGTGAGGGTGGGTAAGCATATCACCTGGCGCAAGACGGGCAGTGACCTTCATCATCAATCACTCGCGGTCATGGGAAGACTGAAAAAATACCAGGTTAGCGTTCCTCTTCTAGGCGACTTTCAGCTTGAGAATGCCGCCACTGCTGTAGCTGCTTTAGAGGTATTGGTTTCCAAGGGCTTCGCCATCTCGGCCACCGGTATTACTCAGGGGCTTGCCCGAGTGAAGTGGCCGGGGCGATTTCATATCCTACGGGAGAATCCCATAGTATTGGTTGATGGTGCTCATAATGTAGTGTCGATGAGAGGCTTGGTGAACAATGTTGAAAAGTACTTCAGTTACGAGCGGATTATTCTTGTTTTTGGGACATCGTGCGATAAAGACATAACGGGCATAATAAATGAGTTAATTACCCTCTCCCCACAAGTAATAATCGCACAGGCAGAACATTCCCGTGCTGCTCCTCTTTCGACCCTGGCTGCTGAGTTCAGCCAGCGAGGCATCAAAGCCGAAACTGGCAAAACTATAGGCGAAGCTATATCCCAAGCTTTGTCTATGGCGGGCAAGCAAGACGTTGTCTGCGTTACAGGTTCTCTGTTTGTCGTAGCAGAAGCGTTGGATTACTTCTCGAGGGGATGAGTGTCCATGGGAGAGGCAAGAGCTTCTTTGGGCAGCATATCGTTTAGAATCTGCTGGAGAGCCATGATATGGCTACATGTTTCCCACTGAGAAAAGAAATGGCATGTACAATGCCATTTGCCATTGGAATAGCTTAGCTTGTGGTCATCGTTTTCACCATGGAATACAGCGGTTAAACCAGAGAAACTTATGCGGCCTGGTTCTTGAGCATACCTTTTGGCTTTTTCAATCTTACCGATAAGACTGGACCGCATCTTAATCTCTTGACTTAAGTATACAACAGGGCGCAAAAAAAGTCCAGCATCCGTAACCAGATACAATTATGCTATCATAGTAACTGATTTGGGAATGCTGCAATGGTTTCTCAACAGCAACTAAAGATTCTTATCAGCCGGGACGAGATAGCTAAAGCCGTAAGCAGGCTGGCTCGAGAAATCGAGAGGGATTATAGGGATAAGCAACCCTTACTGATTGGTGTGCTCAAAGGATCCTTCATGTTCATGGCTGACCTCATTCGGGAGCTTGATTTGCCTCTGGACTTGGACTTTATCAGGCTCTCCAGCTACGATACTGCGAGAGAAAGTTCGGGTGAGGTCGAAGTAATCCATGAGACGAAGACGCCTGTCAAAGATAGAGATGTCCTCGTAGTTGAGGACATTGTGGATACCGGGATTACCATCTCTTTTCTACTCGATTACTTAGAAAGTAAACAGCCCGCTTCGTTGAAGGTCTGCACCCTGACAGACAAGCCGTCTCGGCGCAGAGTTCCGGTGCCCATAGATTATCGGGGCTTCACCCTGCCCAATAAATTTATCGTGGGATATGGACTGGACTGCGGCCAGAGGTTCCGCAATTTGCCGGATATCTATACCCTGGAGGATTAGGATATGGATTTGAACGCGCTTATTTCAGTAGCCAGAGGGGAAACGCCTGCTGATTTGCTCCTGAAAAATGCGCTGACAGTGAACACTTTTACTGGAGAAATAGAGCAAGCCGACGTTGCTATCTACGGCGACAGAATTGCCGGCATAGGTGACTATGATAGGGTCAAGGAAGTCATCGACTTGGAGGGTACGTTTTTGGCTCCCGGGCTCATTAACGGCCATACACATATAGAAAGCTCTATGCTTCACCCAGCAAGGTATGCTGAAACAGTAGTCCCTAGAGGTACACTAACCGTAGTCACGGATTTACATGAAATCGCCAACGTTTGCGGATCGGACGGGATAAAATTCGTTACGGATTTGGCGCGACAGCTCCCGCTCGATATGCTATTCATGGCACCATCATGCGTGCCATCGACCCACCTGGAGACATCAGGTGCCCGAATTGGCTTTAGGCAAGTACAGAAGATTCTAGCTCACCCTAAGATAATCGGCCTGGGAGAGATGATGAACTTTCCGGGCGTGGTCAGTGGGAATGAAGAGGTTCTGCGAAAGATCAGTGCCTCTAAAGGCAAGGTTATCGACGGGCACGCTCCAGGACTCACTGGTAAGGAACTGAACGCCTATTTATCCGCTGGCATTCTATCCGACCACGAATCCACTACCCTGGAAGAAGGAAAGGAGAAATTACGCCGGGGTATGTACCTCATGATTCGGGAGGGCTCTTCGGAGAAGAATCTAGACACGCTTCTGCCTCTGGTTACAGATAATACTTATAAAAGATGCTTCTTCGTGGTGGATGACCGTAATTGCTCTGATTTGCTTTGGGAAGGCGACATTGATGCTGTCGTACGGAAAGCTATTGAAGGAGGTCTCGAGCCAGTCCGGGCGATTCAGATGGCGACAATTAACACTGCTGAGTATTTCAGGCTCGATGGTAGAGGAGGCATTGGCCCAGGCTATATAGCCAACCTTATGACCATCACCGACCTGGCCAAATTAGAGATAGACATGGTGTTCTACCAGGGAAAGCTGGTGGCAAGGCAAGGCAAGCCGTTGTTTACCTTGCCACCCGTTAGTGTGGAGTTAAGAGATACAGTACGCATTAAGCCGGTTATGGCGAGATCGCTGCGAATAACTGCCAGTGAGACCTATCCGGTCATAGAAATCGTTCCCGGGCAAATAGTCAATAAAAAGGTGATGGAAAAGATGAACGTGGTGGATGGAGCAGTTATGCCTGACGTGGAAAGAGACATTCTGAAGCTGGTGGTGGTGGAAAGGCACAAGGCTAGCGGCAATGTAGCAGTTGGATTAGTCAAAGGGTTCGGCCTGAAGAAAGGAGCATTAGCCTCATCAGTGGCCCACGACTCTCACAATATAATAGCGGTTGGTACTAACGATCTTGACATCCTGAAAGCAATTGAGGAAATCAATAGACTGCAGGGCGGGCTGGTTGCTTGCGCCAATCTGGAAATACTGGCTGCTTTGCCCTTGCCCATTGCCGGCCTGCTCTCTCCTGAGCCATTGGATGTAGTCGTATCACAGCACGAAATAGTGGAGAGAACTGCCGCCGGTCTGGGCAAGTTACCTCCATCTCCATTCGTCATTCTATCGTTCCTGGCTCTCCCGGTGATCCCCGAACTCAGGCTGACCGATATCGGTCTTGTAGACGTGACACGATCGAAGCTGCTCACGTAGAATCGGCTCCGGTTACGGCCCAAGGCCCGATGTCGAATGCCTCGCAATCTACCTTGGCCAGGCTGGATGTGACACCGTCAGTCGTCTCTGCGGATGTGGCTCATGATGTGTTTCAGCGACCCAATTCTGATGGTGGACCAGCACCTGATTCGAGCCCGCCGCCGGTAGGATTGGGAATGCAAGCGAAGCGTCAGCGGCCGAAGTGTGTTACGTGGGCCAGTAGGTCCTCACTT
>CP070793.1:1270407-1273856 GCA_020346965.1 Chloroflexota bacterium | reverse complement strand
CCGTCATCAAAATGCATTACCTCAGGGGAGGTCTCATATTTATTACCGTCAGCATCCTCGATCATCCACCAGTATAAGACTTCAGCTCCAGGGGGCAATCCCGCATTCCTCATATCCCATACCCAGTTAGCTTCCACCGTGCTTGCGGGAGTAAAATCAGCCCAGCCTTCACTGACAACTTCAGCGTAGTTCATCCTATCCACCTGATAAGAAATACGAACATCAACAACATCTGCATAGCTTTCAGCCTCAATAGTGAACACAACCTGGTTTGGGAAATCTATATCCACATCCATATTTATAACCACAATACCATCCAAGCCTGCGACAGTGGAGGGACTAAAAAACAAGAAAAATGCCAAAGCTATTAGGACGATGCGTTTAATCATTTTCCTACTTGAGATCTAAGGTAATCGGTAATAAATCCGTCCAGTTCTCCATCCAAGACCGCCTCGGCATTATGAACTTCATAATCTGTACGGTGGTCCTTCACCATTTTGTACGGGTGAAGGACATAACTTCGAATTTGATTTCCCCAACCCGCTTCAATACGGTCGCCTTTTAGTTTGGCTCTCTCAGCCTCTCTCTTTTCACGGCCAAGCTCAAGGAGGCGAGAATAAAGGATCCTCAAAGCAGCTTCCTTGTTTTGGTGCTGGGACCTCTGACCCTGACAGGTAGCGACCAGCCCTGTAGGCAGGTGCGTTATTCTCACGG
Organism: Chloroflexota bacterium; assembly: GCA_020346965.1. The sequence continues at coordinate 1,273,142 of CP070793.1, read as the reverse complement.
CGCTGCTTGTCTTCTGCATATGTTGCCCGCCAGGACCACTGGACCTGAAGGTATCTATTCTCAAATCTTCCGGAGCTATTTTGATATCCACTGCACCTTCAGCTTCAGGGAGGACTTCCACCAGGGCAAAAGATGTGTGACGGGCATGGTCAGCATCAAATGGTGAAAGCCGCACTAACCTGTGTACCCCGTGCTCGCCCTTTAAATAGCCATAAACATAATCTCCCTTGATTTCCAGGATAGCACTTTTAATACCAGCTTCTTCTCCCGGGGAGACATCTAAGACTTCAGCTTTATAATTGTGCCTCTCTGCCCACCTCAAGTACATCCTGAGCAACATATTTGCCCAGTCCTGAGATTCTGTGCCCCCAGCGCCAGCATGAAGAGCGACCATGGCATTTCGACTGTCGTAATCGCCAGTAAAAAGCTGTTGGCTCTCCAACTGTTCGAAACGAGAACTCAATTTCTTAAGTTCCCGTTGTATCTCTGTCTCAAGGGAGTGATCTTCCTCCTCGATAGCCAGAACAATCATCTCTCCAAGGTCAACAACCCCCTTCTCCAGCTCGCGCCAGGCATTGACCAGGTTCTTTTTGACCCCAAGCCGGCGCATAACCGCCTGAGCTTCAGCCGGGTCATTCCAGAAATCAGGCTGAGCTGATTCCGCCTCTATTCTGGCAATCTCCGTTTCCTTGCTAGGGATGTCAAAGATGCACCATTATGTCTGAGATTTGGCGAAGTAAGGCTTCTATACTTTCCTTTTCTTCTTGCATTTGAGAAACTCCTTAACCGAAGAATTCCCTTTAATAGCTTGGTACAGAGGTCAACCTTCCTGCAGCAGCGAGGTGAGCCAATCGAGTAGGTTCAGGAAGTCTATAACCACGGCAGCAGGTTATGACCCACTGCAAAGCCGATGCCAGGTCGATTTTATGGCCCACTGAAACATATATCGGCTTCACTCCAGATTTGCTCCGTAACGCTACCCCAATAAGCTCCCCATTATCGAGCAGTTCCGCATGAGAACCAGCCTCTTCCAACAGAGGTTGATGTTGACCGCAAAGGATAGATTTCGCACAACCGATTGTAGGTAAATCTAGGAAAAGCCCCACGTGTGAAGCAAGCCCGAGCCTTCTGGGATGAGCAATTCCCTGGCCGTCGATCAAAGCAAGGTCAGGAATATTGGATAGTCTTTCACAGGCATCGAGAATTAGCGGGCTTTCTCGGAAAGACAATAAACCGGGAATATAGGGCATTTTGATCTTACCTTGAGCTATCTCTATCTCGACTATGCTCAACTCAGGATAGCTGAGAACTACCACTGCTCCCCTTGCCACATCCTGAGCATCAGGAGAAGATATATCAATACCGGCAACAAGGCGCGGGTTAATAGCGCCATTTTCAGTCATCACCTTTTTCGCCAGGCTCACTTGTATTTCCCGCGCTCGGGCAGTACCCACCTCCCATTCATGTAATTTGAGCACTTCCATACGTGGAATTATAAAGCATTCCAATTCAATAGCAAACTCCTAGTTTGCGGATGTTTAGAATCGTGGGTTCTCACCTTAAACAACGGCTTGCCAAAAAACGAAATGCCTTGCTATAATGACAAACGCAATCAACCAGATGCAGCAATGATTATCTGCCTGGTTACAGAGGCAGTTTATATGCAGATATTGTCTTGTAGCTGCCCAGCGAACTATCAAGAAGACGTATTATGGCCGAAGAAATCACGCACGATGTAGAAGCCCTCGAAGCCGAAGCCGAAAAGATACTCGAAGAGGCACGGACCAGAGCCAACCAAATCCTTCTCGAAGCCAGGGAAGAGGCAAAAAAGATGCTGTCTTCACAGTTACCCCTCGATGAGGTAAAGACCGAGTGTGACAATATTATAAATAAGGCTAGAACAGAAGCCGACGAGAAAATCAAAGACTCCGAGAAGAAAGCTGCCGAAATCGGCATCAACGCTGACAAAAAAGTGGAGGAGCTTACGGAGCTCGTGGTTAATATTGTCACGGGTAAAAGTTGACATGGCACCCCTAATCGTCAATACATCTGACCCTATGTCCAAAGTGAGGGTAGTCACTACCAAGGATTACTCCACAAAGACCCTGAAAACCCTTCATACAACTGGTGTGCTTCATGTCGAGGAAAGCGAAGAACTGGAACCTGTAGACAGAGAAGCCATTGAAGGAGAACGAAGGAAAATCGGTGAATTATCAACCGGCATTAACGAAATACTGGCTTACATACCAAAAGGAGAGGGAGTATCGCTGGCGGAGGACGTGGAAGTTATATATACCAGGCCGTTCAATGAAGTTGACAGTGAAGTAAGGTTGCTATGTACCAAGCTTAGCAACATGCATCAAAGAGCTAGCAAGCTAAACAAGGATATTAAGGAGCTAACAGAGCTAACCAGATATCTTGGCTCCCTTGAACTGCCGGCTAACACTAGATTGAAGGATTTTAGCTTCTCTGGGAGTTATCTTTTTTCTCGGGTCTTCGTATTCCCGAACGAGTCATTTGAGACTTCATACTATAAACTGCAAGATCACATTCTTGAGAGTCTTTCGGGTGTGGCAGAAAACGAGACCGTCCTGTACATCATTGCCAAAGTGGAGAATCAGGGAACTATAGAGTCCGCAGTCGAAAACGGGGGAGGCCGGATTTTACCGATACTAGGGGAGGATTCCACACTGAGAGAATTCCTTGGAGCAGCCGACAACAATATTCACAGTCTT
>CP070793.1:1263184-1270307 GCA_020346965.1 Chloroflexota bacterium | reverse complement strand
TTCGCTAATGACCACCGTTAGACGGTTAAACAAAATCACAATTACGGCAAGAACAGCCAGGACTATAGCGGCAATCCAATTCACGCCAACACGCGCCATGATAATCCCGATTGCTACCATGGCTGCCACGATGGCTATGGTAATGAAGTATCCAGCCTGAGTATGCTCGTATCGCTTAATCATGACATATCTATAACTAATGGGGTAGCTGAAATTGCAAAGGCCCGACAAAGTTACGTCTTGCTTTCCAAGATCCCTTTAGTCCAGGCTGCAGCCCGCTCCAGTTCCCCTTCTTTCAGGGGACCTTTAGTGCCCATAACAAAGAATCCCTCGGGTGATGCAGTGAGAATGCCGCCCTTTTTTGTCAGCTGACCGGCGATACGTCGCGCGGCATTTCCAAATATCTTGGCGAATTTTGATGTTGCCCTGGTGTCGAAGGCAGCTACCTTGATACCCTCAAGGGACTGCTGGGTCAACTTGTTAAGAAAGTCCTGAACTGCCGCCGTCGGCCTGCCACCGTGTGTGGGAGAACCTACAATAAGAAAGTCAAGAGATTCCAGTTCTGAGGGACTCGCCTCGCCCGCACGCAGTAGCTTGGTTTCACCGGATGGGGTAATGGCTCCAGTCATAGCTTCGGCGATTTTCTCCGTATTTCCATAGACCGAGTCGTATACTATCAAAGCCTTCATTTAGAACACCTCCGCTCTATATTCGATTATCCAGTGTACACCCGTATCAACGAATCTTCAAGCATTACTGGCGGGCTTTCTCCATCAGCTCCTGCCGCCGCATTCTGTACTCGATGATGGGCCGGTCGGCCTGAAATAGCTGTTCCCCGATTTTCAGGGCTGACGCCTTAGGCTGCTGTGTAACCACGACCCTTCTGTCCTGGTGGGTGATAATCAGGTTAAAAGGTGTGAACAAGCGCGTTATCAGGTTTCCCAACATGGGCAGGCGCATGAACTTCTGATAGAAACGAAGATAGAGAATCGTATTCTCCAGGTCCACGGGAACGAAGGCAACAATAATCCGTGCTTTCTCGTCAAGGTAGTTCTGCCACAGGTTGGGGAAGATGAATTCCAGCTTGAAGTCCTTGACCGGGTCCGGAGTGGGCATCTGCTCCGGCTTGAGGGGCGGAGTACCATCTTCGACCCGGCTGCCTATAAAAATATAGAACATGTCCCCGTCCAACCATTGGAGGAGCGGCCCGTCCACTATGGTGCGGTTTCCGCGTCCAATCGTGTTGTGGTGGACAAAAGGGAGGTGGGCAGCGTCAAGCTGGTTTTCTATGACCCTGGAGTAGTGGGCGTTCCAGTGGTCATAAGCCCGGCCGTAGGACAGGCTGTCATCGATATCTGTGAAAAACCGGGGAGGCTGCAGGTCCGCAGGAGGGTTCTCGCCCCACCAGATCCATATGAAGCTGTTCGCCTCATAGGTAGGATAGCTCAAAACCTGAAAACGGTCGGGTACAGGAGCGTTTCTGCTATTGGCCGGTATGACCGTGACCTTTCCGGAGGAGTCGTATTCCAGACCGTGAAAAGGGCACTGGATATGGTATCCGATTACCTTGCCCTTGCTGAGCTGTACGCCCCGGTGGACACACTTGTCCCTGAGACAGTTCACTTTCCCGCTGCTGTCCCGCCAGAAGACGAGCTTCTCTCCCATCCTGACCACACCCACAGGTTTGCTTCGAACCTGGGTGGAGTCCATAACCACATACCATTGCTTAGGAATCATGTTGCCCCCACGGCTCTGAGCAAAACCTTATCTCTATTCAGTTCCATTGCCCGTGTGTCGCCACATTATGCATTAAAATGTATGAACTGACAAAAATGAGCGTTTGTTACTCATATCTTCATTCGACAAAACTATTATTATATACTTACAGCAAAGCAATAGAAGAAAGGACCCGCAGCATGCCACTGGCCAAACTTAATGGTATTCACATTAGCTATCAGGTAGAAGGAGAGGGTGAACCTCTCGTGATGATAATGGGATTCACCGCCAGCCGAATTGGCTGGCTGCCCCAGCGACGGTTCTTCAGGAAATATTACCGAGTAATTACCTTTGATAATCGGGGAGCCGGCAAGTCGGACAAGCCACCGGGCCCTTATTCCACCAGGATGATGGCCGACGATACAGTAGAGCTCATGGGTGTTTTGGGGATCGAGAAAGCCCATATTGTCGGCCTTTCCATGGGCGGTATGATTGCCCAGGAGCTGGCTATCAACTATCCGCGGAGGGTCATGAAGCTGGTACTGGCTGCCACATATGCCCGACAGGATGAAACGAGCGGAGATACACCGGAGCTGGCGAAATTCCTGCACCTGGATCCAGAGAAGAAAGCCAGCGCTTTGATCGGTCTGGCTTTCAATAAGCCCTTTTACAGATTCAGCTTTGGTCTCCTGGCTAGAATCCAGACCAGGTTCATGGCAGCGTCAGGTGAGGTGGGGATTGCCGGGCAGAGTGAAGCTTGCCTGAAACACGATACGGTGGAAAGGCTATCATCAATCAAAGCCCCCACCCTGGTTATTGTGGGTACCGGAGATAGAATCATCAGGCCGGTTTCTTCCGAGGTGCTAGCCGGCAAGATACCCAACGCGAAGCTGGTCAGGGTCGAGGGCGCTTCCCATTATTTCTCCTTCGAGATGAAAAACACATTCAACCGGGAAGTGCTGAATTTTCTGAAGAGCGACACTCCGGGCATTAATTGATCCCCGTACGTAATATGTGATTTAAGTTCGTTATCAATCCGCATCAGATTTAGGAGATGTCAACGCTACATACACTACCGGCGGTTTCCTTGATGTATCCCGTTTCAGGGTAAATGCTTCCGGATATTTCTTAATGAGAGACTGTAATTGCTGATGACCGTAGGTACGGGGATCAAATGCTGGATCCAGCTGCCGAAGAACGGAGCCGAGTACGGCCAAATGAATCCATTCTTCCTCTTTCGCGGCTAGATTGAACCCTTCGATAAGAAGGTCCAAAGGGTCAGCCACATCAGATTTCGCTTCTTTTACTTCTTTCCTTCTTGCTTCCTGGCGCCCGATCAGGTTCTCACAGTAGATGAACTGGTTGCAGGCATTGATGAAAGATTCCGGAGTTTTTTTCTCTCCGACTCCAATGACAAAAAGCCCTTCCTCTCTGATTCTTGTTGCCAGTCGTGTGTAGTCGCTATCGCTGGCAACAATGCAGAAGCCGCCTACATTGTTGCTGTGGAGTAAATCCATCGCATCAATTATCATGGCACTATCTGTGGAATTCTTGCCAACCGTATACCTGAATTGCTGCATGGGCTGAATTGCATGTTTATGAAGCGAAGTCTTCCAGCTATTCATGTTTGTGGTGGTCCAGTCTCCGTAGATCCGCTTGACTGTTATAAGCCCGACTTTGCTAACCTCTGCCAGGATTCGAGGAAGAAGAGACGCCTGAGCATTGTCACCATCAATCAGTACTGCAAACCTTAGCTGTTCAGACTGTTCTGCCATTGTGCACCTCTCCAGTCATTGATTTACGCCAGGCCATACGGAGATATAGACTATCGGCTATTCCTCCTCGATGGTTATTCGTAGCATGACATCGCCCTGTTCAATGCTTTCCAGTACGTCCGTCCCCTCTACCAGCTGACCGAATACCGAATGGTGTCCATCGAGGTGGTGCTGAGGCGTATAGGTAATGAAAAATTGGGAGCCATTCGTATTGGGGCCCGAGTTAGCCATTGACAGCGCACCGGCAACATGGGTGTGTTCCGTGATTTCATCATCAGACTGGTAACCAGGGCCACCTCTCCCATCACCAACGGGGCATCCACCCTGAACCATGAAGTCAGATATGACGCGGTGAAACGCAAGGCCGTCATAGAACCCCTCGCGTGCGAGGAATACGAAGTTGTTGACTGTCATCGGTACATCACTGGCAAACAGCTCCAGCACCAGATTTCCCTTTTCTGTTTCAATGGTAGCAGTGTACTGCTTGTTCGTGTCTAGCATCATTGGTGGCGGCGCTGAGTAGGTTTTCGGTTTATCTGGCATTGTGGTTAATACTACTACGACTACGATGACGATGGCAATAGCCACACCCAACCCGATCAGCAACCTCTTCCTTGTCGATCCCGTCCCCGTTTGCCTTGCTTTCGATTTCTTTCCTCGAGCCGTATGTTGGCCCTTGTCTTTCGGTGACATCCTTCCTATCCCTCCTGCCATGGTTTCAGTCATCTTTCAATATACCATAAGCCAACCGGTGGGTGAACTCCAATTACTCTGGGAACATAGTGCCTGATTGATATGAGATCCCGGTAAATCGCTTCCGGCGGGAATTCGAGCTAGCTTCCGGATTCTTCCTCAGTTACCAAAAACGCATGTACTTTCTCCAGCCACCCCGGGATATCTATTTCTTGAGGACAGACCTCCGTACACTCCCCGCACTTGTTGCACTGGTCGGCGCGCTGCTCTTCCTTAATTTGGCGGTATATCCACCTGGTCCTCCGGGGGTCTTCGTATATGATTGCATCGTTATAGATCTCGAAGATAATCGGGATTCTCACGCCGCTGGAACAGGGCATGCAATACTTACAGTCGGTACACGGAATAGGTGTAATCCCCCTATAGGCTTCCCGAACATGGTCGATCACTGCCAGTTCCTCGGGGCCCAGGATACCGGGCCTAGCGCTGTCAGCAAGGGCAACGTTCTCCACGACCTGCTCCATGGTACTCATACCGCTGAGAGCCACCGAGACCTCCGGATGGTTCCAGACCCACAGCAGTGCCCATGCTGCCGGGCTGCGCTTCCTGGCTGTGCTTTCCAGCAATTCGGCCGCCTGCCCCCGTGGCTTAGCAAGTTGTCCGCCGCGTATCGGTTCCATGACCACAATCGGTAGTCCCTTGCCGGTGGCATACTCCACTCCCTGGCGACCGGCCTGATACTCTATGTCCATATAGTTGTACTGGATCTGGGCAAACGTCCAGTTGTCGTAATCGTCGACAATCTGCTTGAAGGCCTCGAAGTTATCATGGAAGGAGAACGACAGATGGTCGAAGCGCCCGTTGGCCATCGCTCCCTCGGCCCAGCGTATCACTCCCAGGTCCCGTACCTTGGGCCAGATCCGGCTGTTCAACCCGTGAAGCAGGTAGAAATCGACCTTCTCCATCTGCAGACGCTCAAGTTGCTCATTGAGGTAGCGGTCAAAATCCTCTGCATCTTCCACCCGCCACACAGGGAGTTTCGTTGCCACCTTCACTTTCTCAAGATATCCATCCTTTAGTGCATTACCCACGACCCCCTCGCTATGCCCTTCATGGTAGGGGTAGGCGGTGTCGACATAATTGACACCGTGGTCTATGGCATAACGTATCATCTTTATGGACTCGGCTTCATCCACGTCTCCTTCCCCTTCGCCGGCGAGTGGCAATCGCATCGCCCCGAAACCGAGTACAGATACCTCCCAATCCAGCTTGCCCAATTTTCGATATTTCATCTGCGTTTTCCTCCTCTCTCGTTAGTTGGCCCGGGGAACACGAATGCGGGATGTAAGGCCATTGACGCATTCGCCCCTGCCCCCATAGGTCTGTTCAGTCTTCTTGCGAAAGATCGGCTATCCCAAGATGATATGACCCCACCAGCTTCCTGTCAACCCTTTCGTCCCCGGCATGAGTTCAGCATTCTCGGGAGACAAGGTGTGCTGATGGCAGGGCTGATTGTTAGGGGCATCCCTGTGATTGATCTTTCCGTGATTGTCATCTTTCCTGCCAGATTATTGGCGGGCCTTTCCCATTAACTCCTGCCAGCGCATTATGTACACGATAGGTAACGACTCTCGTGGTAGCCAATCGCTACTCCTATAGGATATAATTTCAGCAGCCGGATGAGACAAAATCGGCCAGGAAATAACGCGAAGCGCAGGTGACGAGTATGACATACCGGGAAAGAGATCCACGATTACACAATCCGAATACGGCGAACGATGAGCAGCAAATCATCAAGGCGCTCCACGATTCCTTCGGATGGGCTCTGACAAAGGATCGAGTGCTCTTTGAGAGTGTCTTTGCTAGAGACGATGACTTCTTCACATATTTTCCGGATTCAAAGAGCACTGTCCAGGGATGGCAGCAGTTTGAGAAATTCCTAGAGGACTGGATGGACCCCAGAAGCAAAGCCAACGGATACAATATTAGAAACCTGAGGCTTGTGATTTCGAAAACGGGAGATGTAGCCTGGTTTTCGGCGCTCGTGGATGATGAGGGAGAATTCGACGGAAAGCCCTGGGGTGCTAGAGACATACGATGGACGGGCGTTCTCGAGAAGCGCAGTGGAGGCTGGAAGATATGCCAGCAACATATGTCAGAAGCAAACGACAAGAGTTCAGAATAGACTCTTTTGAAGTGTGAGTTTGCTTTCTGTGACAAGCGTCATAGGATAGAGAAACGAACCATTTCGCTGCTGAGGGGCCGAGGTGACAGACATAGAGTCCCAACTGAGAAGGAGACAAACAGTAACAGGGCAGGAAAACGCTCCTAAGGAGTAGTAAAGGAAGGTGCAACATGGAAGACTTACCGAAAGGACTGGCAGCATCTAACGCAGGCAAGATAGCACAGAAGTTGGGCATGATTTCTGCCAGCAGGGTATTGGATGTCGGCACAGACAAAGGAGGGTTCATTGATACGCTCATCAAGACCCTGCAGGCGTACGATTCTTTCATCGGAATAGACTATTGTCCTTCGGATAAATCAAAGCAAGATATGGAATCTGCCAAGAAACGGTTTGACGGAAAGGCCGTTCAGTTTCTCCGTATGAACGCTGAGAATCTGGGGTTCGAAGATGAGTCCTTCGACACCGTGGGCATATCCTATTCTCTGCACCATCTTGCAAACATAGATAGCGTTATGACCGAGGTGAAGCGAGTGCTCAAGAACGGTGGCAACCTCATACTGCAGGAGATGTACTGCGACGGGGAGCAAACAGAGGCACAAAACGCAGATCGACTTGCTCATGAGTGGGAGGCGCGAATCGATTCCCTGCTTGGCGTCACTCACAACAAGACGCTGACAAGACAGCAAATCAGGGATGTTGCCAATGGTTTGAACTTGAAGGAGATGGAAATTATCGATTCTACCCATCCCGTTGA
>CP070793.1:1260155-1263084 GCA_020346965.1 Chloroflexota bacterium | reverse complement strand
GTTTACTATGTTTGCTCTGTGCCCGGGACTCTCCATCCAGCCGGAGACTGCCCACTCACATACTTCTTGTAGCGAAAGATAGGGACCTGGAGTCACCAGCCTGGTCGGAATCTTTGCCACGTTCTCTCCTCGAGCAGTCCCGTAAGGCTGCTCGTACGTAAGATCCCTGTCCCCGGGATATCGTTCGTGGCCGAAGAAATCGTTCTCGACCATGCTAATGCTGTGCTCCCAGGCCAGGCCGGTTAATAGAGCGTCTTCGCTGAGAGTAGCCAGGCTAGGCTCCTGTTCCTGTCTTTCGTCATTGATCAGGTCGATTATTAGTTGCTCGGCTTCCGTCTCCGTATAGTTTATCCCGACAGGGCACGATGTATTTCCCGAAAAGTTAGCCCGTATCGAGCAGTGAGAGTTCATTGTGACGGCAGTTGAAGCGGCGGTAACATTGGCAATTGTATCCACACTGCCGGTCCAGTTGGCAAACTCGCAGCCATCCTCAGCCTCAGCCGTCAGGTTGACCACTGTTCCCACGTCGTGGGTAAAGTATCCCTCTCCGGGGGTGGTTACCGACCCTCCGGCGGTACTGATGATAGTGAGGGTATAAGAGTCCCCGTTATCTCCGTTATCGCCACCGTCGCCGTTAAAACTGCAGCCTGCCATTACGGCAACTAAGGCTGCCGCAATGAAAAAGACGCTGACTCTTTTCACCTATTTACCTACAGAGTGTTATTGTATCATTGGCGAAGTAAATGTCAATACCTCTCATAAATCGGAGGCAGGATTGCTAATCGTGTCATTCCGCTTACCTCCAGTGATGATTATGTGGCCGTGCTTGAACTGACACAGGCTGGCAAGATATGCGTATGGGTGATGCCCATTGTCTGGGGTTGGCGGAAATAGTTCATTTCTATTTGTCATTGCGTGGGACCGCAGGCGGCGTGGCAATCTTGCCCTAGCTCAGTACTCTCTGAACGTGATTATCGCGCCGCAGAGGTGGATAGCAGCTCACTCTTAATTCCAGGCTGGATGTCGCAAGCATTTTAAAGTTGAAATTCTAACTTCGATTTAGTGGAGATCCGTTGTCAAATCCAACGTGGGAAAATATAATGTCCCGCATTAGGAGGTGAAGTTATGGCAAATAAGATGTCTGAAGAAGAGCGCTATGAAGTAGACAAGAAAAGGATCAAATTATACCGGAACATTCTTGAACCAATAATAATGGCATTAATGATTGTGGGTATTATTACGGCGGCGTTGGATTTATCGTTTGGTGGTTTTGCACCTATGTTCTGGTTTGTGTTGGCTTTCGGGTGGGTTCTAATCATAATCTGTATGGAGGTAACGATGATGCGGACTTTCCTGGAGCGCAAGAAATAGAATTGGAGAGTAAGGCAAGTGAATACTGACCAAGAAGAAAACATAGTCGAGGGAAAGAAACAACCGGAAGACCGGACAAGGTCAAAAACATCACGTTGGTTATGGTTGAGGAGATCGCCAGCACTCCTGGACCCACTAAGGAGACTGTTTGAAGACCCTAAAAGACTCATTGAACCCTATGTTAAAGACGGTCAGGTGGTTGCCGACCTTGGTTGTGGCTCAGGTTACTATACGCTCGCTTTGGCTGAACTCGTCGGTTCTGCAGGAAAGGTTTACGCAATTGATTTGGACAAACAGGCTATCAGGGCTTTGGCGAAAAAGGCGGGAAAATGTGGTTACCGAAACATCGAAACACAAGCTGTTTCTGCAGCAGATGTCAGCTGCATAAAAGGCAAATCGGTTGACTTTGTTCTTGCCAATGGCCTTCTATGTTCCATGGCCAGCAACAGACAATCAGCTGTAAATGAAATAAAGCGTATCCTCAAGTCAACAGGCAAGGCGTACATTAGCCTGGGTTTTGGTCCTCCTCTCGGTTTTGTAGATAAAGCAGAGTGGGAGAAAATACTTGAAGGATTCAGGATTGAACAAGGGGGTAGCTACAAAGAAAAGTGGGCTGTGGTTTCTTTGAAAAAAGAGTAAATTGAGATTCTGAATGAGTTGTCCCGAGACGTCATTTACATAGGAAATAGAACCTTTACGCCGATCATGATAACGGTATCTAAACAGCGTATTTACGCCCTTTTATTGGTTCTAGGTGCCAGTATTCTGCTCTTTAGAACTCTACGATTACTATTTTTTGAACAAGGTCTGGAGATTCTTGTTTTATGGGTGATCATACTGACCATATTGGAATCCATAATTGATTCTTCTTGTATCGTTGGTTCGTTAAGATGGCTAATTTCTAATAACGCGCTTAAAGCAACTTTTCCTTTACGGATGGGTGCAGCAGCAGCCATATTGCACGCTATACGTGTATCAATTTACGTATTAGGAAGAACAGGTCCCTGGGTTAACTTTGATGTCAAACCGATATATCATTCGTCATATTCATTTGATTGGTTTTGGGTGTGGTTTGCCGCAATATTATCAGTATTAGGTATAATCGGAGTAATCGTCATTTGGAGATTAAGACGTCGTTCTAGAGTTTAAGTAATCCAAGAATTCTAGGCCAAATATCCCACAAGGTTACTTCACGTATAGAATAGAATTTTTGTGCCAATCACCAGAACCCCATTTTGCTCGTTTTGTCACCAGGACTCAGGACTCTCTAATAGTGATTATCGAGCCGCAGAAGTGGATAGCGGCTGCCATCCAATTCTTGTGAGTTGGACCAAACGGTCTCTTTACATATAAAACAGAACCTTCAGTTCGGCCGCAAACGTCAGAATTGGCACGTAGTGGTATGATTTGGTATCGAATGTTGCGTTGACACGCCTTTGGCAGCAGACTAAACTTACACAATATTCAGGGGCAACGTGACGAAGAAAGCCAGAAAGATATTGCTCTGGACGGTTGGCTGTATCGCCGGCCTTTTTATCCTGCTAATACTGATTTCTTT
>CP070793.1:1255949-1260055 GCA_020346965.1 Chloroflexota bacterium | reverse complement strand
GGGCCCGGATTTGCTTGCGGCTCAGTAACATGAACCGGAGTAAAGGTTTGTCACTGTAAGCGACCGTGAAACTTTGACCCTAGGAGATAAAACCCAGGAGTTTATACAAGACCCCTGGGAACACTGGCCAGAGACCATGCTTACATATTTACAGGAGGATAAGATCCTCTTCCCTTGCGACCTTTTTGGCTCCCATCTGGCTACCACCGACCTGTCTGTAGCCGATGAATGGCAGGTCTATGAGGCAGCTAAAAGATACTTTGCTGAAATCATGATGCCTTTCCGCACCAGCATTGAGAAGCATTTAGAGAAGCTCAAGAGTTACAAGATTGACATCATCGCCCCCAGCCACGGTCCACTCCATAATAAGCCTTCGTTCATCACGGAAGCATATCGAAGCTGGGTGTCGGGTCCACTCAAGAACATAGTGGTCTTGCCTTACATTTCCATGCACGGCAGCACCCAAAAAATGGTGGATTACTTCGTTGGAGCCCTGATCGACAAAGGTGTCACGGTTAAGCAGTTTGATTTAGCGGCAACCGATGTCGGGAAACTGGCCATGGCATTGGTGGACGCTGCCACCATGGTCATCGGCACACCAACAGTTCTGGTTGGTCCACATCCTAACATCGCCCACGCGGCGTTTCTAGCCAATGCGTTGAAACCGAGGCTCCAGTTCATCTCCATTGTCGGCTCCTATGGCTGGGGCACCAAGGCTGTAGAACAGCTCACGGGAATGGTTCCCAATCTCAAGGCGGAGGTGCTGGCTCCCGTGCTCAGCAAGGGATTTCCCGGACAAGAAGACTTCAGAGCCCTGGACAACCTGGCCGGTACAATTGCGGAAAAGCATAAAGAGCATGGCTTTGCCTGATGATTGTTCGCCGGAAAGGAGGCTGGCTGGAGCAGCAATAATTTATGATAGTGGAACTGGCAACCCGGCTAATACTAATGAGATTTTGAAAAGGAGGAAAAGGACTTATGGAAACAGCAAAGTTTTATGCCCTGCCGCAATTGCCCTACCAATATGGTGAGTTACAGCCCTACATATCCCAGGAACAATTGACTCTACACCATCAAAAGCACCATCAGGCGTATGTCAATAGCGCTAATGCCATACTCGAGAGGCTGGATAAGGCTCGCAAAGAAGGTGCCGACTTTGATGTTAAAGCTACCTTGAAAGAGCTTTCGTTTCACATCGGAGGGCATCTGCTTCATTCATTGTTCTGGCCCAACATGGCACCATCGGGCAAAGGCGGAGGAAATCCAACGGGAGCTTTGGGCGCAGCCCTGGAGAAAGAGTTCGGAAGTTTCGAGAGATTCAAGAAGGAATTCAGTCTGGCTGCCACCAGCGTGGAAGGTTCGGGATGGGCAGCACTCAGTTTCTGCAGGCAGACTAACAGACCAATAATAATGCAGATAGAGAAACATAACACAAATGTTTACCCCATGTTTGCCATCCTCATGGTTATTGACGTCTGGGAGCATGCTTATTACCTGGATTACAGGAACGAAAGAGCTAAATTCGTTGATGCCTTCTGGAACATCGTCAACTGGGACGAGGCGAGCAAAAGGCTGGAAAGAATCTCGAAGTAGTTTAAACGCAGTGGCCAAGCGATTGACTCCTCTTCGCTAGAGATAGATACTCTGTGTAACCAGGAAATTGGGCACAGAAAAGAGTAGTTAGGGAGGGACAAATGGACAAAAAGAAAATCATTGCCTTATTGAATCAAGACCTTAAGGGTGAACATGCAGCAATTATCCAATACCTGGTCCATGCTTATGCTATGGGTGAGGGCGAAATGGCTTGTGAAATCGAAGCTATCGCGCGGGAGGAAATGCGTCATTTTGACTGGCTGGCTGAGACCATAGTTAGCTTGGGTGGCATTCCCAGCATTGAGAGAGGCGATATGCGCACGGGCGGTGATGCAGTTCCCGATTGGATGAAAAACGATGTGCTTCAGGAAAAGGACGCCATTACTTTATACGAGGAACACATCAAATCCATCGGTGCCCCTAAGATAAAACGGCTGCTCCAGCGAATTCTCTCCGATGAAAGGTCACACAAAGGCGACTTCGAACACTTTGTGAATAAAGCCAAGAGGGAAGGAGCTAAGGACTTAAGGGGCTCCCGGCAAGACAGGGTTACCCAAGTTCTAAACTGGGGTATCGAGCATGAATATACGGTTGTCCTACAATACCTTCTCCATTCCTATATGACACCCAATGAGGATGTCAAGAAGGAAATGGATGACCAGGCTATAAACGAGATGCAACATCTAGGGTGGCTGTCTGAAAAGATGGTTGGCAAAAAGGGCACTCCCAAGATTCAACACTCTGAGGTGGATAAATCCACCGAGACAGCTGACATGCTGAAAGCAGACATCAAGATCGAGAAAAAGGTGGCGGCTGAATATGACCGTGCTGCCAAAGAAATCGAAGAGCCTGACCTAAAAGAGCTCCTTACCCGCATTAGAGATCACGAAATATATCATGCTGATGTATTTGATGATCTGCTGAAGGAGGAGGAAGAGAGAGGCTGATCTGTTCATTGAGTTGGGAGTGGAATGCCGGCTTGACTCTCAGCAATCTAAGAGAGCAGAGTAACCCCAGTAATTTAGTGACTGAAGATGCTATGAACCTGGGAAAAAGCGACGTTTTATTAGAAATCTGGACTACTTCGCTTTAAACTGCAACTCTGGAAACGCTAATGGCTCATGAAGCTAATTCCAAGAAGACCAGCAGGGCTTCAATCCACATAACCGGAATGACCTGCACCACTTGTGCACGTACAATCGCGAAGGGTCTTTCCCGCGCTCCAGGGGTAGAGCAGGCCGACGTCAATTTCGCATCTCAGAAGGCTTCTCTAGAATACGATCCCGAAAAGATCAACCTTGCCAAGATTAGCGATACTGTCTCGGAGTTAGGGTACGGGGTCGCTACTCTGAAATCTATATTCCCGGTAAGCGGAATGACATGCGCTTCATGTGTTGCCCGGGTGGAGGAAGCACTGTCCAGCGTGCCAGGGGTGATTTCAGCCAGCGTAAATCTGGCCTCCGAGAAGGCAACTGTGGAGTACCTCGAGGGAACAGCGGTGGCAGACCTGCGACGCGCGGTAGAAGAAGCTGGTTATGGACTCGGCCCCGAGGCGCAGGCTTTGGAGGATGTGACTACTGCCGCTCAGCGCGAGATCAGAGTTCTCAGGAATAGATTTATCATCGCAATCATCCTTGCGGCAGCAATCATGGCTTTAATGTGGAGTCCTTCTTTCGCTGGAAAGCCCTATCTATTGTGGGCTTTAGCCACGCCAGTGCAGTTCTGGGCAGGTTTGCGATTCTACAGGGGGGCATGGGGTGCACTGAAACACAAGACCTCCGATATGAACACTTTGATTGCAGTAGGTACATCGGTGGCTTACTTTTACAGCATGATCGCTGTTCTTTTCCCAGGTATTTTTGTCACTGGCATACTAGAACCCCACCTATACTTCGATACCTCCGCCGCAATCATAGCTTTAATTCTCCTTGGTCGTTTCCTGGAAGCCAGAGCCAGGGGACGGACATCAGAGGCGATAAAGAAGCTTATCGGTATGCAACCGAAGACCGCTCTGGTTATCCGTGAGGGCCTGGAGAGAGAGATTCCCGTCGAAGAGGTCCAAGTCGGGGACCTCATCCTAGTGCGTCCTGGTGGGAGGGTGCCCGTTGATGGAGTAGTGCGTCAGGGTTACTCCAGCGTCGATGAATCCATGATTACCGGGGAGAGCATCCCTGTGGAGAAAAAAACGGGAGACGAGGTTATCGGTGCTACCATTAATAAGACGGGTAGCTTTCAATTTGAGGCGACCAAGGTAGGTAAAGATACTACCCTAGCTCAGATTATCCGGCTAGTAGAGGAAGCTCAGGGAAGTAAGGCTCCTATTCAACGCCTGGCTGATGTCATCGCCAGCTACTTTGTGCCGATAGTGATTGGCATTGCCATCATTACCTTCATAATCTGGTATTTTACGGGACCAGCTCCTGCCCTCACCTTCGCCCTCCTCAATTTCGTGGCGGTGCTTATCATTGCTTGTCCCTGTGCTCTGGGGCTGGCAACACCAACGGCTATTATCG
>CP070793.1:1253033-1255849 GCA_020346965.1 Chloroflexota bacterium | reverse complement strand
CATCACTGTAATGTCGCAAACACCGATTTCTTCAGGAGCAGTCCAAGCAATTTCAGGTCCCCAACCGGTAATAACACCTCTGTTGGTTGACCAGTCATAACTTAACCCGTCGCCATCACAGTCTGAAGCATTACATGTCACCTGCAAACTACTTGAAGGAAGAGTCCATTCTGCCTCGGCTCCCAGGCCGTCGATCACTGGCGGATAGTTATCCAGTGGCTCGCAAGATAAGGTAAAAAACAGCAGTGCTATTGTCATAATTACTAGGATTGCAGGATATCTTCTAGTGCTCATCGGCTTAATTGCCTCGACTTTCCTTCGTTTCGACATCTATCCAAGCTCTCACCTATATTACCACTTTCATAAGTGAGATGGAAATTACCTTTTGAATAACTTTTCAGGTTTATTTTGCATGAAAGGCACATTACGTGTTAGTCACCACTTAGAGGACTATGCCACTAGCTAAGATCGCTATCTATTCCCTAACACCTGAATGTACATGATGAGCATGATACCACGTTGAAAACGACACTCTTAGCATCCATAATATCGCGATCCAAATCGGTTACCGTTATCGTAACTGTCGTTGTCTCGATGTATTCATTCGGGGCAACCCACGTAATCACTGGGCCCTCTCCGGAAATCGTGCCATCCTCGCAAGCCCATTGGTAGGACACTTCAGTGCTCGTGTTTGCGACAAGGCATTCGATGTAATACTCTTGCTCTTTCCAAACTTTATATCCCCAAGAGTAGGTCTTCAAGTAGCAATGGTCAGCCGTTACAACCAAGTCTTCGATAATCGTTGGTTGCTCTAACGCCACAATTACAGACAACATTCTCGTATCCAAGCTACCATGGCCGTCCTTAACAGTGACCGTGATTCTGTACACGCCGGATTCTTGGGGAGCAGACCAGTTTACAACCGCGCCTGTGCCCAAAATATCGCCCCCGTCAACTGTCCACTCATAGCTCAAGTCATCTTCATCAGGGTCTTCAGCATCACACGTCACCTGAAGGTTGCCCAAAGGAAGAGTCCAATCCGCATCGGCCATCAAATCAGCAATAGCGGGAGGTTCATTTTCGCTTACTTCGATGACTAAATAATCCATGACCTCACCGCCACGGCCATCGGTTACTGTAACTGTGATGCTGTATGAATTTTCAGAGCGAGGAGCAGTCCAGGTAACGTTGTGTCCTACCCCATGTATTTCGCCACCGCTAACGGACCAATTATAGCCTAGTTCGTCATCATCAGCGTCTGAAGCAGTACACAGTATCTGGCAGCTTCCCGAAGGAGTAACCTTCTGCTGGTCAGCTTCCAGACCAATGATAACTGGCTTATGGTTAGCCAGCGTCGAATCAAGTATAATCGCCAGTATAACTGCTACCGCCACGATTACGATAGTTACGAGCCATCTTCTTTTCATTAAGCTTGCTCCTTTGATCCACATGCTTTCAAAAAAATGCCTACGGCATCATATCCATTATCACAATACCTTTCTACTATATAGCAGAAAGCACCTTGATTTCGTCTCCCGCAACCGCCCCAAGAAAATCGGAGGCGCTTCCATCTCTCAGCGATACTTCAAGGTAACCGCTGCTACCCTGAATAGCCATTACCCCTTCATTTTGAGCATAGTAATCGCTAATACCTTGAATGCGACATCCAGCCGCTTCAATCAGAACGTCCTTTCCAGGCAATTCATTGCTTTTAATATTTGTAATCAATGTGCCAAAGTGGTCAATATGTAAGACAAGGCCAATTAAATTGCCATCTGAGTCACAGGACGGCTTTGGTAACGAGAGCACATGCAGGGATTTTATTTTTTCGCCGAATTCATAGAGGGAAATACCTAGAGAGAGGCCGGCAGCCACCGGTGCAAAAATATCTCTTCCATGAAAGGTGGCACTGACTGGATGTCTCCAGAAGCGAGGATCGGTAATGGCCACAGCTTCAAGACCCGTCTTAAATACTATCTCCTTGAGGGCGTGAGTATGTTCTGTTAGTGAGTGGCCTTCAACAGGAAATAAGTCATCGATTATATAGCTAAGGATGCCGTTATCGGGGGCAACGAAGAGAGCAGCAGGTGTTTTTAATATTATACCGCGGCGTTCACTACCCACACCGGGGTCAACGACAGCCATATGTATTGCTTGCTTAGGGAAATAGCGATAAGCCAGACTCAGTATGAAAGCAGCCTGAAGTATATTCTGTGGTTCGGCAGAATGGCTGATATCTATTATATTAGCTTCGGGATTGGTGCTTAATATAGCACCCTTCAAAGCGGCAACGTAAGCATCATCATAACCAAAATCGGTAGTCAAGGTTATTATCGAACTCATTTATAGATATTAAGCCTGAACATAAATTAGAACAGCAAAAACGACAAGCAGGACAACTAAGATTATTGTCAGCCTAAAAAGCGTGCTTTCTATCCCTCGTCGAGTTCGATAAACTGAGTCAGCCTGCCCGAAAATGCCCCCTATACCGCCACCGCGTAATTGAAAGAGCACAGTTGCAATTAGGGCTATCGATATTAAGATCTGGGCAATAAGAAAATAATTAGCCAATTCATTTTCCTCCTAGCTCTTGTAAAATGATCTCTCTTACTACTCCCGGGTTAGCCCTTCCTCTGATACCTTTCATTACCTGCCCTATAATAAACGTTAAAGCTTGTTGTTTACCAGAGGTATAATCTGCTATTGCCCCCGTATTACTATCCATCACTTGCCTCACCACCCTTCTTATTTCATCGGCATCGCTAATCAGGCTGAGCTTCTTCTCTGCAATAATCTCGTTGGCTCCCTTGCCACTG
>CP070793.1:1248611-1252933 GCA_020346965.1 Chloroflexota bacterium | reverse complement strand
GGCGGAACTGGTCGGATCCGGACGTGGTCTGGCCAATGCCTTGGCCAAACTGGAAAACGCAAATCGTCGCATCCCCCTGCCCGTTCCGGATGCCCAGGCCAATATGTTCATTGTCCAGCCTCTCACGGGACATGGCATGGCCAGACTCTTCATGACGCATCCCCCGACGCAAGAACGTATCCGCCGTCTTTTGTCCATGTAAAGGAAGAACATGGAAGCAATACTCAGGAACCTGGCGGCAGCCACGGCCAGAAAGGGACCGAAAGGGATGGTCTGACGGCGCGGTCTCTTCTTAGCTATCACCCTAGCCACGGCCACTATGCCGCCGAGGATTGCCGCCATAATAATGGCGAGAAAAATCATAGGAAATCCGGTAGCCAGCCCGATTAAACCAGCCAGCTTGACATCTCCCCAGCCCATGCCGCCGCGGGAGATCAGGGCAATCAAAAGGAATATACCAAAGCCGATGGCTCCGCCTATAGCAGCATTGGCAATCCCGGTAACTATCCACTGAGTAAGCCAAGGCTGAGGTACTAAAGCCAGGAGCAAAGCGATGACCAGGCTGGGATAGACCACCTTGTTCAGGATAAGACCGTGGTCCAGGTCGATGACAGAAACGACAATGAACAGGCAGGCGTAAAAAATCATGATCCCCAGGGCCGGACTTAAGCCGTAATGCCATGCCAAAAGAGCGAATACGATGCCGGTGGCAAGCTCCACCCAGAATAACCTCCGGGGCACGGAAGCCTGGCAGTAGCGGCAGCGACCGCGAAGCCGGAGGTAGCTGAATACAGGGATGAGGTCTTTGGCGCCCAACTTATGCCGGCAAGATTCACAATGAGACGGTGGAAATGCTATCGACTTGTTCTGAGGCAGGCGGTCGATGCACACGTTAAGGAAGCTGCCTATTGCCAGTCCCAAAATGGCGAATATGATTATTAAAGCTATTTCCACGGGTGCTTATTGTGGACGTCTCATGTGCCCGAAGTCAATAGGCAGTAGGTACTGGTGCCGGGCGTAGCGTCCTTTGTCATCGCGGGATTTTTTCTGTCATTGCGAGGCTGGCGAAGCCAGCCGAAGCAATCTCGTTGGAAGTATAGAATTGATCCACTTACGCCTGCCAGCTCAGGAAGGGATAGGTCACTGCATTGACGATGTTCCAGATGTATGAGGGGTTGCGCTCGCCGGAACCGCCGACTGCGATTATGTCCCATGTCGCTCCCGAGAACGTGGTGATGTCCTGCATTTCCGCTGTGATCTTGCCGGTACCACCATCCGAAGTAGATTGTCCACTGGTTTCGGTGTCCCAGAACGAGTTGTTCACAGCGCCATCAAAATTGAACCCGATCAAGCCTCCAACGGACGAATTACCGGTTACACTGCCAGTGGAAAAGGAGTTGCTCACGGGGCATTCTTCATTCCATCCCACCAGACCGCCAACGTAACTCTCACCTATCACGCTACTGGTGGAGTAGGAGTTGGTTACAACGATACCTGCATTTTGTCCCATTAGTCCGCCAACATAGCGCTCACCAGTCACGTTCCCTGTGGAATAGGAGTTACTCAAAGTGCACAAAAAATTGAATCCAACCAGACCGCCAATGGACGAATTACCAGTCACACTAGCGGTGGAATAAGAATTGCTTACAGTGCCTTCTTCATTCCACCCTACCAGACCGCCGACATAACTCTCACCTATCACGCTGCCGTTGGAATATGAGTTATTAACAACGCCATCAATCAGGTTTTCTCCCACGAGACCGCCAACATTATCTAGGCCGGTCACGTTGCCAATGGAATAGGAGTCAGTCACGGTGCCACCTTGATTACCTCCTACCAGACCGCCAACGGAAAAATCACCAGCCACACTACCGGTGAAATAGGAGTTACTCACAGTGCTTCCGTGATTACCATTCGCTCCCACCAGGCCGCCTACATGGCTTACACCAGTTACGGCGCCTGTTGAATGGGAGTCAGTCACAATACCGGGACCACTAACTCCATTTGCCCCCACCAGACCGCCGACGCCTAGGTTGCCAGTTATATTGCCCGTGGAGTAACAGTTGTTCACGGTGCCCTCCGCATTCATTCCCACCAGCCCACCAACAATTTCATCACTGGCAAGCACATTACTGCTGGAATTAGAATTACTCACAGTGCCGGTATTGCTTCCCACCAACCCACCAACATACGCGCCGCCAGTCACGTTGCCTGCGGAATAGGAATCGGTCACAGTGCCCTCATTCCCTCCCGTCAGACCACCAATATGGTAGTGATAACTGCTGCTAGTCACGCTACCGCCGTAATAGCAGTTGCTCACAGTGCCACCGTCCCAATTAGCTCCAGCCAGACCGCCAACTCTATCTTGGCCAATCACGATACCGTTTGTAACGCCAGTATTCTTGACAACGCCGGATTGACCGACACCGCTGAACAGCCCGACATCATCCTCGTCAGGACGGTTTATATACAGATCACATATCTCGTATACTTCCCCATCGAAAACCCCCGTAAGTGGGTCATCGTAAGTTCCAATCGGCTGCCAGCCCTTTCCCTCGTTGGCTGCCCAACTGGCCAGCTCTTCATAACCAGCAGTAGTTGAATCGAGGTCGTTCATCAGGACGTAGCTGCCGCCCAGGTTGTCCCTGACGGCATCCAAATCATACCAATCCTGTATTTGTATGTGCTCGGAAGGAGGATTCACAACACAGGTGCCACCATAGCCTACCATGCCGACAAGCAAGGCCATTATAAGCAAAAAGATACCAGACCTTGCTCGGTAATCGTGTCTCGTCCAACCAAATATTCTCTTCATTTTCCACCTCCAGATTCTTATCTAAACAGTCTGCCAGCTCAGGAAGGGATAGGTCACGTCGTCAACGATATTCCAGATGTAGGTGGGGTTAGTCTCCCCGGGGTCTACGTCCGTTATGTTCCACGCCGCTCCTGTGAAAGTTGCGATGTCCATCATCTCCGCGGTGGTCTTGCCTGTTCCGCCATCCGAAGTAGCTTGTCCGCTGGTTTCGATATCCCAGAAGGAGTTACTTACATCGCCATCACTAAATCCCACCAGACCGCCGACGGACGAATTGCCGGTAACTGTGCCGCTCGAATAGGAGTCCCTCACAGTGCCAACTTTAACCCCGCCGGGGCTAACTCCGCCGCCGTTCCATCCCACCAGACCGCCTACGTCATCTACGCCAGTCACGTTACTGCTGGAATAGGAGTTGCTCACAATACCAGGAGCACCACCCCCGTTCATTCCCACCAGACCGCCAACAATAGTTTCGCCAAACACGCTACCCGTGGAATAGGAGTTGCTCACAACGCCCCCATTTTGTCCTAGCAGACCGCCAACAGTGCTACCATACATCCCATCGCCGGTGCCAGTCACACTGCCGGTAAAATAGGAGTTGATAACAGTGCCCGCATTCGCTCCCACCAGACTGCCAACGAATATATAGCCAGTCACAGAGGCGTTCACCACACCGACACTCTTGATGATACCCCCTTCATTAACAAAAGCAAAAAGTCCTATACCAATAGTAATCTCGTCAGGGCGGTTGATAAACAGGTCACGTATCTCGTGTCCTTGCCCGTCCAAAGCCCCTGTAAATCGGTCAGTCTCATTTCCAATCGGTCGCCAGCCCTTTCCCCCATTAGCTGTCGGGCTGGTCAATTCCTCGTAACCGGCAGTAGTGGAATCAAGGTCGTTCATCAGGGTGTAGTTGCCAGCCAAGTTGTATCTGACGGCATCCAAATCATACCAATCCCATATTTCTATGGCTATAGCAAAGTTAGCAGTGATGGGATAGTCGCCATTCACGGTGATGGTCGTTGTATCAGCATTGACATCGGCGATGGTACTCACATTGCCAGTCCAATTCACAAATTGGTAACCCTCCTCAGTCTCAGTCACCAGGTCGACCTCTGTGCCTGCGTAATAGGTAAATGTCCCCTCGCCAGGCCCAACTACTGATCCTCCAGGTGTGCTGGTGATAGTGAGAGTATAAGATTCACGATTGCCATCACAGCCCGCCATCCCGGCAATTAAGACCGCCATAATCAAGAAGACGCACACTCTTGCCAGGTGACGGTCTCTTCTCGAACCAAATATTATTTTCATTTTCCACCTCCGGATTTTTATTTACGACTCCCAGCTCAGGAAAGGATAAGTCACGTTATTAACGATATTCCAGGTGTAGACAGGGTTGCGCTCGCCAATATCGACGACTGTAGTCATATCCCATGGCTCGTCCAATCCTTCAGTCTCGGTGTCTGTGAATGTGGCGATGTCCTGCATTTCCGCCGTGGTCTTGCCT
>CP070793.1:1240129-1248511 GCA_020346965.1 Chloroflexota bacterium | reverse complement strand
TGAAGCCAGAGAAAATACTACTCCTGGCGAGGCTATGCCCGTGCTCATAACCTTCCCGAATTTGTCTTGCAGATCAGACCTCATTACATCTTCCAGTGTCAAATCATCTTGAGCAGGCGATGGTTTATCCACTTGGACAACCTGGGCAAATTGCTGCACCCAATTGACTAGAGGTGGGTCGAAGTAGAGTTCCCCGGCGTTATCTGCCAGGTATACGACTCTAGAGGCATCCTTCAGTTTTGCCTCCAATTGCTCCGAATCATGCAGAGCAAAGCTTACTGGTTCGCTGATGTCATCTCTGAACCAAGGTGCTTGCAGGAATCAAGTGCGTTCGCTGCTGAGGCTACTTCAAGACAACTCGGAAGTTCATCCTTATGGATATTACTGCCCGTTGCACGCAATGACACCTCTCGGTATAACTCCCTGGCGAACATCATCTCCCTTTCCTTCATTGCCCGATAAGGACTTGACGTCTTCGGCTGAAGCGATATATTCAAAGCGAGGCAGGGAAGTCCACCAGAGTACCCGCCGACGAAGTCGGCCTCAGAATAATATTTGGCTGGCAGGGTCATCCTGCCGTGGTTTTTCAGATGACGATTATTTCAATCCCAGTCTTTCGTTTCTTTCAAGCAAGCCGATAACCTCAAGAAGCCGCTTGTCTCTTGTTTCCTGTCTTTTGGCACTGCCGACCCACGTAATGAAGTTCCTCTGATATGACGGGGCCAGATTCTTGAAATTGGCCCACGCTTTCTTATTCTTCTGTAGTGCAGACTTTAAACTATTCGGCAATTCGACCGTTTTGGGAATTGATAGCGCTATACTCCATTGGCCATTCTTCTTGGCGGCACTTATCTTTGATAGTCCCACTGCCGTCATTCTGCCTTCTTTTATCATGTTTCCTGCACGTTTCTTGTTTAGTTCGGACCATCTACTATGATCATTTCGGGGGGTGAATTTCCGTGCATATTTTTCTTCATCTATCCCTTTTATAATACTATCAATCCAGCCGTAGCATAGTGCTTCTTCGACTGCGTCATTATATGAAATGTTGGCTCTACCTGTATTCTTTCTATAAAAAACCAGCCAAAGGACCTTCACTTTATTATGATTGACCTTTAACCACTCTCGCCAATCTTCTCTATTACAGAAATGAAGTTGATTTACTCTCATTTCACCTTATACCTCATGCTCTTGTGCACTTACGCCTTATTCATTTATCGCGGCATTTTTCAGCGGCTCTTCGCCTACGCTCTTGCATCGGCCTTGGTTTTGATCGACGTCTCAAGTTGAGTGACACATATTTCTGGACCTAACTGCCCCAACCTAGGTCCTGCCGCAGGTGGATTAATCTGCACAAGCATTCCTAGCAACCTGGTGCCAGTTCTATACCGTTTAACTCAGCTCAAGTTTGAGCAGCTTGTGTTGCTGTATTATAATGGTAGCAAGCATGTTTGAAAAGCTAGAATTAATACAAAAACGCTACGACGAGGTAAGCAAACTCCTGGCTCAACCAGAGATAGCCACTGATCCCCGGCGGATTCAGGAGTTAAGCAAGGAGAAAGTTGACCTCGAAGATATTGTTAGCACGTATCAACGATATAAAATCAAGGGCAAAGAGCTGGAGGAACTTGAAGCTATGCTTGATTCACGTGCTGAAGCGGAAATGATGGTATTAGTCAAGGAAGAAGTGAACAAGCTCAAGCAGCAACAAGATGATCTCCTTAGCAAGCTCCAGCTTTCCCTTACGCCAAAAGACCCCAAGGATGATAAGGACGTGATTATGGAGATAAGAGCCGGAACCGGTGGCGATGAGGCAAGTCTCTTTGCTGCTGATTTATTCCGTATGTACAGCCGATATGCGCAGGCCAAGGGCTGGCAGGCTGGGATTATCGACAGCAATCAAAGTGAACGTGGCGGTTTCAAGGAGCTAATTTTTGAGATCAAAGGCAAAGGCGCCTTCAGCCGACTCAAACATGAGCGGGGCGTCCATCGAGTGCAAAGGGTGCCAGTCACGGAAGCCTCGGGACGTATTCACACCTCAACAACTACAGTGGCGGTTCTGCCCGAAGCGGAAGAAGTTGAACTCAATATCAATCCTGATGACCTTAAAATGGAATTTTTCCATAGCGGGGGAGCTGGCGGGCAAAATGTAAATAAAGTAACTACGGCGGTTCGCATCAAGCACTTGCCCACAGGCATAGTAGCCACCTGCCAGGATGAAAGGTCTCAAATAAGAAACAGGATGAAAGCGATGGCGGTGCTTCGAGCTAGGTTGCTTGATGTCGAACAGCGGAAGCAATTCGAAAGCATAGATGAAGAGCGGCGAACACAAGTGGGCAGTGGTCAGCGAGCGGAAAAGATTCGCACCTACAATTTCCCCCAGAACCGGGTTACTGACCACCGGATCAGCTCCAGTTTTCACAACCTGCAGCAGATTTTGGATGGAGAACTGGACGAAATCATTGAAGCTCTGATCAGCAAAGAGCAAGTTGAACAACTGGAAGCAGCTCTTACATGATTTTAGGTGACGCCTTACAATCGGCTGCCCAAACATTACTCAGAAAAGGAATTGATGATGCCTCTGCTGAGGCTGAGCTTCTGCTGGGTCATGTCTTGGGGATGTCCAAGACTCAGCTTTACACAGAACCCGAGAAGGTTTTGGCTCCAACAGAAATAAGTCAGCTATGGAGTCTTATCCAGCGTCGCCTCAACCACGAACCTACTGCTTATATTCTAGGGCACTGCGAATTCTACGGAATTGACCTGTACCTTGACCATCATACTTTTATCCCGAGACCGGAAACAGAACTACTTGTAGAACAAGCTGTAGCACTTGCTCATCGCATTTCCCAACCGGGAAAGAGAATTACCATAGCCGACGTTGGCACAGGCTGCGGAGCTATTGCTGTTACGCTTGCTATAGCATTGCCCCAAGCCAAAATTTATGCCACTGATATTTCAGTTCGGGCTTTGCAGGTAGCTGATATGAATTGCCGGCGCCATGCCGTTGACAGCCAAGTGGAGCTTGTGCAGGGGAATCTGCTTGAGCCATTATCTCAACCCGTGGATATGATAGTAGCCAATTTGCCTTATGTAAAAGATTGCGAATTCAAGGATTTGAGTCCGGATATAATGAATTTTGAGCCCAGCTCGGCCTTGGCTGGTGGAGCGGACGGCCTGGATAAAATACAACTAATGCTGGGACAGACACCGGGAAAACTAAATTGCGGAGGATATTTCCTCCTGGAAATAGGCAAAGACCAGGGAAGACAGGTAACTTCGATAATAAAGGGCTGTTTCCCGAAGGCCAGTATCGAGTTGATCTCTGACTTAGGTGGTATCGAAAGGGTAGTAAAGGTCGGATTGTGAGCGGGTAGGTCAATTTCATAGGAATGAGATAATGGAAGCCATAAAGCGTTTGGCTAAGCTTATCATTGAATCTAAGAGAACGGTGGTGTTCACTGGGGCCGGGATAAGCACTGAGTCAGGTATCCCCGATTTCCGCAGCCCGGGAGGGATCTGGAGCAGATATGATCCCGAGGATTTTACTATTCAGAAGTTCCTTAGTGGCCCGGTCGCTCGCAGGAATATTTGGAAGATGTCGGCCGAAAGTGGGCTCCTTACTGCAGCTGAACCAAATCCCGCCCATTACGCAATAGCTAGGCTCTATCGTTTGGGCAGATTAGATTGCGTTGTCACTCAAAATATCGACAATCTGCACCAGAAAGCGGGAGTCCCCGCTGATAAAGTGTTTGAGCTTCACGGTAATATGGAGTGGGCAGTGTGCTTGAACTGCAGTAGACGTTTTCCTATGCACGAAGTACTGCAAAGAATAGGGGAAGGATTAGAAGTTCCTGATTGTCCTGACTGTCACGGTATCCTGAAGCCAGATGCAGTATTTTTCGGAGAGGCGTTACCACAGGAAACATTACAGGAAGCTATCCGCCACTCACGCAACTGTGAGCTTTTTATTGTCATTGGTTCCACTCTTGTCATTTACCCCGCGGCGTATATCCCAACTTACGCTGTGGAGGCTGGAGCAAAACTAGCTATCGTTAATCTGACTGAAACCCCTTTCGACCACTATGCCACAGTAACCATACGGGAAAAAGCTGGCGATATAATGTCCAAAGTGGTGGAGAAGCTGGAGCTTTCTTGATTGTCAACTCATAGCCAAGCTAACAACCGAATGATCCTTCTGTCCTTTTAATCAGTTGCTCTCTGGATCCTCGTAATATCCACTGCCTTGCCGGTATTCTCATCTACTTCAACCAAAATTGCGTCGAAATTGACTTTTCCCTTACCAACCGATAAGCGACTAGGTATCTGGGTAAGGAAGCGATCGAGGACAGAGTTTGTATCGTCTCCTATAACCGAAGCTATGGGGCCAACCATTCCTATATCGGTGACATAAGCAGTACCGCGGGGCAATATCTGAGCATCAACAGTGCCCACATGCGTGTGGGTGCCCAATACAGCGCTCACTCGTCCATCGAGATATCTACCCATCGCAACTTTCTCCGAGGTCGCCTCAGCATGAAAGTCAACAATAATAGGAATTGATTTGTGTTCAAACTCAGTTAGTAATTGATCCATGGCACGAAAGGGACAATCGAAATGACCTATGAAAACACGCCCAACGAGATTAACTATCAGGACGTTTTTTTCGAGCAGATAGCCGCGACCGGGATTTGTCGGTGGATAATTCAACGGGCGTAGAATAGCGGGTCCGCTCTCTAGGTAAGGAATGATCTCCTTTTGAGCCCAGACGTGGTTGCCTGTAGTTATGACGTCAATTCCGGAATCAAAAAGCTCTTCAGCTGTACGTGGAGTCAACCCGAGCCCGCCGGCGGCATTCTCGCCATTGCCTATTACTAGGTTAATATCATGCTCAGAAAACAAGCCCGGTAAGATTTCCTCCACTGCTTTCCTACCAGGCTTACCAATGATGTCGCCTATTGTGAGTATTTTCAATTCTATTTAGCGTAATCTATCGCCGTAGTCTCCCTTATTACCACTACTTTTATCTGGCCGGGATATGTCATGTTTTCTTCTATTTTTTTTGAAATATCTCGAGCCAGTCTTATCGCCGTTAAATCATCAACTTTATCCGGTTTCACCATGACCCGCACTTCACGTCCAGCTTGAATAGCGAAAGTTTTTTCCACACCGGCAAAATCGGCTGCGATGTCCTCTAGGTCCGTGACACGCTTCAAATATTGTTCCAAGGATTCACGTCTTGCACCGGGGCGCGAACCACTTATAGCATCGGCAGCAGCAACAACAAAGCCCATAACAGTACTGGTGTCCGCCTCGCCATGATGTTCGGAAACGGCTTGAACTACCACTGGATTCTTGTCCCACTGCTTAACTAAATCAGCACCTATCAAAGCATGCGGACCCTCTGTTTGATGGTCTATCGCTTTCCCTATATCATGAAGTAGGCCAGCTTTTCTGGCTAAACTGACATTAGCTCCAATCTCACCGGCTAGCATACCTGACAGATGGGAAACTTCGAGACTGTGGGTTAGAACATTCTGACCATAGCTGGTACGGAATTTGAGCTGACCAAGCAGCTTAATCAGTTCCGGATGCAAGCTTGGTATTCCAGCTTCATAGGCAGCCCGTTCGCCCTCACTGCGAACGGTGGCTTCAACTTCTTTTTTGGTTTTGTCTACGATTTCCTCAATCCGGGCTGGATGAATACGCCCATCAAGGATAAGTTTGCCTAAGGCGACGCGAGCTACCTCACGCCTCATAGGGTCAAAGCTAGAGATGGTAACTGTCTCCGGAGTATCGTCAATGATGAGGTCTACACCGGTAGCTTGCTCCAGAGCACGAATATTGCGTCCCTCGCGCCCAATAAGCCGCCCTTTCATCTCGTCACTAGGCAAGGGAACAGCGGATATTGTAGTTTCTGAAACAACATCGGTAGCACACCTCTGAATAGCTGTGGCCAGAATATCTCGAACCCTCTCATCGGCCTCTTCCTTTATTTGTGCCTCCCATACCCTAACCTGTTGCGAAGCTTCCTCTTCAACCTCTAGTTTTAGCTCTTGAAATAGGAGGGTTCTCGCTTCTTCGGTGGATGTGCCTGATATGGATTCTAACTTTGACAGCTGCTTTTCTCTTATTGCCTGAAGTTCAGCTTTTATCCGCTCGTTATCTTTTTTCTTGTTATCTAGATCACGCTCACGTCGCTCTACCGACTCTACCTTCCGCTCGAGCGCTTCTTCTTTCTGGTTGACACGTTTTTCTATTCGCTGTATTTCAAGGCGGCGTTCCTTGCTTTCCGCCTCAGCAGCTTTGGCAACTTTTACAGCTTCTTCTCTTGCGGCACGGAGTAGCTCATTATACTTAGTTGTCGCTTCATCTAATAAGTTCTGTGCCTCTTTTCTTGTTTTTTGAATCTCCCGCCTGGCTACTAGCTGCCTGATAAAGTACCCAACAAGGATGCCCAAGACAAGCGCGAGGCCACCTATCATTAATGTATAGTCCATATTTCCTCTTTATTTCGTTGTTATAATAAATGCAAAACATTGCATGCTAATAATAACCTTTTATCGGTTCGGAGTCAACCAACTGCTCTGGCAAACAGGCATTAATTCATTTGTTTTAAATCCCTAAATGCGCTGAGCGGGATATCTGATAACCATTCAAAATTCCATACCTTGTACAAAACAGACTTACATTCCTGCAGACTCACTCAAAACCTTCAGTTTTCCTGAGGCACTGGTCGTAGTGATACTTCGACACGAAGCTTTCTTCGATGTAGAATAAAACTATATGAGCGCAAAGAAATCGGTAAAACTGAATACCGTATATTTGGGCCTTATTCTTTTTGCCGTTGCTCAAATGCTCATTCTTCTTGTTGCTCCGCGTATAGATCCATTCCTGGAAGACAATAATATAGAAATACCCACTCAGCCATCTACGCCGATATCTTGGTGGCCCGGGGAAGTGACAACACCTGAGGGGGAGGTTATCGATGTCCCAGCCCATTCAGCGTTAGGTCCGATTGTAATCTATATTCTTGCGGCAGCAGCTGTGCTGGGGCTAACGCTCTACAAGATCCCGCTTAGAGCTTTAAAGGTTCTTCTCAGAATCTTGTTTGCTCTTTTGTTTAGTTGGGGCACATTTATCGCAACTGTTTTCTACGTGCCTCTTCCGGCAGCTGTGTCCATCGCTGTTGCATTTGGAACATTTTGGTTCTTAATACCACTAGTCTGGTTACATAACCTGGTATTAATTCTGGCGGTTAGTAGTTTGGGGGCAGTTTTTGGTCGTTTTATTACCCCGTGGACTGCGATGGCTATTATACTAGCACTAGCCGTCTATGACTTTCTAGCCGTTCGCTTTAGATTTATGCTCTGGATGGCGGACAGGTTATCGCAAATAAATGCTTTGCCAGCACTAATTATTCCAAAAAACCATTCTGAGTGGAACTTCAACTTGAAAAAACGAGAGAAATTAATAGAGGTGAATCCCGCCGATAGAGAGTACTCCATACTGGGGGGTGGCGACATTGCCTTCCCTTGTCTGCTTACAGCCTCTGTTTACTTTGCCCAGGGTTTTAAGCCAGCAGCTATTATTGCTGTACTGGGATTGTTGGGATTGGTAAGCGTCTATGTGATTCAAGGGGTTATTTTGAAGGGAAAGCCCATGCCAGCTCTACCGCCTATCGCTGCCTTTACACTGGTTGGATTATTAATTATCTAGTGACACAACAGTGTAGCGAATAGTTGCCATGTCTTTAATCACTCCCGCATGCTTCTTCTGGAGCTATAGCTGCGAAAATATGCTCAAAAAGCCGAAGCGATAAGGCTAACTTCTTGAATCGTAACTGAATTATCGATATAAAGAAGCGACCCCGAGGGGATTTGAACCCCTGATCTCCACCGTGACAGGGTGGCATGTTAAACCGCTACACCACGGGGCCGTATAAAGAATTTATAGTAAACTATAATAGAAATTTTTCCTAATGTCAAACTTGCTCTGATACCGTGAGAAGATATTATTGTACTCGACATCAAGGAAAAAGTTGACAAACTAATAGAGATTTCTATATACTATTGCCTGTATCCGTACGTTAACAATTGAATAGTGGAAGGAAGATTTTGAGTGGAGAGCTTGATCCTGGCTCAGAATGAACGTTGGCGGTGCGCCTTATGCATGCAAGTCGGACGGGGTTATATTCTTCGGATTGTAACCTAGTGGCGAACGGCTGAGTAACACGTAAGTAACCTGCCTTGGAGTGGGAAATAACCTGCCGAAAGGCGAGCTAATGTCCCATGTGATAGCGAAGTTGATGCTTTGTTATTAAAGCCTTAGGGTGCTCCAAGAGGGGCTTGCGTCTGATTAGCTAGTTGGTAGGGTAATGGC
>CP070793.1:1234218-1240029 GCA_020346965.1 Chloroflexota bacterium | reverse complement strand
TGTGGGGAGTCTAAAGAAGCCAAATAAAGTTCTGGATTAGCAATGCGAAAATCAGATGAGGGTTTAATATCGCCGGCACAGACTTTGCCTTCTTTCTCTACTTCCAAGAACAACTGCCCGGGCTGACGGGAAACAGGACAGAGTCTGAGTTGCTTAATATTCAGTAGAAATTCCATAGCATCTTCTTTAACGTAAGGAATAGGAGAGAACTCATGTTGAATTCCTTCGATCTTGACCCAGGTTACCGCAGCACCGGGCAAAGAACTGAGCAGCACACGCCGCAAAGCATTGCCTAAAGTGATACCGAAACCCGGCTCTAGAGGTTCAGCAATAAAACGGCCGTAATTGTCAGTGCATTCAATACAAGTTACAGTGGGAATAGATAATTCGAGCATAGCTCACCTCGAGTAATATTCGACAATAGCTTTCTCCCCAAATCCAGCTTCAATGTCGTCCTTGCTAGGCGAATTCAACACTTTGCCTGTCATGCTTTCTTTGTCCAGGCTTAACCAGTTGGGGATAATTTTTTCCTCAACTTCCTCAGCTACTCTTTTATAATATTCCGTTTTTTTACTGATTTCTCGCCACTTTATGACATCTCCGGACTTCACAAAACAGGAAGGTATATCCGTTTTGCGATCATTGACATCTATATGTCCGTGCTGAACTATCTGCCTGGCTTGGGCACGGGAGTCAGCAAAACCCAAGCGATAAACCGCGTTATCCAATCTACGCTCCAGCAATATGAGGAGGTTTTCTCCAGTAGCACTGGGGCTCTTTCTGGCTTCGGCAAAAACCCTGCGAAATTGCCGCTCCAGCACACCATAGCTAAAGCGAACCTTCTGCTTTTCGCGCAACTGGATTCCGCGGTCGGAAACCCCTCTGCGCCTTCGAGTTGTCCGCTGCCCTCCAGGAGGAGCATTCCTTTTTTCTAAAGGACATTGAGGCGTAGCACATTTGCCGCCTTTGAGCATCAGTTTGTCCCCAAAACGACGACATAGACGACAAACCGGGCCTGTGTAGCGCGCCATTTTATACTCTTCGCCTCCCCCGCGGACGACAGCCATTATGGGGAATAGGGGTTACATCTCTAATAGCTGTAACGGTAATTCCTGAGGCTTGTAGGGCACGAATAGCTGCCTCTCGTCCACTACCGGGACCTTTAATATAGACATCCACTCGGCGTAAGCCATCAGTCATTGCTCGATTAGCTGCATCTCTGGCAGCTATTTGGGCAGCGTAAGGTGTCCCCTTCCTGGAACCCTTGAATCCTGCTGTACCAGAACTACCCCAGGCGATAACGTTACCTTCCATATCAGTAATCGTAACCGTTGTGTTATTGAAGGAGGACTGAATGTAAGCCTTGCCCTCATTAACTTTTCTATGAGTCCTACGAGCCTTTTTCCTTTTTGGCATTCTATATGAATTAGCTCCTTACTTTTTACCTACGCCACGCCTCTGCCCTCGACCGGCCACTGTTTTCCTGGGCCCTTTTTTAGTTCGAGCATTTGTGCGTGTTCTTTGCCCATGAACTGGCAATCTCATGCGGTGTCTTGTACCTCGTTGGCAACTGATTTCAATAAGCCGCTTGATATTAGATTGAACCTCTCGCCTGAGGTCACCTTCTACTTTGTATTGTTTATCAAGAACGTCCCGAATCTGCCCAACCTGTTCTTCACTGAGATCCTTGACTCTAGTGCCGGGATCGATGCCAGTGGTACCCAAAATGCTCTGGCTTGACGAACCGCCAATGCCATAAATCCTCTGCAAAGCTACGCAGATTGGCTTATCCTTAGGAAGATCTACACCTGCAATACGCGCCATCGTTTATTACCCTTGCCTCTGTTTGTGCTTCGGGTTATCACAGATAACCCTTACTACACCCTCTCGCCTGATAACTTTGCACTTTTTGCATATCGGCTTTACCGAAGCTCTTACTTTCATTTCCAGTCACCGTTCAAGCAAACCCTATTATGATAAACTTTCTTAGCTAACCTGTCAAACTATTTGAGCCGATAGGTAACCCTGCCCCGGCTCAAATCATAAGGGGAAAGTTCTACCAGCACTCTATCCCCAGGTAAGATTTTAATATAGTGCTTTCGCATCTTACCCGAGATATGGGCCAATACTTGATGTCCATTGGCCAATTCAACGCGAAACATGGTATTAGGTAAGACTGTAGTCACTTTACCTTCAACTTCTATCCTCTCTTTTTTAGCCATTACTTATATAATACCTAAACAAGTATCTCAGCACCAGTATCAGTTATGGCTATAGTATGTTCAAAATGTGCTGAGAGACTCCCATCAGCTGTAACTACTGTCCATTGATTAGCCGCCAATTTTGTATGCCAATCTCCTGCATTAACCATAGGCTCAATAGCCAGGGCCATACCCTTACGAAGTCTAAGACCTTTCCCAACCACAAAATTAGGTATAGGGGGCTCTTCATGCAAGTCCCTGCCTACTCCATGTCCAGTATATTCCCGAACCACAGAAAATCCTCTTGCTTCAACGTATTTTTGGATAGCAGATGAGATATCTTCTATCCATGCCCCACTTTTCGCTTGAGCGATGCCTGACCTTAAACTACCCTCTGTGACCGCGATGAGTTCCTCAGCCTCGTTACTAATCTGCCCCACACCAACAGTTATGGCGGCATCAGTATGAAAGCCATCAAGTTTTGCCCCCACATCCAAAGAAACGATATCTCCTTCTTGCAGTACTCGTTCGCCAGGAATACCGTGGACTATTTCATCATTTACAGAAACACATAAATTGGCAGGAAAGCCGCGATAATTCTTAAAAGAAGGGGCGACTCCCCTCTTGTCTGACTGTTCGGCTATTATTGTGTCCAACTGGCTAGTCTTTACTCCTGGTTGCACTTCTGTTCTTAGTTTATCTAGAATAGCTGCCAAGATTTTGCCACACTTTCTCATGATAGCTATTTCCTCGTCAGATTTGATAATCACCATTTCTTCTATCGCTGCTCACCCTTACAGGCATTCGGAAGAAGTGGAGCAACCGATAAACCTGGGAAACTCTTCGCCTTACTCAGGATGACATCGGTGCTTTCAGGGTAGATACTATTGCTCTACACACCTCCCGTATTCCCAGGTTACCATTGACCCTAATCAGTCTATCTTGGTTCTCATAATAATCAAGCATGGGAACAGTTTGCCCGAAGAAGATATTAAGTCGTTCCTTTACCGTCTCTTCCCTGTCATCAGACCGTTGATACAATTCGCCACCGCATTTATCGCATTTACCCGGTGTTTCAGGCGGTGAATTCGTTATATGATATGGTGTTTGGCAAACCCGGCAAAGCCGCCTTCCGCTGAGGCGTTTTACTAGTTCTTTGTTGGGCACTTCAATGAATATTGCTTTATCTATGGCTTTTCCTTGTTCCCCAAAGGCTTTGTCTAGAACTTCAGCCTGGTGTAGGGTCCTGGGAAAGCCGTCGAGAAGACAGCCGGAGGTACAGTCTGGTTGGTTGATTCTTTCCAGAATCATCTTTATGACTACTTCATCAGGAACTAATTCTCCCTTATCCATATAACTTTTCGCCAAGAGACCAATCTCGGTCTTTTTCTCCAATTCCTGCCTAAGTAAATCCCCGGAGGCTATATGCGGCAAATTCATCACTTGAGAGAGAATATCTGCCTGAGTTCCCTTGCCTGCCCCCGGAGCACCCAGCATGATTATGTACATTTATTTTAGGAAACCTTCGTAGCGGCGCATGGTTAGTTGAGCCTCTAATTGTTTCATGGTATCGAGAGCCACACCGACGGCTATAAGCATGGCTGTGCTCTGAATTAGTAATGGGACATTAGTAATTAATTGAGCGATAAAGGGCATAATAGCCACTACAGCCAGAAACAGGGCGCCACCGAAAGTAATACGCCTTATGACTCCGTTCAAATAATCAGCCGTAGCCTTGCCTGGTCGAACTCCGGGGATGAAGCCGCTTTGCTGTTGTAGCGTTTGCGGCAGGTTCATTTGCTCGAATATGACCATGGTATAGAAGAAAGCGAAACCAATTACCAAGAGAAAGTACAATATATTGTAGATTGCGGTATTAGACTGAAACAAATTATAGATTGTGTTCCAGAAATTCGGGTCTGCACCCTCCGGGCTCATAAAATATGTAGCTACCGTGGCGGGTAGTTGCATTAAGGCTATGGCAAAGATAAGGGGTATCATCCCGGCGGTATTAACCCGTAGTGGTATGTACGTAGAACCTGATTGTCGGTACATACGGCCGCTGCGAAAAGTGCTCTTAGCATACTGCACCGGAATACGTCGATGTGCTTCAATAAATACGACTATAAGCACCAACATAGCTAAGGTTAGAATAATATAAGCGATTAATCCTTCAGGGTTCCCGCTAATAGCAGTGACAATGAAATTACCCACTATACTAGGCAGGCCAGCCACGATACCGCCAAAGATTATTATCGATATTCCGTTCCCAATACCACGTTCGGTAATCAATTCGCCCAACCAAACAAGGAACATCGTGCCAGCAATCAATGTGATTATTATGGTGGTCATGGCCAGTGGTCCGAGTCCCCCAATGGCAATTCCCTGAGAACGTAGTAAAGCAATAATGGCATAGCCCTGAAGACCAGCTAAAGGTATCGTTGCGATGTGAGTAATCCGATTAATCCTCTGTTGACCGAGCTCGCCCTCCTGGGCTATAGCCTGAAGGCGCGGGATTACCGGAACCAGCAATTGCATAATTATCGAGGCAGTGATGTAAGGATAGATGCCGAGGGCAACCACACTGAACTGTTGCATGGCACCACCGGTAAAAAGGTCAAGCATGCCGAAGAGCATGTTTTGCTCGAATAATGCTTCCAATTCGCTGGGATCCACGCCCGGCAACGGAATGTGAGCCAGAAAACGAAAAATGACCAGCATACCGATAGTGAAGAGGATTTTTCGGCGCAAATCAGGCAACGTCAATACATCCATCATTGCCTGGACAAGGCGTGGCCTGTTCGATTTGCGCTGCATTCTAAGCCTGCTTCACCTTCCCTCCAGCAGCGAGGATTTTCTTCTCCGCTGATGAAGAGAATTTGCTAGCGCTAACAAGCAATGGATGCTGGAGATCACCGGCGCCGAGAATTTTAGTTGGATGGTCCGTAGTATTGATAAGGCCCGCTCGTAGCAATCCCTCAGGAGTTACCTCACTTCCCGCGGGGAAAACAGCTAACTTTCCTACATTGACAACATTATATTTAGTCTTAAAAACGTTAGTGAAACCCCTCTTGCGCGGCAGTCGTTTAATTAAAGGCAACTGCCCGCCTTCAAAGCCGCGTCGCACGCCACCGCCAGCGCGAGATTTTTGCCCTTTGCAGCCTCGCCCTGAATAGGTGCCATGCCCACTGCCGTCTCCGCGACCTACAAACTTTCTATTATGCTTAGCACCCCTGCGTGGCCGCAATTCATTCTGTTTCATCTAGCTTTTCTTCCTGAGCTTCACTAGCACTCACATCTGCAAGTACTCCGTCAAGCGATGGTTCTTCACCTTTCCGCAAGTTAACCAGAGCGAGCATCGTCGCCTTAGCTACGTTTATCTTGCTTGATCCACCTAATGATTTGCCAAGGACATCCTTTACGCCTGCTAATTCAAGCACCGCTCGAGAGGTATTATTCACGATTAAGCCCGTACCAGGTGCTGCTGGCTTCAGTAAGATTTTAGACGCGCCGAACTTAGCCAGTATTTCATGAGGAATGGTATTGTCCTTAATAGGGACCTTAATGAGTCCCTTCTTCGCCGTAGCACCTGCCTTGCGAACTGCTTCTG
>CP070793.1:1230834-1234118 GCA_020346965.1 Chloroflexota bacterium | reverse complement strand
GTCTACAGGCAACTGGTAGGGGAGCTTTCCACAACAGGAGGGGAGCATAAGGCAACCGTACTTGACACCGCTACACCTTACCTGGTTGCCGCTCTTTATGAAGATCTCACTGTGCCCCTCGTGGCGGTGACCAGCCAACCTGAGAGTGCCAGAAGACTTCATGAGCAACTCCGAGCCTGGTGTTCCCCATCGGCCGAGCTGCATCGTCTCCCGGAACTCGACCTCCTGCCCTACGATAGTTCTCAGCTATCGGCTGTTAGCTACCAGATGATAGAGAGGTTGAGGGCATTGGCAGCCCTAGCTCTTTACGAACAGGGCGACAAACCTCCCCTGGTAGTTACATCAGCCCTAGCGATCATGAGTAAAACTATCCCCAAAGCAGACTTTACTACCGCCTGCCATATCCTAAAGCCGGGCACGGCTGTTGAGCCACTGGAGTTAATGCGTCGATGGCAGAGTCTGGGCTATGAGATGGAGGACGTTGTCGAGCTGTCGGGGCAGATGAGCAGACGGGGTGGTATTCTCGATGTATTCCCCGCCTGCAGCGAGTCGCCGGTCCGCATAGAATTCTTTGGCAACCGCATTGAGACATTGAGGTGCTTCGACCCGGGAAGCCAGCGCTCGACTGGCCCCGTATCGTCAGTGATTGTCACACCGGTTAGAGAACTCGTATCAAAGGACGATAACCAGGCAGTCGTGGACGGAACCATATTTGACTATCTCAGCGGCGATGCTTTGCTTGTTCTGGATGACCCCCGGGGAATCGAACTCACTATCAACAGGTTGAATGAGGAGATTCAAGAATTAAAAGATGCGAAAATGGAGAAAGGCGAGTTGCCCGAGGAACTTACTTCTCCCTACCTCACCTGGGAGGAATTAGAGTCCCAGGTGCATGAAAAGCATCGGCTGGCGCTGAAAACATGGAACGTCAGGGGCTACGGACAGGCTTTGCCCTTCACCAGGGCCCAGAGCTATGGAAGCCAGCTAGAAAGGTTCCTCAAGACAGCCCGGCAAATGGTGAAGCAAAAACAGCGCGTGGTTATAGTCAGTCACCAGGCAAATCGTCTGGCCGACCTTCTCCAGAAAGAGGACATTCATACTTCGCCCTTATCACATATAGAGCAGATACCTCCGCCGGGCTCAATCACCCTGCTCCAGGGCTCGTTGGACGGAGGCTGGCTTCTGGATGATAGGCTGACCCTTATCACCGATGTCGAGCTGTTCGGCTTCGTGAAACAGCCGCGAGCCGGCAGGAAAAGATCGGTACCTCGAAGATGGTTTCTTCCTCAGTTGGCGGCCGGCGATTATGTTGTCCATGTCGATCACGGCATCGCCAGGTTTCACGGTCTGGCCAGAATGTCATCCGATGGAATGGAGAGGGAATACCTTGTTTTGGAGTATGCCGCCGGCGATAGGCTCTATGTACCCACCGAGCGGATGGACCGCGTCAGCCGCTATGTCGGCGCCGGCGACCAGGCCCCACACTTAAGTCGTTTGAGGACCCCAGAATGGCAGCGAACCAAGAAAAGGGTCAAGGAATCAGTGGAAGAGATTGCCCGGGAGTTGCTCGACCTTTACGCTGCACGGGAAGTGGCTCCGGGCTTCGCATTCGCCGCAGATTCGCTGTGGCAACAGGAACTGGAGGCATCTTTCCCTTACATGGAAACGCCGGACCAGGTTGAGGCAATCTTGACGGTCAAGGAGGATATGGAGAAAGCCAAGCCAATGGACCGGCTCATCTGCGGGGACGTCGGCTACGGTAAGACGGAGATAGCTTTGCGCGCTGCCTTTAAGGCGGTTATGAGCAATAAGCAGGTAGCCATTCTGGTGCCGACCACACTGCTGGCTCAACAGCATTTCATCACCTTTACCGAGAGGCTGCAGACCTTTCCTTTGAGAGTAGAAATGCTGAGTCGGTTTTGCCTGCCGGACAAGGAAAGGGAGATCCTGGAAGGCTTGGCCAGTGGCACGGTGGATATCTGCGTTGGCACTCATCGCCTGCTGCAAAAAGACATTACATTCAAGGACCTGGGACTGGTGATCATCGACGAGGAGCAACAGTTCGGCGTGGTGCAGAAAGAAAAGCTCAGGCAGATAAGGAGGGAGGTGGACACCCTGGCCCTCAGTGCTACTCCTATTCCCCGCACACTGCATATGTCTATGACAGGAATCAGGGACATGAGCATTGTGGAAACGCCTCCGGAAGAGCGCATGTCCGTGAAAACATACGTTGGGGCCTATGATGACACCCTGGTCAGGCAAGTGGTGTTGCGCGAACTGGAAAGGAACGGCCAGGTCTTCTTTGTTCATAACCGCGTCCAGAGCATTGCCTGGGCTGCCAGCAAATTGCAGGATTTGGTTCCGGAAACTCGGATAGCCGTAGCTCACGGCCGAATGCCCGAGGAGCAACTGGAAAGGGTGATGACCGACTTTATCGCTGGCAAGTATGATATCCTGGTGACCACCACCATTATCCAGCTAGGCCTGGATATGCCCAGTGTCAATACGCTGATTATCGACCGGGCCGACAGATTCGGTTTGGCCCAGCTTTACCAGTTGAGAGGCAGGGTAGGCCGCGGTATTAACCAGGCCTATGCCTACCTCTTCTTCGACGAAAGGAGGCAACTGACACCACAGGCTGATAAGAGACTCAGGACCATCTTCGATGCTACCGAACTGGGCTCGGGATTCGGAATCGCTATGAGGGATCTGGAGATTCGGGGAGCGGGCAATCTTCTGGGTGTCAGGCAAAGCGGGCATATCGCTGCCCTGGGCTTTGACCTTTATTGCCAGTTGTTGGGCGAAGCAGTGGAGGAGTTGAAAGCAAAGCAAACCGGTGAAGCGAGGAAGAGCGTCCTTGTCGGCGAAACGAAGGAGTTGCCCAGCGTGGTCCTGCCATTAGATGCCCACATACCTGGGGAGTATGTTCCCGATCTGAATACTCGATTGAGTCTTTATAGCAGGCTGGCCAGGGTGGAGCATATGGAGGAAGTGGAGGATATGGCTCGGGAATTTGAAGATAGGTTCGGTCCTTTACCCCGACCCGTCGACAATCTTCTTTATATAGTAAGAATCAAGCTGCTCGCCGCACGGGCTGGGGCAAGCTCTGTTTCCACACAGGGCAAGCAAATCGTAATAAAACCCCGGGAAAGTGTCGTCGCGAGCGTAGCGACGCAATCTCTAGGCAAGGGTTACGGTACCGCAGTCAAAGTCGGCGCCACACAGATCAAGTTGGACACCAGACTCTTGGGGAACAGGTGGAAAGAAGTTCTGGAAGATATACT
>CP070793.1:1228120-1230734 GCA_020346965.1 Chloroflexota bacterium | reverse complement strand
CGGACTTGCGCTGGACTGGAGATGGGAAAGACCAGCGAAGGCAATTCTAGATTACTTCAAGCTCGATGATGTAACCTGGTTGGGGATATCCATGGGCGGATGGTTCTGCTTCAGGGCTGCCGCATTCGAACCACGTATTGAGAGAGTCATGGCCTCGGGTATTGCCTTTGACTATATGCAGGCTCCGAACTTTGCAGCACAGCAATTGGCGAAGTTATTCTTCATACGTCTCAGAAAGCTAGCAAATCGGTTAATCTTACGAAAAATGACAAAGGACAAAATGCATGCCTGGTCAGTAAGTAACATGATGTACATTGCCGATAAGAAGACTCCTGTGGATGCCATGGATGTAGTCCTGCAGCTCAATGAGAGGAATCTGCATTCCGGGCTGGTCAAACAGGATGTATTGATTCTTACCGGGCGAGAAGACCATTTCATTCCTTTTGAGATGCACGATATGCAGGTAAAGGCACTAACGAATGCTCGATCGGTAACCGGCAGGGTCTTCACCAGAGAAGAACAGGCTCAGAATCATTGCCAGATTGGAAACGTAGGTCTTGCCCTTGATGTCATGGTCAAATGGATTGAAGAAAAATCATAGCAAATATCACCCATAGTTCTAGACATGCAGGATCGCAAAGCGAAATACCTTAGGGATGAATACACAGCACGTGTAAATCGTGTTATCGATTACATAGAAGCTAACATTGGCGCAGACTTATCATTGAAAGAACTGGCTGATGTTGCCCATTTCTCTCCTTTCCACTTTCATAGGATATTTCGCGGCATGGTGGTCGAGACTCTGAATGATTTCATACAAAGGATACGTATTGAAAAAGCTGCAGCCAAGCTTGTGCTTAATCCCAAGAAGTCCATTACGGAGATAGCTTTCGAATGCGGCTTCTCCAGTTCAGCTGCATTTGCCAGGTCATTCCGTGAAACGTATGATATGAATGCAAGCGATTGGCGTTCTGGTGGCCACTATCAACATGGCAAGAACAGTAAAGTAAAAGGCAAAGATAAACAAGCGGTCAGCAATATCGAGAAAGACTTCACTCTCTCCCTCAACTATAATCAAGGTACAAATAATCTACTATGGAGGGTAAAGATGAAGAGCAAAGCAATCCAGACAAACGTCGAAGTCAAGGACATGCCAGAGCTACATATTTCATATATCCGGCACATTGGTCCTTATAAGGGGGACCAGGAGCTTTTTGGCAGGCTTTTCAATAAACTGATGGCATGGGCTGGTCCTCGAGGTTTATTACGCTTCCCAGAGACGAAGGTAATGACGATATACCATGACAATCCGGATATCACAGACGAGAGCCGGCTCAGAACGGATGCCTGCATTACGGTTCCTGAGGATACACAGGTGGAAGGGGAAATCGGAAAGGCCAAAATCCCGGCAGGCAAATATGCAGTAGCGCATTTTGAAATCACACCTGATCAGTACCAGGATGCATGGAATGCAGTATACGGAGGATGGTTACCCGAAAGTGGCTGCCAGCCTGAAGACGGCCCCTGCTATGAGCTCTACCTCAATGATCCAAAGCAGCATCCAGAAGGAAAACACATAGTAGATATCTGTATACCTGTGAAGCCACTATAATCGAGCAAGCTGGTAACTATTCAGAAGCAAAACGGACTTCTGCTGTAATTAGATATATGGGATATCACACGGCTTGTTTTGCTAATTGACAATTCGGGTGCTTATTACAAAACCCTATAATTCACGCCTGCGGTTCCTTAACCATCTCCCACATGGGAAGATCCACCATCGGTAGAGTGATCCTCTTGAGCAATCTGAACCCGAAGTGTTCGTACATCCTCACGTTCTCTTCTGCTTCAGTCTCGAGATACAAATGGAGCCCTTCTTGCTCAGCTTTCTCAATTGCCGCGTCTATCAGCTTCCTTCCGAACCCCTTGCCCTGCTGCTCAGTAGCCACGCCGATGACCAGCACGTACAGAAAGGTGCAGCCGGCCATGTTTCCACGGCGGTCTGCGGTAATCGGTTTCAAGATAGTTCCCATCTTCATCGCAGCGCTCAACCCCATTCTCATCCCCACGCTCACGGTTCCACTCCG
Organism: Chloroflexota bacterium; assembly: GCA_020346965.1. The sequence continues at coordinate 1,228,647 of CP070793.1, read as the reverse complement.
TATTGAGCGCCACCAATTCATGTCAGCATACTTTCCCGGAACCAACCCCATGACCCCCTCCAAATCCTTCGAGGGAGCATAGACCTCACCATACTTCAGACAATACCTTACACCTCCCTCAAAGAAAGCCTGGAATCTTTTCTCAATACCGGGGTCTCCTTCGTAGATCTTGTTCCAGAGCGGATCATGCTGAAAGGCATCGGCCAATACCTTTGAAGCCTGTATGACATCTCTCTTCTGTACTCTATATAACATTCGTTGCTCCCTCTTCGCGTTATGGTCAGGAAACCTGGCAGTCATATCACATTGTCCACATAACCAGTGCCTGTGGCGAAACCTGCACCCCACATATCTACGGCCACCCTTTCCTACCGAAATATGTTACGCCTAGAATAACCAATCCTATGCAATTGAAAATGGTAAATATCAGAGCTGGGGCTCTACCCCGGTCAGCAACTAATTCATTCACCAGAAGGCCAATAGTTCCTATTATCAATAGGATAAAAGCTGCCGATTTGATGATCGGG
>CP070793.1:1223258-1228020 GCA_020346965.1 Chloroflexota bacterium | reverse complement strand
TGCATGTGTCCCGGGGGCGAGGTAATCACGGAATCCACAGGTGGCTCCGATCCTGTTATTACCGTTAATGGAATTGGTTACAGACAACCCAAGACAAAAAATACCAATTTTGCCATCTTGGTAAGCACCACCTTCACAGAACCTTTCCACGAACCCATTGCATACGGCAAATATCTGGCGAGGCTGGCTAATATCCTTAGCGGCGGTGTGTTGCTGCAGAGATTGGGGGACTTAATGAATGGCCACCGCTCTACACAGGCCCGTCTCAAGGATAGTCCCATCGAACCAAGCTTAGAAGCGGCAACTCCAGGCGATTTGAGCTTTGCCCTTCCCTATCGTTATCTCAAGAATATAGTGGAAATGCTTCAAACTATGGATAAACTGGTTCCCGGCGTTGCTTCTCCACAGACTTTGCTTTACGGGACAGAAGTGAAATTTTACTCAAGTCAGCTGAAGTTGACCCCTTGTTTAGAAACCGAGATCAGCAATGTATTTGCTACTGGCGATGGTGCTGGTGTTAGTCGGGGCTTAGTCCAGGCTTCGGCCTCAGGTATAGTAGCAGCTAGAGAAATATTAAAGCGGTTAGGAAAACAGTCTTCCCCGGTAAAGTGAAGTATCCTACTTTTTTTGGCATTGATTTAACCTCATCAGAAGCCAAACCTAGCGCTTGTTTAGGATTGGACAGTAAATCACAACTTGTTTACTTCGGATTCATAACAAGGAATAGAGACATCGTCAATCTGCTAGATTTCTATTCATCTCAAGTAAGCGCAATAGATGCCCCTTCTAGTTTGCCAATGGGGTGATGTTGCCTCGAGGAATCTGGCCATTGCCGTCCCGAATTCCCAAGGAAGAATAGGCAATGTGATCAAGAATTGAGACAGCAGGGAATTCCGTGTTACCCCGCTAGCAAGAAGACCTTTATCAAGGACTTGATCTACCGTGGCATTGAGCTTAAAAATAGCATTAGTCGTACGGCGAAGCAAGGTTGTCAAGTCATTGAAGTTTGTCCCTTCGCTAGCAATGTCCGCCTCTTTGGTAAAACTATTCCCGGAAAAACTGCAAAACAAGGGATAAGTTTCGTTAGGGATAAGCTACGAGATATTCTGCCTAATATTAAGCCCTATCTAGGTATGTTCAACCACGATCTGTGCGATGCCGCAGTGGCAGCTTATACTGCTTTACTCCACCACCAAGATAAGGCGGATGTTTTGGGCAATAATGTAGAGGGACTGATTATCATTCCGAGTTGACGTTCATATTATCTATTGCTAAACTACAATAGTTTAACAGGAGGCGAAATGGAATTAACTTTAAGCGTTATCAAAGCAGACATCGGCGGCTATGTCGGGCATTCCTCCAGCCATCCAGATGTAATGCAAAAGGCTAAGGAAAGACTGGAACATGCCCAGGGCCAAGGGCTGCTAATAGACCATCACGTGACAGTTTGTGGCGATGACCTCCAGTTGATAATGACGCACCAGCGCGGGGAAGATAATGAGCAAATCCACAGGCTAGCTTGGGATACATTCGTAGATTGCACCGATGTGGCTAAGTGCTTGAAGCTACATGGTGCCGGTCAGGACCTTCTGGCTGATGCTTTCTCCGGCAATATCAAAGGTATGGGACCCGGTACCGCTGAGATGCAACTTTCCGAGCGCCAGGCTGAAACCATAATCATATTTATGGCAGATAAGACGGCGTCTGGCGCCTGGAATCTGCCATTATATAAAATATTCGCTGACCCGTTTAACACCATTGGACTAGTCATTGCCTCCAATATGCACTCTGGTTTCACCTTTGAAGTGCACGACGTTAAAGAGCACAAAAAAATCATGTTCAACGCTCCGGAGGAGATTTACGATATGCTGGTCTTTCTCGGTGCACCAGGCCGCTATGCCGTTAAAGCGGTGTACCATAAGGAGAGTGGTGAAATCGCTGCCGTCTCCTCTACTCAAAGATTATCTCTCATGGCAGGGAGGTACGTAGGGAAGGATGATCCTGTCTGCATCGTTCGTTCCCAAGGGAAGTTTCCGGCTGTGGGTGAAATACTGGAACCTTTTGCATCTCCTCACATAGTAGAAGGCTGGATGAGAGGATCACACCACGGTCCACTAATGCCGGTAGCTGTTCGAGAAAGCAATCCGTGTCGCTTTGACGGTCCCCCACGAGTGATAGCTGCCGGGTTCCAAATTGCTGATGGCAAGCTTGTTGGCCCTCGTGACCTCTTTGATGATCCTGCTTATGATGAGGCTCGTCATCAGGCAAATATTATGGCGGATTTCCTGCGCCGAATGGGTCCATTTGAACCACATCGCCTGCCGCTTGATGAAATGGAATATACCACCATGCCCGAAGTGGCAAAGAAGCTGGCACCACGATTCCAAGACATTTAACGACGGAATGCCGAAGCTCCTTTTAGCTACCTCCAATCCAGGGAAAATCAGGGAATATCGCTTTCTTCTGGATGCTCTTGGTTATCAAATAACCACACTGGCCAAAGAGGGAATCGTAAAAGCCGTCATCGAGTCGGGGAGCAATTACGAACAAAATGCTCGATTGAAAGCCCTTGCTTATGCCAAATTAAGCCAGCTCACCGCCCTTGCCGATGACTCAGGACTGGAGGTGGATGCCCTCAATGGGGAGCCAGGTATTAAATCAGCTCGCTTTGCTGGTGAATCTGCTAGCGACGTAGATAAAGTGAACCTTCTCTTAGCTAAGCTTAAAAACACCCCTTGGGAGAAACGAACGGCCCGTTTCAAGTGTGTCATTGCTATAGCCAGTCCGAGAGGTCGTGTAAAGTTTTGCCATGGCGAGTGTCATGGTATGATTGCCAACGAAGCTACTGGCGGAAATGGTTTCGGCTATGACCCCATTTTTCTCTTTCCTAAAATGGGCAAAACTATGGCTGAACTTCCATTTGAGACGAAAAATCAGATCAGCCATCGTGCCCGAGCAAGTCAGAAGGCGTGCCGGGTATTGCAGCAACTCCCCTTCTAACTTGTTTCAAACCATTCGATTGGCTTTTCCCCCACTTTGAATTGTGAATAACGCGTATAAAAACGAGAGTTTCTGCAATATTTATGGAATATTTGAGGAAAAACTATTGACATTCGAGTAACGATAGCTTATCCTTTAAAAAAAAGGGAGGTGAACAGATGCAAGCATACTGTATGAAATGCCGAGCCAAAAGGGAAATGAAGAATCCCAGAAGCATCATCATGAAGAATCGCAGGCCGGCTACTCAAGGTGTATGTCCTGTGTGCGGAACCAAGATGTTCAGAATAGGGAAGGCCTAAGAATACTGTCATAGTTAGCAGAACCACTGAAAGGCTGAGTATCTATGCAAAAGATGCTCAGCCTTTCTTTATCTGGCATGTCTAGGATTGTGGTCATGCCCACAGCTAGTGAAATTCGTTTCTGAATCAGTCGTTGGAATCTAATTCAGCAAGCCTGGAAAAATCCATGGGATGCTGAGTATCCCCAATTGTATTAAGCGTGTTATTAAGAGCACTATGGCACCAGCCACGACCACACCCATCCCGACGGAAGGGAAGGCTTTCTTCCAATCCATGCCGAGTAGCCAGGCCAGAATAGTCCCAGTGTAGGCCCCGGTGATAGGTAAGGGTATCGCCACAAACAAAATCAGCCCCCAGAAGCCATATTTCTCTACTTTGGGCTCGCCTCGTTTTCTTAAATTATCTAGATACTTGTCAAACAACGGGATTCGGTACAGAAGCTTATCGTAAAAAAGGCGCAAGGCAAAAAAGACCGGAAAGAATATCAGGGCGTTAGCAATGATAGCTATAAAGAAGATAAACAAGGGGTCTATCCCATACTGTAGTATGCCTAATGGAATACCACCCCGTAATTCGCTAATGGGCGAAACGGTGGCTAACAGAACCCAAGCTATTTCCCTTGTCACTATATATCTCGCAGGCAGTGCTGCTTATGATTGGGATGCCTAGTTTAACATATGTTATTATATCGTGTGGTTGTTGCCAAGCAGTTAGTTACGTGCTATCTTCTATCTCGTTTAGCTTAGACAGGCAATGCACACAAGAAAACTATTCGGGACTAGCGGCATCCGGGGTATAGTCAACCAGGATTTATCGCCTGACTTCTGTCGTCGGGTCGCCTCGGCTATAGGCACCACCCTTCCTCCCGCTTCCACTGTTTGTATCGCTACCGACACCAGAATAAGCAGGGATATGATGAAGGAAGCGGTTACTGCAGGTTTGCTTTCCTGTGAAATAAACATAGTTGATTTAGGAATCTTACCTACCCCGGCGCTGGCATTGCTCACTCGGGAATCAGGCTTCGCCGCTGGCATTATGGTCACAGCCTCCCATAATCCGCCGGAATTCAATGGAATCAAACTCTTCACTGAGAATGCACTGGGATATAGTCGGGCTCAAGAAGCGGAAATAGAGAAGGTCTACTTCAGTCAAAAATTCCGAGAGGGAAAGAGAGGGACTTTAGAACAAGGGCGGGATATGAAGCAAAGATACCTTTCCTTTGTTAGAGGCAAGCTTTCCCCTACAGCACCTAATCATCATTTAAGATTAATCGTCGATCCCGGCAATGGCGCTGCCTCCAAGTTTGCGAGCTACATCTTCATTCAGATGGGACTTAACGTAATACCTGTAAATGATGAGCCAGACGGCTATTTCCCAGGGAGAAGTCCCGAACCGAAAGCAGATACTCTACAGGGCACAGTCGATTTCCTGAGATGCAATAATGCTGACTTGGCTATTTGCTT
>CP070793.1:1219062-1223158 GCA_020346965.1 Chloroflexota bacterium | reverse complement strand
GTCCATTCGACAAAGTGGTAACCTGAGTTTGGCTCAGCCAACAGGTCGACCACTGTATCCCTGGGATATGCAAAAGTCCCCACTCCTGGTGTGACCACCGACCCCCCCGTGTTGTTATCGATAGAGAGGTCGTACTCAGTGACAGTACCAGCACAACCTACCATTCCCGCAATTAATACTAGCGCAATTAAAAATGTGCTGAATCTGGCCACGTAACGGTGTCTACTCCAACCAAGCATTTTCATAATTCACCTCTTCAGTAACAGATTTTTGTCGCCATATATATAGTTCACTATATAGCTGTACCTGGCCCCTATAGGCGGAGATACGGGAAGAGTTCAATCTAAATCCCAACCAGCTACATTGCACTGCCAGTAGTAGTTCCATCCTATAGCATCCACCGTGCCATCGGATTTAATACCCACGGTGTGCAGGTCCCCTGCGGCGATGTGGACGATATCCGTCCAGCTGCTCACATTACACTGTGAATAGTCGTCGGCTCCAGCAGCGACCACGGTGCCGTCCGCCTTAAGGCCTAGGGTGTGATAGCCGCCTGCGGCGACCTGGACAATGTTCGTCCAACCATCAACATCACACTGCGCACAGTCGTCGGCCCCAACAGCGACCACGGTGCCGTCGGCTTTAAGCCCCACCGTATGTTGGCTACCCGCTGTGACATGTATGATGTTCGTCCAGTTGCCAACATTACACTGCCCGAAGTCGTTGGCTCCCATGGCCACGACATCACCATTGGATTTAAGTCCCACGGTATGGGAGCCGCCTGCGGAAACCTGGATGATGTTCATCCAGCCGCCAACATCGCACTGCCCGCAAGTATTATTTCCTGCAGCTACTACGGTGCCGTCGATTTTCAGTCCCACTGTGTGCTCATCACCTGCCGCGACCTCGATAATATTCGTCCAGCTCTCGACACCACACTGCCCAGAGATGTTCCATCCCACAGCGACCGCGGTGCCGTCGGCCTTGGCTCCTATCGTGTGCCAGGCACCTGCGGCGATCTGAAGAATATTTATCCAACCGCCGACACTACACTGCCCGAAACCACTCGATCCCACCGCTACCACGGTGCCGTCCGTCTCAAGTCCCACCGTGTGTCTATCACCTGCCGCAACTTCATATTGCGCCTCGAAGTTGGCTGTTATAGAGTAGTCCTCGTACATAGTGATACTGGTTACGGCAGCACTGGCGTTGTCAATCGCGCTTACGTCACCCGTCCAGTTGTTGAATTGATAGCTAGGATTAGGAATCGCCACCAGATCAACTACTGTTCCCACAGGATACGCAAAATGCCCCTGTCCAGGCGTGGTTACTGTCCCCCCAGGGGCACTGGTGATGCTCAGTGTGTGAGAAGGAGGAGTAGACTGCTCACATCCCACCATCACAGCAATGAATACTATAATAATCAAAAAGCTACTAACTCTCTTCATGTTATTTCGTCTCCTCAATTGGCTCCATTGTAGATCTATATTCCTGCAGTTTCCTGATTCACCTCAATAAATTGGTCTTATCTATATCTGCCATCTGGCAAACTTCATCAGTCCTACAATAGATTTGCTCATTCATTTTTACAGGCATATGCAGTTCCTTCCAATACTACTTGAATATAGTCTAAGAAACGTTCATTTCCCCGTCAATCACCCATTAGTAAGTGTACTTCGGTAGGGGTTGGCTTGTCCCTTTAGCATTTGGCGAGAGCACACAAATAATCGCCCGCAGAGACCCTAATTATCACTATGGCTATATCGGGCTCTCCGTCAAAAGTACTAGTGGAAAGCCGAGTTCATCGCGAAGAGTAAGGCGGAATTCCAGATACGACAGGTAATTACCGGCGTGCAAGTTGCCTATCGCTGACCCTGTAATATATAATTCCAACGCAGTTTCTTATCAAAGCTGATAAGTCTTTTTTCAGGAGGTACGCAATGAGTGTTACACCGCAGAGTTTTTCTTTGTCAGGTAAAGTAGCCCTGGTGACTGGTAGTAGTCGAGGAATCGGTAAAGCTATCGCTGTCGGACTTGCTAAATTTGGCGCCGATGTAGCCTTAACCAGTCGAAAATTGCCGGACCTTGAGGAAGTAGCAGCAGAGATAAAGGGATTAGGTCGCAGATCAATGGCGGTGGCTACACATGTAGGCAGATTGGATGAGATAGAGAACTTGGTCCCAAAGGTGAAAGACGAGCTTGGCAGAATCGATATTCTGGTGAATAACGCCGGGACCAATCCTACTATGGACGCGGCCATAAGTATAGAAGAGCGTGCCTGGGATTCCATTATGAATCTCAACTTAAAAGGATTATTCTTTCTCAGCCAGGCGGTAGCTAGGCTAATGCAAGAGCAAGCTGGGGGCAAAATCATCAATGTCGCTTCTGTGGCTGGGATTACCCCCGATATTTTGCCGGTTTACTCCATAAGCAAGGCTGGGGTGATCATGGCAACAAAAGTGATGGCACAGCAATGGGCTCAGTACAATATCAGAGTTAATGCGATAGCGCCAGGATTAGTTAAGACTCGGTTCAGCGAAGCTCTCTGGAGTAATCCAGATATTGCACAAGCTGTCATGTTGAGAACTCCACTGCAGCGTATAGCTGAGCCTGACGAGATGGTGGGTGCTGCAGTTTTTCTGGCTTCTGATGCTTCTAGCTATGTGACTGGACACGTTCTGGTTGTAGATGGCGGCTCCGTCATATAACAGAATATCTTGGATTCGTTAGGCGGCTACACTTTCTACTTCCGGTTGATACCAAAGCTGAAGCTGTCTCTGTAGAACCATAATACTGCGTTTTTTAAGGGTAAACGGCTGAAGATTCCAGCCCTGTAGTTTCAGGCAGGTTAAACATGAGATTCATATTTTGCACCGCTTGTCCTGCCCCTCCTTTGACCAGGTTGTCGATACAACTTACAGCGACGAGCCTGCCTGTCTTCGAATCGACAGTGGGATAAATAAGGCAGAAGTTAGTACCCCAAACATATTTGGTATGAGGGGGCTTTGTCGTTATTTGAACGAAGGGTGTATGTTCATAGAACGCCCGGTATATCTGGCTTGTTGTCTTTTCAGCCTTTGCCTCTTTGAGCCACTTGCCGTCGTTCAATTTCGCGTAGCAGGTGCTTAATATGCCTCTGGTCATTGGCACCAGATGAGGCACGAAAGTTATCGAGGGAGAAAATGACGGATGAAGCGCCTTCAATTCCTGTTCTATCTCGGGCAAATGGCGATGTCCCTCAAGTGAGTACGCACAGGTATTCTCGTTAGTCTCGGAATAATGCGCAGTTAAGCTCAGGGTTCTACCAGCGCCGGAGACACCTGATTTGCTATCTACAACTATATCGGGATGTATTAGCCCTTCTTTGACCATTGGTGCCAAAGCCAGGATAGCACCGGTGCTATAGCAACCCGGGTTTGCTACAAGTGCTGCTGACGCAATCTCACTTCTATGTAACTCGGGTAAGCCAAAAACGGCTTTTCTAAGTAAATCCGGTGATGTATGAGTAAATTCATACCATTTAGAGTATTCGTCAGCGTCCTTCAACCTGAAGTCAGCACTTGCATCGACAACCCTTATTCCCTGTTTCAACAGTGATTCTACTACACCCACACTGCTCTTATGGGGCATTGCTGAAAAGGCTATGTCGATTTCACTATCAAGTTCGGCCTTTATTATATGGTCAGTTCCTGTGAAGCTGGGGAAGATATCGCTTAGTTTCTGTCCAGCCACACTCCTCCCCGTAACAGCTACCAACTCAGTTCGGGGATGCTGGCAGAGTAGACGAGCTAGTTCAATACCGATGTAACCGGTCACGTTGATTATACCTGCTCTTATCTTTGGCATCGTATGTTTTTGCATTATACAATATTTCCTGTAATTGAAAGCCATTCAGGATGATGATGTAACTAGATTCTTGAGTTCACTACCGGAGGGATCCCATTAATCTGAATTGACGTTAGCCAGAACTGAAGTATAGAATCAAACTGGAATTCACACGTATAGAGGCCGGTCGGTGACTATGCTCCTGATAAATGACGCCACAAGAATACTGTAGGCAATCTACGTTCACGGATCATTCCCCGACAAAGAGAGT
>CP070793.1:1215873-1218962 GCA_020346965.1 Chloroflexota bacterium | reverse complement strand
GTAAGAGGGTATCTTATCCGCCCTTCTAGTTTGGTTCCCTTTCTTTTCATTAGAAGCTGGTCATCATTATTCAATAGTACCACGAGTAAGTCTCCCAATTCTCTTGCCGCTTGGAAATAAATAAGATGAGTTGGTGTTGGTGGATCAAAATACCCAGATACCGCTACCACCTTCCCTTTTTCTTTCAAGGCTTCGAAAAAATCAATATTCTGATGGGCATCTGTTATAATCATACACTTCTCAGAACGGTCGCATAATTAGATTTATGCTCTATTATTTTCGCCTGCCTAGGGCATTCAGGATTATGCCAGTGAAGATGGTTAATATACCGGCGATTATAAACATAGTGGTCAGTATGGTACTGCCCACAGCTAGGTTGCCTGTTGCGGCAGCTATATTAATCACCCTGATGCCGAAGATGAGGCCGATCACCAGCAGGATAGCGCCTGCCAGTCCGAAGAAGAATAGTGGTCTCCTCTGTGAAATCATGATTATTATACGGCCGAGAACATCTATGCCGTGTCTTATAGGATGGAGCGTCGAGCCGTCCTTCGTATAAATATTTGAAATTGGCACCTCGGTTATCTGGAGTTTCTTATCGGCGGCACTGGTTATCATTTCCGATTCTATGCCGAACCCCTTCGCTTTCAAATCAAGTCTTTTTATCGCCTTCGATGAAAGGGCCCGAAAGCCGGATTCGGTATCGGAGATGTTGGTTTTCGAAGCGAGACGGCTCGAGCGGAAGATGACCTTTTGGCCAAGGCGGCGATATTTGGGAGTTTTATCTTTCTGGGCTTCTCTGGAGCCGATGACTAGGTCAGAACCCTCGGAAATGGGTTTGGTGAGAACGGGAATCTCGTTAGGGTCATGCTGGGCATCGGCGTCGAGGAGAACGAGGACATCTGGATTTCGCTTCTTTGCCTCCGCCAGTATAGTCTGGATAGCTGCGCCCTTGCCTCTATTTCCGGCGTGGCGAATTACGGTGGCGCCCGCAAGCTCAGCAACCGTGACGGTGTTATCTGTGCTTCCGTCGTCAACGACAATGACTTCATCTACATATTGTCTGGCTTGAAGAACTATGCTTCCAACATATCTTGCCTCGTTGTAGGCGGCGATGCCAGCCAAAACCCTCGTTTGAGTTTGTTGAGTTTTTTGAGTCACCTGGGTTCCCTTAGTTCCTGAAGCTTTTCCTGTTGCCATGGTTTAGTATCTTTGAACCTCTCAGTTTTCACTCAAACAGCTTGATAAGCTTCGCCAGCTCCATAAACTCACTTGACGGTTACAGATTTTGCCAGGTTGCGGGGTTTATCGGGGTCGCGTCCCCGGTTGACAGCGATATAGTAAGCCAGAAGTTGAAGGGGAACCACAGCGACCATGGGGTAGAGCAGTTCATCCACTTCCGGAAGCTTGATCCATGAATCATAGATTTCACTTTCCCTGTCGGAGACACCGATAATGTAGGCACCGCGAGATTTGGCTTCAATAGCGTTGTTCAGGGTTTCAGAAAAGGTATAATCGCCGGGGCAAATGACCACCACCGGTGTACCAGTCTCGACGAGGGCTAAGGTGCCATGCTTGAGTTCCCCGGCGGGCATACCTTCGGCGTGGGTATACGAAATCTCTTTGAGCTTCAGAGCGCCTTCGGAGGCAATGGCAAAGTTGATCCCTCTGGCTATATAGTAGAAATCATTCTTATCTTTTAGTTTCTGGCTCAGATTGATAAGTTCATTTTTGTTCCATTCCAAAACTCTGGTTATCTTGCCATTCAAGCTGTTAAGCTTGGCTGTGGCTTCATTGAAAGCATCAACCATGGAGAAGGACAGCAGATAGAATATGGCTAGTTGGGACAGGAAGGTCTTGGTGGCGGCTACAGCTATCTCAGCACCGCAGTTCAGGTAAATGACCTGGTGGCTCAGGTCAGCCACTACAGAGTTAGGTCGGTTGATTATCGAGATAATTTGAGCCCCGGCATCTTTAGCGGATTTTACTCCCTCAACTACGTCTGCGGTCTCGCCACTCTGGGAGACGGCGATGACAACTGTATTTTTGTCTACCGAGTCGGCGAAATAACCGAATTCGGAAGCCATCACGACATCGCAGAACTTCTTGCCCACCTTGGAAAAGAGATACCTGCCCACCAGAGCAGCGTAACGAGAAGTGCCACAGGCCGTTATGATCACCTGATTTGCCCTAAGAATATCCAGTGCAATCTTGGTGAATGTCTTTCTGTCCTGGCAGACTGTTTGATCAAGCACTTGAGGTTGCTCCATTATCTCCTTGAGCATGAAATGCTGGTAGCCTCCCTTATGGCTCTCAGCCCAACTGTGGTCTAGTTTCCTAACTTCCTTAGCCAGTTTGCTTCCCTCGGGATCGAAGAATTGGACTCCTTCTTGTGTCAACATCACCACCTCGTTATCTCCCAGACCCATCACCTGATCGGTATATTGAGAGAAAGCCAGAGCATCGCTGCTGACATAGTAATCAGTTGTGTCAACGCCGACAATTAGAGGATTGCTTCTCCGTGTGCCCACGATTTTGCCTGGATTGTCAGGGGCCATGACCAAAAAGGCATAGGAACCCTGAAGCGTCGGAGCTATATTCAGCACAGCTTGTTCCAGGGAGCGACCGTTTTTGAGTTCCTCTTCGATGAGGTGAGGGATGACCTCTGTATCAGTCTGTGAAATAAACGTGTGTCCTCTTTGGATTAATTGATGTCGAAGCTGTTGATTATTCTCAACAATGCCGTTATGAACTACGGCCACGTTGCAGTCACAATCGGAATGAGGGTGAGCGTTTAATTGCGTGACACCGCCATGGGTTGCCCAACGCGTGTGACCGATGGCGATATTGCCATGTAGGCTTACCAGGTTATGCTTCTGAATAACCTCGTCAACCTTGCCAGCGTCTTTCTTGATTAGTAACTTGCCATCCGATAGGGAAGCTATTCCTGTCGAATCATAGCCCCGGTATTCTAGGCGCTTCAATGCCTGTAGGATAACCGGGACCGCCATCTTGTTGCCACAGTAACCAATAATGCCGCACATTTGGTTTTCTCCAGTCAATTATATCACGATCCAGGTTATATGTAG
>CP070793.1:1212374-1215773 GCA_020346965.1 Chloroflexota bacterium | reverse complement strand
GTCATAATCACAGGTACCGCCATAGCCTACCATGCCGACAAGCAAGGCTATCACAAGCAAGAAGATCCTAGATCTTGCCAGGTGATGGTCTTGTGTCGTTCTAAATATTCTCCTCATCCTGCACCTCCAGATTCTTATCTAAACAGGCTGCCAGCTCAGGAAGGGATAGGTCACGGCATCAACAATATTCCAGATATAGGAGGGGTTGCGCTCGCTGGAACCGCCGACTGCGATTATGTCCCATGTCGCTCCTGAAAATGTGGTGATGTCCTGCATTTCCGCGGTGGTCTTGCCTATCCCGCCATCCGAAGTAGCCTGTCCACTGGTTTCAGTGTCCCAGAAGGAATTGCTAACGGTGCCCATATTATCTCCCACCAGACCCCCAACATAGTCATTGCCAGTCACGCTACCTGTGGAATAGGAATTGCTAATAATGCTCTCCACACCCCCTATTGAATAACCGCTATTGTCTCCGACCAGACCGCCAACCCATCTATCGCCCGTCACGTCGGCTGTTGAATAGGAGTTGCTCACAATGCCATAATAATTCTCTCCCACCAAGCCACCAACTTTTTCGTAGCCAGTTGCGCTGCCGGTGGAACAGGAGTTGCTCACAGTGCCGGTGTGCCCATTAAATCCCACCAGGCCGCCAACATAAGCATTATCGCCAGCCACAAGTGAGGTGGAATAGGAGTTGCTCACAGTGTCCATATTCCTTCCCACCAGACCGCCGACAGACTCTTTGCCGTTCACGCTGCCTGTAGAATAGGAGTTGCTCACGTCGCCATTATTCCCTCCCACTAAGCCGCCAACATACTTATTGCCAGTCACGCTGGTGCTGGAGTGAGAATTGCTCACAGTGTGCCCGTTATTTCCCACCAGGCCGCCAACATTTGCCTCGCCGGTGACACTCCCCGCCGAGTATGAATTACTCACAATACCATTGCTGGATCCAATGAGGCCTCCGACGGAGGAATCGCCATTGACCCAGCCTGTGGAGTATGAATTGGTGACAATACCTGTGTTCCATCCCGTCAGGCCGCCAACACCATCTTCACCGGTAGCGCTGCCGGTGGAATAACAATCGCTCACAGTACCTTCATTATTTACTCCCACCAGGCTACCAACGCCAAACCCATCGCCATAGGGACCAGCAGAGATGACGTTAGCTGCTGAGGAGGAATTGCTCACTGTGCCATAGTAATTGTATCCCACCAAACCGCCGACAGACAGTCTACCGGTCACGCTTCCACTCGCATGGCAATTACTCACGGTGCCCTTGATGAGCCCTCCTATGACACCCCCAACATTAGCAGCGCCGTTTATGGTGACACTCTCCACATCCAGGCGGGTAACGCTTGCACCGTCCGTAAGATATCCGAACAGCCCAACGTTCGAAAGGAAATCAAATCCTATGCTCAAGCTAAAGATCTTGTGGTTATTACCTTCAAAGTCTCCGGCCAGATAAGGTATGTAGAAGCCGGGTTCACTAGCCAGATCCAGGTCGTTCTTCAATCCGAATTTCAATGAGCTATCCTGACCAAATGGGAGCAGTTCCTTGAAATCAGTGACATCATTTACCACATAGTAACCACTTTCTTGCGACAGTCTTTCATTGACATCGAGGAACTTGCCGTTGGCAAGCCATTCATCGAAGTCCTCATCGAACAAGGCTCCGACCGTGATTATCTTCTCTCCGTTGACTAGGACGGTATCGTAGTTGTAATAAGAGTTACTGATGGTCATGGCCCGTAGGTTGGGGGTACCTCCTACCAGGCCGCCGATGTCTTCACCTCTAACCCACCCGCCGGTTACACTGCCCGTGGCGTAGCAGTCGCTTACTGTGCCGAAGTTAATTCCCGCTAAGCCTCCGATGTTATTCGCTTCCCCACCGCTGATCACGCTGCCCGTGGCATAGCAATTACTAACAGTGCCGTCAGCGTTGTTAAGGCCCACCAGGCCACCGGCACCACCGGAAACGCTAGTGACGCTCCCCGTGGCATGGCAGTCGCTCAAGATGCCGGCTTCATTGATTCCCACAAGGCCCCCGATGCAGTCCCCATGCTGCCATCCGCCAGCTACGCTGCTGGTGGCGTAGCAGTTGACCACCGTACCTCGTCCGTTCACTCCCACTAGGCCGCCCATTCCAGTTGCGAACACGTTACCGGCTACGCTGCCCGTGGCGTAGCAATTGTCGACCGTGCCTTCTTCGTTACTTCCCACCAGGCTCCCACTGGCGTGCTCACCAGTCACATCGGCATCTACAACTCCGACATTCTTAATAACTGCTCCTATCTTATCAGTACGACCAAAAAGTCCTACCCCCCCTTCTTCAGGACGATTGATAAACAGGTTTTTTATCTCGTGCTCCTGGCCGTCGAAAACCCCTGTAAATGGTTCATCAACAGTCCCAATTGGCTGCCAACCCTTTTCCCCGTTGGCTGTGGGGCTCGCCAGGTCCCAGTAACCGGCAGTGGTGGGTTTCAGGTCGTTAATCAGGATGAAGTCGTTGTTCAGGTAATCACGGATATTGTTAAGGTGGTGCCAATTCGCAATCTGATATGGGTTCTCCTCTGTTCCATTACCCCCCGCAAATAGGGTGCCTGGGTCTACCTCCTCGAAGTTAGCACTGACGGAATAGTTATCATTTATGGTGATGGTAGTGGCATCAGCATTAACATCGGCGACGGTACTCGCATTGCCAGTCCATTTGACAAAGCGGTAGCCATCATCAGCCTCGGCCGCCAGGTCGACCACCGTTCCCCCGTCATAAGTAAAAGTTCCCTCACCGGGGTTGGTTACCTCACCGCCTTCGCTGCTGGATACTGTGAGATCGTACTGAGTAGGACCACAGCCTATCATTCCGGCAATTAAGGCCGACATAATCAGAAAGACGCTCACTATTGATAGGTAATGATGTTTTGTCGGACCAGATATAATCCTCATTTTCCACCTCCAGATTTTTATTTACGGCTGCCAGCTCAGGAAGGGATAGGTCACGTTATCAACTATGTTCCAGATATATGAAGGATTGCGTGTGCCAGAATCGGCAACTCCAATTATGTCCCAGATTGCTCCTGTGAAAGTTGCGATGTCCATCATCTCCGCGGTGGTCTTGCCTGTTCCGCCAGCCGAAGTCGCCTGTCCACTGGTTTCGATATCCCAGAAAGAGTTGCTCGCGGTACCATTGACCCCAAGAAGGTAATCAGAGCCCACCAGACCGCCAACGCTTTCATTACCACTCACGCTGCCCGTGGAATACGAATTACTCAAAGTGTCACGATTAACTCCCACCAGACCGCCAACACAACTAGAGCCAGTCACACTGCTGCTGGAATAGGAGTTGCTCACAGTGTCCTCATTAAATCCCACCAGACCGCCAACATAATCGTCGCCGGT
>CP070793.1:1207416-1212274 GCA_020346965.1 Chloroflexota bacterium | reverse complement strand
GACTTCTCTCGTGTTTGCTACTGAGCATAAGCCTGGTTCTCTATACAGGGTTTTAGGTATATTTGCCACTCGGAATATAAATTTAACAAAACTGGAGTCGAGACCGAGCAGGCGAGAGCCGTGGGAGTATGTTTTTTATGCTGACTTCGAAGGTCACCTGGATAGCAGGGTTCATCAGGAAGCTGTGAGGGAATTACAGAGAGAAGCTGCCTTCGTTAAGATACTTGGCTCCTATCCTCAAGCCACATGAAATCCGGCTACCAATAACCCTACTCAGCCAATTTTGCTTGGATTCAAGTGTGATTTCACACCAGATTCTAATTTAGCGAAATGCTATGCTGCTCTGCTTACCAGGAAGAATCATGGAATCGAGAGCATCTCCGCGACAAAGACAATCAGGACTAAGCAAATATTGAGGAGTTTATAAAACCACCATATCAAGACACTCCGCAAAACAGGACAACCTATATATTGCAGCTTGCTTTGATTATGGGGACAGATACCAAGTATTTCCTGATAGAAATGGGTTATTATAACTTCGCTTTTAGCTTCTTATATGTGGAAATCAAAGCTTCGGATAAGATTTTAGTATCAGACAACACCGGCATGAAATTAGTGTCCCCTTGCCACCTGGGAACTATGTGAGTATGGATATGCTCTGCTATTCCAGCTCCGGCGACTTTGCCCAAATTTAGACCCACATTGAAACCCATCGGTCTCATCGCCTTTTCCAGAAGTTGTAGGCTTGTCTTAATAGTGCCAAAAAGCTCGTTTGCTTCTTCATCCTCCAAATCCTGTAAGTTCGCTATATGTCTATAGGGGGCAACCATCAAATGTCCCGGATTATAGGGAAAGGCGTTAAGGATTATAAAATTGTGTTGTCCACGGTAAACTATGAAATTCGCCTCATCGTTGTTTTCCCGGGGCTTCTGACACAAGATACAGCCGCTTTCTGTGGCTCTCTGTATATATTCTGCTCGCCATGGTGCCCAAAGATGTTCCATTTACTGTATATAGTATGCCGATTCTAAGTTGAGTGCAACAGGATTCTCAGTTTTAAGATCAAAAACCCCAGATATCGTAAAATAAGTTGACTACCAGATTTAGCTAAGAATAAAATACTTAGGGGTTATTATGCTTGAGGTCCTGACTCAAAAGCTGACAGCTGTATTTGATAAGCTTGGCAGAAAAGGTAAGCTGAGTGAAGGGGACATCGATGATGCTCTACGCCAAGTGCGATTAGCGCTTCTTGAAGCAGATGTAAATTTCAAAGTAGTCAAGGAATTCTTATCGAGGGTGCGAGAGCGAGCTCTTGTCTCCGAGGTATTACACAGCCTAACACCGGCCCAGCAGATTGTCAAAATCGTTAATGAAGAGTTAATTTCCATCTTAGGTGGAGAGCCAAGCCGTTTAACTTCCGTTGCCCAATTGCCAGCGGTCATTTTGCTTGTAGGATTGCAGGGGTCCGGTAAAACTACTACGGCTGTGAAGTTAGCTATTCAATTGAAACATCTGGGGCAGCGTCCTTTATTAGTAGCTGCTGATACTCGTCGACCTGCTGCCATCGAACAGCTCAAATTGCTGGGTGAGCAACATGATATCCCGGTATATTTTGAGGATGCCAAAGTGGCGTCAGAAACAATCTGCCAGCGTGCCCTGACGCAAGCTAAGGAAAGTGGATCAAGCTGGGTTATAGTAGACACACAGGGACGCCTGCATATTGATGAGGCTATGATGAAGGAATTAGCTGATATCAGATCACTGGTACAGCCTTCAGAAGTATTGCTTACGGTAGACGCCATGATTGGGCAGGATGCTGTGCGAGTAGCTCAAGAGTTCCACAGTCGAATCGGCCTTACTGGACTCATCCTTACGAAAATGGATGGAGATGCCCGGGGCGGCGCCGCCCTTTCTATTAGATTTGTTACCGGAGTGCCCATAAAATACTTGGGTATCGGCGAGAAGATGGATGCGCTGGAGATATTTCATCCTGACCGTGTAGCATCTCGCATTTTGGGTATGGGAGATATGCTAACGTTCATCGAGCGAGCAGAGACGGCTTTTGACCAGCAACAGACCAAGGATTTAGAGAGGAAAATTCGTAACGGGGATTTTGACCTTGACGACCTCCTCGACCAAATGCGCCAAATCCACAAGATGGGTTCTTTGGGTAAACTGGTGGAAATGGTACCGGGCTTCTCCAAAGTGGCTTCCCATTTACCAGATGACGAGAGTGAGAAACGATTGAATAAGATAGAGGCTATCATCCTGTCTATGACTTGCGAGGAAAGAAGTAATCCAACCATTATTGATGGCAGACGGCGAAGTCGTATTGCACGAGGAAGCGGCACTACACCCCAAGACGTTAATCAGCTTCTCAATCAATTTCGCGAGATGCAAAAGTTGACTAAATCACTGACGCGAGGCAAGTTGCCTAAGAAGATGGGGACTATGTTTGACATTCCCTTGAGGTGACCTCAGTCTAGATAGCCTTTTAACTTTCGACTGCGGATCGGATGACGTAGCTTGCGCAGAGCCTTGCCTTCAATCTGACGTATTCTTTCTCGAGTTACATTGAACTCTCTGCCAACCTCTTCAAGTGTTCTGGCGTGTCCGTCTTTAAGGCCGAATCTAAGCTGCAGAACCTTTTTCTCGCGCTCGGTAAGTTCACCCAGTACTTTATCTATTTGCTCTTTGAGTAGTTGCTGCGAGGTGGCTTCAGTCGGCGCTAAACTTGCATGATCTTCAACAAGGTCGCCCAACCTACTATCTTCATCCTCACCAATAGGCATATCCAAGGATATTGGTTCGCGGAAAAACAACGCCATGACCTCCTCCACTCTTTCTGAGGACATATTAAGACGGCTGCCAATCTCTTCATAACTTGGTTCACGTCCAAGCTCTTGAACTAACTGTCGCATTGTGCGTAGTAGTTTGTTTATTGTTTCTACCATATGTACGGGAATGCGAATAGCACGGGATTGGTCAGCTATAGATCTAGTGATACCTTGCCTGATCCACCAGGTGGCATACGTGCTGAACTTATAGCCCTTTCTATATTGAAATTTGTCCACGGCTCTGATAAGGCCAATATTCCCCTCCTGGATAAGTTCAAGTAGAGGCATACCATGCCCGATATATTTCTTGGCTATGCTCACCACTAGCCGTAGGTTGGCTTCAGTAAGGTGCCTTTCTGCTGCTCGTGCTTCGGCCTGTATCTGTTCATAGTAGACTTTGAATTCACTGCCGTGAGCATCGATCTGAGATAAGAAGTTATCATCAATCAGAAGACACTTAATCTTCTGCCACGAAGTTTCGTCTCGAGCTAAGAGCTCTAGTAACTGTGGAGGTAAAAGTTGACTATTTATAGACAGATTGACTATGGCTTCTTCCGCCGCAGTAGTTGCTTTATCTATCCCTTTGGCGGTTGCCGCTATTAGTGATGCGTCAATAACATCGTCGATAGCAGAACGAAACTCTGGATTCCTGATCGTCTCCGCTACACTGTCGGAGGGATCGATGCCGACATGTTTTACGACAATATGAGCAACCTGGTATGCTTTGGATAATTGAGGAATTAGGTGAGTAACTACATCAACAGACGAAGGGAACTTCTTGTATCTCCTGAAGTGGTTATCTTCAATCCGTTCCAGGCTTCTGCCCAGTTCTATTTTCCGGCACAGTAACTTCTCTTCACGGATCTTGAGAAGTGGCACTCGGCCTATTTCTTGAAGATACATACGAGCCGAGTCGTCAATTACCTCATATTCCCCCATTGGTACCGGAGGCTTGATCTCTTCGGTTCCTCCGGTGGTGAGTCCGTCACTTTCTTGCTTCTCTTCACCTTCCTCGTCTGACGTGCTGCCATCCTCAGCTTCGGATTCACCGCTCAGGTAGCTTTCGCCCTCTTCATCATCGTTATCCGCGTTGATATTCTCTTCTTTCACTGGACCCATGGTTTCTTCCCTCTTTTAACAAAGATGTCTTGGAGCTGTTGCCCCGATTTGATCCCTTGTGCCTCTAGTTTGGACAACTCTGAGCTTACACCACCCTTTTCTCGCTCAATCTCAAGCATTGCCTCCTTTTCGATTTCTGATTTCCGGGATGATTTCTCCTGGAGACGGAGAATACAATTGCGTAAATCCAAGTGTCTTGTTCGTTCGTTTTCCCGTATGGCTGGCGGTAAAGGGAAATTGTTGTCAACCAAATAGTATAAATGTTCTAATAAACTACTGTCAAGTTCATTTTCGAGGTTAGAGAGATCAGCGGAACCTTGCCATTTGACAAAGATCTCGCGGTTTTCTGTGTTTTCGAAGTGTTCTGGTGATAGTTCTACAGCCAAAGATCTAATCTCCGGATATTGAAGGAGAAGTGCCAGGCAGCGTTCTTCGGTAGGGCTGGATACAAGCTGGCGGGAAGGGCGAGATTTCTTTACCGGCCTGCTAATTCTAGACTTCGTCTTGCCAGCTCTCAATTGCCGCAAGGTGGTTCTTATTGCGGACTCGTCAATCCTTAATTCACGTGCTAGTTTCCTGAGGTAATGGGACTGTTGTACGGCGTCCCTTATTCCATCAATTGATGGCAGGAGCTTCTGTACAGCCAGGGACTTGTCTCTAGCCCTGTTAGTATCGACTTTGCTTATTACAGATTGAAAGGCGAACTCTAGAATGGGCACAGCTTGTTCAACTAGCTGCTGCCAAAGTGTGGGATTCTCTCTTATCACTTCGTCCGGATCCTTGCCCGGCGGCAATAGAATAACATTTGCTTCAGCATTGGAATAAGCCAGTATTGCTTCGCCTCGCAAGGTAGCTTCTTCTCCGGCAAGATCGGCGTCCAGCGCTAGGATTATGTTATTAGT
>CP070793.1:1204672-1207316 GCA_020346965.1 Chloroflexota bacterium | reverse complement strand
GTGGCCGCACCCGGCGTAGGCATCTACGCCACGCTGAAAGATAGCGGTTACGGCTACAAGAGCGGGACGTCTATGGCTTCGCCGCATGTGGCCGGACTGGCCGGGCTGGTATTTACGACTGTTTCGGATACCAACGGTGATGGCAGGCTCAACGACGAGGTGCGCAGTCGCATAGAAGCCACCTGCGACGATATCGGGGAAACGGGCATTGGCCACGGCAGGATAAATGCCGCCCAAGCTGCGGGCGAGGATGCGCCTGTGCTCCCGGGGAGCATATCCGGTCAGGTGACGGATGCCGAAGACGGTTCAGCTATATCTGGAGGTCAGGTAACGGATGGCACCAGGACGGCAACTACGGATGCAACGGGTGAATATACCATTGCCGGTGTGCCGGCAGGCAACTATCAGGTAACTGCCAGCAAGGAAGGCTACCAGATCTCATCCATGACAGTAAGTGTCCTCTCGGGAAGCAGCGCTGTAGTGAATCTCTCGCTGACTGAGGTTACCCTACCCGGCAGTATCGCCGGCTCGGTGACCGATGCTGAAGACGGGTTGCCCATAGCCGGCGCAACAGTGAGCGACAGTACGAGGACGGTCACTACTGATGCAACGGGTGAATACACCATCGCCGATGTGCCAGCAGGTGACTATGAGGTAACTGCCAGCAAGGAAGGCTACCAGAGCTCGTCCATGACAGTGAACGTCCTCTCGGGAAGCAGCGCCGTAGCCAATCTTTCGCTGACAGAGGCTAGCCTGCCCGGCAGTATCACCGGCTCGGTGACCGATGCAGAGAACGGGTCACCCATTGCCGGAGCAACAGTGAGCGACGGTACCAGGACGGTCACTACGGATACATCGGGGAAATATATCATAGCCGATGTGCCGCCCGGCGCCTATGAGGTGACCGCCGGCAAATCTGGCTATGAAAGCTCAATGTCAACTGTGATGGTAGTATCAGGCGGGACCGCCATGATGGATTTCTCCCTGAGTCGGGAACCGGTCTCCGTCAATCCTATGTGGGTAAGTAGGGTTCGCTTCAGCACGTTTGGAGATAACCTGTTTGCTCAGGTCAGTATAGTGAGTGCCAGCGGTCGTGTCGTCGGGGCAGATGTTGACCTGACCCTGGTGTGCAGCACCGGCGGGTTATGGGAATTCAGCAGCACTACCAATAGTGCTGGCTTCATCACATTCCATCTGGGCCAGGCACCTGTCGGCAGCTACGTAGCAACGGTGACCAGCCTTACATGTAGTGGATTCACATGGGATATCACTAAGGGGATTACTGCAACCAGTTATGTGTTGAGTGGCTGAAATAACTAAGCGAAAACCGAAAAGGGCGAGGAGGCTTTCCTCCTCGCCTTTTTCTATCCTTCACCAGCCCAGACTGTTCCAAGCAGAACCCCGGTCGGTTTCCTGCCTGGATTCTGAATGATTTGAATAGGAGGCTTGCCAATAGATTCTGCCAAGTGTAAAATCAGCCAATTACGTGTTGTAAGGTGACTTCAATTTAGTGTAACTTGCAAAGCGAGGATTTTGAATGACGAAGAAAGGCAGTTCTCCCGTGCTGGCAGATGGAACCGTATACAGTAAGAGAAAGGATTTTTGCCCTTTCGCTACCGCTCCTTTGGAGGATTACGTTCCTATCCTGGGCGAAGAGAGAATCAAGAGGCTGCAAAAGATAGCTCAGCGCGTTAAAGGCTTAAGAATGCTGACTCTGAATGCTACTGCCCAGGGCGGTGGTGTGGCTGAGATGCTTTACAGTGCTATTCCGTTCCTGAATATGCTGGGTGTGGAAAGTGAATGGAAGGTTATGTGTGGTGAAAGTGAGTATTTTGAAGCCACAAAGGAGCTACACAACTTACTGCAGGGCAAGGAAGGCTCCTTTGGCTCGGAGCGTCTGAAGGTTTACACGGGCACCATTGAGGAATGTGTCAGGCGGAATTTTATTGACTACGAACCTGATGTGATAGATGTGCATGACCCACAGCCACTGGCTCTGGGTCACTATCTCAGCAAGCCGGATCCAACTTGGTTGTGGAGATGCCACATAGATATTGATAAAGAGAGCATAGAGTCTAACCCCGGTTTGTGGGATTTTCTGACCGACTGGGTTGAGCACTATGATGCCGTTATTTTTTCAGCGGCTCAATATATTCTTCCATGGTGGCAGCTACCCAAGTTCATTATCCCTCCCTTCATTGACCCACTTTCTGAGAAGAACAGGGAGTTGAGCCAGGAGGAGATAGACAGGGTGCTCGCTAAATATCATATAGACCCCAAGGTCCCGATCATTGCCCAGATTAGCAGGTTTGACCCCTGGAAGGGAATGGACAGGACTATTGCCGCATTCCGCCGGGTGAGAAAGGAAAGAAAATGCCAGCTCGTATTGGCAGGTGGACAGGCCACTGATGACCCGGAAGGAGAGAGGATCTTGGCCCGGGTTTATGAAGACACAAAAGAAGACGAGGACATCCGTGTACTGAATCTGTCTCTGGACGACCGTCTGGAGAACCATAGGGAGGTCAATGCGCTCCAGCGAGCCGCCAGAGTGATTATGCAGCCGTCCACGAGAGAAGGCTTCGGATTGGTGATTACTGAAGCCCTGTGGAAGGGCAAACCGGTAATAGGCGCTAACGTGGGGGCC
>CP070793.1:1201682-1204572 GCA_020346965.1 Chloroflexota bacterium | reverse complement strand
TGCATTACTGTTGCCCTTGTTGGTTGCCTTGAAAGCCAATACTCAAATATGCCTCTTCTTTGTTGAACGCCAGTTCATAATTCTGTAACCAGCTCTTACACACATCTTTACGATTTGCCATAAAGCGACTGCGAGTATTGGCGGTTTGGTATAATACGAAGTCAAGGAGAAATTGCCAATATGCTTGCCGTTGAAGTCAGCCATGTAACAAAGTCCTTTGTCGATAAAGTCGCCGTTGATAACCTGTCCTTCTCTATTGCCTATGGGGAGATGTTCGGCCTCATTGGTCCTAACGGTGCTGGCAAGACCACCACTATCAGGATGATGATGGATATCCTAAAGCCAGACTCGGGCGAAGTGACCATCCTCGGCGAGAAGTTGAATGAAGCCACCAAAAACAGGCTTGGCTACCTGCCCGAAGAAAGGGGACTGTATAAAAAACTGAAGGTCATAGATTCAATAGTCTACCTCGCCTCGCTCAAGGGAGTGGACAGGCAATCTGCCGCAGAGAGAGCTAACGAGCTACTCAATCAAACCGGCATGTTAGCCAGCAAGGATAAGAAGATTGAGGAATTGAGCAGGGGCATGGGGCAGGTTATCCAGTTCATTGTTACTATCATACATGACCCGCAACTGCTTGTCCTTGATGAGCCCTTCGCCGGTCTCGACCCGGTTAACACGGAGCTACTAAAAGGAATGCTCGCTGACCTCAGGAACCAGGGTAAAGCCATAATCCTGAGCACGCACCAGATGAACCAGGTGGAGGAACTATGCGACCGCATCTTGATGATAAGCAACGGACAGAACGTGCTCTACGGGGATTTAGGTGAGATCAAGGCCGGGTACAGGGGCAATTCAGTACTGCTGGATATTGAAGGGGAGTTGGGGGAAGTACCGGGAGTTACCGGTAAGCGTACTCACAAAAGCTCCACTGAGCTGACGTTGGATGACAAGACAACCCCCCAGCAGGTGCTATCCCATTTAATAAAACGCGGTATGATAATCAACCGCTTTGAAGTAGCCACTCCTTCGCTTAACGAGATATTTCTGAAAGAGGTTGGCAAGAAACTATGAACAAGACGCGATTGATATTCCGACACGAATTCCTGCACGCGATAAAAAGGAAAGGGTTTATCATTTTGACCCTTATTGTGCCGGTCCTAGCCCTCATAGGAATAGGTGTTTTCCAGCTCGTATCAACCGACGAGCCACCGCTAGTAGAGACGGTCACCATTGGCTATGTCGATGAAGCCGGCGGATTCGACCAATATACTACTCAGGGATATGTAGAACTAATCCGCTTTGATACGCCTGGTGATGCCACCGCTGCCCTGATTAACGGCAATGTTGCCGAGTATTTCGTTATTCCGTCGGACTATTTATCCACCGGGGTAATTAACCGTTATACCCTTGAGAGACAGCTGGAAACTCCACCAGTCATCTCTACCGCCATTAAGAATTTTCTCACCAGTAATATGTTAGCTGACAAGGTACCCCCCGAAACGGTATACCGGATAGAAGCCCCATTAAACCTGGTGACGACCAGGCTTACGGAAACGGGGGAGGTGGCTACCGAGCAGGGCGGATACGGGAATGTTATGATCCCCTTTATTTTCGGCCTGCTGCTGGCCCTCTCTCTGCAGGCTTCTACCGTCTACCTGGTGCAGGGGCTGGGCGATGAGAAGGAGAATCGTCTTATCGAGGTATTGCTCTCCTCGGTTTCCGCCCGGCAGCTACTCACCGGCAAGGTTTTGGGGCTGGGTGCCGCCGGGCTCGTGCAGGTGGTTGTCTGGCTAGCCTCGCTACCGCTCCTTTTGAATCTTGCTTCATCCACTATAGGTGGCTTTTTCGTCACGATACAACTACCGGCCAACTTCTTGGTACTGGGTATAGTCTACTTCCTCCTGGGTTATTCCTTGTTCGCTGCTCTCTCGGCGGGCGTCGGCGCTATCAGCCCCAGTGCCCGTGAGGGACAGCAAATATCCATGATTTACGCGATGCTCGTCTATGTCCCCCTCTGGTTTGCGTCCTTCTTGTTTATATTCCCGGACAGTCGAATCTGGACAGTGCTGACCATTTTTCCGGTCACAGCTCCCATAGAAGTGATGCTGAGGCTGGGTGTAGCTGGTATTGCCACCTGGGAATTGGTGACAAGTTTGGCTGTGATGGTGCTTTCCATCATTCTGGTTATGTTTCTGGCAGTCAAGGCTTTCAGGGTTTACCTGCTCATGTACGGGAAAAGACCTGCCTGGGGAGAAATTATTCGAAATCTCAGAAGTGGATAAAATATCCTGGACTTAAGTTTCAGATGTGCCACATTCATCTACTTGGCCCTTAAGCGTTTCCACAGCATGAGGCAGGGCTGGCATTATCACCTCAAGGCATTCGCGTACTGCCTTGGGGCTTCCCGGTAGATTGATGATCAAGCATTTTGCGCGAGTGCCCACGACAGCTCGACTTAGCATAGCATGCGGTGTTTTTTTGAGGCTCTCAGCCCTCATAGCCTCGGCAAAACCGGGTACGATTCTATCCACCACGGCAAGAGTCGCCTCTGGAGTAACGTCTCTGGGGGTGAGCCCTGTCCCACCTGTAGTGATGATTACATCTAAATCGTCTTCATCCGCCCACTCGACCAGCTTGGCAACGATGAGCTCCTTTTCATCAGGAATGATGTTGTACTCTGCAATGTGTGCATCAATGTCTGGAAGGATTTCGCGAATAACTGCTCCGCTTTTATCCTGACGATTCCCTGTTGCCCCTTTGTCGCTAATGGTCAATATCCCTACGGTAAACATTTTCCTTCACCGCTGGCAGTTCTCAAGAAGTTCTTCTCTATGAAATCGGCTATTGCTGGCGTATCAGCCCAGCTGAGAATTGGCACTCTGTATTT
>CP070793.1:1196553-1201582 GCA_020346965.1 Chloroflexota bacterium | reverse complement strand
TTCCTCCAGAAGGCAACGCTTGAACTAGTCCCGCTGGAACCCTTCAAACGGCGAAATATCGAGGGTTATGAGGTCAGGGCAGTGCCCGTACAACACAATCTTGATGGCGTGGGCTTTGAAATAACTTCTAGAGATAGAACCCTGTTTTACACGGGCGATACCGGTCCCGGACTTTCCTCCGTGTGGGGCGACATATCTCCACAGTTAATAATAACCGATTTAACCTGGCCCAATAGTCTCTCTAATGCAGCTAAGAGCGCTGGTCATCTTTGCCCGGAGATGCTCAAGGAGGAACTGATTGAGTTCCGTCGAGTGAATAAATACCTGCCAAGGGTGACTGCATTTCACATGAGTCCCCAACATGAGCCTGATATAGAGAAAGAAGTCGGAGAGGTAGCTAAATCGCTGGGAATATCGATTGATATTGCGCGCGAGGGTGAAGAGCTTGTCCTATAGTAGAAATGCGCAGCTATCTATTGACTACAGGGTTATTTGAGAATTGGAAAGGCGGATCCCAGTTAAGGAGTTATTTCTCTTTGTCCTGGGCGTCTGTCCAGTAACCAAAAGCTGAACCGAGCTTGTCCTTCGGTCTTCTCGTCTTGATGAAAGCTTCAAAAAAGGCCTTACAGTCGTCAAGCATTGCTTGGGCATATATTATGGCTTTGGGTAAGTCTTCATCAGGTTTACTGGATACTCGGCCATGACCGGGGAAAAACCGCTTCATTTTCAAATTGCTTAAACGCCGGATCGAGTTCACGTAATCGCTTACGTTACCGCCCACGGCTATCTCGGACAAAGTGCCTCCGTCGAATACTGTATCACCGGTGAATAGTAATCCGGCTCTTGGCTCATATAGACAGATGCAGCCCGAGGTGTGTCCTGGCGTGTGTATTACCTGAAGTTCATAATTACCGAGATCAATTATAGAACCATCCTCCAGCCAGATATCTACCCAGAAGGGCTTACTGGGTTGGTCCCTGTACTTTCTGAAGGTGACGAATTCATCCTGTAACTCCAACTTGTTGGCCGCTAGACGGTGTGCTGCTACTACAGCAGTACGATGGAAGAAGGCTGTAGCACCGATATGGTCGTAATGTTCATGTGTTAATACAATCAGATTCACGTCCTTTACGCGCATGCCTATTTCGGAAAACCGATGCTTTAAAGCGGGAAACTTGCCAGAAACACCCGTATCAATAAGAACATTCTTAGTGCCACCTTTGATGAGATAGACATGACTTCCCGGTTTTTCGCCCCGAAACTGGTAAATTCCGGGCGCTAGTTCAACTACCTTGGATGACTCTGGTCGAATTTCAACCTTAGCCTGGTCTCGACCGGCAATCGGCTTCTCTTTCACGGTGAGGTTCCTTCAACGGGTAGTCTCTTATCCATGTCTCTTAGCCTCCGACATAAAGTGTGCATGAGGCTAAGAGCGAATTCCGGCTGTTGTCGTACCATAAACAGGAATCTAGCCCTATCCATTACAATCAATTCGGTGTTATCCTCAACAGCCGAGGCGGTAGCTGACCGTGGTGAGTCATCCACCAGAGCCATCTCACCGAAGAAATCACCGGGATTCAGGACAACTAGCGGAACCTCTCGAGCTTCGTCGTGCCGAACCGAGAGTAGTACCCTCCCGCTGTGAATGAGATACATTTCGCCACCGGTGCTTCCTTCCTCAAATATGACCTCAGATTTCCGGTAACTTTGCCGGAATCTGGATAAGCCTGCCATTTCATCTGCTTTGTTCTCTGCCACGGTCATACCCTGTTGAACACTATGCGAAAAGTCCTCTCTGCTGGACTCGATTCCTATTGCTCTTAGAATAAAACTCTGTTGACGTGACGATTGTACCAGAATACAATATATTACGGGATTTCAGTTCGCTAACACCACTATGATTATCCCATCAGTAGCTAGAAAAGTCAAAAGTAGTTGAGAAGAATCACAGATTATTAATTGGGGCACGCAACGTATTGCAGGTAAGCAATAGATATCACAAAGGACCCCTGTTACTCTTAAGTTACCATCGACACTTGCAGGAGGTTTATCGTGCGTAAAAAACTCATACCGGCATTTGCTATTACGATCGTTATTGCCTCGATCATCGTTGGTTGCGGAGAGGGCGAAGGATCACCATGTTCTACACTTACTACGCTTTCGGCTACTGAGGGGGAGGTATTTGTGATGATGGCAGGCACGGACACTTGGGTAGAAGGGGAAGTCGGGACGGAATTAGAAGAAGGTGACGCTATCAAGACGAGCGAAGATTCCAGCGCGGGAATCACGTTCTTTGACGGTAGCACTGTGGAATTGCAGCCGGACACCGAGGTCGAGATCGCTTCACTCGACCTTTCCTGCGATACTGGGGTTAAAACCATTACCCTTGAACAGATAATAGGCGCTACGATAAGCCGTGTGATAAACATTGTCGACCCAGCGTCTAGCTACGAAGTCGAGACATCATCTGGTACGGCTGCGGTGAGGGGTAGTATCCTGGTATTAGTCGTTACCGGAAACGGCACAGCCTGGATAGCTAACCAGGAGGGGAATATATGGACCAGGGCGCAAGGTGTGGAACTCCAGGTCCCTGAGAAGCGAAGGTGCATTCTTAGGCCACTTCTTCAGCCGCAACTATTGCCTCCGAACCGTTTGCCACTGGCAGGAAACGACACCTTCACTACCAGCGAGCATAACTCTATAGATGTTCCTTCTCCGGGCGTTTTGGTTAATGATTGGGACCTTGATCCCTGGGATCTTCTCCTAGTAACTGATCTGGATACAAGCGGGACTGTAGGGGCAGTTACCCGTTGGGGTCCGCGTGGTGCCTTCACCTATGATCCTAGTGGGCAATTCGACCACCTGCAGGCTGGGAACTCAACCACCGATAGTTTCACATACACGGTATCCGACGCCTGCGGTGACAGCGCCACTGCCACTGCAACCATTACCATCAATGGTGTCGGCTAGTGATAATAAAAATGTACATACTAACGCGGATCTGCCCAAAGCAGTATAGCTGAGATGCCGTCTACTCACGTGACATTGGCGTACTTTTCAACAGCCTGCTCACACTGCGCCCTCTATTTGCGGCCTGGGCAAACGTTACTTCTGCCGCACAGGCTCCTTCCGCTCTCAAAGCAGAATTCTATTGACATGTTGCTTGCTATGATAATATAATGATATTACTTGGGTAGATTGTGCACTAGCACAATCTAGTGTTTTTGAGCTAAAAAGTTAGGAACTAGAAGTCATAATCAGTAGAGAGTGATTGTAGGTTTGTGCCAGAACAAGCAAACCATTGCGGATAAACAGTAGAGACCCTTAAGAGTCTCTGTTGATGGCAAAACACTCTCAACATTTCTGGGAGGTACGGTATGTGTAAGAAATTGCTGGCAGTCCTTCTTCTATCTATTCTCGTGGCCTCAGCTTTGGTTGGTTGTGACGGGGGTGAGGGTTCACCGTGTCCTTCGACGCTCACTATACTTTCTGTAACCGAGGGTGAAGTATACGTAATGAAGGAAGGTACGGACGATTGGGTGAATGCGGGGATGGGGGTGGAATTAACGGTGGGAGACGGTGTAAAGACCGGTGGCAATTCCAGTGCCGAAATTGCTTTCTTCGACGGCAGTACTATGGAACTGCAGGCTGGCACCGAGATCAAAATTCTCTCACTTGATATTGTCTGTGATACCAGCGTCTCAACCATCACTCTGGAGCAGACAATAGGGACCACCATAAGCCGTGTGACAAAGCTTCTCGACCCGGGATCTAGCTACGAAATAGAAACACCAACCGGTGTGGCGGGTGTGAGGGGCACTACCGTGAAAGTTACCGTCGGCGGAAATGGCACAACCTTTGTAACTAACAAAGGAGGGGTTGTATATGCCGTTTGGGAGGGCATGGAACTGCCTGTTCCTGTGGGGCAAACATTGATTTTTATGGAGGGTCAGTCACCTAATTTCATGCCGCTGGCAGAAGATGATACCGCCATTACCGACGAGGATAACCCGGTAACCGTTGCTGCTCCGGGAGTCTTGAATAACGATTCGGACCTCGACGTCGGCGATACTCTGACGGTAGCCTCAGTGGATACGAGCGGGACTGTAGGTGTGATCACCGCCTGGAATGCGGATGGCTCCTTCACCTATGACCCTGATGAGCAATTCGAGTATCTGCAGGCTGGCAGCTCAACTACCGATAGCTTCAGCTATATGGTATCCGATGGCTATGGTGGTAATGATGCTGCTGCTGTGACAATTACTATCAATGGTGTCAACGACCCACCAGTAGCAGTAAACGATAGTGCCATTACCAAAAAGGATACTTCGGTTATCGTCGATGTCCTGAGTAACGACTCCGATCTCGATTCCGGTGATATACTGACGGTGCACGCGGTAACTCAAGCGACTAATGGCTCGGTCTCCAATAATGGGAGCTATGTCACCTACACTCCGGCCACTGGCTTCAACGGTACCGACAGCTTCAGCTATACGGTAAGCGATGGTAACGGCGGTACCAATACAGCTACCGTCAATGTCACTGTCGTTAATGCGGCCATTATTTACGTACACGTAGATGTCGGGCCGACGGCGTCAATACTCATCTGGGATGATACGACCGGTGGGTGGGCTATAGACCTGGATACTCAAGAACTGGTGGACGGGACCAACCATGCAACATCTGGGAGCATTGATGTTGTTGCAGGGCACTATTATTACGTCTGGGTGGAAGCACCGAACAACACATTCCAGGTATTGATGCGTCCCTGTGGCTGGGTCATTTCATCTGCTCCCGTAGGTGATAGTGAAGCGGCATATGGATACGCAGCCACAGGCTATATGAACCCGGTGATCCACCCGGTTCATTTCACTATCGAGTAGAAGAGGTCGACTGGATTCCTAAGACTATTACTAATGACCTTCAGCAACTCAAGGATTTGGAAACCAGCTGAGAGGGACTGCATTTGGATGCAAGTAGAGTATTGCAGATAAGCAGTAGATACTCTGGGAAGCCTCTGCTGGTAGTG
>CP070793.1:1193839-1196453 GCA_020346965.1 Chloroflexota bacterium | reverse complement strand
TAATCATCAGCGTATTCCTTAGTTCTCTGGAGTACCGTTATGCCCCTTTCCTCTATCCAACCTCTGGTCTCCTGCACAAGCTCACCGCCTGCCTCAAGTAGCTCTCTTTGTCGCTTGGCTTCATATTCCAGAGCTTGGTAAGCTGCTTTGAAGCTATTCATGTTTTTAACTTCCACCTTGGGCAAAAACTCTTTACTGTTCAAGGGACGGATGCTTATGTTGGCATCACATCTAAAGCTCCCTTCCTCCATATTACCGGTAGAGACTCACAGATAACGTAAGATACTGCGCAACCTGATTAGATAATCCCGAGCTTCCTCGGGCGAACCTATTTCAGGTTCGCTAACTACCTCCATCAACGGTACCCCGGAGCGATTGACGTCTATCAAACTGTATTTCCCCCTGTGCCACAACTTAGCTGTATCTTCTTCTAGATGTACTCTAGTAATGTTGATTTTCTTTCTGTCACCATTACTATAAATATTTAGCCACCCCTTCTTTCCGATGGGAGCATCATATTGGGAAATCTGATAACCCTTCATTCGGTCAGGGTAGAAATAATTCTTGCGGTCGAATTTAGTATACTCTGGGATCGTACAATTTAAAGCCAGGGCTGTCATTACCGTATATTCTATAGCCTTTTCATTGATAACTGGGAGAACGCCAGGCATACCCAGGCAGACGGGACATACACGGGTATTGGGAAGAGTGCTGGCATAATCTGTGCTGCAGCTACAGAACATCTTGCTGTCTGTCAATAGCTGAGTGTGGACCTCCAGTCCGATAACAACCTCATAGATCATAGCTTTGGCTCAGTATATCAATGTTACTAGGCAAGAGCAAGGAACAGTTGACTTGACCCGCATTCGTGGCGTTGCTAGAATTCAATCTGGGGATATAGCTCAGTCGGGAGAGCGCTGCGCTCGCATCGCAGAGGTCGGGGGTTCGAATCCCCCTATCTCCACCAGTAAATTTGGAAAGGCTGACTTGAGTACTCTTCTGAAGAAGTGGGTTAATAGAGCGACGTCTGGAGCCGTAGTTATAGATATTAGTTGACATAATAATCACGGTGCTGCAGACGATCTGCGACACGTCGAAGATCTATTATGGCGAGCCCCTGTAGCTCAGTGGACAGAGCAGCGGTTTCCTAAACCGCGTGTCGGGCGTTCGAGTCGCCCCAGGGGCACCACATGAATCAACCTTCAAACCATTCATAAGGCAAATATGAAAATGTGGGGAGTTTGTATCCTTCAGACTCGGCGAAGCGCAACAATTGACGATCTCCAGCTTATCACTTGAGATGCTTTGACCACTGCTGGCGGAATTTGCTCAATTTGGGAGAGATTACGAAACGGCAGTATCCCTGTTCCGGATATTTGGCAAGATATCCTTGGTGGTATTCCTCCGCAGAATAGAAAGTATGTAGTGGAACAATCTGCGTAACGATTGGATCCTTCCACAAGTGAGCTGTGTTGAGTTCCGAAATAAGGTCCATGGCAATGGTTTTTTGCGGTTTGCTATTGTAGAAAATTGCGGAACGATACTGTGTGCCCACATCCGCACCCTGCCGGTTCAGTGTGGTCGGATCATGTACGGAGAAGAATATTTGCAGAATTTCTCGATATGATATTTCTGATGGGTCGAAACTTACCTGAACTGCCTCAGCATGCTCAGTTTTACCACTACACACCTGTTCGTATGTTGGATTAACGACGGCACCACCGGTGTAGCCGGAAACGACTTTCTCAACGCCGGCAACTTCCTTGAAGACCGCTTCGAGGCACCAAAAGCAACCACCCGCGAGCGTGGCAACTTCCAGCGAGGTCGCCCGATTCATAACTGCTCCCCGGATACGAATTCTAGGGCAAGACCGTTTATGCAATAGCGCTTTCGGGTTGGTGGTGGTCCATCATCGAATACATGGCCAAGGTGTGAATCGCAACGGGCACACAAGACTTCGGTTCGCACCCTCCCCAGGCTGGTATCAGGTTGTTGTGCAATGTTCAAAGGCGAGACTGGCTCATAATAACTGGGCCAGCCTGTCCCCGATTCAAACTTGGTGGAACTATAGAAAAGGTCAGTGCCACAGCGTACACATTGAAAGATACCGGCCTTGTGCAAAGTATTGTAGGTACATGTCCCCGGGTCTTCCGTTCCTTTTCTTGTAGTAATTTCATATTGCTCTTCGGTCAGTAATTTCTTCCAGTCCGCATCCGACTTTTCTATTTTATTCATCGCTACGATCTTGTTTTGCTTAGCATCATAAATCTGTACAGTCTTAATTTCTGCACCTCCTTCCAAATCATTATAAACTAAGTATATCTCCTAGGCATAGACAAATATCATATGAATAGCAGTAGTAACCGCATATCCTTAAATCTGGTGTCGTGCGTTCAAATCATTACGGGGCATTTTTGATATAATATGGTGATTCAGGGGTGTAGCTCAGTTTGGCTAGAGCAGCGGTCTCCAAAACCGCAGGTCGCGGGTTCGAGTCCTGCCACCCCTGCCAAGCCGAGGTGGTGGAATAGGCAGACACGGCATCTTGAGGGGGTGGTGGGCGAAAGCCCGTGGGAGTTCAAATCTCCCCCTCGGCACCAAGGTCATATTGCGC
>CP070793.1:1179864-1193739 GCA_020346965.1 Chloroflexota bacterium | reverse complement strand
TGGGATTGAAAGGCTATGTTCGTAATCTTGACCGTGGTGATGCGGTAGAAGTTCAAGCTGAAGGGGAGAAACTCCAGTTGGATATACTAATGGAGCGACTTAAAACCGGTCCGCCAGGAGCCCAAGTAAAGAGAGTGAAAATAGATTGGTTGGATTACTCAGGACAATTCACCGACTTCAAGATAAAATATTGAGAAGAACTTAAGAAATAAGACTTATGGTTTAACTTAGCAATTGGAAATATGACATGCCTATCTTGATTTCCTGGCCGACTCAGTCCTCAAGTTGAAATCTACCCTCACTGATCAATCCTAAATGCTCGCTCTTAATTCCCGCTATTTGAGAAGCCTCAATATCAATTTCATGAGGTTCACCAATCAAAATCTTTCCATAATCCTCTGCTTTGCCTTTGGTGGGGTCATCAGTGTAGGAGAGTTTCTGATGGGCTTCGATAATACCCAAATCGAATGGCAGGGTGAAATAGAGGTCAGCAAGGACTCTCTCAATACCTAAGTCATATAGAGCTCCCCATCCGCCCGATTTACCCTTTCTATACTTGCTTACTGGCAATAGACTCAGGAGGTTTGCGACACTGAAGTTGCCAGAATTACCACAAATCTTGAACGGTGTAACGCTAATCAAGAAATCACTGCGCAACACTACATTGGGTATCCAGAAGCTTTCCACGGCATAGAATTGAGATAGGGGGTTCTGAACCTCTATGAAAATGGAGTCTCTAATATCGAGCATAAGCACATGATGAAAGTTATAACCCAGAGCTTGATAGACAGGGTAAATCGATTCGCCGCTGGGAGTCCCGTCCGCAATGAGAATATCCGCATTACTGAGTTTCCTAATACCTTTAATGATGGTATTAAGTAGTTTTGGGCTAGTAGTTACAGGGTATGAGAGCGGATAACCGGCACAGGGTTTAATCAAAACCCGTCTCGCCCATGCAAGCTGTGGCGGAGCGGTGAACATAAAATCCGAATCTTTAGCAATCATTGCCTTCATACGAGTAATGAAATTTCAATAACTACATAGCCGGTCGCAGCAACACGATTTCAGCGACAGCCGGGAGTTCTTCTGCTTCGAAGTCTACCTCACTACTATCAATTCTTCTTATATTCTTCTTACCTCTAAGGAAATCCTCAACATCAGCTATAGGATACGCACATTTAAGAGTCTTAAAATGCATAGGAATAATTACTTTGGGCCCTAATTGATCGCATACTTGGCTCGCTGCCAAAGCGTCAATGGTAAAGAAACCACCTACAGGAGCAAATAGTATATCCACAGTACCAATTTCACTCACCTGCTCTCCATCAAGTACATGCCCCAAATCACCCAAGTGGCAAAGTCTTATATTATCTATGGTGAAGCAAAAGATTGTGTTAAGTCCCCTCTGTCCACCCTGAGCCTCATCATGGTAAGTGGCTATGCCTTTGAACTGAACACCTTTCACAGTTTCAGTACCGTCACTTCTGACTACCTCAGGTTTTCCTTTTACTGCGGAAACGCTACTATGATCATCATGTCCATGACTCACCGTAATGATGTCAGCAGTTTCCTTGATAGGTGAGTAATTAATCCCTCCACCCACAGCATAAGGGTCGGTAATCACTCTCAAACCGTCCCTTGACGTAATCAAGAAACACGCATGGCCTAACCATTTCACTCTCATAGAGCCTCCTGATTCTTCGCCTCATTCAAGGCGAGTTCGATTAAGGTTCTGACCCCAAAACCCGTAGCACCTTTCACAATATATCCACTCTCTTTGTTAGAGAGACGGGGACCAGCTATATCGATATGAACCCAGGGGGTATCATCGACAAATTCAGACAGGAAAAGGGCGGCAGTGATAGCCCCACCATATCTATTACCGGTATTCTTGATATCTGCAATTTCGCCTTTTATTTGCTCTTTGTATTCTTGGGGCAAGGGCATCTGCCACATTTTCTCCCCGCTTCTCTGTGCAGCACTAAGGACCTTATCTACCAAGCCTTGATCATTGCCAAATAGACCGCTATAAAGCAGGCCTAGAGCAATCCGGCAAGCTCCAGTCAACGTAGCTAAATCTATCAAGGGAGATAAACCTAGCTTCTGGGCATAACTCAAGGCATCAGCCAGAACTAGCCTTCCTTCGGAATCCGTGCTTATCACTTCGATAGTTTTTCCATTCATAGCCTTCAATATATCCCCTGGTTTCAAGGCTGTGCCACTGGGTAAATTCTCAGTAGCGGGAATGATGGCGGTGATGTTAATCCTAAGGTTCAACTGAGCAATAGCCGCAAGCGCCGTCATAACTGCTGCAGCACCAGCCATGTCAGCCTTCATGTCAGCCATTCCCTCCGAGGGTTTGATGGAGATTCCGCCAGAATCAAAGGTTATGCCCTTGCCCAGAAAACCGAGGGTTTCTTCACAGTGTTCGTCACCTCTATAGCTGAGCACTATTAACTTGGGAGGTTGGTTGCTTCCTTTTGCCACTCCCAACAATGCTCCCATACCCATCGCCTCCATGTTCTCCCGATCGAAAACCTTAATGTCTAAATCATGTTTGCCAGCTATTTCTTTAGCTACTTCAGCCATCTGGTTAGGTGTCATGTAGTTGGCTGGTTCGTTACCCATATCCCGAGCCAAATTAACGGCTTCGGCTATCAATTTGCCTTTGCCTATAGCGCGCTCCAAAACTGGCACAATTTCCTCTTCTCTTGTCACTATAAGTATTTCTTCGATATTCGCATATTCAGACTTTTTGTACTGGGCGAAGCTATAAAGCCCGAGAAGAGCGCCCTCTACTATCGCCTGCGCTGAATCTTCAGGCTCCACACCACCTGTACCAGTACCATGTAGTATTGTAGCTATCTTGTGGCAATTCAATTTACGTAATGCCCGGCAAAATTCCCCGGCTACTCCACGAATCCTATCCAGAGTGAAATCTTGCGGCTTACCTAATCCGACAATAGCTACTATCCCTGCTGGCAATCTCCCAAACGTATGTACAACGTTGACTTCCCCAAACTTGCCATTGACCCCGTTTCGATCGATGAGCGAGCTGATAGCTCCGTCCAGAGCTTTATCCGCAGCACCGGTAGCACCGCTTGGTTGCTCCACGCCTTCGAAGAGATTTACAACGATGGCATCAGCTTCGATCTGAGCTATATCTCCAATTGCAGCCTTGATATTCAAAGTTCATCACCCCAAAGTATGTAATTTTTAGAACATTTATTTTACTTTATTTAGATGGATAATTGAAGAGGTTAACATCGGAAACTTCGTTGTTCTCTCTCTGCTACTGGAGCAATCCTATCGATTACGGCAGTAATATCTTGCGCCGTATCAACGGCAAAATGAACGCGGCAAATCCTTTACCTCACAATTGCTCTTTATTATGAATTTCCCATTTGGCTTGCGAGTTATTCTGAAGTATAGCTGCTTTCCTGGGGCACGAAGGTGGTGCCGGATTATCTCGGTGTGAGCTTAAACCGTGACTGAGATGAGCTTTGCCTATGCCCTTTCTAGAAGATTGCTTTATCGGTTTCTCTATTCAGAGTCACAATGTGAGGGTCATTAAGTACCAAAATCATCCTGTCAACGGGAATGATGCTCGGGCGATCGGTTTCCAGGCTTTAAGTGTGTGTCGTGACTCTTCCGAGTGTTTTAAAGAATGCGGTGATGATAGCGGGATCAAATTGAGTGCCAGCACCTCCCTTAATTTCATGTTCGGCTTCCTCGACGGACATAGCCGACCGATAAGGTCGGTCGGACGTCATAGCATCGAATGCATCGGAAACGGCTATGATTCTGGCTCCCAATGGTATGCCGACGCCGGCAATGACCTGATGAAAGCCGCTGCCGTCATAATGATCGTGGTGATGCTCAATCATCTCCGCTATTTTTGCATTAACCACTGGCTTCACAATTTGGGAGCCGATATGAGCGTGAATCATAATCTGCTCATATTCTTCGCGTGTCAATCTGCCAGGTTTGTTCTGAACAGACTGGTCAATCACGATCTTCCCGATATCGTGAAGCAAACTAGCCCAGCGCAGGTCTTCCATGTCTTTTGCCGATAATCCAAGTTCATTCCCCAAAGCTACAGCCAGCTTGGCGACCCGGCGGGAATGACCACCAGTATACTTGTCCTTAGCTTCGAGGGCGGATACCAGCGACTCAATCGCGCCAAGGAAGACCTTTCTAATCTCTTCCGTCTGTTCCTCAACCTTCTCCTCCAAGAATTGCTGGTACTCCTTGAGCTCAAGCCGTAGACGTCTGCTATTAAGTGCCTTTTGCACGGCCACGGAAACCTCCTCCAAATTGAAAGGCTTACAGATATAGTCTTCGGCACCCTGCTTCAAACACTGAATGGCGACACTCATATCAATAATAGCGGTAGCCATGATAACTACTGTGTCGGGGTAACCTGACCTTATATCCGAGAGGAGCTCTACTCCTGACTTACCGGGCATCTTGATATCCAGGACAACAAGAGCAATCGGGCTGGCTGCCAGTATGCTCAGAGCTTGCTCAGGACCATCTGCTTCCTTGCACAGATAACCTTCTCC
This sequence comes from Chloroflexota bacterium, assembly GCA_020346965.1. The sequence goes on along the minus strand of CP070793.1, from coordinate 1,189,174 downwards.
GGATAATTTATGACGCAGGAGTGTCCTGATCGAAGGTTCATCATCAACGATAAGCAATGTGACTTGCTGCTCAATCATGTCCATAATCTTATGGGGTGAAGACCTTTCTTCGGTCATTGCTTTTGGCTCATTCTTGCTTTTGCTCATTGAAATTGTTCTATGATCAACAATAGCCTGCCTTACACTAGACTCTTAACGTGAGCACGTTTCTTAATCGGCAGTTCGACAACAATGGTAGTTCCTTTACCCAATTGACTAGTGGCATATATCTGCCCGCCGTGCTCGTTCACTATTCCGTGGCAGATACTCAAACCAAGTCCAGTACCACTGCCTGCCTCCTTGGTGGTGAAAAACGGGTCAAATATACGCCCGATATTTTCCGCGGTAATACCGGGACCATCATCAGCAAATGAAATCCTCACGGTACTGTTTGCTTTCTCAGTAGTAATAAGCAGAGTGCCTGCGTTATGCGTTTCGACCATAAAATATTCAGCATTGATGATTATATTCATGAAAACCTGCTGCATCTGGAAATAGTCAACCATGACTTCGGGGAGATTCGTGTCAAAATGCTTCGTGACATCAATATGGTTTACTTTATGTTCATGAGCGCGCAACTCCAGCACATCTTCAATAATGTCATTAATCTGGTTAAGCTCCTTTGTGGATGAGTGTTTCCGAGCAAAGGAAAGAAAATTATTAGTTACAATAACAGCACGTCGTGCCTCGCTGTTGATGAGCTTTAATTGCTCACGGACGTCGTCCGGGACTTCCTTTTCCATAAGCAATTCGGAAAACCCTATAATGCTCGTAAGCGGGTTGTTGATTTCATGGGCTGCGCCGGAGGCCAGTTCGCCAAGGGAAGCCAACCGATCAGTCATCAAAAGTCGCTCGTTTTGCTGCTTTTTGTCGGTGATGTCTGTAAAGCAAGCTAAACCCATTAATCTGCCCTCATGCATGATCTTCGCCCCATTCGCACTTATCCATATTTCCCTGCCATCTTTAGCTATCATCCGAAGCTCGTGAGCCCGCTGGAGGCCTTGCTCAAAAAACTCCTTCTGAATAAGCCCGAGAACTCTGTCCCTATCCTCTGGAGGGACGAACTCAAGTGGATTTACTCCAACAACTTCCTTTGCAGAACTGAATCCGAGCATCGCGACGGCGGCTTGATTAGCCATCACCAATTTCATAGTCTCGGAGTCAATAACGACTGTGCCGATAACCGTGCTATCGAATAAAGCTCTGTACTTCTCCTCGCTTTGCTGTAGCGCTTCCTCGATCCTCTTACGTTCAGTAATATCACGACCAACGCCACGGAAGCCAGCAATCTCACCATTATCGTCCAGTATAGGAGAGACAGATGTTTCGGCAAATCCGTGGCTTCCGTCTTTGCGAACGGTTCTCCAGGGAAAACCTTTATTGGAAAGGCCGGTCTCGTATACGTCATTGAAAACCTGAAAGACCGACTCGATATGTTCTGGAACAGTGATGATTTTGTAACTCATTCCCATCAGTTCTTCCCTTGAGTATCCTAGGTCGCGGCAAGTTGAATTATTGATAAAGGTGAAGTGTCCTCCAAGGTCAACCTCGAAATAGGCATCCTCCATCTCTTCGAGTATGGTCCGGTATCTTTCCTCAGACCGCCTGAGAGCTTCGCCTTCCCGCTTGCGCTCGGTAATGTCTCTGACGAAGACTGAGATGCCAACTCGGGACGGATAAGCGCTGATTTCAAAGATGTAATGTTTGCCATGAATGTCAAAATCGTTAGTAAAAGTCCGGGGCTTATGTGTCCTAAGTACGGCACGATATATCTTCTCAGCTTTTCTCAACCCAGGGGAATCCGGGAAGATTTCCAAGAGGGATTTCCCCATTGCATCCTCCGCTCGAATTCCTGTCAACAGCTCCGACGCCTTGTTCCAATAGGTATATCTCAGATCTTCATCCATTGCGAAAAAAACATCGGTGATGCTGTCAGCAAGCTCTCTGTACCTCGCCTCATTTTCTTTCAGCTCATCTTCTAACTGCTTCCGCCCGGTGATCTCCATGTAATTCCCTAGAACTGCCTGCCTTCCATGGTACTGGATGGATCTAACCGTCGCCATAACCCAAATAGTTCTACCGTCCCTGCAAATCACCCTAAATTGATATGGCGAGAGAACCTCTGACTTCAGCATCCTTATTGTATTCTCCCTGACCATCTCCCTATCTTCGGGAACGACGATCTCAAAGGAATCTTTGTCCATCAATTCATCTAGCATGTACTCGGTGGTGGCCAAGAAGTAGTAGTTGGCATAGCGAAACCTGCCATCCTGTATGATGCAAACTCCCACTGGTGCTTGGTCGACTAGGATTTCAAGTACCCTTTCTTCACTTGTTTGGTCAATTGTTGAGCTCATTGATTTCATTATTCTACTCACCTAAGCTCGCCGACTTATCGCAACAACGTGGTTGGTTTTTGCCCTAATGGTATCCAATTGAGCGGCGGTGAATAATCTCCAACCCCGCCAGTCTCGGTATTCAACATTGTAAAATAACCCCTCCTTCAACCATCTGAAAAGGGTGTTCTTACTGATGCCAATAATTTGGCAGACTTCACCTGTTCTGTAATAGGTCTGATCATTAATGACAACAGGCATATATTCCTCTCATGAAAACTACTCAGCTATACCAAACTATACTATGACCTATGTCCACAGAAGGCGTCAATCACCCATTTGTACCTATGATTCTGTTACTTTAGTCCCAATTTCTTCTCTGACTTCCGTTGACGGATACTGGCTAAGAGTATCTGCAGTACTTCTATGATTTTTCATTGAGATTAATCACCAATAGAATGAGCTATTGATATTTATCACCCTCGAACGTTCGCAGGGCACAGGATGTGATAGTCAATTGCCCAGACCAAGAGAGCAAATAGGTGGCTTCAAGTAGAGTTAACTCTTACTGAACGGCTGGATGGATTACTGTTTTACGATGGGTGAAATCAGGTCTTCGTCTTTTCTTAATTCTATGATGCGGTCTCGAATCATAGCGGCTTTCTCGAATTCCAGATTCTTGGCTGCTGATTTCATTTGAGATTCCAGCTGCTTGATAAGCTGCCTTATTTCGTCCTTAGAGATGGGGTTGACCGCATAAGGGATTCTCGTCTCGGCTACTGCTTGAACCCTCTCAGTTATATCTTTGATTGCCTTCTTAATTCCGTGGGGAGTAATACCGTGCTCCTTATTATAAACCTCCTGCACTTGACGGCGGCGACTTGTTTCTTCTATTGCCTTCTGCATGGATTGCGTTATATTGTCAGCGTACATCACTGCATGAGCATTTATGTGTCTGGCAGCGCGCCCCATGGTCTGAATAAGTGCCTCCTCAGACCTCAGGTAGCCTTCTTTATCAGCATCGAGTATGGCTACTAGGCTCACCTCGGGCAAATCCAGTCCTTCGCGGAGAAGATTTATACCCACCACTACATCATAGACACCGAGACGGAGATCACGTAGAATCTCTACTCGTTCTAAAGTATCTACTTCTGAATGCAGGTAATGGGTCTTGATTTCCATTTCCTTCAAGTAATCGCTCAATTCCTCAGCCATCCGTTTGGTCAACGTAGTAACCAAACAACGCTCCCCCTTGACTACTCTAGTTTTTATTTGATGAATAAGGTCATCTATCTGCCCCTTAACTGGCTTAACCTCAACGGTAGGTTCCAGCAAACCCGTGGGGCGTACCAATTGCTCCACTACTTGTTGGCTACGCTCATATTCGTAAGGCTTGGGGGTAGCTGAGACATATATAGCCTGGTAGATGTGCTCGTTAAATTCGGTAAAATTCATAGGGCGATTATCTAAGGCTGAAGGCAGGCGAAAACCATAATCAACCAGTGTCTTTTTTCGAGAAATGTCACCGTGATACATGCCTCTTATCTGTGGCAGGGTCATGTGTGATTCATCTACGAAAAGCAGGAAGTCATCGGGATAGTAATCCAGCAAAGTCCAGGGTGTGCTTCCCGGTGCCCGCCTTTGAAGATGTCGTGAGTAATTTTCCACTCCGGTGCAGTATCCTACCTCTTTGAGCATTTCTATATCGTAGTTGGTCCGAGCCTCGAGCCTCTGGGCTTCCAGTAATTTTCCCTGGCTCTGTAACTCCTTCAATCGGTCCCGTAGTTCAATTTCGATATCTTCTACTGCAGCCGCCAGCTTATCCTGAGAAGTAACGAAGTGCTTGGCCGGATAGATATCCACCCGGTCACGATCCGCCAACAGTTCGCCAGTTAGAGGTTCTATCTCTACGATACGCTCGATCTCATCTCCCCAGAATTCGATTCTTAGAGCTATTTCCTCGTAAGCCGGCTGAATCTCCAGAGTGTCCCCCCGAATACGGAATCTGCCTCTAGTGAAGTCATAATCATTTCTTTCGTATTGCATGTCAATCAGGTGACGGACTAGCTTGTCTCGCTTGTAGAGCTTGTTGCTTTCAACAGTTAGTACAAAGCTCTTATATTCTTCAGGTTCACCCAGGCCGTAAATACAGGAGACCGAAGCTATAATAACTACATCTCGACGGGTGAAGAGAGATCTGGTAGCAGCGTGCCGTAGTTTGTCAATCTCCTCATTAATATCAGTTTCCTTCTCGATATAGAGATCGGTACTGGGGACATAAGCCTCCGGCTGATAATAGTCATAGTAGCTTACAAAATACTCCACAGCATTATCGGGAAGGAATTCCTTAAACTCAGTCGCTAGTTGAGCAGCCAGTGTTTTGTTGTGGCAAATAACGAGAGTCGGCTTTTGGATTCTCTCGATGATATTAGCCATGGTGAATGTTTTGCCGCTGCCAGTGACACCCAGCAATGTTTGCTCATGGTAATCTTTCTTTAGACCTTCAACTAGCTTGTCGACTGCCTGAGATTGATCACCGGTAAGCCCAAAATCAGCGACTATCTTGAAATGTGACATCTAACGTTGATCGCCGCAATAATAAATAAGCGGCAATCCTTAATACTTAATATATAGGAAATAATGAAATTTTGCATGATTAGCACTAACAGCAGCATTGTCTATAGATGTGATGCCAAGTCGAGGTCTTGTTTGGGATATTAAGCCATGTTAGAATTTCAACATCCTGATAGAAAAGAAAGGAAACCGAAGACATGAAGTCTTACGAGGAACTAGCTAAAGAGCAGACTGATAGAGAGAGCACCCTCTTGTCCAAATTAATGGGAGAGGCTGGAATAGAAGAGCTATCTGATTTCGAGGCTGGACTAAGCGGGCGGCAAAGCGAAATATTATTCAAGATAACCACTGAAATGGAAGATACTCAGAATGCACTGAACCAGGTCGAACAGCTTGCGCAGAGACTGAGGAAACATCTGGAACGGTTGAAAAAACTACATCAAACTCTCTCTAAGTGAAAGGTTAATTCACAAACACATTGCGCAATGCAGTCTGAATCGGGAAAATTGGTTAGACTACGTTTTGCGCCCAGTCCCACAGGATATCCACATTTAGGCAACATTAGGACTGCCTTATTCAACTGGCTTTTTGCTCGCCACCATAGCGGCAAGTTTATCTTACGAATTGAAGATACTGACATGACGCGCAAGGTAGAAGGTGCGGTGGAGGTAATACTAGAGAGCCTGAAGTGGCTTGGCCTGGACTGGGATGAAGGACCTTACTCTCAATCACGACGACTATCTATTTACAACGAATTCACCCGTAAACTACTTGAAGAGGACAATGCCTATTTATGTTACTGCTCTCCGGAGCGGTTAAATGCGATGCGCCAAGAACAGGCAAGACAGAAACAGCCGCCGAAATATGATCGCCTTTGCCGAGATTTAACGCAAGACGAAAGAACGCGGTTGCAGGCAGCAGGTAGTAATCCTGTAGTTCGCTTCAAAACTCCCCTTGAAGGCGAAACCACTTTCTGCGACTTAATTCGCGGAATAGTCACTTTCAAGCACGATGTCCTTGACGACTTTGTTTTGCTGAAATCGGACGGCTATCCCACTTATCATTTAGCGAGTGTTGTAGATGACCATTTAATGGCTATCTCGCATGTCCTCAGGGCTGATGAATGGCTGTCCAGCACCCCTCGCCACGTTTTACTTTACGGGGCTCTAAACTGGCAAGCGCCACAGTTCGCTCATTTACCTATGATTCTGGGACCTGACCGTGCCAAACTATCCAAGAGACATGGTGCTACCACCATCACAGAGTATCAAAGGCAGGGATACTTACCGGAAGCCATGGTCAATTTCTTGGCGCTCCTGGGCTGGTCGTTTGATGATAAGACTGAATTATTATCCCGGGAAGAATTGATAAAGCACTTCTCTCTGGAGAGGGTAGGGAAAACGGCAGCTATATTCAACAAAGATAAACTGGAATGGATGAACGGAGTTTACTTGCGCAACCTGAATCTAGGAGAATTCGTCCTGCAAGCCATGCCATTTTTGGATAGGGATCTAGGAGAATCAGTTGAGCGCCCATTGAACCACGATTATATAAACCAGGTTCTCTCTCTAGTTCAGGAACGAGCCAAGACTCTGGCCGACGTTCCTGAGCTTGCTAGTTTTTTCTTCATAGATGAGCTGCGATATGACACAGGCTTGCTTTTGAGTAAGGAATTGGATGCCAGATCTGCTACCCAAATCATCACGAATACTTTGAGAAAATTAGAGGAAGCAACCGCATGGGATGCCACTACACTCGAGTATATCCTGCGCCCATTGGCTGCAGAGCTAAACTTAGGCACGGGGAAATTCTTCGGTTTATTGAGGGTAGCTGTTACAGGGCGAGTTGCAGCACCACCATTGTTTCAGACAATGGCAGTATTGGGAAAAGAAAAGTGCCTTGACCGATTGGATAAGGCAAAGCAACAGTTATCCACTTGTTTAGATTAGAAGGCCATATGTCGCCAAATACCAGGGCTTTGAATATTACTAACTCTTTGCAGCTTATCGAATCGATCACATTTTCGCAGTCTGTGCTTTGGAAACCGAAAGGGTATTGACAAAGCTTTGTTCTTATAGTATCAATATATGTACAGCATAATTATAAGGAGGGTATGATGGCAACAGCATATTGTATGAAGTGCAGGAGAAAGGTAGAGATAAGAAATCCCCAGCGCGTTATGCTCAAGAACCGCAGGCCAGCGACCAAAGGTGTTTGCCCTAGCTGCGGCACGAAAGTATTCAGAATAGAGAAAGCCTAGATTATTACCGCGGTTGCTGGATATTGAGGGATCACGCATGGATAGCGCTGCTATTCTTGCTTGCGTGAGTTTCAAAGGCGAGTCAGCCTGAATCTATAGGGGGGTTCTGTCTCCTCGGTACCTTTCTGGGGATAATCTCAGAGAATCAAGGCGAGCTGATTGGATATCTTGCTAAGGCTGTTATCAAGTCTTACTTTTCTATGTGCTTTTGATTCGAAATTTTCTAGAGGAATTCCGAGCTTTTCGCTGAATGTGTTTCTATTCTCCTGATAAATATGCGTTAGTTAACTCGCTCCCAAGTAAAACCCTTCAAGTCAGTATGCAATTCTCAAATCCCAGGTCGATTCCATTGCCAGCCTGACTGGGAATATCTCTCGTCTAATCTTCTGTCCTGTGAGCAGATCTCTTTTGCGTTTGTGTCCCTTGCCATGTTCGGCGTCAATCTCAAGAAAGCAAGGGAAGGAGGAGGTATCTTCAATCATTTGAATGAGTACATTTGCTCGCAAACGACGAAAGTATTACACTTCTACGACCTGAGACACCAAAAGACACAGCACGGGCAAGCTGCATTGCCCCAGGCAAGGAATACATTGATTGTCAGAAGGTGTCAGCAGGAGGCAAAGAATGGAGGTGATATGAAAGTCTTAGTTATTGGTTCGGGTAAAGTGGGTGCCGCGAGTGCCTGGGATCTAGTCAGGGATAATGAGGTGGAAATGGTAGGGATAGTGGATAAGCAGAGAGGCAATCTTGAGAGACTACAGAAACGGATCAATAGCAGCAAACTCAAACTGCACATTCTTGATGTCAGTAATACCGCGGATATGAAAATACTCATGAACGAATATGACGTTGGCATCATTTCCTTACCTGCCAGGAAAATAAGCTATATGACTGTCGAGGCTGCGATTGAGGTCGGATTAGATGTCGTTGACATACTCGAAGATTATCATAGACGACCGGACCCTTATGAGACGGAAGGGTTAAATATTCCCGATCAAATGACCTTGGAGGAGTATGGGGAATACCTCCATAAGAGAGCCACGGAGAATGATGTCATAGTCGTTGACGGATTAGGCTTTGCCCCCGGTTTGAGTAATATCACAGTTGGTGAGGCTATCAGGAAAATGGACACGGCCGAGTCAGCGATAGCAAGAGTCGGCGGCATCCCTACTAAGGAAGTCAGCGCGAAATACCCCTTAAAATACATGATTACTTGGGCTTTCCAGCATGTCTTAAGACAGTACATGGTTCAAGTGGAAGTGATCAAAAATGGTAAGATAGTGGAAGTATCGGCACTGAGTGATCGTGAAAAATTCAGATTTACCAAATTTGGCAAGAATGAGGAATTGGAATGCGCCGTGACCTCCGGTATGCCTTCTTATATTCATACGAGACCACAGCTTAATGAATTCGCAGAGAAGACTATCAGATGGCCAGGTCATTTTGAGTCGATAGATACACTCAAGGAATTTGGAATGCTCGACCTTACGCCTGTGGAGTTCAGGGGTATGAAGATAGCACCTCGGGACTTCCTATTATCCATTATTGAGCCCAAGCTCAAGGCAGTGGAGGGTGATGCTGATGTATGCGTTATGTGGAACACAGTGACTGGAACAAATAACGGGCACAAAATGAAAATTGATTATTATATGTGGGAGGAGGCGGATACCAAGAGCGGGATTTCTGCTATGGGAAGGGTGACGGGTTTCCCTGCTGCTGTAGGGGCTAAACTCATAGGGAAGGGAGCAATAGAAAAGAAAGGTATAGTGCCTCCCGAGGATGCTATAGAAGGAAAGGTCTACCAGAATTTCATGGAGGAATTAGCTAGTAAAAACATAACGGTACTCGAGGGTACTGAAACAAGTTAATTCTGGATGCTATGGGTATTTGCCAAAGATACTACCCGCTGCGGCATTGCTAACTAGAAGAGATTCCGTCGACATCGGGGATAGAAATAGAATACAGAAACATGGGAAAGTATTACGTTTCTGGGAATGAGGCAATCGTCGAGGGTGCCATTAGAGCGGGATGTCGTTATTACGCTGGCTATCCGATTACCCCTTCAACCGAAATCATGGAGAGGATTTCAATCAGGTTTAAT
>CP070793.1:1174682-1179764 GCA_020346965.1 Chloroflexota bacterium | reverse complement strand
ATTACTACTGGCGGGCCAAGATAGTAGACGATTACGGCAACGAAGGCCCCTGGTCGGATTATGTCGGATTCAGGGTATCACCGATCCCAATCTGGATATGGGTAGTAATAGGACTGGTAGTGCTGGTTGTGCTCATGGTAGTGGCCTATCGAGAAACGAAATTTATGGTATCGGAATAAGTTCAATCCGCAGAAATTCTGCCGGTTATGCGGTAAGGTGGATAGAGCGGGGAAGATTGCTGGGTTGGCGGTGAGCATAAAGCTGATTGTGGGCAAGCGTACAGCATGGGATGAGACTCTTTGGAAGTAGTAACATGATGTTGAGCGGGTCCACTAGTGAGTGTGGTGTCGCATGATAGGTTTATTGTTGCTCGCGCCGATGATGTTATTTACCGCAGGTATGAGTATATTCGCAGGCCTGGCGGCTATGCTTTCTACGGCTCTCACTGTGGTCATGGGTATGATGACGAGTGCTGTGGTGATTTGTGCCACAGCTTTGTTGGGAGCTTTGTTATTTCTTCTCGGATAAATCCCTGAAACACCGATGATATTGCTCAAGAATAGTAGGATGAAATTGTCTCGGTACGCCGAGGAGAGTAGGACCATATGAGTTGTCTAGTGCTCTTACTGCTCACCGCGGTTATTATATACTTCGGTGGAGCGATAGCCTTCTTCTTAGGTATCGGGTCGACGGCGCTAGCTCTACTGGCTCTAGCCCTGATTCCAGCGGCTCTTCTATTCACCTGGCGCATTGTCTATCCCTGGCTGGTGCGGATGGGCAGATGGTCAGCTCAACTGAGAAACATCGCCTTTCTGGCTTTTGTGCTGCTGGTCCTGGGTATGGGCCTGGGCTACATTATTGACGTCCCCAGATTCACCGTACCATTTATAAATATAGAGGTACCAGTCACAGTCTTAGCCTTTGGATTGATCTTCCTTTTCCTGCTCTTACTGGGGCTAGTGGTATGGCTGGTGAGGATATGGCGCCGCGGCTGGCCTACCGTAAGAGATTTGTTCTGGGACATTTACTTTCGTACTGTTGCCCTGTTCTGGAAAATAGTGGTGGGAATTCCTCTAGGTATAACCTGGTTCCTGTACCACCCACCACTTCGCTGGTTTGTAGCCGCCTTGATTTTTTACCTCAGGGGGACTTCGGCCGCAGTAGCCTGGCTCTTATACAATCCACCGTTAAACGGTATAGCAACTGCCATAGTTGTCGTAACCAGGTTTATCGGTCGAGTTGTAGCCGTTATTATCTATAACCCACCGATAAGCTGGGTTGCAGAGTTTGGTATTTTCTTCCTCAGGCTGATGGCCCGCATCTCGAGTAGCATAGTTTATCACATTTGGTCGTGGTGGCCTGTCACCGGTGTTAAAGGTACACTGGGGAAAGGTCTGAACACTGAAAGTAAGTCCTACCAAGACTACAAGTATGCCTAGGACAACGGTAGTGGCGCCGCCTAGCAGGCCAGCGAGTCAATACGAGTAAAGACTCAACCAAATTTCTCCTTGCCTGAGGCCGCCATTCGGGCGCTAACTTAGCTTCCGATTTGAAGCCCTATCAAGAGTATGATTAAGCCCATGATGACGGTGGCAGCGCCGCCTAGCAAGCCGGCGACGTCCATATGATTAAAGAGTCGGTTAAATATCTCCTTGCCAAAAGCCGCCATTCTCGGCGTTAACCCGCCTGGTTCCTCGGAGGATTCGGGTACTATCACAGAGGAGTCCCTATCAAACATGGGCAATATCATCTTCCTCCATTCGCGCGACTCCCTATATATTACACCAGCTATTATTATGCCCACGATGATGAAAAAAACCCCCAAGATCAGCACCATCGTAGCTAGGCCTAAGTCAACTAAACTACTCGGTAAGGGCTCAGCTGTGCCCATTGTTCACCTCCTTTTCCCACCAAGTCTGTTTAATAATCCCCTCTTTACTTTTGAGATTCGCTGGCGTGACTGGAAAATTTGGGAACCCTTCCCTTTGGCTGCACTCAGGGTCAGGGCGACAATTAGACACCCTCGCATCAAGCGAGTCTCAATCTATTTTAGCGTAGCATAGCTACTGCACCGTGTCAATAGCTCTCTTTTGCAGAGAAAGTTATGCTAAAATCCAGCAAGGCTTAATATGATAAGTGCTGACGAACTGAAATACTGGGTGGCTTTTTCCGGGATAACGGGGGTCGGTCGGGTACGGATTTCTCGACTAAAACAGCACTTTGGCAATCTACAGGACGCCTGGAAAGCTCCCGCAGGCAGGCTAAGACAAGCGGGACTGGATGCTAGAAGCGTAGATACGCTGGTATCCCTACGCCCGGTAATTTCACTTGATGACGAGATGGAAAAACTGGAACGCTACAGAGTAAAGCCACTTATATATGAGGATCCTCTTTATCCTGTCAGATTAAAACAAATTTATGATTACCCTCCGGTGCTTTATGTAAGGGGCAACCTTCCGGCCGAGGATGAGGCTTGCCTAGCCGTAGTTGGTACCCGTCGTCCCACCATCTATGGGAGACAGGTAACTGAGGAGATTGTAACCGATTTAGCCCGAAGTAAGATTACCATTGTCAGTGGATTAGCCAGAGGAATTGACTCCGTGGCTCATCGGACTACTCTGGACGCCGGGGGCAGAACCATAGCTGTGCTCGGCTCCGGTCTGGATATCGTCTACCCTAGAGAAAATGCCAAACTGGCCCAAGCTATTATGGAACAGGGCGCCCTGGTTAGTGAATATCCTTTGGGCGTCAAACCCAGGGCTGAGAACTTTCCGCTCCGCAATCGAATCATGAGCGGCTTGAGTCTGGGTGTGTTAGTGGTGGAAGCTGGAGAAAGAAGCGGAGCTTTAATTACAGCCCATCAGGCAGTGGAACAGAATCGAGAGGTCTTCGCTATCCCGGGCAGCATCCTCTCGCCGGCCAGTCAGGGAACTAACCGTCTTATTCAAGAGGGAGCCAAATTGGTACGCAATGACACTGATATCCTCCAGGAACTGAACCTGACCATCGTAGTTCGACAATCAGAAATTAAGGAATTCTCCCCTACTAACGAATTCGAATCCGCTATACTGAAGCAGCTGACCGCAGAACCCAGTCATATAGATGAAATTTGCCGCCAGAGCGGTCTAACTATGCAGGAAGTCGGCAGCACTTTGGCGTTGCTAGAATTGAAAGGGATAGCCAGACAAGTGGGAAACATGCATTATGTACTGGCTCGAAGGAATTAGACCATCCTCAAAAATCCTGCTATTCTCATGATGACTCAATTAAATTATGAAGCAAATACATCGGACCCCCAAAGAATCGTGTAGTTTTATGGGGGCAAGTTAAGACAGGGTAAATAATGGCAAGTAAACTAGTCATCGTAGAATCTCCCGCCAAGGCAAGGACGCTAAATAAGATTCTCGGACGCGGCTACAATGTCAAAGCATCAATGGGGCATGTGCGTGATTTGCCCAGGACCAGCCTCGGCGTAGATGTAGGCAAGGACTTTATCCCCAAGTATGTTGTGCCAGCGGAGAAGAAAAAAATAGTTGGCGAAATTAAAAAGGCGGCCAGTAGTGCTAGTTCCATTTATTTGGCTACTGACCCTGACCGCGAGGGAGAGGCCATTTCCTGGCACTTGGTACAGGCAACCAAGCTGGATAAGGATGATGCCCCCCCGCAGCGGGTGGTTTTTCATGAAATAACCAAGGACGCCGTCAAAGAGGCTTTTCAAAGCCCACGCTCTATCGATATGAACCTGGTGAATGCCCAGCAAGCTCGGCGTATCCTCGATAGGCTTGTAGGCTACAAGCTGAGTCCGCTCCTCTGGAGAAAGGTACGGAGGGGACTTTCCGCAGGTAGAGTTCAATCTGTAGCCGTGCGGATGATTGTTGATCGCGAGCAGGAGATTCAAGACTTTATTCCAAAAGAGTACTGGATTATGGAAGTCGAGCTAACCCCGGCGGAAGAAGAAGAGGCGAGTTTTAGAGCCAGGCTGTTCGCCCTGGCTGACGGCACCAAGCTAGATATTGGCAATAGAGATGAAGCAGATAGGGTTACATTTGAATTAGAGAATGCTGAATACAAAGTCAAGACAGTAGTAACTAAACAGTTAAGTCGTCAACCTGCCCCACCTTTTATCACCAGCACCTTGCAGCAAGAAGCGTGGCAGAAACTACACTTCAGCGCCGGGCGAACTATGGCTATTGCCCAGCAACTTTACGAAGGCTTGCCTCTGGGCAAGGAAGGCTCGGTGGGGCTTATTACATATATGCGCACTGATTCTACACACGTTGCTGATTCTGCTATAGCCGAGGCAAGAGAGTTCATTAATAAGAAATACGGAGCCAAATTCCTCCCTCCAAAGCCGCGTAGTTTTGCCAAGAAAGTAAAGTGGGCTCAGGAAGCTCATGAGGCAATTAGACCCACCAAGATTTACCGCCAACCAGAGCAACTCAAAGCATTCCTTAATCCAGCTCAGTTGAGACTCTACGAACTTATCTGGAAGCGCATGGTCGCCAGTCAGATGTCGGCGGCTTTATACGACACAACCAACGCAGAGATAGAAGCTAGCAACGCTGGCGGTGAAAAGCGGCACCGAGGATATCTACTCAAAGCGAGCAGCTCTGTGGTTAAATTTCCTGGCTTCATGACTGTTTACAGCGAAAGCCGGGATGAAGGTGAGCGAGCGGAAAGCCCTGTTTCATTACCCAAGCTGAGAATCGGAGATAACTTGATTTACCTGGGAACATTCCCCGAACAATGTTTTACCCAGCCGCCCCCCCGCTACACTGAGGCTACACTGATAAAAGCACTGGAGCAGAAAGGAATCGGACGGCCGAGTACTTATGCGCCTATTATATCCACCATTCAAGAAAGAGATTACGTGAACAAAGCCAATGGCAAATTCCACCCTACTGAACTAGGGGTAATTGTCAGCAAAATCCTGGCTGAGCATTTCCCTAAAATAGTTGATCCTGGTTTCACAGCGCAGATGGAAGAGCAATTGGATGAAATAGCTCGGGGTAAATATGAATGGATAACCGCTTTACAGGAATTCTATCCTCCGTTCCAAGAGACGTTGGATAAAGCTCTGGT
>CP070793.1:1162989-1174582 GCA_020346965.1 Chloroflexota bacterium | reverse complement strand
GACCTGTAGAAGGAATAAATAAGAAGACAGACACCGACCACTATAGATGCGTCAGCGATGTTGAAGGCAGGCCAGTGGAAATCACCCCACAAACGGAAGTAAATGAAGTCAGTGACAGAACCAAAGCGGAGGCGGTCTATGAGATTGCCCAAAGCACCACCCATGAGCAGACCGATAGCTACAATGCTCAGGGTAGTCGCTGGGGACAAGTAACGCAGAAACAGCAATATAAAAAGCAAAGCAGCTATGCTAATGACGATGATAAGAAATGTTTGATTGGCAAGTAAACCAAAGGCAGAGCCCGTATTGCTAATATGGATAAAACTCAAGCGGCCAATCAGCGGGAACGATTCCCCAATTTCTAGGTTAGTTCTAATCCACAGCTTGGTCAGTTGATCTGAAGCGATTACTAAGGCAATAATGAGAAGACATAGTGTTGCTCTCTTGATGATATCACGCACAGACGGTTTCGAATTATCTTTGTCCACAACGAAGTCGCCGATTTTGCCGAGCCACAACACAATTGAGCGCAATTTATCTTATACCTTTTGTTTCCTTTGTCTGCTTAGTCTTACAGCTCAGACATAGGCTTGCCTGAGGTATGGCTTCAAGGCGACCTTCCTCTATAGGTTGCCCACAGGAATCGCACAAACCATAGGTGCCGGCTTCATACTTTTCTAAAGCGTGTTCAACCCAATTAAGGGATTCTCTTAGCCTTTCTTCCAAAGCCAATCTTTTCTCCAGCTCGGAGGCTTCATCGGCTTCCTCTTCCCTTTTGCCGAATGGACTGCCTTCCTTCCTATCGATCGATGGCTGACCCAGAGTTCTCAACTGCTCCAATTTCTCTAGTAGCTCTACCTTTTCCTTCTTTAGTCTTTCATAAAGTTCAGTAAACTCTGCCACTTTTGTCCTCCGTATGATTTACAGCTATTTTACACCTAAATTCCACGCAAAATATTTGTGATCTATAATTCTACTAGACAATATTCGGATTGCTAAAAAGTTCCCTGATATCGGGATGCAGGGACTCTCCAAGTTCTTTCACAGATTCGCATCTAATTTTGTTAAGTTTCCCCTGTTTTTCTTCGAATTCAGTTATAGAGTAAAGTTTCTCAGGATGCAAGTAAATATCATCTACATATCTTATCGATCTGGGCACGCTAAAACCCGTTGGAGAATCCACCCAATCCTCCAAACCTCCCCTTAATAGAGAATCGAGTACTGCCATCGTAGATTCCAGTTTTATGTCTTTGTAGTATTCTGCTTCCCCTATTCCTCCAGTATTTATCAGATAGTAATTCAAGTGGGGAATACCTTTTATTATCTCATAGAATATATTAGCATGCTCGGCCAGGTCTCCGGCTATAAAGGGGTCATAGAAAAACTCGCTTCTGATTCTCCCTGCCTGCGTTGGGTCACCGGCCGAGGATTCCATTGCCTGTCCCAGCACCATCAAGGCTGCCGCTTGTACCCGGGTCAGCTTTGATATTGCCGGAATCAGTGGTCCTCTGGTGATAAGAATCAGATTGTTAATCCTATCTACATCGATATAGCGACTGGCGTGCATAAAATCTCTTCTCAATACTACTGCTCTGCCATTGGATGTTCTATCTAAATTGTAGAAGTCAAAATCTCCATCTTCGGTCACGTGGACATTCTCGCAGACAGTCCTTGGTATTAGGAGTCCGTAATATACTTCGATTTGCTCCCCGGGGTTCACGCCCTCCGTTTTTACGAAGATTCCCCCGGCCTCAAATCCATGAAAAGAACCATCGGGCATGAGAGTCCCGCCATCATCCTGAATAAGCCACGATTTTTCCCTTCCCTTTTTAGCTAGGATTCTACAGGTTGTGGTTGTCTTCCCGTTGGCACTTAATGCCACAAGTAGCGTCCTCGCGAGACGATAGTCCCCATGTGCTGATTGAAGGTAATCCTCCCGGCAGCCAGCATGCAAGAAGATGCCCCCTCTTTTCGTCTTAGCTGCCCAATCCTCGGCGGCGAACACTCCCTTTTTGTATTCACCTATATAGTTACCATTTCTGATTATCTTGACAAACCTTCCGTCGTCCAGCATAGCCAATCTGATGGTAATATCTTTCTCGGGGAGCGACTTTGACTGGTTAGTCTCAAAAGCCTCATCTGCGAAGAATAGGATATAGTAGGTTGGCTCTTTGACCTCCATTTTTGGGGGTATAAACAGGTTCCCGCCTCCATACGCAACATGGGCAAATCGCTCCGGGACAATCAACCTGACCGTAGTGTTACTACTCCTATTGCCGACAATTCTGTCCATTGAAATCAATCTCTCTTTGGCCAAGGCCTTCTCACAGTTTACTAACAGCTTTAGCTCATCCTCGCCAAATAGATGGTCAATGCTGTTCTTGGTGAACATCGCTGACCTGGAAGTAGGTTCGCTGCTGGCGACGAAGTTCCTGTACAACGTCTTCTTGACGCTTGGCTCTTTTTCCACAAGCTTTCTCAATTCCTGATCAGCGGGATTATGAGTCAAGCGCTTCTCTTCTAGCGCCTTTTGCCAAATTCTATCGGCACTTATAATGAATTGTTCTAGCTCAGACGTTGCCATTGTGATCCTTGGGAGAAATGTGATACCGCGTTCCCAATTACGAGGAATTAGGAATTAATATTTATTGCTTAGACCTCGCGAAACTCCCCTTCCACAGTACCTTCTTCTCCTTCTTCTCCTCCATCTCCCTCTCCTTCACCACCGGGTTCCTTTCCACTGGGTGGGGGTTGTCCGGGTTGCTGGTAAACCGATGCTCCGACCTTCTGCATAACCTGCGTTAGCTCTTGGGTAGCACTACGAATGGCGTCTACATCCTGCCCTTGAAGAGCCGATTTGAGAGCGGCTGTCTTAGCATCTATTTCCTTTTTTACATCGGCGGGTATTTTATCTCCATGGTCGCGAACAGTTTTCTCTGTCGTATAAACCAGGCTGTCAGCGGTATTTCGCACCTCCATTTCTTCCTTACGTTTGCTATCCTCAGCAGCATATTGCTCGGCCTCTCGTTTCATCTGTTCCACTTCTTCTTTGCTCAATCCGCTGGAGGCAGTAATCGTAATTTTCTGTTCCTTCCCGGTACCTTTATCGCGGGCACTAACATTCAGGATGCCATTGGCATCAATATCGAAAGTAACCTCAATCTGGGGCACGCCCCGCGGCGCTGGTAAGATTCCATCAAGCATAAAGCGTCCTAGTGTACGATTATCGGCAGCCATGGGACGTTCGCCTTGAAGGACGTGTATTTCAACGCTTGGTTGATTATCGCCGGCAGTGCTGAAGATCTGGCTCTTCGAAGTCGGTATGGTGGTATTACGCGGGATTAGTGGAGTTGCTACTCCTCCTAGCGTTTCTATCCCTAGAGTGAGCGGCGTGACATCTAGCAGAAGAACCTCTCCTACTTCACCCTTAAGCACCCCAGCCTGAATGGCAGCGCCCAAAGCTACCGCCTCATCGGGATTGATTCCCTTGACGGGCTCTCGGCCAAAGAATTGCGTTATGGACTCCTGAACTTTTGGCATCCTGGTCTGACCACCGACAAGAATCACGTTATTGATTTGGCTTGCATTGAGGCCAGCATCGCTCAGGGCTTGGCGGCATGGTTCAATACTTCTCTCTATCAGGTCGTCTGATAGCTGCTCTAACTTGGCTCGAGTTAGGGTCATACTGAGATGCTTGGGACCGCTGGCATCGGCAGTAATAAAGGGAAGGCTAATCTCTGTTTGAGCTACTGTGGATAATTCTTTCTTTGCCTTTTCAGCGGTGTCTTTCAACCTCTGCAGTGCCATCTTGTCTTGACTCAAGTCTATGCCTTGTTCTTTCTTGAATTCGTCACATACCCAATCCATAATTCTCTGGTCGATGTCATCACCACCGAGGTGTGTATCCCCGTTGGTTGACTTAACCTGGAAGGTGCCCTCCCCTATATCGAGGATAGAAATGTCGAAAGTCCCGCCGCCAAGGTCATAAACAGCAATCGTTTGATCTTGCTTCTTATCCATTCCGTAAGCCAGTGCTGATGCCGTAGGTTCATTAATGATACGCAAAACGTTGAGCCCGGCTACAGCGCCGGCATCTTTGGTGGCATTTCGCTGGCTATCGTTGAAATAGGCCGGCACTGTGATTACAGCGTCGGTGACTTTATCTCCAAGATAAGCCTCAGCATCAGCCTTCAGCTTTTGCAGGATCATGGCTGATATTTCCTGAGGACTATACTCCTTGCCACCCATTACCACCCGACAATCGCCATTGGAGGCCGCAGTAATCTTATACGGTAGGCGCTTCATATCGCTCTGAACAGTACGGCTCTTGAACTTTCGCCCAATTAGGCGCTTTATGCTGAATATGGTATTCTCGGGGTTTACTATTGCCTGGCGCTTGGCTAACTCCCCAACCAATCTCTCCCCACCTTTCCCTATTGCTACCATTGAAGGAACAAGATTGCCGCCTTCGGCACTGGGTATTATCTTAGGTTCGCCCCCCTCCATCACCGCTACTACGCTTAATGTAGTACCTAGGTCAATTCCTATCGCTCTTCCCATTTCTAATTCTCCTTCTGATTTGCTTGCTCTCTTCTTTTTCTTTTTATTCCTCTACCAACTGTTACCATGGCAGGACGGATTACCTTTTCCTTAAATTTATAGCCCTTTTGCAGCTCCTCAATAATTATTCCTTCTTTCCCATCTTGTTGCATTATTGCTTCGTGGAGACGAGGATCAAAGGGTTCACCTCGAGTCTGTATCTCTGTCAGCCCCTGTGCCTCCAGGCTTGTCTTCAATTTATTATAGATGAGCCTGATACCTTCAGTCCAGTTTGATTCCTCTAGATCAACAGGGACTGACGCAAAAGCTCTATCCAGGTCATCCATGATAGGTAAAAGGTTACAGATAAACGTGCTATTGGCAAACTCAATGACCTCGCTTTTTTCCTGTTCGGCACGTTGCTTGTAGTTAACCCAATCCGCCTGGCATCGTTGCCAACTGGCTAAATGCTTCTCTGCCCTCTCCTTCTCCTCAGCTAGCGCTTGCTGTAATGTTTCTATATCTTCGGTTTGTTCAATGCCTTCTTCGATTACTTCATCACCCTCGTCCAAGATTGGACCTCCTTTAGATGTATTCGGCTACTGAATTGCTTAGCAATGCTGAGAGGCAGTTAAGCGAAGAGATAGTCTTGGCGTAATCCATCCGTTTGGGGCCAATCACTCCCACAATGCCACTGGCTTTATCCAGTAATCCATATTCGCTGGCTATTAGACTCAAGTCCTGTAATGCCGGTTCTGGGTTTTCCTCACCAATGACTACTCTTACCCCTTCTTTACGAGATTCCTGGCAGAATATATTTCCAAGCCAATCCTCTCCTTCGAGCACTTCTAAGATTCCCAGTATCTTAGGGCTGTTGGTAAACTCTGGTTGACCCAGCAGCAAACGCAACCCTTCGAGGTAAGGTTCACCGTATGCTAGCTTATCTTCGGCAGTCATAATTTCTGCTATAGATTCAGACAACTGCCCCTCCTCTGCAGAAAAGCTCTTCTTTTTGGCGAGGATCTGGCTGCTAGTCATCCCACCATAAATAGAAGTTAGCTTATTAGCTAACTTTGTTAACTCATCCTGGCTAACCTTTCTATTGAAAGATAACACCTGCCTTCTAACTTTTGCTTCGTATAGAACCACGATCAGCAGAGCCATGAAATCCTGTAAGCCCACTAAATCGAGATGCTTGAAGCGGCAGCGAACCGCTTTGGGAGTGGTTATTACCACCAGGTTGTGAACAAGGCTAGCTAAAAGAGCCGCAAGTGTTTTAAGCCATTGCTCTAACTCCTCTTTTGCTTCCTGAGATATCTGATAAATCAGATGCTGCTCAACATGGGGAAGTTCAATCTCTTCCCCTATCAATTCCACATAGTATCGGTAAGCTTTATCAGTCGGTACACTTCCTGCTGAATGGTGAGGGTGAACAATGTATCCTTCTCGTTCCAAGTACGCTGTATCATTGCGAATGGTGGCCGAGCTTACCCTCAAGCCATGCTTTTCCACGATAGTATTTGAAGACACCGGTGTTACTCTGGTGATATAGTCTTCAATTATCGCCCTGAGAACGGTCTCTCTTCTTTCCCTTAAAGCCATCTTAGCACTCTTCCCTCTTGATTGCTAAATATGCTAATTTATCACCATGAATACGTTCTGTCAATTGTGTTGCACGAACCGATTTGGATCGGTCTTCTGATTGACCGAGGATATAATATCCAGTACTATTATAGCAAAAATGTAGAAATCGGAAAAAATCTTACTTGGCACAGCGTGATAGCAAAGCAGCTCAGATTCTCAGTTCGGAGGCGGCTAGACAAGCAAGCACCATAAATCTTATTGCCTCTGAAAACCATGCCAGTCGGGCAGTACTTGAGGCCCAAAGCTCGGTACTAAATGACAAATATGCTGAGGGATATCCTGGTCGTCGCTATTACGGCGGCTGTGTTTACATAGACGAAATTGAGAATCTAGCTATCGAAAGAGCCCAAAACCTGTTCAAAGCCCACCATGCCAATGTGCAGTCTCATAGTGGTAGCCAGGCTAATATGGCAGCCTACTCAATTTTGATGGAGCATGGAGATACTGTTATGGGCATGAGCCTCAGCCACGGCGGACACCTCACCCATGGCTCTAAGGTTAACTTCTCAGGTAAGTCGTATAACTTTGTACCTTACGGAGTCGATCCTAAAACCGAGATGCTTGATTACAATGAAATTGAAAGGTTAGCTCTGGAGCATAGGCCTAAATTGATAATAGCTGGGGCGACCAGTTATTCCCGTATTGTCGATTTTGAGAGATTCCGCGCGGTAGCTGATACGGTGGGGGCTAAGCTATTGGCTGACATGGCTCACATAGCAGGAATAGTAGCGGCTGGACTTCATCCCTCCCCCGTATCCTGCGCGCATGTTACTACTGCCACCACCCAAAAGACTTTGCGAGGCCCTAGGGGCGGCTTTATTTTATGTGACAAAGAAATGGCTCCAGCTATTGATGCTGCAGTTTTCCCCGGTATGCAGGGTGGCCCTTGCATGCATATAATCGCGGCTAAAGCAGTGTGCTTCTTTGAAGCTATGCAACCCGAGTTTGTTGGTTATCAGAAGTCCGTGCTGGAGAATGCCCGAGTTTTGGCTTCCGAACTCCAGAGACAGGGGATGCGTATCGTTTCCGGTGGCACAGATAACCACACTGTAATCGTTGACCTTTCTGCTCAAGGGATAAGCGGCAAGGATGCTGAGGAATCTTTATGGACCGCAGGCATCTCCGTGAATAGAAATACGATTCCTTTTGATCCCAGACCACCACGGATTACAAGCGGTATCAGGCTGGGCAGCTCGGCGGTGACCACGAGGGGTTTTGGACCAGAAGAGATGAAGAGCATTGCCTCCTTTATTGTCAAAGTGCTTTCTTCTTCCGGGGATAAAAAAGTACAAGAGCAAGTGAGCCAAGACGTACGAGAGATGTGTCAACGGCATCCCGTTCCTGGACTGGCATAAGACATCTCTTCCCGGCTTAATTTATTTGCCTTCTTCTACTGACCCTCCACAAGAAACAGTGTGAATTTCGTGTTATAATCAAACTCGGCATTCAAGTAGCTGAGGAGGTATGATGGATGAATTAAAAGTTTTCAGCGGTACTGCTCACCCTGCCTTAGCCGGGTCCGTCTGTGAGTACCTAAGTATACCCCTGGGGAAGATTGATGTCTTCGAGTTTAGCAACGAGAACATATTTGTGCGTATCCTGGAAAATGTCCGGGAACGGGACGTTTTTGTCGTGCAACCTATTTGCTCTCCAGTGAATAAGAGTCTGGTTGAGTTGCTTATTATGCTCGATGCCTGCAGGCGAGCTTCGGCAGGGCGAATTACTGCGGTCGTTCCTTATTACGGTTACGGTCGCACTGACAAGAAAGACCAACCCAGGGTTCCTATCACAGCCCGCTTGATCGCCGACTTGATTACCACGGCCGGAGCTAATAGATTGCTCACCGTTGACCTCCACGCCCCTCAGATTCAAGGATTCTTTACGATACCTGTGGATGAGCTTAGCGCTCGGCCTATCTTAGCTCAGTATGTCAGTAAAAAGGCTCTGGATAACCTGGTAGTGGTTGCTACTGATATTGGTATTTCCAAGGTAGCCCGTGATATGGCTGCTAAACTCGGTACCCCCCTGGCTATTGTTGAAAAGAGACGCCTCGGAAACATCGATGCCACTGAAACGCTCAACATAATCGGTAATGTTAAGGGAATGCGTGCTCTAACGGTTGATGATGAGATTGATACCGCCGGGTCTCTGGTCGGGGTGGTAAACGCTCTGTTAGAACATGGTGTTACTGAGGTTTATGCTTGTTGCACTCACCCTATTCTCTCCGGTCCCGCTATCCAGAGGATAGCCGCCAGCCGGGTGAAAGAGGTAGTTGTTAGCGATACCATACCAGTTAATGGGGAAAAGAAACTGGACAAGATCACTGTCTTGTCTACAGCTTCACTTATTGGCGAAGCCATTCATCGCATTCACACCGGCCTATCAGTGGGAGCGATGTTCGAGTCACAATAGATTAGAGGACAACTAGCTGAGGGCCGAGGACTATTAGCCGGAAATGTTTAAGTGGTTCAGCAATCTAATTGATTCCAATGAAAAAGAGTTGAAGCGTCTTCAACCTTTGGTTGACCAAGTAAACTCGCTTGAACCTGAGTTTGAAAAGCTCACCGATGCTGAGCTCCGAGCCAAAACCGACGAATTCAGAACCCGTCTAGCCGATGATGCAAGCCCGGATGACCTTTTGCCGGAGGCTTATGCTGCTGTCAGAGAAGCAGCCAAGCGAACCATAAGGCAGCGGCACTTTGATGTTCAGTTAATGGGAGGAATCATCCTTCACCAGGGTAAGATAGCCGAGATGAAGACCGGTGAAGGGAAAACCCTCGTTGCTACTCTACCTCTCTACCTCAATGCCCTCAACGGACAAGGCAGTCACCTGGTTACCGTCAATGATTACCTTGCCAAGCGGGACTGCCACTGGATGGGCCCCATTTATTATGCCCTGGGTGTGACCGTAGCCTGCATTAATGCTCAGCAAACAGCCGACCAACGTGCCCCGTCGTATATCTATGATCCCAGCTATGAGTCGGAGGACCAGAAATGGAAATTCCTCCGTCCTGTCACTCGCCGCCAGGCTTATGAGGCCGATATAACCTACGGCACCAATAACGAATTTGGTTTTGATTATCTCAGGGATAATATGGTCCTAGATCTGTCTCAATGCGTGCAGCGGCCGTTGAACTACGCCATAGTCGATGAAGTCGATAACATACTTGTTGACGAAGCCCGTACACCGCTGATTATCAGTGGTGCTGCCGAAGAAGCAACTAAGACGTATTATACCTTCGCCCAGCTAGTCTCCCGCCTTGACAAAGATACAGACTACACTATTGACGAGCGTAAGCGCACCACCAACCTTACCGAGACCGGCATGACCAAGATGGAGAAGATGTTGAAGCGAGAAGGCGTGCTTAAAGGACCTGACCTTTATGACCCCTCCAATTACTTTCTCACTCAATACCTGGAGAGCGCACTAAAGGCTCGTGTCTTGTTTAGAAGGGACAAAGACTATGTAGTTAAGGATGGACAGGTCATCATCGTTGATGAATTTACCGGCAGATTGATGTTTGGCAGGAGGTATTCTGAAGGATTGCATCAAGCCATCGAGGCTAAAGAGAAGGTAAAGATCCAGCGCGAATCAGTTACACTAGCAACCATCACCTTTCAGAACTACTTCCGTATGTATGAAAAATTGGCGGGCATGACCGGCACCGCCGTCACCGAAGCCGAAGAGTTCCACAAGATTTATGACTTGGAAGTAGTGATAATACCTACGAACAAGCCCTTGATTCGTATTGAACACGCCGACCAGATTTACAAAGACGAGAAGATCAAGTTTGCTGCCGTGACCAGAGAAATCAAGCAATTGCATGATCAGAAAAGACCTGTCCTCATTGGCACCACATCCATTGAGAAATCGGAGTATCTGTCCGACCTCCTGAAGAGAAATGGCGTTCCGCATCAAGTGTTAAATGCCAAGCATCACGAAAAGGAGGCAGCTATTATCGCTCAAGCCGGACGTCTGGACGCCGTAACTGTGGCTACGAACATGGCTGGGCGGGGTGTGGATATTATACTTGGGGGCAGTCGTGAGGAACGTGATGAAGCAGAATGGCAGGAGGAGCACGATAAGGTTCTTGAGCTTGGCGGGCTTCACATTGTCGGTACCGAACATCACGAAGCGAGGCGCATTGACAACCAGCTTCGGGGAAGGGCAGGAAGGCAGGGGGACCCGGGTAGTTCCCGTTTTTACGCTTCCCTAGAGGATGAAATTCTCCGCCGATTTGGTGGTGAACGTGTTAAGGGAATTATGCAGTGGGCGGGTATGGATGAAAATAACCCTATTGAGCATTCCTTTGCCACCAAGGCTCTGACCAATTCCCAGGTTCAGACTGAAGGCTACCATTTCAATATTCGTAAACACCTTGTGGAATATGACGATGTCATCAATAGGCACCGCGAGGTGATTTACGCCGAGAGGAAGAAAATACTCGGCGGTGCCGACCTCAAAGCAAACATAATATCTATGGTACAGGATGAAATTCAGAATCTGGTAATCAGGTATTTCAGCAAGGCTAGCTACGAGCTGGAAGAAGGGCAATCTAATCTATCCGACTTATTTGAAGATCTATCTACCATCTTCCCTTTACCACCCCATTTCAGAAGCGATGGGTTTTCCGAACTAAGTGACAAGGAGATCATAGAAAAGCTAACCGATTATGCCGTCGGGTTTTACGACCAGCGGGAGCAGGAGCTGGGCCCGGATGACATGCGAATAGCAGAACGACTGGTAATGTTGCGCGTCATTGACCGACTATGGATGCACCACCTTACTGATATGGAGCATCTGCGTCAGGGCATAAGCCTGCGGTCTGTCGGCCATGAACAGCCACTGGTAGTGTATAAAAGAGAAGGACATGCCTCTTTTGAAGCCCTCCTAGCCAGCATTCAGCATGACGTTGCCCATAGCATTTACCGTGTCGGTATCAAGACGGAAACTCCCAAAAGAAGGGACGCGGTTCCGGTGGGCAAGAAAGTTGGGCGTAATGCCCCCTGCCCGTGTGGCTCAGGCAAGAAATACAAGCATTGCTGCGGCAAATAAATGTCCTATTCCTCTCACTTGAAGGGAGAAGATTGAGTTTCCCCTGAGCTTATCGTAAAATCATGGTGAAATCTAACGACGCCAAATAGCTCAAACTGACTCGTTTGCTGTTTATCTTGAGTACTATAATAGGCAATCAGTAATTAGTGCTATAAGGAGAATTGTTCATGCGTGCTAAAGAACTGCGGGAGAAAAAGCGAGTCCGGGTTCCCGATATGCCCACCGGTATTGACTTGCTCCACGACGCAACCTTAAACAAGGGGACAGCGTTTACCGAAGAGGAGCGGCTAGCATTAGGAATTGAGGGCCTTTTACCACCATACGTCAATTCCCTGGAAACACAGGTCATTCGCG
>CP070793.1:1160383-1162889 GCA_020346965.1 Chloroflexota bacterium | reverse complement strand
TATTCCAGAAGTGGGTTCACCCCCGGCCACTCCGGGCTGTTATGTCGAATTTGCCGACAACTCCACCGAACCTCTCTTCGCCCCGAGTGGTAACACGACAGGGTACAAAGCGATAGGCCGATTTGAGATAACTGCTGACGAGACTGTGGCGATTACCGCAGACTTCGACGTTAGTGAACCTGGAACCGTACATCTAGCTGGTTCTCGCTACATCTTAAAGCCGACGATAAAGCTGATAGTCAGCAATTAAAGGTAGATGATATAATACAACTGAGATATTATGTACTAAGGAGGTCAGCAATGAGGAATTTTGTATTAGCACTGGTGATTATTCTAGGTACGGTGGCCGCATCGGGACTGAGCTGTGGAGACGCACCGGAAACAGGAACAGGGACATTAGCGCTCTATCTCTCCGATGCACCGATAGACGCCGAAAATGTGACGGGTGTTTATATCACTATTAATGAGATTCAATATCATGTGGACGACCAATGGACGACATGTGGGGAATTTGAGGGCCCTCAAACATACAACTTATTGGAGCTAACCAACGGAAATTCCACTTTGTTAGGTGAGCTGGCGTTACCTGGTGGGCATTACAACCAAATCCGCTTTATGTTGGATATCCCTGAGATGGGTCAAGACCCGTACAATCCGGGCTGCTATATCGAATTTGCCGATAACTCCGCTTCACCCTTATTCGTCCCGAGTGGTAATACAACCGGTTATAAAGGGGTGGGGCAATTCACAATACCCAACAACGGGACTGCGCAGGTTACCGCGGATTTCGATGTTCGTAAAGCTGTCCATCTGGCAGACGCTCACTACATCTTAAGGCCTACAATCAGGCTGATAGTGAATGATGAAGCTGGGCGCGTCTCGGGTTTAATAGCAAATAATTCTACTTACACGGACATAATTGTCTTTGCCTACGCAGATGGAACCTGGGCTGACACGGAAGACGATGAGCCGGTGCCTCCGGCACCCAGATTCCCCAATGCAGTCAACAGCGGTAAGATGTGTGAGGACGGCCGTTACACAATACCCTTGTTGGCTGCCGGGACCTATGATCTGGCTGTCGCCGGATATAACAGCGATGTCTTTGGGGAAGTGCTGGGTTTCGTATCCGATGTAGTAGTTGAAAGCAAGAAAACCACAAAGCAGGATATAGATACTGGCGCCTTGGAGGCTAGCCTTTTAACCATGTAGTTAATAGTGGATTATTGCTGAATTTACCCGTTGCGGATACAGGAACCAAAGCCCAAAATCCGCAACGGGTAAGTTTTTTGTAAAACCTGAATCTGTCGGACTGATTGGTTGTATAACAAATCACATTTAAATTTCTAGAGGTGGAAAGAATAATACTTGAAATGAACGGTGCTTCTCTGTGAAAAAGTACTTTCTGATGCTCTTTATATCTGGACTTGCCCTGGTGGTGCTTTTCTTGGGCGGCTTGAGCTGTGCGAGTTACGACGAGGGCGCGACTGGTGATGCTTGGTCTTCGTGGGATGAGGACAAATTCAAGGATTTTATCACACTTGATTCTTCATCCATTGTCGAATGTTTACAGGACATCGACCCTCCTTACGAAGGTGACCCTGCCAACCAACCCACCGTAGACGGCTTTGACGCCATCCGAGACTGGGTCGCTGCTAATATCGAGTATAAAACTGATGAAGATCAGTGGGGTGTTGACGAGTACTGGCAAACTCCTGAGGAAACACTATCCCTACGCACTGGCGACTGCGAAGACTTCGCCATTCTGCTCTGCACCCTCCTCAGGGCTTATGGCGTTGGTGAGGAGTATATATATATCGCCCTTGGTCTTGATAATAAGGGTTACGGACATGCTTTCTTGATAGAGAATTGGTATCTGGACGGAGAATGGCGGGCGATAGAACCCCAGGTGGGAACTCAGACCTTTCCTCCAGGGCGCCGATTCAAGGACTACAGTCTAGCCGATTTCAAACTGCTCCGCGATTATGAAATCATTCTGGGCTTTAACGACTCCTATTATTACGATGAGTCGTTTCCATGGGATGAAAGTTGAATACTGAAGTAACACCTCACCAGATGGTTGCCTTACGCGCGATTCTCATGCAATGAGACAGAGCACCCGAACTTAGCTCCATTCTATTGTGCACTAATCGTGGTCCTGTGCTGGAGCCTTTAGGCAACTGATAAGGACTAGACAACAAGGGTGGTAGATGCTACTTTATTATAGACTAGAACAGGAGGTGGGAGAATGACTTATAAAAGGTACGATATGCTCACAGTACTGGTATGGGTGATTCTGGGTGCTGCGCTGATAGTCCTGGGCGTTTTTCTCAGAAGGCCTGACTTCGGCGAAGCAGTCTGGTGGGTGGTCATGGGTGTGGGAATAGCGCTGGCGGTAGTAGGACTTGTCAGCATCACCTTTAGCACGAAGCAAACTGTTGAACTGTGTTGTCCTTATTGTGAGGGGAAAATAGTGCCGCGGGTGAAATCAAACACAAGCGAACTGTAT
>CP070793.1:1156583-1160283 GCA_020346965.1 Chloroflexota bacterium | reverse complement strand
GGCGGGAGGCAGATTTGCCGGTTTCGGAACCGGTTCCTGCCCTTGACGGACAGGGCTGCTCCCGGTCAGTGATGAGACTGTGCCCGGGACAGGTAATTGCTCTCTCCTGTGGTGGGTCAAAGGTCACTCAGCGGAGAACTGTTTCGGGTTGCACGATTTCCGGGCACAAGATATATTGATGGCACGACTGCACAGCTTCTCTGCGCAGTGGCAGGCTCCGGCCGGCACAGGCCCTCTTCTGACTGCCTGCACCTGGACCCCACTGCACTCTCTGCCTAAACAATACAAGCTTCTGTTTCCGCAGCCCTGTGTTCGGGCGGTGGCTAACGTCAGGGTGAAGGTGCAAGATCCCGATTTTCACGTTGTTTTAGAAAATTTTCAAAAAAACCGCAAAAAGACTTGACAAAATTAATTGACCATTTTATAATATATTAAAATAATTAATAATGATATTAATTATGCAGACAAAAGGAGGAAAGGAAAATGGCTGAAATGCAGGGAAGAACACTGGCGGTGCCGGCTGACGGGAAGATGATCTGTTGCATAGAAGCCAGCAGAAAGAATCGTCACCGCTCTTCATCGGCGGGGCTTTCATGGTACTTCGCGCAGCGGGCCATGCCCGGGCTGGTTTATGCAGCTACTATGAACGGATACGTGGCTTCTGGCCCAGACAAAGGAGGAAAGGAGAATGGCTGAAATGCAGGGAAAAACAATGGCGATGCCGGCTGAGCGGAGGATGATCTGTTGCATGGGAGCCAATGGGAAGAATGGTCATCACTCTTCACCAGGGAGGCTTTCATGGTACTTCGCGCAGCGGGCTATGCCCGGGCTTATTTATGCAGCTACTATGAATGGATACGTGGCTTCTGGCCGAGACAAAGGAGGAAAGTAAAATGGGTGAAATATTGGTGAAAACACGGGCGATGCCGGCTGACGATAGGGTGACCTGTTGCGTAGAGGCGAATGAGGAGAATCTTGAATACTGTTCGCCTTGCATAGGGGCGAATGAGGAGAATCTTGAATACTGTTCGCCTTGCATAGGCGCGAATGAGGAGAATCTTGACCACTCTTCACCGGGGAGGCTTGCATGGTACTTCGCCCAACCGTCTATTCCCGGGCTGATTCATTTAGCTACTATCAACGGATACGTGGCTTCTGGCCCATACAAAACGAAAGGAGGAAAAGATGATGTCTGAAAGCCAAAAGAAGATACTGGAGATGCTGGCAAATAACAAGATAAGCGCTGACGAAGCTTATCGGCTACTCAGTGCACTGGAACCTGAGGGAAGTGCACCCGAGGGGACTGCAAAGACGGGGATGGGGGCAAAAACCAAGCCCAAATGCCTGCGGTGCTCCGTAACGTCCAGTCCTAAAGAAGAGGAAGGTCGTAAGGGCGGGCGCGTCAATGTACGTGTACCAATAGCACTGATACGCTCGGGTGTGAAGCTCACGTCTCTGTTACCGCGGGAGGCCAGAGACAAGGTAACCGACGCCTTGCATGAGAAAGGCATAGACTTTGACATGCGTAATGTGAAGCCAGAGGACCTGGACGAACTTGTCGAGGCGCTCAGTGAACTTGAAGTGGACATCGTGAGCAGCGATGGAGAAGTCGTGAAAGTCTCCGTTGAATAGCGGATCTTGAAGGCGACTCCCGACAAAGGACGAAATCGGTTTCAGTGCGGGTCTTCGCCGTATTAGTAGCAAATATCATGGATCTCAATAATGGAGGGGAAATGAGCACAGAGTGGAATGAGCTGACAAAAATAACTCGGGGCCAACCGATAACGATTGAACGGATCCGACTGAATGATAGCGGTATAGCCATCGAGGGTGATTTCACACTGCCACCTCTAGCTGGTCTCCGATGGGAGGACCAGGTCTTTGTGGTGGCGTTTATCCATTGTCACGGTTCAATAAAAGAGATGGAGCAAATGTTTGGCATAAGCTATCCTACAGTGAAAAACAGGCTTAAACGTATTGCCGGGCAACTTCAGTTTGTGGAAGTCATCAATATTCCCCCAACTGAAGAAGTGATTGATGAGCTTGAGAGCGGTCAAATCTCTACAGAGGAAGCGATAAGGAGATTATCGGAATGAAGCGTCCCCCGATGTTGATGCGTGTGCAAATTCGTGGACAGGACAGGGGATTCTGTCTGTGGTTACCGCTTTTCCTTATACTGCCGCTGACGTTCGTGCTACTGATTATTCTCTCGCCGCTGATACTGTTAACCGTCTTTATTCTCTGGCTCAGTGGACGCGGAAAGCGTGCCGTACTCGTTACGGGGATTGTGTTCCGGTTACTCTGTTCGATGCGCCTTATCAGGGCTGCTGTCGATCTACTCTGTTCGATGCCGGGTCTTCGGGTTGATATCCACAATCCCAATGAACGGGTCTATATTTCCGTAGTATAGAAAGAAGAGCGAGGCAGGCAAGGTGACTGAGAATCAAGAGACAACGTCAGAGGCTCGAGAGCCTAACAAGCTAAGGAATGATAATACCGCCGGGGATCAGCGTTCGGTCGGTGAACAGGATACTACGAGATAAAATGCTAAGGAGGTAAACGATGGCTAAGATTAAAGCAACATTTGAGAAGGAGATGGAAGTCGGCGTGCCGCTGCAGCTGGAGGTCGCCACTGGCAGCGGCGACATCAGCGTACAACGTGGAGAGGACGGTAAGCTAAGGGTAACCTCTGATTTCCAGGTAAGGGCTGGCTCGCAGGAAGAGGCCGAGGAGCTGGCCCGCAGGATCAGGGAAGACCCTCCCATCGAGGTGGAAGGGACCCTGGTGCGGGTGGGAGGCCTGAGCAAGTACGATTTGGGCACGTGGCCGGGAGGCCCCTCCGTGGTCTTTGATTTCTCCGTCTCTGCCCCTTTCGACGCTGAAGTGCAGGTCAAAACGGGGTCCGGTGACGAAGATGTGCGCAACTTGAAAGGTCCGGTGACGGCCAAGGCCGGCTCCGGCGATATCCAGGTCCAGGATGTCGAGGAGCACGTCGAGATTGATACCGGCAGCGGAGACATCGCCGTCACTCGCGTCGGCTCAAGTGTAAGTGCCGACACCGGCAGTGGCGATCTAGACCTGAATGAAGCAGGCGGAGAGGTTTCCGTTCGTATCGGGTCGGGCGATGCCCAGCTCCGGTGCCTGGGGGGTAGCATGCACGTTGCCATCGGCAGTGGAGACGTCAACGTCGAGTCACCTGTCCCGGATGGTGCGGAGTGGGTCCTCAAAGCCGGTTCGGGCGATGTAAAACTTCTCCTCCCCGGTGACTCTCAGTTCGCCCTGAGTGCCCGCTGTGCCCTGGGAGAAATTGAGCCCGGCTTCGGACTTCGACCATCTGGGGGGATCGGGAAACGGATCGAGGGGAAGGTCGGCGAGAGTCCTACGTCGAGCATCACCATCAAGACGGCACACGGGGATATCAAGATAGCCGCGAAACAAGAGTCGGCGGTCGCTGGGTGAGCCTGAGGCTGCTCACCGGATAGTCTAAGGAAAGCAGATGGATACTGCCCTTCAGGTAAAAGACCTGACCAAACTCTACCGCCAGCGGCGCGCTGAGCCAGTCGTGGCGGTCGATCATGTTAGCTTCTCCGTGTGGAAGAACGAGGTTGTCGGCCTCCTGGGCCCCAATGGCGCAGGCAAGACCACAACCATCAAATGCATCGCCGGTCTGGTCAAGGCGAGCCTTGGCGAGATATGGCTC
>CP070793.1:1151729-1156483 GCA_020346965.1 Chloroflexota bacterium | reverse complement strand
GGCAAGAACATCGTCTATCCCCAGCCGGGAACCACCAGTGGAGGCTCGCCTGCCCTTAGCGAGGCACAGGTCCTCGCGTTGTACCCGCACATCGGCACCGCTGGCTATCCGGCCTATGATGCCGCCAACTGGACGATGCCTCACCACACGACTCATGACCTGGTCACTGGCCCCGGTTACATGACCGGCGTCGGCTGCCAGTGGCAGTGGGACGCTGGCGCAAGCCAGTGGAAGAAGTTCGGCGTCTGGCCTACGGACTTCGGCGGAGGAACTGACCTTAAAGACCAGTACGGCGACTGGAACTTCGAGTACACCGGTACGAAGGCCATTATGCTCGTTCCGGGCGTAACCAAGGATTAAGGTTCCTGATAGAGCCAAAGGCAAAGACCGCTTGGCCGTTGCCACAAGGAGCGGTGGTCCCGTATTAAAGCGGGGTCGCCGCTCTCTTCTGTTCCGGAGATGTAGCAGCACAGTGTGTCCCCGCCCCAATTCGCATGCGGTGATCTCAGTCGAGTCGTGAGTCCCAGGCGTCAATGCTCGGAACGTTGAGAATTACCAACTTCGTTATTCTAATTTGCTTGCACTCTGTTACCTGGAATTCAGCCATAGAGATTCTTCTCCCTCGGCTCAGAATGACAAGCGGCAAAAAGGCTGGCAATAACAGCCAAGAGTTCTTTGTTTGACATCGTGGGGGCCCAATAGTATGAGCTGGGGACACTGAACAAGCTAAACTGTTATAATCACTGAATACGACGACAACAGGTGGTTTCTATTAACAGGCGGAGATTCCTGATAGACCTGGGCATAGTCCCTTGCATGGTACTGTTGTCATTTGCTGCCCTAACACCAAACAGCACCACCCAGGCTCAAGTTATCGACAGCGCCTGGCCAACCTTTGGCCAGAACCCGCAGCGTACCGGTAGAAGCCCCTACATGGGTCCTGAACATCCATACCGCGGGTGGAGTTTCGCCACTGGCGGATATGTCAGTTCCTCTCCGGCTATAGGGACCGACGGCACGATTTACATCGGTTCCTGGGACGGCAAGCTCTATGCCATAAACCCCGATGGCACCCTGAAATGGAGCTTCCCCACCGGCGGGGAAATCCTCTCCCCTCCCACCATAGCGACTGATGGCATTATCTATGTTGGCTCCTGGGACAACAGGCTCTATGCCATTGACCCCTATGGCAACGGGAGTTGGAACTTCACCACTGGTGGATATATCAGCTCCTCTCCCTATGTAGCGGCCGACGGTACCGTCTATGTAGGGTCCGGTGACAGCAATCTCTATGCCATAAACCCCGATGGCGGCGAGAAATGGACATTCGCCGCCGAAGGCGAAATCCCCTCTTCTCCCAGCCTGGGAACCGATGGCACTATCTATGTAGGGTCGGGCGACGGCAATCTCTATGCCATAAATCCCGACGGCAGCGAGAAATGGAGGTTCACGACCGGCGCCGCGGTTGACTCTTCCCCTGCCATAGGGCCCGACAGCACAATCTACGTTGGTTCTGCCGATAATAGCACCTATGCTGTAAACGCGGATGGCACCCTGAAATGGAGCTTCGCCACCGGCAATGCAGTTTTTTCGTGCCCTGCCATCGGGGCCGATGGCACGATCTACCTCGGTTCCTGGGACGGCAAACTCTATGCTGTAAACCCGGATGGTAGCCAAAAATGGAGTTTCGCCACCGACGGTGCAATCTTCTCGTCCCCGGCTATTGCTGCCGACGGCACCGTCTATGTCGGCTCATTCGACAACAGGCTTTATGCTGTAAACCCGGATGGTAGCCAAAAATGGAGTTTCGCCACCGGCTATTGGGTGCAATCCTCCCCGGCCATGGGGGCCGATGGCACTGTTTACGTCGGCTCATTCGATACACAGGTCTACGCCGTCACCGAAGCACCACTCTGTAACCTCACGGTCTCCAGTACGGCCGGCGGCTCAGTGACGGAACCCGGAGACGGAGAGTTCGCTTATCCCGCCGGGGCCGCGGTCAGCCTGATAGCCACACCGGCTAACCGCTACGGTTTTGTCAATTGGACCGGCGACACAGGCGGAATCGCCGATGTCAACAGTGCCTCAACCACCATCACCATCCAAGCCGACTGTGCAATCACTGCCAATTTTGGGAGGGTCCCACCGGTCAGCTGGCCATGGATTGGCGCGGCCGTAGTGGCTGTGCTAGTAACCGGGGTGTTGATTCTCCTCGTGCGTGGAATAAGACCGACGCGGATCAGAGATAGAAGGAGACGTACGTGAGCCAGGAGGTGTTGCGAATGCGGTGGGGGAAGGTTCCACCCGCGAGTCGATAGAGCGCCCGATGAATTTGGAGATCCGGGAAAACCATTGACAGGGCTGGGGAACATAATATATAGTATTCGCCAATTACACGAAAAACGAACGGTTTGCAGAATGCCCGGGTTGAAATGGATAACTGGAACTGGACACGGCAGGGGCGGGATTTATCCCCGCCTTATTCTTTGCCTGCCTCTGGTAGTTACGAGTTACAATACTGCCGAAGCAGTAGCCGGAAACTGCCACGCTTCTCTGGCAATAATAGCGCCTGCCGGGAACCTATGACACCATGATTGAGCAGCTCATAGTCCTTACCATACTGAGGGGATCCCTGTATTCCCTTCTGGCGGTGGGGATGTCCCTTATCTACGGCGTGGGCCGTATTGTTCACCTGGCTCATACTGCGTTATATATGCTTGCTGCCTTCGGCCTCTATCATCTCGCCAGCAGATTCGGCTTGCCTATGTTTGCTTCAATGATGGTGGCCGTGGTGGGCATCTCTGTTGTCGGTCTCCTGGTCTACCGTTACCTTCTCGACCGGATACGCCAGCACCCGGCCGCCGTGCTGATAGTAACCGTGGCCCTAGCCATGGCTATCCAGGAGCTGATGCACCAGCTGATGCTCAGGGGATATAAGACCACTCTACCTCTCAATGTCGACAGTATTCTCCCAGGATACAGAGAGATACTTGGCATCGGGGTATTTGACCAGCAGTTGCTGACTGTGGGCATAGCGGCAGCGGTCGTTATCATCGTGTGGCTGGTGCTGTCAAGGACCAAGCTGGGCATTTCCATCAGGGCTACCGCCAACGACCCTGAGGTTGCCAGTCTGATGGGAATAAGTGTGTCGAGGACACTGATGCTAACCACGGCAATAGGCACGGCTCTAGCCGGAGTGGCTGCCGTGCTGGTAGCGCCACTACAGGGAGTTATCTATTACATGTGGTTGGCTCCGCTAATGATGGTCCTGGTGATTGTGGTGCTGGGGGGCTTGGGTAGTATCAAGGGCAGCATCATAGGGGCGTTTATTATCGGCCTGGTGGAGGCGCTGGTTTTCACCCTGATACCCACCCACGCTTACCTGTACACGGTATTCGCGCTGGCAGTGATGGTCGTGGTGCTCGTGGTGAGGCCAGCAGGCTTGTTCGGAACGCTGTTCGAAGAGGAGAGACTGTAGATTGTCGGAGTTGCTGCAATTGCTTAGGCGACCGCTCAGGGACCTCCGCTGGGGCGTATTGCCGGTCCCCGGCCGCTTAATAGCTGTTATCTTTTTTATCTTCGTGTTTATTTTCCCGTTGATTACCAGCTCTCGCTCTCCTTTGCACCTGCTCAGCCTTGCTGCCATATTCGCCATGTTTGCCGTGAGCTGGGACCTGCTATCTGGATATACCGGCCAGGTCAATTTTGGGCATGCCCTCTTCTTCGGTGCGGGCGGATACGCTTCCGGATTGCTTGCTCACCATTTTGGCTGGCAACCCTGGCTGACGGTGCCGCTGGGAGCTATAATTGCTGCGTTGGTGGGCACATTGACCAGTCTGCCTGCCCTGCGGCTGAGGCCGCCTTATCTGTCGTTGCTGACCATGGCCTTTCCGCTAATCCTCGGGGAAATTATGAGGTCCACGCCCAGGGATATCGCCGGCGGTCAGTACGGTCTTACCCTTCTTCCCAAGCTTAGCAGCTCACCAGTGGGTGCGTACTACATAGTTATTATCATCATGGCCGTGTCAGTGTTGATAATGTGGAAGCTCACCGACGCCCGTAGTAAGTACATCAGGACCGGCCTCATTTTCCACGCCATCCGGGAGGACGAGATTGCCGCCCGCGCCACGGGGACAAACACCATACGTTACAAGATACTGGCCTTCGCCATTGGCGGCTTCTTCGCCGGCCTGGCCGGGGCTTTACACACACATATATTCAGCGCTGTTGGCCCCAGTATCTTTTCCATGGTTACTTCCTTCACGGTCATAATATACGTCGTATTCGGTGGTATCGTCAGTATCTACGGATCGGTCGTCGGAGTATATACCCTGTATCCACTCGTGGAGCTACTACGGGATAGCCCCATTTATGAATATCGGTTCCTCATCATGACTGCGCTGGTCATATTGGTACTACTGTTCATGCCGGAGGGGATCGCCGTGTGGATACGGGACAAGATCGAACGAGAGTGCCCGCGCTGCAAGCTGAATAATGTCGCCTGGCGTAAGGAATGCCGGGCCTGTAGTGCTGACCTTCGCTAGTGCCAGATCCTGGTATTCTAGACAGTAAATCCCCAATATCCAAATCCTGAACCGAGCATTACATTATGCCTCCCAAAGACAACTTGGTCGGTATTGCAGAGTCTGTTCTGAAGTATAGGTGAGGAATTAGGCCTTTTACAATAACAGAATTGGGCAGTGTGCCCTGTAAGGATGTGGGATGCCTGATTCATCAGGCAGGTGTCTCAATCT
>CP070793.1:1148065-1151629 GCA_020346965.1 Chloroflexota bacterium | reverse complement strand
GTAAAGAGTAACCTTCACGTCCACTACAGGATAACCAGCCAAGACTCCCTCCTGTTTAGCCTCATTGACTCCCTTCTCCACAGAGGGAATATAGTTCTGGGGTATCGCCCCCCCGAATATTTTCTCAGCAAATTCAAATCCTCCAGCACGAGGTAAAGGCTCTAACTCGAGCAAGACATGTCCGTATTGACCATGTCCCCCGCTCTGTTTCTTATGCTTATACTCTGCCTTAGTCGACATAGTAATAGTCTCTTTATAAGGAATTTTCGGCGGGTCTAATCTCACCTCCACTCCAAATTTGCGACGCATCTTCCCCTTGACAATCTCCAGATGGCTATCGCCAACTCCAGAAATAATAAACTCGTTAGTATCAGCTTCTCGGCGTGTTTGTAGAGAGGGGTCCTCCTCACAAATCCTGGGTAAAACAGTGCTCATCTTATCTAAATCGCCTTTCGTCTGAGGTTGGATAGCCATGCTAAAATTCGCTTCCGGGAATTCGATACCAGAAAATATCACGGGATGTTCGCGAGCACAGAGGGTATCCCCGGTAGTGGTTAAATTCAACCTCGCCATTGCCCCGATATCTCCGGCAGTAACTTGCTGCACCGGTTGTTGATTTTTACCCAGCATTGTGAAGAGCTGGCCAATCCGTTCCATGTTATTCTTGTTAGCATTCCAAACCTGGGAATTACTGGTAATTACACCTGAGTAAACCCGAAAATAGCTGAGCTTTCCGACATAGGGGTCAGCGCTGGTTTTAAAAACAAGGCTGGCCAGCGGAGAATCTGAACTAGTTTTGATCTCCTCTCGCTCACCGGTGGAAACATTCTTAGCGGTAAAGGCATCTCTTTCTTCAGGTGAAGGCAGGCACTGACAAATACCATTGAGAAATTGCTGGGTGCCAATCCCCTGCAAAGCAGAGCCAGCAAAAACGGGCACCAGCTTGCCAGCAACGGTAGCCTTTTTTACGGCGGTAAGAATTTCCTCATTGCTTATGGCTTCACCCTCCAGATATTTGTTAATGAGTTCATCGTCAATCTCGACAGCAGTCTCTACTAACTTCTCACGGCTGGCTTCTGCTTGCTCTTTGAGCGCCGAAGGTATCTCAGCTTCCTGTGAGTCTGCGCCAATATGAGCTTTCATGGTCACCAAATCTATGATGCCTTGAAAGTCCTTTTGCGAACCTATGGGTAATTGAAGAGGCAAACATCTCGGTGACAACGTAGCCTGAATTCCTTCCAAAGTAGAAAGGAAATTAGCATTATCACGGTCCATTTTATTAATGAATATTAACCGTGGCAGATTTGCTTTCCCGGCATCGCTCCACACGCGTTCTGTGCCTACTTCCACACCCGAAGCAGCGCATATTACAACTATCGCTCCCTCGGTTACCCTCAATCCCGATCTTACTTCACCAGCAAAATCAGCATATCCCGGGGTATCGATGAGATTCAGCTTCACCCCCTGCCATTCAATTGGAAGTAGGGACAGGTTAATGCCCATGTGACGTTCCACCTCAAGTGGGTCATAATCTGACGTAGTAGTACCATCTTCAACACTACCTAAACGTTGAATAGCGCCTGAAGCAAAGAGCATATATTCGGCAAGTGAAGTTTTGCCGGCCCCTTGATGAGATAGTAAGACAATATTTCGGATTTGCACGACCCTACATTATAATATTGTCCTTCTAGATAAGCAACCTCTATTGCATTATGAAGTGTCATACTGTAATGTGATAGCTAAGCCGAAATGAGTCTGAGTTACGAACAAGTGAAGCATATCGCTTGGCTTGCTCGCTTGGGGTTAAGCGATGAGGAGGTGGAGAGATTCAGCCTCCAGCTATCTAATATTCTAGAGAACATCGAAATACTCCAGCAAGTAGATACAGCCAACGTGCCACCTGCCACGCATACCATCCCGCTGCAAAATGTCCTCCGGAAAGACGATGTAGCTGAGTCTTATTCCCAGTCTGAGGTTTTATCAAACGCGCCAAGACAAGCCGAAAAATGTTTCAAGGTTCAAGCAATACTGGAATGAGCTTAACAGTCAAATGATTAGTAACATCGTGATCGCCCTGGCAATCGGCTATCTACTCGGCTCTATTCCTTCAGCATATCTTGCCGGCCGTTTGCGCAAAGGAATAGATATCCGGGAGGTCGGAAGCAGAAACATGGGAGCTATGAATGTCTTCTACCAGGTCGGGCCGGTCGAAGCTATACTAGTTACCCTGGTCGACCTGGGCAAAGGCATAGGAGCAATCCTTTTAATGCGGTGGTTATTGGACGTTCCTCTTTCACCATTTAATTTCCTTACCGGGCTTACTGCCGTAGCAGCCATAGCGGGACATATCTTCCCCGTTTTCCTCAGATTCCGTGGTGGCAAAGGGGCAGCCACTGCTATCGGGATTCTCATTTTCTTGATGCCCTGGGCAGTTCCGTTTCTATTTGTTGTCTTTGCCATAGCTTTACTCATTACTCGTAACCCTACTTTTAGCTATAGCTTGCTCCTTATTGTTTTCCCATTTGTTGCGGGGTTCATTTATGTCGACCACTACGGCGAGCCTCTAGCTTTAGTTTTTTTCTCCATAGGCTTGGGGGTATTCCTGGGCATACAATACATTCCCAGGATTAAAGAGATGCATGGCAAAACTGGTGGGGACTGGCGCAAAGTCGTCAAGCGTGGCAGCCTCAAGGAGAGGTTATAGGTATGTCGACAAATGAACTGCACAAGCTAACTATTCATGAAGCACATAAGCTTCTCAAACAGAGGAAGATTTCCTCCACGGAACTGACCAAATCTGTACTGAAGCGTATCGCTGAGATAGAAGGAAAAGTTCACGCTTGCGTCACTATTGTCGAAGACATCGCTCTGAATGAGGCAGAAAAGGTTGATAATTACATTAAGACTAGCCGTGAAATTACCCCCCTAACCGGCATTCCTACTCTGATCAAAGATGTCATATGCACTAAGGGGATAAGAACAACCTGTGGTTCAAAGATGCTGGAGAACTTCGTCCCTCTCTATGATGCCACGGTAATGGAGAGATTAAAGGCACAGAAGGCGGTCATAATCGGGAAAACTAATATGGACGAATTCGCTATGGGCTCTTCTAACGAGCACTCTGCCTTCTTTCCCACGCATAATCCCTGGGATCTAAGTCGGGTCCCTGGAGGCAGCAGCGGTGGGTCAACGGTTGCTGTGTCTGCAGATGAATGTATCTATGCTTTGGGTTCCGACACCGGGGGTAGTATCCGGCAGCCAGCGGGGTTTTGCAGTGTGGTGGGACAGAAACCTACCTACGGTCGAGTTAGCCGCTTCGGCCTGGTTGCTTTTGCCAGCTCTCTTGATCAGATTGGGCCCATAACTAAAGATGTCACCGACGGTGCTTTGGTGATGAATGTCATTGCCGGATATGATCCCAGAGACTCAACCTCTGTACGTTATCCTGTCCCGGACTACACCCAGCAACTGATTCCAGACATCAAAGGACTGAGGATCGGTATACCACAAGAGTATTTTGTCGAGGGCATGCAGGACGAGGTAAGAGCAGCTCTGAAAAACGCT
>CP070793.1:1144717-1147965 GCA_020346965.1 Chloroflexota bacterium | reverse complement strand
TCCCCAGAAGAAGGAAACATCCTCCCATCACTAAGATAATCTCGTAACTAGCCAGAGGCATGTTACTCAACCTCCCCCCTCAAGAATTCGAGAATTTCGAGGTGACTCTACTTAATCTCTACTGTCGCTCCAGCCGCTTCCAATTTCTGTTTTGCTGTTTCAGCCTCTTCCTTTGAGACACCTTCTTTCACTACCTGTGGAGCAGCTTCTACTAAATCCTTGGCTTGCTTCAGTCCGAGAGTGGTTACCTCACGCACAGCCTTGATCACTTCGATTTTCTTCTCCCCAAAGCTCTTTAAGGTTACCGTAAATTCTGTTTTCTCCTCTTCCGATGGTGCTTCTGCCTGTTCGCCAGGAGCAGCTGCCGGCGCTGCTGCTACAGCCACAGGAGCAGCGCTAACGCCGAATTCAGTTTCCAGAGCCTTTACCAAGTCAGCAAGGTCCAGTACTGTCATAGTCTTAACGGCATCGATGATATCTTCCTTGGTCAAACCCTTAGCTCCTTTTCTAGCCTTTGGGGCTGCCTTTACCTGTTCTTCTTCCACTGCTTTCTCTGCCATCGGAGTTTCCTTTATCTCATCTGCCTTAACTTCTTTCTGTTCTGTCGGAGTCTCCTTCACCTCTTCTTCCTTTACCTCTTCCTCCCCCTTTGTAGCCTCCTTTGCTTCTGCTTCCTCCACTTCAACTGCTTTTTTCGCTTTTGGAGCTTTCTTTACTTCCTCCTTAATTTCTTTCTCTTCTTCTGGCGACATGATGTCCTCCTTGTTATTTGTTAATCGTTTGAGTCCTGTTATGCAATATACTCAGAAGTCCCTGAAAAGGAGAGTTAAGAATATTA
Source organism: Chloroflexota bacterium (assembly GCA_020346965.1). The sequence continues at coordinate 1,147,127 of CP070793.1, read as the reverse complement.
TGTAAACTTCCTATTGGGGCTTGTAATTGACCGATTAGTTTGGCGAGGAGGATTTCTCTAGTTGGTAAACTAGCCAAGGTCACGACTTCCTCCGCGGGTAGAATTCGGTCTCCTAAAAGTCCCCCTCTGATTTCTAAAGGTAACGCTGATGATTTAATATATTGGTTAAGGGCTTTAGCTGTATTCACTACATCATCGCAGCCAAAGGCTAACGCAACGGGGCCTTCTATTATATCCCTTAGTTGCGGCTTACCTATACTATCGGCGGCACGAAAAAGCAGATTGTTTTTAACTACGTGATACTCGATACCTTCTTTTGCCAACGCGCTGCGCAACTCAGCCATTTGTTTAGCAAGCAGTCCACGGTAATTAGTGGCAATGATAATAGTACTCTTCGACAAGTTTTCGACTAGATTGCTTACTATCTGTACTTTCTTTTCTCTTAACATTTCTGCCCTCTCTTAATATCCTCCTGTAATGAAAAGAGAATACTATAATAAAAATCCCTGTGCCAATGAACACAGGGTAAACCTTAAACCTCGGCAGGCAAATCATTTAAACCCCTACGGTACCTGCTGTCACTGGCGCCGATCTATTATAACACAAGTAATAAATTGGTAAAATACAAGTGCCATCAGGGCCAGGCTTTTAGCCCATGGATCTTTCGCAATTCCAGGATCTATCCCAGAATGCCATCGCAAGTAATACGCGGTAATATCATATTCATCCAAAAGATTACGATGGCAAGTCTCTTGGCTTGTGCTCAGACCGTATGATAATGACCCGTAGTGATAAATAACGAGTCTCAAGGAAACTCAATTTTCTTTATATAAAGGGAAAGTGTTAAAATTGCATTAACTAGGAGGATTAAAATGGGCGATATTTTGGATGAGGTCACGGCGCTCATTAGATGTAAGGAGTGCCCCTGGTACAAGAACTGCTTAACTCCGGTTCAAGTTAGCATTGATGATATCGCACAGTTCAGGATCGCGATGCAGGGAGCAAATCTACCTGAACAGGCAAAAACCGAACTGGACCAAGTTATGGAGAATATGGCTTCTATGAGTCAGGAGATGATTCTTCAGAGCTGCCCCGTATTTACTCAACGTCTCAAGGAGGATCCCAAACTTGCCCAGCAAGTTAAGAAGATGATGCAGAATTGGGGAAAAGAAGGGGAACCTGATGAGTAGCACTGATGGAAAATCTGATCCGCTCTTTTCTATTCAAATACGAGTCGCGCTGAGATTCTGAAGTAATTCTTGTTGTCGGGAGAGAAAACAGCCATGGTAGAGCAATTAGGTAAAATAGAGAAGCCCGAAGCCGAGCAATTCAAACGAGGAAAGAAGCTTTACCTCGTGCCCTTAATATATTCAGGTCAGGAAACCCTCGGTGAATACAAAGAAAAATGTAACTGCTATTGGCAACAGGTGGCAGAACAGCTGACAAATTTAACATCGAAGATAGGGAAGGTAAATCGGATTTACCATGAATCAATCTTTCAATCTGGTGAAGATGGTATGAAAACCATGGAGCGGCTGAACCCAAGCAGTTATCAACTTGCCAAAACTCAGTGCGATAATGGTGCCACATTAGAAGCAGTTGAAGAAAGGGAATTATTTGAAGAGGCGATGGACTGGCAGAGATGCCTGATGCTTGGTTTTATAAGCGATAAGGTAGCAAATAAAGTTACTGAATTTTACGCTGAGACGACTAAACGGAGAAATAAATTTATAGCTACAAAAATAAGCGAGACACTTCAAGATGATGAGGCTGGACTTTTATTCATTAGAGAGGGACACTCAGTGCAATTTTCCAGTGATACAGAGGTATTCAGCATTTTCCCGCCGGCTCTAGACGAGATACACCGCTGGTACCGTGACCAAGCCAGGCTGGAGCTAGAGAAGCGCACAGAGGAGACCAAAGAGAAGACCAAGGGAGAGACTAAGGACGTCAAGAAGAAGACCAAGAAAAGGAAAAAAGGTGGAGCCTAAGGTATAGTCTTGCCTTCAGGGGTATCTCATGCAGATAAGAAAACCTGCCGTTTCCGGTATGTTTTATGCCGGTACTGCCAAAGAATTGAAAGACCAAATTGAATGGTGCTACAAACATGAACTTGGGCCGGGAGCAATACCCCGAGTAAATAGCAAAGGGCTGAGGGAGATAGTGGCTGTCGTGGCTCCGCATGCCGGCTACTATTACTCCGGACCAATAGCAGCCCATGCTTATAAGGAACTTGCCGACGATGGAGTCTTCGACACGGCAGTGATACTTGGTCCCAACCACACCGGATACGGGTATCCTGTTTCTTTATGGTCAGGAGTTAGCTGGAACACGCCCTTGGGTGAAATGGAGATAAACAAAGAGCTTGCCCAAAGACTTTCGGGGGAGGGGATCAAAGTAGATGAGACTG
>CP070793.1:1141946-1144617 GCA_020346965.1 Chloroflexota bacterium | reverse complement strand
TTTAGTGCCCCTAGAATATCAGTCACGGCGAAGTTAACAAACCGAGGACGCTCCCCGGATTCCCCCAGCATATCAGCTATACCCCGACACGCCTGGATCATCACATCCATAGCCATTTCCTTTGCATAGGGTCCTTTTTGCCCATACCCAGTAATGGAGCACATGATTACTGATGGATTCACTTCCTTCAACGAATCATAGTCCAGCCCTAATCTCGTCATTACCCCAGGACGAAAGCTTTCTACAACCACGTCACACACTTTGGCCAACTCCAGTACGAGCTCACGAGCACCTTTGGCTTTCAGGTCTATCGCAATGCTCTTTTTTCCACAATGGTTGGTTATATATTCAACCGACAACCCATTGTGAGTGTAAGGCAATTCTCGTGTAACCTTTCCCGATGGCCGCTCCATCGCAATGACTTCGCAACCGCAGTCGGCTAGATACCGCGTACACAGCGGTCCTGCCACCATATCAGTGATGTCTAATACGCGAATCCCGCTTAAGATCTTTTCGTGAGTCTCCTTTAACACTTTCATACCCCTATCTGATGTGCGTCCATAAAGGATACCACTTCTTAAGTTAGTATTGCTGATGTTCTAGCCTCAGGAGCAGGTAGCCGATAGTGCAGAGCGCTATCAGGACGTACCTGATTTTACTCCTCGCCCCACCGCTCAGTCAATGCCTTCGCCTCCATGTTTGCTCTGGAGCAACATTGCAGTGGGGAGCTATCTAGCGAAGCAGGGGATTGGCCGTCACATTTCGTCAGACGACTTGGTCCCCAGCTTGTCTCCGTCGAGGTACGTTCGACGCACAGAAATGAATCCCGCATTATCCGGGTTTGATACCAAACAGTCTATAGCAAGGCCAATTCCTTGGCCTGCTGCTGAAGTACACCCTGGAAGTTCGGATGGGCTATCTGTATCAAGGCTTTGGCTCTTTCGGTATTGGGTTTGCCTTTCAGGTGAGCTACTCCACGTTCGGTAACGACATAATCAGCATAGTAGCGGGCAACGGTAGGTATCTGGGGGGCACGAGGATTGTTTGCTTCCAGCGTCGGATGTGCAACTATCCTCGAGCATTTCTCATCGCGGGTTGTGGAGGGCAATACGGTCACGAATTTCGCATCCGGAGCTACAACACATCCCAGGGCAAAATCCAGTTGCCCGCCGGAGCCGGTATACTGGTCTTCAAGACCCAGCAAGTCAGAATAGATATTGCCGAACAGGTCTACCTGCAGGGCGGCGTTTATTGCCACCATCCTGCTATTCATAGCGATAACCTTCGGGTCATTGGTGTAGTCAACCGGCTGCATTTCTATCAACGGGTTGTCATTCAGCCACTCATACAGCTTCGCTGTGCCACCGTGGAAGGTGCAGACTATCTTTCCCTGGTGTATGCTCTTCTTGGCGTTGGTCACTGCTCCGGCTGCCACGAGCTCTCTTAAGCCTTCTGGGACCATTTCGGTGTGAATGCCCAGGTTCTTCTTATCCCCGAGGAAGTGTACCACTGCTTCACTTACGCCACCGTATCCTATCTGTAGGGTGGCGCAGTCCTCCACAAGCGCAGCTGCATGCTGACCGATCTTGGTTTCTACCTCTGTGATGGCGGATTGCTCAAGTTCATATAAAGGCTGATCGACCTCCACAATATAGTCAATCTGCGAAACGTGAATGAAGGACCTTCCGTGTGTCTTCGGCATGTTTGGATTGACCTCAGCAATGACTACTCTAGGCGGCCGCTCAAGTGCACCCTGAGCATAGTCAACTGATACGCCCAGACTGCAGTGGCCGTCGCGGTCAGGTGGTGAGACGGTTAGCAGCAGGGCATCGCTTCTGAAGTCTCCTTCGCGAAGCAGCCGGGGTGTACTGCCAAACGTAACTGGATAGAAGTCAGCACGACCCTCACGGAGCAACTGTCTTACGCTTTTGCGCCTACCACAAAATGCAGTGGCACACCTGATATGCTTTTCCATCCCCGGCTCCAAATACTTGTCCTGAAACGGGCCGAAGGCAGCAAAGTGGAATATCCTCACCCCTACGAGCTCGTGCGCTCTATTCATCAACGCCATCGGCAAGAGGCGTGGCTCTCCACAGAAGTTTGCCAAAACCACATCATCATGTGGCTTTATGGCCTGAACAGCCTCTTCCGCAGTCACGGTTCTCGGTGAAGAGTTAGTCAAATGGACCGCCTCCTTATCTCGTGTTATGGACTACTCATCCCGTGTTGGTTGCTGAGCAACTCTCCCTCCCCGACTCTGTCTAGATTTTAGCAGCATTGTGCCGCCAAGACTATGCGATTGATGGAGACGTGCTCAGTCATACTCTTCTATTGATGATCTCCTCTGGAGTGAAGCCCTTTCTGACCGTTTATCGCCCCTGGCGGTCCTTCTGGACCAACACTATATTTGGGCTCCTCTTTCGGGGGCACGTCAAGCTAGTACATGGGTTCGCTTTTCACGAGCTCATTGGTATAATGAAGCGGCTGGAGCCATACGTGAACCCCGTAACCTTGAAGGACTGCCACTGCCATCCTGTATGTAGTCAGTCCGTGACCGATGTTCATGCCAGTCCAGCAGAGCATTCCTGAGCAGCACGAGAAAGGAGGATAATCTATGTCGGAGCAAGTCTTCACAAACTGCACCGTCGGCGGAGCGATCTCTGTTTATGTG
>CP070793.1:1134892-1141846 GCA_020346965.1 Chloroflexota bacterium | reverse complement strand
TCAAACGAATTGATAGATAATATCATGACGCCAGTATTTGTTCTGTTCTTCGCCGCTGTTGGCATGGAGATGGACTTCTCACTTTTTCATCTGATGTGGCCTCTTGTGATTATGTACGTAGTCGGTAGAAGTATCGGCAAGATAGCGGGGTGTAGCATAGGAGGTGCCATATCAAAATCTGAGCCGAAGATTAGGAAGTATCTCGGGCTTGCAATGCTAGACCAAGCAGGTGTTGCCATAGGTCTTTCTTTCTTGGCGGCTCAAGCACTATCAGGCTACGAGCTCGGAGGCACCATAATCACACTTATGGCGGTCACAACAGTAGTACACGGACTCCTTGCACCACCTCTTATACAATATGCTGTCAGGAAGTCAGGAGAAGCAAGTATCTAGTAATCCATGAAAATCCTGGGTATTGAAACCTCTTGTGATGAAACGGCCGCCGCCATAGTAGAAGACGGCAGTAGAATTATCTCTGACGTTGTATCCTCACAGATAGACATTCATGCTCGTTACGGTGGTGTAGTCCCAGAAGTTGCCTCTAGGCAGCACCTCCTCACCATCATCCCGGTTATCAGTCAGGCGATGACTGAAACCTCCTGGCAGGATATCAACGGAATCGCTGTAACTTTCGGACCGGGACTGGCCGGGTCACTGTTGATCGGCGTTAACGTAGCCAAGGCACTAGCCCTGGCTAAAGAAATGCCTGTTGTCGGGATTAACCATCTTGAGGCACATATCTATGCTAATTGGCTGGATTATTCCTCAGCTAGCCAGAAGATTAGCGTCAAATTTCCGTGTCTCTGCTTAATTGTTTCCGGTGGACACAGTGATCTGATACTAATGAAGGGACACGGACAATTCAAGAAATTGGGGCGAACCCTAGATGATGCTGCGGGGGAGGCATTCGACAAAGCAGCTAGAATCCTGGGTTTGGGGTACCCTGGAGGTCCCGCCATAGAGCAGGCAGCCCACTCTGGAACTCCTTCCTTAACTCTCCCCCGAGCCTGGCTCAAAGAAACATATAATTTCAGTTTCAGCGGCCTGAAAACCGCCTTGTGGCACCTTGTCCAAAAGGGAGGATTTTCGGTTCCCGACGTCGCAGCCAGCTTCCAATTGGCTATAGTCGATGTTTTGGTTGCCAAGACGATTGAAGCAGCAAAGCAATTAAAAGTTGAGCAGATCCTACTTAGCGGTGGAGTAGCAGCCAACAAGACATTGACAGAGCATTTTCTTGCCAACTCACCGGTACCCATCCTTATTCCCCCTCCCCGACTTTGCACTGATAATGCGGCCATGGTGGCTGCCTGCGGTTATTATCATTTCCAAAGTGGCAAGCCCAGTCGATATGACCTGGACGTAGTTCCCAGCCTAAGCCTCGGGTGATCTGTTAAACGGTCTTCTTTGGATTTTTTGGGTACTAAGATCCTTTAACCTGCAACTTTTTTCAATTCAATTCATTGTATTTGTAGGTTAGGAGCATCAGCCTTATTAGTACTTTTGGACTATAGCAGGAGAACCAAATGCCCATGCACATGACTTCTGGGTCATAGACAGGCTCTAGAGCTTCTATTAGTATTTCTATACCGACTATAGCGAGCAATCAAGGGAGCAGGAAATTGAAGACTGAAATAAAACACCTTGAGGATGAGGTTGCGACGCTAACAGCAGCATTCGAGGCAGCAATTGAGGAGGCGATAAAAAATGGGCAGAAATCGCTTACCGGCTGCAAAGATACTCCCAAATCCGACCAGTTTTCCGATAGGAATTCGCCCCCACTCAAATGAATTCAGGTTCAAGGGTTGTCGGCTGGGTCGATGATTTTTGAGATTGAACTCAAGATTCTCTCAAGATAGAAGCGGATATTACCGAGAGCTTCCTCCAATAAGCATTGTCTCAACTAACGTATTTTCTATTTAGCGCTTCCTGACACAAAAAGCGTAGCTCATACACGTACCTCTGGGGGCTCGCGCATGGCTTCTTGCTAGTCTAGTAGTATACAGCAAAGAAATTTGAATCCCGCTTTCTCTAGGATGCGGCAAAATTGTGCTGCCGAACACATCGTCAGAAATTCGATCGTGTTCTTGAGCGTACGTCTAGACAGCGTTATATCCCGCATCCAGCGCTTGCTCGTTCACTTCTATTAGCTTAGCAGCATATATGTTGTGGCCGAGCATCCTGGCCATTGTGCTCTTTATCAGTTCAAGCGGGACTGCCTCTGTAGCCTTTACGACGGCGCCAAGTGACACCATGTTGGCGGACCGGGAGTTGCCCAGTGACACAGCAATATCATTTGCTGGTACACAAAGCGCTCGAACATCATTACGTTCTACTGGGCGGTTAATAAGGGAAGAGTTTACCACTATGACGCCTGTCTCATCCACAATCTTCTCAAACCTGTCGAGAGAAGGCAGGTTCATGGCGACCAGGGCGGTCGGGTTGTCCACTATAGGGGAGCCGATCGGTTCATCAGAGAGAAGTACCGTGCAATTTGCCGTCCCTCCTCTCATCTCTGGGCCATAGGAGGGAAGCCAAGCCACCTCCAGTCCATAGTCGGCACCTGCCTGGGCGAGGAGTTTTCCTGCCAGGATCACTCCCTGCCCGCCGAAACCAGCAAATACAAATGATATCTCCATGCTGTTACCTGTCCACGAAATCGCCAAGTGGATATGCCTTGATTACTTTGGTCATCAGATGGTCATTAGCCTCAACTGGACTCATCCGCCAGTTGGTAGGACAATTGGCGAGGATTTCCACCAGTGAGTATCCCCTGCCCCCAATCTGGCATTGGAAGGCTTTCTTAATCGCCCGACTTGCCGCTATGATTCGCTTCTGGTCGTAAAGCGCCTGGCGAGTGACATAGACTGGGGCATCAAGCTGAGCAACCATCTCAGCGAAGCGAATCGGATAGCCGGCGAGCTGCGTATCTCTCCCGTCAGGACAACTCGTTGCCCGCTGTCCTACAAGGGTGGTGGGGGCCATCTGTCCGCCGGTCATCCCGTAGATCTGGTTGTTGATGAAGATTACAGTGATATTCTCACCGCGATTGGCTGCATGGATTGATTCTGCCGTGCCTATGGCAGCCAAGTCGCCATCACCCTGATAAGTGAAGACAATCAAGTCCGAATTAACCCGCTTAATACCGGTGGCGACCGCACAAGCCCGGCCATGGGCAGCCTGGATTCCGTCACATCGAAACCATTCGTACATATTGACTGAACAGCCAACCGGGACCACGATTACAGCGTGGTCCTGGATGTTAAGCTCGTCTATAGTATGGGCGATGATTCGCGCCACCAATCCATGGTGGCAACCTGGGCAATAACTGAATTGGGCATCCGTAAGACTCCTGGGTCGTTCGAAAACCTTGACCATGCCGTCCATGTTAACTGACATTACGTTTTACCTCTCCAACGATGTCTTTCGGTGTGGGTACCAATCCACCGATCTTACCATAGAACGGAGTCTCAGCCTGACCGGCAACTGCCAAGCGCACGTCCTCTACCATTTGGCCTGCGCTCATCTCCACCGTGAGTATGGTATTGACTCGGCTTGAAAGTGCTCGAAGCTGCGCGTATGGAAAGGGCCACAGCGTGATAGGTTGCACAATCCCGAGCCTGATACCCTGACCCCTCGCCATTTTGACTGCGGTTCTGGCGATTCGAGCCATTGTGCCGTAAGCGACTATGACAATAGTGGCATCAGAGGTCTCCGTTTCTAGGTAACGTACCTCCTTCTCTTCTATCTGCTCATATCGGCTCTGGCGGCTGGTATTGATCTGGTTCAGGTCTACAGGATCCATAGCGTAACTGGTAATTGCATTCGGATTACGGTCCCTGGCACCAGTGAGAGCCCAAGGCTTGCCCGGCAGAGTGGTCGGATCAATAGGCTCCGGGAGGACAACAGGCTCCATCATCTGACCGAGCATGCCATCAGCCAAGATTATCACTGGAACGCGATACTTGTCTGACAAGTTAAACGCCAGCATCACCAGTTTAATCGCCTCCGCAATAGTGGCAGGGCTGAGGACAATCACGCGATAGTCACCATGTCCTCCTCCCTTGGTTGCCTGGAAGTAATCTCCTTGAGCCGGGGCTATGTTGCCCAAACCGGGGCCACCGCGCGCCACATTGATAATCAGGCACGGTAAATCGGCGGCGGCAAGATATGATATTCCCTCCATCTTGAGGCTTATTCCCGGACTGGAGGACGAGGTCATAGTACGTACGCCGGCTGCCGACGCTCCATAACACATGTTGATGGCTGCCACTTCGCTCTCCGCTTGGACAAATGCTCCACCCATCCCCGGCATATGAGTTGCCATGTATTCAAGAATCTCGTTCTGGGGGGTGATGGGATAGCCAAAGTAGGCACGACAGCCTGCGCAAATAGCCGCCTGGGCCATAGCATCATTTCCCGTTATCAGTACCTTATCCATGGTATTACTTCCTTTGCCGTGGCTTCTTCTCCCGATAGACTTCAATTGCCACGTCGGGACACGTTTGGGCACAGAAGGCACATCCGATGCAGCGTTCAGGTTCTTTCATATACACAACGTTATACCCGCTTTGATTATGCTCATCGGAATAGTCCAGCACATTCTCGGGACAGAAAGAGAGACATAGCCCGCAGCCCTTACACCGCTCCCGGTTAATTACTACAATTCCTTTTGGCATATGTGTGTTTGTCCAGGAGAATGTCGAAGGTATCTCTTCGCTCCACGGTTCTACCCAACGGAGAATCGGTCAGAGGTCGCATAGTAAATTGACTCTAGCGATTTGCCAGTGCTCTCCTTGCTGCCATTGCGTATGTCTCCGACCTATATTTTCCCTACCGCTTGGCTATTGAAGCCGGATCACGCCCGCCATTTCATATACCTGTTGCCCGTGTGAGATCATGTTTCTTGGGCACCCGGCGATTGGACCACCCAAATGGTGTTCGCACAGCTGATCGCTTCTTTCCTGGAGCATGTACTCGTTCTTGGACAATCTATTTCTTAGCCTTTCGAATCCTATCTTCAGCTAGCCTGATAGCGACAGCGTAGGGTGTTACTTTCTCCTTCCGCGAGATGTCGATTATGGTCTTGCCTCGGTCGTAGACTTTCTTTATATCGGCAGCAGCTCTTTCCTCAGAATATCCTTTAGGATGAAGCTCATGAGCAACATTTATTACTCCTCCTGCGTTTATCCAGAACGCGGGGGCATGTAAGATTCCTCTATCCTGCAGCATTCCCGCGTGTCGTATTGGTTCCCAGAGTTGGTTATTCGCTCCTCCAGCTGTAATGCGGCATCTCAGTCTGGGTATGGTATTGTCATTGAGTATTCCGCCCATAGCACAGGCTGCAAATACGTCACATTGCTGGTCATATATTTCATCCGGGGCAACCAGCTTGGCACCTAGTTCTGCGGCAATTTTCTGAGCAGCTGACTGATTTACACCTCCTGAGCCAATGAGTTTGGCTCCCTGGCTGGCTAAGTCTCTGGCCAAGATGCCGCCCACTTTTCCAGCAATGCCTTGAACGGCGACAATCTTGCCCTGAAACGAATCAGTATCAAATACCGCTTCCAGATAGGCTCTGATTCCCCAGGCAACTCCTTTAGCCGTTGCCGGTGAAGGGTCACCGCTTCCTCCCATTTCCTTCGGCAACCCGGCTACCCATTGAGTCATCTCCTTCATTGTTATCATATCTTCTACAGAGGTGCCCACATCAACCGAAGTCACGAATTTGCCTGCCAGGCTGTTTATGAGTGCTGCATAAGCTCGTAGCTGCTCATTTCTCTTATCTTTGTCTTGTGTTGGCTGACCTCGAATCACTGCCTTGCCACCGCCGAAACTAATACCGGCCTGTGCCAGTTCAGTATCCTCGCCCACGGCCAGGGCTAGTTTGTATGTCATGTCTTTCGCCAATCGTTGATTATCGACGAGAGCTTCCGTCCGCGTTGAAAAGGGATGCCATCTAGTTCCGCCCAGGGCAGGGCCAAGTGTGGTATCATGCATAACAACGCTAACCTCAAGTCCTGTTCTCTCATCATTTGCGATGACCATTCGCTCGAACGGCTGTCTGGATTCCAGGCACTCCGTGAGCATTCTTTCGAAATCAGTCATTCATTACCTCCTTTTCTTATGTCAATAAAATAGACAATCTCAAGATTCGGAAATTGATTTGGTCAGTCTCGTCGCTGTGACGAAGGCTGACTGGCTTGGGATGCATAATGTGAAGAAGCACAACCCTGAAATGCCTACCCTTCCCGCGGAGTGTGGTGTCAAGAAATCACCAACTTTACCGCATCTTCCCTGATAGCACGCTGACATCCGGCTATATGATAGCTCATTTTGGGAAGTTTGTCACTATCCCGTGGACTCCTTCATACAGCCAAGGGACACCGTCCGCATCTGCCTTCACAACAATAATTCCTGAAAATATGAATGAGCCCTTGATCATGACAAGCTGTTAGATTGGAAGACCCCTCCAAACCAACCTGTTTCTTTATGTGATACGTTACGTAATTCTCAGATAGTCTGGGATAATTACGGTAAAGCTCTAAAGCGTTCTCTGTTATCTTCGAATCAGCAGTCAATTCTCCCCACGCAAAAGCAAAGGGTAATACCACATTAACCGTGATTTCACCTGCTTTACTATGTCCCAGAAGAGCCGACTCTCTTGTTCTGTTTCTGATGTCAAAATCAAAATGGTGCCGCCAATAGGCGTCGCCGATCACAGTTAGACCATTCTGCAGTACCAAGTGTCCGCCAGCTCTGGGTGCTTCCTTTACCAGTTGTAATACACCTGCTAACAGTTTCTTCCCTGAATAATGTTCAAGAAGGTAGCTGAGGGCCACAATACGCCGCACTGGGGAATTGTTGGGATATATGTGTACCAGGTTCCAGTCTCCCTCCTTCATGGTTTCGATTTCTCTATCCGCCGATCGCCATAGTTCCTCCAGTTCCTCGGTT
>CP070793.1:1131916-1134792 GCA_020346965.1 Chloroflexota bacterium | reverse complement strand
CCACAGTGAACTTGCCATCCCGGCTGGTTTTTCCTTCTTCGGCGCCTGTCGTCTGGGTTATCGCCTGGGCTATTCTCTCTGCTCCATTCAGATGGCACGCAGTCCCATGACAGACCTTGATTATGTTCTCACCTACAGGTTCCAGCCGAAACTGAGAATAGAAAGTAACTATGCCGTATATCTCACTGGAGGGAACGCCTATGTTTTCTGCTATGCGCTCGATTGCTACTGGTGGAATATAACCGTAGGCATCCTGTATCTCCTGAAGGGCTGGAATCACAGCTCCAGGTTGAACATTATGCTTATGGGCTATGGCGTCAATTACGGTAAAACTAAGTTCTTCTCTGTCTTTTGTTTCAGTAGCCATCCGATCTCCTTCTGCTTCATTTCGGTTCCTTTAATACACCATAGATTCAAGCAACAGGCGGAGAATCACACGCCACTATGGATTGAAGCCTTGAGGAGCTCCTTTTTGGAAGCGCGATGGCGTTCAAACATACCGACGATTCTCAGGATATGCATATCCTTGACCCACCTCTTTTCCCGGATTTTGCTGGCCAGAGCCTCAACTGTCACCGGAGCATCTACCATCATAACCATATCGTGAGAGCCGATGACCGGGTCAACGAAATCCACACCGGGCATCCCCTCAAGTTGCCTCAGCACTTTGATGAACTCCTGCTGTTCCATCTCGTCCACCACATTCACCATTAAATATGCTCTTAGTCCCATTTCAATTCCTCCTTTTTTAATTCTGTGCGTCAAGTAAACCACAGCCGTATAGCTGATACATCCGTGTGAAACCTGATTTTTTACCAGAGGTTTTTCCACAGAAAGAAATGGGTCTTCTCAGTGATTTCCACACTGCATTACTGTGGTTTTCCCGTAAGACTGTATGTTATTCTCTGGCGCTTATTCGGTTGAAGAAAGCGAAGCGGTGGGCTAAAATTGGGCGGGCTAGCATGTCAGAATAGAGGGATATTCATCATATAACGGCAAAAAGGATATCAGATGAAAAAGATCAGTATTCTTCTGGTTGAAAACCATGCGTTGGTGATGGAGAGTATCCATCAGTCTTTGGCACGGGAGCCAAACTTCACGGTGGTCGGGGAAGCTGGTGACGGCGAAGAGGCGGTGCGGATGGCACGAGAACTCAAGCCCGACGTCATTGTTATGGACATATCTCTACCCGGAATCAATGGCATTGAAGCCACAAAGCAAATTAAGGCATTTCAGCCATCTGCCATTATATTGGGACTTACTGCCTATGACTATGAGCAGTATATTTTCCCGCTATTGGATGCAGGTGCTGCCGGCTACTTGCTAAAGGACATAAGTAGTCGTGAACTTATCAATGCCATCAAGACTGTGTACAGAGGAGAGGCAGTGCTCCATCCGACAATTGCCCGCAAAGTACTGGAACGATATCGGCAGACGAAGGAGCGAATTGAGAAAGGCCTGGAGCTGGATTCACTGACTGAACGGGAAACGGCTGTACTTAAACTGGCAGCTAAAGGGATGAGCAACAGCGAAATCGCTGAGGATTTGTGTCTAAGCGTGCGCACCATAGAGAGTCATCTGGGAAGCATCTTCAATAAACTGGGCGTGGGTTCCCGTACAGAGGCAGTGATAGAGGCCATGCGAAGAGGCCGTTTTACCCTGGATGAACTGTCCTGACCGTATCCGCTCCACTTTGAGATATGGGAGTTGCTCTACATATGCCTTCAGGTGCACTTAATTCAGCAATAAGGGTTATCCGCAACCCTCGTTTTTGGGGATTGCTGGCGATGTTCGCCGCTGGCGTAATCCTGCACTATTCGGAACAAATAATGCCTGGGCATGCAGCTGCTGCTTCCTCGATTCTAGGGACAACGCGATACACAGCTGAACGGGTCCTATTTCTGATTCCAATAACCTATGCTGGTTTTGCCTTTGGCCTGCGGGCAGGAATAGCTAGCCTGGTGGCCGCCGGTTTCATTATGCTACCGAGAGCTGTTTTTATGTCCGTGGTTCCGGTCGAAGCCATTCTTGAGAGCAGTGGCGTTATTGTCGTCGGCGGCATGGCAAATCTGTGGTTCTACATGCGTCGTAAAGATATCGCCAAGCGTCGCAGTATAGAACAGACACTGGTAAAGATTATTGATGGTTGCTCTATTCCATTATTCGTAATTGACAAACGGCACAAAGTAACTCACTGGAACACAGCTATTGAGGTACTTACCGGTATAAAGAAAGATGACGTCATTGGGACAGACGGACAGTGGCAGGCATTTTACACCGAGAAACGACCCGTTATGGCTGATTTGATAGTAGATAAGGCACCGGATAACGAAATACAGCAATATTACCCGGATGGATACAGCAAAAGCCAATTGATTGATGGTGCCTACGAAGCCGAAAGGTGGGTCTCCCCCCGCGGCAAGGATAGAGAGTGTCATCATATTACGGCAAGTCCCATCCGAAATAACAGGGGGAAAATAAGGGGTGCAATAGAAACTCTGGAAATCATCACTGAGCGAAAGAAAGCCGAAGAGAATCTACGTTACTATTTGCAGGAGATTACCAAGGCCCAAGAAGAGGAGAGGAAGCGAATTGCGCGGGAGCTCCATGATAGCAGTGCTCAAAACCTCATTGCTCTGCTTCACCAATTAGACAATCTGCTGACTGACAAGACAAAGCTGCCGGTAAAAGAGGCCAAGGCACTATGGGGTTTCTATGAGCAAATAAGGGATACACTTCAGGAGGTACGTCGGTTCAGTCGTGACCTGAGACCGTCCATCCTCGACGATTTGGGGCTGCTCCCAGCATTAGAATGGGTAACCGAGGATCTGAAAAACACCTACTGGGTAGATGTTGATTTGAAAGTGGTTGGGGTT
>CP070793.1:1129107-1131816 GCA_020346965.1 Chloroflexota bacterium | reverse complement strand
TGAGGGAGACGTTCGCGGAACTTATACCAAACGTAACGATTTGAGTGTTCTTGATGCCCTGGTCTCGGCCGTGGAGGCTAGAGATTCATATATGTATGATCATTTCAGAAAGGTTAACACTTATGCCGTAGCTTTGGCGGAAGCGATCGGTCTATCGCCTGATCAAGTAGCTAACCTGAGCACCGCTGCTTTGCGTCATGATATTGGCAAGATTGGCATTCCCGATAAAGTCTTCAGTAAAAAAGGAAGGCTTAACGAAGAAGATTGGAAGGTTGTCAAGACTCATCCCGAATTAGGGGCAAATATATTCAGGCTCATACCTGATTTGGCTCCTTGCGTGAATATCGTTTTATATCACCATGAGTGGTGGGATGGTAGTGGTTATCCGGATGGATTGAAAGGTGAACAGATTCCTATAGAAGCTCGCATCCTCGCTATAGCTGACAGCTTTGAAGCTATGACTTCTGTTCGTCCCTACCGTGCCGCCCTACCCCTTAAGGAGATAATAAAACAGCTCAAACAAGGCGCCGGACTTCAATTTGACCCTAAGTTGGTGGATGCTTTCATTAGAATTATTGAGGCCGGACTCCCCGGGAAAGTGAATACAGCTCGGGACTCAGCCAGTGATCAAACTGATCAGTAGCTTCGGGTCTAAGGCATAGCCGCAGTTCAGTTGGGGAATATGGCCTTCGTGCAGGACTGAAACATCAGTCGGCCAACACGTGAGGCGTGCTCCGCTTCTTCACGAGAACACATATGTTTCGTGAGAAATGGTGCGTCGGGAAGGTGTAGGATTTCTCCGGTGATATAGTAATGTCCTCCCAGCCAGTTCTGACTAACAGTTCTTTTAGCTCACCATAAGAGAAAAGATGATAGTAGCGGTTAACTATTTTTCCCTTTAATCTCCAAGGGATTTGCTGCTCTTTAGATTTGAACCAGAACCTTGGTTGTCCGTGATTCCACACAGTCAAAAAAGCTTCACCTTGGGGCTTTAATACCCGGTTTAATTCCGCTAGCGCTTTTTCTCTTTCTCTTTCGCCTTTGATGTGATGGTAAGCAGCTACTGATATCGCCCAGTCGAAGGTATTATCAGGGAAGGGTAGGGATATGGCATTAGCATTTATCAAGTTGACATAAAGCTTAGATTTGATGGAATACCGTAGGGCCTGCTTGAGCATAGCTAGGGAGAAGTCTACGCCCCAGAGTTCAAAGTCCCGGCTGAAAGACAAGAAATCCGGCCCGTGTGCACAGCCGACATTCAGCAGTTTTCCGCTTTTCCATCTTTCTGCCAGTTCTTCAAGCTCTTCTTTTAGTAAAGGCCAATGCCTCACTCGATACCAGCTTTCAGCTATTTGGTCGAAAACCTCCCTGTTTGTGGTCATAGATACACTTTGTTAAACTCTAGCATATTATAGCGAAATCCTATTGAAGATGGCATGAAGAAAGCGTCTCGAACCATTTCTGGCGTCACACCGGTAGCAGTTATGGCCAGGCCGTATCCCTGCCCCGGCAAATGTATTTATTGCCCCACTTCTCCCGAGGCGCCCAAGAGCTATACGGTTGAATCTCCAGCGGTGCTCCGAGCTCGAAATTGCGGCTTTGATGCAAAGAAACAGGTACAGATCCGGCTCAAGACATTGGCTGAAATGGGACACGCCCAAGACAAAATAGAGCTAATTATCATGGGAGGCACATTTCTGTCTTATCCCCGGGACTATCAGTACCAATTCATTAAGAGTTGCTATGATGCTCTGAGTGGCATCCACTCTACCAGTTTAGAGAAAGCCAAGGAATTAAATGAAAACGCGGAGCATCGCTGCGTGGGATTGTGCATTGAGACCAGGCCTGATTTTTGTGGAGAGGAGGAGATAAAAAGCATGATCGATTTTGGCACCACCAGGGTAGAGCTCGGCGTACAGACTTTGGACGATGAGATTCACGAGTTGACAAAGAGAGGACATGGGGTACATGAGGTTATCTCAGCAACTAGGATATTACGAGACTGCGGCTTTAAGGTTTACTATCACTGGATGCCTGGTTTACCAGGGTCAACACCTGATCATGACCTAGAATTGTCACGGCAATTGTTTGAAGACGAACGCTTTAGACCTGATGGGCTCAAGCTTTACCCCACGCTGGTAGTTCGGGGGAGTGAACTAGAAAATTGGTACCGGGATGATCGCTACCGACCTTATAGAGAAGAGGAAATGATTGATTTGCTTATAACTGTCAAATCTGTAATCCCCAAATATGTAAGGATCCCAAGGTTGATGCGGGATATTCCCAGCAAATTTATAATTGCCGGCAGCAGAGATTTGGCTCTCAGAGAAACCATTAGAAAGAAGATGGTGCAAACAGGACTCCACTGCAAATGCATTCGTTGTCGAGAGTATGGACATCGTCTGAGGGACGGCTGGGTAATTGGCGAGCCCTTTCTAAACAGGATGGATTATCAAACTTGGGGAGGGAGAGAGGTTCACCTTTCATATGAGGATAATAATGAAACTTTGTTTGGCTTGCTGAGATTGAGAGTAAATAAGGAAAAAGCGATAGTCAGGGAGCTACATATCTTCGGTTCCGAAGTTCCCCTGGGCGGGAGGCACGAGAGAGCCGTTCAACATCAGGGTCTAGGTGAAAGGCTGTTGCATGAGGCAGAAAGAATCACCAGGGGAGAATTCAATGCAGATAGATTATCAGTGCTTAGTGGCG
>CP070793.1:1124806-1129007 GCA_020346965.1 Chloroflexota bacterium | reverse complement strand
TAATAAGATAGTGGGCGTTTTCGCCTCATCTGACTCAGATGGTACAGGCTGGTATAACACATTCCCTGGGATATTGACGGATGGAGGCTATACTGTTGCAAATGTCACCGGACTGTTTGCCATGGATCCTCTGCCGGACTTTACCGATATGGTGAACCAGTGGCAGGCTGCTAACGTGACAATACTCTGGGGCAATTGTCCCGGCGCTCATTTCGGCGTGCTGTGGAGCACGTGCTATGCGGAGGGCTTCCGACCGAAGATATGCCTGGCCGCAAGGGCAGCCCTTTTCCCTGTCGACGTAAATAGCTGGGGTGATGACCCGCCTTTAGGCTGGGGTATCGGGACAGAGGTATGGTGGTCGCCTCATTATGAGACGTCGGATGGCTTCGTCGGCATTGGTAACAGAACGGCGGCCTCGCTGGCTGCAGACTGGGCTGATGATACGGGCGACCAATTGAACCGGAGTATCGGAACCGGCTATGCGGAAGCTCAGGTCATGCTCAATGCCATACAGGACGCAGGCGATGTTGACGGGGCTGCGATCAACGCTGCCCTGGCAGCAACTGACCTGGACACCATCAACGGCTGGGTTGAATTTGGCTCGACGACACACTTCAGCGCGGTTCCACTCTCCTTTGGCCAGTGGTTTTTTGACGATGAGGCTCCCGAGGATGAGTGGTTTACACTTTACATAGTCGCCTCGGCCCTGGACATCATAGCGGAGGAAGACGAGCCGATATTCCCGCTTGATACGTTGTATTAATGTGCTTTATGTATGAATAGCCCACGGGCTAAGGTCTAGGTGCTGGGAGACCGATGTGGTGTTTACACCGTATCGGTCTCCCCTGTATAATACGACGTCAACTTCCGGAGCATAGATGGAAATTTCTCTGATCGGATTAGCCGCTCCTATTATGAAGGGTATCTTCCTGGGGGGGCTATATGTTGTGATTGCCCTGGGTCTTTCGCTGGTTTTCGGGGTGATGAAGTTGATAAACGTAGCTCACGGAGACCTGGTCATACTCGGCAGCTACCTAGCCTGGGCGATTATGGGCTGGTTGGGCATAGACCCTTTTCTCAGCTTAGTTGTGGGAGTGCCCCTGTTTTTTGTCCTCGGTTTCTTTGTGCAAAAATTCATCATCAACCGGACTTTCAGGATATCCTTGGACGCTGCACTAATCGCTTGTTTCGGGATTTCCATAATAGTTCAAAGCCTTTGCCAGATTATCTGGACTCCGTACAACAGAACCTTGCTAACGGATTACCGACTGAATACTTTTGCTGTGGGACCGGTTACTATACAGCTTAGATATCTACTCAACTTCATTGGCGGGTTAGCGGTGATGATTGCCGTTCGTGAATTTCTGAGGAGAACTTATCTGGGCAGGGCAATCAGTGCCGCCTCACAGAACGAGCCGGTAGCTGAGCGTATGGGGATAAATCCGAACCGCGTTTATTCCTTCGCCTTTGCCATCGCTATGGCCTGTGCGGCTGTTGCCGGTGTGCTCCAGGGCTTGACCTTTTCCTTCTACCCAACATCAGGCCCCCCTTTCCTGATCATCTCCTTTGGTGTGATCATATTAGGGGGATTGGGCAGCATGGCGGGGACATTTATCGGGGGCATGATCTTTGGGTTAACCCAGACCCTCGGGGCTTATCTCTCGGGAGGGTCCATGATGATTCAATTGCTTGCCCCCTATTTGCTGGTGTTCGTGATATTATCCGTGAGACCGCAAGGCATATTTGGTCGTTAGAGATAAGATGAAGCTTCCGCGATTGACAACATTGGCACCAATAGCAGTCCTGGTGGTGCTGGCATTGTTTCCGTTGATAGGAGTCCCTCTGAGCTGGCTTAACTACCTCTTCTCCTTCTTCATAATCCTCGCTCTGGCAAATATGTGGAACTTGCTTGCCGGCTATACCGGACTAATATGCCTCTGCCCGCATGCCTTTGTTGGGCTGGCAGGCTATACCATGGCCATAGGCACGCAGATCGGTATGCCTTTTCAGGTGGGGCTGATTGCTGGAGCTGCAGTAGCGGCTGTTTTTGCTCTAGTCATATCTTATCCTGTGTTCAGGATGAAGGGCATCTATTTTGCTATCGGAACATTGGTTCTACCGGAAGTGCTCAGGCAATGGTTCACTTACTGGCGCCCTGTCGGGACTGTATACCAGGGCGGGGGTGCCGGTTACTCGGTAGTGGGTTTAGCCGGGTTTTCACTGGGGGACAAGTATTGGCTGGCCCTGGCTATCGCGGCGGCAGCAATCTTCGTAGTATACAAAATTTTAAGGGCAAAGCTGGGCCTGGGGCTGACGGCGATTCGCGACAATGAGAACACCGCCGCAAGTTCGGGGGTGAATATCTTCCGATTGAAGTTGGTTTCCTTTCTCATTGCCGCCTTCATAATGGGCATAGCCGGCGCTGCCTATTTCATCCACAATCCCAAAATACAACCGGGGGGTGGCTTTGGCATATCGTGGCTACTTCTGCCCTTGATGGCTACAGTCATCGGGGGCGAAGGCACAGAAGAAGGGCCGATTATAGGAGCGGCCATAGTTACTTTCTTGAGGTTCCTGTTGGCCGACTATGGCGATTGGAGCTTGTTTGTCCAGGGAATCGTCCTGATTGTCGTAGTGGTAGCGATGCCGCAGGGTATTGCGGGTTTGCTGCGCCAGGTCGGAGCTTACCGCTTCCCACAGAAACTCTTGCAGGCAGCCGATGGTAAAATACGCAGAACCTGAAGTACAGCTGCCGGCTAATTGGCGGTGCAGGTTCTATGTGATACAATTCAGCGGAGTAGAAAGGCAACCATGTCGGAAACAGCGGTTCTTTCCATCGATAGAGTGAGCAAGAGTTTCGGGGGGATACATGCGGTTAACGACGTAACTTTCGATGTTCGGGCGGGGGAAGTCCTGGGTTTGATGGGCCCCAACGGTGCCGGCAAGACGACTCTATTGAATCTCATAGCCGGTGTATATCCCCCTGACTCCGGCAGGATACTATTTCAAGGGAAGAACATTACACGTTGCGCGCCACATAAAATCTGTCACCTCGGAATTGCCAGGACTTTCCAGATTCCTCAGCCGTTTACCGATCTGATGGTGCGGGACAACCTTATGGTAGCGGCAAAATACGGGAACAAAAGGGGTGACACACTTGAACTCAATGAGATACTTGACCTTGTAGATTTGTTAAAACAGAAGGATACGATAGCCGGTGATTTACTAACGGTCAGTCTTAAGAGACTCGAGCTGGCCAGGGCCCTGGCCAGCAATCCGACATTAGTACTGCTGGACGAAGTCGCCGCTGGCTCAACTGAGGCGGAACTCCCGCGTATACTGGACATAACGAGACAAGTGCGCAAAATGGGTAAGACGATTATACTGGTGGAGCATGTTATGAAAGTGATGGTCGAGGCAGTAGACAGGATCATCGTAATTGATAAAGGAGAGAAAATCGCCGAAGGGACGCCGGGCGAGGTGATGGAAGATGAGAAGGTACTGGCAGCCTATTTTGGTTAGCGTTAACGATAAGTTTATTGTGAACTGACATGGAAGAACGTGCTCAAGAAATATCTAAAGAGCCACTGCTGAAAATCAGCAATATAGATGCATTCCACGGCACTTTCCAGGCCCTGTGGGACGTGTCATTGGAAGTTAAAGTCGGCGAAATAGTGGGCCTTATCGGTGCCAATACCTCGGGCAAATCTACCCTGTTGGACACAATATCAGGTTTACTGCATCCTACCAAGGGCAGGATTGAATTCGACGGGCAGGACATCTCCAATATGGAACCATTCCGCATAGTTGAACTCGGCATCACCCAGGTTCCGGAAGGAAGAGGAATCTTTCCCGACATGAGTGTGCTTGACAATCTCATACTGGGTTCATACAGTCAGAGGGGCCGGCTGAAAAAAAAGGAGAACCTGGAAAACGTTTATCAACTCTTCCCGATACTGGAAACGAGGAAGAAGCAAACGGCCAAGACGCTAAGTGGGGGAGAGCAGCAGATGTTAGTACTGGGACGGGGCCTGATGGCGGACCCCAAGCTGATGCTGCTGGATGAGATGTCTCTCGGCCTTGCACCTATTATTATTAACAGACTATACAAAACTTTACAGGAAATCAGAGAGAGGGGCATTACCATACTGTTTGTGGAACAGAATGTCAGGCGAAGCCTGCAGGAAGCCGACCGGGCTTA
>CP070793.1:1120827-1124706 GCA_020346965.1 Chloroflexota bacterium | reverse complement strand
CAGGAACTGACTACACCTACAGTTCCGCTCGTATCCAATGCAGTCACAGTTATGGTATCGCCAACATCGGGGTCGGAAACATTGGCCAAGACTCCTGGAGCACTAGCAACTAGTTCGCTATTCTCATCGGTAATTGCGGCATCATTTTCTGCTACCGGGGGATTATTCACGAGCTCCGGCTCCTGACCAGACGCAATTATTCCTGTTCGTCCCTCAGGTATTTGCAGTTCCATATCCTGCCCAATGGCATATATGGTACCTTCTTCATTAGTTATCAAGGTTGTGCCGTTTCCGCCAACGGTAACTATCATGGTACTACCCCTCACCCCCGCCACACCGGTCGGTGTTTCGATTTCATAGCTAGATGCTGGGTCGAGAAGCTTTGTCACGCGGCTTATGGTCGTCCCCATTGTCTGCTCCAGAGTAATGCTTGTGACGCCAGTGTCACAAGCAAGATCGAGTGAGAGAATTTCGATCTCTGTGCCCGCCTCCATTTCCATAGTGCTGCCGTCGAAAAAAGTAATTTCGGCAGAGGAATTACCACCGGTCTTTACGGTATCTCCGACCTCTAATTCCGTCCCCACCACCACTACCGAATCGTCCGTACCTTCCTTTATTACGGATATATCACCCTCGGTTACTGAAAGTATAGTGAGCGTATAAGGACATGGTGAACCTCCACCGCCCTCACAACCGATTAAAATTGAGGCTACCAGACCAATCAAAACAAATATTGCAGCTAGTTTTTTAGCCATTACAAACCTCCTGTGAGTATTGAACATCGTCTTCTTGAACATCTTGCCAATCACCTCCCTTTCGGTTAATCCTGTTTATGACCCGTCCGTCCTGCAAGATTATAATTTCTCCTGCATGTCGGGCTATATCAGGGTCATGCGTAACCATGATAATGCTGCGTCCATCCATATTTAGTTGCTGAAATAGGCTTAAAATTTCCTTCCCAGTTTCTTGGTCCATGTTGCCTGTTGGTTCATCCGCCAGAATCAACGAGGGAGAATGAACCAAAGCCCGCGCAATGGCTACTCTCTGCTGCTCGCCGCCGCTTAACTGGCTGGGTTTGTGTCCCGTTCTCTCCCCTAGCCCTACCTCTCTTAGTATCTCCAACCCTTTCTCCTCTCCATTACCCAGTCCACAGAAAGTCAGGGGCAACATTACATTCTCCAGGGCAGTGAGTGACGGCAGCAAATGATACTGCTGAAAGACATAGGCAATTTTGTTTCGTCTTATTTCAACGAAATCATTTTCATCCAGATTATCGATTCGTTCCCCGTCTAGAATTACTTCACCGCTGGAAGCATAGTCTAAGCCGCCGATTACATTTAAGAGGGTGGACTTGCCACTTCCGGAAGGCCCCATAATGGCTATAAAGTCGCCGTCATTCACGCAAAAAGAAACATTGTCTAAGGCGATTACCTCTACCGTTCCCTGTCCATATGTTTTAGATATGTTTTTGATTTCCAGCATTTTGCTACCTCACAAAGACCTGAAAGATTCGGCAATCTTGATTTTGGAGGCACGGAACGCAGGATAAACAGTGGCTATGACCGCAATAACGGTAGCCAGACCCAAGGCAGGAAGAAAATACTGGGGAACATAGGTAACAGCTACACCGCCAAAAATCAACGGCCCGATGATATATGCCAGTACAGTCCCAACTACGTATCCGAGGAGACCTCCCACTACCCCAACGATAACAGCCTCGTAAAGAAAAACCTTAATTATTTGATTGCGTGATGCCCCCACCGCCCTCATAATACCGATGTCCTTTATTCTTTCGTGAACCGAGGTCAGCATCGTATTGACTACACCAAAGCAGCCGACAGCCAGTGTGATCCCAGCTAAGGCCAGCAGAAATCTACTTACCTTTTCCATCATGCCCATTTCGGTTTCCGCTATCTGCTTTACAGCAACTGCCCGAACTCCCAGTATATTCTCGTTAATAGAACCTGCAATATCTGATGTGGGGCAAGCACTACATAGAGCACGAACGTCTATCGAGGAGACTAATCCTTCTTTATCGAATGCCTCCTGCGCTATGTCTATTGGAAGGAAAACCTGATAATCTTCGTTTGAGCCTGTCTCCTCGAGAATACCGGTGATGGTCACCTCTATTCCGTCAAGAGCAATCTTATCACCTAGATTAAGCTCCAATAGATCAGCTGCCATTGTGCCAACTAGAGCCTGTTCTGCATTTTCGAGGTATTCCCCTTCTCGGATTCTCCACCATGTCTTGAGTTGACGCTCCTGTTGAGGGTCTACCCCAACTACTATCACAGATGTTCCTTTCACTTCAGTGCTCATGTAAAGTCTGGGAGCAATCGTGGCGATATCACCATCATCCTCAATACCCAATGCTTCTCTAATCATGCCGTCTGCTATTTGCCTTACCTCGGGTAAGTTGTCCTCGTAAATATAATTTTCCCCAACTGTCAGTGTGCCAAGACTCATGCCTCCTAATCCCACGTCAATATCGCTTATGGCAGGCATGACCACCAGGTTAGCGCCATATTTTTCCAGCTGACCGTAGATGTTCGTCTCCCCGGCAAGGGCGATTGTCAGCACAGCAACAATGGTTGCCACACCAATAACCACGCCGAGCGATGCATATAACATCCGCTTTTTCCTTCGCGTAATGTCTTTCAATACCATCTGGTACAGTTTCATCAAATTCTCCTTTACGGGTGCGCGTATGCCTTCTCCAAATCCTCAGTCAAGTCATCGGCATCTCTCATATTCCCCCTCCCTGACTGAATACCGCTTCTACCATGATCTTCTCCAGTAATTCGTCTTCGGGAGACACCATTCCACTGGCTTTCTCTAAGATTCTCAAACGTTCCTCTAGCTTGTCCTGTTCTCTTAAGATGAACCTGACAGCTTCCGCTACCGGGTCAGGCAGATTACCATGCTCCAAATCCACCGACGGTTGTCGGTGATCCCCTACTATTCTTCCTGGAATTCCCACCACCGTTGCTTCAGGTGGCACTGACTTTACCACCACTGAACCGGCACCAACTCGAACTCCGTCCCCTATTGCGATTGAGCCTAATGCTACCGAACCCGTCCCC
Source organism: Chloroflexota bacterium (assembly GCA_020346965.1). The sequence continues at coordinate 1,121,623 of CP070793.1, read as the reverse complement.
ATCACCACATTATTACCGATGGTGGGGTGGCGTTTGCCTTTCTTCAAGGTCGTTCCCCCCAGGACTACCCCCTGGTATAGCAAGACATCGTCTCCAATCTCGGCCGTCTCTCCAATGACCACCCCTGCCCCATGATCAATAAAAAACCTCCTGCCGATCCTGGCTCCGGGGTGAATTTCGATGCCGGTTAGGAAACGATTAATGTGGGACAGGAGGCGGGCTAAAGATCGGAGCTTATACTGCCAGAGTAAGTGCGCGAAGCGATGAAACCAGAGGGCGTGTAGGCCGGGATACAAGAAAATCACCTCCAGTGCGCTCCTTGCTGCGGGGTCTTTGGCAAAAACAGTTTGAATATCTTCTCTTAATGTCCTGAACATCAATCTCTTTTCACTGTTGCTTATTAGCAGGCTCTTGTCAGGATTTATCCCTAGGAGGTGATGCCAACCAAAGGCTGTTTCTTTGATAATAGTTCTACAGCGGTTTCTGCAGCCTTTTTCCCCGAGAAGAGCATGGCGCCAAAAGTAGGACCCATTCTGGGAAGACCAAATGTGGTGGCAACTGCCATTCCTGCCACAATCAGACCCGGGTATACCTCTTTTGTATGATCAACAATCACGCCCTCCGATTGTGCCACCCACATGCCACCAAACACTTTAATATTTACCAGACCTCGCTCTGCAAGTTAACGAACAACAGCAGCATCATGTCCCGTGGCATCGATGACGAGTTTTGATTCAATACCTACCGGGTCAACGCAGGTGATCGACCTTGGAAGCGCCGATACAGGCGTCCAGTT
>CP070793.1:1118038-1120727 GCA_020346965.1 Chloroflexota bacterium | reverse complement strand
GATGGCAAAGCAAATTTACTATGAGGATGTTGAAGTAGACACTGAGATAACGCCATTGGCTAAGATTGCTACAACTCGTATGTTAGTGCAATGGGCGGGGGCATCGGGGGATTTCAATCCTTTACATTATGACGAAGATTTCGCTAAAGCTATGGGCGTAGGTGCCCCAATTGTACATGGCGCACTTAAGCGCGCGTGGTTAGGACATTTGATGACTGATTGGATTGGGGAGGGGGGAAAACTCAAGAAATTATCTTGCCAATACCGGGGTATGGATTATCCTCGGAAAATGAAGACGATGGAAGAGCCTCATGATGGCGAAACCTGGTGGTGTAAAGGCAAAGTGACCAAGAAATATGAAGGAGGCAATGAGCATCTTGTTGAATGCGAGATTTGGGTGGAGAATGGAAAAGGAGAAAAGACAACGCCTGGTTCAGCCCTAGTCACACTACCTATACGAGCAAAGAAATAGGCTCGAGTGTTGATCTTGATGATTATTTGTATGTAATTCTTCCTATAACTGTAGAATCGATTTCGTGTTTTTCAGAGTGCAAATTTGAAGGAGGTAAAAATGGGAAAACTGGATGGGAAAGTGGCGGTTATCACAGGGGCAGCGCGGGGTATAGGCAAAGCCGATGCCCTACTATTCGCCAGAGAAGGTGCTGCTGTTTTCGTGAGTGATATTGATGAGGCGCCGCTCATGAAGGTGGTGAAGGAAATTGAGACTTCCGGAGGAAAAGCGGATGGCTGTGCTGGCGATGTCACGAAGTTCGAGGATTGTCAAGCAGTCGTGGACAAGGCGGCGGAGAAGTTCGGCAAAATAGATATTCTGGTCAATAATGCCGGACTTACCAGAGATGCTTTGATTCATAAAATGACGGGTGCTCAATGGGACGTATGCGTTGATATTAGTCTCAAGGGAACTTTCAATTGTATCAAAGCAGCTTCAAAATATATGATGAAGACAGAGCGCAGTGGCAGAATAATCAACGTGGCTTCCATCGCTGGGTTGATGGGAAACATAGGCCAGATTAACTACTCGGCTGCTAAGTCAGGTCTTATAGGGTTGACCAAAACCGTAGCCAGAGAGTGGGGAAGATTTGGTGTTACCTGTAATGTCGTTGCCTATGGCTTTGTGGATACACGGCTCACTGGAGAAAAAGAGACGCAGCAGGAAGAGGTAGCTGGAGAAGCGGTGGGTATACCCAAGAAAGTCAGGGATCTGATGCTGCTTCAAGTCAAACCGATGACGCCGGAAGATGCTGCTAAGCCTGTTCTGTTCCTGGCTTCCGATGACGCCGCTTTTATTACGGGACAGGTGCTGAATATTTCTTCGGGAATATATATGTGAGTATAGGCATTTTGTCTCTTCGTAGCCTGAGATTTTGTTGGATATAGGCTGTTAGCAATTCAGGAATCTGGGGAGCCATATCAGGAGGTTGTTAGTGACGAATAGACTCGCAGATAAGGTAGCCATAGTTACTGGTGCTGGACGAGGGATTGGCCGGGGAGAAGCTCTGGCCTTAGCATCGGAAGGGGCAAAGGTGGTGGTAAACGATCTAGGAGGTGCTGTGGATGGTTCCGGGGCAGCACGTTCACCAGCGGATGAAGTGGTAGCAGAGATTAAGAAACTTGGGGGAGAAGCGGCTGCCAACTATGACTCGGTAGCCACTATGAGCGGCGGTGAGAATATCGTGAAAACTGCCATAGACAACTTTGGTAAGGTTGATATTCTGGTTAATAATGCCGGGATTCTACGTGACAGAATGCTTTTCAATATGACCGAGGAGGACTGGGATACAGTACTGAAAGTGCACCTCTATGGTCATTTCTATACCATTAAAGCGGTGAGCCCCCTCTTTCGCCAGCAGAGGCATGGACGAATAGTAAATACCTCATCTGTAGCAGGTCTTAATGCTACTACGTATGGCCAGGCTAATTACGGCGCGGCTAAAGAAGGAATCGTTGGCTTAACAAGAAAGGTGGCGAGGGACATGGGGCGATATGGTATAACGTGTAATTGCATTCGACCTAATGCCGGGACCCGGCTTACACTCAGTGACGAAATGAAGGAAGCTCGGCCGGAAGCTATGGCCAGGTTTGAGCAAATGAAGCCTGAAGGCATTGCTCCTCTGGTGGTATGGCTAGCTTCTGATGATGCGGCTAATGTGAATGGACGGACGTTTTTTGCAGAAAAAGGCCGAATTGGGCTCTATTCAGAACCGATATTAGAGAAGCAACTTGTTAAAGATGATGGGTGGACGATTGATGAGCTATTCAAGTTCATGCCAGTAACAATGACCAAGGAATTAGTGAATCCAGACCCACCTCAGCTGAAGTAATGGTTTGCTTTGTGTCATCAGCGAGATCAATTCGTAGTCGCACACCTGCAAATCGGCACTTCAAATAATCGTATATGAATTCAGCCGATAGCAATGAACATTATAGTTCTATCCGAGGTGCCGACATTTTTTGAATCATTAGTTGTATAGTCATAATGGTGAAGGCGCTGTGTTAATGATAATTAATTGGATGGGAAGCTAATAATGGACTTTAGACTGGGCGAAAAGGAATTGGCTTTGAAGGAAGAAATTCGTAAATTCGCTGAAGCGGAACTACCTCCGGATTTCGTGCGAAATACGCTAATTGATGGTGAGTTCAGAGATTTTGAATTCGAAATATCCATGTC
>CP070793.1:1110841-1117938 GCA_020346965.1 Chloroflexota bacterium | reverse complement strand
GAGCTAGGAACAGTCAATAGTACTTTAGCTATGTATCGACGGTATGTGCGTTGTCAAACTCAGATGTATCTTTTCTGGAGACTTCTATAGTCAGAGATAGAACAGGCAGGCTCTATCAGGTAATTACAGGGGACTGCTGTTCCTGGAAGGGGTGTGTTCTCAGGACCAGCGAGAAAAGGAAAGGATACTTCACTTTCAAGTGCTGAACATAGTCTAACCATTCGCTGGCCAGATGGTCGTACATTCTTTGGATATCCACAGCGAGGTGCTCCAGGTCTTTCTCTGGAAGACCAATAAGCGATGTTCTTGCCTCAAGCTCTTCATCCAGGTGGGTGACTGCCCAGAGCAGGTCGGTAAACCGGTCATGCTCCAGCAAGTTTGGATTCTCAAGCATCGTCAACAAGAACGTTCGTTTCTCCGCTAGAAAGCCTTTGAGCCTGCCTAGATCTATATTTCGGCAGTCAACATCTACTTTCAGGCGGTCTGCAAATCTGACAGCTTTTTGGAAATCTCTCTTTGCCCATTCCCCGGTAATGTTCAGGTGGTCGGAAATCTCCTGGCGGTTATCGAAATGTTTGAGAAGGTCTTGAAGCAGGTAGTTACCCAGTTCGCTGAAAAAAGCCCCCACCACCATGTTCAGTTTTTCCAGTTTAGCTTGTGTCTCCCGGCGCGCCAGTAGTCGCTCGATGATAACCACCACTAACAGGACCTCGAGTGGCAGAAAAGCAAGGTCACCTATCATATAAATGAATATATGGTGAACATCGCGAAAAATAAGGTAATGAATGAAATATGCAATTCCAGAAAGCGCTACAAATGCAATAGCCAAGTAGACGATAAAAGAGAATCGCTTTCTCATGTCAATTATGGGCAATCTGAGCGGTCAGTGGTCACACCGTATTCTAGTTTCACCTGGATATTATAGTGTCATAGTCGCTATCGGGCAACAGGACCGTATTCTGCGATTATAATATCTGATTTGTAGCACCTTCAATTGCTATGACGTCGCTGGAATTCCGTAGTTATTTTCACACCCACTGCAGCCATTACGAATATGCCCGGAACAGCCAGAAAATGGAAAGGCGCAATTATCCGCAAACACTGACACCATATTAGCGCCACTCTACTGTGGGCATTGATCTATACGCCGTTAATCTAGCCGTACCCATAACTACTGATTTGGCTTGTTTAAGCAAATCCTGGGTTCTCCGTGAGCTTACCCACGTCTTCCAGTTTTCAATAGTATCCCACGTGCTTATCATTATGACAACAGAGAGGTCTTCCTCACTGACGAGATTCTCAGCTCCAACGAAGCCTGGGTATTGCATGGCGTGCGACCTGAGCTGCATCAATATGGGCTCTACGTCCTTATAACTCAACACCTTATATCCAATGATGCCCTTTATCATCACCGCCTCCTTTCAATTCCCACCTTCAGTTTCCTTCCCTTTTTCATGCCTCAGATTGTCGCGTCGATTTTTACTTATTATGTCGAACTTCAGTCTAATTATCCCTCACGTAATTGTCAACGCGCATAACACATTGTCGTAGAACAGGGTTGTCTTTTCGATTACCAGGCTTGCTATCGAGACTTCTAAAAAGCAAGCGTCATTGATAAATGACGGCGCCATACCACACCGTTTCATGTAATCGGTCTGGCTGTCACATCATATTACATTATTGGATAGCTGTTCTTCCGAAGTAGATTAGTGAAGTGACGATGATTAGTAGAAACCAGTATAGAGCGGGCACAGGACCCCACCACATCTTGTGCCACCAGATTCTTCCTTTGCGGAAGTTCTTAATCCCATAATGTGGATTTAAAGCAAACCATAAGAAATCTTCTATAAAAACCGTGCCTACGTAGAAGCCAAGTAGCAGGCTTTCTAATTGCCAACTCCACGGAGCAAAAAACAATGGTAAATGCACTATGGCGATCAAGAACAACGTCATGAAAAAGTGGTAACCGGTTATCGGACGTCCACCCGCTAGCTTGACAAGCCATCCCTTCTCTATGCGCCAGGCAGGTAGCTTTGCTGCCCAGCCATCCTTACCCTCGATTTGAATTTCCCACAAGGCAAGCAGAAAGGCCAGAAAAACCATAAAGGCTAATAATCCTATAATCATGGCTTCCAAACACAACTAAATGTGTTGGATGATATTGTAAACATTCGTGTGTCAGGGAGCAATAAGAAGCTCTGCAATCTTAATAAGAAAATGTGGAATTTGGCTAAGTATACTATCAAGCCAGCATCGGGATGTTTGCGCTTCCGTGCGTACGTTGGAGGTCGTCAGTTATGCCCAGGTCCCTGGAATCCAATATATAGTGGGGCAGAACTCTCAAAACATGATGAGGACGGATACCATGGCAATTGCCCAGATGATATCCGTTGGCAGGTAACGCTGGCAGGCGGTGTCCAGCAGCAGTACAGCATTGGCGGGGAATTCCTCGTTTCCAAGCCATAGCACCAATAGTATCGGAATCTTCGGAAAAGGATACAACTTCATGGAAGCATCCCCATAATTAGATTGCGCGCCACCCAATGATATCCCTTTCTTGAGGAACGCTGCTCTATTTGCACCATACTTCGCCGCCAACTTATCCAGAGGCAGTGCGTGTGAGCCCCGGTCAAAGATTAACCCTCCGGCCAGTTCTCTTGGGTTCATAAAGTCATCTGAAGGTGAAATGACCTGTGCCTGCGCCAGATACCACAGTATGGGAAGACATGAGTAATGTGAAAGTTTCCCCAATAGCAAATCACAAAGGTCTCCGGTACCTCGGATTTCCCGACGCGTTGGATGGATTGTCATACTGGCATTGAATACACTCAAGATATAGGCTCCCGAGTGTATGTCGAAACCTGCTCCTGTTCTTTGGCAGACCTCAGCGGGAACGGACAGAGCAAGTCTGTGCCACGCCTGTTCCTCGCTACAGGTCCAGTCTCGTTCCTCGTCCATATTGAATTGATTGTGTATTCTAGCTGTACTGGAGCAAGCTATTCAAACCACGTACGGGCAACATGCCTTCTTGTGAAATCATTCAACCAGAAAACAGCCAGTAGTTTCTTACGTAGTGTCCAAGACATACTATAGGGTTAAGGAATCGCCACTGGACGAACATCGGGATGGCAACATTAACATACAACAGGGACTAGAATGCGTCATTTGCAGACATACTGGTACAGAGTTTTGACTATAAGAGCCTATAATACCCTGGCAAAGAAAGCAGTCACTTTGTCAGTCAAGTCAGATTCATATCCCCACCAAAAATGGTCCGCCCCTTCAATGATTTCACACTCTTTCGGCTCAGGAAGCTTCTGACAAAACTCGAGGAAGTAATCGGCCAGTATTAAATCATCTCTGCTCCCCGAGATCAGAAGCTTTGGCTTACGACAGTTTCCGAGAAAGTCAAAATCGAACATGGAGAGAGGAGGTGATACTGCAGCCAGAGCCTTAACTCGGGCATCCTTGAACCCAACGGGAAAGCCAAAGCCAGCGCCAGCCGAATAGCCGGCAAGCCCGATTCTCTTAGCATCAATTCCCTTTACCGTGCATATAAAGGAGATGGCTGCCTCCACGTCCTCCTGCCCACCTATTTCTTGACCGAATTCCCCCTGGCTCGCCCCTACTCCACGAAAGTTGAATTTTAAGGAAGCAAACGATGCTTGCGCAAGCGTCTCAGAGATGCTATTGACCACATTGTTATCCATACTACCGCCGTACAGAGGATGAGGATGGCAAACTATTACCGCCGGGAATGGTCCGGTGCTTTCGGGTACAGCTAGTATTCCCTCCATGACAAGCCCGCCAGAGAGAAAGCTCACTCTTGTCTCTTCCATTGCTCCTTTGCAGACCCCGACTTATTTAACTATAACTTTAATCAATATGTCGCCAGGCAAGCCGTCGCTTATCTGCCGCGCATTCCTCAATCTCACCACGCTACCGGTTTTTACCCCGGCGGGAATCCTCACCTCTAGCCTTTTCCCTTTTCTCTTCAGTACTTTCTTCACACCCTGCGACGCTTCCCCCCTGCTAATCGCCAGTTCGTAACGAACCTCCTGGGCTGTTTGAGCCTGGCCAAATATTTCATTCAGATTGATTTCCTGCCCCGGTCGAGCTTCAAACCTCACTCTCCCAGGCCTGCCGGCGGAGCCCCTGAAAGAGAAGGACGAACTTCCGCCCTTCAAGATATCGCCAAATATGTCGTCGAGAAAATCCAATCTCAGCCCAGCTCCACCGAAGTCCTTCATCATCTCTTGAAAAGTGGTTGTAGTAAAAGGACTGCTGAATATGTCGCCTAAGTCGCCTATAGTGCCAAATTGATCGTATTGCTTCCTTTTTTGAGGGTCACCGAGGACGCCGTATGCCTCGTTTATTTCTTTGAATCTCTCGTTAGCCCATTTCTCGTTACCTGAGTTTCGATCAGGATGATATTGCATGGCCAGCTTCCGATAAGCCTTCTTGATCTGCGCATCCGAGGCATTCTCTGTGACGCCCAAAGTCTTGTAATAGTCTTTAGCCATTCAATCTTGCTTCGCTAAGTGTGAGGAACTCGGAGGTAGTAGCCAACATTCTTCTGTTGGCTTGCTCCCCAACATCCACAAAAATTATAGCAGAGCGGTAACATTACTGTTGATCAGTCCCTGTTTCTTTCTTAGCTGAAAAACGGTTTGACATGAAGGCTTATCTTTGCTATATTGCGATGGTTTGCTCAAGGCACCAAACCAATAAATCGGAGGTACTCTACATGGTCATCATTGGAGAAAACATACATGTCATAGCTCAGGCGATTTCCACTGCAGTGAGAGAAAGAAATGCCAAAGTTATCCAGGATTTGGCTAAGGCACAAACTGAAGCCGGAGCTGACTATATCGATTTGAATGTTGGTCCCATGAAAAAAGACACCGAAGAGACCATGCAATGGCTGGTCAACTCGGTTCAAGAAGCTACTGATTTACCTTTGTCCATAGACACCCTGAATCCCGTAGCTATGGAGGCAGGCTTGAAAGCCTGTAAGCAAAAGCCTCTACTGAACTCCGCCTCGGGGAAAAGTCTATCCAAGGAGCAAATGCTTCCTTTAGCCCAGAAATATAACTGTGATGTTGTGATTTCTGTGATGACGGACAAGGGGATGCCGCCAGACGTAGAGTCCAAGATAGAGAGTATTATGGACACGGTTGCCCATGCTAATGAACTGGGAATTCCCAACGAGAACATCTGGGTTGATCCAATACTACTTCCAATTAGCACGGCTGGAGAGGGGCAGAGGTTCACCGTGCTGAATCTTGAATTTCTGAATATACTCGAAGATGTCCTGCCCGGAGTGAAATCAACGGTCGGGCTTTCCAATACATCGAATGGCGTGCCAGATGAACTCAGACCACCTCTTAACCGCACGTATATGGTCATGCTCGAGAGAAATAGGCTTTATTCCGCCATTGCTGACCCATTAGATAAGGAATGTATGAGTTTGGCAAAGGGAGAGATGCCCGAAATTGTTGAACTCATCCACAAAGCCATGGACGGCGAAGACTTAGACCTTTCTTCGCTGTCTCAAAAGGAAGTTGAGTATGTTAAGACGGTCAAGGTCCTTAAGGGAGAGACCTTGTACTCTGATGCGTGGCTTGAAAGCTAAGGAGGGTAAAGAATGGAATATAAAGCACCAGTCGAAGAGTATTCCGGGGTAGTTAGAGAGGTAAATATTGGAAAGGGAAATAATAGTATAAAGATTGGGGGAGAGAACATGCTCCCCCTTCATTTTTTTGACAAGGGATCAAATCCCAATCCTGTAAAGTTTGCCCTGGAGGTTCTCGATATGGAACCTCAGGATTGGCCGGAACACCTAACTCAGCTTTTCAAAGATGTTCTATCCGATCCAGTAAAATGGGCTAAGAAATGTGAGGAACTTGGTTGTGATGCAGTGTTACTCCGTCTGGTAAGCACCGATCCGGCAGTGAAGGATAGTTCCGCCGATGAAGCGGCAGCCCTCGCAAGAAAGGTGGCCGAGGCTATAAATATTCCTTTGATTGTCTATGGCTCCGGTGATGATAAAAAAGACTCCGAGGTCCTTCCCAAAGTAGCCGAGGCTTGTGATGGCATGAATCTACTCATAGGACCGGTTCAAAAGGAGAATTATGAGATTGTAGGGAAGGCGCTTTTAGACCACGGGCATAATGCCAGTGCTCTGAGTCCTCTGGACATTAATTTGCTAAAGGAACTGAATGTAAAGCTCGGCAAATTCTTCCCTGCGGAGAAAATAGTCATTGACCCTGAAGCGGCAGCATTAGGCTATGGCATGGAATACAGCTTCTCTTTGATGGAAAGAGTCAAGCAAATTGGGATAATCACCAAGGACAATATGACGATGATGCCCATTATCGCTGACCTGGGAGGAGAGTGCTGGAAAACAAAACAGGCTAAGGAAAACAAGGAGCAAGGATTGCTCTGGGAAGCAATAACAGCGCTTTCACTTCTACTGGCGGGGGCAAATATCATTGTACTCCGGCATCCCGAGACTTTGAAATTAGTAAAGGAAACAATAGAAGCGAGGTGAAAAAATGGCACAAGTCAAAGAAATAACACGCAAACTTGAAGAGATTCACGAAAAGATAAAGGCAGAGGTCGCCTGGGAACCTTTAGGTCCCACGCCGATGCCGGAAATTCCCGACCTCAGGAACTGGGACATGAGGTTATTGAAAACGTATGCGCCTTTCTATGCGCCATTCTGTGATTTATGTTGCTTCTGTACCTATGGAAAGTGCGATCTCACCGAGACAAGGAGAGGAGCCTGTGGTATCGACATAGCTACTCAACAGGCAAGATTTGTGCTTCTCGCCTGCTTGATGGGATGCTCCGCTCATTCCGCTCATGCAGGGCACATCCTTGAGTTCCTTATCGAGAAACACGGCCCGGATAAAAAGATAGATCTTGGTCAGGCCGTTGCAGTTGAAGCACCGATAATAAGAACTGTTGTCGGGCTGAAACCGGAAACATTGGGCGACCTTGTAAGAGCTATAGAGTATGTTTATAAAGAAATAGCTCATCTCCTTGATTCTACAAACATGGGACAGGAGGGGAGTTGCCTGGACTATGAGTCG
>CP070793.1:1107632-1110741 GCA_020346965.1 Chloroflexota bacterium | reverse complement strand
AGGGAAAGGAACGACTCCGGTAATCATCGAGGTTCCATCGAAGTTCGGCACGAAGTACCCGGATATTAAGGAATACTACAGGGTGCTTATCAGAGAAGCTATTGGGTTTGAGGTAGAAATTTGAGCTTATGGCAACATTAGGAGGACAAAGACATGGGTAAAATATGGAGAGTTTCAGGGCCTCTAGTTATCGCCGATGACATGAAAGGTTCCCAGGTTTATGAGGTTGTCGAGATAGGCGAAGAAGGGCTTGTTGGTGAAATAGTAGGACTGGAAGAGAACAGGGCGATAATCCAAGCACACGAGGATACTCTGGGATTGAAAGTTGGCGAGGTGGTGAGAGGAACCGGAAGAGTGTTAAGTGCAGAACTAGGCCCTGGGCTGGCAGGCTCTATTTACGATGGTCTACAAAAATCCCTGCTTACCATGGGTGAGGATATAGGCCCGTTTATAAAACGGGGCGCCAAAGCGTCAGCTCTCTCGCGCGATAAAAAATGGCAGTTCACACCTGAAGTCAAGCTAGGGGATGCTGTTGACCAAGGGGACATAATAGGCGTAGTTCCCGAAACCAATCTAATAGAACACAGGATAATGGTGCCGCTGGGAATCAAAGGCAAGATAAAGGAGATACGCCAGGGCGATTACACAGTCGAAGAACCTGTAGCCTGGATAGAGCATAATGGTGAAGTAAAAGAACTCACGCTGATGCAGGAGTGGCCTGTGAGAAAGCCTAGACCCTATAAGCAGAGGTTCGATCCTTCGGGCTTACTCACCACCGGTATGAGAATTTTAGACTACATGTTCCCTCTGGCTCTCGGAGGTAAGGCTTCGATACCCGGTGGCTTCGGGACTGGAAAAACTGTTGCCCTGCAGCAGTTAGCCAGGTGGGCTCAGACACATCTGAACATCTACGTTGGCTGCGGCGAAAGGGGTAACGAGATGGCGGACGTGCTTTATAGCTTTCGACAACTCAAAGACCCCAAGACAGGAAGATTGCTACAAGAGAAAGAGATCTTTTTAGCTAACACTTCTAATATGCCTGTTGTAGCCAGGGAAGCAAGTATTTTTGTTGGTATTACTATGGCGGAGTACTTTCGGGATATGGGCTATGATATTTTGGTAGTCGCTGATTCGACTTCCAGATGGGCTGAAGCCATGAGGGAGATGAGTGGAAGACTGGAGGAAATGCCTGGGGAGGAAGGCTTTCCCTCCTATATGGGCTCCCGGCTTTCCTCTTTCTATGAAAGGGCAGGAATGGTTGAATGCCTGGGCAGTCCTGAAAGAAAGGGTTCAGTAACCGTAGCTGGTTCCGTAAGTCCGCCGGGAGCTGACTTCAGCGAACCGGTAACACAAAACACGATTAGAATAATAGATGCCTTCTATGCCCTGGAAGTTGCACTCGCTAACAAGAGACATTTTCCAGCTATAAGCTGGCTCACTAGCTATAGCCTATATGTGGATGCAGTTAAGGATTGGTGGAATGAGCAGGACCCGGGCTGGGAGAATACCAGAGCCAGCGCTTTAAGAGTATTGCAGCAGGAGGCTGAACTGGAGGAAATCGTGAGACTCGTTGGACCTGAAGCTTTGCCCGAAGGAGACAAATTATTGCTTCTCACCGCCAGGATGATACGTGAGGACTTTCTACAGCAAAGCGCCTACAACGAAGTTGATACGTACTGTACGCCAGTAAAAGCCGGGCTCATGCTTAAGACTATAATGAAGTTCTACGAACTAGCTCAGGAGATGTTGAATTCGGGAGCAGGTATTGACAGCATCCGTTCATCACCTATGGTATATAGAATATCCAGGATGAAAGACATACCGAATGACGTGTTTGAACAGAAAGTCAAGGAATTATGGTCAGAGATGGAACAGAGCTTGGTAACTGGCAAACACGTTCCCTGAGAAAAGGAGGGTTTTTATGGATTTCTCCGCACTTTACACTAAAGAAAGCAGAGCAATTAGCAAGGCTAAGGGCGCTTTGCTCATAGCTGAAAGCATACCCGGCATAAAATTCAATGAGATGGTCGATGTTCAACTTAGAAATGGTGAGGTGAAAGGCGGTCAAGCAATAGACATTAGTGAAAAGGCATCCATCATCGAGGTATTTGGTGGCGTTAGCGAAGTGGACCTCATCGGAAGCAAGATAAGATGTAAAGGTGAGACGTTGAAGTTACCAGTGTCTATTGACATTTTGGGGAGGATCTTCAACGGGATGGGGGAACCAATAGATGGGGGTCCACGGGTGATACCCGAAGATTACCTGGATATTAACGGCGAGCCTATAAACCCCGCCCTACGGGAGCCTCCAGCAGAGTTTATTGAAACGGGAATCTCAGCTATAGATGGCTTGAATGCATTGGTCAGAGGGCAAAAATTGCCCATTTTTAGCGGCTCAGGCCTACCCCATAACCGAATTGTAGCTCAAATAATCAGACAGGCAACCGTAAAGGGCAAGGAGGAAAGATTCGCTTTAGTATTTGCTGCTATTGGTATCAGTTACGATGATGCCTCTTTTTTCATGAGGAATCTCGAGAGGACAGGTGCCCTGGAGAGAACTGTGGCCTTCATCAATACTGCGTCAGACCCTGTTATCGAGCGAATATCAACACCAAGGCTAGCTTTAACAGCAGCAGAATATCTGGCATGGAAACAGAATATGCATGTGCTGGTCATACTCACCGATATGACCAATTATTGCGAAGCTCTCCGCGAACTTTCTTCTATGCGTGAAGAGATACCATCAAGAAGAGGATACCCCGGCTATATGTATACTGACCTGGCTACGATGTATGAGAGGGCAGGCAGGATTTTTGGTAAAGAAGGCTCAGTAACTATAATGCCCATTTTGACCATGCCTGACGATGATATAACACATCCCATACCCGATCTTACTGGCTATATAACCGAGGGTCAGATTGTTCTTTCCCGAAATTTGGAAAGAAAAGGGATATACCCGCCAATAGATGTATTCCTATCCCTTTCCCGAATGATGAAAGAGGGGATTGGGCCGGGTAAGACCAGAGAGGACCACAACAATGTTTTCATGCAATCCTACGCTGCTTATGCAGAAGGATGTTATCTCAGGGAGATATCCACCATTATAGGT
>CP070793.1:1104095-1107532 GCA_020346965.1 Chloroflexota bacterium | reverse complement strand
CAGGAAGGGGAATTCCAGAGGAATGCGCTCCATCATTCTTCTTCCACCTCCTCACCGCCGGAAAACAGTGCCAGCGCCAGAACCACTGCTGTAAGGCCGGCTACTACCTTGAGGCCCACAGCGAGATTCATCAACGGTATGACACCTCCCGTCCAGATGTCCCCCGGCCCGGGACCGGTCGCAGGAACCCCGCCGAATAGCGGCGTACCTACCAGAAGATTATAAAAGAAGACGGTGCCAATCCCGGCAAAAGCTAAGCCGATGAAAATCAGGGCCCCGCTGCTTTCCACTACTGACATAACACGCTCACGTATCGACTTCTTGAGTTCCTGAGAGTTAAAAGCCACCAATAACATGACTATGCCGCCAACAATGACAGCGCCACCCTGAAAACCTCCACCGGGGGTAATATGTCCGTGAACAATCACATACAGGCCGAAGATAGCGATAAACAGGATGAGCTGATTGGCCACTGTACGTACAATCTTTGTCAGCATCAGGAAGTCTCCTTCTTGTGCTTCGATGCCCGTAACAGAAGCAGCACCCCCGTCACCGCAGTGAACAGTATCGTGGCCTCCCCCAGTGTATCAAATCCTCTATAATCAAAGAGCACTGCCGCTACTACGTTATTGCTCCCGGTTTCCTCCTGAGAGTTCTCGATTATATAATCATCCATATCAGAAGGGTCCGGATATCCAAAGGGGTGAATGAGCATCACCCCCCACACCAAGAAGCCTACCATAACAATCAGCGCAATCCAGCTTGTCACTCGTCTCATTATTTACTCCATACGCTTGGTTGCTTTGAGGGTGATAATCAATATGGCCGTGGTAACGGCTGCCCCAATTCCTGCTTCGGCAATAGCCACATCGGGAGCCTTCATAATATAAAACTGAAAGGCCAGCAGTAAACTCAGTACAGCCAATGCTACTACTGAATACAGAAGGTCTTTAAATACAGCCACGAACACTGCACAGACAATCATTGCCAGCGGTATAATTATATGTAGAACTCCAGCTTCAATCATTCTTTTTCTCTGCCAGGTCATCCACTATTACTTTGGGGGGCCTTTTGGCGTTGCGATGTGCCGCCCTGGCAATGGCATGAGCGCCCGTGGCATTAGTCACCATCAGTGCCACCAGCGCCAGCACAGCATGTATGCACATTACAGACTGAGAAATCCCTCCCTGGGCCCAGATGTTGGCGGCCTGCATGATTACGGCCAGGATGAGGAAGATAGAGCCAAGCGTGGTGCATTTGGTAGCTGCATGCAGCTTTGTGTACATGTCGGGAAGCCGGTGGAGACCAAAAGACCCCACCAGATTGAAGAAAAGGCCAATTCCTATGAATATATAGGTCACTACGTTCAGCGGAGCCACTAAAGCTTATCCCCCTGAATGTATTTGGCCACATACAGAGTCATAGCGAACGAGAGCAAAGCATATACGATAGCCACGTCAATAAAAAGCGCGTGATTGAACATCATCCCGACAATGACCAGACTGGCCACCACCAGAGTATTGGTGGTGTCAAAAGCTACCAGCCTCGTTGGTGCTCCCGGCCCGATGAATACGCGTGCCACAGTGATAATGATACACACAGCCAGGACTATGACCGCTGGAAGCCAGTTAATCAATCCGCGATTCTCCTTGCCCAGTCAGGAAAACTCTGGCATATGGGATGATAGTCTCTCGGCATATCCTTAAGTACCTCAGGTTTAGCATTTATCCAGTGCACGTAGAGTTCATTGGTCTTCTGATCCACGTCCACGGTCAGTGTTCCGGGTGTCAGAGTGATGGAATTGGCCAGGATGGCAACTGAGAGGTCACTCTTCAATTTGGGATCTATCTTCACGATGGCGGGATTAATCCGTCCGGTGATAACACGGTAAGCCACGTCAATATTGGCTTTGGCCATGGCAAATGCGAAGGGAAACAGATAAATGATGAACGTAAGCCATCGCCTTGGGTTAAGCATACGCAGGTCTGTGCCGATGAAACGGTTTCTCAGCAGGGCACCAACCACCACTGCTAACACTGCCCCGATGATGAGCTCGGCTGTACTCCATAAAGCAACGGTGCCGCTACCAATGGTGAGAAGTAGATAAACTATATAAGCGACAACCGTTGTAATCAGAAACTTCATGCTTTACCGCATAAACACCTTCTCTGCCGAGAAGGATTTCATTTCATAACTGGTTAACTTGCTGTAATAGCCTGGTTTCCTTAAGACCTTTACGTTGGAATATAAATGTACGTCATGCGCTGGAATTTGTCAATACCCCTGTCTTTCATCCCGGTAAGGATCCAGAATACCTGCCGGTTGCCCCGGGATTGGATTTCTCTCAAGGTGATGAGATTTACTAGTTATACGCAGTCTCTACTACTTCAGAATTTTGGTTTCTATCTGTTCTAATACCCAAGAGCACCAGTCATTTATTCCCTCGCCGGTCTTACAGGACACTTGAAAAATCCCGACTTTCGGATTTAGTCCTTCTATGGAACGACGAAAGGCGGCGATATCGAAATCAACATAGGGAAGAAGGTCCATCTTGTTTACTATAACAGCATCGGCATCGACAAAAATCAAGGGATATTTAATGGGTTTATCTTCACCTTCAGGCACGCTGGAAATCACTACCCGCTTGTGCTCTCCCAGTGTAAACTCAGAGGGGCAAATGAGATTGCCCACATTTTCGATCAAGATCAGGTCTATGTTATCAAGGGGCATACTCTTTAAAGCTGACTCAATCATGGCAGCCATCAGAGAACAGCTTTCCGGCATATTCCGGGTATTTATTTGAACTACTGCCTTTGCCTCGCTTTGCACTTTCTCAGCATCTACTGTGGAAGCGACGTCGCCCTCGATAATCCCTATGCTCAATTTACCTTTCAACAGCTTCATAGTCCGCAGAATAAGACTTGTCTTACCGGCTCCCGGAGCTGACATAATGTTGATACAAAAGACCCTATTGTCATTCAGCAGTCTTTGATTTCGGCTGGCTATCGCTTCATTAGCTTCTAAGATATTCTGAATTACTTCTATTTTTTTCATTCTACCTCTATACTCTCAATATAAAGCTCTCGTCCTTTGGAGATTTCTACGCTCTGGCCGCTGCATTCAGGGCAAGACCATATGGTATCCTTGGGGGTGAAAACCGTAGAACAATTCCTGCACTGTAACTGGGCCGGTACTATTTCAAAGTGAAGCACCGCTCCTTGAGCGATAGTATCTTGGCTCAGAGAATCGAAATAGAACTGAATACAATCTGCGACAAATCCTGACATCTCACCAATCACCAGGTTAATCCGGCTAATTCTACTGGCTTGAGCCTCACCAGCTTTGGTCAAAGCGATATTGACTATGTTTTCAGTTATTCCAAGTTCGTGCATTCAGTGAACCAGAGTAGACAGCGTATTTTAGACTACCTGGAGCCT
>CP070793.1:1094258-1103995 GCA_020346965.1 Chloroflexota bacterium | reverse complement strand
TGTATAGCTTTTGTGGCGTAGCCACCACTTCTTGTATTTGCTTCATCATTGCTTCCAGTTCCGGCTGATCAATCCGCGGCTGTCTCAAGAAAAACTCTATCATTCTGAAATGGGCATCGTCTAAGACCGCCTGGAGCAGACAGAAGATAGAATTGCAGTCCAGGAGGCCAAAAGCACAGTGCAAGAACTGAGGCCCCGACATCGTGACCACCACGTCTGAAAATAATCTCTCAATTGATGATTGTTGCCCGGGTATCTTCGGGTCACAGACACCTGAGGTAGAGTAGTTGGGGAGTTTGTAGAAACGCGCCATCTGGACACAGTCAATATTGTACTGACTGGTCTCAACGGAGCCATAGGAATCGCCCAGAGTGTCCATTCTGGCTCTGACTGGCACACTACCGTAGAGTACTGGCGTCCCCGGTTTTACAAGTTGCCCCAGAGTTATTCCTGCCGAGACCTCTGCATTTATCTGAGCCATGATACCGGCTTCCTTGATAGGTGCAGTAGAGCCTGCCTGCGGTGATGATGACACAACAATTGGCAATCCACGACGGCATACTTCAATGAAAGTATCTGTAGTATCCTCGACGAACTGTAGTGGGCTTTTCACCAGGCAGGTGATAAATGAGATGATGGGGTTATCTTCGAGTGCTTTTTTGCCTCCAGCGATGAGTTCTGCCATCCTCACCACATTGTCAAGTTGCTTTAGACTTGTTAAGCCGCTCATGAAGTGCTTCGTATTATTATTTAGAGAGGCGAAGAATTTATTAACATCTTTGTTCTCCTCGGTTATGTCGCGGTCCTGGATATTCACGGTACGAATGTAACCGTCAACCATCTCCAAATGCTCACAGACATGGGCCGACTTGCACAGGTCATCTACTGTGCCTCGTCTGGGCTTGAACTCGGGCACCCTAATCTCCTTGGTAGGGTCAGCCTTATTGACATAGATAGGAAAATCCACATCCAGCCAGATGTTGGTCTCCGAACCTGTGATCAGATATACTCTGGGTTCATCGCCGTGCATGACCAGGGTATTATCTGGATTCCGGGCCCCCAATTTCACGGTCTTGGGAGCAGTGTCCAGCGCTTTTACCACCAATTGCTCTGGGATCTTTACCTGCCAGCTCTGGTGGTCACCATCGATGGACTTAACCGTTGCACCGTGACTATGGAATATATCCACTGCCTCCCGATTGAAGCTTATTAGCCCGGGGTCAGTCAGTATTTGCATGGAAGCTTGGTGTATTAGCTCGACCTGCTCCCTCGTCAGTCTCTCGTATGGTCTATTAACCAATATGCCTTTTCTTGGCACTAAATTCCCCCTTCAGATTGAAACCCACAGTGAGTGGGTAATAGATTGATAGCCATTCTAATTGTCTTTGCTTGAAGCAAGAGTATCCACTACTGCTACGGCTTGAAAGCCGTCTGCGCCGTATCCATCTGCACCGATGCTTTTGGCAAACTCCTCCGAGACTGGTGCCCCGCCAATAACAATCTTCACCTGCTCCCTGAGCCCATTTTGCTCAAGCGTTTGTATCACCTCTGCCATGCGGGCCATGGTGCTGGTGAGTAGAGCGGACAAACCCAGGAACTGCGGTTTTTCCTCTCTTACGGCGTCTACAATGGCCTGAGTATTAACATTATTTCCCAGGTCTTTAACAGTATATCCTGCCCCCCGCAACAGAATAGATACTATATTCTTGCCGATATCATGAAGGTCGTCCTTTACAGTAGCTACAATTATCGTACCTTTGGTCTCGATGTTGCTGGCAGCAAGCCGGGGCTGCAACATGTCCATTGCTGCGCTTACTGCTTCGGCCGAGGCTAGCATGTCAGGAATAAAGTATTCCCCCGCTTCAAATTTCTGCCCCACAATATTCATCCCACCAGAGAGGCCATTAGCGATTATGTCCTTAATACTCAGGCCGGAGGCGAGAGCTTTCTCAACAAGCTCGGTAACGCCAGGCTTTCCTACCATCCCTTCATCCATACCTTCATCATCTTTTGCTATCCTCCCTTGGATAACGCTTTCTTGGATTAAACTGATTATGTCCTCTGGCATTATTGTCCTCCAGTTTCAGTGATTCATTAAACTGCTTGGTTTGATGGACGTCAGAACCTGTTCCCAAAATTCATATTGAATCTGACGTTCCAATCTACATTCTTCTAAATCTGCGATGGGTTCAATCTACTATATCACCTTTTCTGTGTGCCCGGAGGTATGCTCGGCATGAAGAGTCTTTGCCTACAAGCATATCGGCTACCTTTATAAGACTCATCGCTTTGCTATCAAGCGGGTCAACAATGGCTGCATCTAAGCCAGCATAAGCAGCCATTAGCAGGAAAGCGCGATTAACTAATTTTCTCTTTGGTAAGCCATATGAGATGTTGCTCAGTCCCATTACCACCCCGGCATCAGGATAGCGTGACTTGATTTGCTGTATGGTTTTCAAGGTTACCAATCCTTGGTTTGTATCTACAGCGATAGGCAATACAAGCGGATCGAATAATACTTGCTCTGCTTTTACACCCAAACCAACCAGATATGACATAATTCGCTCGCACGCAGTCAGACGTTCTTCAACCCGGGCAGGTATTCCATCTGTTCCCATGGCAAGTGCTATTACCCAAGCCTGTCGCTCGGCAACCAATGGACCGATAGTCTCCAGTCTCGCTGGTTCCGCAGTGATGGAATTGATAATCAATCGCTCACCACGATATTCCTCCAAAGCAGCCTTTATCACCTCTGGCGAATCACTGTCAATAGATAGTGGCTGTTCAATGTTAGACTGGATTACTCCCACCAGCCACTTGATATTCGCCGTTGCCTTCTGTAGTAACCCATGGCCACTGCCAGCATTTACATCAACAAAATCAGCTCCGGCCGATGTTTGAGCTTTGGCTAGATTTACCAGGAACTCCTTATCTTGTGTGTCAATAGCCTCGGCGACCAAGTTGTTTGATGCGTTTATTTTTTCTCCGATGACAAGCATATTCTATGCAATTATCCCTTTAATTCGTGATATTACTTCCTGTTTTATCGGTGTAGGCAAGCTGTGCTTGGGTTTAGCTAGAAGCTCCTTGACAATCTCTGACGCTCTTTCCCATGTCTCCTTTCCGCCTTTGCTTAGCCACTCCTCCTGGCTGTTCCTATCGCTCAGAGATGGTTGGTAATGTTCACTTCGCATGAAGTGCCTTGTGTGCCTGGCAGCCACGAAATTGCCACCCGGTCCTGTTTGCTTTATGAGGTCAAAGGCCATAGTATCGTCATCTACTTTGATTCCCTCTACAGCTCTCATCACCATCCCTAGTATCTCGTTGTCTATGACATATTTCTCGTAGGATGCCGTCATTGCGAATTCCATAAGGCCGGCAGCATCATGTATGAAATTAGCTCCTGAAAGGGCACAGAGCAGATTGGTTAAAGCCGATTCGTAACCACTCTGGGCGTCGAGCGTTTTGGAATCGGTCATGCCACCGGTAGCATAGAAGGGCAGTCTATAAAACTGTGCCATCTGTGCGCCGGCTGCGTTGAGCAAACCCATCTCGACTGAACCTGCGAGGTAATTCAGGTTTCTCAGGTCGGTATTTGTGGCAACCGAACCGAAGAGGACTGGTGTCCCCGGATTTGCTATCTGGGTAAGCAGCACACCCAACAGTGTATCGACGGTCTGGACCACCAGAGTTCCGGCAAGCGTAACCGGAGCAGTGGCGCCACACAATGGTTCAGCCGGACAAGCTACAGGTATGCCATTCCTGGCAATGGTCACGAGCATGTCGCCATATGTCTTGTCTATCCTCAGCGGGCTTATAATACATGCTATCATAGATATCAGGGGACGTTGGCGAAGATTTTCAGCGGAGCCGGCAACAATCTGTGCCGTCCGTATAACCTGTTCTGCACCGTCAAGTGTGTAAACACCTCCCATAACGTGTTTGGCGGTGTTGTCCAATCCGGCAAAGAACCGGTTCACATCTACGTGCTCCAGTGGTAATTCATTGGGATATGTCGGTAGCAGAAAGAAGTGGATATTATCTAGTTTGTCAACCAATTTGGCTATGCACCTCAGGTCCTCCAGGTTTGCCTGTCTTTTTTGGTTGATAACAGGGTCATAGATGTAGAGTGCCGTACCGCCTGTTCCAGCATATACTCGCCGCGCGCCTAAGAGAATATCGTTTGCTACATCCTGTCCACAGAGTCTAATTTCGGATGGTGCCGTTTTAATAAGCTCCTCGACCTTATCCTTATTCAATCGAACCAGGTGTTTCTCCCAATCCACTCTAGCTCCAGCTCCTTCGAAAAGCTCCAGTGCCATTTCAGACTGAACTTCAAAGCCCACTTCCTCAATCACCTGCATCGCGGTCTGGTGTATCTTCAATACGGAATCATCAGTTAGAAGTTTGAGACTACCTCCATCCAATCCTTTGCGGGTCATTATCCTCTTCCTTATCTCCTTCCTGGGCAATTTTGCTTCCTGCAAGTCTTGCAGGGACTGTAATTCTCCACATTGGCATTTGAAGGTCCGATACCTACAATACCTGAAATTGACTTCTGTGGAATCATTAGACATTCTCCAGTCAATCTAACCCCTATTGTATTACCGGTCAGGGCATAGAAGAGCATCCGTTGTTGACCTATATTCCAATCACAATAGCCAGGACTGAAGCGTCGGCTGGTGACACGTTGTTGAGCCTTGACTGTCTCCTTTATTCTAGCCTCAGCAAAGCCTGCTACTTTCTCCACTGCATCCGACCCTATTGCATCTAAAACAGTGGCCTGCAATATAAGCCCGTCTCTGGCTAGCTGAAATGATGTCTCTTCGAGATATTTGCCTATTGTTACTAAGAATATTGCCACCTGGTTACAACGCTCTAATAACCTGGTGATAATACGGCTTTTAAAGATAATCGACCCTTCAATAAGGGAGATAGAGCCTCGCGCCCATTCCACATCCTTCATAACATATACAAATAAGGGATTAATGAGCGAATGAGCATGCTCTGCGTAGTCATCAATTAGGGAAGAGATGCGGGCGGACACATTCTGATCATCTTCGTATCCTATGTACTGGCATACTTGGTTTTTATCGATCTCGATATCGACATCAACCTTATTATCAGTGATAAACATAATACTCTGATCTTTCTTCCGTTAGGTACGCTCCGAATAGATGCCGTAGCGTAGTGTAAGGCGAAATCCGGGGGTACGGTGCGTGTTCAGCTGAGGTTAATTTAGAGGAGTTTTGCGAACATTACTTTCTGGTGATTTGGGCAACCCAGGAGTAAGTATATAGATATCTCTGACTCTGCATTATGAACAAGACAAGTAAATTCTAATCTGTATTCAAAAGGTAAGTGAATAACCCCAGATTAAGCTCATCTTACTTACCTCACAACATCTCACATCCTCCTTCTGAGATTATTTCCCCTTTCTTAAGCATAAACCGACGAGATGATAGCATAAAGCTCACCCCTTTGTCCAATTGAAACAAGCTATATCTTGGTTAGTGCTAGGCGACAAGCAGGTTTAATCAAGTCGTGGTCCGCCGCACAATCCAGCGTTTTGATCGGTCATCCTTATTTGACCTCTAGTTATCCTCAACCTTGATTGACAATAGGCAGCTTGGCACCATCATGATAGAGGTGCTCTATAGAGTTTCAGGCTATAACTGAAAAACCGACGGTAGAATGATTGGGAGAGATTGGCACACAATGGGACTTCACGAGCAAAACGGGGTTCCGACAATTGACACAAGGTTCTATTCTATACGTGAAGGGACACCTTGGTATACTTGGCTTGGAATTAAGAGTTAGCGGACAACGCCTTGCGGATACTCTACCATACATTTTCCCTTGGGAAGTCCATGTGTTCGATGAAATACTCGTTAAAATCATGACGATAAGATAGTTCGATATGCTCGATAAAGCCTACAAGCTCTTTAGCCATTCGCCAGTGTTTTTTGGACAATAGCACCATGGAAGCCCCACTGCTGGCAGCGTTCCCCAGAGACTTAATGATCTTGGGATCGATGCCTGGCAGGAGACCTACGCGTACAGTGCTCACTGGGTCGATGTAATTCCCAAATGCGCCAGCGAGATAGACATGACTTATGTCTTTAGCCCCAATGCCCAGTTCGTCCATCACTGTCTTTATGCCCGCAGCAATGGCTCCTTTAGCAAGCTGCACTTCGCGAACATCTTCTTGAGTAAGATATATCGGCTTCCCATCGTAGCTTTCCTCAGGAGCAGCAACTATAAAGCTATGACCACCGGCTTTTCTTTTCACTACTCTGGAATTCAGTTCTCCGAATGATTTTCTTCGGGAGCGTCGAATGGAGCCTTCGTGGTTAATTATGCCGCAGTGTAGAAGTACGGCCACCAGGTCAACCAGCCCACTGCCGCAGAGCCCTCCAGGCTTGACGTTACCAATTACCTGATATTGTAGCTGGCCATCCTCCACCCGGACACCTTCAATAGCTCCTGTCTTGGCAATCATGCCGTGAGAGATTCTAGCACCCTCCAAAGCAGGCCCCGCAGCTGTTGAGCAAGTGAGTAACCTCTTATTGTTACCAATGAAAATCTCTCCGTTCGTACCCAAATCCAGTCCGAGTATCATTTCTTCTTGTTCGGCAACGCCGGAGGCCAAAATATCGCTGATTAAATCCCCGCCGATATAGCCAGATTTTGCAGGCATAATATACAGCCGTGCTTCTGGGTGCAATTTGAGGCCGACATCCGCTGCATTGACGATCATTCCGTCCGTTACTACCGGTAAGAAAGGAGCCTCAGCAATACCCATAGGAGGCAGGCTTAGAAGCAGATGCTGCATTGTGGTATTCCCCGCAGCTACAGCAATTAATATCTCCTTTGCTTCCAGTTCTGCTGTTTGCAGCAGAGACTCCGTAAGCTGACTCAAATCTCTAGCAAGTAGATATTGCAGGATTAGCAATGCTCTAGGGTATTCTTTTAGGAAATGCAGGCGGCTTATTACATCTGAGCCGTATTTATTTTGACTATTAAGGGAGGAAGCAACGGCGACTTCAGTGCCATTATGCAAGTTGAAAAGCTTGCCGACCAGCGTACTCGTTCCAATGTCAAATACCAAGCCGTAGTGGCGATGTATATCCTCCCAGTTCTGCCAATCCATAAGATAATCCGCGTGCAGTACTACAGTTCCGTGGTAGAGACTTCTCTCAAGGTTCTGAGGCAATGTACGCAGGCAATGAAGAGAAGCCTTGAGGTTTCGATATTCATCACCCAGTGCCAGTTTGATACGGTCCAGGTTAGAGAGCCCTTCGTTCTGAGATTCCGGCGGTAAAGAAATAAGTTTCTTATCCACCAGAGGGTCCAACTCCGATTCAGGTATATAACTGCCGCTGATTGAATGACTGGTAGTGAGCACCTGGAAATATTCAGGTTCAGCGGTGGGTTCACGGACTGATATAACCATATCGTGCATCACCTTGGTGCGGCAGGCCAGACGTATCCCCTGCTCCAATTCAACATCATCTAGAAGTTCTCTCTCGTCCTCGGTTGGTTCATCTACTAGAGAGAGGATTCTGACTTTGCATTTACCACATTTGCCCAGTCCGCCGCAGTCCCCATCAGATTGAATTTCCCCCGCACGTAATGCCTTGCGCATCGTGTCTCCCTGACGAACCCTGAGCCAGATATCCTCAGGCTGTATATTCAGCCAAACATATACTGGTGCTCGCCTGCGTCTTTTTGCTGGAACCAGTGCGCTGGCTCCTTTCTTACCCTCTGATTTCTGCTTCAGTATCTTATTTCCACTCATGGTGCAAATCTTGGCTAAAGGAGTTTGCTTAATCTTTCTTCCAGGTGTGAGTAATCGGCATCTTGAATCTCCAGAGATAACGCCAAGAATTCAGCTATTTCATTAGCCTTGGCTGTTAGATCCGGGTCGGAAGGCTGGCGCACATAGAGTAGTCTATGATAGTGTTTGAAACACTGCTCTCGCATTTCTTCCTCATAGAGCTCAAGAGGTTCAACACAATATTCTGTGAAGTTGCAAATTAGTTCTTTTTCCAGAAAATAAGTACCTGCGTCTTCCTCAAGTATTTGATTAAAACGCGCACTACCAAGAAACATTTCCCAGCAATATGGTCCCGGCACTCTGCAGGCTCCATGCCTTCGGCAGTATTCGTTGATACCTGGAAAACAGTCGCCGTAAAGGCATATTATACGCTCGTTTCTTCTTTCCGCCGCAATAATCTCTCTCCGCAGATATTTGCCCAATTCTTGGAGTCTAAGATGGAGATTTGGTGGCAAATATGTCAGTCTGATATATGAACACTTGGCCTCCACCCCGAGGTACTCAAGGGCTGGTTGGAAGACTTGGCAAGCAATAATACGCACTATATTAAGCCCAGTCTCCGTTGATATAGACACTTTATGAGGCATCTTGTATCCTTGGAAAAGCATTGTGAATCAAGTCTCGATCCAAGAGACCTCCCTTTTCGTCTTGTAGAATCTGTCGGACCTGAATTGCGGCTCTACGTAACATATCGGGCTGCCCTGCCTCTTGCCAAATATCGAAGTTCAGGCGCATACTGGTGTTGGGGTAGAAGAATTCATCCATCATATGGTCTATAGTGTGGCCTTCGACGATATAGTTCCCACCAGGTCCGACCATCTTAATCACTTCAAAACCCAGAGTTTCCTTATTTACTCTAACACCACATAGCACCCTTTTAACCATGCCGATTATCTCATCGTCGATAATGTACTGTTCAAAGGAGATAGTATTGCCGGAATCCAGCATTCCAGCAGCAAGGTGAATATAGTCGGCTCCTGCCATACCAACTAGCAGGATGTTGAGGCTTTTTTCGCAGCCCGCCTGTATGTCAGGTCTCTTGGCTTCGCTGACTCCAGCGGAAGCATATATGGGTAATTGATAAAGTTTAGCCAGTTGAACAGCTGCCGCGTTCATCATCCCCATTTCCACCGAGCCCATAGCTAGTTCCATGCTCCGCAAGTCCATGACCGTAGGTACAGCACCGTAAAGCACCTTAGATCCAGGAAACAGTATTTGAGCGATAGCCAATCCAGCTAACGCTTCTGCATGCATCTGGGCAAGAGTCCCTCCTAGTGTAGCAGGCGAAGTTGCTCCAGCAATCGGGGCTGGTGCACAGGTCACAGGTATGCCATGGTTAACGCAGAAATCTAGAATTCTCAACGTACTAGACCCTATGGTAAGCGGACTTATCTGGTTAGTTATTACAGAAGCAAACGGCTTTTCCTTATATTTATGTTCTCCACCGGCAATAAAGCAGGCCAGTTCCCATACTTGCCTGACACCTTCCAAGCTGTCACAGCCACCCATTACGTGTTTCGTAGTGCAGTCAAAAGCATGATAAAAGTCGTTCAAATGATAGTACTGCGGAGCTAAATCGTGAGCTTGGCAGGCGATAATGTAAGAATCCAGATGTTCCAAATGGTTTACCAGTTTAGCCGTTTGTGCTACGTCCCTTAGCATAGTCAGACGGTAATCGCCCGTTTTTGTATCGAAGATACGGAACACTCGCCCGCCGTTAGAGAAGTAGACCTCCCCACTCCCTAAAAGCAGGTCGTTTTGGCCATCCCTTGAGTGAAGAGTGAAGCAGGATGGAGCACGGCTTAAGGTCTCGGCAAGCCAATCCGTAGGAAAGCGTGCTCGCTCATCATTATAGTCAACTGTAGCTCCCGCCGCCTTTAGCCTATCAAGGAATTCG
>CP070793.1:1078409-1094158 GCA_020346965.1 Chloroflexota bacterium | reverse complement strand
TCAGGAGAGGTGACCGAGTGGTTTATGGTGCCGCTCTCGAAAAGCGGTGGGCAGAAATGCCTCGTGGGTTCGAATCCCACCCTCTCCGCGGAGAGGTGCTGGAGTGGTCTAACAGGCACGCCTGGAGAGCGTGTGTCGGGTCTCCCGACCGTGGGTTCGAATCCCACCCTCTCCGCCACAAACAGCGCTGAATCAGAAGGAGGGTCTTCAGCGGGATTCATTCAGTTTCGATTCTAGCATGCGGGGTTTCTTCACCATACGCATGCTGCGTGACAATACTGGGATGGGTCTAATATCCTGGCAAGAAGACAGTCCCATTTATTAGTTATGTCAACCGCCAAAGAGTTGCAAAAGGTCATGATTTTCTATAGGCTTACTGGGTTAAGGCATAGTATTTCGACTCCGACAACCAATTTTGAGAGCTCACCTGCTGGTTTCTAAAAATCTAGAACAGCTTTGGTGAAATAATAGAAAATGAGAAAGACCAAGGAAGTCGATAAATCTACCAGTCCAGCTAGTTCCGATTTGGATTTATCTGGCCAGGATAGCAATGCTGATAAATACTATCATGATCTTGTAGCCCTGAGTCGAGTCTCGGCGGCAATCAGTGGTCTGCAGGACCTGGATGCCATTCTCAAGATTGGCTTGGATAATGTGCTTAACACCATGAATGGGACCGTTGGAGGAATAATGCTCCTGGATGAACCGAGTCAGACACTATCCTACAGAATATATCACGGTTTATCTGATAAGTATGCTGAAGAGATGCGTCTAAAAGTCGCCGATGGAATTGCAGGGAAGGTAGCGCAAAGCGGCAGGGCAGTACTACTGGAAGACATTTCATTGGAACCGGATGCCGCTCGGCTTGACCTGATAAGCTCAGAGGGGCTAAGGGCATTCATAAGCGTCCCCCTCCGAGCGAAAGATAATGTTCTTGGTGTGATGAATGTTGCCAGCCATACATCACATCGCTTTACTAAAGAGGACGTACATATATTGCACTCAATTGGGGATCAACTTGGCACAGCCGTCGAGCAGGCAAGACTGCAGGATAGACTAAGGAAAGCACGAGAAAGGCTACGCAAACTTGCACGACAGAACCTTGTAGCGCAAGAGGAGGAACGGAGGAGAATTGCTCGAGAACTTCATGATGAGACCAGTCAATCGCTGTCGGGGATAGCGCTTCAGCTAGAAGCGCTGTTGGAAATGTGCACGAGATCTGGTAATCAAGATGCTGAATTAATTGCTGGAATGAAGAAAGTTCAAGCGCTGACAGTGCAAGTGCACAAAGAGGTCAGTAGGATAATTTCCAATCTGCACCCTGCTGTATTGGATACGCTGGGGTTAGCTGCTGCTGTTCGCCAGTATGCCTACAGTAGACTGCACCCCTTGAATATCGATGCAACAGTAGAGGTTAGTGGGACGGAAAGGAGGTTTCCTTCTGACGTGGAAGCTGCTCTTTTCCGCGTTGCTCAGGGAGCCATTGGCAATGTTGCCAAACATTCTAAGGCAAAGAATGTCTCCATAGTGTTGGCGTATCAATCAAATGAGTTCTCGTTGATTGTTAACGATGACGGCCAAGGTTTTGATGTTTCCCAAATCACTGATGTGGAGGAAACTGGTCGAGGCCGCGGATTATTCAGTATGAGAGAGAGGATAGGCTTTCTTGGTGGGACCAGCGGTGTTGAGTCAAAGATTGGAGCAGGAACTACTCTTTGGGCCAAGGTCCCGTTAGGTCAAGACACTAGGGATGACGAAAATAAGGGTACTAGTAACTGACGATCACGCGATGGTGCGCGACGGTATCTGTGCCCTGCTTGCTCTCACCGGGGATATAGAAGCTGTAGCTATTGCCGCTAATGGAAGGGAAGCACTGGAAATGGTCAGAGAGCTTATGCCTGACGTCGTACTGATGGATATTGCTATGCCCATAATGGATGGGGTGGAGGCCACCCGACGAATACATAAGGAATTTCCCAAAGTGAAAGTATTAGCGCTGACGCAATATGATGATAAAGCTCATGTATTTTCAGTGATCGAAGCTGGAGCCTCTGGCTTCATCAGCAAGACAGCCGCATCCTCTGAACTTTCCGCTGGTATCCGCTCCGTTTATCGGGGGGATTCCTTCCTATCTCCTTCCGTAGCGAGATTCCTGGTCGAGGATTATCAACAAATAGCCAGTATGAAAGGGAGTCAGGATCCCTACGAGCAGCTAACGAATCGGGAAAGAGAAGTATTTAAACTGGTGGCAGAGGGACATACGACACAGGAAATAGCAGCTATGTTAGTGCTGAGCCCCAAAACAGTGGAAAGGCACAAAACGAATCTTATGAGCAAGCTTGATATCCATAATCGTACTGAGCTGGTCAAATTCGCCCTGCGCAAGGGCATTATCACCGTTTGAGGTTTTCACCCGAAAGCCCTCATGGCAATATCCATTTCCCATAGTCTACTAGTGGGAGGCTTATCCACATAAATGAGCACTTCACGGTAGGAAATTGCGGTGATATTTCCCTACCTTCTGGGGTAAACACCTCTATTCCTTAGACAGACCGGTCATTATAATTCTTAATAGCAGTTTAAAGCTGGCCACTACAAACGTGTAGTTGCTAAGGGGGTGCAAGATGGAAAAGAACGCAAAGATTTTACTAGTGGATGACGAACCAGAGTTCATTGGCGATATTCAAGCCAAATTACTGGCAAAGGGTTGGCAGGTGTTTACCGCTGGTAACAGATTACAGGCAGAAGAGACAGCGCATCACGAAAAACCTGATCTGATTATTTTAGGAACAATAACGCCACGCGGAGATGCCTTTCAGTTACACCAGTGGCTGAAACAGAACCCCAATTTCAGAGAGGTGCCTCTTATTGTAATTGATGCGCCACCGGAGAAGCGGTTGATTAAAGGGTGGCGTATGGATGAAGGCTTGAAGCTGGAAGCCGAGCAGTATTTAACGAAACCAGTGGAATCAGATTCAATAGTAGTCTGGTCTGAGAAATTCTTGGATAAGACACTACGAAGAATCAGGGTACTGGTAGTAGACGACCATTCCGTAGTCAGGGAAGGGATTTGCGCACTGCTGAGTCTGCAAAAAGACATGGAGGTAATAGGTGAAGCTGTTGATGGGAAAGATGCCATTGACAAAGTGCAAAGTCTCACACCGAATGTAGCAGTGATGGACATAATTATGCCGGTAATGAGTGGACTTGAAGCAACGAAACATATAACGGAGGAACATCCAGAGACAAGGGTTTTGATTCTGACTCAATATGACGAAGAGGAGAACATGTTTGTTGCTAAGCAAGTAGGAGCTTACGGCTTTATTGCCAAGAGTGCTGCTAGTTCGGACCTCTTGACCGGTATACGGACAGTAGGTGAAGGAAGATATTTCCCTAAGTCTTTTGCCTACGTCTCCGCTAATTGGCCGGAGGGTCTGGACAAAAAATAACCAGCCCCTTTGAAATATCTTCCCCCAACCTGTCGCGTTATGAAAGAGGATACTGGTCTACAGTCAATAACCATTACTCTTGATGGTCGTGAGGTAAGTGGTTATCCCGGGACGACCATACTAGAGCTGGCGAAAGAATCAGGCATACACATCCCCACACTCTGCAATGCCCCTCAACTAACGCCAGTTGGAGCTTGCCGGGTCTGTCTCGTGGAAGACGAACGGAATAGTGCCTTATTGGCTTCTTGTGTTACACCGATAGCATCAGGGATGGTAATCAACACGCATTCTTCACGGGTTATAGAGCGCCGCAAGACCATAGTCAAGCTGATGCTAGCCAGTCATCCTGATTCTTGCTTGGTATGCGATAAAGGCAATCGTTGCCAGCTACGCCAAATTGCCTCGGACCTGGGCATTGGATTAGTGGAGCTTCAGAGAATTCCTCAGATTGCTAGTATTGAGGAGATAAACCCCTTCCTTGAACGGGATTTGAGCAAGTGCATATTATGCGCTAAGTGTATTCGAGCCTGCCAGGAACTGGTCGTTGAGGGTGCTATCGACTACTTCCAACGAGGCTTCGCGACCGTACCAGCAACATTAGACAATCTGCCGTTGGAGAATTCCGAGTGCACTTTTTGCGGAACTTGTGTAGCCCTCTGCCCTACAGGCGCACTGGCGGAAAAGGAGAAAACATACAGAGGAACAACCCAGACTGTTGTCCAGACGACCTGTCCCTTCTGTGGCTGTGGTTGTAGCATTTGCCTCGAAGCCAAGGATGGACAGATAGCGCGGATCACGCCAGGCAACGAAAGCTCGGTACACAAAGGTACACTCTGTGTGAGGGGGAGCTATGGCTGTGATTTTGTCCACAGCCCGGACAGGTTGCTCAAACCCTTAGTCAAGAGTAATGGTAGTTTTGAGCAACTATCCTGGGAAGAGGCTTTGGAACTCGTAGTCACTCAGTTCCAGCGAATCAAGGATGAATCCGGCGGTGATAGTTTGGCCGTCCTGGGTTCCTCTAAGTGCACTAACGAAGAGAATTACCTCTTGCAGCGATTAGCCAGGGCTGTGCTGGGCACCAACAATATTGATAATGGCGGTCGTTTGTATAACTCCGCCAGTTGTGTCGGTCTGGGATCGTCACTTGGTTTCCCGGGTACTACAAACTATCTTAATGGCCTAGAGCAATCAGAACTCATATTAGTTATTGGGGCTAATCCCAGTTCCTCAGCGCCTGTTGTCGGTTACGCCGTTAAGCGTGCCGTTAAAAGTCAAGGCGCCAAGTTATTATTGATAGACCCTCGACAAACAAAGCTCTCCATGTTTGCCCATTTTTGGTTGCAGCCCAAGGTTGGTACTGATGTAGCTCTCATAAACGGCTTGGCCCAAGTGATTATCGACGAGGGCTTGCTGGACGAGGAATTTGTAGCCAGAAGCACGGATAACTTTGAAGCTTTCAAGGAAGGCTTAAAAAAATATACCCCAGAGTATGTTGAGGAGACTTCTGGTGTTTCCGGTCAGCAAATTCGTACTGCTGCTAGACTATTCGCCGGGGCAAGTCAGGCAGCAATTGTCTATGGTACAGGAATCACGCAGCACGCTACAGGAACTGAAGGTGTGAAAGCTCTGGCAAACTTAGCATTGCTAACAGGTAATATTGGTCGTAAGAGAGGTGGCATCTACGCCTTGCAAAGAGAAAACAACGGACAAGGCGCCTGCGACATGGGAACATTACCCATGTTCCTGCCCGGATACCAGAATGTAGTGGACGACCAAGCTAGGATGAAGCTTGAAGAAATTTGGGGAGTAAGCTCACCGCCTGAGTCCGGACTAACGGCCCTGGAAATCATGCAGCAAGCGCAGATAGGAAAGATTAAGGGCATGTACATTGTAGGAGAAAATCCTGCTTTGAGCTTTCCAAATTCTAGACTCATTACTGAGATTCTAGCCTCCCTTGATTTCCTGGTAGTCCAGGACATGTTCCTTACCGAAACAGCTAAACTGGCAAACGTGGTTTTGCCTGCAGCAAGCTTCGCCGAAAAGGATGGGACATTCACCAACTTTGAGGGCAGGGTACAAAAGGTGCAAAAGGCAATCCCTCCCCTGGGCGAGAGTTTGCCGGATTGGGAGATAATCCTGCGGATAGCCGAAAAAACCGGGGCTCCAATGCCCTATTCTTCTCCCCAACAAGTTATGGACGAAATAGTCGACACCTGTCAGCTAGCAGCTTATAGCTCATATGAAGGGAATGGCCGTGTAGAGTCAGAGACACAAAAACTATATCAGGCTGAGTCAAGTAGTCACTTGGGCGTCGGACGCATACATGGTGGGCAGTTCCCAACAGGGTTTGCCCGCTTTTGCCCGGTTGCGTATCTTCCACCGCCAAAGGTCAAGAAGGACTATCCCTTTACCTTGCTAGCCGGAAGTGCGCCTAACCACTTCGGCACTGGCTCTAGAAGCTCCAGGTCTAAGCGACTGAAGAAATTCTCCCCAGAGGCTTTCGTGGAAATTTGTGAGTCTGATGCCAAAAAACTTGCTATCACTGAGGGTGAGAAGGTCAAGGTTATATCTTCTATCGGTGAGGTGATTACAATAGCTAGAATCACCGATACACTGCATCAGGGAACGCTTTTTATGCCAGTTTCATACGCGGAGACTCCGGTTAATGAGCTATTCGACATTTCCTTGAACACCGAAACAAAAGCGCCTTCACTGAAATCATGCAACGTAAAGATAGAGAGATTGTAGCGCCCAGGCTTGTCTTCGACAAACGGATGAGGGCAAGCCCGCGTTCTACCTAGTATAAAAATGGGAAGGGCGATGCTTCATGAGTAAAACGAAGACTATCACAGAGGCTGACCTAACAAGAATAAAGGCCATTGTTTCCGAATATAGCCAGCAGAAGTGGGCACTGATACCGCTGCTGCAAAAAATACAGGATGAGTTCGGGTATATTCCTCCTCAATCTATACCAGCCATAGCCGGAAGCTTGGGGATTTTCCCCAGTCAGGTGCAGGGTGTAATTAGTTTTTATACCCAGCTCTATACTCAACCACGGGGCAAAAAAGTTGTTAGAGTTTGCCGAGGGACGGCTTGCCATGTGCGGGGAGGGAAGACGATACTGAAATTGGTTAAGCGGCACCTGGATATAGAAGAAGGCGAGACCACGCCCAATTTAGAGTACACTTTGGAAACGGTAGCCTGCATTGGCGTCTGCGCACTGGCCCCCAATATAGTCGTCTCCGATCATGTTCACGGTCATATGAATCCCAAGAAAGTGGATCAACTGTTTAAGAATGAAGAGAGTACAAAGTAATATGGAAAGCCATTGCACCATTTTCGTTTGTCAGGGAACAGGATGCATTTCCAGCGGCTCTGAAGCTGTTTATGAGACTCTTAAGGAAGAAATAAGTCGGCAGGGGATAAGCCACGCCGAGGTGGATTTCACTGGTTGTCATGGCTTTTGCGAGCAGGGTCCCAATGTAATCATTGAACCCGAAGGCATTTTCTATACTCATGTTCAGGCCGAGGACGCTCAAGAAATTGTCGCCTCGCATCTTCGAGATGGCAAGCCCGTCGAACGCCTTTTTTACCATGATCCGGTAACTGGCGAAGCCATAGCATGCTATTCAGAGATAAACTTCTACAAAAAGCAACAGCGTGTCATCCTACGAAATTGCGGTCAAATTAACCCTGAAAAAATCGAGCATTACATTGATCGTGGAGGTTATCGAGCGTTAAGAAAGGCTCTTCTGATGACTCCCGAGCAGGTTATTGAGGAGATTAAGAAATCCGGCCTTCGCGGACGAGGCGGCGCAGGTTTTGCTACCGGTCGCAAGTGGGAGTTCTGTCGCAATGCTCCAGGAGACACGAAGTATGTAATCTGCAATGCCGATGAAGGCGACCCCGGTGCATTTATGGACCGCTCCATACTGGAAGCAGATCCCCACGCTGTTGTTGAGGGGCTGACCATTACTGGATATGCCATAGGTGCCAGTGAGGGCTATATCTATGTCCGTGCGGAGTATCCCTTAGCAGTAAAGCGAGTCCACACCGCTTTGAAGCAAGCCCAGCAAAGAGGATTTTTGGGCAAAGATATTCAGGGCTCGGGTTTTGGTTTCGTGGTGCACATTAAAGAAGGTGCCGGAGCCTTTGTTTGCGGCGAAGAAACAGCTCTAATGGCTTCTATTGAGAGCAGAAGGGGGATGCCGCGTCCTCGCCCTCCATTCCCAGCCCAATCGGGTCTGGACGGAAAGCCCACTAATATCAATAATGTGAAGACTGTGGCTTCTATTGCCGCTATTATTGACCGCGGGGCCG
The DNA here is from genome assembly GCA_020346965.1 of Chloroflexota bacterium. The sequence goes on along the minus strand of CP070793.1, from coordinate 1,086,389 downwards.
ATTGGTTTGCCGGCATAGGCACTGAAAAGAGTAAAGGGACGGCTGTCTTTGCCCTCACCGGGAAGATTGCCAACAGTGGGTTAGTGGAGGTACCTATGGGCACCCCCCTATCCACTATTATCTTCGATGTCGGTGGCGGTATCCCCCGGGGCAAACGGTTTAAGGCGGTGCAGACGGGTGGGCCTTCGGGTGGCTGCATCCCTGCCCGATTTCTCGATTCCCCTGTGGAATATGAAACATTGGCTCAATTAGGTTCGATCATGGGCTCCGGTGGCATGGTAGTGCTGGACGATACTACCTGTATGGTGGATGTAGCTAAGTATTTCTTGAGCTTCACTCAGGCAGAGTCTTGTGGGAAGTGTGTCCCTTGCCGCCTGGGAACCAAGCAAATGCTGGAGATTCTAACCAGAATCAGTCAGGGTAAAGCACGTGAAGAGGATATGGATACTCTGCTTAACGTAGCCAAGACAGTCAAGGAATGCTCGCTCTGTGGCCTGGGACAGACTTGCCCCAATCCCGTTATCACCACACTTGAGTACTTCAGAGATGAATATGAAACCCACATACAAGAAAAGAAATGCCCGGCCGCTGTATGTGACGCCCTCATGGTGTCACCGTGCCAGCATACCTGTCCTGTGGGCATAAATGTTCCCAAATATGTGGCCCACATTGCAGCCGGTGAGTATCTGGAAGCAGTCGATACCATCAGGGATCGTAATCCCTTCCCGGCTATCTGCGGCCGCATATGTCATCACCCATGCGAGGGGAGGTGCCGCCGCGGGGAACTCGATGACTCTGTAGCTATCAGGGCACTTAAGCGCTTTGCCGCCGACTGGTATTTTGACCACATTGGGAAATTACCTGAACCAGAACCGTTTCCCCGTACTCACAGCCAAAAAGTGGCGATAGTAGGAGCGGGACCTACGGGGCTGTCCTGCGCCTACTTCTTGGCTCAGATGGGCTATCCCGTCACAGTCTTTGAAGCCCTTCCTATAGGCGGGGGCATGCTTTCGGTAGCTATACCAGACTTCCGCCTACCACGGGAGGTCATTGAAAGGGAGATAGATTATATCGCCAAGCGGGGAGTGGAGATAAAATATGACAAGCCAATCAACGTAAACTTCACCATAGAAAATATCAAGGATAGCGGCTTTGAAGCGGTCTTCATTGCTGCTGGGGCTCAAAGGAGCCAGAACATTGGTATACCCGGAGAGTTGGAGGATATTGACGGCTTCTATTACGGTCTGAGATTTCTCCGAGATGTGAAGATTGGAAAGCCCGTCAAGATTGGGCGCAGTGTAGCTATCATCGGGGGTGGCAACGTAGCCCTGGATTCTTCTCGCACAGCCCTCCGCCTCGGTGCCGATGAAGTGAGCATATTTTACCGTCGGTCACGGGAGGAGATGCCGGTAACCGAGGTAGAGTATGATGAGGCTCTGGCTGAGGGCATCCAGGTCAATTTCCTGGTCAGTCCCACACGCATAGCAAATGATGATTGGAAAGTAGCTGGTCTACAGTGTGTCCATATGAAGTTGGGTGAACCTGATGCCAGCGGGCGACGTCGCCCAATTCCCATTCCCGGCTCTGAGTTCTTCGCTGCAGCGGATACCGTCATTGCTGCTGTCGGACAGGCCCCCGACCTATCATTTTTACCCCCGGATAGTGCCCTCGAACGTACTCGTTGGGAAAGGCTGGCAGTTGATGCCAACAGGTTAGCTACCAATGTTCCCGGCGTCTTCGCCGGCGGTGATTTTGTATCTGGGCCGGGTATGGTTATAGAAGCTATTGCGGCTGGCCGGAGAGGGGCTATTGCTATAGACAAATATCTCCAGGGCGATACTTCACGAGTCGAGATGTATGACCTGAAGCCTAGCGTGATTGAAGAAGAAGTGAGTAGAGAGGAAGAAGAAAGCTGGGAACCGCAATTCAGGCCAGAAACACCCCACCTCCCACTCCAGGAGAGGAAAGGTAGCTTTGAAGAGATAGAGTTGAGCTTCTCCGAGGAGAAGGCGAGGCAGGAGGCTAAGCGTTGCTTACGATGTGATCTTGAAAAATAATCATAAGTTAATAGCTATCGGTATTCAGTAAGTTGATGATCACTGAAAACCGAGGGCTGTTACCGGGAGGTTAGGCATGAAATCCATTACTAAACAGAAGACTTTTGAGGAAATCGAGCAGCAGTTAAATGGATTTGACCGGGTATATGTTGCTGGTTGTGGTACATGTGCCACGATGACTAAAACTGGCGGGAGGGAAGAGGTTCTGAATGTGAAGGAACATCTACAAGGACTCGGCAAATTGGTCACTGGCTACACGGTTATCCCAACTGCCTGTGACGAAATGACTGAAGCGGCCATTAAAGAGAATAATGGAGCTATTCAAAATGCCAACTGTGTCCTGGTTATGGCCTGTGCTTTAGGAGTACATAAGCTGAGTACGTATGTTGATAAGCCGGTCATCCCAGCCCTGGATACTCTTTTCATAGGTATCGAGGACAGTCCGGGTTGTTTTCAAGAGGTTTGTGTGCAGTGTGGTCAGTGTATCCTGGGACAAACTGCTGGTATCTGTCCTTTGACGGCGTGTCACAAAGGTTTGCTGAATGGCCCGTGTGGTGGCACCAATGATGGTAAGTGCGAGGTGGATAAGGAAAAGGATTGTGCCTGGACTCTCATATATCAGCGATTGGAAAAACAGGACCGGCTGGATTTGATGCGTAAGCATCAGTCACCCAGAGATTACAACGTGGTCCTCAAGCCGCGAATCACCAGGATTACGTGAAGGAGGAGCTATGGTGCAGAGTTTTAAGGAAGTCCTGAAATCTGATAGATTCGTGATAACCAGCGAAATCGGCCCGCCCAAAGGGACGAACATTGAGAAGATGCTTCATCATATTGACCTTCTCAAGGATAAAGTAGACGCGCTGAACGTTACTGACCACCAGAGTTCCGTGATGCGCTTTCCCTCCATCGGCGGCTGTCTGGCCGTCAAGGAACAAGGAGGCGAGCCCATATTACAGATGACCTGTCGTGACCGTAATCGGCTTGCCCTTCAAGCCGAGATTCTCTTCGCTTATACCCGGGGTATAAGAAATGTCCTCTGCCTGACTGGAGATGCTGTTGTAGTCGGCGACCACAAGGCGGCCAAGAGCGTTTTTGACCTGGATTCAGCACAGTTACTGAAAGCAATCCGGCAGCTGGAGGCGGGCAAAGACCTGGGCGAAAATGAACTAGACGGGGCTGTGGAATTCTGTGCCGGAGCCATAGTCACACCTGAAGCAAATCCGATTGAGCCCCAGTTACTTAAATTTGAGAAGAAGGTTGAAGCCGGTGCTGAATTCTTCCAGACCCAAGCTATCTATGACCTGGATAAATTTGCCAAGTTTATGGAACATGCCCGTCAGTTCCCGGTCAAGATATTGGCCGGCATCATTCTGCTCGTCTCAGCCAGGATGGCAAGGTATATGACCGAGAATGTCCCGGGTGTCATTGTGCCCCAAAACTTGATTGATGAATTGGGAGCTGCCCCCAAAGGCGAGGCAATCAATAAGGGCATAGAAATCGCGGGGCGCATGATCGCCACTCTGGAAAAAGAATCCATGTGCGATGGAGTTCATGTCATGGCTATAGGTCGGGAAGAGGTCGTACCTGATATCCTGAAAGCGGCCGGATTAGCCACCTAAGATATCTGTCAGTAACGAAAGTTTTCCAACAAGTATAAAGGAGGCAATAAATAATGCCCTCTGTACCCTTTTTGGATGTGGGCCCTAATCTTCGCTGACTCGGTTCGGTTTGCGGAGGCCGTAGTCTTAACCGGATCGTGGCTGAGGAATGATCACGCCTCTGACAAGATTCGTCAAGGATGTGTTCAAGAACTGCGAATCAACACCTTGCTGTTTCACTACCTCTGATCATCCAGTCAAGCTTGTTGCACCGGTGAACTGTGGAGGCAAATCGGAGAGACCGCACTTAAACATAAGGGCAATAACCCGAAGACAGGGCCTCTTATTCAGAGGGACTACCGGGCCGCAGCCCAGTCACCCGATACACCTCAATAGGTGCTGATTTCCCCTTAACCATCTGTGCCTCGAGTTTCTCTGCCTCTACATATTCCTTTACTTGGTTGTACGTGTCAGCACCGATCCATACTTCCCCGCCAAGGGCGCTGCTGCAAATACGAGAGGCAACATTAACAGAATCTCCGATGACGGTGTATTCAGTGCGTCCGACGGAGCCTACGTTGCCGGCCAAGGCTATGCCGGTATTAATACCGATGCCGAACTGCACCAGTATTCCCTGGTCATCGCTTTGCTGCAATTCAGCAAGTCTTCGCTGTGCTTCCCACGCTGCCCGAACTGCTGATAAAGCGTGCTCTGCCTGAGATTGTGGCGCATTCCATACGGCCATGATGTTATCGCCGGCAAATTTGTTAACTATCCCGTCATGCTGTACTACCGCATCAGTCGCAGCCGATAAGTAGGTATTGAGCATTTTCACTACAGCTTCTGGGGCCAACTGCTCACTTATCTGAGTGAAGTTACGAATATCGGCGAACAGTACGCTTACCTCCCTCTGCTCGCCCCCGAGCTGAAGGTCCCCGGTATCAGCCCGGTTAACTATCTCCCTGGCTATTTGGGGCGAAATGTATCGGCCGAAGAGCTCCTTGACAAACCGCTTATCCGACTGCTCACTAACAACCATGTAAACAACATTACTGAGATACAGCACTGGAAGCAGCAGCAGGGGATAGAATAGACTCAGGATATATCCCCGGTCGAAAGCAAAGAAGCCGCCTACCAGGTAAGCAACAAATAGACCTATTGTAATCCCCGCCCCTTTAGCTATATCCGTCCAGTACCAGGTGCCACAACGGGGCAAAGCGAAGGCGGTGATGCAAATTAGCAACAGCATAATCATTAATGTGATGATGGGGCCAGTCTCTATCAGGAAGCGTTCTGTGAGGATAGTATCCATAGCACCAGCGTGTATAAAAACTCCAGGTATATTGCTGGCTGAAGTGGGAATTGCCCAGGTATCGGGTTCACCGGTGGCCGTCATCCCAATCAATACTATTTTGTTGTTGACTAACGACACATCGAAGTCACCACTGATAATATCGCCATAGGGGATATAGGGTCGTACCCTAAAATCGGCGGAAAAGTTGATGCGCAGATAGTACGAGTTGTCAACTGGAACATCACGGGCCAACAAATCAACACTGCCGTTCTCCAACGGATACTCCTGCGGCAAGGTCATGGAGAAATGCCTGTAGAGCACAGCCAGTGCCAATGAGGGATAGATCTGTTCCGAGCTTGACTTAACAATCAGAGGCAGCCGCCTAACGGTGCCATCGCCATCGGGAATGACATTAGCGTGCCCAACACTGCTGGCGGCCTCTTCCAGAGTGTATATCGGCAACAGGAGATTATCATATGTAATCTCAGGCCCGACCTGGCTAGCGAGTTGCGTGCCAACGGCGGCAAGGACAACATTGTCGGCTTCGGTCATTGTCGTCGCCAACGATTCATCATCGGACGAACTATCGGCGAAGATGACATCGAAGCCGATTACCTGGGCTCCAGCCTGGCTCAAGTTATCGATGGCCTGGGCATGGAGGCTTCGCGGCCAATCTGCCCACCTCCCGTAGGTGTCAAGAGTGTTGTCATCGATACCAGCGATAACAATATTGGGAGAAGGGAGTTGAGGCGTGAAGAGCTGGTCTGACAACCACAGGTTAACACTATAGAATGGTTGAACGAGCAGAGCCACAAGGATATAGAGGCAGCCCACGCCTACCAGAATCAGGCTGTGATAGAGACGCTTGCGTTGGCGTCTGGTTCTTCTACGCTTCGGTAACGGATTGACTGTAATCTTGATTTGCCTCTAGGTATTTGCTTATTGTCGCCGGCTTCCAGGACGACTTGGCTATCATAATATACTGCTCTTACCTTAGTATAATCAAGCCGGAAAATGTATAGATAATACTCTGGTAGGACAGTTAATAACTACATTCACCAGCAAAAGAAACTGAAACGAGAGCGTCTGCAGCTAAATAGCCATAGGCAGCCCAATCATCACCCTCAAGAGCGGGTTCGATGAACCAGCCATCAGGAAGGGTCTCCTCATCTACATAGTACACACAGTACGGCGGCACGTCTACCCAGACGTAATAATCGCGCCCTCCGGCAACGGTTATGGGATCTACTCCTGTTTCGTGATTAGTCCCATCGACTCGCTTCTTAGTATCTTTATCCATAGCATACTCGCCGAGGGTATCATCCCAGATGAATATTAAAGCGCTCGGATCTGCCGTAACATCGATCCTGGCGGATGTTTCAAGGACAGTAACCTCGACGTTAGCTGTATCGGTACCGCCACGACCGTCGCTGACGGTGTAGGTGAATTCGTCGATACCATTAAAACCCTCGTCTGGGCTGTACTGAACATGCTGATCATCAATGATGGCAACGTCGCCATGAGTTCCCTGAGTCACCGACTCCAGGGCCAGTGTATCGCCCTCATCGAGATCATAGTCATTATCCAGGACAGGGATGGTGACCGGAGTATGTTCGTCAGTAACGGCCGTATCATCGTTCGCTACCGGCATAAGATTAGGTTCCTGATTGGGTATCATAATACATCGTTCCCCCTCAGGGACATCCAGTTTCACACCCTCCGAAATCGCATATACGTTCCCTTCCACGTTGGTCACGAGTGTTATGACGCTTTCATAGTACAAGCTATCGTAGATGACCTCGGTTATCGCCTCACTGCCCCTCACCCCAACCACACCACTTGGGGTTTCGACTTCATAGCTGGATGCCGGGTCAAGAATCGCCGTCACGCGGCTTATGGTAGTCCCTATTGTCTGTAGAAGACCGACCGTTGTGATGCCAGTTTCACAGGCAATATCCAGCGAGAGAATTTCGACCTCGGTGTCAGCCCGCAATTCCATAGTACTGCCGTCGAAGAAGGTAATTTTCGCACTCGAATTACCGCCGGTTTTTACAGCATCTCCAATATCTAATTCCGTCCCTTGCTCCGCCGGTCCCCAATCGTCCGTACCCCCCTTCATTACCAGCACTTCACCCTCGGTTATCGAGAGTATGGTAAGCGTCGAAGGACACGGCGATCCGTCGCCACAACCAACGACAATTGAAGCCGCCAGAATGGTCAGGGCAATTACTAACAGGAGCTTTCTAAGCATGATAGGCCTTTTGCACGTACTGCGGAGGTCTCACTACCAGCAGAGGCTTCCCAGAGTATCTACTGCTTATCTGCAATACTCTACTTGCATCCAAATGCAGTCCCTCTCAGCTGGTTTCCAAATCCTTGAGTTGCTGAAGGTCATTAATAATAGTCTTAGGAATCCAGTCGACCTCTTCTACTCGATAGTGAAATGAACCGGGTGGATCACTGGGTTCATATAGCCTGTGGCTGCGTATCCATATGCCGCTTCACTATCACCTACGGGAGCAGATGTAATGACCCAGCCACAGGGACGCATCAATACCTGGAATGTGTTGCTCGGTGCTTCCACCCAGACGTAATAATAGTGCCCTGAAATGACATCAATGCTCTCAGATGTTGCATGGTTGGTCCCGTCCACCAGTTCTCGAGTATCCAGGTCTATAGCCCACCCACCGGTCGTATCATCCCAGATGAGTATTGACGCCGTCGGCCCCACATCTATGTGTACGTAAATAATGGCCACATTAACGACAGTGACATTGACGGTAGCTGTATTGGTACCGCCGTTACCATCGCTTACCGTATAGCTGAAGCTGTCGGTACCGTTGAAGCTAGTGGCCGGAGTGTAGGTGACATAGCTCCCGTTATTGGAGACCGAGCCATTAGTCCCTTGAGTTACCGCGTGCACCGTCAGTATATCACCGGAATCGAGATCGGAGTCGTTACTCAGGACATCGACGATAACTGAAGTATCCTTTTTGGTAATGGCACTATCGTTTACTGCTACTGGTGG
>CP070793.1:1071135-1078309 GCA_020346965.1 Chloroflexota bacterium | reverse complement strand
GCTCTTCGATTTGAGCGAAAGTTATCCGGTTATTACGATAGACTACCGGTTGCCAGCCCAATTCCCCCAGGTATTGCGCTAGGTTGTATACAAAGGAATCATAGTTATCTATTATCAGTACCATTTTTGAGTTTGCTGTCAGGATAAAATAGTCCCGCTCCTCTCATTGCACTTAATTAATAACGCTAAATTATGTCTCCACCTAACCGTCATTGACAAATTTGCCTTTGACGTTTATCCTATTCATAGTTGTCTCACTACAAGCACCTGTCTTCCGTGCAGGCACAGATGAGCCTTTTGTTTGTGGATGTTATTTACTGTATCATAGCTGAAAAGGAACATCGTGCCTAGGGCTCCAAAGAATGCTTGATCCTTCATATTTTACCTTGATTTAGGAAAGGAGAAGCAGCATCAAAGATAAGGATAAAATCTGCAGGAGAACCGATAAAGATTGCCCGTTCTGTTGAAATAAAAGGTCATGGAAAAAGTTATCATTTTCGACACTACTTTACGAGATGGTGAACAAGCCGCGGGAACGAGCTTGAACCTCCAGGATAAACTGGAAATAGCCAGGCAGCTGGATAGACTTGGCATTGATGTGATCGAATGTGGTTTTCCTGCCAGCTCAGTCGGAGAGTTTGAGGCTGTCCGCCTTATTGCCCGGGAGCTCAAGCGTCCCACAGTTTGCGCTCTGACCCTTGCTAATATTGAAGCCGTAGACAGGGCTTGGGAGGCGGTTAAGGGCGCTGCACAGCCCCGGATTCATGTTTTTCTTTCAGCTTCAGACATTCACCTATCTCACCAGCTTAAGAAGAGTCGGAATGAGGTTCTAAAGATATCTCAGGAGATGGTAGCTCGAGCCAAGAGTTATTTGGACGACGTTGAGTTCTCACCGATGGATGCCAGTCGTGCTGATCCCGCTTATATATGTCAAATTCTGGAGGCAGTAATAAATGCCGGAGCAACCACGGTTAACATACCGGATACTGTGGGTTATGCTACTCCCCAGGAATTTGGCAGTTTAATCCAGGGCATATTGGATAACGTGCGTAATATTGATAGAGCTGTGGTCAGCGTACATTGTCATAATGATCTGGGGTTGGCCGTGGCTAATAGTCTGGAAGCAATAAGAGTAGGTGCACGGCAGGTTGAATGTACTATTAATGGCATCGGAGAACGAGCTGGCAATGCTTCTCTAGAGGAAATTGTCATGACATTGAAAACTCGTCAGGATTTTTTTAATCTCACTACTAACGTTGATACGACTCAGATTTACCGGGCAAGTCATTTAGTTAGCGAGCTTACTGGTTTTTCCATCCAGCCTAATAAAGCTATCATTGGGGTAAACGCTTTTCGCCATCAGTCAGGTATTCATCAGGATGGCGTGCTGAAAAAGTCTATCACTTACGAGATTATGGATCCCAAATCAGTTGGCATACCCTCGAGCACCTTAGTATTGAGTAAGGTGAGTGGCAGACATGCCTTCAAGGAGAGATTATCCGAGCTTGGCTACACTTTGAGCGAAGAAGACTTAAACCGTGCCTTTCAGGATTTCAAAGAGTTGGCAGACAAGAAAAAGGAAATCACAGACCGAGATATTGAATCTCTAATAGCAGAAGAACTTCGTACCGTTACCGAGGTGTACCATCTTGACCATGTTGAAGTTACCTGCGGTGATCATAGTATCCCTACGGCAACAGTCAGGCTCATCGGTCCAGAGGGGCAGACTTTGGCTGATGCTGCCTTGGGCGCAGGTCCTGTGGATGCCGTATATAAGGCTATCAACCGCATCGTTGGTATACCTAATAAGCTCACTGAATTCACTGTTAAATCGATTACCGAAGGCATTGATGCAATCGGGGAAGTCTTAATACGAATAGAAAGTAAAGGAGTAACCTATACCGGTCGTGGAGCTGCCACTGATGTCATTGTTGCCAGTGCCAAGGCATACATGAATGCCCTGAATCGTCTGTTGGCGGTCAAAAATGTGGGGAAGTAGTAGCGAAGGCAAAATTTATAAATCAAGTTCTTTGAAGTCTTATATATGCGGAGGTGATGAATTTGAGTCCCTTGTTAGAAATGATACTGAGGTTTTTATTGGCTTTTGGGTTGGGGGCAGGTATTGGGTTTCAACGGGAACGGGCAGGTAAGACGGCAGGACTGCGTACACATATGTTGGTTAGCTCCGGGGCAGCCCTTTTCACTCTGGTATCTATCTATGGGTTCAGCGGTGCAGCGGTTGATATCTCTCGAATTGCTGCTGCTGTCGTAGTTGGGGTCGGTTTCATCGGTGCTGGAGTTATCTTCAGGGGTCGACAAGAAGAAGAAGTGGCAGGATTGACCACGGCAGCCACCATATGGGTAACTGCTGCTATAGGTCTAGCCGCTGGAGCAGGGATGTATTTGATTTCTGTTACAGCAACTGCTATTACTGTCGGTGTTTTGCTGCTCCCAAAGATTCGTGGCTAAGAAAGCTTTTGCGAACAGAGCCAAGGTACCCTAATAAAGATGCCAGGTCAAGAATCTTAAAGGCACTTCCGGCAAAGAGGCGTTTGTCATGGTTAAAATTCTGCACACCGCCGATATTCACCTCGGGGCGAAGTTCTCAGGTCTAAGGAATCAAGGCGCCTCTCAACGAGAGCAGTTGAGAACCACCTTCAAGAAGATCATAACCACTGCATTAGATGAAAAGGTTAATATCGTTTTGGTTGCAGGGGATCTATTCGATGCCAACCAACAGTCGCAAAAGAATATCGATTTAGTAATAGAACAATTCAATTTGCTCGGGGTCAATAACATTCCAATCTGCCTTATTCCCGGCACGCATGATTCACTTGACTCTTCGTCAATTTACAGAAAAGTCGACTTTAAGGGAAAATGCTCTAACCTAGAAATCTTCACTGATGAAAATATGTCCTTTCAGGAATATGCCAGACTTGATTTAACAGTATATGGGAAACCAAACCTGAGTAATAGGTCTTATACAAGCCCGCTGAGAGGGTTCACGCGTTCGACTTCAAGCAGGTTTCACGTGGCTATGGCTCACGGGTCATTCTATATCCCAGAAAGAACAGCGGAGGATGACCATATCTTCAGGCTTGAAGAAATCGAAGCCAGTGGCATGGACTATCTAGCACTCGGACACTGGCACCGAGTTTATAGCTGTTCAGAAAAGCCTCCAGCCTGGTATTCCGGCCCGCCGGAGTGGATACCTGCCCAAAGAGAAGGAGGTGCTGTGCTTCTGGTTAGTCTGTTGGACTCTGGCGAAGTCAAGGTTGAACCCAAGAAACTTGGGCTTCGGGATTATGACGAAATAGAGATAGATATGAATGAGATACAAGACCTGGCGATGCTAAAGGCGAGGATTTCCGATGGGGCAAATCAGAACCTGATAAGAAAAGTCACCCTTAAAGGGCTTCGCGATGCCGAATTCATAGCAGACCCTGCAGAATTGGAAACTGAGTTGAGGGAGAACCTTTTCCATCTTAGTATTATGGATGAATCTCATCCGAAGTCAGGAGAGGTCACAGAGGATGAGGAGCGGTTGATTAGGAATAGATTTATTAAGCTGATGAAGGAGCAAATCGAAAGCTCGGACGGAGAGGGAAAAGATATCGCGGAAGGTGCCCTTCAGTATGGCGTAGCTCTGCTGGATGGGAAGGAAGTCTTATAATGTGGTTGAAAAGAATCGAACTGAAAAACTTCAAAAGACTTGTTGATTTTCAAGCGCAGTTTCGCCCCGGAATAAATGTGGTCAAAGGGCCGTTAAATGAAATGGGCAAGTCTACTCTACTTGATGGCATCATCGTTGCCCTTTTCAATAATCCTAGAAGCACTGCAAAAGAGATTAAAGATTATGTTTCCTGGGGTTCGACCAGGCAATGCAAGACTAGTCTTGAGTTTGAAGATAACGGGAACCGATATTTGCTAGACAAAGATTTTGACAAGGGAACCGTCAAGTTTGTCGACTATAATGCTCAGAAAGAAATTGATACTTTCAAGGAAATTTCAGAAGAATTAACTGAGCTACTGGGCACTAATTCCGATAAACTCTTTCTATGTTCTTCGTGTATTCGCCAGGACCAGGTTAGCGAAATATCATCAGGTAAGAAGGAGATTGGTGAAAGCTTGGAGGAAATTGTAAGCGGCGGTAAAGAAAGCACACTTGCATCACAGGTGATACAGAAGTTAGATGACAAAATCTCTGAGATGAGGAAGGGATTGGATAGGCCGGCGAAAATCGACGGCAGCTTAAAGTCTCTGCAAAGACAGCTAGAGAATCGCTCACGGGAATTTAATGACACCAAAAACGAGGTGTCCAGAGTTGAGGCACAAAAAATTGAACTAGTAGAGGTGAGTAAGGGCCTGGCTCAGGTCAATGAAAAGTATGAGAATACTAAGGCGCTGCTGGAAAAAAACAACCAGCGTAAAAAAGTAGAGGCATCTATAGAAGATTTGAAACGTAAATATAGTGAAATGGAAGAGCTACTCGGAGGGATAAATAGACTAATTGCCAAACTGGAAGGAGCAAGCAATGCACTTAAATCCATTGAAGGATTTGAAAATGAGCAACAGGTCTCGGAATTCAGGAAGAAGTTAGACGCAATCCAGAATAGACGTGCGGATATCCAGGAGGACCTGGCTGCGCGGGAAATGGAGCTAGCTGAAGGGAGAGAAAAGTTAAAGAGGGAAAGATTTGTCAAGTTTTCTGGTTCCAAGAGAGGGATAGCTACTTCGATAGTAATATTGACAGGCGGGATAATAGGCGTACTGGTTGGCCCCTTGTATTTCCTGGCGTTGATAATTCTGGGGGCAGCTCTCCTTGCTATAGCTGCGCTTTCCCTCGATAGCACCAGTATTATTGGTGTTGAAGAGCGTATTCAAAAAATGAAGGAAGCTCTCAGTAAAATTACCGAAGAAGAGGATAATTTATTAGCCGACGTAAAGTGCGGCACGATCTTTGACTTCGATAATAAGGAAATGGACTTTGGCTCCAGGCTCAAAGAAAAGAGCAGCTTGGAAGCTCAGCTAAAAGGTATGTTGAGAGGCAGGACGGTCGAAGATCTCCAGAAACAGGAGAAAGAAGTAACAAGGGGTTTGGCGGTTGAGGAGGCGAAACTTACCGACGATTTGAAGGAAACGCGCCTGAGCCCGGAGGGATACGTAGAGCTCGAAAGAAAGGTCCGGAGTTTAGAGGCAGAACAGGCTGAACTTGAGAAGCGAAAAAGGCGCTCCGAAGTAATCATTGAGCAAGCAAGATTTAGTATAGAGGACCAAATCAGACTGGAAGAGGAACTAGAAAGCATTCAGCAAGATTTAAAACGAGAAGAGAGGAAGGTCCAAATATATGCATTAGCGAGGGAAATTATCTCTCAGGCGAGAACTGACGTACTTTCGTCAACTGAGGAAGCTTTGGAGAATGAAATTCAGGGGTATTTGGCTGTCTTTACCAATAATAAATATAAGCAAGTGAGAAGAGCCAGTAAGGAAGCGCTAGAATTCTGGATCTATTCAGATGAGAAAGGAGACTGGGCTAAGCCGGAGGATTTGAGTGGAGGAGTGATTGATGAATTTTATCTAGCGTTTCGACTGGCCCTAGTGGGATTGATATTTGGAGATAAGAAACCGCCATTGATATTGGATGACCCTTTTGCCAATTTTGACTCTGTACGCCTGGCCAACACGCTAAACTTCCTCAAAACGACGGCCTCAGATTATCAGATAATAATATTCACACTGGGTGACTTGTATGATAAGGTAGCCGATAACATTATTTTATTAGGTTAATAAGGTAGGCTTTTGTAAGGAGGTCATTTAAGATGAGTTGCATTTCCCCGACGTTAGCCGTAAAGGATATGAAGCAGACTATTGAATACTACAGAGATTCTCTGGGATTCAAGATAGGGATGGCTTTCCCTAATGCAGGCAATCCGGAGCATGCTGATCTTTCTAAAAATGGAATGGTTTTTATGTTTCTACCGGTCGAAAATGTCGGTATCGGTAGGGCAGAAAAGCTTGGTGTTGGTGTGAACATATATATGCAAATTGATGGGGATATAGACAAATCTACGATGAGTTACAGAGCAAAGGCGTTAAAATTATAGTTGACATAAAAGATGAACCCTAGGGCATCAGGGATTTCACGGTCGAGGATATCAACGGATATAGGCTGACGTTTAATAGAGCAAGATAATTCGTTGGGCATACTAGGGCTAAACAAAGGACGTAAATAGTGTGGAGTTTGATATAGCAGTGTTACCGGGCGACGGTGTCGGCCCCGAGGTAACAAACCAAGCGCTAAACGTTTTACTGGCTATCGGTGAGAGATTCGGACATCGCTTTCACCTCGATGATGGCCTCATAGGTGGTGCGGCTATAGAGGCTCTGGGAACAGCTCTCAGCGATGAAACCTTGAAGATGTGTAAGCAATGTGATGCGGTGCTGCTTGGCGCAGTCGGCGGTTCTAAATGGGATGACCCTAAAGCTGAAATGCACCCTGAAGATGGGCTTCTGGCTTTACGCAAAGGGCTCGGACTGTTTGCCAATTTGCGTCCCGTTAAGATCTTTCCTATGCTTGTGAATTCCACCAATCTCAAGCCCGAGGTAGTTAAGGGAGTTGACCTGGTAGTGGTTAGAGAGCTTACAGGTGGACTTTACTTCGGTCAACCCAAGAAGCAATGGCGAACTCCAGAGGGAAGGCAGGCTGTAGATACGCTGGCTTATTCTGAAGGAGAAATTGAACGCATATTAAGAGTAGGTTTTGAGTTGGCTCGCGGACGCCGCAAAAAGCTAACTTCGGTTGACAAAGCTAACGTTCTCCAATCGTCCCGCCTATGGCGGCAGATTGCCATAGAAATTGCCGCCGATTACCCTGATGTTGAACTCCAACATATGCTAGTTGATGCCTGTGCTATGAGATTTATCCAGCGTCCCGCCGAACTGGATGTTTTAGTCACCGAAAACATGTTTGGTGATATTCTTACCGACGAGGCTTCAATGCTGGCTGGCTCAATGGGCATGCTCCCCTCCGCCAGCTTGGCAGGAATTCCCAAGGGGAGAACCTTCGGTATTTATGAGCCAATTCATGGCAGTGCCCCGAGTCGAGCAGGGCAAGACCTGGCTAATCCTATTGCCACTATCTTAAGCGTAGCTATGATGCTTCGCTATTCTTTTG
>CP070793.1:1058589-1071035 GCA_020346965.1 Chloroflexota bacterium | reverse complement strand
GCCATTGACCAGCGACTTATTGAACTCGATGGCACTGGTAATAAATCCCGACTTGGTGCAAATGCCATACTGGGGACATCTCTTGCCGTAGCCAAGGCCGGAGCTAGCTTCCGGGGTCTTCCTCTATACCGTTACTTGGGAGGGTCAAAAGCTAACCTATTGCCCGTGCCCATGTTGAATATTCTGAATGGGGGAAAGCACGCTCGAGGCTCTACTGATTTTCAGGAATTCATGATAATGCCGGTTGGCGCCGTCAATGTCAGTCAAGCCATGCAAAAGAGCAGCGAAGTATACCACGCCCTGCACAAATTGCTTGAAGAAAAAGGATTGAATACCAATGTCGGAGACGAAGGTGGCTTTGCTCCCCAGCTCCCTACTAATAGAGATGCGCTGGAGCTCATACTGACAGCCATTGGCAGGGCCGGCTACAAAGCTGGCCACGATGTATTGATCGCCCTTGACCCAGCTGCCAGCACCTTCTATCAAGATGGGAAATATAATCTCTCCCGGGAAGGTGTTACTCTCCGTTCCTCAGAAATGATTGACTATTATGTCAAATTAGTCTCGGATTACCCAGTTATCAGCATCGAGGATGGGCTGGCCGAGGATGATTGGGCAGGCTGGTCGTTGCTCACTGCTCAACTGGGAAAGCAAACTCAAATAGTTGGTGATGACCTTTATGCGACCGACATGGAACGTCTGGAAAAGGGCATTTCCCAGAAGGCTTCTAACTCAATCCTAATTAAGGTAAATCAGATAGGCACACTCAGCGAATCCCTGGCTGTTATCAAGAGAGCACAACAAGCTGGATGGTCAACTATTATCAGCCACAGGTCTGGTGAGACAGAAGATACTACTATTGCCGACTTGGCGGTAGCCAGTAATGCCGGGCTCATCAAAGCTGGTGCCCCTTGTCGTAGTGAACGACTGGCTAAGTACAACCGCCTTCTCAGGATAGAGAAAGATTTAGGAAGAGTTGCACGGTACCCTGGCATAAAGGCTCTATATAATTTGGAGAGGATAGAATAATGCAGGTATTAAACGGTGTTCACCAAATAAAAAGTCCTTGTCCCGGGGACGCATCATGGTATACCAATGTTTATGTAATTGAAGGCGGCGATAGCCATATCATGGTTGACTGCGGCTGGGATAGTCAGGAATCACTCTGGGCTCTTCAGGAAGGAATAAAAGCAGCGAACCTCAAGCTCCGAGACATCGCACAAGTAGTCATTACCCACATCCACCCCGACCATTATGGGTTATCAAGCAAGATTAAACAGATTTGCGGGGCGCAAGTAGCCATTCACAGAATTGATGCTGGCTTTATCTCTCCCAGATATAAAGACTTCACTAATCTCCTAGAGAAGACGGAGGAACTGCTTCGACAGAATGGCGTTCCTGACAATGAATTACCTCAATTGAAAGAAGCCTCAGTATGGATGAATAAATATGTCACTGCGGATACTCCTGAAGTTAAGCTAGAGGATGGTGACACTATTTCCAACGATTCTTTCGAATTCGAGGTGTTATGGACACCGGGGCACTCGCCGGGACATATCTGCCTTTATGAACGAGAGAGGAGGTTTATTCTCACCGGTGACCATGTCTTGTATGAAACCACTCCTCATGTTGGCCTCAATCCCCAGTCCGGTGATGACCCTTTGGGTAACTATATTTCATCCCTGAAGAAACTAGAACGCCTCAAAGTTCATTTTATTCTCCCGGGACATGGGCCGATGTTCAACGCTTTGGGGCTGAGAATAGAAAGAATACTCCAGCATCACGAGGAGAGGAAGAGGGCTATCATGCAGGCTTTGCGCGACGGCATGAAGACAGCCTATGAAATAGCTCAGCAAATCCCCTGGATGATTGACGAGGGAAGAAGTTCCTTTCAAGATCTGGCAGTCTGGGACAGGCGAATGGCTGTTACTGAGACCCTTGCCCATCTTAGGCTCTTAATGGAAGAGGATAGGGTGGGCAATGTTGCTATGGACGGCGCATCTTTATATTTATCTAAAGACTAGTAAAAGGAGGAAAGAAAATGGCAACAAGAGTAGGAATAAATGGCTTCGGGCGTATTGGCAGGCTAGCAATGAAGGCAATTATCCAGCGTTGCGGCGATAAGGTAGAGGCAGCGGCGGTGAATGACCTTACCGATGCCAAAACTAATGCCCACCTTTTTAAGCACGATAGCAATTACGGCATTTATCCTGGTAAGGTGGAGGCCAAAGATGATTGCATCGTAATTGATAGCAGGGAGATAAAAGTATTAGCTGAGCGTGAGCCGGGGAAGATTCCCTGGCGAGACTACGGCGTGGATATTGTGATTGAATCTACCGGGCTTTTCACCCAGGCAAGCAAGGCTGCTGCTCATCTTCAAGGCGGTGCTAAGAAAGTAATTATTTCAGCACCGGCTAAAGAAGAGGACATTTCTATCGTCCTCGGAGTCAATGAAGAGAAATATGACCCCGCTAAGCACCGTGTTATTTCAAACGGCTCCTGTACTACTAATTGTATTGCCCCTGTAGTTAAGGTCCTTCACCAGAACTTTGGCATCGTTCATGGATTAATGACTACTGTCCATGCTTATACCAACGACCAAAAGATACTGGATGTATTCCACAGCGACCTGCGCCGGGCAAGATCTGCTGGCACCAACATTATACCCACCACCACTGGCGCGGCTCGCGTTGTTGGCGTGGTTATTCCGGAACTTCAGGGGAAATTGCATGGTATTGCCATGAGAGTGCCTACGTCAGTGGTGTCCGTCGTTGACTTCGTCGCTGACCTTAAGAGAAAAGCGAGCGTTGAGGAGATTAACGACGGCTTTCTTAAGGCTGCTAACGGACAGCTTAAGGGAATTCTGGAATACTGTGACGAGCCATTAGTGAGCTCGGATTTTAAGGGCAACCCCGCCAGCGCCATATTCGATGCTTTAAGCACTATGGTTATTGATGACGACTTCATAAAGGTATTAGCCTGGTACGACAACGAGTGGGGTTATAGCTGTCGTCTTGCCGACCTTGTTTCTTATATCATTAGTAAGGGATTGTGATTCCTGCCCGATTTCTTCCTCCTCCAAGCGGAGAAACAGGGAGGGAAGCGAATAATGCACGTTAGCGTTTGTCAAATTAAGCTCCGCCTGCCTGAGAATCACTCACTTAAGGGCAAGAGACAGGTCATTAAGTCCATAACAACACGGCTACAAAACAGGTATAAGGTTTCCGTAGCCGAGGTAGATAATCAGGATTTGTGGCAATTAGCCACTTTGGGCGTAGCATGTGTCAGCAACAACAGAAGACATGCCGATGAGATTTTAACTAATGTTGTAAAGTTCATTGCTCAAAATTACCCAGATGTGGAGTTGCTAGGCTCCCAAATAGAGACGTTCCCTTGATAGATGCTGCTGCCTTTCTCCATCACCTTGTCAGTTCGCCCGATTATCGCCAGCAGCTCGTCCATATCGAACACATTCCCCCGCAGGGTGCCGTATTCGGGGAACTAGACAACCCCCTCTGCCCCGAGCTGCAAGCATGCCTTAAATCCCTGGGGATATCGGCTCTTTACAGCCACCAGACTGAAGCCTTAAATGCCATCCTGGCTGGTAAAAATGTGATAATAGCTACACCCAGTGCCAGCGGCAAGACACTTTGCTATCACTTAGCCACACTCAATGCGCTTTTGCATGACAAACACAGCCGTGCCCTGTATATCTTCCCTACTAAAGCTCTATCCCAGGACCAGCTACGTAGCGTGAAGCAAATCCTGAGCGAAACGAAGGAACTATCCCACCGTCTATCGCCAGGAGCCGTAGCGACTTTTGATGGTGACACCCCTCAGAATGAGAGGGCAAACATCAGAAAAAGGGCGAATATAGTGCTTACTAACCCCGATATGCTCCACCTGGGAATTTTGCCTAACCATCAGTCATGGTCCAAGTTTTTTCGGAATCTCAAATATATCGTAATAGATGAGACCCATATCTATCGGGGTGTCTTCGGCTCCCACGTAGCCAATGTTCTACGGAGACTGCGGCGGCTTTGCTCTACGTATGGCTCCAATCCCCAGTTTATTTGCTGCTCAGCCACTATCGCCAACCCGCAGGAGCACGCGCAAAATATAGTCGGTGTACCCTTTCATTCTGTTGTCAAAGATGGCTCCCCTCACGGTCGGAAATACTTCACTTTCTGGAATCCGCCTGTCATCGACAAGACTAAGACCACCAGACGCAGTTCCAACAGTGAGGCGGCTCTTCTTTTTGGAGAGCTTGTTCAAAACGAGATTCGTAGTCTGGCATTTGCCAGCACTCGTAAACTAACCGAATTGATTTATATTTATACCCAAGACCAACTGCCTCCCTCCCTGAAAAATAAAATCAGTCCTTACCGGGCAGGCTATCTTCCCGAAGATAGACGCCGAATTGAGCGTCAATTTTTCGATGGCGAGCTTCTCGGTTTGGTTGCCACGACAGCTTTGGAGTTGGGAATAAATATTGGTGATCTGGACGCAACCGTACTCACAGGCTATCCAGGTAGTATCGCCAGCGCCTGGCAGCAAGCGGGGCGTAGCGGACGAAGTACCCATAGCTCCTTGAGCTTTCTTATTGCTCAGGAGAATCCACTCGATCAATACCTGATGCGCAATCCGGATTTCTTTTTCGGCAAGAATTTCGACAACGCTATAATCAATCCCAACAACCCCTATATCCTGAAACCCCACCTCCTCTGTGCTGCCTGGGAGAAATCTCTAGAAGAAGAGGATGCGGAATTCTTCGGCGAAACTAGTGATTTGTTCGCTGAATTAGAACAAGCAGGTAGACTGAGAAAACGCGAGGAAAGATACTATCCGTCCCCCTCTATCACATATCCAGCTCAGGATATAAATATCAGGACAGCCTCAGGGCAAAGTTATGCCGTTATCGATGATCGAGAGGGTTGCTTGTTAGAAACGGTAGAAGCCAGCGTGGCCTTTTTTCAGGTGCACCCCGGTGCTATCTATCTCCACCAGGGTGAATCGTATCTCGTAAAGGAACTCGACCTAATCCGGCATATCGCCTGGGCAGAATCCAAGCCTGTTGATTACTATACACAGACTATGGAAATAGACGATATCAGGGTCACGAAGATGCTCGAAAAAAAAGCCTGCCATAAGGTGAATGTGTACTTCGGAGATGTTGATGTCACTAACATAGTAGTCGGATTCAAAAGAAAGAGGCAGTTCACAGAAGAGGTTATCAGTGAGGAGCCTCTTGATTTGCCACCACAAAACTTTCCCACCAAAGCCCTGTGGTTTGATTTACCTCAGAAGGCGATTGATAGGATTGCCGACGCTGGTCTTGATTTCCATGGCGGTTTACATGCCTGTGAACACGCTGCCATTGGAATACTTCCCCTATTCGCCCTTTGCGACCGCAATGATATCGGTGGTGTTTCGACTTCTTTTCATCCCGATACTGCCAGAGCACAGATCTTTATTTATGACGCACACCCGGGAGGTATCGGTATTGCCGAGAAAGGGTTTGAAGTGATAACGGAGCTCTGGCAAGCCACGCTGAAAGCTGTCCAGGAATGTCCCTGCGCCGAAGGTTGTCCTTCCTGCGTGCAGTCACCCAAGTGCGGCAATAACAACCAGCCCCTGGACAAAGAAGCAGCGATAGTATTGCTCGAAGAACTCGCGGCTTGAAAGCAAATTCCCGGGCAAATGTGCCAGTATTATTAATACCAATTGTAATACTATTGCATTTAATCTTCGCCGCACTTATAATACTATCGTGGTTCAAAACTCGATAAGGATTCTGCAGGCTAAAGGGTACAAAGCAACCAAGCCGCGAAAGCTGGTGCTCGAGGTACTCGAAGAAATGGGAAAGCCACTTTCTCCTTATGATATACAGGGAATCCTGCACGCCAGGGGCAAATATCTAAACCACGTTACCATATACCGTATACTAGATTTGCTCTGCAACCTGAACCTGGCTCACAAAATGCTGTCCGATGGCGGATTTGTGAAGTGTAACTTGGATGCCACAGAAGGCTGCCATCGGTTCATGGTTTGTCAGCGCTGCGGAGCCATTCGAGAATTTGCTGACAAAGGATTATGTCAGGAAGAAAATGCATTCACCCAGGATTTAGGCTTCTATACCGACCATCATCTTTCCGAATTCTCTGGACTCTGTTCCCGGTGTTATGAAAAATAATCCGTTACCAGAATTGGAAATGACTAAACTGATAGCGCACGAACTCAAAGAGCACATCCCTTTCACAGCCCTTGGCGCACTTACGGGTATTGTCCTCACGGTCATAGTGCTATTGCTCAGCGTCCCTAACCATATTTCTGACACCATATTTCACACTTTCCACCCGCTCCATGTAGTATTAAGCGCGCTTGCAACAACGGCTATGTATGTGAGATACAAGAAAGGCAGAATCTGGGCGGTAATTCTGATTGGATGGACAGGGTCGATCGGTATGGCCACCATAAGCGATGCCATAATTCCCTATCTGGGAGGAACATTACTTCACATTCCGATGGAATTCGAAGTACCTTTTATTGAGCACTGGTGGATAAACCTCCTGGCACTGGCAGGTATTGCCATCGGCTACTGGAAGCAAACAACCAAAATCCCGCACTTCGGACACGTTCTATTAAGTACCTGGGCATCCTTATTCTACATATTGGCGTTTGGACACATAGCCGATAATTGGATTCCCTTGCTTCCTTTTATCTTCTTGATTCTATTTCTGGCAGTCTGGCTCCCCTGCTGCTTGAGTGACGTGGTATATCCTCTTCTTTTCCTGGGGAAGAAGACAGAAACGGCTTCACCAGAAAGACGAGAAATCTCTGGCTAAGCTATCCCGAGAAAATCTTGTGATCTTTTGGCCGCCTGATAATAACACCAGACTCCCTGTTAGGAACTGGGTGTCTTGTCGGAACCTGTCGACTTTGACAGTTGGATGCTAGCGGCAAGGCTTCATAGTTTGATTAAGTGATGAATGTCGCCTATACTTATGCCACTACATAGGGCACTCTCGATTGTGGAGGCAGCTTGCTCGATTTGCTAAAAAAGACTGAACCAGGAGTAAAAAGAAGCAAGGAAACCTGGTTCGGCAAGATAGCCAATATCTTTAACCGTGACACTTTTAGTGACGAAGTCTGGGAGGAATTGGAAGAGCTACTTGTTTCCGCTGATGTCGGGGTAGAGACTACGAGCAAACTGTTGGGTAAAGTCAGGCAGCGGGTGAAAACGGACAAACTCTCAGAGGTATCTCAGATAAGGAAAACCTTGAAAGAGGAAATGGTAAACTTATTGGATATCCCGCGGTCAGAAAATTCGATCCCCGAGCGAGGTGCAGAATTCCCTCATATCATCCTCGTGGTAGGTGTTAACGGCTCGGGCAAGACAACGAGCATTGCCAAGCTGGCATATTGTCTTATCTCGCAGGGGAAACGAGTTATACTAGCGGCAGCTGATACGTTCCGGGCAGCAGCTATTGACCAACTTAAATACTGGGGAGGAAATGTAGGTGCCGAAGTCATCTCCCATCAACCCGGTGGTGATCCCGGAGCGGTCGCTTATGATGCTGTTCAGGCAGGTTGTAGCCGCCATGCTCAGACCGTGATTATCGATACTGCTGGTCGTCTTCATACCAAGTTTAATCTCATGGAAGAACTCAAGAAAATCAAGAGAGTAGCAGCTAAGCAAGACGCTTCAGCACCTCATCAAGTCTTACTCGTAATGGATGCTACTACAGGGCAAAATGGTTTAGCCCAGGCTAAGTATTTTACCGAAGCTGTGGACGTCACCGGTATTTTTCTATCCAAGCTGGATGGTACAGCCAGAGGCGGAATAGTATTCGCCATCTGTGACCAGTTAAATATTCCTATTTCTTATATCGGCACGGGCGAAAAAGTACAGGATATGACACCTTTTGATGCCGAGGTCTTTGTTAATGCTATTTTCTCTTAAACGGAAAGGAAAGGGTAAATGTTAAATATCAGTGTAGACCCAATTGCTTTCACCATTGGCTCTCTGGAGATACGATGGTATGGAATTATGGCAGCTATAGGGGTTGCCGCGTTATTGGTCATTATGCTCAGGGAGGTAAAAAGACGGGGCATCTCGAGTGATATCTACAGCATTTTCCTCTGGGGCGTTATCGGCGGCGTCATAGGAGGCCGGCTGTCATATGTAGTCTATTACTGGGACCAGTTTAGGGCAAATCCCCTGGATATTTTCGGATTTGCCGGCCTTGCTCAAATGGGAATGATTATCGGCATCATTGTGGCAGCATTGATCTATATGGCCGTAACCAAAATGCGCTTTTCCACGCTGCTTAGCATAGGTGATGTCTTTATTGTGGGGGCCCTTCTAGCCTTGGCCATGGGCAGGATCGGTTGCACCCTTAACGGTTGCTGCTATGGCCAACCCAGTCCATTTGATTTCTTCCCGTTGGCGGTAACCTACTCAGCTCGGAACACGATGGCCCCTGAATTTTGGGGGGTGCCGCTATACCCCACACAGATTTATCACGTACTGTGGAATCTGATAGTCTTTGGTATAATCTGGCGCTTCCGGGATACATTCAAACCCGAAGGCGGACTGCTGTTCTTCGGTTTGAGTGTTTATGCCATCGGTGATCTTGCCCTGAGGTTTCTGCGTGCCGGGCGCGAGCCACTACTCTGGGGTATTGATAACGCGCAGTATGTTGACCTGGCCATATTGGTGATTTTCCTGCCCTGGCTTATCTATAAATTGCGCCGGTATAAAAAGCAATCTTTAGCGACTGTGTCTGCTAGTGAAGATGAGTTGGGGCAAAATCCAGAAGATTAAGGCGCATCACCTCATCTCCGTTCCAGCGGCTTTTTTCCAGGTTATAGACAACATCTATGCTAGGTGGAATCTCCTTCGTTTTTTTCCGAGACCTGAAGTCCACAGCCTGCCAGGTTATATTCCCCTGCTTGAGTTTTAGTCTCAGCCAACCACCCTTTTTCCCGAAGTTGCGGCACTCGACCACGTCGATCCCCCGGGTGAGAAAAGTCGGCTGCGGATTGCCCCTACCGAATGGGCTCAACCTCTGGATAATATTAAAGGTGTCTCCGGTGAGAATAGACAAAGGCACATCAGCGTCAATCACTATTTCCGGGCACAGTTCAAGATGACCCAATTGCTCCGTAGCTAGTGCAGCAATCCGTTCTTGTAGCTGAGCCAAGTTCCGGCGTGTTACGGTGAAGCCGGCGGCTAGTGGATGGCCGCCAAAAGCAACGAGCAGGTCATGGCATTCCTCTAAAGCAGCTGCGACATTGAATTCAGGTATACTACGACAGCTGCCCTGACATAGCTCTGAGCCCATATTAATGATAATGGCAGGCCTGTAAAATTCTTCCGCAAGTCTGCCGGCAACAAGCCCGATAACACGGATGGAGTAGTTCTCATCAGCATCTATAAGCATAGGCAGATCTAATTTCGGAGCCAGTTTCTCTCTGGCTTGGTTTAGCACTTCACTGGTTAGTTTCTGCCGCTCGGCATTCCTTTCCTCCAGCTCCAGAGCCAGGAGACGCGATTCCTCTGACGATTGAGTGGTGAGAAGTTGGTAGCTGGAAGAGGCATTATTCATCCTACCGGCAGCATTGAGTCGTGGTCCCAGTACCCAGGAGATATCTTCAGCGCCAAGTTCGCCTAGCTTCAACCCGGCTAATTTGACCATTTCCTGAATCCCCACATGGGAGCTCTTATTGAGTTCTCGCAGCCCTTCTCTCACCAGGTAACGATTCTCACCAACTAGGGGAACTAAATCCGTAACAGTAGCTAAAGCAACCAGGTCCATCAACCTGGATAACCACTCCTCTCGACTGTCTTTATGGAACAAGGCTTGTAGAAGCTTGAAGGCAACACCAGCACCGGCTAGTTCTGGATAGGGATACGTAGAATCCTTTCTTTTGGGATCAACTATGGCTACGGCTCGAGGCAGGTTCCTTAATGGAACGTGATGGTCGGTAATAATCATGTCCATTCCCATCCTTCGGGCTCGTTTTGCCTCTTCGATGTCAGTTACACCGCAATCAACAGTAATGACCAAACTTACGCCCTCGGCTCGAAGTTTCTCCAGGGCTGATGATTTCACCCCATGTCCTTCGTTTAGGCGGTCAGGAATATAGGGAACAACTTCGGCACCCAGCCTCGACAATCCTTCGATAATAATAACTGTGGCCGTAACACCGTCAACATCGAAGTCACCGTAGACAGCAATCTTCTCCCGCTCAAGCACGGCCTTATAGATTCTACTTATGGCCTGTGATATATCAGGAAGGAGGAAGGGATTACCCTCCAGCCTACGATCAGCAGACAAAAAGGCATCGATTTCTTCTGGTTCAACACCACGATTGCAGAGAAGTTGAGCAACTAGAGGAGAAGAGCCAGAAGCATTCAAGTATTCATCTGGCACCCGAGGTAATATCTTCCATCGAGTTCGCTGATTCAACTTAATACCCTGGCTAACTTATTTTCTGTTAGAATCGCTAACTATATCCCATGATAGAGGTCTGAAGCAAGCGCCTGTTATAGTGTTTGACCACTCAGCCAGGCAGTAAATATAATCCATGTCAATGAAGGTCGCTTTCTACACACTCGGTTGCAAGCTGAATCAGGCTGAAACCGAATCTCTGGCGGGTCGCTTTACACATGCCGGATTTCAGCTTGTTCACCCCGGTGACCGGGCAGATATTTATATTGCTAATACTTGCACCGTCACCCACATTGCCGACCGCAAGTCGCGCCACTGGCTCAGGCTGACGAGACGCAGGAATCCGCGTGCCCTGATTATCGCTACTGGCTGCTATGCTCAGAGAAACGGTCGAGAGCTAGCCCCCCTCGTTGATCTTGTGGTTGATAACGCAGAGAAAGAGGACCTGCTGACCCTCACGCAAACCTTTTTCCCCAAAAGTAATGAACCGGTTGATAGCGAAGCAAGGCAATCTCACTTCACCGATGCCACCACCAGGACCCGCAGCCTGATAAAAATTCAAGATGGCTGTCGTAGCCACTGCACATATTGCATTGTGCCTGAAGTAAGACCCCGTGAATATTCCTTGCCCGCTTCCCGGATAGTTGGCGAAGTTAAGCAAAAAGTAGCCCTTGGTTACAGAGAAGTTATTCTAACAGGGACAAAGGTCGGCTCTTATGGAGATGGCGTCACTGACCTCGAGAGCTTGGTCCAGCGTATTCTTGTTAGTACCGGCGTTAAGAGATTACGCCTCTCGTCTTTACAGCCTTCAGAGATATCTCCTGAATTTCTTGCCTTGTGGCAGGATGACAGGCTCTGTCGCCATTTCCATCTGGCGCTGCAAAGTGGAAGTGCGACCGTGCTTCAAAGGATGAAGAGGAGCTACTCTTTGGATCAGTACCAGAGAACGGTAACTTGGATTAAAGACATGATGCCCGATGCAGCCATCACCACGGATATCATTGTCGGTTTCCCCGACGAAAGCGACGACGAATTCGAACAGAGCTACTCTTTCTGCCAGCAAGCTGGCTTCGCTAATATCCATGTCTTCCCATATTCACCCCGCCCTGAAACGGCAGCAGCCGTAATGCCGGAGCAGATAAAAGCCAAAGTCAAACAGGCACGCAACCAGAGAATGCTGGAACTATCCCAAAACTCCTGGCGTAAATTCTGTGAACAGTTCTTGGGACACACTATGCCCGTTCTATGGGAGAAGGAAACCAGCCCCGAAAGTGGCATATACGCCGGATTGACCAGTAACTATATCAGGGTCTTCGCTCACAGCGAAAAGTCACTGGATAATGAGATAACTCCTGTTAAACTCGCGGGATTGCGTAGCCATGAAATGTGGGGAGAACTAACCAGACCGCCAGAAATCTAAAGCTAGACGCCCAAAATGAATCATGATTTTTGCGTAGCGCGTTGCCCAATCAGGTCCACTGTGGAGCCAGCCGACCTCTCGTCTACCTCAACTTCCAGCGGCACAAGCAATCGAGCCAGCATTCCCCACCAGCCGATGGCTAAAGTTAACTCAACAATACTCTGCTCGTTAAGATGTTTATTCAGTGCATCGAATGTCCCATCTGCTACTTTAACGTTTTGGGCTACTTCATCAACATACTGCAATATTGCACGCTCTTCTTCGTCAAAATTGCTCGATTCCTTCCAGGAGCCAATTGCATCCAACTGAGCTCGGCTTACGCCGGATTCTAAAGCGATTGGTGTGTGCTGCACCCATTCGTACTCGCAATCACAGAGCTTGGCGATTCGCATGATAGTTAACTCGCGTAGTTTTGCTGAAAGAGTTGTCTTGCCAATTAACGAACTGCCTAATCTGATAGCGCTGCGAGCCACGTGCGGGCTATTGGCCAATACCTTATAAAGGTTTATGATCCGGGCTCCATTATCTTCAATCTGCTGGAATAATTCTTTCGTCTCCGGTGGTGCCTG
>CP070793.1:1054314-1058489 GCA_020346965.1 Chloroflexota bacterium | reverse complement strand
GACTGACAGGACATTCTGACATAAACTTGACCACCAACCTTATCTTGGTCTTAAATTACTGTTTCTTAGAAAGACTAATATACTATTCTCAAGTGAAATATCAATATACCTAACTTAACTTTTCTTACCAATCGTCATAATCGAAGAGGGTAAAGGGTAACCCAATAACGCGTATCTGAATGTCAAGACGCCGTAAGCCTTTGGTATTGGACGATGGCGTACCTATTATCATCACACCCACGCGATCTTCCCCTCTACTTAGTATAAGAACAGGAGTCACTAGCTTCCAGAATACTTCTTAGAGAGCTCTCCTAACGTTCTCATGAATACTCTTATCGTTTGCTCAAATCAAATAAGAAAGACAAAAGCACGGCGACATGAAGGGTACGGATTTCGACGCTAGCGTTGCGGGGGCAATTCCTCCGATTGTCAGTTGCTGCTGTTTCTATCGCTACCGTATTATGGTTATTCGTTCCGTTAGCTGCAAATTATGGCTGGCGAAATCATCAAGAGAAGGAACTCTACGAGTGATCGGTTGATGCCATTATACTGGCAAAACCAGAGTCTGAACAGTGATTCGGTTTGAGCCGTTCAAAGCCAAAATAAGTCATCTGAGGTCCAGCGGCGAACCCAGTTATGTGCTAACAGGTACCTATTCTCGCTAATGTGCTATTCTGTGAATTCGACCACTACCCCTTTGACGTCCCACAAGGTCTCTACCCTCTCCCGTATTTCGTCTTTTACATTGTTAGCGAACTGGTGATCTTGAGGCAAATCAACAAGCACGCTGACGGTACCGTCCTTCACCTTAATATCTTTCACCAGGTTTGTGCGTACCACGTTTAACCCGGTCAGCGGGTTAATGACTCTCCTGAGGCGCTGACGGACTACCTCTTCCGTGGTCGGCTTCTTTTCTTTAACAAGGCCGTGGCGCTCTTCATAGTTTTGTATGGCTGAACGCAGGCCTTCAACAGCAAGCACCGAGCAATGGGCTTTTATTTTAGGGAGACCTCCCAGGGCTTCGGAAGCTTCCTGCCAGGTAATGTTCTTTGCTTCATCCAACGTCTTTCCCTTGGCCAGTTCCGTGATTATAGAACCCGTAGCTATGTTAGAAGCACAGCCGTAGGATTCAAACTTAACGTCGTCTAAGGTATTCTTTTTGGGGTCAACTTTTATGTAGACAGATACCATGTCTCCACAGGCTGGACTGCCTTCGGTGGCTTTGCCATCGGGATTCTCAATCTTGCCTACGTTACGCGGGTGTCGAAAGTGTTCCAGTACTATATCGCTGTATGGAAATTTCATCTCTAAGCCTCCTCTTTTTCTTCGCTTTTCCCCAGGGGACTAATGCTTCTCAGTTCCTCCACTATCTCTGCCAATGCCTGGACAACAGCGTCCACATCGTCCATAGTGTTATAACGCCCGAAGGTGAAGCGCATTGACCCATGTGCCCTCTCGTGGTCGCCGCCTATACCAGAGATGACATGGCTGGCCTCCAGAGAACGACTGAAGCAAGCAGAACCCGTGCTCACGGCAAAACCGCGCATATCGAGGTGGAGCGTTATAGACTCACCCTCCACAAAATGGAAGGTAATATTGGCATTCTGTGGCAGCCTCTTGTGTCGAGGTCCATTCAGGGTACTGTGTGGAATCTTGGCAAGCATGCCGTCAATAAGGCGGTCTCGCATATCCTGAAAGCGCCCTATCTCTTCCGTGGTGACCAATTGCACAGCTTTAGCAAACCCTACCGCCCCAGGTATGTTTTCCAGCCCCGCCCGGAGATTAAATTCCTGGAATCCGCCGTCCATCCACTTGGCTAGCTGTGTTCCTTGCCGTATGTATAGGCCTCCTGTGCCCTTTGGGCCGTGGATTGTGTGTGCCGATACAGTGACCAGGTCTACAGCTGTTTTCTTAACGTCCAGAGGGACTCGCTTAAAGGTATGAGTGGCGTCAGTATGGAAAAGCACCTCTTTTTCGCGACAGATACGACCTATAGCTTCGATATCCTGGATGGTACCTATTTCCTGGTTGGCATGCTGGATGGAAACCAGAATGGTCTCATTGGTTATGGAATCCCTGAGCTGGTCAATGTTCACGAAGCCTTCCCCATCCACCTCCAGATAAGTCACCCTAAAGCCCTGTTTTTCGAGCGCCTGAGCGCTGTGGAGCACAGGGAAATCCTCAATTTTTGACACGATTATGTGTTTGCCTTTCTGCTTACCGAGGGCCAGTGCCACGCCTTTGAGGGCAATGTTAGAGGACTCGGTGCTTCCCGATGTGAAAATGAACTCCTCGGGAGCAGCACCTAATGCGTTAGCCAGAGCCGTCCTGGCTTCGTCTAGCGCCTCCCGCGCTTCTATTCCCTGGGAGTAGCCAAACTCTGACGTAGCCACCGCGTATGTATCAAACAAATACGGTCTCATTGCCTCCAACACCCGCTCATCCAAACGAGTAGCTGCTGCGTTGTCCAGGTAAATAATCTTGTCTGCCGTTTTCATCCCGGTTATATAAAGAGAGTTATCGTTGATTCCTTAGCCTCATTTATGTAGGTGCCAACGGCGCAGTAATCCGATATCAAATCGTCACGGAGGTCTTGCTTCTTTATACCCATTATCTGCATTGTCATGTCACAGGCGAGTATTTTCCCTCCAAGCTCGTGGAAATCCTCTAGCAATTTCTCTAGGGATGCTGCCCCGGCTTTCTTCATCCGCCGTTTGACCATCCATTTGCCCAGGCCCAGCATATTCATTCTGGATAGGGATCCCGTTTCCAGTGCACCTTTCTTGAGACGCTGGAGACCCCAGAAAGTGAAAAACAGCGATGCTTCCATCCCCATGGCAAGGGCTCCATTGGCTACAATGAAGGCACTGTACACCTTGTCCATGTCGCCGCTATGAACTATTATGGTAACTTTGCCAGCCATGGTTTCTTCCTCCTCTTACTTGCGTATTCTTATTTTCCACACATCACCTTCCTCCTTCACATCAATGAGCTCCAGTCCCAAAGACTTTACCGCCATCGGTATCTCTTTCTTGGAAGCAGGATGTGTTCCGATGACTTCTACAATATCGCCTTCTTTTGCTTTTCTCAAAGCCTTGCGAGTCTCAACTAAAGGCACGGGGCAAGTCTCACCCCTGCAGTCTACTTCTATTTCAGCCATTTCACATTAACTCCGTACGGATCTGTAGGTAGTAGTGCAACCATTGAGAACCGTTCTAACTCTATAATCTTGTCCAATCTCTCTGTTAGCTTTCCCGATTTGCGCTGGCATATATCCCTATGCTACTACTCTATGAGCTTGAACATTTTCCTGGGCGCTCCGCAGACGGAACATTTTTCAGGGGCTTCCCCCTCAACCGTGTTACCGCAGTACTGGCAGACGTGAATCGGTTTCTCAGCAATAGTCTCACCTTTTTCAACCTTGTTCAGCGCAGAGTTGAACAAACCATGATGAATTTGCTCGACCTTATTTGCCATGTCAAAACTATCTTTGGCCTTGTCGTTACCTTCAGTGTCAGCCTGCCTTATGAATTCAGGATACATTTCCGTGAATTCATAATTCTCGCCACCTCTTGCGGCTAACAGATTCTCTTTGGTTGATTTTATTCCCTGCATAACCTTCAGGTGATTTCTGGCGTGCACCGTCTCAGCATCGGCCGCAGCGCGGAACAGCTTTGCTACCTGTTTGTGCCCTTCCTGTTCAGCCTTTTCAGCGAAGAGCAAATACTTGCGGTTCGCCTGGCTTTCTCCTGCAAAAGCAGCCCCCAAATTATCTATAGTTTTGCTCATACTGTGACTCCTCCCTTTTGAATTAATTGTAAATCGTAGAATAAATCTATGTATGTAACTTATGTCTCACGGGAATGTTGAAAAAAGTACTCTAATAATCCTGAAAAGTCAACTTCGTAGCCCCGTTTGATTTGGTTGCTCAAGTAGGGTATTTGGTTAGTTCACTTGAGCCTTGTTGCCGCTTTCTTCTATGTGGTAAACTTCGTCTCAATCAAATGAGGAAACGCGTTTTCTCTGGCACACGTCCCACAGGCCGACAGCATATCGGTAACTACCTGGGAGCCGTGCAAAATTATGTCGCTCTTCAAGATGAATACGACTGCGTCTACTGTGTCGTGGATATTCATGCTCTCACCACTCTGGAAAACACGGGATCCGTCCGGCGG
>CP070793.1:1046355-1054214 GCA_020346965.1 Chloroflexota bacterium | reverse complement strand
TATACCTGTCTTCGCCCCTACAAGGTATACCCGGGTATAAACACACCGTTTAAAGACATAGATATAGTAGTGGTCAGGGAGAATACCGAAGACCTCTACGCTGGTATCGAATTTGCCAGGGGTGGTTCGGAAACCGGGCAATTGCTGGATTTAGTGCTTGATGCCACGGGGAAAGAGATAAGGAAAGATTCCGCTGTAAGCCTGAAGGTTATATCTCAAACAGCCAGCCGTCGAATTGTCAAATTTGCTTTTGAGTATGCGAGACAGAACGGCAGGAAGAAGGTTACTGCGGTTCACAAGGCTAACATACTCAAGTTCTCGGACGGACTTTTCCTGGATACTGCCCGTGAAGTTGCCAAAGAGTACAACGACGTTGAATTCGGCGATATGCTGGTGGACGCGACCTGCATGGAGCTGGTCAGAAACCCCCACATATTTGACGTCCTGGTGCTGCCCAATTTGTACGGCGATATAATTTCGGACCTCTGTGCCGGGCTGGTCGGCAGCATGGGCGTAGCACCGGGAGCCAACATCGGGGACGAAGTAGCTATCTTTGAACCGACACACGGTAGCGCTCCCAAATACACCGGACAAAACAAGGCCAATCCTCTGGCTACTATGCTCTCCGGGGTCATGATGCTGCGTCATCTCGGAGAAAAGGGTAGTGCTGATAAATTGGAAAGCGCTATAGCCGAGGTCATAGCCGAGGGTAGGAATGTCACCTATGATTTGAAGCTCGACCCCGCCACGGCGGTAGGCACCAGTCAGGTCGCCGACGCTGTGATAGCGAAATTGAAGCGTTGAAGTGCGGGATGGGGAGCACTCTTATCATAAGGTTAAATCGGACCAGAGGGAACTCGCAATTCGTGTATGGTGGTGTTGTCCGAAATGTCCTAGCCTTTTACACGTAAGGGGAAGAGCCAAGGCGGTATAGTTATATGGCCCCAAAATTGAGCAAAAAAAAGAAATTGGTGATCTCAATAGCCATCCCTATAGTAGCAATAATCGTTATAGTACTCCTGTTGGCAAACACCCCGATGCACCGTTTTAATCATTATCATGTTGATGAAGAGGGAGACGTATCGGATAAAGATATAGACATTCTATGGGTGAAATCTTCAGATTATGATGATTACGTACTTCTGGAAATGAAAGTAGCAGGCAAAATTAGAAACACATTTACATATGATATAAGTGTGGTGGCTAACGATCTAAAACATGAGCACAAAGAAGGCTTCATTCATAGATGTACATATTTTAATGGAAGTGTGGAGCAGTATAATTTCTTCGGTAGAGTAGTGAATGAGGATGCTCTGCAAATACTCTTCCCGAAAAGCTATTTTGATGAAGGGTTCTATATGATTGGATTAGAAGGTTGCACCCGTGGTGACTTTTGTAGAGAAGGGATGGAACGGCACAATGATATACGAAAATGGCTACCAATTTTCTGATATCCTAGCAACGTTTGGTAACCTAAGGTTCAGGAATGGATAGGATCTTGCACTCTCCGCTTCGCTACGACCTTTACGTAGTTCGGACAACATGGCATAAAGGGTTCACCCTTTGGGGAAGCAAGAATTAGATTATGCGAAAGAACATGAGAAAATGAAGCTAGGTGAAGTCGAAAAAAAGTCATGGTCGGCCAGAAGCATGCCGAACACGGCCAGGAAGGGAGACTTGTATGGATGACAAGCATAGGACGGAGGCATTTGAAAATGTGCGGAACCAGATTGGTTCTTGCGGTATCTGGTGCGGTAGCTGCATAGTCGGTAATGGAACTTTACAGGAACTCACACGAAGATACAAGGAACTCATAGCTGCATACGGCCTACAGGAATGGGGACCTAAGGACTTTGATTATAGGGAGTTGCTAAAGGGATTGGAGTCAATAGAGAAAGCGCCGTTGTGTTCAGGATGTCTGAGAGGCGGTGGTAGGGATAGTTGCGAAATGAGGTCATGTGCTGAGCACAAGAGGATTAGCGGTTGCCATACGTGTGCAGCAATCGTTGATTGTAAGCATACAGAACTTCTAAATCATATGCGTTCAGGTGCTATTAAGGCTGGTCTATTCGTTAAGACAGAGGATGTTGATAGACAACAGCTCATAAAGAACTGGACTGCTGAACTGAGGATCCACTGGCCGTGTTCTGTTCTCTTTGCGAACGATTGATGGCAGGGTGAATTGTATACTGTGGGGTCTTCAAGATGTCCTGGGTGCTGTGGTCCGGAATTTCCTAGTAAACATCCATCATATTCCTTCATAAGTTGCCGTGTCAAGAAGAAGAATCCTGAAGTCTGCGCTGAGTGTTCTTAGCTTCCCTGTTCAGAATTAAAAAGTGCTTGAAGAATATCAATAATTGAAGGAATCCTCTTCTTACCCATCGTACAACAAGGTTATCCCGAATTTGAACTTTATAAAGGAGCACGGGTCGAGAAATTCGTAGGACGGCAGAGAAAGCGCATTGAGTTACTCGAAAAGATGTTGGCCGATTCTAATGACGGGAGGTCGAGAAGCTTTCACTCCAAATCAGCGGCATCACTTGATTTATCAACTCTTGAAGATTCATGAGATAAAGCAATTCGAAAAATAAAAGCAGAGAATATCGATCCGAGCGATAATAAAACCAAAGCCAAAATTATCAGGGGGATCCTTGGTGAAATTGCCGTCAAAAGTTTGAAGTAGGGAGGAGATCGGGTAGACGGTTGAGCCTTCTGAGCAGTTGCCGGATTTCCATTCTGGCACTTTGACTTAATGGGCATTACGGGCTACCATATCAACATGAGTACGAGTAAGGAGCCCGAGCTAGCTCTTTTTCCTTTAAACGCTGAGGTGAATAAGCAGGGCCATCTCGTTATTGGCGGCTGCGATGTTGTTGACCTAGCTAACGAATTCGGCACGCCACTGTATCTTTTCGACGAGTCCACGCTCCGCCATAAGTGCCGTGAATTTAGGGATGAGTTCTGTAAGTATTATCCTGATACGCTGGTTGCTTATGCCTCCAAAGCTTTCTTGAATCGAGCTTTGGCTCTTATATTTAAGGAAGAGGGTCTGGGACTCGACGTCGTTTCCGGGGGAGAACTTAGCATCGCCCGTTCTGTGGATTTTCCCCCGGACAAGCTGTATTTTCACGGCAATAACAAGACACCGGAAGAATTAAATCTCGCCCTAGATTTGGAAGTAAGCAGAATTGTGGTGGACAACTTTCATGAGCTTGAGCTACTTGATGAGCTGGCTGGAGAGAAGGGAATTAAACAGGGTATTCTGCTTCGCCTTACTCCAGGGGTCGACCCTCACACTCACAAATATACTACTACCGGGACGGTGGAGAGTAAATTCGGCTTCGCTCTAACTACTGGACAAGCTGAGGAAGCGGTAAAGCAGGCTTTGTCAGCCTCAGGCCTTGATCTTTTGGGCTTTCATTTCCATCTCGGTTCCCCTGTGTCCGAAGTTCAGCCTTATGAGTTGGCTATGGAGCTTGTACTGCGCTTCGCCCGGGAGATGGGCAAAAAATTCGGTTGCGACCTCCTGGAATTCGGCGTCGGTGGCGGATTTGCTATTCCCTACACACTGGATTCCAAAGTGCTCACAGTGGCTGACTATGCGCGTGTTCTAATTGCTAAGTTAGATGAACTTATTTCGGAATTGGGGCTGAGTCGCCCCCGGCTCATCATCGAGCCAGGAAGGGCAATTGTAGGTCAGGCGGGAGTAGCATTATATAGAGTCGGGACGATAAAGGAGATACCGGGTATTAAGAAATATGTCTGTGTAGATGGTGGCATGAGCGATAATATCCGCCCGGCTCTTTATGGAGCTAAGTACGAGGTTATGGTGGCTAATAAGGCTTGTGAAGCGGGAAAAGAGGTGGTTACCATTGCTGGGAAGCTCTGCGAATCGGGTGATGTTTTGGTCAGGGATATCAAGTTAGCTACATTGCGTGCCGGTGATATCATAGTTATTCCGGTTTGCGGTGCTTATTCCATACCGATGTCGAGTAATTATAATGCTATACCCCGGCCGGCTGTGGTTATGGTAAACGAAGGCCGAGGGCATCTTATTCGGCGCCGGGAAACTTATCAGGATTTGATGAGCCTGGACTTGATTTAACATGTGGCAAGTTATAGGACAAGATAGAATCTTATCTTTGCTGGATTACAGTATTAAAACGAATGCTATAGCCCATGCCTATCTTCTAGTAGGACCGCGGCATGTGGGCAAAGGAACCTTAGCCTTAAATCTGGCTCAAGCCCTGAATTGTGATGATCCCGAACCACCTTGCGGTCGATGTCGTTCTTGCCAGCGAATCCTGGAAAGAAAGCATGCCGATGTCACTCCTATTGGATTGGATTCTAAGACGGAGATTGGCATTGATGATATTCGAGGGCTGCAACGAATAGCCAACCTGCCACCGTATGAAGGCAAATATAAAGTGTTCATCATTGATGACGCCGAATATCTATCGACCGAGGCGGCTAATTCGTTGCTCAAGATATTAGAAGAACCACCGCAAAACGTAGTCTGGCTTTTGTTGGTCTCTGAGGAGGAGCATCTCTTGCCAACAATTATTTCACGGTGTCAGCGGTTGGAGTTGAAGCCTGTACCGGCAGAGCAAGTGCAAGAGGCTCTCGTTAACTCGTATAGCGTTGAAACTGGTAGAGCGAAGCTGTTGGCTCAATTGTGCCGTGGTCGGCTTGGCTGGGCATTATCCGCTTTGGCAAATGACGATATATTGGAGCAGCGATCCCAGCGGATAGACAAGCTGGTCTCCTTATTAACTGCCGGCTTGGATCAAAGATTTACCTATGCTCAGGAGTTAGCAGGCCAATTTAGTCAGGATCGGAGAGCCGGAATAGAAATAATGGACCTTTGGCTCGATTGGTGGCGTGATTTGATGCTTATCAAAGGTGATTGCGGGGAAGCAATCATCAATATAGATTATGAGACAGTTCTAGAAGAAAAGGCCAGAGGATTAAGCTTGAGCGAAGTTAAAGCTTTTGTTACTAGCCTTTGCTTGCTACA
Source organism: Chloroflexota bacterium (assembly GCA_020346965.1). The sequence continues at coordinate 1,049,197 of CP070793.1, read as the reverse complement.
GGATGAAATCCCCAAGAATATTAATCCCCGTTTAGCATTTGAAAGGTTGATGCTCAATTTGCCCGAAAAAGTAGTTTGAAGTCGTGAACGAGAATATCATCATGGAGTTATAATATATTTCGATGGCTAACATAATCGGAGTCAAATTTCGCCCTAAAGGTAGACTAGTCCTTTGCGATGCAGGTGAGCTATCTCTACAGGTAAACGAATATGTAGTAGTAGACACCGGGAATGGGTTGGAGGTGGCTAAGGTCACTACTCTTGAACCCACGTCTCATCCGAGCGAACAATTGATGATGGCGGTGCGCCAGGCTGAGGCTGGGGATTTAGAAACAGCTAGGCGAAACTTGGAGAAGGAAGCTTTAACCAAGTGCCATGAAATGGCAACCCAACTTGGTTTAAAGATGAAGCCACTAGCCGCTCGCTATGATTCCCAGAGTGAGCGATTGACTATATTCTTCAGCGCTGAGGAGAGGGTGGACTTCCGAGACCTAGTTCGGAAATTGAGCCATTCCCTCGAAAGACGGATAGAGTTAAGGCAGGTGGGGTCGAGAGATGAAGCCAAGTTACTTGGTGGTATTGGCAAGTGTGGCTATCCTTTATGTTGCCAGAATTCCCTCACCAGCTTTGCCTCGGTATCTATCAAAATGGCTAAGGAACAGAACTTGGCGTTGAATCCTATGAAGATATCGGGCATCTGTGGAAGACTCCTTTGCTGTCTCGCATATGAAAACAAAGAATATGCAGATATGAGAAAGCAGATGCCCCAACCGAAACAGGAGGTATCAACATCCTGGGGGAAAGGCAAGGTAATCAGCACTAACCTGTTAAAGGGGACGGTAACAATGCAATTGGATGACGGGACGACTAAAGAGGTAGCTCTGGATGAATTAATTCATACGGGTGATGAATCGTAGCTTTCCTAGGAACACGATTAGAATTAGAGCGAATTGAGGGTCTTCAAAAAATTGTCGGGCTTGTGGGGCTAAGTTAATTCAAAGATGGTAGATATTTCTGCCACTCACCATGATTATTGATAAGGTGGTAAGGAATATAAAAACCATCATTGCGCGGAGGACACGGTTGGCGCAGGAGTTTCATCCTTGCTTCATCCGGAGTACGTCCGCCCTTGTGCCTGTTGCAGGGAATACAGGCACTGACTACATTGTCCCAGGTATGTTTTCCACCCCGCCGCCGTGGAATAACGTGATCTAGGGTAAGCTCCTTGGTTTGCTGACCGCAATACTGGCAAATGTAATGGTCACGATTAAATACCTCGAGTCTGCTTAGTTTTTTCTGATGGCGGGGACGTTTAACCATGTAGACGAGTCGGATTACTGAAGGTATCTGAAATATGAGGCTGGCAGAGTGAAGCTCACCTCTGTTATTTTCCAGCACTTCGGCTTTGCCCCGAAATACCAGTACTACAGCTCGACGAGTGCGACATAAATTAAGCGGCTCATAACTCTGATTAAGCACTAAAACAGGATAATCTATCACAACTAAAACCCTGTCATTAAGTTCGTCCTGAGAAACTTCGTTTTTCAGGGACAATTATTTGGCTATTCTAGCAAGCCTTTCTGACCAGCGCAATATTCTGGATTGACGATGCGGCACGTTCACCGTAAATAACTTGGTACTAGAGATACAATCCAAAAGTATGCAAATAGTCAATAGTGATGTGTAGCCTTTGTGAAAGCTATTTGCCGGACTGTACGCAAGAAGATAGGCTGCAAAACGAAAACGCAGGGATAGGTGCACTCAATCGCCTGTGGCAATGAGCAAAAGAATCGAATTTGAGAAGGCCGATACTATGCTAAAATTTCAACTGATGTCAGACACATATTTTATCATTCGTCCTATGCGATATGAGGATATCGCCCAGGTAGTCCAAATCGATAGGGAAGCCTTCCCAGGTGAGTGGGTGTTTCGCTCTCAGTCAGCATACAAGCAAGATCTAAATAACCCATCCGTCCGTTATATAGTGGCCTGTAATAAGGGGGATGTGCCCGAATCTGAGCGAAAAGAGGAGCAGAAACCGCGCTGGTTCAAACGGCTCTTCAGTACCGATCGCCATCTCAAAGTACCGGAAAACATAGTCGGCTTTTCGGGCTTCTGGATGATGATGAAGGAAGCACATATTATTGCCATTGGTGTGAGAGATAGTTATCGTCGGCTTGGCATAGGTGAGGGTTTACTTATCGCAACAGTTGAATTGGCGCAGATATTGAATGCCAATGTGGTCACCCTAGAGGTACGTGCTTCTAATGAAATAGCCCAGGAACTCTATAAGAAATATGGCTTCCGAGTAACAGGGAGGCGGTCAAGGTATTATTCAAGCGATGGAGAAGATGCCATAATCATGAGCACCGATAACATTGGTTCCCCTTCATTTCAGTCATATTTACAGGGTTTAAAAGAAGTCTACGCCCAAAAACACCGCGAGATTCTTGCTCAGATCCGCTAGCCGTATTTATTCAAAATAGTCTTGAAAGAATCTACGACAAAAGCTAGTTGCCGCCTATCGGCAGCAAATGTAGAGAGTTTGAAAGACTTGGCTAAACCTGGTTGTGGCCCCCAAATTCCCCTTTCCTTTAGTTCTTTATACAAGAAAAACCCTCTCTCTCTAACTCGCTTGGAGATTTCATAGAGAGCGGGGGCATCAAAGTGCAGTAGGTCATGCCTGTGTGGCTTTTGCCCTAGCTGCTCAAATCCCAGTTTCTCAAGCTCAGCAGAAAACCATTGTGCTTTGGATACCTGTTCATCCCAATGCTCAACTCTTGCTTTCACAACAGGGAAAGAAGCCATAAGTGTTATCAGAGGAACACCCCTTATAGTACAG
>CP070793.1:1040860-1046255 GCA_020346965.1 Chloroflexota bacterium | reverse complement strand
TATTATGCAGGTCAGAGTCTTAGATCACATCATCATAGGCGAAAACCGCTACTTCAGCTTTGCCGATGCCGGGCTAATCGAGGAATATAACTCGGACTTCTTAAGCCTTAAAGAGGAGAAAAGAGCTTAGGCTAGGGGCGAATTGGGTTTGTCCATTAGTACTCAAGGCGAAAGCAAGACCACATAAATCGTCACTCCGTTCAAGGGCTGCTTGTCCAATGCAGACAATACGCATGGGGCCATTCTCTCGTTACTAGCAATGACAGCCGTCTGTTTTTTAGACGCCGATCAAATTAACGAAAGGCAATACTGCCAATAAAAGAAGGATTCCCCAAATGGCCAGACGATTTTGCTTAGTCATACGTTTTGCTAAGTCAACCTCTAGTTCAGCAGGCTTGACAGTGGTGTGTATTCCAATCCTAGGTTCTTGGCAACACCTTCGTTGGTAACATGCCCGTTGTAAACATTCACACCTTTAGCCACGCACTCATCAGACATCACCGCACTAAAGAAGCCCTGGTTAGCCAACTTTAGGGCATAGGGTAGCGTAGCATTGGACAAGGCAATAGTCGATGTACGAGGGTACATGCCCGGCATATTCGTGACGCAGTAATGGACCACACCTTCCTCAATGTAGACTGGGTCAGCATGAGTCGTCGGTCGGCTGGTTTCGATACAACCTCCCTGGTCGATGGCAATATCAACAATTACTGAACCGGGTTTCATAGATCTGACCATTTCCCTGGTCACCATGACCGGTGCTCTGGCTCCGGCTACCAGAACAGCTCCTATGAGGATATCAGCTTCTTTAACAGCTTTGGCAATGTTATACTGGTTTGAAGCCAGGGTCTCAAATCGACCATGCATAATCTCCTCAAGGTATCTGAGTCGGAGAAGGTTTCTGGTGACCATTATGACACGGGCCCCGAGACCTACAGCCATCTGAGCTGCGTTGGTGCCAACAACCCCACCACCCAGAATGACGACAGTAGCTGGCGGCACACCAGGTACGCCTCCGATTAATCGACCGCTACCCTCATGTTTCCTGCCAATATAGTGAGCTCCTGCTAGTGCACCCACCCTACCCGCGATGGCACTCATTGGGTCTAGCAATGGAGTGGTGCCATCAGGCAATTGTACCGTTTCAAAGGCGATGGCGGTTACTCGGTTCTCTATCAGGGCTAGAGTGAGCTCCCTCTCCGGAGCCAAATGGAGATAGGTAAACAGTATCAAGCTCTCCCTGAAATATTTGTATTCGCTAGCCACGGGTTCTTTAACATGATAAATCATTTCTGCTTGCCCCCATACCTCATCAGCGGTTTTAACAACAGTAGCCCCGACTTTAGTGTAATCCCGGTCTTCAAAGCCGCTTCCCAAGCCAGCTTTGGTTTCGACCAACACCTGGTGTCCGGCTCGAACAAGTGTGTCCACAGCTGTTGGTGGGGCACCCACTCTGTACTCTTCGACTTTTATTTCCCTGGGAACGCCGATAATCATGCACATGCTCCTTTCTCTATTGGCGGTTATGCTGAACCTGGTTCCCTCGAATTCTTTTGATTCACAGGCGCTTTATAACCTATATCTCGGGACATTTCAGTAGCAATATCCGGTATTGTAGATATCAGGTTTCTCAATTTCGTGCCGCCAGTACGAGCAAACGTTACCAAATAGGTCGTATAAGCTTGTCCTCATTATATCCATTTGTCCGATTGTCAACAACACCCTTTTTTGCTAACATTTTTGCTAACGAGCTTTTCACAACCGTAAGAGGCGAATTGGCACTAAACACTACAATGTGAAGCCGAATTACTTCTTTTCACATTCAGGGACAAGCCTTTTGCATTTTTGAATAAAACTATGAATTGTCCGAATGATAATACCGAGATGTCTCAGGTAAAAATCGAAGATCATTACGGTCAGCCAATCCTGCTCGAACAGTGTAAAGAATGCGGTGGGATTTGGTTTGATGAAATGAAATTGCTTAGTGCAGGAAATGGAGAGGCAGAAAAAACCGAGGTATTGGATTCGAAAAACCTGTGGACTCCTACAAATATGGCAAAACGAATCCGCAGATGTCCTTTGGACCAGTCGGAGCTTTTTCGTTTCAAAGACCGTTACTTCCTTAAAGGCATTATCCTAGAGCGTTGCCCTTCCTGTAATGGAATCTGGCTAAACCGTGGTGATTTCACAAAATTTCAGCACGCCCGGCAGGAGCTGAAGCGACCCAAAGATAGAAGCCCTGAAGATAAGAGGTTGGAGGAGGATATTAAGAGCATATTATCGGCGCATCGTGCGGAAACTTCTAGCGACACATTAGAAAAACTTGGGAGCTTTCTATCTATGCCAATTGATCGAGCGACCCTGCAACCATTGGGACAGTCAGGGAATCAGTTGGAACAAGAAAGAACCGGTAACTCAGTTTTAGATACCTTGATGCTGATACTAATGGCTTTTATCCGATGGATATAGAAAAGCTCAGAAACATAATTTGATTCTATTGGAGTCCCGGTCGAGGATATGGCTGTAGAAGTTCCTATTTGAGCAGGCTTAAAAGAGCAGGCGGTTATCTATCCATCGGCTTGCTGAGAACATAAGGCAATAAGATAGGAAATGAAAGTAATCGATTTGCGCAGTGACACTATAACCCATCCCACACCCGCAATGAGGAAGGCAATCTTTGATGCGGAGGTGGGGGATGATGTCTACGGTGAAGACCCCACGGTCAACCGCCTCGAGGAGATGGCGGCGGAGATGATGGGTAAAGAAGCGGCGCTTTTTACCACATCCGGCACGCAGAGCAATCTTACTGCGGTGCTGACCCACACCAAACATGGTGACGAAATCATCTTGGGAGATCAGGCACATATGCTCTGGTACGAAGTGGGAAGTGCTGCCGCACTAGGTGGGGTGATTATACGCACCGTACCCAATGATAATTATGGGTGTCTCAGCTTCGAAGATATCGACCGGACAATTCGCGACAAGGATATACATTATCCTGATACCACCCTACTCTGTCTCGAAAACACACATAATCGCTGTGGTGGAACAGTTCTAACCCCGGACTACACGGATGAAGTCTGTGAACTCGCTCATAAGCGCGGGTTAAAAGTATACCTGGATGGAGCTCGCATTTTTAATGCAGCAGTCGCTCTCGGCACACCGGCGTGTAGGCTAACCCAAAACGTGGATTCCGTGGCTTTATGCCTATCCAAGGGACTGAGTGCGCCGGTTGGGTCGCTGCTTTGCGGCGGCAGGGATTTCATTGAACGAGCCCGTAAATTTAGGAAGATGCTGGGTGGTGGCATGCGGCAGGCCGGTATCATCGCAGCTGCGGGCATCGTAGCGCTGGGAGAAATGGTAGACCGTTTGGCTGAAGACCACTCCAATGCGAGACGTTTGGCAGATGGTTTGGTGAATATTGAGGGGATAAAACTGACGCGGGACGATATACCCACCAACATCGTATTGTTTGACCTATACCCGGAGTTATCTGCCACCGAGTTTTTTGAAGATCTAGAGACCAACGGGGTAAAGGTAGGCTTTCGTGACGGCGGCCCGTTTCGCGCGGTTACTCACTGCATGGTCTCATCCTCGGATATCGATGAAGCGCTAACACGTATAGAAGCAGTTTGTCGAAGGCTCCACCGTCAGGATTGAAACATCCATAATTGACGGGGTGTTACAGCAATCGTTCTATCGATATATTTCAACAAGCTTGTATATACGGAATTGATAAGCGGCCGGTTGACTTTATCTCTTTGCCCTTCAATATCTCCTGGGTCAGTCTACCAAAATCAGAATCCGGAGTCAGTCAGTCGGAAGCAGGTCAACAGTTTCATTCGAAGGGATATTCTTTACCTGTTTCCTTTCCCATTGCCTGCAACAGTTCTTTGCCCTTAGAGAAAATGGGCGAAGCCTCTTCATGTGATTTGCGTACCATGGTGATTGATTCTGTGGGACAGGTAGTTGCACAGAGCCCACAGCCAATACATTTGCTCCTGTCGATGACGATATGTTCATTTCCATCTGTAACAGCATTTACCTGACATCGCTCCACGCAGGTACCGCAACTAGTACAAGTTTCCTGGTCCTTTGTGGCATAGTAGTTTGACTTTACTATTCCTTGGAGATTGCCATACTTTGTAACCTGTGCTAAAGATTTGCAGCAGCAGCCACAGCAGTTGCATATGAATACCTTGTTGCCTGCACTGTTCAAAGAGCAGTGAATCAGACCGTCCTCTTCAGCTCTCAGCAGTATCTCCTTTGCCTCTTCCTTTGAGATTTCACGTCCGAGTCCATTCTCAATGTAGAAGTCCGCTGAAGCCCCAAAGCTCATACAGGCTTCCAGCAACTTATCACACCCTTTGCCAAGCATGTCAGCTTCTTTTCGACAAATACAGTCGGCTACTGCAAACCTGGTATGCGATTCGATAATCTGTGATACTCTTTCGTAGGGCTGAATTTCGGTGCTCCCCTCTATCTCTTGTTCGACAGGGATTACACGAAGTCCACCTAGTTTTCGATTTCGTTGCGCAGGTGCCATCCCCTCCTCGAAATACTTCTCGTAAAGCTTGATATTTTCCTGCGTCAGGTTGTTCAACTGTAACTCCCATATTCCCACTACCCAAGGTATCAGGGCATAGTAAAGCTCATTGTCAGGCGCTTTATAACGCATGATTAATCCCCTTTTGGACATATCAAAAAGGGTTCTTCCAAGTTCAGTTTTGCCCTTCCCTGTTCGCTCTGCGATAGCCGTTACATTCTCTGGCGGAAAGGGCCGCAAGTGTAACATTAACTCAGCCTCATCCGTAGTAAAGAGATGCTGTAGTATTTCCAGCTCCACGCCGCTTTCAGTCTTGGGGAATCCCTGGGGAAACTTATCCAGCCTTTGGCGAAGTCTCTCATAAACGCTTGACATAGTAATCTCCTCTCTCTATACAAAAATAATCCTGCAATTATACCCTTGCTCGAGAAAAAATGCCCGCTGCCCGCCCGATAAGACAAATGGGGTCCATATTTCTTAAGCAATGGGCAAACATCACAATATTACGGGGTAGTAGAAAATCCCAGCCGATTGCATCCCTATCTTCGACCGGTTTATTTACACAATAGAGGAGATGTTCCTGGTAATTTCAGTACCCGTTATTTAACCCGTGTCATCTACTCCGGAATAACGACTTATTGATGAATGCTGAATTTGGCTACCTGTGGAGATGGCAAGAATTCCCATTCTCCATTACAACCGGAGTTTGCAGCAGCTACTTCCAGATGTAGCATCGCGATACCGCAATCCAAACGTTTCGAGACATTAAACTCCGGCCCGCTGGTTCTTACAAACACAGTTATTCCATCATCCTGTACATTAAAACCCCACGGTTGGCGATTGACCGCT
>CP070793.1:1034632-1040760 GCA_020346965.1 Chloroflexota bacterium | reverse complement strand
ATTCCCAATTCCATCTACTGCAACGTCGGACGCTGTCTGACCGGGGAGGCAGTCTATCATGAAGCTGAGATGCTCTGCGATATTAGCGGCGGCGTTGTAGCTACTTTCCCGCACGAGAAAGATTTCCTGAATCCGGAGACGCGTGACTTTCTCCTGAAATACACGAAGCGCAATCCCGACATGCCCGTGGAGGACCAGGCACAGCTATGGCGTTACCTTGGTGACGTGCTCTGCTCGGCAACCGGGGGCATCCACAATATCGGCAGCTATCATGGTGGCGGTTCACCTATCATGGAGCAAATCGCCATCACCAGCCAGTACGACCTGGAGTCCAGGAAAAAGCTGGTCAGGCACATCGCCGGCATGAGCGGTGGTGACCCTGATGCTCTGAGCAAGAAGATGGCATCGCCAGGGAAGACACCCGCCGAGGCAACCAGGCGATAATACCCAGGTCTTTCTCAGAAACCTGGAGGTTTTTCCAGTTCGTCCGTTCGCTATTGTCTCCTTAATATGGTTACAAAATGGTTACAGAGTCGTTACAAAATCGTTACAGTAACGTAGCAAAGTCTAATATCGCCTAGTACTGTCTGCTGGGTTGATATAAGAAGTGGTGCTCAAGCCCTATCACCTAACTGCTGAGCCTCTTGCCCGAACTTAGATCAAATTGCAGAGATTCTGGAAAATCAGAAAAGGTATTGACAATTTCTCCAAGCATGGTAAAATAAGCCCCCCTAGAATAATCCTAATAAGAATATATACCTTCCTACCGATTGTGGAGAAAATTGGGGACGGAGAAGCCCGGAAAAGCAGAAAAATCATCAGAAATCTCTTAAATCTTAGTGAGATTTTAATAATTGCATGATATAATCCGATATCACGATAAGCACCACAAGGTTGATACGAAATGGCTGATCGAATGTGCGTGTTAGGTAGTTTCATTTATCCGAGCAATACTCAGCCCAGCATATACCAAAATGGGTGCTGGGCTGTTTTTTGTCGTTAAAGCTCTGTTAAAGGGCGATGATTCTGGGAAATTGAACTGCTGTAAAGGAGGCTAGGTATGAAGAGGATACTCAATCCAAGAGCAAAGCGATACATAAGGAAAATTGGTCCGCTATTGATTGTGGGGGTCTTGATTATGGGGCTGGCAAGCTGTGATGGCGGTTGCAGTTGCGCTGCTGGCGAATACGAACTCACTACCTCCAGTACTGAAGGCGGGGATGTAATCATCTCCGGTGAAGGGACCTATGCCGATGGAACAATAGTGACCATAGAGGCCGTGGCGGACGAGTGTTACGAGTTCGTTGAGTGGACCGGCGCTGGTGTCGCCGACCCCTACTCGCCCGTAACCACCATCACCATGGATGAAGCTAAGAGCATAACTGCCGTGTTCGCCCTGCTGAGCTATGACCTTACGGTAGCCAGCACAGATGGTGGTGCAGTAACCTCTCCCGGCGAGGATACCTTTACCTATGACTGCGGCACGGAAGTTCCCCTGGTGGCTACGGCGGAAGAGGGCTACTACTTTGTCAACTGGTCTGGCGACGTGGACACCATTGCCAACGTCAACGGCTATACAACCACCATCACTATAATGGCAGACTACTCCATCACCGCCAACTTCGCGCTGATACCTCCGGGGCAATTCGTCCTCACCACCACTAGCACCGATGGAGGGTCCGTAACCACTCCCGGAGAAGCGAGTACCCCGTACGACGAGGGAACAGTGGTCGACCTGGTGGCTGAGGCTGAAGATTGCTACGAGTTCGTCGAATGGACCGGCGATGTAGACACCATAGCCGATGTCGATTCTGCCTCAACGAACATCACCATGGATGCAGATAAGAGCGTGATCGCCAGCTTTGCCCCGTTCAGCTACGACCTTACAGTGGACAGCACAGAGGGTGGCCAGGTGAACTCTCCTGGCGAGGGCACTTTCCCCTATGACTGCGGCACGGTAGTTAACCTGGTGGCAGAGGCTGATCTAGGCTCCCATTTTGTCGAATGGACAGGAGACACAAGTACCATCGATGACGTCGATGCCGCTGAGACCACCATCACTATAAGCGGCAACTATTCCATCACCGCTAACTTCGGCCCATTCTCCGGGGGGAACGGAACAGCTGAGGATCCCTACCAGATTGCGGATTGGTACCGCCTTGATGATGTCCGCAATTACCTGAACAGCCACTTCATCCTCATCAACGACCTCGGTTCCAATTCTATTGGCTATACGGAGCTGGCCAGTACAACAGCCCACAATGGAACAGGCTGGCAGCCGATAGCTGGAAATAGCACATTCATGGGGAGCTTCGACGGTCAGGCATATGATATATGCGACCTGTTTATCGACCGCCCTGATGAATCTAATGTGGGGCTTTTCGGTGTTCTTAGCGACGCAGGGACCATTGAGAATGTCGGTGTAAACGGCAATGTGACCGGCCAAGGCAACGTTGGCACTCTGGTGGGTAAGAATGAGGGCGCTGTAAGCAACTCCTATGCAACAGGCCGTGTGATTGGTGATAATAACGTAGGCGGCCTGGTGGGACTTGATTTCAATGGTTGCACTGTCACCAACTCCTATGCCACCAGCAACGTAACCGGTGTCAGTAATGTTGGCGGTCTGGTGGGATGGAACAAGAATGGCACTGTGAGCAACTCGTACGCTACGGGCCGTGTGGTTGGTACCAGTAATGTCGGCGGTCTGGTAGGCAAGAACAGCGCCCCCGGTAACATCGCTGCTACGAGCAACTCCTATGCCACCGGCCCTGTGATTGGTGACGATATTGTCGGTGGTCTGGTGGGCAAGAATGACAACACTGGCAGTGTTAGCGACTCCTATTCCACTGGTAGCGTGACCGCCAGTACTAATGTTGGCGGGCTGGTGGGCAAAGGTCAACCGTCTGATGTGACGAACTCCTTCTGGGACACCCAAACCAGCGGACAGGGTAGTTCGGCCGGCGGAACCGGTAAGACCACCGTGGAAATGCAGGAATTCGACACTTTCAGCGGTGTGTGGGACATAACCACCGTCGCTAATTCCAGCACTCGCGACACAAACTATATCTGGAATATCGTGGACAATGTGACCTATCCCTTCCTGAGCTGGCAGCCTGTTTAATAGAATCAGAAACCAGAAGTAGAGGCGGGGCTTGTCCCCGCCTCTATACATTGACTCTGAGCGGCGAAGGATTCTCCGCGGATTTCGTGTCGTGCATTGGCCCCTTTGCACAAAAGTGAATTATGAAGATGATACCTAGTTCAGAGAGGCACCATCTCCTGGCAGGATTTAGCATCTTTCTGATTGTAACAACCTTCATTGTTGGGGCGGCTGGCTGCAATGGCGGTAATGATTCCCCTCTTCCTCAAAACCTGGAAATACGGGATTGGTATGACTTAGGTGCCATCAGGGACAACTTGCTGGGCAACCACATCCTGATGAACGACCTCGATTCCGCTACTGCCGGTTACATTGAGCTGGCGAGCCCGACAGCCAATGGAGGAAAGGGCTGGCAATCGATTGGAAGTATCGCTGTAAATGACACATTCGTCGGGAGCTTCGACGGTCAGCGGTACGAGATACGCGATCTATTTATCAACCGCTCTGACGAATCTGACGTGGGGCTTTTCGGTGTTATTGAAGCAGGAGGTGTTATCGAAAATGTCGGCGTAATAAACGGCAACATAACCGGCTATGAGGCTGTCGGCATTCTGGTGGGATATAACCGAGGCACCGTGAGGAATTCATATGCATTTGGCAACATGGCTGGCGACCTCGATGTTGGTGGCCTAGTTGGAGTTAATGGTGGCACCGTAAACAAGTCCCATTCCACCAGCAGCGTAACTGGCGGAGACCGTGTAGGCGGTCTGGTGGGAAAGAACGAGGGCAGTGTGAGTAACTCCTATTCTGCTGGCACTATCAATGGTAGCGACTATGTTGGTGACCTGGTCGGAGTTAATGTCGGTACTGTGAGTAACTCCTACGCCGACGGTACAGTGCATGGCAGCAACTCTGTTGGTGGTCTGCTGGGAAGGAATGAGGGTGCTGTAAGTAAATGCTATTCCACAGGCAATGTGAGCGGAGATGAGCATATTGGCGGTCTGGTGGGACAGAATTTGTATGGTGTTGTGAGCAACTCCTTCTGGGACACTCTAACCAGTGGACAAGGTAGTTCAGATGGAGGGAGCGGCAAAACCACCGCGGAAATGCAGGATGTTACAACGTTCATAGATGCAGGATGGAACATCACTGCCGTTGACCTCGGCGAGACCAGCCCCACTCACACCTGGAATATCGTTGACACCCTGACTTATCCCTACCTGAGTTGGCAGTCCGCTGCTTGATACAACCCCTGTGAAACGGACTGCGGGTTCAGTGCAGCCGGGCTTTGCAGCCGGGCCCTGCAGCCGGCCGCAGGGGACCCAAGTATCACTGTAGGGTCAATATCTATAGTTCAACCCCGAGGTATATTGAGCCGGGATAACATGCCTATTGAGTCGGACCGCGGAAGAGACGTTGCCAACAAAATGACTTCTGCACTCTATGTAATAACCTTAACCCACAGTTCCTACGTTTACCCTTTGAAACATTTCGCTATCTAAATACGATCCAGACGGTGAGACACCCTCTCCTCCGTTATCCCCAGTATAGCGGCGATTTCTTTCTTGGTCAGCCCTCTTTCTTTCAGCCTGAACGTCTCCTCTGTTTGCTTAGCCTTCTCTTTCTTTCTGCTGGCTATTTCCCTTACGCTAACAACATCTACTATGTCTTCCGTTTCTACGAGCCCCTCTCCTTCCATACGACTGAATAGCTTTTCACCCTCCTCAGTCCTGATGATGACCGCTGACCATCCCTCGGCGGAGCCACCACTGCCGATGGCTATATCGGCCAGCTCAGCAGCGAAGTCCTGGCAAACCAAGCAATGCCTGGGGACACAGCTCTTGGCTTCAGTTACGGGAAAGGACAGCTCTTTACCAGCGGAACATATATGGAACTCATCGGAGACGTTCAGCTTATCCACTCGGTCGATATCCACACCCTTTGCTCCGATCTTTTCTGCTATACAGGCATATTCGTAGTTCTCGCGGCAGAACAGTCCTATGGTCAATTTCACCGATGATGCCAGGGGCAAGCCCTTGTGTTTCAGGTATCTTATCGACTGTATTTGGCACGGCGAACCTACGACGCAGATTCTGCCCAGTCCATGGTCAAAAACGGCCGCTCGCAATGCCTTCAACACGGGCACCACACCGTACTTGGTGCCGCCTGCATGGATAATCTCTTCCCTGGTATCGGCAACGCAGACTAACGGTGCCCAACCCTCTCTGCCAACCACCAGTGCCCCATCTATTACGCCTGTGTCCAATGCGTACAGAAGCAGAGTGGTCACGATCCCGCCATCCTGGCATCCCTTCGCAACTTGCCGGTCTTTTGCTCTTGCTGCCACGATGCGCCTGTACAGGCCTATGCTTCCCTTTTTTCCCCAACCGATAGTGCTACCCTCTATGTCCTTTATCAGGTCGTGCCTGAGCATATAGCAGGCATCATAGCAAGTGTTACAACCCACACAATCCACGGCGCGCTTGGGCCGTTTCGGCCTGTTCTCAATAAGTTTGATATGGGAATCAGGGCAGGCTGCAATGCACGCTCCGCATACTGTACATTCGCCTGTGTCTATTATCTTGACCTCTAAGTCTTCGTAGCTCGGCATATCTTCATACTCCGACCGGCAATAGCAGAATCAGGCTATTCTAACAGACATAGTCTGGCATGTCAGACTCACCAGGTTACCTGCGCACTACGTGAGTTTCATAGGCGGTAACTACGCTTTTGACATGCAAATATGAATCTCGAAGGTCTGTTATGAACCGAGGCTACAGAGACATTGACGAATACCGGGCAATAGAAGCTATCGCTCTACTTCAGTTCCCCGCTGGCTTTCATCTTAGCTGTCTCCTCTTCCCTCAATTGCCTCTTGAACAGCTTCAGTGTAACGGTAAGAGGTAGCTCTGTCCTGAACTCAATGAATTTAGGCACAGCATAGGCTGGCAGCTTCTCCCGACAATGGGCTATTATCTCTTCAGCTGTCACCTTGCCTGTGAACTCATCTCTCAACCTGATGAAGGCT
>CP070793.1:1014947-1034532 GCA_020346965.1 Chloroflexota bacterium | reverse complement strand
CAGGGGTATCTCGTCGGATAGTATTTCAACCTTACCCGTTACACCCAGCAATCCAAGCAAAGTATCCAGGATTTCAGTGACCACCTTAATCGCGTCTTTTCCAGGTAGACCTATTGGGTTCACCCTGATTATTGCCTCCTCGCCTTCTTCTTCTGAAATATCCGGCATTTCTCCCCTAATTATTTCAACTTCAAATTCGTCTCGGCTCATCCCTAGTTGCGCCTCCGCCTTCACTATTGCCTCTTCGACCGTCGCCGCTGTTATCTCAATTCCTTCCATATTAGTAACTCCGCTCAGTGAATTTATTTCGGTATATGTACAATTTGCGTTTTTCCCAACAATGCCAGTTCAATTCCTATTAACCATTCTTGCTAGGAGGGAGAACGGGATCTGAGGTAACCCCAACCACCGGTAACGAAATATTGAGTTACGATGCCGATTATGTTGGATACTGCCCAGTAAAGCGCCAAGCCACTGGGGAACATCAAGGTAAGGAAACCAAACATAAGGGGCATCAGCAATGTCATCATCCTGTTTGTGGACTGCTGCCTTGTGTCAACAGCTGGGGCCGTGGTCATTTTCTGTTGTACCCACATAGAGCCACCAACTATGATTGCCAGAAGAAAACCAAGCATACCGTTCTCCGAACCGGTCAGCCCCAAATGAAGCCCCAGGAATTGACTGCTCAGTGGAATTGCTTGATTCACTATGTCCCAGGAATAAAGACGCTGACCTAAACCAAGCAAGCTCTCAGGAGTGGCAGCTAGAGCGCCCATGATAGCTTGATAGAGAGCAATCCAGATAGGGAGTTGGATCAGCATAGGCCATAAGCAGCCCAGCGGGTTAATCCCGGCTTCTTTATAAAGCTTCATCATTTCTTGCTGAAGCTTCTGTTGATTTTTACCGTATTTCTTCTGCAATTCCTGAATCTTCGGCTGCATCTCCTGCATGGCCTTCGTGGATTTAAGCTGTCGCCTGGTAAGAGGCCAGGAGATCAAACGAACGATGACCGTAAGGACAATGATTGCCCCGCCAAAGCTGCCTCCCAGAAGATGGGTTAAGGCAACCAGTACATTCAGTATCGGGTTAGCTATAATAAAATACCAAACATTCATGTGCTGTGATCTTTACTCCTCTACAACCAGATTAAGGCTCCAAATTACCCCACCAGCACCGATATCTACTACATGTAACTGCTTGTCCTCACCGTAGATATAGATTAGCCCTTCCTGGGCACAAAAAGAACTCCTAACGGCAGCACCAACTGAGACAGTTCTCAACGGTAGTGCCTCATCCACAAGCTCGGCATCAAGGTCAAAAACGTATACAGTGCCTGATTCATTAATTACTATCAGTAGATTATCCACGAAAACAGGTGAAGCAACTATGGGAGCTTCAGTATCAAATTCCCATAATTCTTCTCCCGTCTTTGCCTCAATAGCATAAACTGTACCATCGAGACATCCAGCATAAACGACACCAGCACTGATTACAGGAGATGCCCAAAACCAGTTACCGGCTGGTTTCTCTTCAGGGAATCTCCACATTGGTTCATCACGGCTTATGTTTATCGCATATAGATAGCGGTCGAATGAACCTAACAATATAGTATCTTCGTAAATCACCGGTGAAGAGGCAAAGCCCGTCTCTAATTCAAAAGACCAATTCAATAGCTCACCCGTCTCTATCGATAAGGCGTGAATATGTCCATCGTAAGTACTGACATAAGGAGTATTACCTCGGATTACCGGGGAAGTCCACAACTTCTCGGCTAGAACAGGAATATTCTCTCTATTCCAATTCTCATCACCAGATCCCTTATCTAGGGAGTAAACCCTACCATTTGAACTGGCTACATATATGGCATCGTCACTCATTACTAAGTCAGCTACTATGGCCTTATTTTTCGCATTATCTATGGGGCAATCCCACTCCCATTCACCATACCTTTGCTGAGGAAATGTTAAATCTTGGCTTCTTGCCAACATGTTCAATGCCATGACCTGACCACTATAGGTACCAATATAAACCATGTCTCCATCTACAACCGGTGTACCATATATGGCGGTTGGGACCGATGTCTCGCCACATGACAGGCCGCCCGATGATGCAGTGATTAGGATGGAATAAGCCCATTCTATATTTTCAGTTGACGAATTTATGGCAACCACTCTGCCATCCCTAGTGCCCACATAGACAATGCCGTCGTGAACAGCAGTTCCTGCCCATCCCCCCGCTGACTGCCCTCCCCATGCAGAACAGGAAACCAGTATTAGGGACAAAATGCCAATTACGATTATGAGTAGTATCTTCGCCTGTTTCATTGCAAAATTAAGGTATGGGGTCATAGCCACCTTCAGTGAAGGGATTACATCGCCATATCCTCTTGGCTCCCATCCAGCTTCCTCGAACAAAACCATATTTCTTAATTGCCTCAACAGCATACTGCGAGCATGTAGGCTGGAAACGACAAACACTAGGTAGAATCTTCGATATTGTGTTCTGGTACAATCTAATTAAACCCAGAGCTAATTGAGCCATTCTTGTTTTCCAATAATTTTGCCCGATTTAGAAGCCTGCTTACTTCCTGTTCCAGCTGGTGGTAGTCAGTATTAACTACTGCGGGTCGAGCAATGATAACAATGTCCCATCCCGTTCTTACCGATTGCAGCCTCATTATTTCCCTCAGCAGTCTCTTCAAGCGATTACGCTGTACCGCCTTACCTACTTTTTTGGTCACGGAAAAACCATATCGACTTAGACTTAGACCGTTGGGCATTGCTTTCATCACCAGCAAACTGGTCACCCACACTCTACCTTGGCGATAAACCAAAGTATATTGTGCTCTCTTAGTTAAAGATCGGGGCTCCTTCACAGGATAGAGTTAAACCGGAGTCAGCCTATATCTCCCCTTCAGGCGCCTCGCTTTAAGCACTCTTCTGCCGGCTCTGGTGGCCATTCTAGCACGGAAACCCAAGCTGCGCCTCCGGGAAATTCTTTTCGGTTGATAGGTCCGTTTTGGCATTTTCTCAAACTATCGAACGGGATAGGCCTACGCCTCCTGTTTGCCAAATATGAGTTGGCGCATAAGGCAACATCGCGAGATAACGGGCTCTCTTGATAGCCTGTGCCAAGCCTCTCTGGTGCTTAGCACAGGTTCTACTCCTTCGTCGCGACACAATTTTACCCTGATTAGAAATATAACGAGATAACATAGAAGCATCTTTGTAGTCAATTTTCATCTGTCCCTTGCAAAATGGGCATATGGCCGGTCTGGTGATGAAACTCCTTGTACCTCTTGTTCTTCTAGGGTTAGCCAAGTTTCTTCTCTCCTTCATTTTAGTCAAAGGGCAAATCCTCAGGCTCAAGCTCCCCTTCTTCAGGAAGTGACGCTGGAGCTGTTCTGTCGAGGAAGATTACCCGATTTGCAGACACTTCAAGACTCGTACGCATCTGTCCATCTTGCCCTTCCCAATTGCGAGAATGTAACCTCCCTTCAACGTAAACTCGTCTCCCTTTAGATAAGAATTGATTGCAGCTTTCAGCTTGCTTACCCCAAACGCTAATTCTAAACCATTCCGTTTCTTCCCTTCGTTCCCCGTCAGGACTGCTGTAACGATAATTGGTAGCCATGCGGAAAGAGGTAACTGCCTTCCCATTGGGCGTGTACCGCATCTCAGGATCACTACCCACATTGCCGATTAGCGTTATTTTATTCAGGCTTGCCAAATCAATTCTCAACCTTTACTACAAGATATCTCAGAATATCCGCAGAGGCACCAATCTCTCCTTCAAGTTCCTTAACCGATTTCGGCGTTAGCTTAAATCGAGCCAGAACATAGTCAGCTTCCATGAATTTCTTGATAGGGTAAGCCAGCTTTCTTTTCCCCCATTTCTTTATATCCTCCACGACTCCACCACGACTATCAATAGATTGAGATACCTTCTCAACAATTTTAGACACTCCCTCTTCATCAATCTCGGGACTAATTATGGCTACCAGTTCATAATCACGCATGCCTAGATTTTATACCACATTGAATAAAATGACAACAAGGCCGATGATGTAGGCGCCTATTATACACAGCTAGAATGTTAAACGAAGCCAGTGTATAATTCTATCGATGAGAGTATCTGAATTGGGAGAATTTGGCCTGATCAACCTCATACGCAGCAGTATCACCGGATACGAATATTCTAACCGCACTCCGTGGCAGGAAATCATCGTGGGCATTGGTGATGATGCCGCTGCCTGGCGAAGTGCCAATCACATACAGTTGGCTACTACAGATACTCTGGTTCAGGATATACACTTTGACCTCGACGTTATTAACTGGGAAGAACTTGGTTGGA
The DNA here is from genome assembly GCA_020346965.1 of Chloroflexota bacterium. Next base: position 1,030,179 of record CP070793.1, on the reverse strand, counting down.
AAGCACTGGCTGTAAATCTAAGTGATATAGCCGCTATGGGTGGTATTCCCAAGTTCGCTTTACTTTCTCTGGCATTGCCAGGTGAAATGGAAGTAGAAGATATCTCCAAATTTGCTAACAGCATGATGCATCTGGCGCGAGAATTCGGAGTGGCTATAGTTGGGGGCAATGTAGCTACTGCTCCCAATCTAATTATCACTGTAGCAATTATGGGCTGCTCCAAAAGCGAAGTGATACTTAAGAGGTCAACAGCTTCTCCCGGTGAGAAAATAGCTGTTACAGGATATCTGGGACTGTCGGCAGCCGCCCTGGAGATGTTCAAAGGAAACCTTATCTTAGATCCCGAAACAAGCAATGTCCTGAGAAAAGCTCACTTTAAACCCGTGCCAAGAGTGAAAGAAGGGCAAATCCTAATTGATCGAGGGATTAGGACCGCTATAGATATAAGCGACGGTCTTATTGCTGACCTTGGCCATATATGTGAATTAAGCAAAGTGAGCGCTAGGATAAAGATAGAACAGATACCAGTACACCCTGCAGTTACAGCAAACTTCACGAATTATCAAGAACTGGCTTTATCGGGTGGAGAAGACTATGAGCTTCTTTTTACCGCTAACAAGGCCACTATTGCCCGGGCAAAGCAAGACCTCAATTGTCCGGTAACTGTAATTGGCGAGATAACAGAAGAAGAGTTACCGACGCGAGTGACTGTAGTAGATAGTAAGGGAAGCATTATCCCTTACAAAAAAGAGGGCTGGGAGCACTTTAAGCATGGAATGTCTGAAGCTGAAATCGCGTAGCCCTGACCAAACTCAGCTTCTTGGTAGCTACCTAGGGGAAATAGCTCGGAAAGCTGATGTTTTCCTTCTCGTAGGTGAGTTGGGAACCGGCAAAACCTGTCTTGTTCAAGGCATTGCTCGAGGGCTTTATGTTCAAGAATATGCCTTCAGTCCCTCTTTCATCATCCTAAGGGAGTATCATGGTCGACTTCCCTTATACCACATCGATTTTTACCGCCTAAATAATATTAAGGAAATCGCTGCCCTAGGATTGGAAGAGTACTTCTCTGGCGACGGAGTATGTGTAGTTGAATGGGCAGATAATGGATTGCAGGTAATACCTCGCGATAATCTATTGATCACCATACGCTATATTCCTGCCGCGGAAACAGAACGTCTTATCTGGTTGAAACCCCAGGGCGAGCACTATTATGAATTAGTAAGACAACTCGAAAAAAGAGGGGAAATTGCGGCTCTGCATACAAAATGCTAACCCTTTGAAATTTATTCCGTGACTTTTCTATTCCTCATGTTTTGGGGATTTCTTTAGAGTTTATGAATTAGAGTTTTGATATGGAATTAGCCATCGACACTTCTTCCAGTGCTACCAGTGTTGCTGTATCTCATAAAGGTAAGTTATTAGCTTCATTGACCTGGCAAACAGTACGAAACCACACAGTGGAATTGCTTCCAAATTTGGTTTACCTGTTACAACAAGCCGAGGTGGAGTTAAGTTCTGTAGACGCAATTATTGTAGCTAAAGGTCCAGGAAGTTTCAATGGCCTTCGAGTAGGTATAAGCACCGCAAAAGGGTTGGCTATCGCCTTGAATATTCCTTTGCTTGGCATAAATACATTAGAGACTGAAGCCTATGCATTTGCATTTACTGGACTCCCTCTGCGCCCTATCCGCAATGCTGGGCGCGAGGAAATAGCCACGGCCCTTTACAGGCAGAGAGGCAATGAATGGAAATGTCTGGAGCATGAAAATCTAACCACAGTCGAAGCTCTGAGTCATCGGATTAAGCAGAAAACACTTTTTTGCGGTGAAATCCCTCCGGACCTACTAAATGAAATACAGAAAAACATAGGTAAACAAGCATTAATTGCCGAAAGTAATGATCTCTGGCGAGCCAGCACATTGGTTATACTAGGTTGGCAAAAATTGAGCGAAGGTGAGCAAGATGACCCCGTCACGTTACAGCCATTGTATCTACGCCCACCTCACATAACCAAGCCTAGGGATAGACCTCCCCTCTTGTCACCTAGAGTTAGAGCAAAGAGTACCAAGAAATGGAAATGCCCAAATTAGATGTCGGAAATACCGCAAGGTTTTGCTTCGCCTGTAGCCAGGAGAACCCTATAGGGCTGAAATTGAAACCTGTTCAGGACGGGGACAGAGTTACTGCTGAGTTTACTGCCGGAAAACTCCATCAAGGATGGGATAACGTAATTCATGGCGGTATTCTATATACCCTGCTCGATGAAGTAACTGCTTACGCAATGCTCTGTCACGGAATCGAGCTTGGCGTTACTGCCAAGAGTGAGATAAGATTTAAACAGGTAGCACCTATTAATGAGCCTATCAAAGCCTCTGCCTGGGTCACTAAACGGGCAAAACGGCTCGTTGAAACCAAGGGAGTGCTTACTCTCAAGGACGATACAATCATAGTCGATGGTAGTTTTTTATTCTACGTCTGGAGATGGTCAAAAAGGACAATCCTGTGGGATATGGACGGAGTCATAGCAGATTCTTATCATTTCCATTTCGCTGCATGGCAAGAGACTTTTGCCAAAAGGGGAATAGAATTCACCAAGGAAGTCTTCAACAAACTCTTTGGTGCCAGGAATGACTTCATAGTCGGTACTGTTATGGGCAGAGAATTGCCAGAAAGAGATGCCAGAATAATAGTAGAAGAGAAAGAAGAGAATTTTCGACGGAGAGCAACAGGAAATATCAAGCCATTTCCTGGAGTAATAAGACTGCTTAATGCTATAAAGAATGGTAATTTCAAACTGGGCTTGGTCTCCTCAGCACCCAAGGATAATATCGACCTAGTCCTCAGTGAATTCAATCTAAGAGATACTTTCAATTGTGTTGTTTCTGGTCAAGAAGTATCTGAAAGTAAACCCAGCCCTCATGTATATCTTACAGCTGCCAAGAAACTGGAAGTGATACCCGACGATTGTGTTGTAATAGAAGATTCCCCGCTAGGAGTCAAAGCAGCCAAGAACGCGGGCATGAGATGCCTAGCCATAACCAACACACACCCTCAGCAAAACCTTGAAGAAGCTGACACAATAATTGATTCTTTGGAAAACGTGGATTTGATCACCCTACTTATTAGGATTTAGCGAAAAACCAAGATAAAGGATAAGGAGATTTAAGTCATGGAGAGAAGTTTAGTTCTAATTAAACCGGATGCTATACAACGAGGATTGGCCGGCAAAATCATCTCTCGCCTCGAGGAGAAAGGGCTTAAGATTGTAGCTATGAAGATGTCGCAGATGGACAAGAATTTAGCCCAACGCCACTATGCTGTTCATAAAGGCAAGGCTTTCTTCGACGATTTGGTAAACTTCATCACCTCTAGCCCAATTATCGCCATCGTGTTCCAAGGTATAAATGCGGTGGAAATAATAAGACAAGTGATAGGTGAAACCGATCCTGCTAAAGCCCATAGTGGCACTATCAGAGGCGATTTCGGCATCGATATTGGACACAACTTGTTACATGGCTCTGACTCACTCGAAAACGCCTCAAAGGAAATAGAATTATTCTTCAAGAGAGAGGAGATTCTCAACTATGATCGAGAACTTGATATGTGGCTCTATTGAATTCTAACCACAGGAGTTGCCTTATCCCACAATTTATCCAGTTGGTAATAGTCGCGTTCTAAAGGGGCAAATATGTGAATAATAACCGAACCAAAATCACCAAGCATCCAACCTGAGTCCGGAGTCCCTTCATTGTGATGAGGTATGATACCTTTAGTTTTTAATACGTCATTAATGCTTTGCCAAATAGCTTCAATATGCCGCTTAGTATCACCAGTGCAAATAACAAAATAATCAGCGAAAGAGCACAAAGTCTTAACATCCAGCATAGCGATATCTCTTGCCTGCTTCTCAGAAGCAAGCTCGGCAGCCAAGCGTGCTATTCTCTCCGCTTCCAGAAAGGTCGTAACCTCCTTCCATATTATATCATCTGTCTCTATATTTGACCAAGACACTCTTACCCTGTATATTTGGGATATCATCTATGGAATATTAGAATCCCACTGTAATACTATGCACAGGGAAATCCCAGAATCGAATTTTCCAGTATGCAATATATTTGTTATAATTGAGACCAGGATAGAGATATGCAAGTAAAATGGTGGCGTAGCGGATTTTTCTACCTGCTACTTTTAGCAGTGATCATTGCTTTGGTACTCGTCAACCTGCCCCGCGGGGGACCTGACGAAGTGGGCTTAGCTGAGTTTGTTGGGAGTGCTAAACAGGGACAATATGAGGATCATAAAATTGACACTATAAAGTATGATGGTGAAACCCTGACTGGCTTAGAGGGTGGTGAAGAAGGTACGGCCATAATTACTACTGTATTCAAGGCTGATACGGATGCTGTGGTCGATTATCTAGGAGAACAAGGGGTGAATCTGGGCACAGGAGGAATAGAGTTCTATGCTATAGCTAGTGGCTTTGATTGGGGGACTATAGCTCTCACAGTTATTCTACCCATTGTACTACTTGGGGCCCTATTTTACTTCTTATTCTTCCGTGCTGCCCGCGGCGCGGGTACACAAGCCTTCAATTTCAGTAAGAGTCGCGCTCGACTAAGTCTAGACAAGAAGCCCGATGTAACTTTCGCCGATGTAGCGGGAGCTGAAGAAGCGAAAGAAGAGGTTCAGGAAGTAGTGGAATTTCTTAAATCCCCTCAGAAATTCCAGGCGCTGGGGGGACGTGTACCTCGAGGAGTGCTTTTAGTAGGACCACCGGGAACAGGCAAGACTTTGCTAGCCAAAGCCATAGCTGGAGAGGCCAAGGTGCCCTTCTATTCTATTAGTGGTAGCGAATTTGTAGAGATGTTCGTGGGTGTCGGTGCTGCCAGGGTCAGAGATCTGTTTGAACAAGCCAAGCGTAACGCACCGTGCCTTATATTTATTGATGAAATCGATGCAGTAGGACGCCATCGCGGTGCCGGTTTAGGTGGGGGACACGACGAGCGGGAGCAAACTCTAAATCAAATTTTGGCTGAGATGGATGGCTTCGATACGGGTGTTAACATCATTATCGTGGCTGCCACCAATCGCCCGGATATACTTGATCCGGCCTTGCTGCGCCCGGGTCGCTTTGATCGCCATATTGTCATAGACCTACCCGATATAAAAGGCCGCAAGGCTATTCTTGAAGTACATGCCAAAGGTAAACCACTGGCTAAGGAGACTGACCTTGAGACTGTAGCCAAGGAAACTCCAGGCTTCAGCGGCGCTGATTTAGCCAATCTGATCAATGAAGCAGCCATCCTAGCTGCCCGGCACAATCGCAAAGATATCACCTTAAAGGAGCTTGAGGATGCCGCCGACCGCACTATGGCCGGACCAGAAAGGAAAAGCCGTGTAATAAGCCCAAAGGAGAAGGAAATAACTGCTTACCACGAAAGTGGCCATGCCTTGACTGCTAGGCTGTTACCCAATGCCGATCCCGTGCATAAGATTTCCATTGTTCCTCGAAGGATGATTGGCGGCTGGACTCGCTTGTTGCCGGCCGAAGACCGGTATTTATGGACTAAGTCTCAATTCGACGACGGCTTAGCAGTACTCTTGGGCGGACGTGTTGCCGAGGAAATCACTTTCGGTGACGTTACCACAGGTGCACAAAACGACCTGGAGCAAGCAACCAAACTGGCCAGAAAAATGGTCACTGAGTATGGAATGAGTGACAAATTGGGTCCGCGAATCTTTGGGCAAAGGCAAGAACTTGTCTTTCTAGGTCGCGAGATAAGCGAGCAAAGGGATTATGGCGATAAAATAGCCGACGAAATTGATGAAGAGGTGCACGCTATTATCCAGCGGGCTTATAGGAGCGCCAAGAAAGTTCTAACCGCAAACAAGAAGAAACTAAAACAGCTAGCTGAAGAGCTTATAACTCATGAAACTCTGGATGAACCCGATCTCGACAAAATATTTGAGGGTTTAGCACCCGAACCAAGTCCCGGTTGATTCAAAAACCGGAATCAAGGCAAGATTCAAAGTTCTTGATTTTGATTCGGTGAGCCAAGTCGGCTTGATTCTTCCGCAACAATGTCCTCATCCAACTTAGCAAAGAGTGGCTGTGGCTGACGAATCTTCTGCCCCGGGGGCAAAAACTGAATCCTCCAACCTTGTTCCTCCACATTGCCATCAAATCCAAGAAAGTAATGAAGCTTCTCAGAACTGAAAGGGAGGAATGAATATAGAATCGTTTTCAATGCTGTCAGCACGGAAAGAACGGTATAAACGGATTTAGCCGAAGCCTCTCGTTCTGTTTTGATAGTTTTCCACGGAGCTTGTTCGTCTAGATAACGATTAGCTTCCTGAGCTAGATTCATAGCTCTTTTAATCGCACCCTTAAATTCACAACGGTAAAGTAAGCTGTCAACATCACGTAAGGTAACTTCAGTCTGATTAAGCAAGCTCAGGCTATGCCCATCTAATTCACCGGGCACAGGCACGGCCCCATTGAAATTGCGATAAGCAAAAGTGAGAACGCGATGAGCTAAATTACCATAGGTCGCTACCAATTCATTATTATTGCGACGCAGGAATTCATGCCAAGAAAAGTCACTGTCTCCGGTCTCAGGCATATTGGCAGCCAAAACATACCTCAAAGGATCAGGGTCATACCTCTCCAGGTAATCATGCACCCAGACTGCCCAGTTTCGGCTGGTGGAAAGCCTTCTTCCTTCGATAGTCAAAAATTCATTAGCTGGGATATTATAAGGAAGATTAAGATCACCATAGCCAATTAACGTCGCCGGCCAGCTAAGAGCATGGAAGAAGATGTTATCCTTGCCCAAGAAGTAGAAGCTCCTTGCATCGCCTTGCCAGAAAGGTTGCCAGGCCGCATCGTCCCCCTGCATATTTGCCCATTCCTTGCTCGCTGATAAATAGCCAATTACATTCTCAAACCACACATAGATACGTTTATGTTCAAAGCCCGGCTGCGGTACATTCACTCCCCAATCCAGATCGCGGGTTATCGCTCTATCCCTTAATCCTTCCTTCAGAAATTTCCGCGAGGTGCTGAGCACATTACGTCGCCAATGAGTCTGCTTATCTATCCATGCCGTTAGTTCATCCTGAAAAGAAGAAAGACGTAGAAAGAAATGCTCCGAGGATTCGAACCGAGGTGTAGTAGAGCAAAGGCGACAGCGAATTTGCTTGAGGTCCGCTGGATCCAGGGGTCTACCACATTCGTCGCATTCATCACCTCTTGCTTGGGCGAAGCCACAGTTAGGACAAGTACCTTCTAGATAACGGTCAGGAAGAAACCTCCGGCACTTGGGGCAGAAAGCTTGAAGCATGCTATCCCTATAAATTAATCCTCTGCTCAGTAAAGCGACGAATATATCATGAGTAACTTGAGTATGATTCATAGTACCAGTAGTGGTATATAAATCGAAAGAGATCCCCAATTTCTTCCAACAATCGATGAATTGCTGATGGTATTTGTCTACAATTTCTTGCGGCGTTGCAGATTCCTGTTCAGCACGAATTGTGATAGGCACCCCATGCTGGTCGGTGCCGGAAACCATCAGCACTTTATTGCCCTTCAAGCGGTGATAACGGGCAAAAACATCCGCTGGTAAATAAGCACCAGCAATATGCCCCAAATGTAGAGGACCATTGGCATAAGGCCAAGCAACACCGATAAAAATATACTCGTTCAAATTCTTCCTTAGAAAGCCAGTCTATTGTAGATCATTGATTGTTATGTGTCATTGTCATAAACTGAGACTTCCGTCTGCCAAATCGATAGTGTTTATTCCTTTGGCAGGAACGTGACTATTTGCTGTCCTTTCTCGTTTTCATATGATATATACCCACCACTTAGGCAACAATCCATACAAAAGCGTTGCTTTTCGTCTCTCTCCCCGTCTATTATGAGATAGCGTTCTCCATATTTAATAGGACGATGACAATCACTGCATTCCACTTTCCCTGTAGCAATACAACCTCGACGCATTTCAGCTCCTTTCCCGATATTTCAACCAGGCGCGAGTCTTACCTTCAACAACTAAAGTGAATTCCCCTCTTGGTTCGACAAAATACTCCCCGGCCTGACTAACTCTACCCCGGAAAATCTCTTCGTGAATTTTGGTTAGTTCCCGACAAACAGATATTCTTCTGTTCCCTAGAATTTCTTGTATATCTTCCAATGCTTCGCTAAGTCGATGAGGTGTCTCGAAAGCCACTATTGTCCTTGACTCCTCGGCTATTGACCTCAAAATACGTTGCCTTTGTCCTCTGCGCCGTGGCAAAAACCCAATGTAAAGAAACTGGTCGGTCGGTAATCCAGAAATTGCTAAGGCGGTAATCACTGCCGAAGCACCAGGGACTGGTACCACAGAAACTCCACGCTCAATTGCAGCAACTATAAGATCATAACCGGGATCACTCAGCCCCGGCATACCAGCCTCTGAAACAAGCGCCAGATCCTCTCGCTCCAAATGATTGAGTAAATAATCAAGTTTGCCTCTTTTACTATGCTCATGATAACTTGTCAATGGAGTCTTTATGTCATGGGCACTAAGCAAATGCCGCGTAGTACGTGTATCCTCAGCAGCAATCAGCTTCACCTCCTGCAAAAGCCGCAAGGCTCGCAGGGAAATATCCTCCAGATTGCCTATAGGAGTAGCAATAACATAAAGCACTGACATGACCCAAAATTATACTCAATAGCTATAATTTAATCCACAAGTTTCCTTGACTTTAGATTGCCATATCTGTATAGTGTGTAGCAACCTTTATCGAGTAGAGAAAAATGCCTCATCCCAGATTCAAGGAGATGGAACGTGCTTATGGATTTGATGAGGTTTCGCTTGTCCCCGGAGATGTGACGATCAATCCTGACCAAACTAACATAGACTTTACCGTAAGAAATTGCACCCTGTCCATCCCCATTTTGGCCTCAGCTATGGACGCTATCGTCAATCCCACATTTGCCATCAAATTCAGCAAACTGGGCGGACTAGCCGTCCTTAACTTAGAAGGTGTACAGACAAGATATGAAGACCCTGACGAGGTCTTAAATCAAATTACGCAAACACCTGAGAAAGAGGTCACTACCCTGCTTCAGAAAATCTACTCCCAGCCTATTAAGGAAGAACTGGTCAGCCAACGCATAGGAGCAATTAAAGAGGCCGGTGCTATATGCGCTGTATCTATAACTCCAACTAATACTAAACGATTAGCTCCGATAGCCAAGGATGCAGGAATGGATATACTCATCGTGCAGTCCACAGTCACCACAGCCAGGCACATCTCAAAGAGCTATCGAGGACTTATATTACCTGAATTATGCCAGCAAATGTCCTTACCTATCATAGTAGGCAATTGTTGCAGCTATAATGCAGCATTAGAGCTGATGAGAACAGGAGTCGATGGCATCCTGGTTGGTGTGGGTCCCGGAGCTGCCTGTACAACACGGGAAGTTATTGGCGTTGGAGTTCCCCAAATAACTGCCACCCTGCATTGTGCGGCCGCTAGAGGAACCTATCTTAAAGAAAGTAGCAAATATGTAGCAGTGATAACAGACGGAGGTATTCGCATTGGCGGAGATTTGTGCAAGGCATTCGCTGCTGGTGCAGACGCTGTAATGATTGGATCGCCTCTAGCTCAAGCGACGGAAGCGCCCGGAAAAGGTTACCACTGGGGCATGTCCCATTCGCATCCAGCACTGCCTAGAGGTACACGTGTTAGAGTGGGCACTACTGCCTCATTAGAGCAGATTCTGCTTGGACCTACTGCTGTCACAAACGGCACTCAAAACCTAATTGGTGCCCTGCGCACTGGCATGGGAGTATGCAGCGCCCGAACAATTCAAGAGATGCACAAAGTTAAGATAGTTGTTGCTCCATCCATAAAAACTGAAGGGAAATACTTACAGGCAATCCAGAATATCCCTTGAATTTATATAAACGCAGAAATACAAAACCAGATACCAAAGCCAGCCAGAACTGAAGCACAAACACCGAACACAATCCTCTGCACCCTCTGCGTCCACCACCGCCTTGACTCGAATGTCCCTACAGAAAGGAATTCACTCCACATGAAATCACTGGGCAAATGCACTATAGCAAACAGAATAACACCTTTAAGCCCGAACTTGGCGGCACCAGCTATTAAAACTGCACCCGCAGTCAACCACCATATATAGAAAGACGGATTAGTCCCTGTAATCACAATGCCTGTTAAAAAGGATCTGGTCGGCAGACCGCCTATTGCATGAGTCGCTTCACCGGTAGCTCGAAACATCCGAAAACCCAAATATATTAGAACCAGGCCACCAGCAAGATATATAATCGTTTCTACTCGAGGAGAGCCTGCCAAACTCCCCGATCCAAAATAAATCGCAGCCATTATGGCTATTAGCGGGACTTCTATGACAGCATGACCAGCGGCAATACGGACACCAGCATGTCTATCACTATAGCCCTTAGCTATGGTAGCCGCAGTCATCGGCCCGGGCAGCATAACACCAGTAAGAGAAATTCCCGCTGCTGATAATAAGAATAAGCCCAGGCTTGTCTCCATGATATTCTTTGGGCGAAACCGGATCCCGTTTAGATTTCCTCTTGCTCCTCATCCTCCTCTCCAGACACAGACCCACCATAGTGAGGAAGCTTCACATCAGCTTTAGCACGGCGACTCTTCGTTTTTTCCGGTAGTTCGCCAATCGCCTTCCCTAGCTCTCTCAACGTCTTAACCGATTGCTGTGAACTAGCAACTAAGCCGACTATACCGGTTTGCCATAAAACCGTCAGCTCGGCCTTTGTGACCGAAGAAGGTAAATCAACAATAGCTGGTTTCTCTATTATTTCGACTAATCTTCTGCAAGCAATAATATGCTCGACATCAATAAAGGAATTTTCACTTTTACCACTTATGAACACGCCATCCACATCAAGGCTATTAATGCCTTTAGCAAAACCCAGGTCCAACGAGGGCTCTATCATTAGAAATTTGCCCACTTCTTCCTTCTGTAATATTAAAGCAGGCATATTTATGTCAAAAACCACAAAGTCACACCCCAATTTCGCAAGTTCATCTATCCTATCTGCGCTCATGTTCTTCACAAATACCCCTACAGGAACATCCCCTATAGCTTTGACCGTTTGCCCGATAATTCTAGTACTTGAATTCTCGCCCCATATTAGCCCCGCACTAGCACTGACATCAGATACAATTTTGGCTTCGTCTAGCTTTGCGCCGGACAGTCCGACAACAAGCAACATTGGCGGGCTCTTTGCTTCAGAAATAGAATGGTGGAAACCTATTGGTGTACTTGAAGACTTAGAAAGCTTCAGCAATTCATCGACAAATCTACTCATATTACTCCCAGCCAGCGGCCGGATTCGAACCGACGACCGGCGGTTTACGAAACCTACCGCTGATGATCTAGTTACACAGCTTGCTGACGCAATTATAGCATTAGGTGACGTCGCACGTCAGCTCAAGTTAGCATTGTACAAGTGTGAACATAGCGATGATACGTCATAGGATTTGGATGGCGTAAAGACAGCTGACCGCGAAGCTGAATAGGGCATACCAGAATCCGTATCAGAAAAGGTAACCCATCAACTCACCATAAGGAAGATAAAGTGAAACATTGACTAAATGCCAGTATGGAGAAAATCAGTCCCGGGGATTCGATCACTCCGGACTGCTTCTGTTTAGAGCATAGAGTAGAATGGGGGCTTTTGGTATTGCTTTCTCAGTGGTTTACCATTCTTGGCCCACTCAATTACATCTAGCATTATCCCATATCTGGGGAGTCTCTCGCCGTAATGCCAGGCATAGACAGTACGCTCAGATACGTTAAAAGCGCGGGCCAGACCTACAATCTCTCGATAGCATAACCTCTTTGCTACACCACAGAACTCACTAACTAGTGCCAACTCTCTATCAATTTCAAATGGTATGTCAGCGACATAGTATGGTCTGCCTGGTGCTCTCCTTCCCGCTATCATGGTTACTCCCTCTTATATTATATGGGTAAAAGCAATTCTCTTTGACACTCAAACGCATGTGTTTACAATACACTTTCACTCGTCAAGTATCTGATAAATTAACCTTACATCCTGCCATATTGATAGCGGAGCAAAGCTAAAATACGCCCTAGTTTTGTGACCATGCCAACAGTATGCGCCTTGAACGGCAAAGGTTCTGTGTTATTGCGACACCACAATCCAGGTTGCAACACACTGCACAAAGTAGCGTTTTGCTGCCCAACATCACTGACTAATGAGACTTCCTGACAGAAACAGGCAAATGCTACCCAACGAAAGACACTTCATCGATCGTAGTCCGCCCTACTGAGTACTTCAGTAAAATCCATCCCGCAATGGTGTAGCCAGACTGGCTTATTTTGGGCGTGCTTTGCTAAGTGAAAGCGCTTACGGAATGGCTTCTGAATTACGCCTTTTCAGCAGTCAAAAATAGGCTCTGAATCAGATGGCGCGTATCAGGCAAGGTGATAACCTAGAAACAAGGACAAAGCTAGTCCTGAGATTCTTGAGCACAACTCATGGCAGAGGAAGGAGGTAAAAGAGAATGGCAACAACAGGTTATTTTGTGATCACTGTGGAGGAGGAGTTCTACCGAAATCATTACGAGAATGTGCTGAGGGACTTGAAAGCCGTGCCTGAGGTAGATTCCGTCGAGCGAATCAGCGGTACATGTAACCTTTTGGTGAAGGTTACGGCCCCCATGAGGGTAATCCTCGTAGCTAATAAAATACTACACAATGAATGGGTCAAACACTTCTGTATCCTCAAGGTTGAGCCTTTCAAACCCCACGATTATGAAGGATTCACTATTGATGAGCTTGCCAGGCTTAGAGGGTTAATTCCCAAAACGCCGGGTAGTTATGAAGGGCTCACTGTTGAGGAAGGTTTAGGGATTAGAAGACTGATTCACGAGTCGCGGGGCAGTCACGGAGCTGTCGGTATATTACCCTGAATACTGCGATAGGAAAGGAGGTGAAAAAATGGAAATCACTGAGCAAGACTGGACCGCATATGGGGAGATCATGAAAAACCCAATAGCCAAACTGGCAGGTCAACTTCGTTTTGCCAGGTGGCTGGGCTTGCCGGACGAAAAGCTGGAGTGGATTCACGACCACTACTTCGAGCTGCGTAAGAAATTCAGCATGGAGATTAGTTATCAGGACTGGATAGCATATGAGGAGGTCATGACAAACCCAATAAGTAGACTGACAGGTCAAATTCTCTTTGGCAGGATGCTAGGCTTGCCCAAAGAAAAGTCAGAATGGATCCGAAACCACTATTGCGAGCTGGATGACCAATTCAACACGGAAAAATGAAAATATTCATTGTCTCTGCCAATGCTGAAATGATGTAGCTCACGTCAATAGAGGAGGTAAAGAGAATGGCAACAACAGGTTATTTTATGATCACTGTGGAGGAGGAGTTCTACCGAAATCATTACCTGGATGTACTAATAGACTTGAAAGCCGTGCCTGAGGTAGATTCCGTCCGGCGAATCAGCGGTACGCACGACCTTGTGGTGAAGGTTACGGCCCCTATGAGGGTAATCCTCGTAGCTAACAAAATACTACACAGCAAATGGGTCAAGCACTTCTGTATCCTCAAGGTCGAACCTTTCAAACCCCACGATTACGAAGGGTTCACTGTTGAGGAGACTGCAACTCTCAGAGGGCCAATGCCCAAGTCGCCGCGCAGCTACGAAGGCCCCACTATTGACGAGCATTCAAGGATCAAGAGGTTAATTCGCGAGTCACGGGGCAGTCACGGAGCTGTCGGCATATTGCCCTTAATACTGCAATAAAAAAGGAGGTGAAAAAATGGCAACGAAGCGTTACTACATTTTGATCAACATGACCGAAGAAGCCTGTAAAAATGGTTATCAGCATGTGTTGAGAAGCTTGATAGCTATGCCCTGGGTGCAATCCATAGAGCGGCTTGACGGTATTTTCGACCTTATGGTACACGTTGAGAACCCTGTCATGGTGGGATATACAGCAGCTGACGATCTTTTGACCAAGCGGTGGGTGAAAAGCTTGCAGGTTCTGCAAGTTGAGCCCGCTGAGCCTGCTGAGATTATGACTCCCAGAGTGGCAGAGCTCATAGCAAGAGCTTAGTCAGACTATTATGACGGCTCTATAGTTATCAAGATTCTTGTCAGGGAGCTTAATTATGCTAGTGAAGACTCCTTACAGAGAAGCAATAGACATTCTGGTGGACGAAGGTGGCGAAAGCCTCCAGTTATGCTACCAGTGTGGCTCTTGTACCGGTAGCTGTCCCTGGAGCCTAGTGAGGAATTTCGCCATACATGAAGTGATGCATGAGGCCCAACTCGGCGTAGTTGATTTTGAGGATCAAGACATCTGGCTCTGCGCTGCCTGCGGGGCTTGTGTTAACGGCTGTCCTCGAGGTGTGCAGTTAATAGACGTAGTAAAGGCCATACGTAGAACTGTGATGGAGCTGGGCGTAGGTAAGTCGCCCAGTTCACTACGGGTGGCACTGACAAGCATTGCCGGGGTGGGCAATCCAATGGGCGAGGCGGAGGATAAACGAGCGGATTGGGTCAAAGACACGGACGTGAAGACGTTCACTAAGGGTACCGATTTGCTGTATTTTCCCTGCTGCCTACCTTGCTATGACCCTCTCCTCAAGGGTATAGCCGTGACAACCGCTGCTATCCTCAATGAAGCAGGTATAGACTTTGGTATCCTAGGTGCCGACGAAACCTGTTGCGGAGAGGCAATCCGCAAAGCGGGAGACGAAAGCCTGTTCCAGAGTCTAGCACAAAAGAACATCGCTAGTTTCAGCAAAAATGCAGTTAAGAAAGTTCTCGTCAGTTCCCCTCACTGCTATCATACTTTTGAGCATGAATACCCCGATCTTGGAAGCGACTTCGAGGTAATCCATTCTACTCAGTATCTACTACATCTCATCAGAGATCATAAGCTGGAGTTCACGAAAGAGCAAAATATGAAAGTCGTCTATCACGATTCCTGCTACCTTGGGCGTCACAACGGCATATATGACGAGCCTCGAGAAGTCTTAAGGAGTATCCCGGGTCTGGAATTGGTTGAGTTTCCAGACTGCAGGGAAGATAGCATCTGTTGCGGCGGAGGGTCAGGCAGGCTTTGGATGGACACACAGAAGGGACAAAGATTCTGTGACATCAGGCTGAAACAGGCCAT
>CP070793.1:1011204-1014847 GCA_020346965.1 Chloroflexota bacterium | reverse complement strand
CGCCTGCGTCTACTTGGGTGATGCTGGTCCAGCCGCCGACGTCACACTGCCCGTAGTCTTTCAAGCCCGCAGCGACTACGCTGCCATCGGCTTTGAGTCCCACCGTGTGAAATAAGCCTGCGGAGACTTGGATAATGCCCGTCCAGCTGCCGACATTGCACTCCCCATCGCCGTTCCGTCCCGTGGCGACCACCCTGCCGTCGGCTTTGAGGCCCACCGTGTGAAGACCGCCTGCGGAGACCATAAACTGGGCTTCGAATTCAGCGGTGATCGCGTAGTTGTTGTTCATCGTGATATCGGTTTCACTAGCGTTGACATCAGCGATGGCACCAACACTGCCAGTCCAGCGGACGAAGCGGTAACCATCGTCAGCCGCGGCCACCAAATTGACCATGGCTCCCTTATCATAGGCAAAAGCGCCGTGGCCAGGGGTGATTACTGACCCTCCAAGAGTACTTGCGATATTGAGCGTACAAGATTCAGTGCCGTCGCCATGGCAGCCTGCCATCCCAGCGATTAGGACTGCCGCAATCAATAATATGCCAACACCTTTCATGAACATACGTTTCAAGTCGTATTGTATCACTGGAGAAGGACGTGTCAATGACCCTTTTGGGGGTCTCCTAGCACGTGGTGACCCCGGCGATCCATCAATATCAGTCTGCCTACCATGAGCGAACAGCAAGTAGAAGGCACAAAGATGTGTCGGTGGTGTTTGCATTTGGGGGAGAGCTTTCGGCCGACAAAGGCAGAAAGCACTAATCCCTTACGTCTGGTAAGTCAGAGAAGACTGTAAGATCTAATTGTATGTTTCTTGGCTGTCTGTTTTCACCCACAATCTCTCTCCATCGCTGATGAATTCAATGGTGCTGTCCACATCTGTTCGATAAATATTGTCCTCGCCCAACCTGTCAGTCAATCTGTCCATCACATCAGAGCTGGGATGACCAAAGGAATTGTCCACCCCGACGCAAATCACCGCTACCTCAGGGTCAACAGCAGCCAAGAACTGCAAGGTGGTTGATGTATCGCTGCCATGATGGGCTACCTTCAGCACGGTGCTTCTCAAATTGGCTCGCCGCCCGATAAGCTCGAACTCGGCCTCTTCCCGTATGTCTGCAGTAAACAGGAAGCTGACTTTTCCCCAGGTCAACCTCAGTACCGATCCATTGTTATCAACATCATGGCTGGTTTCTTCAAACAAGCCTTCTGGCGGATTCAAAACCTCCATCTCGATTCCGTTGCCCAAATCAATCTCCTGGCCCGCTCGAGCTATGTTATGTTCAATTCCCTTATCTTCAATAACATTCAGCCATTCCTGATAAATAGAGGAGTTATAAGAGACCCCTGGCTCAAGCACCTGTTTCACTTCGTATCTCTGAAGGACCGTTATCAAGCCCGTGATATGGTCGGCTTGAGGTTGAGTACATACCATGAGGTCTATTGTCCTATCCCAGAAGGGAAGTTTCTCGCTTAGTTCCAGAGTGGTCTTCTGGAAGTCCGGTCCCCCATCTATGAGTATATCCTGACCGTTGGGCGTCTGAATCAGGATGGCATCTCCTTGTCCGACATCGAGAAAACTGACATGGAGATTGTCGTCAGGCGCCGTCAGAACTACAGCCCATATCAGTATGGCTACTACCAAAAGGGGAAGGATAAGCCATTTCACAGAAAAGCCGAGGCGCGGTCTGGGCATTCCTTTGGCGACTTTGCTTATTCCCGAAATCAACCTGGACGAGAAATCAGCCAACTGCTTTCGGCGGTTAAGGAGTGCTATAACTCCAGCCAATATAACATAGTACACCCAGATCTGCCAGGCAGAAACATTGAATACCTCGAGTGAAGCATGAGGCAGGGCATTAAAGCCTTGAACAACCAGAATTAAATAGCTAAGAAAAAGCCAGGCCAGCCAGCCCAGTATTTGGGCCGCAAGCAAGGTGAATAATCCCACGAAGGCGACTAATGCTGTCGTGACTATGATAAATGGCAGAGCCGGTAGGGAGAAAAAGGTTGCCGGTAGGGCAACTAGGGAGACTATACCAAAGTTATAAGCTATAAGCGGCCCGACTGCCACGATAGCTGCTAGGGTAGCAGCAAAAATATCAGTTATCATACTACCTGTGGTCACTAGCGCCTCTCTATTCTTAAATGTTGCCACAACTCCCTTTCTCCCCCACGCTTGGAAGTAAGGATAGAAGAGAGCAAGACCGGCCATGGCCAAAAAGCTGAGTTGGAAAGAGACGCTCCACAAGAGATGAGGTTGGGTTCCTACCATCACCGCAGCGGCGAAAGCCAGGGCAATGATGGCACTCCGTTGTCTCCCCAGATATTCAGCTACTAAAAACAGGCTTCCCATGATTGTTGCCCGAATTATTGGTGGATGCATTCCGGCAAGCAGGGCATAAAGTCAGATAAGCGCGAGAGTCAACCAGATATATATGGAACGCCGTCGGCCAAAGATCAAGATGCTAAAGTTGATGAGCATGGCAATAATGATGCTGATATGTAGGCCAGAAATAGCTAGTAGGTGTACCGTTCCTGTCCTGGAAAAGGCTTCGTAGAGCGAATCTGGTATGTTGCCTCTCAGGCCCAGCAAAATAGCTTGAGCCAACGAACCTTGTGGCTCAGGCAAAGCTCTGGCTAGGGAAGCAGAGAGGCGCTCTCTTAAAGAGTAAATCCACTGCAAAGGTTTCAAGCCCCGGCCATGGTCTAGAACTTCCACCTTGGGATAATAGATGACGGAATAAATCCCCTGGCGTTCCAAGTAAGTTTTGTAGTCAAAATCTTCAGATTGGGAAGGAGTCTCTGGTTCGCCTGTTACTTTGAGCACGTCTCCATAATGATAGGCAGGGTATCGGGATACTCGAATCAAGGCAGTTCCCGATATCTCTTTGTTTTCAGCATTCGCAATCACCTCACTGGCGGAAAATATCAGCAGGCAATATCTATCCCGGATATCAGGCTCCTCTGCCACTATGCCTTGAATTTCTACGATACCCGTGTCGTTGTAAAAGCAGAGGGAATGCTCATCTACTGTAGGCAAGCTTGATGGGAAGCGAAGTGCGCCACCAAAGAGGGCAAAGAGGCATAACCCGGCGATTACTAAGGTCTGTTTCCTGTTAGAGAGGAAAGGTATAAGCGTGAAAGGGATAAGTCCGAAGGCGAGTGTAAGCAAAGGCGGGTTAATCTTTGAACCCAGGAATATCCCAGCGACCCAGGCGCAGCTAACATAGAGAAGCCACACATTTGCATTATATCAAAGTAGCTATGATGGGATTGTTTTACTTTCTGGGATTTCTTTGCTCCCGGCTGACACATCCGGACAGCCAATTTCTTCGACTCTTCCTGGCGGCCAGCCGCTCCACAAACTCAGCCTTCACTTGGTCTCTACTGTGTCTCTTGATTTTATTATAGTTTTGTTTGTATATATCAGAGCTTCAATATCATCTTTGGTGATATAAATCCCCACGGCGTATTCACCGCTGGCTATTTCCCTTGTCGGAATAGGAGCCGAAAATCCTGAATAGTCCAGGTTCAAGCCTAACTCTTTGAACTGCCCGGTAACACTCTCTCTTATCATTGTTTCTGTGGTGAATACATACGTCCTGTCCATGGATTTCAAGACTATATATATTTTGCTGTT
>CP070793.1:1007405-1011104 GCA_020346965.1 Chloroflexota bacterium | reverse complement strand
TACCATCGTCTTTGAGGCCCACTGTGTGGCCCCAACCTGCGGCTACCATGGGCATTACTCGCCCTTGAGGCATGTTCACAGCTGCTGCTGAGGCTTCCACGATTGATGCTCCAAGAATCAGGGTGAGGACGAGAGTAATAGACAGTAGGGGTGATAGGGGTATCCTTCTATTTTTGATTGCTATTCTCCTTTCAATTCAGTCAGAGACAAGCTGCCTTTGAGAGCTGGAGATGAATTCTACTTCTTGATCAATAGGAGAGACAGGATATTATACTTGCCTTCTATCTCATATGCTTCACTTATCTCTCTTTTGTGCTCATGTATTAGCTTTTCAACAGCTTTAGTGATTTCAGGCCAATCATCAAATTTGTAGTCATGGAAACCGAGAGCGCCTCCCGAGGCAAGATGCGGCCAGATGACATTGAAGTCATTTTCTACATATGACTGCTGGTGGCACCCATCGATGAATCCGAAGATGAATTTCTGTTCTTCGGGGAAGCCGACGTTTTTGGAGTCTTCCCTCATGGTCACGATGTTATCCAAACCCCGAGTCGACTCCCGGTAAGCTTCTAACATCGAGCGGCCCTGGAGGAATGCCTCATAAACATCACCCGCTTTTATTCCACTCTTGCTTATAGTTTTGTCGAGATTGGGGTCGAAAAGATCGATGGCGTATACCTTCTTGCCGTATCTCTGGGCAAACTCTGCCAGTTTGGCGGTGCCTCGACCCATATAGGCACCAATTTCGATGATATCTCCTTCCAGCTTATGCAGTGCCCTTTGTTTGATGAAGTCCATAAGTACTTCGTAACCCACGAAATCATCAGGGTCGTCTGCTGATAGTGAAATCTTCAGGGAAACTCTTCTAATAACAGGCTCCGAACTCATCTTATCCAATGTTTTGGCTACAGTATTTGGTTTTATATAAAGCCACCATGGCCAGGATCGCCGCCGCCGATGTCCAGGTATTCTTTTCGTGGGCTTGTGCCTCCAGCTCCGACCGTCTTATCTCTCTTTGCGGCCAATATACCTCACGATAAAACACACCATCGCTATCAGCAAATTGCATTACCCAGTCCAGCACCATCTTCGCCTTATCTCTGGCTCCCATCCTTGTCAGGGCCAGGACCAATTCGAAGGTCTCAGCGACGCATACCGACCGTCTGTCAGTGAAGCATCTACACCCCCAACCGTCTATGATGAAATCCTGCCACCCTCTTGATAAGCGTTCGTCGGCTTGCTTCCCCTTAATCAGTCCCACCAGGATGGGATAATACCAGGTCATGGCGTGCCCGCTCTTATCTTCACCCAACCTGTCGAAGAGTTCGGGATGCTCTTTGATTGCCCTCGCCAGCCTCTGGCATGCCTTATTCCAATCAGGTTTATCTATCCCCAGGATTTGGGCAATGCTTATACCGTATTTAATACTGCGCCAGGTGCTGCTTGAGGCAGTTAGAATTGCTCCCGGCCAAACTTCATTATTCTCACTCAGCCCCCAATAAATCTCGCCCCGCGGTTGCTGTAAACTTAGAGCGAAGTTTATGCACTTCTCCACTGCTGGCCACATGTAGCGGAGAAAGTCCAGGTCCCGAGTAACGAAGTAGTGAAACCATAGCCCTGTTGCTATGTAGCTACTGAAATTTGTGTCTTTGGTTAGATCGTGAGCTTTGTCATTGAAATAACTGAAATACCAGCTTCCGTCAGGATTCTGTGTATTGCGCATCCATTTGTACGCTAAGTCCGCCTCACTGCACCGGTTGCTAAAATCTAAGGCTATGGCGCACTCCACGTGGTCCCATGGATCTGTTATACCCCCTCGATACCAGGGGATGGCTCCGGAAGGGAGCTGTTGACTGACGATAAAGTCTGCCTGGCTTTGAATCAGCCTTTGAATATCTTCCGGCACCCTTTCCAATTAAACCTGTCTGTTTTACGCTTTTAGGCTAGAGGCTCTTTTTAGTTTCCTCGATCTCCTTTTCTACTTCCTTTAGTTCTCCTTCCAGGTCCTTTTTATACTCTTCGAGCATCTCCAGATACTCCTTCCTGTCCGAAAAAGGCTTGAACCCCTGGAAGTAGAAACCAAAAGGAGGAAGGCCAAACCAGAACCTCCGGGATCTTTTACTCCACATCTTTACTTACCTCCTGAATCGGGCGTCGCCTTGGCAGTCCAGGACGACGGGGATATTTATTCGGTGTCTGGTATATTTTATCAATAATTACCAGATAACGCGCATCATCGAGTTCGTCCAATTCAATTCTCTTTATCTGGTTCAATCTACCACCCACAGTAGCAATGGCTTTTTCTGCTTTGTCTACCTCCTGGTCTATGTCCCCCTTCTTTTGAGCGATAAACCTTCCCCCGACCTGGCAAAAGGGCAGAGTCAATTCCACCAGTGCAGGCAGTGTGGCTACAGCACGGGAGAGAGCCAGAGCAAATTGCTCACGGTGAGGCGATAGGTGAGCAGCTTCTTCAGCTCCGCTATTCAAGACTTCCACATTTTTCAACTCTAGTCTGTCGATGACGTGGCGGAGGAAAGCTGTCTTTTTGGTTGTTGGTTCAATTAGTACAAGCCTGGGCTGAGGAATAATAATTTTGAGTGGCACTCCCGGAAAGCCGGCTCCAGTGCCTACGTCAACGATATTAAAATCCGACCTTCCCACCTCTCTCTCAGGTATGGCCAGCGAAACAGTTAGAGAGTCAAGGAAATGCTTCACCTGTACCGAAGAGTAATCTGTTATAGCCGTGAGGTTGATTTTTTCATTCCATGCAATTAGCTCCTCGTAGTAAAGCTCAAATTGCTTTACCTGCCTGGCATTGAGCTCTATCCCCAGCCTACCGGCCCCTTCAATCAGTTTTTTCATAGTGGCCCACACTTAGAATTCATATGTTGCTTGACAAATCAATTCTAACGTAATTGCTGTTAATAGGTCGACTCGCTTACCAATAGTGGGCTAGATTCTTGCATTTGCTTATGACAAGGCTAAGACTCACTACAACATTCCTTCGCTTTACACAATTGTTGAATTGTCAGATTTATACTACTTGACAAATTAGTAAGATAAATCATATAATACTAACTTTGTTTGCTTAGGAGGTAAGAATGGAGCAAAAGGATGAACGTATAATAGGCAGGTGTTTTGGCACTGCTGTGCTTGGACCTCGAGGGCAGTT
Source organism: Chloroflexota bacterium (assembly GCA_020346965.1). Next base: position 1,007,932 of record CP070793.1, on the reverse strand, counting down.
GGTGATACCAGTGGAAGCCCGAAAGGAACTGGGCATAGATACTGGTACTAAGCTTTTGGTATTCAGTCATTTAGGTGGGCGGGGCCTTATCTTTATCAGGGCTGAGGCAGCAGAGGAGCTGCTGAACATCATGAGCAGCCGCCTTGATGAGTTGGCCAAGCTGGTTAAGGAAAGTAAGAATGCTGATGCTGAGATGAAGAGTGAAGGCAAGGCAAGTTAATGTCCTGACCTAAATATTTGGTGCGCTTTCTTTACGCGTAACGGTAAATATGCGCTATAATGATTAGTTTATTAAAATAGAGAGAGGTACACAGACGAATGAAAAAAAGGCGAATACTAATAATCGTAATCTGCGTGGTAGTCGTTGGTATAGTACTCAGTGTCGTATTTACCAGAAGCGCTGGTCCCCAAGCCACGCCGACGACTTTTAATGTTACCCGAGGCGATATAGTGAAAATCATTATCGTGGATGGCAATTTGCAAATGCCTAACAAAGCGTATTTATCGTTCGGCATGACAGGTACAGT
>CP070793.1:1004410-1007305 GCA_020346965.1 Chloroflexota bacterium | reverse complement strand
CCCAGAAAGCACTCTGGATAGGTGGCAAGTGTACCGTGGTGGGTTCCGGCGTCATCATAACTCTAGGGGATTTTTATTTCGAACCGAATACGGAAGCGGGTGTAACCGATCCTATCTTCGTGATGTCAATCTATGGTACGACGCATGTGCAGCCCAGTGGTGATTTCTACGGCTCTATAGCGGGCAGCGTCGAGATACAACTGCAGCCCGGCACAAGCATAAACTACCCGGAGGATGAAGGGTGGGTTGATGGTCTCAATTTCCTTATTGGTGTTAAAAAGCTGACTTTCATTATTGATTCGTGGGAGGTTAGCCAGCAGTAATTGTCGTACCTCCCGATAGCAACAAACCATAGAATCGAAAACGAAAGTAGTTTAGTAATCAAGGATTCCGGCTTTGGACTTGAACCTTCGAGATTGCCGGATTACTTACGAGTCACCTCGTACTTGCTTCTTCTTAGTTTACTCTAACAGGTGCAAAGGCGACTCCCGTCCAGCGAGTGGGACATTCCGTTTGGAATCATAATTGCCATATTTTGCACCACTTCATTCTTGAAACTCGCGAATTCGAATATACTTAATACTCAATTCCTGGCGGTTATGGTTTGGAGCGAATCAGACCGAGCCAATACTATTCTCCCATTACCAATGGGTGATTGACGCGAACGAGGATTACTATATACTTGTGGCAAATATGCGTGCCCAGTGCAATCCGGGACAATACGGAAATAGACGGTAGTCAGATTTGAAGAATAGTGGAAAGGCAGAATATTACTGGGAAATGTCTGAACAGGCTCGTGAGAGAATTTTTTATTACACTGAATCGGAGTAAGTTGTGAAATTGAGCAAGAAGGTCTTACTGATTGTAATAGTCGTCATTTTTGCCGTTGCCCTTGGCGTCCTGTTCTCCATCTACTCCGGGCAAAATGGGGAAAAGGCTGCGTTGAATGAAAGGCTGTCGCAGGCTCAGACTCTCTTGCCCGGCCTCATTGATAACAGGGAAGCGAAGGAAGACGAGCTAACGCAGGCGGAATCACTGCTCGCCGCGAGTCGAGCGCAGTTCCCTGAATCGGTGGAAAGCATTGAGTACGGCGACGACTTATTTGAGATTGCCGACAACTGTAATGTCAGCCTTGTCGCGCTCACGGCAAAAAAACCAGCTAATCAGACTATGGGGGCTGTTACGTATTCTACTTCTTCGTTTAACGTGGTTGTCCAAGGCAGCATCGGGAACATACTGGAGTTCATCTACGCACTGAGAACAGGAGATGACTTCCGCCTGCCTTGGAGTGCTGAAGTGACCAGTATAAAGACAAATGTTTCCGGTGGATCGGCTGACATCAGCCTGATTATCTACGGTCATAAAGGGTGAATAATAATGTCTAAGAGAGTTGCTACGCTATTTATTAGAGATACCAGCATCAACCTGCTGGTCATGAAGGGCGAACAGGTAGAGAAGTGGGCAAGCTTGCCGCTGGAACCGGGCCTGGTCAGTCAGGGACTCATCGTTGAGGAAGAACAGGTAGCCGACAAGGTTAAGCAGATATTTAAAGAAGCTGGAGCAAACACTAGCAAGGTTATCACTGCTCTGAGTGGTGACGATTCCCTGTATCGTATAATAACCCTGCCCGAACTGCCTGAAGCCGTGTTTCCCGAGGCGGTAAGACGTGAGGTCAAGAGAACGATACCGACGCCTCTGGAGGATATCTATTATTCTTATCAACAGCTTCCTTCCCCAATGAAAGGGGAAAGCCGTATTTTCTTGGTCACCTTCCCCCGTAATCTAGCTGATGCTCTGGTCAGAACGCTGCGCCAGGCCGGTGTTAAGCCCTATATTATGGACCTGGCTCCTTTAGCTCTGTGCCGTGTCCCGAACGAGCCCCGGGCAATCATTGTCAATGCCCGGTTAGACCACCTTGATGTAGCAGTCATAACAGATAGGCTTCCCCAGGTTATTCGCAGATTGTCCCTGCCTGGAGAGACTGAATCCCTGGAGGAAAGGCTGCCTCTTATCGCTGAAGAATTCAACAGGACCGTTGCATTCTATAATTCAAGCCACATGGAAAACCCCGTAGATGCAACTGTCCCAGTGTTTGTATGCGGCGACCTGGTAGAAGAACCGGAAGCCTGGCAGTCTGTCGTTGGCGGAGCGGGTTACCAGGTGTCGGCATTATCTTCACCCGTGGAACCCCCGGAAGGGTTCAATCCCAACGAATTCATGGTTAACATCGGTCTGGCTCTAAAGGAATTGCTGGTGGAAAAAGAAGGAGCCAACTTTTCGATAGTGAATTTCAATGCCTTACCCGAGGCCTATATGCCCCAGCGTTTCTCAATGGTACGGGTCCTGCTTCCCATCGTTACTTTAGTCGGTATTGGTCTAGTTGTCCTGGCCGTGATTCTCATCTTGATTAATCGAACCAGTATTGAATCGTTGCGTTCCGATGTAACGATGGCTGAGACCAACGTGGCGCAACAACAGCAGGCGATAAATAATTTGGACAATCAGATTGGGCCGACGCAGTCCACTGCCGAAGCGCTCAATGCCCAACTCACTAATATGGAACGTATGCGTGCCATAATTCACGAAGACCTGGACGAGATAGAAAAACTGGCAGGGGGGCAGGTAGTCTTGAATAATATCAATCACTCGCGCAATTCGGTAGATGTTACCGGGACGGCTTCAAATGAAGATAACATCTTCAGGTATGCCGAGAACTTAAGAGCATCATTAGATGCATCCAATGAACTCAGGTTCTCGCAGGTCTGGATTTCCTCTATCTCTGGGAGTGGTAGCACGTTTAGTTTTCAATTTTCCCTTACAAAATAAACCTCAAATTCCTTGCGATAAATCCTGAGAATAGCCAATTCTTAAGCACTAATAGCTAATTCATGGTTT
>CP070793.1:1000027-1004310 GCA_020346965.1 Chloroflexota bacterium | reverse complement strand
AGCCGATGACAAAAGAAAGGAGAATAAAATGAATAAAGGAATGTATTTTCTTGAGCAGAAAGATATGCCAACCCGCTGGTATAACATTTTGCCGGACTTGCCCGAGCCACTACCACCCTACCGCCACCCCGGAACCAAGGAGCTACTACCGCTGGATATGGCCTTGCCGCCTCCCCTATTCCCTATGGATATCATCAAGCAAGAGTTCAGTACCGAGCGTTATATCGAAATCCCAGAAGAGGTACAGGACGTTTACCGTACCTGGAGACCAACCGTGTTACATCGGGCATATCGGTTGGAGAAGGCTCTGGATACGCCAGCCAAGATATTCTATAAATACGAGGGAACCAGCCAGGCTGGGAGCCATAAACCTAATACGGCAGTTGCTCAAGCATACTACGCCAAGAAGGAGGGGTTCAAGCGGTTGACCACTGAGACCGGTGCCGGACAGTGGGGTAGTGCCCTGGCCATGGCCTGCTCTTTCTTCGACCTGGAATGCAAGGTCTACATGGTCAATATAAGCTACCTCCAGAAACCTTACCGCCGTATATTGATGGAAACCTGGGGAGCTAAGATAGTACCCAGCCCCAGTAAGGATACGAATGTAGGGCGCCAACTCCTTGCCGAGAATCCGGAGCACTCGGGAAGTCTAGGAATTGCCATCAGCGAAGCTATAGAGGATGCCTTCGCTGATGACGAGGCCAAGTACTCCATCGGCAGTGTTGCCAACCATGTCCTCCTTCACCAGACCATAATTGGTGAGGAAACCAGAAAGCAAATGGAGATGGCGGATGCCTATCCCGATATTATTGTAGGATGCGTCGGCGGCGGCTCAAACTTTGCCGGACAGTTCCTGCCCTGGATAAGGGACAAGATTAGCGGAAAGAAACCAGATATGGAAATCATCTGTGTGGAACCGCGTGCCTGTCCTACGTTGACTAAGGGCACCTATACCTGGGACTATGGTGATGAGGCTGGGCTCGCTCCGATTATTCTAATGTACACCTTGGGCCATACATTTGTCCCTCCGCCAGTCCACGCCGGCGGATTGCGCTACCACGGCATGGCATCCATCGTCTGCCACCTCCATCGACTGGGTTTGATTGAGGCCAGGGCGGAGCATCAAACCGAAACCTTCAAAGCCGGAGTAACCTTTGCCCGCACCGAGGGTATTATTACCGGCCCTGAGCCCTGCCACGACATCAAGGTAGCTATTGATGAAGCCCTGAAGTGTAAAGAGGAAGGGAAATCCAAGACCATCCTTATAGCGCATAGCGGGCACGGACACTTCGACTTGGCTGCCTATGATGCTTACCTCTCGGGCAAGCTGACAGACTATGCCTATCCCGAGCAGGAAGTAAAGAAGGCGTTGGCCGACCTGCCAAAGGTAGAGTGAAAAAACTACTGGCGCCATAGGATAGCTCACTATGGCGCCAGCATTCAATTGAAAACCACAAATACTTACCGAGAGAAAGTAGGAGCAGCGATTTAACGTAGGTAATGCTTACAGGGTGACCTTCATGTCTTCGTAGCCGAGAGTTATATCTGCTTCCAGTTCCTGAGCTACTTGAGCTACTTCTTCCTTAATCTCCTGCTCATAAGGATTGCCAATATGAATAATAATGACGCGGGGCAAATACCCTTTGAGTTGACGAAATTGTATGAGTTCCTGTTTTAGGAATTCGGCACAGAGATGACCAGCCTGCTCGAGCCAATCCGCATACTTGTTCGGTCCGGCAACTTCAGCAATAAGTAACTCGGGAGAGATATGCTGCCAGCACTCGGATATTCCCACTGTTGTGTCGCCGGTGTAAAACAGGCTTCTACCATCCGAAGAGATGATTTGATAGCCGACAGTGGGTGCAGAATGCTTTACGGGTACTGCTAAAACATCATAACCGTCAATATTCTTCCTGCTATACGGTTCAATAGCCTCAAGTATGACAGTTGGTTTTTCCTCACTGGGATACTCCAGAAAATTAGTGTATAGCTTGCTGCTAAGAAGTCCTCCAGTAACAATATCAAGTGTATAGCGCGGAGCGTAGACTACCAGTTGCTTTCGCCAATAGTAACCGGCGTTCGCAGCCAGAGTGACTAGATCGCGAGTATGATCGAAGTGGTGATGTGTAAGCAAAACGGTTTCTATCTTCTTCTGTTCAGGTAGAGAAAGGGCTGAGGTAAGTCCACCGGCATCTACGACCAAAGTACGGTCAATTAACAGAGAGGTTAATCGTGCCCCTTTTACCTCAGCTAGATGGGCACCCAGGATTTGAATTTCCACTTTACTGGCTGTCTATGACGCTGTCGGTAGCGCCAAGGAATTGCTCCCACTGAGATAATTCTTCAGCCAGAATCTGGCGACCTTTCTCGGTCAATGCATAACATCGGCGTTTCTGCTTAGCAATATACTGCCACGAGCTCGATACGAGCCCCCTGCGTTCCAAACGACGCAACGCGGAATAAAGAGTGCTTGCCGTAAGATCAAAGTAGCCTGCGCTCCTTCGTTCCAGTTCTCGGGCAATCTCATAGCCATGTATAGGCAGCAATTCGCCTATGATGAAGAGCAACAAGGGCTCCACAACACCCCGTAACAATAGGCGAACATAGGATTTAGCCATAACTCCTTTAGTATATCATCAAAAATCAAATTGTCAACATAGAGTAAACCAAGCGCGGATATGGAGAATGTAATATAATGTTCTATTAGATAGAGATTTTGGAGAACTGCTCGGTGTGGCAATGAAAAACATGAAAATGCTTCTCCTAGCTCTGCTATCTATCGCTCTAATCTTCAGCCTGATTCTTCCTGCTTCTGCTGTGGCTCAAGGTCAGCTAATACGCATGGTCGCCGCAGGCTGTTATCATACAGTTGGACTTAAGTCCGGCGGCACTGTGGTCGCCGCGGGATGGGATAACTACGGGCAGTGCAATGTCGGCGACTGGAGGGACATCGTCCGGATTGCCACTGGCTACACTCACACGGTGGGGCTCGAGTTCGACAACACCGTGGTCGCAGTAGGACGGAATACCCACGGGCAGTGCAATGTCGGTAACTGGACAGATATTACCGAGATCGCTGCAGGTGACGGTCACACGGTGGGACTTAAGTCCGACGGCACCGTGGTCGCCGTGGGATACAACCACTACAAGCAGTGCGATGTCAGCAACTGGACTGACATTGTCCAAGTCGCCGCAGGCCATATCCACACGGTGGGGCTTAAATCCGACGGCACTGCGATCGCCGCGGGAGCCGAGGTTCCCGAGGAGTATTACTACGGGCAGTGCGATATCGGCAACTGGACGGACATCATCCAAGTTGCCTCAGGCAGTGATCACACGGTGGGGCTTAAATCCGACGGTACCGTGGTTGCCGTGGGAAATAATGGGGCAGGGCAGTGTGATATCAGCAACTGGACGGACATCATCCAAGTCGCCGCAGGCGGTGATCACACGGTAGGGCTTAAGTCCGACCACACCGTGGTCGGCGTGGGATATAACGGCATTGGGCAGTGCGATGTCGGCAGCTGGACGGACGTCGTCCAAATCGCTGCTGGCTGCTACCATACCGTGGGGCTTAAAATCGACGGCACCGTGGTCGCCACAGGCTTTGAGGCTGTTTTACCTGCTAGATGGAATCTTGCCAAAACAATTAACTGGCCACTAATTGGCGGGATCATAGCAGGAGTAGTAGCGGTGGGACTGGTGATTTATCTTGTGCACAGAAAGAGGACTGCCTAAACGCCCTTCTTTCCTTCTTGGCTACAAAACCTGATAACCTCAGCGAAATTATTGATTTTAGTAAGATTGGTGCTTTCCACAAAGCCGTCATAGGTAAGATTGATCCAGGGTTTACGATACAGGACACTGAACTTTTCCGACATCGCGGCTACAATCCCCCCGGGCATACAGCCATGGGGCATCACCGATATCACACCGGCAAACTTGGGGTTCTCCATCCATTCGACCCCAGTACCTATACTGAGAACTGCCTCACTTCCGCATTTCGGGGAAAGCCACTCACTCGTCAACCTCAGTACTTCTTCCGTTGACGGCTCTTTCATATCAACGAGGCTCTCGTAATGTTTGATTACCTTATGCTCATCACGTTCCCAGACACGTTTTATTATATAGCTAATCAGCGCCTTCAGGAATTTTCGGTCCCTTACAGCATCCTCAACATGCCGGTAGAAGATGTACTTCATCCATTCTCCTATAGAAGAGACGACGACCTCCAGCCCAGCCTTTTCACATTCCCTGACAAGGTCCTGATTGCTAAATCTGTT
>CP070793.1:996666-999927 GCA_020346965.1 Chloroflexota bacterium | reverse complement strand
TATAGCACACACCATGAGTAACTTTCAACTGGAAGGGATTTTGGCATAAGCTCTATAGGATTATTGGGATAAGTTGACACAAGAAGGATCCAGCACTAGAATTCCATATACGGTGCGCCTATAGCTCAGCGGACAAGAGCACCGGTCTTCGGATTCTAGGCTAGATGTCCTAAAAGGTCACTTCACGTATAAAACAGAACTTTTGTGTCAAATGCCGAAGCCCCTTTTTGTTCGTGAAGTCCCATTTTATCCCGACTCGTCCCAGACATTTTAACGCCAAAATAACGCCAATTTTCTAGTTACGATTTGAAGCTACGCCATAGCCCAACCCAAAGGGCATACCCCCTTCTTGATATTCAGATATCTGTCTCTGAGCAGTTTGGTTTTTGGGATAGCTTGGAGCGTTATCAGAGGATTGAGGCAGCCGTAGAAATGTAGGCTTGTTGATTCCGCTCTTCTGTTTTCCGGCAGGTCGAGCATTTACAGAACATCTTCTTAAGATTAGAATGATAATAGACAGATAGAGCAACTAATTCGTCTAAGGATGTCAATTTTATGAGAGCCGAGCCTTTCAGAATAAAGATGGTGGAAGGAATAAGACTGCTTTCCGGGGAAGAAAGAGAAAGATTGGTAAAAGAAGCTGGTTTCAATGTTTTTGGGCTGAAGACAGATGACATCTATATTGATTTACTAACAGACAGTGGAACAAGTGCGATGAGCGATGAACAATGGGCGGCAATGCTGATAACTAAGCAAGCTTATGCCGGAAGCAACAGCTATTACATGCTAGAGAAAGCTGTAAAGGATATTTTCGGATTCAAATTCTTCGTTCCAGTGCATCAGGGGAGAGCCGGAGAACATATTCTTTTTTCTAATATGGTAAAACCAGGGAACATTGTTCCGAGCAATTCCCATTTCGATACAACTCGAGCAAACGTAAAATTCATCGGCGGTATTCCTAGAGATTTCGTTGTTGAAGATGCCTTTGATACGGAAAACTCCAGGCCTTTCGGAGGCAATATGGATATCGCAAAGCTTGAGGATTTTGTGGAAAAGAACAGAGAGAACATACCACTAATAATGACTACAATCACAAATAACACGGTTGGGGGCCAACCCGTATCTATGGAGAATATAAGGAAGACAAGAGAAGTGGCAAAGAAACACGGTATTCCGTTTTTCATAGATGCCTGTAGGTTTGCTGAGAATTCATATTTCATTAGAACGAGAGAGAAGGGTTACGAAGGCAAAACTATAAGAGAGATTGCCAAAGAAACGTTTTCTCATGCGGATGGTTGCACTTTTAGTGGCAAAAAGGATGCTCTAACCAATATAGGTGGGATTTTAGCAACTAATAATGGAAGACTCTTCGAGGAAATAAGAAATATGCTTGTTGTAACGGAAGGATTTCCTACCTACGGTGGTTTAGCTTCCAGGGAATTAGCGGCTATGGCAGTAGGTTTGGAGGAATCAACCAAGGAAACGTATCTTGAGTATAGATGCGGACAGGTCAAATATCTGTGGGAAAAGCTTCATAGTGCGGGGATTCCCACGGTTAATCCTGCGGGTGGTCATGCAGTTTTCATCAACGGTAAGAAATTCCTTCCAGATATTCCTCAAGAGCAATTTCCCTCACAAGCATTGGTCGTGGAATTATACATAGAGTCTGGGGTGCGAGCAGTAGAGCTCGGAACATCCTGCTTCGGAGAGATGGATGAAAAGACAGGGCGAATGATATTACCGAAATTGGATTTGCTGAGACTTGCGATACCGAGCAGGGTTTATACAGATAACCATATGGACTATATCGCTGACGCTGTCATAAGGATTCACAGGCAAAGGGAAGAAATAAGGGGCTTAAGAAGAGTTTATGCTCCTCCGTTGTTAGGACATTTCCTAGCTAGATTCGAGCGGGTTTCATAAATCTTAGGTAGTGGGTTAGTACCAAAGCAGTATGCTCGGACAAGCACCATAACCCGACCCAAAGGGCATATCCCCCAATTGATATTCAGCTGTCACTAGCCCGTAACCTAGTCATCTACTTGCTGCTTATTGTTGAAGCGCCGGACGTCTTCATATCGCCCATGACCGGTTTCCCAAGCCAATGCAATTTGGAAGCACCACTCAGGTCGGCATCCAGTTGACCATCTATGTTGACAGTACTGTGGCTGGCACCACTGAGTTTGACATTAGCACCGTCAACGTGGAAACCGGCTAGATTCACGTGGCTGGCACCAGAAGCATCAATGACTGTATTGCCTGCCGAGCCCTCGAGTTCAACTCTGCTTGCGCCGCTCAGATTGAATCCGGCATCGGTACCCTTTATCTGTCCGGTAGCTTTGCTGGCTCCGGATAGATTAAACCTTATGTCACCGGCCGACATATCCATTATGGTCAGAGAGCTAGCTCCCTTTAAGTCAGCACTGAAACTGCTCTTAGAAGTAAATCCACTCACAGTTCCCTTACTGGCACCCGACAAATCCAGTGCCGTGAGACCGGGCATCGTGACTTTCACACTGAAAGTACCTGGAATCAGACCACGGAGGAAAGATAAACTGCGCCATATTTTGAGCGTTTCCCCTTCTTTGGCAACCTTGACAGACTTTATTATGTTATCGCCCGCGGTTACACTCACGCTGTAAGAATCCGAGCAGACAACCTCGAGCTCACAGGCATGTCCGGCGTCAACATGTGTAAAATCATGGAAATCCATCTCTTCAGTCTTCATAGGATTAGCCCTCCTTTAGAAAGATGCTCCATCATGTAGTAGGTTATGTTGGGAATAATTTACTCCCTGATAAGAGTATTGTCAACGAGTACCAAAGGGGAACGGCCCTCTGTCTCCCTCCCTTCACTTCGTTAGTTCGGTGGACTTCGAGAATGGATTAGAACTATGCCATAGCCCAATCCAAAGGGCATACCCCCTTCTTGATATTCAGGTTACTGTTTCTGAGCAGTCTGGGTTTCGGGGATGGGTTGAGACTTGATTGTGTCAAGAAACAGGCTGCCAACTCAGGATAGGATACGTCACGTCATCAACGATATTCCAGATGTATCCAGGGTTGCGTATGCTAGGATTAGCAACTCCAACTATATCCCAAGTAGCTCCTGAGAAAGTTGCAATGTCTTGCATTTCCTCTGTCGTCTTGCCTACACCGCCTGCTGAGTTATTTTGTCCGCTGGTCTCGATATCCGAGAAGGAGTTGCTCACCGTGGCACCGTCTTTGCTTCCAACTAGACCACCAACATCATTATCACCAG
>CP070793.1:993783-996566 GCA_020346965.1 Chloroflexota bacterium | reverse complement strand
TGTATACGCACACGGGATGGAAGATTGGCGATACTCAGGTAGTGTCTGCCGGGTTGAGCACTGCCGAAGAGCTGAACGAAGAGTTTCAGAATCTGCGGCAGGTTGAAGTGACTGTGAGGGTGCTGTTTTCCCTGGCTGCGGGGGAGCCGGTGTATGTGGGCGGCTATCCCGTGGACATGTCAATTGATTACGAACTAGAAGTGGCGCAACCTGCCAGTTACAATATATCACTTGCCGGAAGTGAAGCGGAACTGGCCGCGCAAGCGGAGAACCTCCCATCTGACCTGCGGGAAGTGTTCTGGCAGCTACAGGAAATGGAATCCGCCTCTCATGACATGCTGACCGAGGAGGACATCGGGCTCGCCCTGCCTGACGATGTGAGGATGGTTTCCTGGGAAGCTGGCACGGAAGGAGTCGACACGTTCATCGTGGAGCGTCATGTCCCGAGCCCGCCCGATGTGGTTTCCGTGCTCACTGTCGGTCGGTCCTCCGCTCGGAACTCATACAGCGCTACTGTAAGCGTTTCGACAGCGACTGAAAGCGATTTGTGTGCAGCCGGTACTGAGTACCCGGGGTGGATCCTGGACAGGTACCTGCAGCTCCCGGACACCATACCCCCTCGTGTTGTGGACCTTGCGCAGGAATTGACCAGGGACATCGAGACGCCATACGAGAAGGCCATGGCGATTTGCAGTTATCTACGTGCCTTTGATTACACGCTGGATACAGGAGCACGCCCTGACGGCTGGGACGGTGTTGACTACTTCCTTTTTGAGTCGAGAGAGGGTTACTGTACGTACTTTGCCTCTGCTATGACCGTCTTGCTTCGCGCATCCGGAGTGCCCTCTCGGATGGTCGCGGGATATGGTCCGGGCGAGTCGACCGATCCATATGTGCCCCCGGATATGGTGGGACCTCGAGACGGTGGTCCACAGGACGGGCAGTATACGTTTATTGTACGGAATAGCCACAGCTGGAGTGAGGCATTCTTCCCTGGATACGGCTGGATACTGTTTGAGCCCACTCCCATCCATACACTCATCCCCCGGGGAGAGTCTGGTTTTCCGCCTGAGGATGTGGGGGGTGCCATTGGCCCTACGGTGAATCCGGGTCGTGAGGGCAGTGGTGGTCCGGCAATCAACACAGACGGTTATGGGGCAAGCAGTCCCCTGAATATCCGACTCTTGGGACTGTTTGCGGGGTTGGCGTTTCTTGGTGCGATCATCTGGCTGGGATGGAGGCGTCTATTTGGGCAGGTGTCAGAGCCGCTGGCGGCGTATGCTAGAGTAGGCCACCTCGCCGCACTGAGCAGGATGGGGCCGAGAGAAAACCTGACGCCTCAGGAATATGGGCGCAAACTGGCAGCCGCAGTACCGGGGATGGCAGCAGCTCTGGAGAAAATAGTGCACACCTACGTGCGGGCCTCCTATAGTAGGCACGGCGTGAACAACGAAGATAGATCGAACGTGGCAGAGGCATGGCCACAGGTGCGGGGCCATCTGCTGCGGTACGCCCTGATAAGGCTCATACCGTCTAGAGCTCACTTGAAGTGGGCCAGATTCTGAGCCCCTGTTGCCGGAATCGTACCTGCCTGAGACTGGCAGACTGTCCGCTCTGAATGCTTAGCTCATAGCATCGGTACGTGCTGTCAAAGCTGGCCATGGAACCCAGGACACTCCTTACCATGTTTCACTGAGAGGCCGTGGCGAAATGTCCGTGATGGCATGCAATGGCGGGGAGCCTGCTCAAGTACAGTGGGGCGATGATGTTGACCACCTTCATCGGTGCTCCCGTCGTTAATTCCACGGCGACAATAAATGTCTCGGGGACAAGCAAGCGTGGGTGGGTAAGTCTTAACTATCGGCCGCCTGGCGGTCGGCGCGGGCACCTGGCACTGGTACCTGTTCCAGCACGTCCTCAATGACCTCGCCTCCATGCACACTCTCCATACGAGCTGCTGGAGCCACAATGACACGATGCCCTATCACCAATGTTGCCAATTCCTTCACATCGTCCGGTGTCACGTAGTCTCTCCCTCTCAGCAACGCCAGTGCCTGAGAAGAGCGGAACAGATCGAGGGATGCCCGGGGGGAGGCACCCAGCAAGACTTTGCTGTGTTTTCGTGTGGCATGCACGAGCCGGACTATATACCATTGAATCTGGTGCTTCACGAAGATCTCTTTAACAACATCCTGTGCTTCCTTCACCTCGTCTGCACTGGCAACAGCACCAAGGCCCTCAATTGGATGTTGTATACGCTGGTTGCTTATGATAGACATCTCGTCTTCGAAAGCGGGATATCCCAGGTGTATCCGCATCATGAACCGGTCCAGCTGAGCCTCCGGCAAGGGGAAAACGCCCAGGTGTTCAATGGGATTCTCGGTGGCAATCAGCATGAAGGGACGATTGATGTGATGTGTTACTCCGTCCACTGTCACCTGTCGCTCCGCCAGCGCCTCCAGAAGAGCTGACTGCGTCTTGGGCGTGGCTCGATTGACCTCGTCTGCCAGCACGATTTGGGCCAGGATAGGGCCGGGGCGGAACAGGAACTCGCCGGTCTGCTGGTTGAAGACATATGCACCCGTGATGTCGCTGGGAAGCATATCCGGTGTGAGCTGTATCCGTTTGAAGACGCAGTCTATGGACTGCGCCACGCTTTTGCCCAGCATGGTCTTGCCCACTCCCGGTGTGTCCTTTCTCAGGATATGACCCTGGCTCACGAGTGCCGCGACTGCCAACTCTATTGCCCAGTCTTTGCCGACGATGACCTTTTGTACGTGGTC
>CP070793.1:986277-993683 GCA_020346965.1 Chloroflexota bacterium | reverse complement strand
TCACTCCTGACCCTTCAAATCCGGTAGCACAGGCAGCCTTTGAAGACGGCTCTCTCAAGGAATTTGAACGCCACAGCCGCCTCGGCTTTATTGATGAAGAAGGTTTCTATACCGAAGTTAAACGCCTCAGGGATCTGGGTTTTAAACGCGTTACTCTGAAAACTGGTGCATACGGATTGAGAGAACTAGCTATGGCCATTCGATGGGGAGCAAATGCCAAGATTGATCTGCTTACACTGGATGGTGCTGGTGGTGGTACAGGTCTGAGTCCGTGGCGAATGATGGAAGAATGGGGGATGCCGAGTCTGTACCTCCACTCTGCTGCTTACGATTTTTGCCAGAAGCTAACAGAAAGAGGTGAGCGGGTACCTGATATAGCCTTTGCCAGTGGATTCAGTAGTGAGGATGGCGTGTTCAAGGCTCTTGCACTTGGGGCACCGTTTACAAAAGCTGTCTGCATGGGAAGGGCTTTGATGATTCCGGGTATGGTAGGAAAGAATATCGAACAGTGGCTTAAGGATGGCAAGTTACCCAATACAGTTGGGCAATTCGGTTCAACACCCGAAGAGATTTTCGTCTGCTACGAAGACGTCAAGGGTATTGTAGGGCCCGACGCAATGAAGAATATCCCACTGGGTGCTGTGGGGATGTACAGTTTCAGCGAAAAAATCAGAGTAGGTTTGCAGCAATTAATGGCTGGGGCAAGATGTTTCAATGTGCCAGCTATTACACGGCATCAATTGATGTCATTGACTGAAGAATGTGCCAAAGTCACCGGAATACCATATTTGATGGATGCCTATAGGAAAGAGGCAGAGAAGATTCTCGGATAAAGTATAGAAGACACCTGTTTATCTTGGAGGAGTCTGCCGGAGTTATGGTGGATGGCAGATCCGCAATCATCAAGCATCACCGAATTCTGAGGATTGGATCATGCAACCCAATAGTATCTAAGTTGAGCGCGAAGCTCAGGTACTAAGCGTCCCCATACCACTGGAAAACATCGGCTTTCATCAGAATGAAGTAGACCAAAGCTGGCTAAGAAATGCTTGCTGAAATTGATGTAGCAATCATTGGTGCCGGAGTAATTGGGCTGGCTGCCGCTTGTGAAATTGCGCAAGGGAAGCAAGGAATCTTTATATTTGAGGAGAATCGCACATTTGGACTCGAGACCAGCAGTAGGAATAGCGAGGTAATCCATGCCGGTATCTACTATCCTGAAAACTCCCTTAAGGCTAAGCTTTGTGTCCAGGGTAAAAGGCTGCTTTACGAGCTTTGTGGCAAACATAATATCTCCTGTAAGAGGTCTGGCAAGATTATAGTAGCAGTAGACGAAGATGAAATAGACTCGCTCGATATACTGTACGAGCAAGGAAGAAATAATGGCCTCGATGATTTAGCACTCCTTTCTCAGACGGAATTGAAGAAACTCGAGCCAAATATTGAAGCTAGAGCTGGACTATTGTCTCCATCCAGCGGGATTCTAGATTCCCATACTTTGCTGAAGTTTCTTTACAGCCAGGCGAGAGAGAAGGGAACTGAGTTTGTGTTTGGCACTGAAGTAGTAGGAATAGAGAGAATGGGGGAGAAGTACAGGGTGGATATAAGGGATCGTGAAGGAATTTCTACTATTATCAGTCGAGTCGTGATAAATGCCGCTGGCTTAAACTCTGACAGAATAGCCCAGCTAGTCGGAATAGATATAGTTAAAGCAGGTTATAAGCTTCATTACTGCAAAGGCGAATACTTCAGCCTAGACTCAAAATATAGAAACCTCGTCAATAGATTGATCTACCCAGCCCCAGAGCAAGCCGGACATGGGATTCATTGGAGACAGGGACTCGATGGCAGGGTGCTGCTCGGCCCCAATGCCTACTACGTTGAAGCGATAGATTACGCAGTTGATGAGAAGAATAAGCAGTATTTCTACAATTCAGCCAAGAGATTCCTTCCATTTGTTGAACTTGAAGACTTAACCCCCGAATCTGCTGGTATAAGACCCAAACTTCAAAGCCCGGGAGAAGGCTTCCGGGATTTCGTAATTGCACATGAAGAGAAGGCGGGCTTTCCAGGCTTAATAAATCTAATCGGCATAGAATCCCCAGGCCTGACTGCCGCTCCTGCAATTGCCAGATATGTGAGTAATATGGTGGCCGAATTCTTTCATTAGGGCTCCTAACAGTTAGGTTGAGGTCATAAAAACGCCGTAGAGTCCCAGTTATATGTAGTTATGAGGATTGCAGGGCGTGTCGCCTATAGATCCGTTTGTTAGTTTCTAAGAGACAACCCTCACGGAACCTTAGTTGACATAATATTTCAGATATAGCATTCATTCTTGTTTGCCTCTACTATGGAAGGCTTTGTGGACCTCTTTTAGATGCCTGTTAGTGACGTGAGTATAAACCTGTGTTGTCCGGATGCTTTCATGCCCCAGCATTTCTTGAACAGAGCGTATATCGGCACCACTTATCAGCAAGTCTGTGGCAAAGGAGTGCCTCAAGGTGTGCGGGGTTGCTTCGATTGGCAGACCGGCTCTTTTTGCATACTTGGCAACAATCCTTTGGATAGACCTTGCCGTTAGTCGCATTCCTTCACCGTTGTTCCGGATGTCTACTGTGCCATTATGGCGTATGAAAAGGGGCTTGAAATTGTCTCGGCGTGATCTCAAGTAGCGTTGAATCCATTCCGCGGCTGTGTCGGACAAGAAAACTACTCGCAACTTGTTCCCTTTGCCTTTGACGCCGAATTCCTTGCGCTCTAGGTCAATTTGATCACGATTCAAACTAACCAATTCTGATACCCTTAATCCGGTGCTGAATAAGGTTTCCAGAATGGTCCTGTCCCTGAGCCCTGTATCCGTCGCTATTTTAGGACTGTTGAGAAGTCTTTTTAGCTGCTCCAGGTTTAAAAAAGTAACGGAACGGGCGCTCTGTTTGGGAAGTTCTATCTTGTCAGGGGACAGAGTAGGTATATCGCGCTGAACTAGTAGATACCGGAGAAAGGCCCTCAATGCAACTACATGGTAGCTCTGGGTGACACGACCCAGTGGTTGGCCATTGTGGGCACGCAAATGTGCTAAATACAACCTGTATTTTCTGACAATATCCAGGTTTATGTCTTCAGGTTCTACGGTAGGGGAATTCTTTGCAACCCAATTGTAGAAACGTTCCAGATAATGTCTATACTCGCGAATGGTAAGAGGAGAGCAGCCTTTCTCAATTTCCAGGTACTCTAGAAATTCAGCGATCAATGATTTGAGGGTCATATTGAATTCTTTGTCATTTCAATTATTCCATGTCGCAAAAGTGACAGTTTGCGACGATACCTCATGTTAGTCTTTTCTACCCTCTTTTGTCAAGTATCTGATTTAACATACTACTTGTTATATTCAGTATGAAGTAATGCTCTATACAGAAATGAGGGTCACGATCAGTTTACTGGCATCCAAAGAGTTCGGGTTTGCTCCTCTCCCCGACTGACCAACACGAAAACATTAACCAAACCGGCTCCTAAAAGGAACACGTATAAGGAAAAATATGCCCATTCCTTTTTTATACCCGTAAAATAGCCTCTCAGAGCGAGTTTTGGAATAGCTAGTCTCGGCCATCTCCTTGAAGCTGGCAGTCTTAATGAATTACAATCATTATGTGTCAAACGAGGCAATCAGACAAAACATCACCGAATTATTAGGTCAGGTCCCTGACGGAGTCGAGGTGGTGGCGGCAGCAAAAGCAAGAGCGCCTGAGGAAGTCCTGGAAGCTGTTCAGGCGGGTATACAAATCGTTGGAGAAAATTATGTCAAGGAAGCAAAGGAAGCATATGAACTGGTGGGAAGGAAAGCGCAATGGCATTTTATAGGCACCCTTCAGAAGCATAATATCCGGAGAAAAGCGATGGAAATCTTCGATATGATAGAAAGTGTCGATTCTTTGGAAATAGCTAGGGAAATCCATACAAAGTGTGCTCAGATTGGCAAAATAATGCCAATATTAATTGAGGTAAACAGTGGCAGAGAACCCCAGAAATCAGGGGTGTTCCCGGAGATTGTGGAACAACTAGTAAGAAAGATATCCAATCTTAAGAATATCAAGGTTATGGGTCTTATGACAATGGGGCCGCGTTTTGGCAATCCTGAAGACTCCAGGCCCTATTTTGTGGAGACAAGAAAAGTATTTGAAAGAATTAGGGGGTTGAAGCTGCCCAATGTGGAGATGAGATATCTTTCGATGGGTATGACTAATTCTTACAACGTTGCCCTGGAGGAAGGGGCAAATATAATCAGAATAGGCACTAAGATATTTGGTGAACGAGTCGGGTCTTCATAATTCAATTAGCAATTCCAATATGAAGCTGCCCCTAAAGATGGCGAGTTATATTATTTAGCAGCTCGTCCAAACCCCATCCTTTGACAGCAGAGACGAGAGCAATGTCCTCGTTCGGCAATAAAATTTCTTCCGCGAGGTAAGGAATTGTAGTCAATGATCTTAGTTCTACCTCGCTACTTAAGAACAGATCTAGCTTGTTGAACACCGTTAATTTCGGTTTGCTTTGCAGATTCAGGTCGCTGAGTATTTTTTCTACTGTAAGGCACTGATCAGCGGCGTTCTTGTGTGTTATGTCAACCACGTGGAGGAGTAAGTCAGCCTCATCCAGTTCCTCCAAGGTGGCTCGGAATGCGGCGATTATTGAAAGCGGGAGTTTGTTAATAAAGCCAACCGTATCTGTTACTAGAGATTGCTGTCCGTTGGGGAACGTTAATCGACGAGTTACAGGGTCCAAGGTAGAAAAGAGTTTATCCTCCACGTCTACACTGGCCTTGCTTAAGGTGTTGAACAAAGTACTCTTACCAGCATTAGTATAACCCACAAGAGCTACGATAGGTGTGCCAGTCTCCTTACGGCGTCTCCTGTAAAGTGCGCGATGCTTTCTGACACCTTCTATTTTACGCTGAAGGAGATTGATACGTTTATTAATAAGGCGACGGTCGGTCTCCAATTGTGACTCACCGGGACCTCGGGTGCCAATACCACCACCAAGTCGTTCTAGGTGTTGCCACTGTCCAACAAGCCGGGGCAGGAGATATTGGTGTTGGGCCAATTCAACCTGTAGTTTCCCTTCATGGGTTCGGGCTTTTCGGGCGAATATGTGTAAGATAAGAGCACTGCGGTCAATTACTTTGACTCCAAGTATATCTTCCAGATTCCTCTGCTGCCTGGGTGACAGTTCGTCATCAAAGATTACCGTATCGTATGGAGTTTGCTCTTTAAGGTTAACTAACCCCTCAATCTTACCTTTACCTATATAATAAGCCGGCGAAGGCGCGTCGAGGTTTTGAGTCAACATACCTACTACATCGGCGCCTGCTGTTTTAGTTAGATAGGATAGCTCTTGTAGAGAATCTTTAACTGACCAAGTCCTGTTATCGACGGTCTTGCTTCCCACCCCGACGAGGAATGCCCGTTCTACCGTGGCTTTAGTAGTAAATAGTTTCTGCTTTATCCTCTCCTCCTGTGCCAAGCCAATAGACGACGCACTCCCGTTTCCAGGCGGTCATCAGAAATCGTTAAGGAGAATCTGATGTATCCCTCTCCTTCCTTCCCGTAGCCAATTCCCGGAGTCACTGCTATCCCGACTTCGTCCAGTAACTTTTTGGTGAAATCTATAGATGTAAATCCCTGGGGAATCCGAGCCCAGACATAAAAGGTTGCCTCCGGTGTTCTTGCCTTCAGCCCTATTTCCCTAATGATACTCAGCAACTTGTCTCGCCGCCGCTGAATAATGGCATTATGCTCCCCGACGTGTTCTTGGGAACCTCGCAGAGCTTCCACAGCAGCATATTGAATTGCCTGGGGAACGCCTGAATCCAGATTGGATTTGACTCTAAATAAGGCATTGATCATGTCAGCATTGCCTACCATCATGCCTATCCTCCATCCCGTCATATGATAGGTTTTGGATAGGGAATGGAATTCCACACCTCTGTCCTTTGCCCCGGGTATCTGCATAAAGCTCGGCGGCTTATAGCCATCAAAGGCAACTTCGGTATAAGGAGCATCGTGACAGATTACTAAGTCGTGCTGTTGGGCGAAGTGAACTGCCTTCTCAAAAAAATCAGGGCTAGCTATAGCGCCGGTGGGATTATTGGGGTAATTGAGCCACATAAGTTTAGCTCTATTGGCTACGTCACCCGGAATGACTTCGAAATTGGGCAGAAAATCGTTTTCCTCCTTCAAAGGCATGAAGTAAGGTTCGCCACCGGCTAATACGGTGCCCAGAGAATATGGCGGATAGCTCGGGTCAGGCACCAAAGCCAGGTCACCAGGCTCAATAAAGCATAGAGCCATATGTCCGATCCCCTCCTTGGAACCAATAAGAGGCAAAACCTCTTCAGACGGATTCAACGTAACCCCAAAACGTTTCTCATACCACTCAGCAATGGCTTGACAAAGCTCGGGCAAGCCGGCGGTTTCCGGGTAACGATGGTTTGCAGAATCTTGCGCTGCCTGGCAAATACGTTCGACGATGTGAGACGGCGTGGGTAAATCAGGGTCGCCAACAGCAAAACTGATTACTTCCTCTCCCCTAGCACGAAGCTCGGCGATTTTCTGATTTATTTCTACGAAAAGATATGGAGGCAATCTATTAAGCCTTCTGGCTAATTCCATCGATTCATTCCTCCAAGCCATTCACCAGTAAAAACTTCCTCAACTGGACCCGTAAGTAACACGTCCCCTGATCTGTCCCAGTATACAGTCAAAGTACCGCCCTTAAGTATTATGTCAACCTCCTTTTCTACGTAGTCGAGTAGCTGAGCGGCGACAGCTATGGCGCAAGCGCCGCTACCGCAGGCCAGAGTCTCTCCAACACCCCGCTCCCATATCCTGGCTTCTATCATTCCCCTACTCAGGACTCTGGCTACCTCAAAATTAGTCCTTTGAGGGAAGACGGGGTGCCTCTCTACTATTAACCCTGTCTCGGCTAAATGGAAATCAGCCACCGGCTGTGATAAAAAGCTGACGGCATGCGGATTACCCATGGATAAAAGAGCCAAAGTCAAATCCTTTCCATTTATCGTCAAAGGATAATTCAGTACGGGTATTATGTCAACGTCAATTTGAACGGGAATCTGCTCCGGTCGGAATCGGGGCAGACCCATATTTACCTCGATATGGTTGACTTCATCTCCTGACATATAGGCTTTGACTCTCCTGATACCTGACAAAGCATCTATGGTTAGAGAACAACAGCCTTGGTCTATTCGTGATGACATATCAGGAATGAACGCCTTATCGATGGCATATCTGGCAAAACATCTTAAACCGTTGCCGGACACTTCAGCCTCGGAACCGTCGGCGTTGAAAATACGCATCTTCAAATCAGCAGTGTTCGACTCCTGTACTATTATC
>CP070793.1:981863-986177 GCA_020346965.1 Chloroflexota bacterium | reverse complement strand
GTGGAGATACTATACGTTTTTTGGCCTGTAATACCTGTAACCTCAGTCGCTACTGTCCCTAAGCCATATTTGACTGCCTGCTGATTCATGAGGGACGCTAGTTCAGCACCAGAGATACCTTGAGGAAAGCCAGGATAATTCTCCACTATAGCAGCATTAATAATCTGGCCTCCAATCATACGACGCTCGACCAGCAAGCTTTTAAGCCCAGCCCTTGACGTATACAGACCCGCCGTAAGTCCAGCAGGACCGCCTCCTATAATGATTACCTCATACTTAGCCACCGGTCGTCGGTTCTCCTAGTTCGGGCAAATGCTCATGTTTCGTCCGTCTGCCACTGGCTATTCTGCAAGCAATCTGTTAACCTTCTTGCCTTATCGTTATTTAACCACGGAGGCCTAGTCTCCTTGATGAACAGCCAGTGACGCCTCAATCTTAGCAGCCACAACGGTTGCACTGCGTATAGCATAGCATAGCATAGCCAACCTTCCCACCCCTATCCCTTTCTACTGTGGCGTTTAAGAAAGTTGTTTGGAAAAGGAGATTATTCATAGCGGGTACCGTTTTCCACATAACGACCGAATCGAACTTGGCTGGTAATATAGGTTTAAAGCATCTAATCAAACAATCCAATATTATCCGTTCCTGTAGGCCATATTGTGAGCAAGTAACTAACCCCTATTAAATTGTGTACTCTGTGACTAATGATATAATTCGACAAATCGATAGCTGTGCTAGTGAACATGAGGAAAATCTAATGGAAAAGAAGCATAACCTGGAATTAAAGCCCATCGGGATAATTCATTCACCTTATAGAAATATGGGGGCAGCGCCTTATCAGGGTTGCAAAAGTGAGGAGACTTCTCAGATAGAGGTATTTAAAGAATTCGAGGAGGGATTGACGGACATTGAGGGTTTCTCCCATGTTATTGTGATTTTTTGGTTTCACAAATCTGAGGGATTTCATCTACTAGTTAAGACGCCCTGGGACGATGTTCTACATGGTCTCTTCGCTACCAGGTCACCACATAGACCTTGTCCCCTGGGATTGACGATCGCAGAACTGTTAGCCAGGCAAAAGAATATCCTCGAAGTAACAGGATTGGACGCCATAGATGGCACACCGCTTTTAGATATTAAGCCCTACATTCCTTCAATAGATGAAAGAACGGTTGTCAGACCTGGCTGGCTTGAAGGGAAGCTGGGAAGAGATAGATGCTGACAGTAACTCATATTCTCATATTGCTGGCTGCCGGAGCAGGTACTGGTTTTGTCAGCGGACTGCTTGGAATTGGCGGAGGAGCTGTTATGGTCCCCATTAGCTACTGGCTAATCCTCACTATGAATGTCCCTCCGGATATTGCCATAAGAATAGCATTCGGGACAAGTCTATTAGTAATTCTGCCCACAGTCATAAGCGGAAGCTGGAGACATAATAGGAAGAATGCGGTTCGCTGGAAAACTGCTTTGATTCTGGGCTCATGTGCCCTGGGCGGCGGTCTGCTTGGGGCTACTCTGGCAGCTCATCTTCCTGAAAAGATACTGACAACAGGCTTTGGAGGGCTTGTTTTAGCGATAGCATTATGGATGGGCCTGGGAATGATGCCTAAATTGCGAAAAACAGGTGAAGAGCCGCTGGAGAATCTCCGGCTTGTGGCAGCTTGTGGGTTTCCCATAGGTATAGTCAGTGGATTGACTGGGCTTGGTGGTGGTGTATTAATAGTTGCTGTGCTGGTGCTAGCATTGAGCTTTCCAATGCACATCGCTGTGGGTACATCCGTGGCTGCCATTATACTTACCAGCCTTGGAGGGATTGTTGGCTATATCGTAAATGGACTGGGAGAATCTGACTTACTTCCCTATTCCCTAGGCTATGTGAATTTACCCATATGGTTATGTTTGGTAGCCACCAGCATACCCATGGCCCAGCTTGGTGCCCGGGCAGCACACGCCCTGCCAACGAAATCACTAAGATATATCTTCATTGCTTTCCTGATATACGTAGGTCTAGAGATGATTGGCGCGTTTTGACTGGGTACCGGGTTTTTGGCTGCAATAGGCGCTGGGCTCGTTAATGCGACCGCCCCGAGTGATTCACCAAAGTATGCTACACATAGATCTGAGGAAATCAAACTGACCGGAGTATAGGCAGACGAGAAGCAACAGTCCTAGGAATATCATTATTGCGGCGCCCACTGGTCTGGAATACTTCGTATAACGGCTTCCCAGGCTTGAAGTGACGGCAAACGCCGCTGTCCCAAAGATAACAAGATCGTCAAGCATGAAGAAGAGGACATACAGCAGAATATAGCCATAATATTGGAAGGTAGTTAAACTAGCCAAGGACAGAACTCGAGTGAAAACCGCCGGAATTGCGGCTGAACAGACGAATTCGACCATGTTCACTGTAAAAGCCAGCACTATAATTCCCACCAGAATTCCCCAGGTCAAGGGAGAAGAGACAATTTCCTGTACTTTGGTCATCGTTTTCTTCCTAGATTCTTCGTCCGTGACTTCACAGACAATAGCGCCTTTTGCCTCTATAACTTCCCTCACCTGCAGTATCCCTCCACCTAGGGCTACCAGCCCGATAGCAATTGTTACTGCCTTGACATAGCCGATGAACAGGAAAAGATTTAGCCACGCTGTCATAAATAGGAAATACAGGATACCTGAAGCCAGAACAAAAGAGCCAACAATCAGCCATATTCTCTTTCTATTCTTCAAGGTTGCTACCAAGGATATAAGGTAAACAAGCACCCACATAGCACAGGGGTTGAAGCCGTCAACAAGGCCTAGAATTATGGCCAAAGTTGGAAGCGAATAATCGCCAGGCACAATTTCGCCCCAGATGGGTACTTCGATTCCATCTCCAGGTACTTCACCTGCCGGCGGTGGACACTCCCCCGACAGACACTGCTGTAAAGCTTCCTCAATTGCCCTGCCCGTTGTCTCCTCGGATTCCCAGCCACCGAATACTTGATTCTCAAATATTGTTATTGGAAACTCCGGTTCGTCCTCAATACCCAGCTCTGCAAGTTTCTCCGCCAACATCAAGGAGCCTTGTGCTGTACTGGCTTCGTATTCAATAATTAGGATTGAAGCGTATGTATCGGCCAATCTTTCATTGAAGGGTCTCTGCTCGTCACAATGTGAACACCCTGAAAGAGAAAAGAAATATACCTCAAATCCCTCGCCTGTAGTCGGTGTACCCTGACTTGTGAATCCGATAACTATTCCCAGGATTATCAGTGAAATGATGAGGTATTTCTTGAAGCGATCCTGAAACGTGTTCTTCAAGAAATTGATAATCTTGCTATGAACCGATAAAAGTGACCTCAAAACGGTCTCTCCTGTTCAGGATTCTTGATATGCAAGACATATAGGTGTATTTTGCCACTTGAGAAATGTATTCTAGGCTAGAATCACTGCCTGTTTAACAATATCAATTAAAGGTACACGACGAACAAGACACCACTTCCAAAAAGACGCTTGCATGGTCCATATAGCCTGCGGTATCAAACACCACCACGGTGATCGTAACATCACAGGATATATTCGGGGCAGTCCACATGATCACAGAGCCATCCCCGGTGATCTCGCCACCATCGCACAGCCATTCGTATACCAGCTCACCGCTTGTATTTGACGCAACGCACTCGATATCGTATTCCTTTTCTTTGCCGACCTTGTACCCCCAGCTGTATTCTTTCAAGTATTCATGGTCTGCAGTAATAATCAGGTTTTCAATAATTGGCAGAGTACCGTTCGCTGAAATGAGGGTTAGCGATCCCGTGACGTTGCCGCCCTGACCGTCGTCTACCATCACTGTAATGTCGCAAACACCGATTTCTTCAGGAGCAGTCCAAGCAATTTCAGGTCCCCAACCGGTAATAACACCTCTGTTGGTTGACCAGTCATAACTTAACCCGTCGCCATCACGGT
This sequence comes from Chloroflexota bacterium, assembly GCA_020346965.1. The sequence continues at coordinate 982,232 of CP070793.1, read as the reverse complement.
CTGAAGCATTACATGTCACCTGCAAACTACCTGAGGGAAGAGCCCACTCTGCCTCGGCTCCCAGACCATCGATAACTGGCGGATAGTTATCCAGTGACCCGCAAGATAAGGTGAAGAGCAGCAGCGCCATTGTCATAATTACCAGGATTGCAGGATATCTTATAGTGCTCATCGGCTTATTTACATCGAGATTCCTTCGTTTCGACATCTATCCAAGCTCTCACCTATATTACCACTTTCATAAGTTAGATGGAAATTGCCTTTTGAATAACTTTTCAGGTTTATTTTGCATGAAAGGCACATTACGTGTTAGTCACCACTTAGAGGACTATGCCACTAGCTAAGATCGCTATCTATTCCCTAACACCT
>CP070793.1:979005-981763 GCA_020346965.1 Chloroflexota bacterium | reverse complement strand
AGATGAATTGATGCGTGTTATACTAGTTATCAGGATTCTGGAGATATGGATTATAGCTGGGCGAGTTAGTCGGTAATTGTAGTAACCGCCTATCAGAGCTAAGAAGGAGGCAGCAATGTTAGAGGTTTTCTTAACTGAAGAACACAAGAAATTCAGACAAGAAGTTCAGGACCTGGTCAAGAGCATACCACGACAGCTCATACTGGATATGGATGCCGATAAGGTCGAGTTCCCCCACGAATTCGTCAGAGAAGCCGGTAGGAGGCACCTGTTAGGCATCAGATTCCCCAAGAAGTACGGTGGCAGAGACCTGAAATGGGTTGATGAACTCATCGAGGTAGGTGAGACGATGAAGCTCGGAGTGCCTTTCACCTGTCTTGTCTCAGTTACCTCCATCGTCGGAGAAGGTCTGAATGTCTTCGGGTCCGAGTCTCAAAAGGAGAAGTACTTGAAGCCGCTAATCGCTGGCACACAATGGGCTGGGGAAGCACTTACCGAGCCAAGAGGCGGTTCTGACTTCTTTGGTGCCACTACCGTGGCTAGAAAGAAGGGAAACCGTTATTACCTTACCGGACAGAAGCGCTTTGTCGTTGGCTCTGAAGGTGCTGATTTCTTCCTTGTATTTGCTGTCACCAACCCCGGAGCTGGCCGAGACTCGCTCAGCGCCTTCATCGTCGAGAGAGATATGGGAGTGGAGGTAAAGCACGTCTACGGCTTGATGGGCTCCCGTGGGACAGGCACGGGCAGATTGGTCTTTCGCGATGTCCCCGTGCCGGAGGAAAACCTGCTGGGGAAGGAGAACGAAGGGTCAAAGATATTCTACAAACTGATGGTGCCGGAAAGGCTGCTCTCAGGCGGAGTGGCCGGCTCCAGAGCTATTCTGGAACTGGCTGCCCGGTATGCCAACAAACGGAAGGCCTTTGGCGTGACCATACGGAGTTTTGAAGGAGTGAGCTTTAGGATAGCTGACTGCATCACCAAACTCGATGCTGTGAGCGCCTTTGCTTACGCTGTGGCTAAGACTATTGATGATGGAGTGGGTACTTCCGCTTATCAAAGGAGACTGGTGTCGGAGGCAAAGAAACTGGCTACCCAGACACATTGGGAAGTGGTGAATGATGCCATGCAGATACTCGGCGGTATTGGGTATACGAATGTCTATCCGGTGGAACGTGCACTCAGGGAAGCCAGACTTGCCATGATCTGGACCGGTAGCACAGAAATAATGAACTTAATAATCCAGCATGAATACTATAAGGAAATTCTGGCGAAGGGCATCGAAGGCAGAGACGTTGAAGGCGACGTCCCTCTCAGTGAGGAAGAGTTGGCAGAGGAAAGGATTTACGAATCGGAACCCATAACTGACACACCATAATACACTGAGGCTTCTGATCCAGGCTCTCAATACTCAGTAACTCGATATATAGCGGAATAATACTTGGCAAAGCCATGCTGGAGGACGGCCCAGATTAGGTAGCTGCATAAACCAAACCGTTACATAGAAGGAGTAGATCAATGGATATAATCGAAGCGGTAAAGAAACGCAGAAGTATCAGGGGGTACAAGCCTGACCCCGTGCCCAAAGAGGTTTTGCAGCAAATACTGGAATTAGCCAGTCGTGCCCCGTCCGCTATGAACACCCAACCCTGGGAGTTCACGGTGCTTACCGGTGAGGTGCTGGAAAATGTAAGACGGAGCTACGCTGAGTTAGTGAGAACTGGAGCGCCCCCCAATCCTGAGCACGTGGTTGTGGGTTGGCCGAAGGAGAGTGTCTACCGCGAGCGCCAGGTAGACCTCGCCAAGCAGCTTTTCCTGCTTATGGACATACCCAGGGAGGATAGAGAGAAGAGAGCAAAATGGCTGGAGCGCGGATTTCGCTACTTCGATGCTCCAGCAGCAGTCATCATTTCCACTGATCGCTGCCTAAGCGAAAATGGGCCGTTGCTGGACATCGGCGCCCTGATACAGTCTATGTGCCTTACCGCCCTGCATTTCGGCCTCGGAACCTGCATCGAGGACCAGGGAACGATGTACCCCGATGCATTAAGAAAATATGCTCACATACCTGAGTCCAAACGGATAGTCATAGCCGTAGCCATCGGTTACCCGGATTGGGACTTCCCGGCCAACAAGCTGGAAACTGAGCGAGAGCCTATCGAAAACGTTACTGCCTGGCTCGGTTTCGACTAAGCAGCAATCTCACAAGTGCATGGTAGCCAGCTTTCCAAGGAGTAAAGTCTGTAGGCATCAACCCATGACTCGCGTGCTAACAAATAGTTCCCGACTACTAAGAAGTGAGGCATACTGAGATGCTGAGTCCGTCCGTTGCTTTATTGGTATGTATCGCAGGGATTCTAATTCTAATCAGACTGAAGGTCCGTCCAAGCCTGGCCATCTTTGCAGGAAGTCTTACTCTTTCACTGCTGCTCCTGCCCCCACGCTCCCTGCCCGGGCATCTGCTATACACCTTGGTAGATCGCCAGACCTTAACACTGCTGGCAGTCGTTTTCAGTGCGCTAGCTTTAAGTCGTCTCATGGAGGTGAAGGGCTTACTCACGAGCCTGGCAATCACTATGGAGAAGCTTGGGTCCAAACTTGCCATGCACTTTGTGCCTGCTATGATCGGACTTGTTCCCATGCCCGCTGGAGCTCTAGTTTCGGCGACTGCTCTAAGGGATCTAGCGGACAGGATGGGTCTGGCGCCGGAACGAGTAACATTCATAAACTACTGGTTTAGGCACATATGGGAGTCTTCCTT
>CP070793.1:975873-978905 GCA_020346965.1 Chloroflexota bacterium | reverse complement strand
TAGAAGGGCACGTCTTGAATGGGTGAAACAGGTCTGTGAGGTGGTTACGGTTCCCTTTACCGTGGGAGGTGGTATCGCTAGCCTTGAGGACATACAGACCTTGTTTGATCTTGGAGTGGGTAAGGTTTCGATAAATACTGCTGCGGTCAGAAACCCTGAGTTAATAGAAGCATCCTCGAACAAGTTTGGCAGGGAAAGGCTCGTTATTGCCATTGATGGTCGGAAGAACTCTACTGGGACTGGTCTTCCACGATTAGAGGTCGTAGTCAAGAGTGGCAGTGAATCCACAGGGATAGATATTACTGACTGGGCGAAGAAGGTAGAGGAGCTAGGGGCTGGTGAGATTCTGCTAACCAGCAAGGATGCCGATGGCACAAAGGAAGGATATGATCTGGAGATGACCAGAGCCGTGGCTGAGGCTGTGTGTATCCCGGTAATTGCCTCGGGCGGTGCGGGTAAGTTGGAGCATTTTCGTGAGGCTGTTGTAAATGGGAAGGCGTCAGCATTATTGGCAGCATCAATCTTCCACTTCGGTGAAATATCGATCTCTCAGGCAAAAGAGTATTTGGTTGAGAAAGGGATACCTGTGAAAACCTGAGGGAGGTAGAAGGAGGTAAATTCATGATTGCAAGTAGTGATGAGCAGGCATTCAACAATGTAAGGAAACTGATTAATGACGTCTGTAACAGGATGAAGATTGCTGAAGCATGTCGTTTAAGATTGATGGAATGCGAGCGGGAGGTGATAATCCACTTCCCGGTGAAAATGGATGACGGCACCGTACGAGTTTTTACTGGCTTCAGGATACTGCATAACAATACTCGTGGGCCAGGAAAAGGGGGCATTCGTTACCACCCAGACGTTACCCTAGACGAAGTTAAGGCCTTGGCCGCTCTGATGACTTTAAAGACTGCGGTTGCTGATATCCCGTATGGTGGCGCTAAGGGGGCCGTGATTTGCGATCCAAAGGTCTTGTCCCAGGGTGAGTTAGAGCGATTAACCCGGCGCTACGCTGCTGAAATCAATCTTTTAATAGGGCCTGAAACCGACATCCCGGCCCCCGACGTAGGTACTAATCCTCAAGTTATGGCTTGGATTATGGATACATTTAGTATGGGTAGAGGGTATTCCGTACCCGCCGTTGCTACAGGCAAACCCCTGGAAGTAGGCGGCAGTAGGGGGAGGTTCGAGGCTACAGGCCGAGGCTGCATGGTTAGCGCACTACTGTCGGCCAAGCATTTGGGCATAAATGCTGGGGAAGCAACCGTTGCCGTCCAGGGCTTCGGAAATGTGGGGGCGGTGGCAGCTAATCTTCTGGCCAGAGAAGGTTGCAGATTAGTAGCAATAAGCGATTCTAAGGGCGGCGTTTACAACCCAGAGGGCTTAGACCTCGAAGGTTTACTGGTTAGAAAAAAGGAGACGGGTTCAGTAATAGGCTCTAAAAATACCGAGACCATAACTAATGCCGAACTCTTGGAGTTGCGATGTGATATCTTGGTGCCGGCAGCTTTTGAGCATCAGTTGGTCAAATCTAATGCCAGTTCAGTAAAGGCAAAGGTAGTCATAGAAGGTGCTAATAATCCGACTACGCCTGAGGCGGACAGGATTCTGGCTAGCAGTGGCATATTTGTTGTTCCAGATATACTGGCTAACACGGGCGGCGTGATAGTATCGTACCTTGAATGGGTACAGGGCCTACAATTCCTGTTCTGGGAGGAAGAAGAGGTAAATGATTACCTGCAGAGTATTCTGACTAAAGCTTTTACAGACGTACTACAAACTAGCCAGCAAGAGAAAGTGGATATGAGAACGGCCGCCTATATTATTGCACTGCGTCGACTGGCAACAGCTATGGATCTAAGAGGGATATTCCCGTAATCTATGCAATAATCAACAGTTGAACAGGGGTGATATTAGTAATGATCTAAGGGGGCTAGTGCTATGAACTTAAGACGACCAAATGCCAACGAAGCCACTAGAACTGCCAATCGTTCCAGGAGTGTAGTGCCCGTGAGTGGTATCTGCTCTCGCTGCCTTGACGGTTGTACTGGGAACTGCGAGGTCTTTAAGGCAACTTTCCGTGGTAGGGAACTAATCTATCCCGGACCCTACGGTGAAATTACCGCTGGAGGTGACAAGGACTATCCGGTTGACTACTCTCATCTGAATATCCAAGGATATGCTTTAGGAGCCGAAGGACTACCACCTGGAGTAATCGGTGACCCTGATACAGCTACTTTCCCAAAAGTAGATACTGAGACCGAATATGGCTGGGACCTTAAAGTCAGGATGAAGGTTCCTATTTTTACAGGAGCCTTGGGTTCTACTGAGATAGCCCGCAGGAACTGGGATCATTTCGCTATCGGCGCTGCTATCAGCGGGGTTACATTGGTTTGCGGTGAGAACGTTTGCGGAATTGACCCCCAGCTTAAACTTGATTCAAATGGCAAGGTTATTTCATCACCAGATATGGACCGTCGGATCGAGATTTACCGACGTTATCATCAAGGATACGGCGAAATCTTGGTCCAGATGAATGTGGAGGATACCAGGTTGGGTGTCGCCGAATACGTTAAGGAAAAACATGGCTTGAACACCATTGAACTCAAATGGGGACAGGGTGCGAAATGTATAGGCGGCGAAATCAAGGTCAACAGCTTAGAACGAGCACTAGAGCTTCAGAAGCGTGGGTATATTATCACTCCTGACCCTTCAAATCCGGTAGCACAGGCAGCCTTTGAAGACGGCTCTCTCAAGGAATTTGAACGCCACAGCCGCCTCGGCTTTATTGATGAAGAAGGTTTCTATACTGAAGTTAAACGCCTCAGGGATCTGGGTTTTAAGCGCGTTACTCTGAAAACTGGTGCATACGGATTGAGAGAACTAGCTATGGCCATTCGATGGGGAGCAAACGCCAAGATTGATCTGCTTACACTGGATGGTGCTGGTGGTGGTACAGGTCTGAGTCCGTGGCGAATGATGGAAGAATGGGGGATGCCGAGTCTGTACCTCCACTCTGCTGCTTACGATTT
>CP070793.1:964980-975773 GCA_020346965.1 Chloroflexota bacterium | reverse complement strand
GCCGACCTGACATCCACCTCGTACACTATTCCACTCAATATCAATAATTATAATGCCACTTTGTTAAGAACTCGTTAAGACAAAGTGGTTCGATTCTTGAAACTATAAGAACCATCGAAGGGATTGTCAATAGCTTTTTGAGTTTTCTAACGTGTTCATTCCCCTTATAGATTCAGTCCTCTTTCCTTTTGAATAGCAAGTTCTCCTGGAAATGAATCCAGTGAACTTTTCATCCTTCATTTTTCAACTCTATCGAGAACGCGTCTCACTCCCACTAGGGAGAGGGAGTATTATAATAGAGGAGACAATACTGCTAAGGATTCATAAGATGCCTCTGCTATCTTTGGTATAATCTGCCTTGTATAATACTGACAGGAAGTGAGAGGATGTAGGTATGATTACCTCGTACAGCCGGGAGTTGATGTTAGGTATCCCGCAAGGCACTCTAATTGACATAGAAACCACCGGGCTGAATATTGGCCAAGATGAGATCGTACTCTTCGGCTATATTCAAGGGAGTCATCTTGAGATAATCTGTCGGAGCTCGAGAGAAGAAATGCCGTTCATCACCCAGCTCGCTGAACTCGTTCCGACGCTCCCCAGGCCATTCTATGCCTACAATCTCGCCTTCGAGAGAGGGTTTCTTCAAGCTAAGGGGATTGAAATAGAAGGGATAGACCTCTTCCGGCCCTGGAAGGAAAAAGCCGAGGCACTATCCCTCAAGTGGCCCAAGCTGGATGAGCTGTTCTCTCACGCAGAGCACTATTTTAACGAGCCCGTAATAAGCGGTAGAGATGTTCCTTTGCTGTGGCAGAGCTTCATTTACACCGGGGACAATAATTACCTGCACCAAATCATAAGGCACAATGAGTCTGACCTGCTTAGAGAGCTGTACTTGCTAGTATACTATCGAGATAGCTATCAGATAGAAGAGAGCTAGCAAGCCAGGCATCGTATGTCAAAACAAGGCTGCATCGGGAGGTAACATGAAAAAGATCGGTGTCTTGACCAGCGGCGGCGATGCTCCGGGAATGAATGCCTGCATCAGGGCTGTCGTGCGCTACGGGGTCAGCTGCGGGCTGAAGGTCCTGGGGATTCGCCAAGGGTACTGCGGTATTTTAGAGGAGGACTTTGTTGAGTTAGACAGTAGATCGGTAGGCAATATTATCTACCGGGGGGGCACTTTCCTGGAAACAGCCCGCTGCGAGGAAATGAAGACCAAGGAAGGTATAAGGAAAGCGAGCCATATTCTCCAGCGCGAAGGCATCGAGGGACTCATAACCATCGGAGGGGACGGCACCTTCCGGGGCGCAGTAGCATTGGCTGAAGCTGGAAACGCCAAGGTGATTGGTATTCCGGGCACCATAGACAACGATGTCTACGGTACGGATGACACTATTGGTTTCGACACCGCCTTAAATACGGCTCTGGATGCCATAGACAAGATTAGAGATACGGCAGGGGCACTAAACCGCCTATTCTTCGTCGAGGTAATGGGAAAGAGCAGGGGATTCATTGCACTGGAGGTGGGAATTGCCGGTGGCGCCGAAGATATCCTAATTCCGGAATCTGATACGAACATAGAGGAACTTGCCCTTGATATAGGACGATGCTTCGAGAGGGGTAAGCAATCCTCCATTGTGATAGTTGCGGAAGGAGATGATGCAGGCGGTGCATTCTCCATTGCTCAACAAGTATGGGAAAGGTTGAAACTGGAGTATCGGGTTTGTGTACTGGGACATGTCCAAAGAGGTGGTTGCCCTACAGCCAGAGATAGGGTTCTCGCCAGTAAGTTAGGAGCAGCAGCTGTGGATGCCCTGGTCAACGGCAAAGCAGGTTATATGGTCGGTGAGTCAAGAGGAGATATAGCTTTAACTCCTCTGAGGGACACCTGGGAGAAAAAGAAGGAATTGGACAGCAACTTGTTACGTTTAGCCAAGGTGCTGGCGGGATAAGGACTCAGAAACCTGATTTCCTATATTGACCTTTGCCCTGTTTTGCTTAGAGACTACGACCAGTAAGCCTGCTGTATACTTCAAGATATCTTTTCGAAGTCCTCTCTATCACTTCCAGTGGCAACATGGGAGCCGGCGGCGTTTTGTCCCATCCTGAAGCTGAAAGCCAATCACGGACTATCTGTTTATCGAAACTAGGTTGCGAACGCCCAACCTCATACTGGTCGACATCCCAGAAGCGGCTTGAATCCGGTGTCAGTAGCTCGTCGATAAGGGCTAATTTGCCGTTGACGAAGCCAAATTCAAACTTAGTATCGGCAATTATTATGCCTTTGCTCCTGGCATAATCACGAGCGTATCCGTAGATAAGCAGGCTCTTTTGCTTTAAGTCCTCAAATATGTCCTTAACTCCCAGGTCTTCTATATCCTGATTGGTTAACGCACGGTCATGCTCGGTATCGCTCTTAGTAGTAGGGGTGAAGATAGGTTGGGGCAACTCCTGGCTCTCTTTCAATCCATTAGGCAAGTTGATATCGCCGACCTTTCCGGTCTCTTTATATTCGGCCCATGCCGAGCCAGCCAAATAGCCCCGAACTACACATTCTACAGATATGCGCTCGGCTTTAGCCACAAGCATAGAGCGACCGATAAGAGAATCGGGGAGGTCTTCCATCTGGGTTGAAAGGCCCCTCACTTCGTTCAGAATGACATTGCTATCGATTACTTTGACGAGATGATTCGGTATGATATTCGCTGTTTCTGCAAACCAGAAAGCGGAAAGCTGGCTAAGAACCTTTCCTTTGTCGGGGATGCCGCAGGGTAGTATAATGTCGAACGCCGAGATACGGTCGGTCGATACAATGAGTAACTTGTCACCTAAACCGTAAACATCTCTTACCTTGCCACGCCGAAATGAAGGCAGAGGTAGATTTGTATGTGTTAGAACTGTTGGACTGCTATTCATATTTCCCCACGAATTCACGTTACAATGCCCTTAGTAACTGTTTAAAAAGTAGCTCCCATTCAAACTAGTAATTAAGATTCAATACCGCACAACCTCTTGGCACTGTTTTTCATCCGATCTAAGTTGGTCTGTCTACCAATCATTATTCTTTGAGCCATTGGTGATCCGGCACCATGCATAGATTCCGCCAAGTAACATGCGGCTCCCAAACCCACCGTAAGATTCTCAATCAGTCTTAGTACACGAATGCGATTTTCCGGCTCAATACCATCAACACCCTTCAAGTATTTGGCAACGTACTTGCCTATCTCGGGATGTCTAAGGTCTTTCTCCGAAGGCATGGTTACTATCAAGCCGCCAGCGATGTCTTGCGCCAGCCTCGCTATGTCATATGGAAATCTCGTCACGTTCAGTTTAGACACGTTAGCTCTCAGAGTGTCTACAAGGTAAGTCCCGGAAGCCTCTCTGTGTCCTTCATAAGCACAGGCTAGACTGCACGACATAAGGGTTTCATTTAACTGGATCATCTCAATTATTTTGTCCTTGATATGGGAAGCTCTGGCAGTACCTTGATATTCGGCTATCAATTGACTGGCCCCAATTAAGACATCGCCCATACCTGACTTACAGGCATAACTCTGTCGGTGATAGGCAGAAAACTTCTCCACTAAATCACCAGCAAAGTCATATTCTTTATACATAAAGATTCGCTCCCAGGGAACAAACACGTCGTTAAAAACAACTATACATTCCTGTCCACCGTAAAGAACGTTACCCACATCCATGTTCGGGCTATCTATTTTTCTCGTATCGCATGGCTGCCTTCCATATATATATATAATCCCTTCGGTATCGCTGGGTAAAGCAAAGGAAATAGCATAGTTCTTATCTTCTTGACGCATAGCTCTGGTCGGCATACAGATGATTTCATGCGAGTTTATGGCTGCGGTCTGGTGCATCTTGCTTCCTCGAACCACAATGCCATCCGACTTCTCCTCCACCACATGAAGGTATTGATCGGGGTCAGCCTGCTCCGCGGGATGAAGACTTCTATCACCCTTGGCATCCGTCATGGCACCATCACAAACTAGGTCCTCATCCTGCACATACCGCAAGTATTTCAGAAAACGTTTGTTATAATCGGTTCCATACTTCTGGTCGATGTCATAAGTCGCCATCGACAGAGTATTCAAGGCATCCATGCCCACGCAACGCTGAAAGCAAGAACCTGTATAAGCGCCCAACCCTCTACCCATTTTCGACTTGTTTACCAAATCGTCGGTATTCTGATGAATATGGCAAAAGCGATTTATCTTCTTCCCTGTTAGATGAGAGGTGGCGGTCATAATACTGTGGTATTCCGGAAATTCAGACTCTTCAGCAAGCTCGTAAGTGGCAGCAATGCAATTCCTTGTCGGTTTGATAATAGGATTATCGGCATGATTGGTGATCTTCTCCCCAAACATGTAGAGTTCAAATCGCATCTTCCTTATGCTATCAAGGTATTCTTGCGCAGTTTTCATCCTTCTATGCCCCTGCTTTTTATGCTAAAACTGAAAAATCGAGGTGCGGGTCCCGTCACTACACTGCTCTAGGAGCCAATTCAGTTGACTCTGTTTTACCAGCTTTCTTCCCACGCCTGCTCTTAGTTAGCTCCAATCGTTCAAAGACAGTATCGACATATCTGAGGTAGTAATTGTAGTCGAACAGAGAATTCAGCTCTTTCTTGCTCAAATGAGCAGTTATCCGTCTATCGGCTTCAAGTAAACTCAGAAAACTTTTCTTGTTCGCCCAAGCCTTCATAGCATTGTCCTGCACCATCTCATAAGCTTCTTCTCGTGTCAGACCCTTATCTATTAAAGCGAGGAGCACCCTCTGGGAGAAGATTACCCCTTGGGTGAGCGCCATGTTACGTTGCATGTTTTCACGATAAACCCTGAGTCCTTTCATTATTGACGTAAATATAGATAACATGTAATCCAGGGCCAAACAGGAGTCAGGTAGAATAATCCGTTCTGTAGAGGAGTGACTTATATCCCGTTCGTGCCAGAGGGCAATATTCTCTAGAGAAGTCAAAGCGTGGCCTCTAATTAATCTGGCCAGTCCGCAGATGCGCTCACAAAGCTCGGGGTTTCTTTTGTGAGGCATCGACGACGAACCAGTTTGCCCTTCTGCAAAAGGTTCCTCAGCTTCCCGAACTTCCGTCCGCTGGAGGCCTCTGATCTCGGTGGCAAATTTCTCCAGGGAGCCGCCGATGATAGCCAAAGTGGTCAGGAATTGAGCATGACGGTCACGCTGTATTATCTGGCTCGATATGGGAGCTGGTGTGAGTCCGAGCCTGGCGCAAGCAATTTCCTCAACCCGAGGAGGTACAGTGGCATAAGTGCCTACCGTGCTCGATATTTTACCTACCGAGATATTCTTTGTGGCTTCAGCCAGCCTTTGAGCGTTACGCTTCATTTCCTCGGTCCATAAGGCTATCTTTAAACCGAAGGTAGTCGGTTCAGCGTGGACCCCATGGGTCCGCCCCATCATAAGGGTGTATTTATGCTCTATAGCTTTGCTCTCCAATACTGATAGAAGCTCGGCAATGTCTTTCGCCAAGATGCCGGCCGCCTGTGTCAATTGCATACCTAGGGCGGTATCCATAACATCCGAAGAGGTCAAACCAAGATGTACAAAGCGAGACTCGGGACCCAGACTTTCAGCCACGGAGTTCAGGAAAGCCGTCATGTCATGGTGGGTCACTTTGAGAAACCCGGCAATACGTTTTAAGTTGTAGCGGGCTTTCTTTATCTTGATCATATCTTCTCGGGGTATTTCACCCAATTCAGCCCAGGCTTCACAAACGGCCATTTCTACCTTGAGCCACTGGTCAAATTTGCTTTTATCAGACCAGATTTTCTTCATCTGAGGCTTGGAGTACCTTGCAATCATGTTAATCCCCTGCTAACTCTTGCTTGTATTTACGATAAGCTTCCCTTATTTCTTTGTTCTCCGTACCTAGGATCTGTACGGCGAACAGAGCCGCATTCTTCGCCCCGCTTTTGCCAACACCCATGCAAGCTACCGGCACTCCACCAGGCATCTGACTTATGGAGAGTAAAGCATCTATGCCTTCGAACTCACCACTGGGTAAGGGTACGCCGACTACGGGCAAAGTCGTCCAGCTAGCCATAACGCCGGGAAGATGAGCGGCTTTACCAGCAGCAGCAATTATTACTTTGAGCCCTCGCTTCTCTGCTTGCAAGCCATATTCTCTTACTTCTTCGGGATTCCTATGGGCTGAGATAACAGAAAGCTCATAATCAATGCCCAACTGCTTAAACATGTCCAGCGCCGGCTGTATCAGTTCACTGTCCGTTTTGCTGCCTATAACTACGCCTACTAATGCCATTCAGGCTACCTCCCTTAAAGCAATGTCTTTACGATAATAACAACCCTCAAAGTAGATATTGGAAATGTTGCCATAGACTTTTTCGCGAGCTTCAACCATATCTTTGCCCATACCAGCTACGGTGAGCACCCGCCCACCGTTAGTATAAATTATGCCATTGCTTTCCAGCCTAGTTCCAGCATGGAAAACTAGCATATCCTCATCCAGATTGTCTATTCCTTGTATTGGAAAACCAGTTTTGTAGTTTCCGGGATATCCAGCCGAAGCCATAACTACTCCAACGCAAGCCTCAGAACTCCACTCTATGTTCACCCGGTCGAGGTTACCCTGGACTACCCCCACAAGTATATCTACGAGGTCGGTCTTGAGAAGCGGCAAAATGACCTGAGTTTCCGGGTCTCCGAAGCGAGCATTGAATTCCAGCACCACTGGTTCCCCGTCAACAATCATTAACCCCGCATAGAGCACTCCTTTATAGGGTATGCCTTCTTCAGCTATAGCCTTAACAGTAGGCACTAAAATATCTCTCGTCACCCTTTCCGTCATGCCAGTGGAGAAAAAACCGGGTGGGCTGTAACTTCCCATGCCCCCGGTGTTGGGGCCCTGATCATTATCGCCGATTTTCTTATAGTCGCAAGCTGGCAGCATAGGGGAGACTGTTTTGCCATCGGTAAAGGCTATCAGGCTTACCTCTCTACCACTAACATATTCCTCAATTACTACTCTGTCCCCGGCGGAGCCGAAAATCCTGGTTTCCATTATTTCGCTGAGGGTTTTGTGGGCTTCCGTCAATGAATCAGCTATGATCACACCTTTGCCAGCAGCTAGACCATCGGCCTTGATGACGACAGGCAGGGGCTGTTCTTCGAGATATTTGCGAGCTTCAAAACAAGAGGAAAAGACAGCGCCATTAGGAGAGGGGATACCATGATTCTCCATCAAATTCCGGGCAAAAGCTTTGCTTGATTCTATCCGGCTGGCTGCTTTAGTGGGACCAAAAACAGGAATGCCCAGATTATCAAGGTAGTCCACTATGCCGGAAGCTAGTGGAGCCTCTGGGCCAACGACGACAAGGTCAATACTTTTTTCTTTGGCCGCCTTACCCAGCTCCTCTATGTCCGTGGGCCGCAAATTCAGATTTTCCGCGATGGCCGCAGTGCCGGCATTCCCTGGAGCAGCGAAGACTTTTTCCACCTTGGGACTCTGGACAATCTTCCATACTAAGGCATGTTCCCTGCCACCGCCACCGATGACCAGTATCTTCAAAGTTCACCTTCGCTTGTGAGTCTCAAAGGTATAGCCAGGATATATTTTCTGCTTTTCGAATTTTTCAACGCCAATTATTCTGAGAAATGGCACTACCAACAACCCTCGATATCTATTCCCATTCTATTGTCGCTGGCGGTTTACTGGTGACATCATAAACAACCCTGTTTACATTGGGGATTTCATTAACCAACCGGTCAGATATTCTGGCGAGAAGGTCGTGGGGGAGACGTGCCCAATCAGCAGTCATTGCATCTTCACTCGTTATTGCTCTGACTACTACCAGGTAGCCATAGGTTCTGTAGTCGCCCATGACACCAACGCTCTTGACATCAGTAAGCACAGCAAAGCTCTGCCATAGCTGGCGATAAAGTTTGGCTTTCTTAATTTCATTCATCACAATCCAATCAGCAGCTCGAAGTATCTCCAGCTTTTCCCTAGTCACCTCCCCGATAATTCGAATAGCTAATCCCGGCCCGGGAAAGGGCTGCCGCCATATCATATCCTCGGGCAGACCCAGAGCTAACCCAGCCTCTCGAACTTCATCCTTGAAAAGATATCTCAGTGGCTCGACAAGAGTGAAGCTCATTTTGGCCGGTAATCCTCCGACGTTATGGTGGGTCTTTATCTTAACCGCAGCTTTGGTTTCAGCGGAGGTGCTTTCGATAACATCGGGATAAAGCGTGCCCTGGGCCAGGAAATCAATCTTACCCAGCTTGGCCGCTTCTTCCTCAAAAATTCGGATAAACTCATTACCTATCAGTTGCCGCTTTTTCTCCGGGTCAGTGACCCCTTTAAGTCGTTCTAAGAACCTGTCGGCAGCGTCTACATAAACTACATCCATTTTAAGGTTACGCTTGAAGGTATTAAGCACCCTTTCAGGTTCATCGCGACGCAATAAGCCATTGTTGATAAAGATGCAAGTTAGTTTATTACCAATAGCACGATCAACAATGGTAGCCGCTACTGCCGAATCGACACCACCGGAAAGCGCACAGGCCACTCTTCCGTTCCCCACTTGCTCCTTGATCTTATCTATGCTCTCAGCTATGAAATTAGCTGGCGTCCAGTTGCCCTGACAGCCACAAATGTTAAGGACGAAATTCTGGAATATGGTTTTACCCTGAGGTGTATGAACTACCTCAGGATGAAACTGCAGTCCGTAAATGCCATTATCATTACCTATAACAGCGAACGGTGAATTTTCAGTATAGGCCAAAGTCTTAAAGCCAGGCGGCATCTCTACTACCTGGTCACCATGGCTCATCCATACCGGCAGAGATGATGGAAGACCGGAAAAAAGAGGACAATCTTCAGTACTAACATATAGGATTGTATGACCGTATTCACGTTTTGCTCCCTGAGTTACCTGACCCCCTAATTCATATGTGATAGCAAATGTCCCATAGCAAATGCCCATGACAGGTAGACGCTTTTCGTAAATGTACGGCAAAGGCATAGGGGCGCCGGAATCATAAACACTGGCCGGACCTCCCGAAAGTATAAATCCCCGTGGATTAAGTGAAGCTATTTTCTCCCAGGGCGTATCGTAGGGCACAAGCTCGCAATAGACATTACATTCCCGTATCCGCCTGGCAATGAGCATGCTATACTGAGAGCCGAAGTCAAGAACAACTATGGTTTCGCGTTCGCTCTGGGGCAGTTCAGGTTCGACCACAGGTTGTCCACCGCCCGCCTCCTTGGCCAGCTCAAGATATGTGGAGACTTCGATATCGTCGCTGGCAGTAACTCGGTGGCTCTCCGATTGCTTCTTCATTGAAGATTCGCGGTGGTGAATGTATTTAGCTTATCATTGTTACAGACTATTATCAACCATAAACATCCTGAGTCTTTCTCCTACCAGTGATACTCTGCACCTGCAGTCAAAGTCGGCCCGAGCTGTTGAATGAATCTTAGTTCCCGCTCCGTACTGCGCCATGCTATACTAGCATCAGAAAGGATGGCTACACTGCAGCAGGAAATCGAGAAGGGTATCACTATCCTGCAAAAAGGCGGGGTAATTGCTTTCCCTACAGATACAGTCTATGGTCTGGGAGCAGATGCCTTTAATGCGACCGCAATAGAAAGGATTTACCAGATAAAAAACCGACCGAAGCATCGACAATTTCCCTTGCTTATCGCTGATGTAAAGGAACTCACTGTTCTGGTTGATCCAATACCAGAAATTGCCTGCTTCTTGGCAAGGCGTTTATGGCCCGGTGGGTTAACTCTTGTTCTGCCAAAAAAAGACTCGGTACCTGTCCATCTAGCCCCGGGAACCACGATAGCAGTGCGAGTTCCTGATCACCCAGTTTGCCTGGCTATCATTAAACACCTGGGGAACCCCGTAATTGGGACGAGCGCCAATATTAGTGAACACCCGGCTGCCTTGACCGCCGAGGAAGTTGAACAGCAATTGGGAGGAAAAATCGACTTCATTATCGACGGAGGTAAATGTCCCGGAGGCAAGGAGTCCACCGTAGTGGATGTTACCCAGGAATCGCCGATAATTTTGCGTCATGGAATCATACCCGCATACGAAATTGACGAAGTCTACAAGGAATACTTGGAGGCAAAAAGTGAAGCGCATTGCTATAGGCTGTGACCACCGTGGTTTTGTTTTAAAGGAGCTAATTGTCCCCTTCCTGCAAAACGCGGGGTATGGCTATCAAGATTTTGGGTGCTACAGTAATGACCCTGTGGATTATCCAGATATCGCCCAAATGGTAGGGGAAGCGGTCGTTTCGGGCAATTTTGATCACGGTATTTTAATATGCAACACCGGCATAGGTATAAGCATAGCTGCCAACAAAGTAAAGGGTGTAAGAGCGGCTTTATGCTGTGATGTATTCGCAGCACAACGAGCCCGCCGACACAACGATGCCAATGTTCTCTGTCTAAGAGGGGAGAATATAGAGAACAAGCCGGCTTTGGAAATCGTTAAGACTTTCTTAGCCACGGATTTTGAAGGCGGAAGACACTTGCGCAGGGTGAGCAAAATAAGAGCCCTAGAAATAGATTGCCAGGGAAAATAGCCCTCGCTCTCAACTCGCAAAACCCTCAGGCAGCTATCCCAATAAGTTACATTGCGTATCGACTTCTCAAGTCCTGGGATAGCTTAGCTGTGAATTCCAGAGCCTGACTAACTGCTTCGGGCGATAAGCTTTCCAGGCTACAAGAAGGCGTTACTAAACCCTGAGCTACAAGCTGC
>CP070793.1:962038-964880 GCA_020346965.1 Chloroflexota bacterium | reverse complement strand
TTGACGAGCATCATCACATACTAAAGGCGAATCATGCGGTACAAGCACAGCTGGGATTCAAACCCGAAGATATTATCGGCAAGTACTGCCCCGAGGTAGTTCATGGGCTCAGCGAACCCTGGTATGCTTGTCCCCTAGAAGAAGCCGTTCGAAAGGGAGAACCTGTTGAACGCGAGGCACTTGATGAGAAATCGGGACGTTGGATCAGATCGGGCATATACCCTACCGACAAAGTGACCACAGATGGTAGCAGGATCCTTTTCCATATGGTCTCCGATATCACTGATCGAAAAGACGCAGAGGAGCAATTACAGGCTTCGCGGGAACAGTTGCGTAGCCTTTCAGCACATCTAGAATCGGTAAGAGAGGAAGAAAGAAAGAGTGTGGCCCGTGAGATTCACGACGAGTTGGGCCAGATATTGACCGCTCTGAAGATTGATCTATCATCGTTAGCCGAACGGTCTACTGAAGAGCAGCAGTTACCACTTGGGAAGGTAGAATCAATGAATGAACTGATCGATATGGCTATTGAAACAGTCGACAGGATTTCGGTGGAACTGAGACCACCGATGTTGGATGATCTCGGCATCGCAGTTGCACTTGAATGGCAGGCAGAGGATTTTAGTAGACGGACCAGAATTAAATGTGAATTCACCTCAAAACCAAAAGACGTAGTCCTGGATGCCGATCGCTCCACAGCGCTTTTTCGCATCTTTCAAGAGGCACTTACAAATGTTGCTCGCCACTCAAATGCAAGCAAGGTCAAGGCGGTTTTGGCCAAAGAAACTGACAGGATCGTACTAACGATCAAAGATAATGGCAAAGGAATCGAAAAGAAGCAGATTGCCGATCCAAAGGCGTTCGGAATAATTGGTATGAAAGAACGCGCCCATGTCCTGGGAGGTGAGGTTAAAGTCAATAGTACTCCCGGTAAAGGTACATCGATTATGGTTATTATTCCACTTACAAAGCAGGAGAATCTCGATGCTCAGAATATTGATTGCTGATGACCATCCGATTGTTCGCCAAGGAATTGGGCAGTTGATTGCCAAGACTGCCGATATGGTCGTAGCTGATGAGGCCAGTAATGGATCGGAGGTGCTGGACAAAGTAAGAGCGAGTCACTGCGATGTGGTTTTACTCGACCTCTCTATGCCGGGTTTGCACGGTTTGGATATCATAAGGCAACTGAAGAAGGAAAGCCCCAGACTTCCTATTCTGATACTAAGTATGCACTCAGAGGAACAGTACGCTGTGCGAGCTTTCAGAGCCGGCGCCTCGGGATACTTGACAAAGCAAAGTGCACCAGATGAGTTGCTGGCGGCGATACGGAAAGTATCGATAGGTGGGAAATATGTTAGTTCTTCACTCGCTGAGAAATTGGCTTCGGACCTGGAAATAGGTACTGGAAAACTGCCTCACGAAACTCTCTCAAACCGTGAGTATCAGGTTATGCTTATGATTGCCGCAGGGAAAACAGTTGCCGAGATTGCCGAAGAACTATCGCTGAGTGTTCAAACGATCAGCACATATCGAGCCCGTATTCTGCAGAAAATGGGGATGAAGAACAACGTTGAACTCGCCAATTATGCCATCAAGAACCAGTTACCGGACTAACGGCCCGAGAGATTAGGGGTCTTGGCCACCTCTGGGCAAACCGCACTTATAACCATAGGGCAACTTGGCTTCGCACCATTTCAGACTGGCCTCTCACTTAGTTAAGCCCTGACGCGGATAGTAACGTAAATAACTGTGCCGCATCGGTCTCCTATGGTCTCCTTAGTACAGTGAATGCGACCACACTATGACCTAGTCTTTCACAAGAGCCCCTTTCTTCTTTGCTTTTCACTCTGTAAACAAGGTGACCCCTAACAGTTGCAGCCCGCGCCTGCCCCATTAGACTGTTTGTAGTGCAAATATGACAATCGGGCAAATCAATATACTACAGCAAAATCATATTCGTACTGATATACAGAAATCCTTCGCCACTGTAACATTTTATTAAACCTCCTTTCTTTGGTATAAGCGGCGGGAGCGAATCGAGTTCCCGCCGCAACCTAGAAAGCAGATAGTGAACGGGTGAGTGCTACCGATGATAAATGTGAGATTGCTGAGTTCTTGCAGACTTGTGGCATCTGGATGGGAATCCGAGCTCGAAGTCGTGGCAGCGGAGTGTCCCTGTGATCTATGGGTAGGGATCGTACTGATGGTTGACGCCAACGAAGAACTGACAAAACAAGATGAGTTTGGTAAGAATTCTGAAGACCACGAGGTGGTCTGCCAGCACTGGTTAGATAGAGCTATTGAGAGGATGGGGAGAACAGAAGTAGAAACGAGTAGCGCCCGCAGTGGCATGCCTAATAACCCGGTTGGGTTCGTGGAGGACTTTTGAACTTTCTAGCTTTCCTCATTTCGGTTTTGATGGCTGGGTCCGACTTGCCCAGTCCCCCTGTTTGCTCGGCTGCACTATTCCTGAAAGAGCAAAGGATGGTGGACGGAAGTGTTCTACGATGATGACAAAAGGTATCAAGAAAGTTCTAATCACGGATGATTCGGCAATTGTACGCAAAAGATTAACTGCCATGCTTTCCAGTATTGTAGCCGAAGGAAATATTAGCTATGCAGAATACGCACGTGAGGCAATAAACTCTATCCAGAAGCTGAGAGCTGACGCGTCAATGCTGGATATGCGGGTGCCTGGTGGCAGCGGAATAAACTCATTCCTGGAAATCAAGAGAAGCAATCAAACTCTTGCTGCCATAGTTCCTACCGATTACCTCTATCGCCAATACCGCAGAAAGTATGCAGCCAGTGGAGCCGATTTCCTTGTTAATACATCAAC
>CP070793.1:959252-961938 GCA_020346965.1 Chloroflexota bacterium | reverse complement strand
GGAAACAGTGAAAGAGGAACTCAAAGAGAGCCTAAGAAAGGAAAACGTACATAGTATACCACAAGCAGTCGCGGTCCAAAGGTACTCAAAGCACGTGGTCGCCGGAAGAAGTAAGTGGATTGTCGAGAACCTCGATAGAGCAGGATTTACGCTCACGCAAGAAGCATAGCCTAGAACTGCCAAACGAGACAATTCGTGGCTATCTATGGTGTTCGTGAAAGGCCACTAAAATTGGACACACATCCGGATGTTCGTCCAGCCATGCGTATAGCTATTTAGTACCATTTGCCTTTTCAATTAGCATTGTGTGACTTGCTAAACTACTATGCTTTGCCCGCTACGATGGCAATTACCTCGCTTTCCTGATCATATACCGAACCTGCAACATCTGAGAAGAAGTCCCTTACCCTAAATCCGCGTGCTCCAAGCTCATCCGCTATCATTTCACGACTGTAGTGCTGCAGCCAATTGTAGAACACACGCGTCTGTTTAGCTTCGATAATCGTATATTTGTCGAGTATCACCTTCTCCTTGGTATATCTGAGCGTCTGAAGAAAACCATGATACTTTTCGGGAGACCAGAAGCTATTCATGAGATTCACTTCATAGATCGTTGTTTCTTCCCGCTTGTCAAATGCCTTCAGTGACGGTATGTCAAAGAGAATGCTCCCCCCGGCTTTCAGAAAAGCATGAAACTTGGATAGCATCTTTGCTCTTTTTGATGGTTCGAGGACCGCGAAGTCGCAGAATATCATAGTAATGAGATCAAACGTTTCGCCTGTTTCATATTCCAGATAATCTTGATTAATGTATTCTACGGGCAGGTTCTCGGCCACAGCTATCTGTTGCGCAGACTCAATTGATCTGGCGGAGAAATCTATACCTGTTACTTCAGCCTGTTTTCTGCCCAATCTAGTAGTGTATAGTCCTGGGCCACAACCGAAATCTGCAATCTGCATCCCCGCCCCAACGCGAAAATAAGAGGATATCCACTCAACCGACTTGTCGATGAATTTGGTGTTACGTGATGCGATATCGGTTTCGCCATCCAGGTGGAAGGAAAGCATCTGCTTTGAAATGTATTCATCAGTCCACAACTCCCTCGTCGTATCGAACTCAAACGGCTTAGGGCGCATGTTTATTCTCTCAAGTTCCTCAAACATGGTGTTCCAGAACGAAAACAGGGAGTGCCAGTTCTGTCGAGCATATAATAACGCAGACTATTGAGAAATCATAGTATACATGTGATTATCGGGATCACTGTTCCGTTGTGGGTATAGCTGTGCTGAAGGGAACGGCTGTGTTCTGCCAAGGGCATAGCTTTGCCGTCCGATAGCTAGGTTGGGCAAGAATGTGCAATCCGACACTCGACTATGCTACGGTTCTAATCAAGCAGAAACCTTCATCAGCCACGCATCATACGAACCAGCCCCGTAGGACCTTGTATAACCAGCAATGACATAGCCTCCATCCGAGGTCTGCTGAACTGAGACGCCCCAGTCGGAATCTGAACCGCCAAATTTCTTGCTCCACGTTTCATTTCCTAACGAGTCCGTCTTTATCAGCCGAACATTGTAGGAACTACGATTCGCATCATAAGGACTGCCAGACGAGCCGCAAATAACGTATCCTCCGTCGCCCGTTTGCTGAACCGATTCGGCGTGGTCACTACCTGAACAGCCAAAGGTTTTGCTCCACATTTCATTCCCTGAAGAATCAGTCTTTATCAGCCAGGCATCACGATTACCATGCCCGTAGGAAAAGGTGTCACCGGCAATGATGTATCCTCCATCCGAGGTTTGCTGGACTGAGTAGCCATAGTCGTCACCTGAGCCACCAAAGTGCTTGTGCCACTTCTCATTTCCTGAAGCATAAGCCTTTATCAGTAGCATATTAGCATCGCCAACCACGTAGGGCTCTGTGGAGCCGACAATGATGTATCCTCCACCGGGCGTAAACCTAATTGACCTAGCCCAGTTAGGATGCCAACCGCCAAGGGTCTTGCTCCACGTTTCATCTCCCAAGGGGTTTATCTTTATCAGCCACACGTCACTATCGCCAGCCCCGGCGGAATATGTCCAACCGGCGACGATGTATCCTCCGTCCGAGGTTTGCTGGACTGAGTTGCCATGGTCCTCATATGGAGTGCCAAAGGTCTTGTTCCATGCCACATTCCCTGAAGAATCAGTCTTTATTAGCCACATGTCACTATCACCAACACCGTAGGAATATGTGGAGCCGGCGATGATGTATCCCCCATCCGAGGTTTGCCCGACTGAGTAGCCACTGTCATCACTTGCACCGCCAAAGGTCTTATTCCACATTTCATTCCCGGAAGAATCGGTCTTTATCAGCCAGACATCCGCACCACCAGCCCCGTAGGATTCTGTGGAACCGGCCATGATGTATCCCCCATCCGAGGTTTGCTGGACTGAGAGGGCATAGTCGTCACTTGAGCCGCCAAAGGTATTGCTCCAGGCAGGTTGTGAGAAAGGAGTAATCGGGCAGATGCAGCCCATTGAAATGAGGCTGATCAATAATGCAGATGCCAAGCAGATCAGACATATCACTCTCATTTTCTCCCTCCTCCTCTTCTTCTGCTGGCTTTCGCGGATTAGTCTCTTCGTATGGAAGCCGTTCCGATAGAGCCTATTGTACTCTGCCACGAGAGCGACAGTCAATAATT
>CP070793.1:951502-959152 GCA_020346965.1 Chloroflexota bacterium | reverse complement strand
GCTCTGGAACATAAACCGCAGATAACAATGGATGACGGCGCGGACCTGGTTTCCACCCTTCATAAGGACTATGCCAGACTGGCTGCCGATGTTATTGGAGGCACTGAAGAAACGACCACCGGGGTTATCAGGCTGAGCACCATGGCCGGGGCGGGTAAAATGATTTATCCAATTAAAGCCGTAAACGATGCTCAAACCAAACATTTCTTCGACAACAGATATGGGACAGGGCAAAGCACAATTGACGGCATTACCAGGGCTACCAATATATTATGGGCGGGGAGGAAAGTCGTTGTTTGTGGCTATGGCTTTTGTGGCAAAGGTATAGCCAGACGAGCCCAAGGACTCGGGGCGCATGTCATAGTCACCGAGGTCCAGCCTGTTGCTGCCCTGGAAGCCGCCATGGATGGCTACCAGGTAATGCCTTTGCTAAAAGCCTGTCAGATAGGAGAGGTATTTATCACCGCTACGGGCAATATGAACGTAATTGACAAGATACATATATTAGAGATGAAAGACGGAGCTGTTCTGGCCAATAGCGGTCACTTCAATGCAGAAATAAACATCCCGGCTCTGGAAGGTTTAGCCAAATCTAAGAGACGAATACGGTTTTCCATTGATGAATACACTCTAAGCGATGGACGGCATATCTATCTGTTGGGCGAGGGCAGACTAATCAATCTAGCTGCTGCCGAAGGACATCCGGCCAGCGTTATGGATATGAGCTTTGCTAACCAGGCCCTATGTCTGGAGTATCTCACCAGGATGAAAGGAAAGATTGAACCCGAGGTTTATCCTGTGCCTGGAGAAATCGACCAGGAGGTAGGTAAACTCAAGCTCGCCTCCATGAATATCACCATTGATTCCTTGACTGATGAACAGAAGAAATACCTCGCAAGCTGGGAATCAGGAACATAAAAAGGAGTAAAAATGCCAAATAGCTTTAATCAATCGGATTCCTATTTAGCTACTGCGGAGTGTGTCACCGAGGGGCATCCCGATAAACTCTGTGACCAAATTTCAGACGCTATCCTTGATGCTATGCTTAAACAGGATCCTTTCGCCCGTGTGGCCTGCGAAGTCTCTGTGGCCATGGGCATGGTGATGGTTCTCGGTGAGGTTACCTGCAAGGGTTACGTGGAAATTCCAGACATTGTGCGCCGGGTAATCAAAGAGGCTGGCTATACCAGACCAGAATATGGATTTGATTATCGGACCTGTGGAGTAATGGTCTCCCTGAAAGGACAGTCAAGCGACATCGCTGCTGGGGTCGATCAATCTTTAGAGGCAAGAACAGGAGAGGCCCCCGACGATGTTTTAGACAAGACTGGTGCAGGTGACCAGGGAATGATGGTCGGCTTCGCCTGTAGAGAAACTCCAGAGCTTATGCCTTTGCCTGTTGCACTGGCGCACAAGCTATGCCGGCGTTTGGCTCAGGTAAGGAAAGACAATATTGTGCCTTATTTAAGGCCTGATGGTAAATCCCAGGTTACTATAGAATATGCCCGCGGCACACCCAAGAGGGTGGTTTGTGTTGTTCTGGGCGCTCATCACGACCCGGAGGTAGAACGCAAAATCATCGAACACAACCTTATAGAGGAGGTTATTAAGAAGATCATTCCCGCTGGTTTGCTGGATAGCGAGACTGCATACTACATTAACAGCGCCGGTCAATTTGTCATCGGTGGGCCGGTGAGCGATACTGGTTTTACCGGTCGTAAAATTATTGCCGATACTTATGGTAGTGCCTGTGGACATGGTGGAGGTTCTTTTTCAGGCAAAGATCCTACTAAGGTGGACCGATCGGCTGCTTATATGGCCAGATATGTTGCCAAGAATCTTGTATCTGCTGGACTTGCTGACTACGTCGAGCTTCACGTTGCCTATACTATCGGAAAGGCGCACCCACTGTCATTATCAATTGAGACATTCGGCACGGGGAAAGTCTCTGACGAAGTCATATCAAATCTCGTCAATAAACATTTCGACTTCCGGCCTGAGGGTATTATAAAGACTTTGGACCTGCGCCGCCCCATTTACCGTCAAACCGCTGCTTACGGACATTTTGGTAGGGAAGACCTTGACCTTCCCTGGGAGAGGACGGACAAAGCCGAAGCCCTGCGAAAAGAGGCAGGACTGTAAAAGCCTGAACAGGAAGACCGGACTAAGAGTCCTCTCGACACTTTGCTCTGCCTGGGCAATTGAGATGATTGCTCAGTTCTGCTCCGAATGGATGAACTGCTTCATCCAACCGCTTCCTCTCTCTTTCATTGGGTACAGGGTATGCCGGGCCGGAGACGTTGGCAAGGTACTCTTGGATGACGACATACGTTCGTCTGGAAATCTCGCTGAACCCCAGCTTCCGGGCAAGTTTGAGCGATGCGAAGTTATCCGAACCGCAGCTCCAAACCGGAATTAGCCCTTCAATTTGCACTGATCGGGCGACAAGCGAAGCAGCAGCTGTGGCTAGGCCCTGCTGTCTATACTTCTCCAGAACATAGACACCGATATCGGCATACCGCTGTCCACGAGCAGCGACAAAGGAAGCGGCCACAACCTGGCCTTGAGCAATAGCACCCACGGCCAGTCCCTCTATCAACGATGTTCGGAGATCTCCCCAGAATCCAATTGGTTGTGCCTCGCTAGGCAAAGCCTCCAGCAAAGTCAGGTCATCAAGCTGAAGCCGGCGGATCGACTCACATTCGAAGGGCAAGATTCGCCCACGCGGGATGTGATAAACATCATCCAGGAAACGAACTCGTGTTTTCAACTGACTAGAGATGATTTCTCCGAGTGGAGGGGCAACCTCTTTGTCAACCAGAATGCACTGCCAGCCTTTCACGTGAGTGAGCTCTTGCCACAGGGCATTGGCGTCTGAACCAAAACCAGCAGGTTCTGTGGGCAGGTCTTTCGATTGGAGAACGGCCACTAACCTGGGACTCTGGTTGTCAGTAGTGTAGACATTGCAGGCGTCTTGTGTCAGCAGATGGATCCAGATAACTGTCTCAGGATTCTCTGGCAACATGGCGAGTAAAAGGTCTCGTTTTCCCTCACATACCATTGGTACATTAGGAGATTTGATTGGCAGCGGCCATCTTCTTAAACCTGGTGTGTTCTACCGCAATGAGGGCACTTGATTGTTGGCCCTTTGAACTTAGGTGGCACTCGCAACTTGGTACCACAGTCACAGGTGATGGTGTTATAGTTATTTAACTGCCACATTACGTCGGAGGTTTCCCTGGCTCGCTGTATCTCGGTTGGCTCACCTGCTTCACCTTCCAGTTTTATCGTTGCTATCGGGACTGTTTCGGCGGCAAGGCTGGCAGCGGGTATAACTCCCTTACCTCTGTGAACCTCGCTGTAAGCCTGGTCATAGTCGTTGAAGGAGGCACCAGCCATGGCACGCAGAATGCGTATCCGCTCCGATATAGGGGGGTGGGTGCTAGAGAGGTCGCTGGCTCTCATGCCTTTCTTGCGGAAAGGATTGACTATATACATAGGGGCTGTGGCCTTATTGGCTGATTTTAACTGCCCCGTTGAAGTACCCAGCTTTTCGAGGGCTGAGGCCAGTCCCTCAGGGTACCTGGTGTAGAGCGCTGCCGAGGCATCTGCCAGGTACTCTCTCTTCCTAGAGATGGCGAAATAGATAAGCTGCGCCATAATCGGCGCCAATATGATGAACACGAGTGATATGATCAGAATGATTGCCTGGCCCTGCCCGCCCCCACCTGATGAGGAGCTTCTTCTTGACCCGGTCATGCTGCCAAAAATCATGATACGTGATCCATACCAGGCCAGGATAACGATAGTGCCGAGCAGGATACTACACATCGACATCAGCAGCACATCCCGGTTCTTGACGTGGGATATCTCGTGGGCGATGACCCCTTGTAGTTCATCGCGGTTCAATTTTTGTAGTAATCCCGACGTAATAGCTACGGATGCCCGATTGGGGTCACGACCAGTGGCGAAGGCATTCAGTGCTGGGTCATCAATGATGTATATGTTGGGCATTTTCTCCAGGCCGGAGGCAATCTTCATTTCCTCAACGATATTATATAAGCGGGGGTGGTCATCACGTTTGATTTTCTTCGCCCTCGACATACTAAGCAGGATACTGTCACCCTGGAAATAACCGATTAAACTCAAGACCGCCCATACTAGTATGGCAATAAGCAGACCTGCGAAGGCGTTGTCAAAAAAGTACAATCCCAGGAAATAGCCGATAACAACCAGCAGTGCTCCCATGCCTATTGTTAGCACTACCGACCTTACCTGATTAGACCTAATCTGTTCCCACACGGCCGCGGTGTCTTGCTATTATGTGAAACTGACTTTGGGCGCTTCTCTTTCAGCGGTTAGCTGAACCTCAAAGAATTCACTGGCCTTGAACCCGAACATGGTGGCAACGATATTAGACGGGACCATCTGCGTCTGGTTGTTGTACCTCAGGACTGAATCATTGTAAAACTGGCGTGAGAAGCTTATCTTGTTCTCGGTCGAGGTAAGTTCCTCCTGAAGTGCCAGGAAGTTCTGATTGGCTTTGAGGTCTGGGTAGTTCTCCACCACAGCTAGTAAACGGGATAGAACTGAGCTTAACTCACCTTCGGCTTTAGCTCGCTCACCGGCTCCTGCAGACGAGGCTTGCTGGGCAAGATTGCGGGCTTTGGTCACTGCTTCGAGGGTTTCTCGCTCGTGTTTCATATAGCCCTTGGCAGTCTCCACGAGGTTAGGAATGAGGTCGTAGCGGCGCTTTAGCTGAACGTCAATCTGCGCCCAGGCATTCTTTACTTGGTTACGCAGCCTGACCAGGCCGTTGTAGAGAGCAAACAATATGATGGCAAGAACCACAACGATACCGATAACCACCCAAGCTCCTATTGGCATATGACACCTCCTTAACTAATATTCTCGGAGTATTTTCAAATCTCCGTTGCCATTTAATCCGGGGTTCTGAATACTTCCTCCAGAAAGCTGATAACCTTTTCTCTAGAGTCACTTTTTGGCGACTGTTCCCCAGCTAGACGTCCTATCAGTTGAGTGACCTCACCTCCGTCAAACCACAATCCATGTTTGTCAGGGCATGCATCGATGAGGATTTCAGGTTGCCCAACTACTGTTGCCTTTTTCATCTTATCGCTACATATGGGGCAATTCCGTTTCTTTTCCGCAGAAGCTGCTTCTTGGGAGTTGAAGATCCCGTCAAAGAATGTCTTTGGCTCTTCCAGCCCGTACGACTTAAGCAAGAGATCGAGTTCTCCAGAGTCAAACCATACGCCCTTACAGCTATTGCAGTAATCGAGCTCGATATTTTGATACTCAACAACTAGCATATCGTATTTACAAACAGGGCATATCATTATGCTCACACCTCATAGGGTTATGTAATATTATAACATAGTCAATTGAAGTCTCGAGCGACTTTAGATAATCTCAATGTCTATATCGTCTGTGTTTTTTACCACTCTTTTCGATTCAACCAGGGCAATCGTGCGCTCAGAAACATAATATCTGTAAGCTGACGAGGTGAATATAGTAAGGCATCTCTTACTATACATCGTCGATGGGGCATCTGGCTGGTGGGACCTGATAAGGACACTTTTGCCGAGGCGAGACATGATTTCCTCGAACCAACCTTGCCCGAATTGGGGTCTACCTGTATATGGATCGGTTCCCAGGAACTCGCCTTCCCTTTCCTGCCAATCGCCCCACGTTATTTGGCGCCATTCAGCACTACCTAGTTCAGTCCTTCTTATATCTTCTGAACCTGATATATCGGGGAGCGCTCCGTGCAGTGCAATAATGCCACTCTGTGTGGATACGGCCAGAGGTAACTTGGAAAGGACCTCACTATATCGCTGGCGAAGTTCGGTATCCAATCCTTCCCAGAAATCGGCCGGGTGGAAGCTGACAACGGAATAGCCTTCGTGATTTCCCATAAGCAGATGAATAGAATCGGGGTGCTCAATTTTCTGCCCAAGCAAGAAGTTAATGTTCTCCAGGGAAGCCGGTCCCCGGTCAACATAGTCGCCCAGAAAAACGAGCTTATTATCCGACTTGAGATACCTGCGGATAATTTTCTCTGTGGCTTCGAGATCACCATGCGTATCTCCGACGAAAATGAGCGTATCTGATTCCAGTATTATTAACTTCTCTTCCGAGGCAAACTGCTTCTCTGCCTTGTCGAGCAGTTCTTTGATTTCTTCTCTGGTCATGAGACAAAGCTTTCCTTCACGGCACTGTGTTTCCGACAGCATAGATGTTTTCCGCGATAAAAATCAATACTTGCTCCAGAAAGCTACGTCCATCATTGTTTTTGCTCGAATACCTTTGATATGATGCGAGCATGAAAGCCGGTCTGATTTATGACCCAATCTATTTAGACCATGATACTGGTAACCACGTGGAGAACTCTCGGAGGCTGGCGGAGACGATTTCTCATTTGAAAGAAACCGGGATCAAGGAGAAACTCACCTGTCTGCATGCGCGTCCGGCTTCGCTGGAAGAGCTGGAGATGGTACATACGCCGGAGTACATCTCTTACCTTAAGGGCAAAGCGGAAAAGGGTGGCGGCTGGCTTGACCCTGATACCGTAATGTCTCCGAAATCGTACGAAGTAGCCTTGTATGCTGCCGGTGGGCTCTTGGTCGCTACGGAGGCAGTGATGCAGGGGGAGGTAGATAACGCTTTTGCTATGGTCAGACCGCCAGGGCACCATGCTATTAGTGATCGAGCAATGGGCTTCTGCATTTTCAATAATGTGGCAGTCGCTGCTAGATTCGCTCTAAACAAGTTCAATCTAAACCATGTTCTTATAGTTGATTTTGATGTCCATCATGGTAATGGGACGCAGGATACTTTTTATACCGATCCCAGAGCCCTCTACTTCTCCACTCACCAGTACCCCTTTTATCCGGGGACAGGATGGATGGATGAAACCGGAAGTGGTGAAGGAGAGGAAACTACAGTTAACTTTCCTATGGATGCCAGCTGGGGCGATGACGAATACTTGAGAGCTTTCAACGAGATCTTAGTACCGATAGCTCGGCGATTTCAGCCACAGCTCATCCTGGTTTCAGCAGGCTTTGACGCTCACTGGGCTGACCAGCTGGCTATGATGAAGGTAAGCATTAAGGGTTTTGCACAGATGGTAATGATATTGAAAGAACTGGCCGCTGAACTATGCCAGGGACGGCTGGTTTTTACACTGGAAGGCGGCTATAACCTTCAGGTGGTTGCTTCTTCCATAAAAGCCACTCTTGATGTGCTTCTCGGTAGTTATGAGATAGATGACCCCTTGGGAGCAGCATCAATGGCAAGAAAGCCCGAGCGATTTGACGAGCATATCGAGGCTATAAAGCAGATACACGGTATTCGGTAATAGCTCTCAGTTATGAGTATTAACCAGTCCTCTTGGCAAAAGGCAGCAGTGCTCTCCACTCTCGCCTTTCCCATACCACCAGAAGTTGACCGGCGATGCAAACAGAACTGTAGGTGCCGATGATAACGCCAAGGAGTAGTACCAAAACGAAATAGTGTATCGTGGCTCCGCCGAAAAGAAGCAGGGCTAAGAGCACAAAGAGGGTGGTCAGGGCAGTATTTATACATCTCCCGAGCGTGTCTATAAGGCTATCGTTTACCGTTTCGGCG
>CP070793.1:948524-951402 GCA_020346965.1 Chloroflexota bacterium | reverse complement strand
GGCGGTATGGAGTTTTCCCGCCGCATCTCCTATCTTTTCGAACAGCCTCGCCTCGATGTTCATGTGTATATCTTCGAGCTCGGTCTTGAATTGAAACTCCCCTTGTTCGATTTCCTTCTGAATGGACTCGAGCCCGTCGATTATCGCTTCCGCCTCGCTCTCCTCTATTATCCCCTGCTTTGCCAGCATCCCGGCGTGGGCGATGCTCCCCTTGATGTCCTGGCGGTATAGCCGCCGGTCGAAGGGAATAGACGCCAGGTAGTCCTGTGCTTGTTTATCGGTACTGTTGGGCTTTCCGGACGAGTTTTGCATGGACCTAAGAACCCCCTTGTATCTTCGTGGGGCGCACAAATAGTAGCGCCAACACTCCTATAGCATAGCATACCGCAGACATCAACGCTGCCGTATTGTAGTGGCCCGCTGACTCCCTGAGTATGGCCCAGAGCAGAGGGCCGCAGCCCCCGACCGATCCATAGCCAAAGCAGAGAATGCCCCACAGCGACCCCACGCGGGCCCTGCCGAAAAGGTCGCCCAGCAGCGGAACATACAGAGAGATCTGTAGACCTGTGCCTATGCCCACCCCGATGGCCAGCGCTATCAGGCCCTGCTGGCTCTGCACTCCCAGCCATCCATATAGCATAGCTGCCGTACCAATGGCCAGGCCTATCGGCATCATGCGGGCCTTTCCAAATTTATCGCCCAGCCAGCCGCCCGCTATACTGCCGACTACCGTCGGCACGGCGAACGCTGTGGCAAAAATGCCGGCAGTTGCCTCGGGACTTCCCAGGTCCGTTCCCCACGCTACTACACTGAATACGAAGCCATTAAGGCCTATGTTATATATCGAGTAGGCCGTGAACAGCAGTATAAACTGCGGTGTCTTCAGGGCACGCTTTACGTCCCAGGACATCTCCGCCGCCACAGTATAGTCATCAGGGGGTGGTGCTCCTTCCCCGTCCGGGCGCAGCCCCATGGATTCCGGCGTATCGCGAATGACGAACATAGCGCAGATTATGATGACTGCACCGAAACAGATGCCCAGGACCAGTGAAGTGTAGCGCCAGCCCTGTGCATCGGCCATTCCGGTCATTACCGGAAGGAATATGGCGTGTCCGATGGCCCAGGCGCTGGCGGTGATGCCGACTGCCACTCCCGCTCGCTTTCTGAACCATTTGCGGGTTGTCGCCAGAAGCGGGACATAATGGGTCATGGCCACTGCCAGTGCTAGGAGCACCCCGTAATACAAATACAATTGCCACGCTGCCTGCGCCGTGGATAACAGCACCCAGCCCAGGACCGTAACAGCGCCGCCGATTAAGAACGTCTTCCGGCTTCCGATCCTGTCCAGCAGGGGGCCGGACAGCAGGACGAACAGGGCGTACAGCCACATGGCCATGCTCTGGGCCAGGCCTACTGTCTCACGGCCCAGTTCCGGGATAATGAACGGAAGGAAAGCACTCATGTTGGCTCTCCCCAGGGGTGCGACCATACCTACTATGACCAGCGCGACGACTATCCACCATCCGTAGAATACGGGCTGCTTTTTAATCAAAGTGTCGTACCTTCCTGATTCGCGAGGTCCCGGTTGTACCGCCTATTTCATCTTGCCTTTCGGGATTCTGATGGCAAAACGGCATCTTGCGTCGCCTTTCACTACTGTTTCAAGCATTTCCACTTCCACGGGTTCGTCAAAGATTGCCTCGAAAGGGAGTTTGTGATAGCCGGCGCTGCAATAGCAGAAGGTGGCCGGTATCTCCGGCTCGCCGTCGCGTATGGCCGTTCTCACAAGCTGGCAGTGGCACGCGTAGTACTTCTTCATTGCAGGGTCTTTCTCTTCTAGGAATTGGCTGGGAGCATAGGGTATCTTAGTGACGTAGATCTTGTCACCTTGTCTGATCCCGCTGCATATTTCCTGATTGCGTCTCACGAACTCCACCACTTCGGGAGTGATCTCCTGCTCCCACCAGGGTCGTCCTTCTCTCATGCAGTCTTCCAGCTCCTGGATGGCCCTTTCATGTTCATCCTTGAGATACTCGTCGATGCTTGCGGCCTTTTCAAAACGCTCCTTGCTTTCCTTGAACGTCTCAATGGGAATGTTGTGGTAGTTCCAGGCCATAATCTCCCTGCACGTCTCGGCTGGCAACTCGGCTTCCATCCTCTCTAGAATCGTTTTGGTCAGCTTCGGGTAACTCTCCTGCGGAGAACCCAGAGGCGGCATCTCCAAATCATGAAAAACCCTCCGGTGTGCGGCTTTTCCGGCGATCGTCGCCAGTCTTTGGCCAATTGCGGGCAAGACATCCGAAGCACCAAGTAGCTGAGTGAAGTAGATGTACAGGTCGTTTCTCTTGGCAACATAGCAGTAGCGGGCGATGGCCACCAGTCTGTCCCTCGAGTTCTTGCTTTCCTCTATGAGCAGGGAAATGTAATCCGTGAGCACGTCCACGCCTGCGGATTTGAGCGTGACCTTCCTCTTCCTCAGGTACTTCTCGAATTCCCTCACTGCCGCTACTGAGGACTCTATTCCTGTCTCGCTTAGTTTACGCCCTTTGAGATATTCCCTGAATGCCTGTTCTTTCAATTCACTCCTTTCTCTCCGTCGGACCGTCTCGGGGATTGCTGTCTTTCATCTGTCCATAAATCCGGTTCCTATTTTGGCTTCGGCTATTATACCCTGTCCTGCCGGTCTTTTTAACAGCAGCATCTGCTCACAGGTTCTCTTTCGGTATAGTCAGGGGTATAATTGAATCAAGGAGGAAAAAAGACGGACAATCGGCAACGTCAAAGGAGGGAATAGATGCGTTAATGAGGAGCTTATTGCCACACTAGGTGGAACACAGAGCAAGTTGACCCCATCACCCCATCCTCCTTCGGTAGCCAT
>CP070793.1:941079-948424 GCA_020346965.1 Chloroflexota bacterium | reverse complement strand
CAGTGGAGCCGATTTCCTTGTTAATACATCAACCGAATTTGACGACGTGACGGCCGTGTTAAGGCGCCCGTGGCGAAAATCGCGATGCTGATAAAACGACATATCCCAGGTCGAGGGACACTGACATTAATCCCAAAAGAAAGGAGGCGATAGCAAATGAAGTTTCTCATCATATCCAAAAGCAAATACATGACTCCACCAGAGGTCACGCCGGGCTTGATTGATGCCACTTTAGCATGGGCACGCAAGTACGAAGGGCAAATTGAGCAGCTCTGGTCATTCGCCGGGCAGCAAGCTGGTGGGGGGATTGCTGATGTAGAGTCTCTAGAAGAGCTGAACACTATCGTAGGTGAGTTTCCCCTATGTCAATTCTCGGAGATGGAAGTCTATCCTCTTGTCGATCTAGTGGTTTCACTTCAACAGCAGAAGGAAACTTTGCAGAGTATCAGCGCTCGTGTCTAAGACTGTCTTTAGTCTGAACCCGAGGTCGACGGGTGTAATCTTTACCGAATTATCTGGCAACGGTAAGTAGAGAGTGCAAAAGGAACTTTCAGAAACTCAAAAAATAGAAGAAGCAAAGGAGAGTGAAATAGCATGAAGAAATTACTTGTAATAGGACTTGTATTGGTCCTGACGGCTGCTGTGCCTACTCTGGTAACGGCGGCTACACCAACAATCTATGTTAATGATCAGGCTGCTTGGCAAGCTGCAGTTGGCTCGTGGGCGACGGAAGATTTTGAGGATGGAATTGTTGGTCCCGGGATCGGCGTTGTTTCGACAAATGGCTATGTTTATACACAGAGTTCAGGAAATAAACTCTGGTATGACTCGCTTACATACGATGAAGGACCGACTGCCTGGACTACCTGGACATTTGACAATCCTATTATCGCTTTTGGTGGAACTTGGGATCTAGGTAGCGAGGGTGGCGATCCAAACGTAGGTGGCCCCGGTTCGAATATCTGGGTCCGCGGGATGGATGGAACGTGGCAGGATATCGGGGAAATTGATAATAGCCTCATAGGCGTATTCTGGGGCTTCGTTTGGAATACACCATTTAACGGGGTCCGCCTTCAGGCCTCCAACGACGAGGGATGGACCGAAAGGTACACACTAGACAACATGGTCTACACAGAACTGCAAGTCGAAATAGACATCAAGCCCTGGAGCGATCCCAACTCAGTCAACCGCAAGCAGCACGGCGTGATACCTGTCGGAATTCTAGGGTCCAGCTTGCTCGACGTGACCATACTTGAGGGTGCTTCCCTTGAGTTCCTTGGTGCCAATGTGACAGCACATGATCTAGGTGGTCATGATACATTTACGGGTCATATCGTCCTACCATATGAGCCAGATCCGATTGGTAATCCCGGTTATTTTGTCACCGCTAACGCTGACACTATTCCAGATCTGGTTATCCACTTCAACGAGGATGACCTAACTGACGCGGCTTATCTGGCCGCTGAAAGGGGTGATACAGTAGCCGCCTCTCTTACGATCACTCTGGCAAACGGAGTCGTAATAGTAACAGAGGCAGATATCATCTTGATCAAACATTAGCTTCAATTGAAGCGACCAAAGGAAAGGGGAGGCTGGCCGGCCTCCCTTTTCCGGGGCACATTAAGCACGTAGCCTGAACGGCAACAGTTCTGCGCTATTGCGATACCATGATCCAGTTAGCATTCTACTAATAAAACAGGATTTTGAGCGTGTTTACCTAATTTTGCCGTGAAACAAAGCTAAAATATGCCCGTTTATTGCAACCATGCCAATGGAAATGAGTGCCATAACCCAACCCAGAGGGCATACCCCTTTGCTGATATTTAGATAGCTGTCTCGGTGCAGTTTGGCTCTTGGGGGAGAGACCAAGCCACTGACAAGAGGCAGTCCTAGAGCCACTTGAAGTGAGGTTTCGTTGACGACCTTAGAGTCTACCTACAACGCTTACCCAGTTCTCTTTCCCGCCGTACGTTTCGCTTCGTATCCAGGCGGAAGAATGTTCTTCACCATCCGTTTGTATAAATCAGGGTCATTTGTACGGCTGTCTTTAGCAATTGCCTCCTTATCCAATTCGGGTGCTAGGTAGGCAAGTAACTCGCCTTTGACTTTCTCAAGTGCACCCGCCAAATCACGCTGCTCATCGTCAGATAGCGGTGACAGGACCTCATGTATAAACTCCCAGCCCGCCGGGAATGCCGATTCAACGGCTGTACTTCCCTTTTCGGTCATAGACACAGTCACTACTCGGCGGTCCTTCCTGTCCCTTTTCCTTCTGACCAGGCCAGCTTTGACCATACGGTCGATCAGCATACTCACGCTGTTTGGTGAACGTTCTAGAATCACGGAGAGTTCACTAGGTTTCTGAGGTCCTCTGGCTTTAATAGACGCAAGCACTCCGAACTGCTCCGTAGTAAGCCCGTATTTACTATATACCGAATCCTGGCAACGCATAAGCGTATCGCCAACTCGGCTCAACAGATACCACAATTTCAGGACTGTATTTTCCTGTTCAACATTGATTGCCATATTAACTCCTCCTCATTATTTGGGCTTATCCTAAGACCTGCACCCCATACATATAGGTAGCAGAAAAGGCGGCTGCCGCTTGCCCTCTTTCTCAGACAGAACGTAGCAGAATAAACCGGAGTGGTCAAGTTCGTTGCTAGCCATTTGCCAATTGCAACGGTATAGTGCTAACAATTGGATGTTCTGTGAAGCTACATAACAAGACAACCTAACGAGCAATCTGATTAGGTTAGACTATCCAAGACATACCATAAACTTAAGAACTCACAGAACGCTGTTCAATTCAAAGGTCAAAAAGGGAAAGAGCTAGGTCTTCTTGATTATTTTCTTGCTTTCTGCCACGAACTTTGGGTCATTGACCTGCTCGTCCGTGTAGCCATGCACTTCCTTTACGTGCTTTTTCCCCTTTGCCAGCACTTCTTCTTCCGTTTCACCCCTAGCCACGAAATCGCAAGCTACTCCTGCATCTCGACAAGCTAATGTGTAAGCCATCTCTTCACCTCCTCATTGCTTATTGCTTCAATCTTAGCAACTTGCATATTAAAAAGCCATAAAGTCTATGGGGACTAAGTTACAAAGCCACGATATTCTGACGATGGGCAGATGCTTCAGAAAAGGACTGTTACTTGGAATCCAAAATCGGGGTGAGAGGATTTGAACCTCCGACCACCTGAACCCCATATAGATAGTAGAAAAGGCGGCGAGCGCTTGCCTCCTTTCTGAGAGAAATCCTGGCAAGTATAAACTGCAGAGGTCAATACGCTTGCGTTTGGGTCAAGGATTTAGTTCTGCTCTCTTTCCCTTTTTCTTGCTTCTCGCTCGGTCTTTTCCCGCTCCCCTATTCTCCTTTCTTCCATTTCAGCTTCTTCTCTCGCTTCTTCTCTCGCCTTCTTCTTTTCCTCCACCACCAGTTCTTCTCTCTTATCTTGTATCTCAGCTTCCCTCTTCTCTTCTCTTCCCATCTTTTCCCTTTCTTTTTCCCGTGCCGCTCGCTCCGCCCTTTCCTTATCCTCTATTCTCCACTCATCATCTTGAGCTCTTTCTCTCTCTTCTCTCCTCGCTTCTCTTGCCGCTTCTTCTCCCAACTCCATCAATCTCTCATTGTAGAACTTGGAAGCTACGTTTATTATATCTTCCGTTCTTTCGCTCATAACCCTGTAATTTTCAGTTCTTCTCCCAAGGCGGGCAGCCCGGTCAATGAGTCCTTCCTTCTCTGCGTTCTCTTTTTCTTGCTCCACTGCCTGTTTGGCCTTCAGCGCAAGGTTTCGGATAACTTCTATATATCTTTCCCTTTCCCCCGGGTTCTGAGCGCCCTCAAAAATGGCCTTATCAACTGCCGGTCTGAAATCTCCCTCTTCTCCCGCCTCTTCGGCGAGGACATCGAGATCCTTTTCGGATATCGCTGCCAATGGATTAAAATATAGGTAACGGCTGAGAAGAGAATACAACTCTGCATCATCTCCACACAACTCCTCCAGCAGACTTTCCTCTTTCTTCTTCTCTTCCTCTTTCCACATAATTCAGTCTCCCTCCTTTCTTCTTCTTGTCGGCCTAATCATTTGCCTACCTTCTTCATATTAAGCACTCTCGAGTATTATTGTACCACTAGGGAAAGGAGTATCAAATAGGTGATTTGACGCTACGCCATAGTTCAATCCAAAGGGTATACCCCCTTCCTGCTATTCGGATAACCGTCTCTGGCCAATTGGAATTTTCAGAGTAATTGAAGGGGCTATCAGGATATATATCTCTCTGAGCTATATGGGTCTTGCCGGTAGATTAATGAATCTTTTACCGGAATTTAGAGTCGGGGTGAGAGGATTTGAACCTCCGACCACCTGAACCCCATATAGGCAGTAGAAAAGGCGGCAACCGCTTGCCTCCTTTCTCAAATCTTATCCTATCACCTTGTCTTGCCGAGAACAAGGGCTAATCACCATCAGAAACATCATTAGAACCACGTCATAATTACATCTAAGCGACGAAAGTCTCCGTCACATCATTGACTACAACCGTATAATTACCACCAGGGACAAAATCGTTCCCAATTGGTATAGTATGCCAGTCGTATTCGCTGTACATGTCATCAGGGCATCCTGTACAGCACCTCCGGTTGAAAACATCCACTATGATGCTCGTGTTGCTAGCGCGCGTCACGTTATAGCTATCGAAATGGTCGCAGATTGAAGGTTCATCAGTTAAAACGTCCACGAAATACTCCGATGGGGAGGACCCATCATTCCAGACTTCTATATCCAGAATGGGAGCCGGGTTAAGCGTAATAACCCCCGCGACAAAACTCACAGTCACGTCATTGACCTTAACCGTGTAATTGCCACAAGGGATGAAATCGCTCCCAAGGGGTATAGTAACCTCGAAGTAGAATTCAGCCTCAGGACATCCATTAGGACAATCCAAGTTGAAAACATCTACTATTATGGTGGTGTTGCCGGCGCGCGTCACGTTATAGCTATCGAACTCTTGGCACCCGTCAGACTGCACTGTTACCAAGTACAGCAAATACTGGGGTGGCAAGGATTCATCAGCCCAAATGTCTATGTCTCTTATCCCTGCCAGTTTCTTTGCACACCCTACCCCACAGCCAGCAGTAAACATTCCTGTAATCAAAATGACAGCTAATATCACAAACAAGATTCTACTCATCACGCCCCCTTCTCAAAGCAGCTATCCGTATCCACATTCTCAGCTTATCATATCACTAAAATGTTAAGCATATGTTAACAGAAGCAAAAACATCTAACTCAGTCTCTTTATTTGCTAGAATTATGTCTGAGATTTGAAAGTTTGAGCCTCCACCTACCCAAACCCCATATAGGTAGTAGAAAAGGCGGCAACCGCTTGCCTCCTTTCGCGCTCCAATATTACTCGGCTATCTACCTCCTGTCAACACGTTTCCCAGACCATGCAACCTCACCAATCCATTTAAGGCTGGACCACGAATATCAAGTTTCGCGTGTGAATACTCCCAATTTCCTACACTCGAGCCAAGTCAAAACAGACAAATCGACGGCATTCAGTTGACATAGCTGCACTACTGATTGTAAAATCTAGTTCCACACGACACTTTCCCAGCGAAACTAACCCTCATTGGAGGTGAACTATGGATGACAGCCTTCGGGATAAAATCATCGCATTTCTGGAAGAAAAAACCAAGAACGGGTTGTTCCCCATCGCGGCGTATGGGGTTGACCGCACTGGCACTGGGTCGCAACTTACTCTGCTGACCACAAATATAAAGGATTTACCACTGGCGTTAGATGCCCTGAAAGATGCTACCCAACAAGAATACAATCTTGGACGCTACATTTCTCGAGACGACCTGCTCCCGGCCAGCCGACAACACCCGCATCTTCTCATGAAGCACGCTATGAATCTCCCCAGCCTCAATACGAGCGATATCTCAAGTCTAGGAGCCATGATTCAGGCATTCGGGGCACCTTTCTTCAAACACAAAGCCTTTGCTCTAGTGGACCTCTGTGGATTCACCAAACTCCGTAATCCCGAGCAACTCTCGCAATTATATGGTCTGGCAAATGCAGTTCGGTCTGCGGCGAGAAGGTGCGGCAGATTCTGCGTTGCGCTTGGTCTCCCCGGTCATTTCCGTTGGGCATCGACCGGAGACGGATACTATGTATGGCACGATGGCATTGGAGGGAACGCTGATGTAGCGGTGTTCATGTGGTTATTGTGTGTCATGACACATACCGAATGGATGAGGAAGGCTGGATTTTCGATGAGACTAAAGGCAGCTTTTGTAATCGATTCCGTTTACCTTCTGTACGACACATACCAAGCTAGATTCGAGCACCCCGAGGCCTCCAATGCAGTCGGAAGCTCGACCAATGCTGCAGCTAGGCTGGTTGAAGCCGCGGCCCCCAGCCAGATTCTAATGGCCAACTTCGAGCGACCCGGTCAAGGTAGGGAAGTCATGAGGCCTGACGGATTGATATCACAGGCTAGTCAGTTGTTTCGCGAAGAGCGGGTCGGACCGGCCACGATTGTATTTGACCCTGGTGAGATGCTCAGAGTGACCGACAAGCACAGGACCCGTTGGTACTGTTGGAATGTCGTGGCCGACGTCCCCAACGTTGTGGATGAAGTGCAGGAACAGCAGCATATTGGGCTTCCGTCTGACCCGACTAAGAACATTCTGGAGGTCGACTTCAAAGATGAGCCGTGAGCGCCCAAGACGTTCGGCCATGTCCACCAAATTCATTCTCATCGCGCCACCCACACACGGCAAGACATCACCAAGACGACCCCCAATACAGAATTGCCATTTCCTGAGGGCAGGTTACAGCCTTGGCTCTTGCTTTCCGTATTCCCACGTATACAGACCAAACCATACATGTTCTTCACGCTCCACTTTGCTCACTCTCGCCAACTCAACCAACATTTCTCTTGGCGGGTAAACACCAAATTCCTTCTTAAACCATTGTGAGAAGCCTATCCAGCCCGAGAACACCCAACCTTTACTAAAATAATACCTCTCAAAATCTTCTCCGCTTAAATACTTGCTCAGATACCACGCCTGACCTTTTACGTTTTTTACCTTACCCATCTTCGACCTGTGGGACTTGTGCCTAATACACAAACTGCAATCTACCGGAGCTTCACAGATGGGAGCAAATTGATATTGCCTTGCGCTGTAAGATGATATATCTGAGTAGAAATCGGGGTGAGAGGATTTGAACCTCCGACCACCTGAACCCCATATAGGCAGTAGAAAAGGCGGCAACCGCTTGCCTCCTTTCTGAAAGAAATCCTAGCAAAAATTCACTCGAGAGGTCAATGTGCT
>CP070793.1:938364-940979 GCA_020346965.1 Chloroflexota bacterium | reverse complement strand
CGGTGAAAAAAGGCAGCATGGCCTTTACCACGTCGGGGTGTGTCGGCGTGGTGGCAGCGTGGTCCAGATATATCCTGCACATCTGATTGCTTATAGCCCCAACCCACTATAAAATTGCCACATCTCCGCGAATCTTAATAGGATTTTAGCATTTGTATGGTACAATTTGAAATCCAAGGTCTAAATTTGGATGACGATTCGAAACGCGGAGCTATTATCAATGATGCCTGGTAAGCCAGGCAACTATCGGAATTTGGAGAACAGAAGCAAACAAGCATATGGGCTATCGATATTTTATAAGTATAGTGTATCATAATGGCTGATTTGTCGGAGGCAACTGCTGGTCGACCTGTATCCTCCTGTAGAAAAGGCTAGCCTGGTGAATCACGCAGTCAAGCAATAATTAAGAAGGAAGTTTGCACACAGTGAAAGTGATTGTCTTCCTGATTATAACCAGTCTCTTGGTGGTAGGGCTGGTCCTACCCGGCTGTGTTCCTAATGGAGAACCGGAACCAGTAATTTACACCTTCGAAGATGGGAAAATCAACATCGGTGTAGCCGGAGAACTGAACTACACAGCTGGTGAGATGCAATGGGCGGGCGCTATGCTGGCGCAGGATGAAATCAACGGTAATGGTGGGGTAGTCATAGGCGGTGTGTCACTTATCTTGGAGTTAGTTCCAATATATACCGGTGAAGAGACTGTGGACCCTAGTGGTCTAGGCGGCGTGTTGAATCTTACAGCGGCAATAGACGACGTGGACTTCATCCTTGGTGGTTCCCGGACTGAAGCCGTGGAGGTCTACCGGGATGTAGCTATGGAGAATGGGGTGATTTTTATCAATTGCGGTGCTGCGGCAGAGGTGTTACAGCACAGTGTAGTCGACGATTATACGGGCTACCGCTTCTGGTTCAAGGGTACGCCGTACAACGAGTATTTTTTGGGCCAGAGTGCTGTGAGAGCACTGGGAGGTGTTGCAGCGAAGCTCAGGGAAGAAATGGGAGTCGCGGCTGATTATGCACTGAATGCCACGATCATAGCTGACAATTTGGCATGGGCCTATGAACAAGTGGTAGTTATCAGGGGGTTGTTGGATGGTATAAATGTGAATCTTGTCCACGATCCGTATTGGGTAGATGCTACGGGAAAACAAGTAGAAATGCAGAATGTACTGACCGCCATAGCAACCTTGGATCCACAGTTTATAATCCCTGTATTCTCTGCTGATGCTGGCGCTCTCTATGATACGCTGCGTACGTCTTATGTACCGAATGCTATGTCAGTAGGCATCAATGAACTTGCCCAACTGAAGTCCCCTTGGGTTGTTGAACTGGGCAACCCTCCCGGTGAGAACCAGCCAGCCTGTGCCTATGAAGTCATACTTGATAGCTGGGCAGAAGGGTTAGAACAGACCGGGAGGACGGCAGCTTTTCTTGAGGCATATATGGCCTATTCAGGAGGAGAATACCCTCTTAGCAGCGCGGCCACGTATGATGCTCTTTTCGGTTTGAAAGCGGTCGTCGAAGCGGTGGCATGGTACGATGCAGAGGAGGGAGTTGTGTATGCGGAGGCTGATGATATTATTGAGTGGCTGGAAGATCCTGCCAACGCGCGGGTGACGACAACTGGATTAACTACTTATTATCCCAGGCCGGATACAGCGGCCAGTGGTAAACCTGCACTCACCCAGGCCCAAGTACGCTCGTTGTATGATCTCGGTAGCTATAACCTGACTTATACATATGAGGCGAAGGACTGGACAATGCCTCCACATACCACTCACGACCTGGCCTACGGGCCCAGCCTCTTGACTGGCATCGGAGCCCAGTGGCAATGGGACGGCGAGGCTGGTCTGTGGAAGAAGGTGGGTGTTTGGCCGATGGATTTTGGGGATAGCTATGACGAGGCATTGACTGACCAGTATGGTTGCTGGAACTTTGCATACAACGGCACTGTGCCACTCGTAATACCGCAGAATATAATCGAACACCACTCGGCTGAGTAGAGAACAACCAGAGCAAAGTCATTTAACTCATTAATAGACCTGAAGCTACCTTGAGCAGCCAGAGTCAGCGCTCTTTACTACTAACCTCTTTGTTATTGCTGGCTTGTTTCTGTTAAGCTGAATCAATTCCCGGAGTTTGCGATGCTGTGTTCGTAATGATGAGAAGTGGAGGACTCGCATCGGCAGAGAATTGAAGTGGCTGGACATTGCCTACCGATAGGGGTATACTTGCTCGCACAGCTTCGAAGCTGCCACTCCAATAGCCGAAGGGAGGCTGACTAAGTATGGACGAAGTTATTATTTCCCGTGCCATTGTTGAAAGCTACATGAAAGACTTCATGGAGTCAATGGAGGCGGATGTTGCTATAGCTGGAGCAGGCCCGGCGGGGCTTGTTACTGCTTACTATCTGGCGAAAGGGG
This sequence comes from Chloroflexota bacterium, assembly GCA_020346965.1. Next base: position 938,553 of record CP070793.1, on the reverse strand, counting down.
GAATAAAAGCGATAGTATTTGAGAGGCAACTTCGTGTGGGCGGTGGCATGTCCGGGGGAGGGATGATGTTTAACCGCATCGTCCTCCAGAAAGAAGGCAAGCAAATATTGGACGAGTTTGAAGTTTCAGCGGAAGAATATAGAAAGGGATACTACGTCGCTGATTCGCTTGAGGCTATTTCCACTATCT
>CP070793.1:933658-938264 GCA_020346965.1 Chloroflexota bacterium | reverse complement strand
GCGGCGATTTAGCTATCTCTAGCTATGGACTTATTCAACGCATAATGATATTCGCCTTGATGCCAAGTATAGTCATTGGCCAGGGCATGCAGCCTATCTTGGGTTTCAATTACGGCGCAAAGCGCTATGACAGAGCATTGCGAGTAATCAAGCTAGCCATTATTTCCGCAACAATCTATAGCATCATTGCATTCTGTGCTCTCTATTTCGCTCCAGAGTTGTTTATTCGCGTTTTTACTACTGACAGTGAACTTGTTGTTCTGACTGCCGACGCTGCCAGGCAAATCTTCCTTGCAGTATATTTGATAGGCTTCATCATCATCGGCTCTATAGTATTCCAGGCGATTGGTAAAGCTCCTCAGGCCTTCGTAACAGCAGTAGCCAGGCCGGCTCTGTTCCTGCTTCCTCTCGTGTTCATATTGCCAAACTACTGGCAACTCGACGGCGCATGGCTGGCATTTCCGATTACAGATGCTCTTACCACCATACTGGTTCTTGCTCTTCTCATCCCAGAAATAAGAATGTTTCGCAAGAATCAAATGGGGCAAGTCTAATCGGGATTAAGCTGCCAGAAAAACATCCTAGGTAAACCCTTAGAGGCTAATCTAGCTACTAATGATTTAGAAGGTTCTGCGGCCGCATGATTTTCTGAACGAGTTCTGTTTCTAGTGTAAAATCAAGATATAGACTCTAGTATGAATAAATTACTATAGTTACGATATATGATGGCAGGGAAAAATGCTGCGACGCCCGAAACGGGTGCTTTTTACCTAAAGACAGTCAAAGACTGCTTCGAGGCTTTTGGAACCAGTGAAGACGGGCTTTCGAACACGGACGCCCAAAAACGGCTGGTTCAATATGGGGAAAACCAGCTCGTCACTCTGGCAAAAACACCCAAGTGGTTGCAGTTCTTGCTGCAATTCAAGAATGTGCTTGTAGTTATTCTCGTCATCGCAGGAGCAATTTCCTTTGCCATCGGCGATTTTCGCGGTGGTTCCATCATGTTCATCATTGTATTAATAAACGCGGTCATTGGTTATTTTCAAGAACATAAGGCAGAACGTATCATGGATTCCCTAAAGAGGCTGGTCCAATCTCCGGCCAAAGTATACAGGGACGGTGAGTTGACCGAACTACCACAGTTAGAACTGGTACCCGGAGATATTTTGTACCTCGAGGAAGGTGACAAAGTTCCTGGCGATGTTCGCATAATTGAATCCTTTGATCTAAGAACCAATGATTTCTCCCTAACGGGAGAGTCAATGCCCCAGGAAAAGAACAGTAACACAATAAAGAAGAAAGCGTCTCTGGCAGACCGCGATAATATGGCATTCCTAGGTACAACCGTGGCTACGGGTAATGCGAAAGGGGTCATCGTAGCTACAGGGATGAATACAGAACTGGGGAGAATTGCGGGCTTGACTCAGGAAGAGAAGAAGTCGAAATCTCCCCTGCAACTGGAAATGCAGTCCATTGCCAACAGAATCACTGTTTTCGCCATAATAGTGGCGCTTGTACTGTTTGGAGTTACCCTGTGGCGGGGGTTGGGCATCAATATAGCGCTCATCTACGCACTGGGCCTTGCAGTTGCTGTCGTTCCCCAGGCGCTTCCAATGCAAATAACGGTAGCGCTATCGAATGGCGTAGCCAATTTAGCTAGGAGAAACGCCGTTATTAAGAAATTATCATCTGTAGAGACCCTGGGATCAACCAATGTTATTTGTACGGATAAGACGGGTACACTTACAAAAAATGAAATAACCGTAAGATACATTTGGTTTGATGATCATCAGTATGAAGTTTCGGGGGTCGGCTATGAACCAGAGGGGGAAATACTGGATTCAGAAGGCAAGAAGCTGACACGGCGGGATATCGATAAAATAGAAATCATGCTCGATACCGCCACCATGGCATCCAATGCAGAGATTCACGAACCTGATGATGATCACCCGGGCTGGTATCCCATTGGTGATCCGACCGAGGCCGCCCTTATTGCTGTATCAACGAAGCTGGGGACACGCTCTCCCGAGGAGGACGAGGAAAACCCGGAACTCCAGGAGTTCCCGTTCGATGCTGAGCGTAAGAGGATGAGTTCTATTCGACAGTTTGGTAGTAAGAGAGTCCTCTGCATGAAAGGAGCAATCGGTTCCGTACTTGAGGTGAGTAAATACATCTACCGACGAGGTGAAGCGACCAAGCTGACAAAGCAAAGCGTTGAAATGCTGAACAAGCTAAACGTGGAATACTCTAGGAAGGCAATGCGTGTCCTCGCATTCGGATACAGGGAGTTAAAAGATGACAAACATGATTACGAAATAGACGATGCCGAGAGAAACATAATCTTCTTGGGGTTGATGGCAATGAATGACCCTGCCAAGGAAGGTGTTAAAGAGGCGATAGAAGACGCGCATGAAGCTCATATCAAAACCTTTATGATGACGGGGGACTATGCCATCACAGCACAGGCGATTGGAAAGCAAATTGGCCTCTCCCCCGAAAATAGAGAGGCAGTTGTAATTACCGGAGAAGAGTTGTCTGAAACCAGGGACGAAAAACTCACAGAAATTATGGAAGACAATGAAGCTCTTATTTTCTCCCGAGTTTCTCCGGAGGACAAACTGCGAATTGTAAAGGCTTTGAAGAACAAAGGGGAGGTTGTTGCAGTTACAGGAGACGGGGTCAATGATGCGCCGGCCCTAAAAAGTGCTCACATCGGCGTTGCCATGGGGAGTATTGGCACTGACGTGGCCAAGGAAGCTTCCGAACTTGTATTGCTGGATGACAGTTTTTCTACACTTGTATACGCGATACGAGAAGGTAGAACTATTTACAACAATCTAAAGAAAACAATAATCGCGTCTCTAACTAGCAATGGAGGGGAACTGGCTATTGTTCTTCTGGGATTAGCAGGAGTAGCCTTGTTCGGCTGGCCAATCCCAATTCTGGTTATTCACATACTAGCAATTGACCTGTTAGCGGAGATATTACCGCTTACCGCTCTTACCTTTGATCCGGGTTCGAAGGATCTGATGACCTCTCGGCCGCGAAGACAGGAAGAACATATCCTGAACAAAAATATAATGCTTGAGGTCCTGTTCCTGGGATTCCTGATGGGGGCTCTCGCTTTCGTAAATTTCGTGGTGTTCATTGGGCGTACCGGAGCTGAACTCACGATGACACATATTCTGTATCCAAGGGCTACTACCTTAAGTTACGCTACTATTGTCTTCTGTCAATTAACCAATATCATGTCTAGAAGGTATAACTACGATTCACTTCTCAACAGGAACTTCTGGAGTAACAAGATAATACTGTGGTCAATTGTGGTTTCAATCGGATTAACGTTGACGGTGATATACGTTCCTTTCATGAATAGGTTGTTAGGATTCGCTCCCTTGACAATCAGCGATTGGGTATTTGTTCTCGCTGCGGCCGCCATATTCTTGCTAGCCCATGAAATTATCAAAGCTACCAAACGCTCAAGGCATCAACGGCGGTAAGATATTTAAAGTATCATCTTACATGTTGAACGTTCTGCTGTGTATTTTGCTCGATGGTATAATGGCCGATACTGCAGATATCGATGGTTAATCGGTACACTATCGGAGAGTCGAGAAGGAGGAGCAATGGACAGAGCAGTTGTATTATCAGTCGGTGACATGCATAAACTGGGATTAGGGAAAGACCGCATTATTTACGCTGGAATGCCATCCGAAAGTGTTTTTTCTATGGTACAAGTGAGATGGGAATTCTTTTATCGTGGATATTCCTGGAACCTGTATTTCGCCAAAAACCGCAGCGAAATAAGAATAGATGGAGTCAATATCTTGGTAGAGAATGTGACTCCAAATGAGATTAGATTTAGAGCCTGATCAAGGGTGACGGGTAATCGTGGGGCATTTATATGAGCCCGATCATCAAATCGGCAGCTTTCATCCTATTGATAATAGGAACTATTGGCCTTCTGGTGAATGAATTTATTGCTGACCGGGGTAGAGCCCCAGCTCTGATATTTGCCATTTTCAATTGCATAGGATTGGTTATTCTAGGCGTAACATATTTCGGTAAAAAAGGGTGACAGTAGATATGTGGTGTGCAGGTTTCGCCACAGGCATTCGTTATGTGGATAATGTGATATGACTGCCAGGTTTCCTGACCATAGCGCGAAGACGGAGCAACGAATGCTATATAGAGTACAGAAGAGAGATGTCATGCAGGCTTCAAAGGTATTGGCCGATGCCTTTCAACATGATCCGCTCTGGAACAAGATCTACGAAGGAGATCCCAATATTGTGAAGAGATTCCAGGCCTTCTTTGAGGGAGGTGTAAGGTATTGTCTGAAGTATGGGACAATACCCACTTATGTGATACTCTCGCCTTTAAGGAGGTGAGAGTTATGAAATCATTGGAGGGCGACCCGGGGATCGAACCCGGGTGGTCGTGCATAACCATGCGAGTTTACGGTTAGTTGGCGGCTCCTCGGAGGCGATTGATGTAATAAAGGATGCGCCGGGGAGTGAGGCTGAGAAGGAAAACGAGCATGAATCCGCACGGTACTTTTTTGAAGGCGTACCAGTTGGCCTTGATCTCTCGCCAGATCCACCAG
>CP070793.1:930747-933558 GCA_020346965.1 Chloroflexota bacterium | reverse complement strand
TTGCGCCATCTTTTCATTCGGTCGACATGACCCTTGTGATCAGTTTTCATCATTACTTCTACATCGGCCCCGGGATTGAGAGACTCAAGTAGCCTGTAATTCAGCTGCTTGAGCAGACCAGCCAGAGTACATTTGTCCTCATATGATAGTGGGGACATATTCTGCTGCATAAATTCCCAAAAAGCCGGATTTGCTGGTATAAGGGCGTCTTCCGCCTTACTGGTGAGGAATACATTCACTACCCTGCGATCTTTCCTGTCTCTGACTCTCTTAAGTAGACCAGCTTTGACCATTCGGTCGACCAGCATACTGATGCTGTTTGTGCTACGTTCCAGCACCGAGGCTATATCAGTTATTCTTACAGGTGGCTCATAGAATTTTATGGTCACAAGCACCAAATACTGCTCCATGGTAAGCCCGTATTCACCGAGTGTTCGGTCTACACCATTCTTGAACCTGGAATAAACTTGGTGCAACGTGCGCCACAACGTCGAACTCAGATCTTCAGATTCATGATTTGTCATCGTATATATCGTCTCCTGTATCCTTAGGGTCATTATAGCATTTACAGGGGAGGTAGCGGCAAGGCAAGTAGCGAAAGTAGTTAGAGAAAGAGCGAGCTGTCAGCACACTTCTGCCGATAACCAGTTCAGGACCTTCCCATTAACTAGGTGCGGTTATACCTGATTACCACGGGCACTGCTATATTGCCAGTTGGTAAAGACTCTTCTAGTGCTCTTTCGCTGAAGCTCGGGCCTTCCTGTTTTTGCTTTAACTTCTTTACACTCAGACTTTGGGGGTGGCAAGCTGCACTTGCGTGCGCCACATTTTCATTACGTAGTCTCGCCGCTTGAAATCACGTTCAAGCATTCCCTCTGCATCCAGTCCGGGATTGAGATACTCGAGTAGCTTGCAGTTTATCGTTTTGAACAGGTCGGCAAAGGTACGCTTGTCTTCATATGATAGTGGCGACATGGTTAGCTGCATAAACTCCCAAGCTACCGGACTTGCTTGTTCAAGGGCAGCTTCAGCCTTGCTGGTGAGAAATACATTCACTACCCTGCGGTCGCGCTTAGCTCTGACCCTGCTGAGCAGACCAGCTTTGACCATCCGGTCGACCAGCATACTCATGCTGTTTGTGCTACGTTCTAACCAGTTGGCTAAGTCTGTGATACGCATAGGCGCATTATTGTATCTTATATTCACAAGGACCAAATACTGCTCCATAGTAAGTCCTTGCTCCTTGAGGGTATGGTCCATACCATTCTTATAGCGGGTGTATGTTAGGGTCACCATGCGGCACAGCATCACACTCAGTTCTTCAGATCCATAATCTTGCATCATATTTAGGGTCTCCCTGCCTTTAGTCTATTCTTCGGGACTATCATAGCACTTGCAGGAGGAGGTAGCAATAGATGATGTAGTGAAAGGAGCTAGATAAAGAGTGGGATCTCAATTCACTTCTTCCGGTAACCAATTCAGGACCTTCTCCGCTACATCAATGCGGCTATCTCTGGTCACCAGGAGTATTTCGACTTCAGGGCGGCGTTTGACGTCGTTGGCGAAGGGATGGGGATTGAACATAATAGTACCCAGGACTTTCTTGTCACTATTTAAGGCGTGCGTCACGGCTTCCCTGAATTGGGACGAGAGAAGCTCCATCTTCCCAATCTCGTCAATTACGACCAAATCGAATTCCTGCACGGCCTGGCGCAGAGCAGAAACGCCGACTCTGTCCAATGCGTCTACGTCCACCCGGTATTTGCTTACCTGGTGGGAACTGGAGATGCCGACATGAGCCAATATTGCCTCCTGCCCATCGAGAGTAACAATCCTGAACCCCTGCCTTATCCCACCTGTCCGTATTTCCTCAGTATAGAAGCCGGCGGCTTTGACTCTTGTCTTATCCAGGGTTTGCTTGATGATAGCAGTCTTGCCTGCGCCCGGCTGTCCGGTCAACAGGAGGACCCTTTTCATCGTTTCTACTCCTGAGCTTGCTCTGGGGCCTGGGCTTTCTTCCTTGCCCGGGGCTTCTTCTCAGGAGTCCGGGTCTTGCTCTTCGCCTTGGATTCTTTCTCTGGGGCTTGCTCTGGAGCCTGGGCCTTCCTCTTTTCCCTGGGCTTCTTCTCTAGAGCCTGGGCCTTCGTCTTCGCCCTAGGCTTCTTCTCTGGAGCCTGCTCTGGAGCCTCGGTTTTGCTCTTTTCCTTGATCTCCTTCTCTGGAGCCTGCTCTAGAGTCTGAGCCCTTCTCTTCGCCTCGAGCTTCTTTCGGCGTCGCCGATGCTTCAGGGCAGCTACTTTCTTCTTCTTGTACATCTCTCTCGCTTTCAGTCTGAGTTTTGCGGATTATTCTACCATATTGAGGGCGTGTAAAGAATACGGAGGAGTGCTGGCAGGTAAAAAAGGGGGCGGGAATAAACCCCGCCCCTGCATACATAGAACAAGGAATACAGTTAACCCTTTTTAGGCTTCCCGCTCCAGTATGGTGGCAGCGCCCTGACCGCCGCCGATGCAGGCAGTGGCCAGACCGTATTTAGCTTTTTCAACGTTGAGTATTCTGGCGCAGGTGCCCACCAGCCTGGTGCCACTGGCTCCCAGTGGGTGTCCAATGGCAGTGGCGCCGCCCTTGACGTTGACTTTCTCGGGGTCGATGCCCAGCTCTTTCATGGCGTAGAGGGCTACGATGACAAAAGCCTCGTTTATCTCCCAGAAATCTATGTCCTTCGCCTGGAGACCGGCATGTTTCAAAGCCATGCGACTTGAGGGCACCGGTCCTTTCCCCATTACTGTGGGATCAACACCAGCCCAGCCC
>CP070793.1:924199-930647 GCA_020346965.1 Chloroflexota bacterium | reverse complement strand
CCATATCAGTATGGCTACTACCAAAAGGGGAAGGATAAGCCATTTCACAGAAAAGCCGAGGCGCGGTCTGGGCATTCCTTTGGCGACTTTGCTTATTCCCGAAATCAACCTCGACGAAAAATCAGCCAACTGCTTTGGACGGTTAAGGAGTGCTATAACTCCAGCCAATATAACATAGTACCCCCAGATCTGCCAGGCAGAAACATTGAATACCTCGAGCGAAGCGTGGGGCAGGGTATCAAAGCCTTGAACAACCAGAACTAAATAGCTGAGAAAAAGCCAGGCCAGCCAGCCCAGTATTTGAGCCGCAAGCAAGGCGAATAATCCCACGAAGCCGACTAGTGCTGTCGTGACTATGATAAAGGGTAAGGCAGGCAGAGATAGAAAGGTTGCCGGCAGGGCAACCAGAGAAACTACACCGAAGTTATAAACTATAAGTGGCCCGACCGCTACAATAGCTGCCAAAGTTGCAGCAAATCCATCGGTTATCGTATTACCTACAGCCACAATCCTTTCCCTGGCACCAAATAAGGAAGCAATAATTTTCTTTCCCCACGCCTGGAAGTAAGGATAGAGGATAATAAGCCCGGCCATAGCCAGAAAGCTGAGTTGAAAGGAAACAGTCCATAAAAGCTCAGGCTGGACTCCCACCATCACTGCGGCAGCGAAAGCCAGGGCGATGATGGCGCTTCGCTGCCTTCCCAGGTATTCGGCTATTAAAAACAGGCTTCCCATAATTGCCGCGCGAATTATAGGTGGATGCATCCCGGCAAGCAGGGCATAAAGCCAGGTGAATGCGAGAGTCAACCAGATATAAATAGAACGCTGCCTGCCAAAGACCAGAATACTAAAGCTGAGGAGTATGGCAATAATGATGCTGATGTGCAAGCCAGAAATAGCGAGTATGTGAGCGGTCCCCGTCCTAGAGAAGGCTTCGTAAATAGAGTCAGGTATGTTGCCTCTCAAGCCCAGCAAAATAGCCTGAGCCAGCGAACCTTGTGGTTCCGGTAGAGTTCTAGCCAAGGAAGCAGAAAGACGCTCTCTCAAAGAATAAATCCACTGCAAAGGCTCGGAGCCCTGATGACGCTCAAGGACCTCTACCCCTGGATAATAAATAACGGAGTAAATTCCCTGGCAAGCCAAGTAGTCTTTATAATCGAAGTCTTCAAATTGGGGAGGGCTCTCCAGCAATCCAGTTACCTTGAGCACATCCCCATAGTGGTAGGTGGGATATCGGGGTACTCGAACCAAGGCAATTCCCGCTACCTCTTCCTTTTCGTCGTTTACAGTTATTTCACTGGCTGAGAATGTCAGCAGGCAATATCTGTCCTGCACATCAGGCTCCTCTGCTACCATGCCTTGAACCTCTACAATTCCCAGGTCGTTATAAGAGCAAAGGGAATGCTCATCTGGTGGGGGAAGGCTTGATGAGAAATGGAGCACGCCGCCGAAAAGAGTGAAAAGGCACAACCCTACTAGTATTAGAATACTTCTCTTGCTGCGCAGGAAAGGTATAAGTGCGAAAGGGATTAGTCCGAAGGCGAGAGCAAATAAAGGCAAACCAATTCTTGAACCTACGAATATCCCAGCCACCCAGGTACAGCTAACATAGAGAAGCCACATAGAAGAGACCGCCGATCCTGTCTAAATATGTTGGACTTAGTTTACCAGTTGGGCTTGCATCAAGGGTAGGTATAACTAGCCCGCCCCTGTGCTAAAATAGCATCACGTTTAAAATGCGTTAAATGCTGTAATTGATAGGAGTCATTACGGCTACGGAGTCGTTACAGGGTAAGGTTGTTTACGAACCATTGCCTGTTATTGAACGGAAGGCAAGAAGTTATGAAGGACGAGCGACAATCCGAAGGGTCTTTTGAGTATAGAGCCAGTAAGGAGCTAATAGTGCGCCTCAAACATGATGCTGAGCTGGTTCAGTCTATAGCTGAACTTGCCAGGAACAATGGAGTGGAGGTCGGAAGCTTCACGGCTATTGGTGCCTTGAAGCGTGCCAGGCTCGGCTATTATGACCAGAAAAGTCATGAATACCGTGAGATGAAGATTGATATGCCTCATGAAATGGCAAGTTGTATGGGGAACGTATCACCAAAAGATGGGGAGCCCTTCGTCCACGCGCATGTGGTGCTTGCCGATGAAGCAGGAAATACTAAGGCCGGCCATTTGTTTGAGGGGATTGTTTTTGCTGCTGAAGTCCACCTGCATCAGCTAGAAGGTACAAAACTCGAACGAAAATACGACGAAGTAACCGGTCTTTCACTTTGGATCACTGAAGAGAGAACACGCGGAGCACACTGAGAAGGACCGAAGTGAGAGATAAGGTTCATCCTATTGGTGATAATCGTTTCTCGCTTATATTAGTGGGAATAAGGGAACTATACTGATGACTGGACAGAGGTGGCCATTATTCTTGATACTGGGAGCTGTGGCTATGGTAATTGTATACCTCCTCGTAGGGCGGACTGTCGGAACAGAACCTTATGAAGTCAGGCTGGCAAAGCCTTATATAGAAAAAATCGTTGTCGACGACGATGAATTAAGGGAATTGGCCAACACTATAGTCGAGGATTATAGTGAAAAGGAAGGCAAAGTGAATGCCATATACCGCTACATCGTGGAAGACTTCATGTACATAGCTGATCCCGAATATACGGAGTCTGTTCTCTCGCCATTTGAGACCTTGGAGTCTGGGGGTGGCGACTGCGAAGACCTGGCAATTCTAGCATGTTCTTTGCTGGGGAATATAGGGATAAAGACATATCTGGTTTTGACAGAAGACCATGCTTACGCACTGGTGTCGGGGATTGATTCCGACAACCTCTGGGAGTACATCAACAAATCCTTAGAAGAACAATATATTGAAGAGCATAGCGTGGTTTCATCCGTAGATGAAACATTGCAGTTAAGTGCGGGGTCCGCTTATTACTATGGAGGCGACGGTACAACTTTTCCCATTGACGCTGCCACAGTTGGTGATTCGGTGATTAAGATTGTAGCCTTAGAGATTAATTATTCTGTTTTATCCTCTGAGCTTGTAGATATATACGTCTTACCGTCCAGCCAAGAACTCGACAAACTAGTTCAAAGAAAGAGCCTCCAGCATTATCCAGAATGTGCGGAACAGGGGGTCTATCTAGCCGAAGCAACGTGCGAAATCCCGAGGTACGGAGGCATAGCGATACAGAATCGTTCTTCAAGAGACGCAACACTGGATGTAGAAGTCACTTTCAGCTACAAAATCTATTTCGAAGGCTTGAAGATAACTTACTATACTTTGAAGGATGAGCAGGCCATAGTCCTGGAGCTTACCGCTGGGGAATACGGCTATCCTGGTTACAGCCCCGTCGAGGAGGCAGAAAGGCGAATTGCCATAGATCCCATTACCAAAGAGTACTTCTACCTCGAGTAACACCAAACTTCAACGGCAGCTGAATTCAGTTCGTAGTATGATGGTATAATCAAAAGGCATTCCACGGCAGCTGCAAACTACTGTCGGAAATGTGGCCCGAGGCGGTGTGAAAGGAGAAGATATTGATGAATGATTGGGGAGTTGGTTATGCAATAGGTATATTCACGGGTCTTGCTATCGGGCTAATTGCTGGCAGAAGACAAAAACCATGGTCTGAACTAACTCAGAAAGAGAAAAGGAATAGAATTGGCTTGATCGCAGCCGCGGTAGTCCTACTGGCAGCCGGAATAGTTATGCTCTTAATTTGGTGAAGTCATATAGTCGGACTGGGAAAGGGCCCTCTAGTCCGATACGGTTATGAAGTCCTTTATATTTCCGAACGTCGCTTCACCGATGCCATTGACCTGAAGTAAGTCCTCAATTCTTTTGAAAGGACCGTTTTCGCCGCGGTAATCCAGAATTCTTTGCGCTAGTACTTCACCTATGCCGGGAAGGGCTTCTAATAACCAGGCCTCGGCCCGGTTGATATCTATCCTCTGCGGAGTTTGGTCTTCGCCTTCACGTGGAATATGAAATTCCATATGGCTGAGGTCGGCATCCGGTTCCAGTACAGCAACGGAAAGGAGCGTCTGCAAGGTATCACCCTCCCTTAAAGGATATATGCCAGGATTAGCCACAGCACCGCCGATGTAAAGCTCCCCGCTGTGAGATGGAGGCTCTTCTTGAGATAGAACGATTTCTACCGGCTGATTTCTGCTGTGCTGCACGGCCAGCATGATGCCGCCAGCTATTGCGGCAATAGCAAGAAAAACGGTTACGAATAAGTAGAATCTGTCGGCACGGCTCATGGTACAGCTCCTTTCTCAATGAATATTAGTTTGACATAATATTATATGATAAAACTGCTATTAATACTACCCCATTTTAGAAGAAGCTCTTCCTTTAGTAAATCAACTTGCTCCGACCTAGTTTTTTAACGGTGCTCCTATTGACTTCCCTGTAAGCCTGCACTTACAATCTACTAAGAAGACTAAACGTTCAATTAAAGGAGGAGAAATGGATATGTGGATGGTCTTATTCTGGTCTGGGCCTATTGGGCTTGGCATCGGCCTCGCCCTCATAGGCACATTTGTCTGGCTGCTTGCCAAAGCTGACGAGATCAGCAAGCGCACAAAGGCATTTGAGAGGGAAAAGGGACTGGAGAAGAAAAAGGAATAACTGCAACCTGTTAGCAGCTCGCATTATAAACGCTTGCCCCCACCTCTTATCATTGTGGGCACCTGAAGGGTGTGTGGTAGCCGCACACACCGCCGGGCTTATCGAGGTAGTGTGCCTTCAATTGCTCGCCCTATGTCCCGGTGCTACAATTGCTATATGGCGAAGGGTGCCGGCACAATAACCGTTAATCGCAAAGCTTACCACGACTATCATATCCAGGAAAGCTTTGAGGCAGGTATTGTACTCAAAGGTTCGGAGATTAAATCTATCAGGGCGGGCAAGGTAAATCTGAGTGATGCCTACGCCAGGCCGGAAAAAGGTGAGCTATGGCTCCATAATAGCCATATTGCTTCCTACGATGCTGCCAGCTATAACACTCATGAGCCGATCAGGCCTCGCAAGCTTCTTCTACATAGAAAAGAGATTAATATCCTTACCAACAAGGTAGTGCAGAAGGGTTTGACTTTGGTGCCTCTTAAGCTGTATATTAAGCATGGGGTGGCCAAGCTGGAGCTTGGGGTGGCTAGGGGGAAGAAGGTTTACGATAAGAGGGACGCTATTGCCCGTCGAGATGTGGATAGGGAAATGGAACGGGCGATGAAGCATAGAAGGAGGTGACGGGAAGTAGGCTGAAATACGGGGGCGCGTGGGTTCGACAGGGGGAGGCCTACAGAATTGCAGGCTGAGGTGCCACTAACCTCATAAAACAAGTGGCAAAAGATAACTGGCGAACCTGTTTACGCTTAACGGGTCACATCTAACCTGAGCTCTCCTCGAAGTTTGGGATTAGGTGTCAGAACAAATCGAGGTGCTCCGATCCTGATGCCGATAGGGGTTGGCTAAGAAAAATTGGCTGGTTTGGCCGTATTCAGTCAGCAGATTAAGGCTAGATGAGATGAAAAGAGCTGACTAAGCCTGTAGGATATTCTGGCAACCTTCTTTTGGACGGGGAGTTCAACTCTCCCCCGCCTCCACCATTTAGTAATAGCTAGACCAAAATTCTACGTTTAGCAGTTCTATCGAAACTATCGCAGTTGAAGGAATCAACTAACCTTGAGTCTAAACGCATCTATTTCACAGGTGCCCAATCAAGGAGCAACTCGTTCTTTAGCAGCAGGATAAGAGTATTATACGGTACGTAACCAAGGATTGTAGATGCAGGACGGAAACGCCGACAGGGCAATCGCCTACGATTTCAAACCGGGGCGTGAGCGTTTCTTGGCTGAAGTTCTAATTGGGCTACGTAAACCGCAGAAAGAATTACCGTCCAAATATTTCTACGATGAACGAGGTTCACAGTTATTCGAGCGTATCTGTGAACTAAAGGAATACTATATCACTCGTACAGAAGCATCCATCATGCAGACCCATATCAAGGAAATAGCCGAACTTATCGGTCCTCAAGTGCTCGTGATCGAACATGGTTGCGGTAATTGTGAGAAGGTGCGCTTTCTAATGAACCACTTGCACGATCCGGTAGCCTTCATACCGATTGACATATCGAAAGAACAGCTGGTACAAGTGGCGAAGGAACTCGACTCAATCTATCCTCAACTGCAGGTTCTTCCGGTCTGCGCTGACTATACGAGTAGTTTTGAATTACCGATTCCGAAACGGGAGAATAAACGCACGGTCGTTTACTTCCCCGGGTCAACTATTAGTAACTTTGACCCCATTCCGGGGAAACATTTCTTAGAACATGTGGTCAATCTATGCGGATCAAATGGTGCCCTGCTTATCGGCGTCGACTTGAAGAAAGATCCTGCCGTGCTTCACAATGCTTACAATGACAGCAAAGGTTTGACT
>CP070793.1:920471-924099 GCA_020346965.1 Chloroflexota bacterium | reverse complement strand
TGAGCTGTGGCGCAGCGAATCTATTGATGGTGGAGCCCCGACGACGACACGAGTCGCTGAATACATTGATTCCAACCCGACGAATACCTATTGTGAACTGGAAGGTGATGTCCTTATTTTCAAGGTGACCGCCACTGTGGGCGAGGCAACGTGGGGTGAGGAGAGTGAGACCCGCATATATAGAGTTCAGCCCAGGCCTGGTTCATAATAACACGCCTTTGTCTCTGCGAGAGGTGAAAACCCCAGACCAACCTTACCTCTCTTGTCATTGGGAGTTCTCTTCCTTATTGTCTTTGCGAGAAACGTAGCGACTGAGCAATCTCCATATCGATAATGGAGATTGACGCGCACCTTTTGGGTGCCCGCAATGACATTACCGTAACAGAACCTGCAGTTTTGGGTTTTCCGCGATGATCATTAGCAGACCCCCCCAAAAGTACCAGTGAAAGCAAGGGATTTTCCCGTTTCCAGCGACTAATAATATGACGAAAGTAATGGGTCATGATTTTTGGATAGACAGTAGATAGGACTGTCGTTATACTACGAAGTCACGATAATACTGTGTAATTCTGGTGAAACGGACAAAAAGTGAGATGAAGGGTTTAGTAAGAAACGAGAAGGGGGCAGCGCTGATACTTGCTCTCATCTTGCTCCTCATCGGCGGGCTTATCTCTGCTGCGCTGCTGAATCACATGGGCAGCGGCATTCTCGCCGGTGTAGTCCACGAGAGGAGAACGGCTGAACTTTACGCCGCGGATGCCGGGGTGGAGGATGCTATCTGGAAGCTACAGCATGGAGAGACCCCGGTCTGTCCTGGAGACCCATACTGGTCCTATAATATAAATGATGTTAATAGCAGAGAACTGCAAATATCTATTGAGTATATGCCGGATGAGGGCAGTTACAAAATTACCTCAGTCGCTGTCACTGATGCTGACGGTGACAGTGGTGTTGCAGGCATCGACAGCACTACTGCAGTTGAAGCACACATAGAGGTTCTGGCTTTTGATCTGCTCGGTGGTGCTCTTGTCAGCATGAGTAATATAGATTTCAGCAAAGATTGTGTGGTAACAGGTGACGTTTACTATGTCGGAGAAATCACAGGATCAGAGTATACACATACCTTGGGAGAAGAGATAAAGGTTCCACTGTCAGCCTTCCCAACTCAGGAACAAAATGAGGCATTTGCCGAAGGATTCAGGGACGAGGCATTGCTTGGGGGAATCCAGGCGGGCACGACAATAGGCTCTGATATGACCTTAGGACCGAAATATATCACAGGGGACCTTTATGTAGAAGATAATGTCACAGTTAATCTTGCAGGGACAATCTATGTTGAAGGTACTATTGATTTTAGAAGGGAATCTGAGGTCACGGGCTCAGGTTCCATAGTTGCCGTCAGCGACATTTACCTGGCCAAGTTGCCCGATTACGGTATCGAAGGTGACAGTATCATTATGTCCCTCAACGGCGATATTACTTTTAAGAAGGAAGCCAGTATAGAGGCATTGGTATATGCTCCTAACGGCGATGTGAACGTAGATAAGCAACTCACTGTAGAGGGCAGCATTATAGCTGGATATATAAACATCAAGAAAGATGCCTACCTGACGTACGTCTCGAAAAGCAGCTCTTTTGAGTTCTTCCCTGTGGCAATATATGGAGGGAAAATCAAGACCTACAACATTATCCGGAGTTAATGCGTAGTGTAGTGCAGGCATAGAATTCTCCGTTTGTGTGAGGCACTCGGACTAATCTCTATGCTGGTTCGTGGGAAACTGACCAATATCAAGAGTCACTAACAATGCGATAGACTCTTGGCTCCGCGCAGTCGGGGTTCAAGATTGAGAGCAACACGAAAAGGGAGGCATTTTGTATGCGCCTGCTTTCAGTCTTCATACACGACTACCAGATCTAAGGCATCAAGCCATAGAATCGCCATGCTCCGCTCGCAATGACACTAACACATGCCGCGGTCAATACTATATTCCTATTACCAATGGGTGATTGACTCGAACGAGTATTTCTATATACTGGTATCTAGGATAACAGGGAGGTGAAGTGATGAAGATCGACGTGAAACGAATACTGAGAGACGAAACAGGAGCTGCGCTCGCTATGGCGCTTATCCTGCTTCTCATAGGGGGACTCATGACCGCTCCCCTGCTGTCTTATATGGGCGGCGGGCTTATCGCCGGTGAAGTCTACGAGGCGAGGACGGCCGAACTTTATGCCGTTGATGCCGGCATTGAGGATGCCGTCTGGAAGATACAGAACAAAGATGGTTACTTGCCTTGCAGTCCAGGCAGCCCCGCCAGAAACTACACTGTAACCGATATCAATGGTAAAAACGTGGATATCACTATAACATCTGTCGCCCTTTACCAGGGTATAACAAACCTGACGGGAACGTATCGCGTCGAATCAACAACTACCGGCAACGGAAGTCGTACGCAAATAGAGGCTTACATCGAGGGTGTTAATATCTACGGGGATTATGGTGAGATAGTCGGTAATGTTCTTACCAGCCAGGAAGAAATTGTGCTCAAACCCGGTACGGAAGTCAACCCTTCTGATGGAGAACACTCCCCAGTAGAGTATTACGAAGATGACTGGCCGACAGCAGAGGAACTCATCAGGTTCTATCTGGAAGAGGTTGAAGATGAGGAGTCATACGATTCAGACCTGTTAACACTGGACAGCGACATGGAGTTGGGGCCATTCTACAGGGACGGGGAATTGGAAATCAAGGCGGGTACGGCCGATGTTACTCTGACACTGACTGGAACCGTTTACGTTTCTGGCGACACGTTAATCGGCTCCACCGGTCAAGACTTTACCCTTGACCTGAATAACCATACCATCTTCGTTGCCAGCAATAGTTCTGACCCCCAGAAGGCACTCTGGATAGGTGGTAAGTGTACCATAGTTGGTTCCGGCGTCATCATAACTGTAGGGGATTTTTATTTCGAACCAAATACGGAAGCGGGTGTTACAGATCCCATATTCGTCATGTCAGTTTTTGGCACAACCAGTGTACAGCCCGGAGGTGATTTCTATGGGTCTATAGCGGGCAGCGTCGAGATAGAGTTACAACCGGGCACAAGCATAAACTACCCGGAAAGTGAGGGGTGGGTTGACGGCCTCAATTTCCTTATTGGTGTTAAAAAGCTGGCTTACATTATTGATTCGTGGGAGATCAGCCAGCAGTAATTGTCATACCTCCTGATAACAGCAAACCATAGAATCGAAAAAGAAAGTGGTTTAGTAATCAAGGACTCCCGCATTTGGACTTGAAGCTTCGAGATTGCCAGATTGCTTACCAGTCATCCCGTACTTGCTTCTTCTTAGTTTACTCTAACAGGTGCAAAGGCGATTCCCGTCCAGCGAGTGGGACATTCTGTTTGGAATCATAATTGCCGTATTTTGCACCACTTCATTCTTGAAACTCGCGAATTGGAATATACTTAATACTCAGTTCTCGGCGTTTATGGTTTGGAGCGAATCAGACCGAGCCGATACTATTCTCCCATTACCAATGGGTGATTGACGCGAACGAGGATTACTATATACTTGTGGCAAATATGCGTGCCCAGTGCAATCCGGGACAATACGGAAATAGACGGTA
>CP070793.1:915233-920371 GCA_020346965.1 Chloroflexota bacterium | reverse complement strand
GATCTAGCTTCTGCACTGAGACGGATATACCGCGACTTTTTAATATTCTCCCGATGGAGGCTACCGAAATCCCTTTACCAACAGAACTGACTACACCACCAGTGACGAAAATATACTTACTCACTGCTTATTACAAAGTCATAGAGAAAGTCAAATCTCGTAGGTCGGTCCTAAAAGGTGAAGCAAGATTGGGTTTCTTTTCATTATAGAAAGTAAGACTTAGAATTGTCAAGTCTCCCCCGTTCAAATGATTCGACACCCACTGCCATGAATTCCCTTATGGATTTCCTGTGCTATTATTAGCAATGCTATAATGAGTGTAGCTAGAAATGTCTAAAAAATACATACTGGGTTTCGCAATATTAGGAGCGGTAGCATTAGGTATCGTCCTTTGGGCTCTGTTCCCTTTCCCAACATCCAATCCTCCTCAATTTCATAATTCAACTCAGTATATTGATCCCGATTGGGCATTTCCATCGGAGGGTAAACCAGCTATCCCTTTCCCTGATTTTTCTGCGGTGGTGGCAGGCGTAATGCCCTCAGTGGTTTCCCTGACTACGGAGATAAGTGTATCTTCTTTCTTCGGTGAGACTACGGAATATACCGTTGGATCCGGAATCATTACCGATGATAATGGATATATTGTCACCAACAACCATGTAGTTGAGAATGCTCAGAGTATTTATGTAGAGTTGGACGACGGCAGAATTGTGTCAGCGAATATAGTAGGCACTGACCGACTATCCGACCTCGCTGTTATAAAGATAGACGCCACAGGTTTGCCTTATGCCTATTGGGGTGACTCAGGTTTATTATCTGTTGGTGACTGGGTGTTAGCCATCGGTAATGCTCTGGGAGGAGGTGGTGGAGCAACTCAGGGCATAGTCACCCGTTTAAACGCAGCCGTTAACGTTGATGGAAACACTCTGTACGGTTTAATTCAAACTACGGCGGCTATTAATCCCGGCAACAGCGGTGGTCCATTGGTGAATATGTCTGGGGAGGTGGTAGGTATTACCAGCATCAAAATAGTTGCATCCGAAGTGGAAGGTATAGGCTTTGCCATAAGTAGTGATGAAGCCAAGCCTATTATTCGAGATCTGATTCGTTATGGTCACGTAACTTACCCCTGGCTTGGTGTGTGGGCGCAAACAGTGAACCCCTTGCTAGCTACAACAATGAACCTTACTGTGGATAATGGAGCGCTTATATTAGAAATAGTTGACGACAGCCCTGCAGATATTGCGGGTTTAATGGAAAACGATATCATCATTCACTTTGGGGGCCAGGAAGTTACTGATATTGCTGACTTGATCCGGGCTATTCGAGCCAGCGGGATCGGCGAAGAGGTAGAGATAGTTTTTGTTAGAGGCGAGAAGACTGAAATAACCTCGGCGCGACTGGTTGAATACCCTACTTCCTAGGATAGGCTCTCTAAACTCAAATCACTTATTCAGCAACCAAGACCCGCTTGTTCTGTATTGATAAATCCAATCTTCATGCCTGTTAAGTCTTCTTCTTTTCAATTGCCAAGGACACATCTTTATTCGATATCCTGTGTTTTTCACTATAAACCCCGTCAGGCGGTAAGCTATCTATGAGTTCTCGAGACAGTGTCTCTTGCTTAATATAATCAGCAAAATTATCTATTACCTGCTTGATTAGCGGTTCCTTTGTCTGATAGTAGGTTATGATGTGGTCTGTGATATTAAACTTGGCATTGCGACGCATATTCTGAAGATGACGCACAAATTCTCTACTTACACCTTCAGCGACTAACTCAGGAGGTAGTTCAGTACTTATTGCAACCCAGTACTTAGCATCACTGGCCACGCTGTAATCCGGTAAGTCTGATGAAAATTCCTTTCTTGCACTCGCTTCACCCAGAACGACGATTTGCTTAACATTGATTTCTTCCATTACCTCCCCGACCAGACTCTCTAAGGCTGTCTTCTCTCCCTCGGTTTCCACAATCACCACTGCTTTACTTAATGGTTGCCGCACCTTTATACCAGATTTTGCCCTCGCTGCCCTGCCCAGGCTGGCTATCCTCATGGTCAGTTCAACCTCGCTGTTCAATTTATCATTGATTTTGGTCTCGTCCGCTATGGGAAAATCAATTAAATGAACACTTTCTGTGCCTTGAGGATCAACTGAACGAAATAGATTCTGGTGAAGCTCTTCAGCAATAAATGGTGCAAAGGGAGCTAATAACTTAGATAAAGTCACGAGGCATTGATATAGCGTGGTGTACGCAGCCGATTTATTGGCATCGTTCTCGCTTTTCCAGAATCGGCGGCGGTTTCTTCTTACATACCAGTTAGAAAGATTGCTCACGAACTCTTCAATTCTGCGTGCCGCAGCAGTAGGATTGTATCTATCCATCAGTTCAGAGACTACGCTTATGAGACGATTAAGTTCGGATATAATCCATATGTCCAGTTTCGTACAAGCGTCCGACTGATATTCAGCAGCCGCAAAAGCTTGGGCGTCGAATCGATCAATGTTAGCGTAAAGAGTGAAAAAGGAATATGTGTTCCACAGAGTTAGGAGAAACTTACGTATTGCTTCTTCGAGTACCTTGTCGGAGAAACGATGGGTATCTGCTCCCGTAGTAGAAATCAGCATATACCACCTCAGAGCATCTGCACCATAATTATTGAACACAGTGCAGGGATCGATTACATTACCTCTCGACTTGCTCATTTTCTCACCCTGAGCATCGACAACATGTCCCAGACAGATGACATTCCTGAAACACGGGCGATTGAAAAGAAGAGTTGATATAGCATGCAAGCTATAAAACCAGCCCCTGGTCTGATCAATAGCCTCGCAAATGAAATCGGCAGGAGAATTCTCCTTGAACTTATCTTCATTCTCAAATGGATAATGCCATTGAGCTACCTGCATGGCTCCGGAATCAAACCAAGCATCAATTACCTCAGGAACGCGCTGCATCCTGCCACCACATTTAGGACAAGCAAAGGTAATGCCATCTACATAAGGACGGTGTAAATCTAAGGGCACGATCATGCCATCAAGACTTGACTGCGACCTCAATTCATCCAAGCTGCCAACACACTCATAAGTAGGAGATTCGGGGGTGCCACAAGCTTCACAGCACCATATATTGAGCGGAGTTCCCCAGTACCTCTCCCTGGAAAAAGCCCAATCAACGTTGTTCTCCAGCCAATCTCCAAAACGGCCGTGCTTAATATAATCCGGGTACCAGTTTATTTCGGCGTTGCCATCGATAAGAGCTTCTTTTGCTGTTGTTGTTTTGATGTACCAAGTCTGCTTGGCATAGTACAGTAGTGGTGCTTCGCACCTCCAGCAAAAGGGATAGGTATGAGTAATCCTCTCGCTGCGAAAGAGCAAGTGTCGGGATTCTAAGTCATCAAGTATGTCCTTGTCTGCATCTTTGATAAACTTGCCTCTGCCGGGTAAGGCCAGCTTCTGTGGTGCAAACGCCAGAGCCAGTGTAGCGCCTTCAAGCATTTCTAACCTCTTTTTGGGGGTGAGACCGCTAGGCATTGCTTTTATAAGACCGTCTAAGCCAACAGTATGGACAAGGGGTAGACCCTCCCTCTCGCCTGCTTCAAAATCTATCTCACCATAAGCCGGGGCTATATGTACGATCCCCGTCCCCTCCTCCATGGACACAAAATCACCCCCGATAATACGATAGGCACGCCTGTCCTCTTTACTATAATCAATAGGAATCTCATATAGGCGCTCATAATGCAGTCCTATTAAATCGCTGCCTTTCACTACATCCACTACCCTATATCCAGCCAACCCTGCTTGCCCAAGCAGAGCATCGGCCAGAATGAGATGTTCATCATCTACCTCCACCACAGCGTAGTCAGCTTCAGGCGCTACTGCTAGGGCAGTATTCCCCGGGAGTGTCCAGGGGGTGGTGGTCCAGGCAAGAAAATAAGTATGCGTGCCTGAGGATAGGATTGATCGAGCAGTATCGCTACCCCCAGGCCGTTCCGTGTCAAGCCTAAATTTCACGTAAATCGATGGATCTTCGGCATCGTCTCGGTAGCCCTGAGCTACTTCATGAGAGCTAAGGGAGGTGCCACATCTAGGGCAATGTGGTGTTACTTTATACCCTCGATAAATCAACCCCTTGTCCCAGAGCTGTTTAATTGTCCACCAGCAAGATTCAACATAGTCATTGTCTAAGGTTATGTAGGGATTATCCATATCTAGCCAGTACCCAAGCCGCTCCGTCATAACTTCCCATTCCTTAATATATTTGAAAGCGCTCTGGCGGCAATGCTCATTGAATCGAGCCACCCCATATTCCTCAATCTGAGTTTTGCTGTTGAGGTTAAGGGAGTTTTCCACCTCCAGCTCGACGGGTAAGCCGTGGGTATCCCACCCTGCCTTTCTTGGCACATGATAGCCTTTCATCGCCTTATATCGGCAAACAACGTCCTTATAGAGACGAGACAGTACGTGGTGAACACCCGGGCTGCCGTTGGCTGTAGGTGGGCCTTCGTAAAAGGCGTAGTGTGGCCCCCTTTTCCTTCCTTCGATGCTCTTTTCGAAAATGCCTTGTTCTTTCCAGAAGCGAAGGATGTCGCTCTCTAATTGAGCAAAGTCAATCTTACTATTTACTTCCCGGAACATGGCTAACCTTGTTTCAGCAAAATAACCACCTTCCTGTTTTCACCCTCACCCATGCTCTGAGTAGTTACATCCGGGTTATCAGCCAGAGTCAGATGCACAATGCGGCGTTCATCGGCAGGCATCGGCTCCATTGTTATGGCACGGCGTCTTGATTTTACTTGCTCAGCTAGATACAGGGCCAACCTCTGCAAGGAATCACGACGCCGTTTTCTATATCCGGCAACATCAATTGCCAGTGGTACCCACGCTTTCAATCGTCCAACTACCATGAGTTTGGTGATGTATTCCAGGGAAGCCAGTGTCTGACCTCGTCGACCAATCAAGATGCCTAAATCGTCACCCTTGATATCCAAGTCCAGGGGTATCTCGTCGGATAGTATTTCAACCTTACCCGTTACACCCAGCAATCCAAGCAAAGTATCCAGGATTTCAGTGACCACCTTAATCGCGTCTTTTCCAGGTAGACCTATTGGGTTCACCCTGATTATTGCCTCCTC
>CP070793.1:912599-915133 GCA_020346965.1 Chloroflexota bacterium | reverse complement strand
CGCTTTGAGCTGTCTTGGCAGCAGCAATTGTTATAAACCCCTGTGCCATAACCGCCCATTGTGAGTCGAGGACCTCAACACGACATCGCCTCTTCATCAACCCTACTGCCTGTAATGCTACCTGATAGGTGGCACTAAGTTTGGAAGTCAAAGTGATAACGACAATCTCATCCGTTTTTTCGGCAAGTCTATTATACGCGTCAGCAAAAGCTGCCGGAGGAGGCACAGATGTTGCAGGTAAAACCCTACTGGTCTTTAGTTTTCCGTAGAACTGATCAGGGCTCAGATCGAGACTATCGCGGTATAGGTCGTTGCCGAAGCGGACAACAAGCGGGACTATTGTAATCCCGAATTCTTCTGCTACCCGAGGAGGCAGGTCAGAGACGCTATCAGTCACAATAGCTACATTTGGCACGGATATTATCCTCCTATCCAGATAATACCATTTTGGGGCTTCACAAGACTAGAGTAGTCAAGGTTGCGTAGATGCGACACTACCCACAAACCGTTGGGGAAAGCAACAACCGGGGTAGGTAACCAGGGTGAAAGGAGCCGTCAGTCCGGCGACGATACTATCTCCAGTCAGTTAGTTCAGCCTTCAATAGCATGCTTCCCAGAGCCACCAACCATAGCGAAAAGACCATTCCCACGCCCAAAAGGGGCCAGCTTAGCGTATTCTCCTGCTGGATGTCCCCGATGACCATTTTGGACAACAGATAAAGAAGACCAATCCCGGCCGCCGCTAGCATAGAGTGTGCCACTACACGCCAGCCTTTCCGCGTTAGAAGCTTATTTAGCATTATCACTCCCTCTTTGCCCTTCTCTTAGTAATATTATACTACATGGAGAACATCTTGAAAAGCGGAGGGCCCGGTCACTTTGAAATTGACAGGTCACGATTCGAGGGATAGGATTTAATAGACAGGGAAAACCAAGACGGAAATGAGAATTCGATGCAGGCTGAGTTGATATACAATCCTGCCAGTGGGCAAGTAGTCGTCAGACACGAACTTGACGATGTAATTGCTTTTT
Source organism: Chloroflexota bacterium (assembly GCA_020346965.1). The sequence goes on along the minus strand of CP070793.1, from coordinate 914,101 downwards.
TAAATCAATACAGTTGGTCCGTTACCTTACGAGAGACCAGCAAGCCATTGGAAGCGACCGAACTAGCTCGCCATGCTGTCAATAGCGGTGCCAAGGTAGTCATTGCTGCCGGTGGCGATGGCACCATCAACGAGGTGGCAAATGGATTGGTGAACACTGATATAGCGCTCGGGGTGCTTCCCATGGGAACCACCAATACATGGGCATTACAAATGGGCATCCCGACTCTGAACCCCATGCTTCCGGGCATACAAGCGGTCAAGTTGATTACTGCTCTGGAGGAAAGAATTGCACGTCCATTACCTGCGAGTTACTATCGAAAGGTGCTATCGGATGCCGCTCGAGTGCTCGTAGAGGGACAGACTGTTGCCGTCGATATGGGCGAGCTTTCCGGCCGCCACTTCTTAATGTGGGCAGGTATGGGTTTCGATGCCGCTATCGCCCAAAGCATACCAATATGGGAGAAACGGGCTTTAGGTTCCTGGGCATACGTATTCCCGACAATTGAGTCGATCCATAAATACTCTGGCACTGATGTTTGCCTGAATCTGGACGGAAAGGTTGTAGAAGCCAGCACGCCATTCATTGTCGTCAGCAATATTCAACTCTATGGCGGCATGATGGCAATTGGGGCTAAGGCTTGCGTGAACGACGCTATGTTAGATGTGTGCATTTTCAAGGGAGGAGGTTTTTTCACCTTTGTGCAACATGCCATGAAGATGCTCACACACAGACACCTCGAGGACCCGAATGTAGAGTACTACAAATGCCGTGAAATAGTTATTGAGTCAGCGCGCTCATTGCCAGTTCATATAGACGGTGAGCCTTTTACCAAGACCCCGGTCTCCATCCGTACCGTGCCTACATCACTTAAGGTAATAGTGCCGAAGACAGCGCCGGCTACCCTATTTAGTCTGCCAAGCGATTCTTCAAGCCATCAATAATCTTAGAGCAGAGTGTCGACAAGGACACTAGAAAAAACACCAGTAGCGAAAGATTAACGTTTCTGAATCTAGACAGCATGGAGATGAAGGGCTAGCTTCGTCTTACCGAAATTATTGCCTACAACCTCCAGAAGCAACGAGCCTTGTCAGTAGTGCTCATTTATCTCTGACCCAACCCTTGATTCCCCATCTTTCTACTCTCTTGGCAGTAGAATTAGATTCAAAGATGACGATAAGTGATGGATTGACAATCCTCAAATGGGTACTTATACTCAGATTCAAAGAAGGAAGAACATTGACGACAAATAAGGTTCAACTCTACACTAGGTATCCGACGACCAGCATATTAGTTTACAATGGCACAACAGTTCTCCATTTCTTGCTGGGGGGAACTGGCATAATCCTTGGCTATGGTTCTCATATAGGGTATATACTAGGCGCACTGTATCTTGCGTTCTCCTTTGCAGAGATGTACCTACATATGCCGCTAAAAGTATGCCCAAATTGCGTCTACTACAAGCTTGATAATTCTATCTGCATATCGGGATTGAATTTGGT
>CP070793.1:908461-912499 GCA_020346965.1 Chloroflexota bacterium | reverse complement strand
CTAGAATCTGCCGATCAAGAGATCACCGCTATTTTGCGAGACACCCACAACATCAGAGAGGGAGAAGACAATGACTTCAGAGTTCTCAATATAGCGTCCGTGGCAGAACAGGTCACCCAGGTGCTGGGAATACTCCAACTCGTCCTTGCCGGCATAGCTGGTATATCTTTGCTTGTCGGTGGCATCGGGATTATGAATATCATGCTGGTTTCCGTGACCGAGCGTATCAGGGAAATCGGTCTGCGCAAGGCGGTAGGAGCCAAGCGTCGAGATATTCTGATTCAGTTTCTCATTGAAGCTGCCACACTGGGATTTTTTGGCGGTGCTCTGGGTATAGGACTGGGGTGGATTATAGTTAAAATCATGTCTGTCATAGCGACAAATCTTGGCTTCTCCTTTACTGCGATGCTTTCCGGCGATGCTATTGCCCTGGCGGTAGGTGTAGCAATTTTTATCGGGCTTATTTCTGGATTATACCCGGCTATCAGGGCGGCACGTCTCGATCCTATCGAGTCATTGCGTCACGAATAAACTACTTCCCCTGGATCAAAGATAAAAACTCACTGCGAGTCGCCACTTTGCTGCGGAAATTTCCCCTCACAGATGACGTTATCACAGTTGTTCCCGGCTTTTTTATCCCGCGCATAACCATGCATAGGTGCTCGGCTTGAATAACCACAGCCACCCCAATAGGTTTTAGGGCTTCAAAGATAGCGTCAGCTATTTGCTGGGTCATCCTTTCCTGAAGCTGAGGTCGCCTGGCACAGATTTCTACCACTCTGGCCAGCTTGCTTACCCCTACAACTCTTCCGCCAGGGCTGGGAATATAACCAACGTGGGCTATGCCATAAAATGGGAGGAGATGATGTTCACACATTGCATAGAAGGGAATATCCCTCAGAATCACCATCTCTTCATATCCTTCCTCGAAATCCACCACCATCTCAGCTTTAGGATCGGCATCTAACCCGGAGAAGAGCTCGGCATACATTTCAGCCACCCTCTGTGGTGTGTCCTTAATGCCCTCTCTGAGAGGATTCTCGCCAATAGCCTCAATTATGGAGGCTATTGCTAGTTTGATTTTGTCTTGATTAACCATTTAAATCCCCCTCTTGATAATCTTCACGCTGCTTTTATCCGTGCTCACGTAGTGGTCTGAACCGATGTAAAGGAGTGGCTTTATTTTGTCGAGGTCGAGGACCTCCGTTGCATTGAATGCTTCCTCGAGGAAATGTACGGCGACAATCTCACCGACTATCCAGAGGTGGTCTCCGTAGGGTTTACTATCTACCAGCTTGCATTCATAGGCAGCGTAAGCATCTTTCAGGATAGGTGCCGCGGTCTTCAACGGTCTCTCTTTCTCGATATCGAAGCTTTCAAATTTGTCCATCGTCTTTCCGGAAGCGCCGCCGATAGCGGCGGCGAGCGCGGCTTTCTCGGCGGGAATGAAATTAATGCCGAACTCCCGGCTTTCAGTGATAAGCTGGTACGTGAACCTCTTGGATGTAATAGCGATGCCATAGAGGGGTGGTTTAACAGAAATTACGCTGTGCCAGACGGCCGTCATGGCATTGTCTCTGCCCCGGGCGCTGGCCGTAACTATAGCTGCTACGTTGGGATAGTGCTGACCGAATTTCCCTATATCTTCCGTAACAATTTTTGACATAACATTCGCCTCCAGATTTTATTACACAAAATGTAAAGGTCGTGCGGCACAAAGCTCAAGCTTCATAAAATATCTTTATGTACTATCCCGCATTATTCTCTCTGCAACGCTTTTCTGGCTCTCTGCGTATTGTCGTTTGCGGCTGTAGTTCAAAATTTCAGAGCTTCCTCAACGGCTGTCAGCTCGGCAGGAAGCTCTATCGGTACACGCCCATATCTGACCGGCGCACTGGGGTCCTTTAGTCCAGTACCGGTGACAACGCAAACTATACGCTTGCCTGAGAAGGGTTTCTTTTTACATAACTTAATTAGCCCTGCTAAGGAGGCTGCTGAGGCTGGCTCACCGAAAATACCTTCTTTGATTGCCATCATTCTGTAGGCATTCATAATCTCTTCATCAGTAACACAGTCAATAATGCCCCCTGACTCATCCCGGGCAGCCACCGCTTCACGCCAACTAGCAGGATTACCTATACGAATAGCTGTGGCAACGGTTTTGGGTTGCTTGACGACCTTGTCCAGTACTATTGGGGCAGCGCCTGCAGCCTGAAAGCCCATCATTTTAGGAGTGCCGCTGGCCTTGCCCGTGTCGTGGTATTCAGTGAATCCCTTCCAGTAGGCAGTGATATTGCCGGCGTTGCCCACAGGTATAAAGAGATAATCAGGAGCATCCCCCAGGTCGTCTATGATCTCAAAAGCTGATGTTTTCTGGCCTTCGATGCGATCAGGATTTAGAGAATTTACCAGTGTAATGGGGTATTTTTCAGTCAGAGTGAGCACTATTTGGAGTGCCTGGTCGAAATTACCCTTTATGCTTATGATCTGGGCATTGCAAACAAGGGCTTGGACTAGCTTACTCCTGGCTATCTTGCCTTTGGGAATAATGACAATGGTCTTTAGTCCGAATCTGGCACCATAAGCGGCTGCTGAAGCACTGGTGTTGCCCGTGGAGGCGCAAATTAGGCTCCGGCTGTTGTTTTCCATCGCCTTAGCCACAGCCACCACCATGCCCCGGTCTTTGAAAGAGCCCGTGGGGTTGCCGCCTTCGAGCTTAAAATAGAGTTCACCACAACCGAGTTCCTTCTCTAGAGTCCGCGACCTCACCAAGGGGGTATCCCCTTCCCCCAGCGTAATCAAAGGTGTGGCCGGAGTAACTGGCAAGAAATCACGATATCTGCTTAAGACGCCTTGCTTCATCCCTCAACTCTGATGAAGTTGCTAACCTCGTTAACCACCGGCAGCTGCTTTAATTGCTTAAGAGCCTTTTGCATCCCTTTCTCCTCTGCCGGATAGGTCATAATCACGATTATGGCCGTTTGTGCTGTCAGGTCGCTTTCCTTCTGGATTACGGAGGAAATGCTTATAGAATTATCACCTAGAACTTTGGAGATTTGGGCCAAAACACCCGTGCGGTCAGGCGCGTTTAACCTCAGATAATACCTTGTCGTTACTTCCGATATGGACTTGGCGGTTACTTGCTGGTTCAACCTTAGTTTAGGAGCATTATTTACATCGTGATAGATATTTCCGGCTATCGCCAATACATCAGCCGCAACAGCGCTGGAAGCTCTGAGAGCTCCGGCTCCTTCACCGTAAAAGACTAGTTTGCCAGCCAGGTCAGTGTCCACCTCCACGGCGTTATAAACGCCATCTACTTTGGCTAACTGGGAATCCTGGGGAATGAAAACAGGATGGACCCTCATCTCCACTTTGTGGTCGGATCTCTTGGCAATAGCTAGAAGCTTAATAGCATAACCGAATTCTCTGGCATACAGAAAATCTCGAGCGGCAACGTTTGATATCCCCTCGCAGTATACATCTTGAGGGACGAAGTTAGCCTGGAAGGCCAGGTTTGATAAGATAACCAGTTTATATGCAGCATCTATCCCCTCTATATCGTTAGTGGAATCGGACTCGGCATAACCTAACTCCTGGGCTTTCTTTAAGGTCGAAGCAAAATCCAGTCCCTCTTGTGCCATTCGAGTCAGGATATAATTCGTGGTGCCGTTAAGGATAGCACGGATGGCCGAAATTTCATTGGCTGCCAGGTCTTGTTGGAAAGATGAAATGAGTGGTATACCGCTGCCCACACTTGCTTCATATCGGAGGTCGGTATTGTGCTTAGCAGCCAGAGACAATAGCCGGTATCCATGTTTAGCCATTACCTCCTTGTTGGCTGTAACTACGTGTTTTCCGTTAGTGATAGCTTGCTCTATGTATTCTGTGGACGGATGCTCGCCTCCGATGAGTTCGGTTACTATGTCTACTTCAGGATGAGCGATGACTTCTTCAGGGTGACTGGTGAGCAGGTTGCGGTTCAGCCTTACTGAGCGTTGTTTATTTACGTCGCGCACGAGTACCTTTTTTAGAATT
>CP070793.1:905249-908361 GCA_020346965.1 Chloroflexota bacterium | reverse complement strand
AATCTGCGACCTCCGGGCCGTGGGCTGGAAGCGCATCCGGCGGCCATGGCTTGGATGCCGCATAAGAATCTACCAATAACTTCCTTAACGAGAATTTAATAATGTTATCATATAGTGGTACAATGAATACCATAAGGCGAATACTTAGTATGAAGCTAATACTGGGTTCGGGGAGACGCCACTACGGGGCGAGAGCTGGTATCTGCTTGATTATAGTAGCCCTGATTGCCGGAATAGTGGGCTGTGGTCGCACTCCTTCTGAAGGTCTTGAAATAAGGACTTGGTATGGCTTGGATGCTATCAGAGACAATTTGAGCGGCGACTATACCCTAATGAATGACGTCGATTCGACTACTCCCGGTTATATGGAGCTGGCTAGCCCGACAGCCAACGAGGGAAAGGGCTGGCAGTCGATTGGAACTCATAATGACCCGTTCACCGGGACTTTCGACGGGCAAGAGTACGAGATAAGAGACCTGTGTAGCGACCGCCCTGACGAGGGCTATGTGGGGCTTTTCGGTCATGTTGATGACAGGGGTATTATCGGGAATCTTGGCGTGGTGAATGCCAACGTGACCAGGGGTGCGATAGTCGGTAGTCTGGCGGGATTTAATGGTGGCACTGTAAGCAACTCCTATTCCACAGGCAACATTGTTGGTTTCATGTGTGTTGGCGGTCTGGTGGGAATAAATAGTGGCACTGTAAGCAACTCCTATTCCACAGGCAGCTTAACTGCCAATTATTATCAAGGGTTTGTTGGCGGGCTGGTGGGGCAAAATCGTGGTGTCGTGAGCAATTCCTACTATAATTATGACGAGGTTTTGATTAATGGTGAGAACATAATTACTATCGGCGCCCTGTTCCATGAAGACTTCGAGGAGTGGCTGGCTAACGATAAGTTTTTAGATATCAATGGAAGGCTTTCCAAAGAAGACAGTTATTATGTGGTCAGTAATGTCGGTGATTTCAAAGAGCTACTGGCATTCGGTCAGAATACTTCACTGAAATTCAGATTGACAAACGACCTGGACTTAGCTACTGAACCCAACTTCTACATCCCTTATCTGGCCGGAGAATTCGATGGCAATGATCACCAAATCTCGAACTTGAGCTTCAATTTCCGTTTTGCTTCCCAGGTCGGATTGTTCGGATACCTTGCTTCGGATGCAAGCGTGCATGATGTGGCTGCTGAGAGCGTGAACATAGCGGCCTGCGTCTCTGTTGGCGGTTTGCTGGGATTTAATGCGGGCACTGTAGGAAACTCCTCTTCCACAGGCAGTGTGACCGGAAATGTATCAGTTGGCGGTCTGGCGGGAGCAAGTGACGGCGCCATGAGATACTGTCATTCCACAAGCAGCGTGATTGGCACGCGTTTAGATGCTGGCGGGCTAGTCGGAGCCAACGCCGGAACTCTGAGCAATTCCTATGCCACAGGCAGTGTCAGTGGTGATAAGCATGTTGGCGGTCTGACGGGAGGGAACTACGGCGATGTGAGCAACTCCTATTCCACATGCAGCGTGACTGGAGTTTATGATGTTGGCGGTCTGGTGGGATTGAATACGGACTATGCCACTGTGAGCAACTCATATTCCACAGGTAACGTCACCGGCAGTCATAATGTTGGCGGTCTGGTAGGCCATAACTATGACGCCACCGTAAGCAACTCCTTCTGGGACACCGAAACCAGCGGACAAGCCGCTTCGGATGGCGGCACGGGCAGGACCACCTCGGAGATGCAGGACATCGCCACGTTCTCGGGGGCGGGCTGGAACATATCCGCGGTCGCCGACAGCGGCACGCGCAACCTCTCGTATATATGGAACATCGCCGATGCCCTGACCTACCCTTTCCTGAGCTGGCAGCCCTAAGTCCATAAGCTTACCTGCCACTGAATCGCCTCGGCGTGACCCCATAGCTGCGATGGCACCGGAAACCCACGGCCTAGCCCCTTTGGCCTCGCGGGGCCGGGAAGGCCAGGCGTGGGGCTCCTGGGGCCGTTTCGTGGAGCTCTAACCCGCCCCCCTCCGCCTCCCCCGCTCCAATACGCCAGGAATCTTCCTCAGGTTCATAACTGCCTGGTAATGGACGCGCCGACCCACCAGAAACCCTATTCGGGAGACGTATCCGGGGCCTTCTTCCGAGATTGCGGAGGGCGTCGGGGGTCTTTCAGGCCAAGGGCCATTTTTTTGCGGAAGGTATTTGGGTTTTTTCGGCCATGTGGCTTTCTAATAGGGATTTGCGGACCCGCGCCGTGGAAAAGGGGATAAGAATGAAGGCGGAGAAATCGAATAGAAAAGCGGGCACTAAGGTTAACTTCTCGGTTAACCGGCGGTTAACTGGCTCCCTCGAGGAATACGAGAACATGCCAAAAACTAGGGGGGCCAATAATAAATTGGAATTTAATTTGTCACATGACACGTGCCCACCGGCATCTACTGCTAATGCGGAACCTTGATTTGCGATTCGATTACAGGAGACAACCTTTAACTAATCGGAAGGCCTTCCCTTCTTGTTGCAGTTACAGAAGTTAACATATTCTATTTTCGTGCTTCCCCCACCACCTGAAGGATAGTGTCAATTACGATAGTAGGCACATCTGCGTAGAGGAAATGAGTACTCTCTTCCACCACTATACATGTACCGTATGTAGATTTGGATGCTAACGCTTGACTCTGCTCAATCCAGAATTGTTGGAAAGCTTCAGCCGACTCTCCGAATTGAGGGTTTGGTACTCCCGATGCAAGTACGATAAGCGGTGTATCACCAAACGACACAATTGCCGCTGCTTCTGCACACTCAAACATCATCGCATGCTCAGAGGCAAGTGTCTCATAATAATCTGCCTTTGCTCTTTCTACGGGGTCGGATGCCTGTCGTGCCTGCTCAGCCGCTGCCAACAAAGCGGCTGTCTCTTGTTCTGCCAATTGACGCAGTTCTGGGAACCCCTGTCCAGTGATCCAGTCCAATGGTGGAGGATCAAGAAGCACAATCCCCGCTACCAGCTCTGGATACCGGTTGGCGAATATCTGCATATTTAGACCGCCAAGCGAGTGACCCACGAGTACATATGGACCCACAATGCCCGCCTGCTCGAGCAATATTTTCAACTCTT
>CP070793.1:900335-905149 GCA_020346965.1 Chloroflexota bacterium | reverse complement strand
TCCATTATGGCAGCATATTACTCCGTCACAATCAGGGCACTGCCACTTCTCCTGCTCTTTTTCGAGGAATTTATCAATACCTTTGTCTCTGATATATTCCAGGTTCTCAATCATGCTCATACGGTATTTGGTTCGGTAACGCATATCAAGGGCTTTAAGCCGACGGCAAGGGAAGTTCTGGCATTCATGGCAGAAACGCACAAGTCCCTCCCCAACGAGGTCACAATGATGTTTCATAAAAACACAGTTCTTGCCGCGTGGCCTGCAACCGGGGCAGTATCTGCGCTTGAACCCTTTCTTGTTCAGGTCAATCTTCATCGCGATGTAACTGACACATACTCCGCAGTTCATCCCGCAAGGAGCGATTAGTTCTTCGTTCACGGTTTATATATCATTGTACAAGATTCGGTTTCTATAAACATCAGTTCTAGTCGCAGCGTGTACATGCAACCCAAGAAGCTGTATGAGGTACGCTTCTGCCAGGTACCGCAAAGCATTCCAATACCGCTATCTGTGAAGAAGATAGATAAGCACTAACTGCTGAGGAAAAGCCCGTCAAAGTAGCATTGAGTTGTGGCTGTTTCCCTAGACTGGCTAAGAATCTACGGCTTACTGCTACTGAATGAAGTCAGAAACCCGGAGGACATGCAAACAGAACTGCAGGAATAGATGATAAGGTCACTACCGTTGCGGTGCTCCTTATTTCATCCTAACCGTTGCACAATCACCCAAATCGCCTGGCCCAGTTGATCTATTGGTGATATCATCTGCTTCATAGTTCAAAATACTTCTCAGGAAGCCCACGAAAGCGTTTGAACTGCTATCTGGCAAGGTCGAAGCGATCGAGGTTCATCACCTTATTCCAGGCCGCTACGAAATCACGGACGAATTTCGTTTGCGCGTCCGAACTTGCATAGACTTCCGCCAGAGCCCTGAGCAGGGAGTTTGAACCGAAGATCAGATCCACGCGCGTGCCAGTCCACTTGAGTTCACCCGTTCTGCGATCACGACCTTCAAACACGTCTTTCCTTCCCGAGGTTGCTTTCCATGTCGTACCCATGTCGAGCAGATTCACGAAAAAATCATTGGTGAGCGTCTCCGGCCGTTTGGTGAAGACACCATGTTGGGAGTGCGCGAAGTTAGCATTCAACACGCGCATGCCGCCCACGAGCACCGTCATTTCAGGTGCCGTCAATGCCAGCAGTTGTGCCTTATCGACCAATAGCTCTTCGGCCGAAACGGAATATCGAGCCTTCTGGTAATTACGGAAACCGTCGGCGAAGGGTTCGAGCACGGCGAAGGATGCCGCATCGGTTTGCTCCTGCGAAGCGTCCATACGTCCCGGCGTAAAGGGAACCGTTACCTTGTGACCAGCACTTTTCGCTGCTTGCTCGGTGCCCGCGCAGCCGGCCAGAACGATCAGGTCGGCGAGCGATACCTTCTTGCCACCTGACTGGGCGCTGTTGAATGCACTCTGGATGCCCTCCAAAGTCTTGACTACTCTGGCCAACTGGTCAGGCTGGTTGACTTCCCAATCCTTCTGGGGCGCCAGCCGGATACGAGCACCATTGGCACCGCCGCGATTGTCGGATCCGCGGAAGGTGGACGCCGACGCCCAAGCCGTTGAAACCAGCTCCGAGACAGAAAGCCCTGAAGCAAGGATCTTGTCTTTGAGGGAGGCTATGTCTTGTGCATCAATCAGTTTGTGATTAACCGCTGGTATAGGGTCTTGCCAGATGAGCTCTTCTGCGGGGACTTCCGGACCTAGATAGCGCGAGCGAGGGCCCATGTCGCGATGTGTTAGCTTGAACCACGCCCGGGCAAATACATCTGCTAGCTGATCCGGATTCTCGTAGAAACGCCTTGAAATCTTCTCGTAGATCGGATCGAACCGCAGGGCGAGGTCCGTGGTCAGCATGGTTGGTGCGTGACTCTTGGACGGATCATGGGCATCCGGAATAGTACCGGCGCCAGCGTTCCCCTTCGGCTTCCACTGGTGCGCACCGGCCGGACTCTTGGTCAACTCCCATTCATAGCCGAATAGGATCCTAAAAAAGTTGTTGCTCCACTTCGTTGGCGTGTTGGTCCAGGTGACTTCCAGACCGCTGGTGATGGTGTCACCTCCTTTGCCCGTGCCGAAGCTGCTCTTCCAGCCCAGGCCCTGTTCCTCGATGGGGGCGGCTTCCGGCTCGGGCCCCACATGCTTCGCGTCACTGGCACCGTGGGCCTTGCCGAATGCGTGGCCGCCCGCGATGAGAGCCACCGTCTCCTCGTCATTCATCGCCATGCGAGCGAAGACCTCGCGAATGTCCTTGGCTGCAGCGATCGGGTCCGGCTTGCCGCTTGGTCCTTCCGGGTTAACGTAAATCAAGCCCATCTGCACGGCTGCAAGCGGGTTCTCGAGGTCCCTCTCTCCGGAATAGCGTTTGTCGCCACTCAGCCAGGCCGTCTCGGTGCCCCAATAAACGTCTTGGTCCGGCTCCCAGACGTCCTCGCGGCCGCCGCCGAAACCGAAGGTCTTGAATCCCATCGTTTCCAGGGCGACATTACCGGCCAGGATCATCAGGTCAGCCCAGGAGATCTTCCGGCCGTATTTCTGCTTGATCGGCCAGAGCAATCGTCGCGCCTTGTCGAGGTTCACATTGTCCGGCCAACTGTTGAGCGGCGCAAAGCGCTGCTGTCCCCTGCCGCCACCGCCGCGTCCGTCACCGATACGATAGGTGCCGGCGCTATGCCACGCCATGCGGATGAACAACGGACCGTAATGGCCGAAATCCGCCGGCCACCAGTCCTGCGAGTACGTCATCAGCGCTGCCAGGTCCTTCTTCACAGCCGCCAGGTCGAGGCTCTTGAACTCCTTTGCGTAGTTGAAATCCTCGCCCATCGGGTTCGACTTAGAGGAATGCTGGTGCAGAATCTCGAGCTTCAGCCGATTCGGCCACCAGTCCAGGTTCGTTGTGCCCCTTCCGGTAACACTAGTTGGTTCCTTCTTTGCGTCGTCCTTTTTTGGCATCTTTCTCCTCCCTTTTCCTTTTCTTTCACCTGATATTAATAGTTTTCTGCTAGAAGCTCGTAGTACGCCCGTGCATGCTTACAAGCCGGGCATTCCTCCGGAGCCTCAGTGCCTTCGTGTATGTAACCACAGTTCGTACAGTGCCATTTCACGGCCGTCTTCTTCTTGAATACTTCACCGGCAGATACACTGGCGGCCAGCTTCCGATAGCGTCCCTCGTGAAACTCTTCCACCTCAGCAATTTCCTTGAATGACGCTGCTATGTCATCAAATCCCTCTCCGCGGGCAATCTTCTCGAAGTTAGCATAAATCTCGCTCCATTCCATCTTTTCACCATCGGCAGCAGCCTTGAGATTGCTCAGCGTGTTACTGGTAATGCCGGCAGGGTAGGCAGCCTTGATTTCCACATCCCCGCCCTCAAGATGCTTGAAGAAGACCTCGGCATGCTCCTTCTCATTACCGGCCGTTTCTGTGAAGATATTGGCTATCTGTTCATAACCTTCCTTCTTGGCTTGACTGGCAAAGAAAGTGTACCTATTCCTGGCCTGTGACTCTCCCGCGAAAGCAGTCAGGAGATTCTTCTCCGTCTGGGTCCCTTTGACTGATTTACTCATTGAGTTTTCCTCCTTTTCATACAGTTTATGTTCATTGACAGTCTTTACACAAACCACGGAATTCCGTCTGGTGGTATGAAACTTCGAAGCCGGTTCTCGCAGATATCCTTCTGTCGATTTCCGTGTTCACTGGCTCGTCCAGGTCAGAAACTCGCCCGCATTTCCCGCATCGGAAATGGTAGTGTTTATCTTGCTTTTCCTCGTATCTACTCAGGGTACCGTTTAGGTTCAATTCCGAGATGGCCCCATCTTCACGCAGTACTTGGAGGTTGCGGTAGACAGTCCCCTTACTAATACTGGGAATCTGTTGTCTTACTGTGTGGTATATCTGATCGGCCGTGGGATGCATTCGATTGTTTCTCAGTGTCTCCAGAATGGCGGCTCTTTGCTTTGTAGTCCTTCTATTCATTATCAGTATTAAATCCTAATATTGATTATAGAGACCGATTGGGGTTGTTGGCAAATGGTGAGAAGATCTATTTCACGAGAGTACTATCTTGGATATATTAGAGGGTGAATCTATGACTGGAGATTATTCAAACCCAGAGGGGCAGAAGCCAAAAAGAGTTCTTGACATAAAATCGGTCGTTCCCTAATCATGTTTTGATCGGTACGACTTGGCTTGCGACCTTGCGGAGTGGATACAATTCCTCAGCAATGATAGAGGTAGCTTTCTGACCCCGTCTCTGGACCTTACCTTTGACTGAGAGCCAACGTTCGCGAAACAGAACCTGACCGCATTTCTCCTGGACATCGCTGAATACGGTCACATCTGCTATTCCCGTTCCATCTTCCATTATCACGTAAACTACCCGCTTCCCGCTCTTGGTAGGCGGAGTCTGGTAACGTATCACAGAACCCGCCAGCTTGATCTTCCTGCCAGTAGGAATCGAGGCAAGGTCTTTCATTCTGGTGATTCCGTTACCGGAGTCGTAGAAGTCGAGAGGATGGGCCGACAGGTCCAGCGACAGCAGTTCTCTTTCAACAAGCAACCTGGACCTCTTATCATCAATAGAGAAATCCAGAGGAGTAGCTTCTTTGAGCGCAGAATCTTCAAAGAGTGACGCTGTTCCTCTGGTCACCTTGTGTTTAAGTGCTGATAGCCCGGGGAGCTGTGCTATCAGGTTATTCCGATCGCCCAGAGAATCGAAGGCGCCTACTTTAACCAGATTTTCCAGAATAGGTTG
>CP070793.1:897518-900235 GCA_020346965.1 Chloroflexota bacterium | reverse complement strand
TTGATCGCGCTTTGTAGATCTTCCGTCAGCTGATATCCTTCGGCCAACCTGACAAAAAGGAGGACACGCTGGTCTCCCTGCCAGTTCTGTCCTATTGCCAAGCTATCAGCAATTCCCGACAGCCCTTCCATCACGTTATATATTTCCGCTGTACCTATGCGAACACCGGACGGTTTCAGTACCGCGTCCGAGCGACCGTAGAAAGTGGCCCCTCCTGTATCTCCATGAAACACGATGTAATCCCCATGACGCCACACACCAGGGTAGACACCAAAGTAAGCATCCCTATATCTCTTACCATCGGAATCATTCCAGAAATGGAGAGGCATAGGCGGGGCCGCCGCTTCGCAGACAAGTTCGCCCTCCTGATCGAATATCGGACGACCTTTTTCATCATACGCTTTCACCTTCATGCCCAAACCCGGTCCCTGCAATTCACCGGCATAGACAGGCTGAATCGGACTTCCTGTAAAAAAGCAGCCATTGATATCCGTGCCACCAGAACTGGAATTGAAATGCAGGTCCTTCTTGACTTCCCGATACACATACTCAAACCCTTCCGCCGATAGGGGCGAACCGGTCTGCCATATCTCCTTTAGTGATGACAAATCGTAGTCCTTACCCGGCTTGAGATTCTCGCTCCTCAGATAGTTGATGTAACTAGCGCTGCAACCAAACATGGTCACTTTCTCATCCTGAATCAGTTGCCACATGGCCCCGGAACCGGGATAGGCGGGATTGCCATCATACAGAACAATGGCGTTACCTGTAGCCAAAGAAGCTAGCATCCAGTTCCACATCATCCAGCTGCAAGTTGTAATAAAGAAGTGGACATCATCTCGCTTCAAATCGGTGTGGATTACCAGCTCCTTCAACTGATTGACCAGAATTCCGGCTGCTCCTTGAACCATGCATTTCGGTTTACCGGTTGTCCCTGATGAAAACATGATGAACAGAGGATGGTCTGCAGGCAATTGTTCGAAGCAGATCTCGGGCTTACCTCGTGATAGAAAATCATCATAATATACGGAGTCGGGAATATGGCTGATATCGGGTTTCTCTTCCCTGTAGCGGGCTACTATAACTTTCTCAATAGAGGGTACTCCCTTTACTATTTCAGCAGCATTAGCAAGAGAATTGAAGGGTTTCCCTTTATAGAAATAGCCGTCGACGGTAAACAAGACTCTTGGTTCAATTTGACCAAAGCGATCAATAGCTGCCCCAGAGCCGATATCGGTAGCACAAGAAGCCCAGACAGCACCGATACTGGTAGTGGCAAGCATTGCCACAGCCGTCTCTATCATATTGGGCATATACGCAGCCACTCGGTCTCCAGGCTTGACTCCCATTTCTCGAAGAGATGCCGCCAGGCGTGCCGCAGAGTCATACAATTCTGCATAACTCATCCGGGCTGACTTCTGAGTTTCTCCTTTAAATATGAAGGCTGTATTATCATCCCTGTATCTCAATAGATTTTCAGCGAAATTTAACCTCGCTCCAGTAAACCATTTTGCGCCCGGCATCTTAGTCTCATCGTCGACCACCATTTGATAACCTTTGGAAGACTTCACCTCAACAAAATCCCAAACAGAAGCCCAGAAATCCGGCATTTTATCTACGGACCAGTCATAAAGCTCTTTGTAGGAGCAAAAGCTTTGTCTATGTCGATTATTAACGAACTGTATAAACCTGGTTATATTCGCATTCTGCTTTCGTTCTTCCGTCGGTTCCCAAAGCAACTTGCCCATGGCATCTCTCCTTTGTCTCGTCAGTGCCTGCGTTAATTGGCTCCCTACAAATTACCTGCTTAAGACTTGCGCTCCGTATCCTCGACTACAGGAACCCAGTATATATCAAGAATCGTGTTAGTCGGATCTTTGGTGCGCAAGCAAGCCTGTACTTTCATGCCTATTTCGGGCGTTCCATATTGCAGATATCCCTTAAAGATAGTGCACACGCCGGGTAACTCGACGTCAACCTGGAAATAGGGGGTGGTGAGTTCTATACCAGCGCCAGCGTACTCCACACGCGCATACGTGTGGACCGTGCCAATTACTGGCTGGGGCAGCTCTTCCCAAGTCATAGGCTGGTTGCAGTCGGGACAGTCAGCCCGCGGCGGAAGCCACAGCCTGTGCTCTCCACACTCGGGATTGACACACTTGGTGGCCAGCAATCTACCTCTCGTCAGCCCTTCGAAGAAGGGCGAAAGTTTCCCATAAGTGTGCCTGTGGGCCAAACTCCGCGGCCACTCTATCACAGTAGCTGGTTCGGATTGAAGAATCTTTGCGGGTTTGCCGGTGTAATTGGTTGTCTTACCTTCTGGTGCCATAGTTTCCCTCCTTCAAAAAGCCTTTCTGAGAATTCCTACCGTCACATGCGACCCGACGCCAGCGTGCGATACCCAGAGTGCCTGCTTGGCACTAGGCACCTGGAGACTTTTCCAGTCTTCCGGCTTCTTCTTTCCAAAAGACTCCCAAATCCTGGGGTCGCCGTGGAATTTATCATATTTGCTCTGTAGTTGCCATAGGCATTCGATTCCTGAGAATATACCCGTTGCCCCCACAGCGTGCATCGTGCCTATCAGACCTCCGGATAGATTGGCCGGACACTTACCTCCGAAATAGGCATCTCCCGATTCAATGTAATCGGGTTCCTGGCCATACGGGCGGAGTCCGATGTCTCCATAAGTCTGGATGTCGCTTATCGTAAAAGCATCA
>CP070793.1:894696-897418 GCA_020346965.1 Chloroflexota bacterium | reverse complement strand
GGTGTGTTTGATTGAACTTGGTCCTGGCCAGTTTGAATCCGATATCCATAGCTTTTAGATTCAGTTGTTTCAACCCTTCTGGAATGATTTCTCTTATTGCAGATTCCAGCGCGTTTTTACTAACTAGGTCGGTCATGTCTACGGCTGCGCTCATAATGATTACGTTGGCAACTGTCCTATTGTCGAGTTCCTTAACTGCTGTCTCGGTAGCGGGAATGCCTACATGTTCTACGCCTTTCATCTCCCCTGGAATGACCCACTCATCATAAATGACGACTCCCTCGACAGGTTTGACCCGCTGGATGTACTTGTCATAAGCAGTCTGGTACATGGCAATCAACGTGTCGGCGGCAATAACATAGGGGAAAACTATTGGCCTATCAGATATCACCACTTCCGCTCGACAAGTTCCTCCTCTGGCCGCTGAACCATAGGAATTCGTGTTACTAACCCATTTTCCATCACTGAAAGCTGCCTGACCCAGTATGGTGCCGGCCAAGACAATACCCTGTCCCCCAAAACCACACAATATGACTTGCTTAATCGGCGCCATTAGTGAACTCCCCAGTTATTATCTTCCCCTTCAGTTTCTCTGGTGATAACTTCCTGGCTTTCTTCTTGGCGATGCAATTCTCCATTAGGTTCCTGACCATAGCTACAGGAGTATCAAGTTGGTTATACCTGCCGAATTGAGTCGGGCAAGGGGATAAAACTTCAATGAAGCAGAAACCGTCGATTTGCAGTGCTTTCTTGATGCTGGTTATCAGGGCAAAGGGCTGAGTTACCGAATAGCGGGCTGAATAGGTGGCGCCGGCAGCGATGACAAGCTTGCACGGGTCCAATGGCTGATAAGGATTTCCGTGGGTTGTCGTTTGCGTATAGGCACCTATAGACGTAGCAGAGGACATTTGACCACCGGTCATCCCGTAAACCATGTTGCTGGCACAGATTACAGTTAAGTCCATATTTCTACGCGCTGCATGAATAAGATGGTTTCCTCCAATATCCACTAAATCGCCATCCCCACTGATAACCATCACTCGCAATTTTGGATTAAACATCTTGGCTCCGGTCGCAGCAGGAATAGCCCTGCCGTGCAGAATATGAAGGGTATCAGCATTGAAGTGGGGACTTGGTATCCAGGCAGCACAACCTATGCCGGAGACGAATAACATCTCATCCATGTCTAGCTCAAGCTGATGGATTGCCCTTAGAATCAATCCCATCAAAATACCGTGACCGCAACCGGGGCAGAAGGGTGTTGAAGTTAATCCGGGTCGCAGATATTGCTGCATATCCCTGGGCATTAGAGATATCTCCTCAGTTGCTCAATAATGATATCAGGGTATATGACTTCCCCATTAGTCTGAGCAAACGCTACCACCTGGCAGGAGACATATTTCCCTACCTCTCCGGCAACCTGTCCTCTGTTCATCTCGGGGACAAACACTACATCCGGCCTTGAGCCGATCATGTGCTTCAAGTTATCGGGAAAAGGCCACAGAGTCTTGAGCCTGAGCATCCCGATTTCTTTTCGCTCGGCCCGCAAGGCTTCAACAGCAAATAGCGAACTCCTTGCGGTAAAACCATAACTGATAACCACCACCTTGGCATCCTCCAAATAATAATCCTCGTAGTCAATGATTTTTCCCCTATTATTCATTATCTTCTCGTTTAGTCTTGACACCAGTCTGTCCTGAACTAATGGGTCGTCAGTTCTTCTGAAACCAAAACTGTCATGCGTCGATCCAGTCACCAGCACCTTCGCTCCCTCACCAAAAGCAGGCATGGGTGGGATGCCATCCTTTTCCTCACTACCGAAGGGGGCTACACCTGGCTTCTTCCTGCGGTTGAATATCTCAATATCGTTCACCGCGTCCATTCTCTCCCGCAGATGACCGATTGCCTCCTCAGTAAGCAACAGAACAGGAACCCGATACTCCTCAGCAAGATTGAAGGCATTGATCGTTTGCTCATATGCTTCCTGTACCGACCAGGGAGACACGGCGATAACCTGATAATCTCCACACGAACCCCACCTAGCCTGCATTATGTCTCCACTCGCCACCCGTGTCGCCTGTCCCGTACTGGGACCCGCCCTTTGAACATCCACGACCACGATTGGTGTTTCAGTCATAGCAGCGTAACCGATTCCCTCTTGCATCAAACTGAAGCCAGGTCCTGATGTAGCGGTCATGGCTTTGGCACCAGCCCATGATGCCCCAATGACTGAGCAGATAGAGGCAATCTCATCCTCCATCTGCATAAATACACCGCCAATCTCATTAAACCTGATTGAAATCCTCTCCATGATTTCGGTTGAAGGGGTAATCGGATAGCCAGCGTAATAACGACATCCCGCTCTAATGGCACCCTCGACTATTGCCTCATTCCCAGAAAGGTAATACTTTCCCATGTCTCTGTATTCTATTTCTATCCCCGATGTCGACGGAATCTCTTCTAGCTAGCAATGCCGCAGCGGGTAGTATCTTTAACAAATACCTATAGCATCCAGAATTAACTTGTTTCAGTAACCTCGAGTACCGTTATGTTTTTACTAGCTAATGCCTCCATGAAATTCTGGTAGACTTTTCCTTCTATAGCATCCTCGGGAGGCACTATACCTTTCTTTTCTATTGCTCCCTTCCCTATGAGTTTAGCCCCTACAGCAGCAGGGAAGCCCGTCACCCTTCCCATAGCAGAAATCCCGCTCTTGGTATCC
>CP070793.1:891540-894596 GCA_020346965.1 Chloroflexota bacterium | reverse complement strand
GGGGTTGGTGGTGGAGATAGGTCATTGGTTTCCTGCCGTGGCTTGCCATGTTCATCTTGAGCGGACCGGGCCTTACTAAACAAGTGGAGACCATGAAGTCCTCAAAATGGTTCAGCGCCAGCCTTTTGGGTATATCTTCCTGTGTCGGCGATTCTAGCCGGAATGTGCGAATTGTCCCATTGTTGCGGAGCATAGTGAAAGGGGCGGGGTCATTCCCATCTATCTTACTCAACTCAACCTGAAATCGATTCCAAAGCAGGGAGAACTTAAGGGCCGAGATGAACAAGAGAAACGGGTGTATAGAACGCGAGACGTCGGGGGGGCGCATTAGGTGCCAAGGGCGGGGTGATTATGCGGGAAAGGAATAGGGGGTCTTATGATAATCACTAAAGGAAAAACCAAAAGAGGAGGCGAATTCTAAAAATGGGAGCATACAAACAGAAGATAATCGGTCTGTCATGTGGCAGAAAGAATGGCAACAGTGAAATTCTGTTAAAAGAAGCACTCATGGGAGCGGGGGAACTAGGGGTAGAATCGGACATAATCCGGGCTATGGACCTAAGAGTAAAACCGTGTACGGGGTGTGAATCATGCGCGATCGCCATGGCAAGAGGAAAAGAGGTAAGGTGTGCCATCAAGGACGACGATGTTCCTTGGATTCTGGAAAAGACCTTGGTGGAGGATTGTGGTTTGATAGTAAGTGGTCCCGTATACCATTTAAGAGCTAATTCATACTTTGAAATAATTCATGAAAGGATGCTACCGACTATGTTCCGGCATCCCGAAATTCTTAAGAAGACAAGAGTTGGTGCCATCATTTCTGTTGGCGGTGGGGAACCCGAATGGACTCCGTTGGGTCTCACCTCAATGAATATTTTTGTTCAGCATAGCCGAATACTGGTTGACCAGATGCAAGTGAATTATGTTGGGCGTCCCGCTGCTGTGTTGATGCAGGAGAAACAGCTTAAACGAGCCAGAGAACTAGGCCGAAGGGTTGCCAGGGCAATGATGATGCCGATTAAACAGGTTAAATTTGTGGGCGATGAAACAGAAGTTTCTTGCCCGGTCTGCCACTGCAATGTATTAAAGGTGCCCGGGAAATTACCCAATGTCTTCTGCCCTGTATGCTGGGTCAAAGGTGTAATAACTATTAACGAAGACAAGATGAAGGTGAAGTGGGATGAGGAAGACACAAAGCATCCTCGGCTTTCTGAGCGGGGTGTTTCCACGCACTTAGAGTTGATAAAGAACTTGCAGACGAAGTTCTATGCAGAAGACCTGGAGGAGGTAAAAGAACGGGTCAAGAAATATATCTCATACGGTAGAATCATAAAACCTGATGTTAGTAGATGAACGCCAGAGATTTCGCTAACTATAGCATTTAGAGAGGGGAGAATTGTGTCATGAGAAAGTTTCAAAGTGTGTTTTCACCGTTTAAGTTTGGCAATGTGGAGATAAAGAACAGGATCGAAGTTGCCCCCGCCATCCCATGTTTAGCCACACCTGATGGTTTCGTGACCAGGGAGTTGATTGAATACTACAAGTCATTGGCGAGGGGGGGAGCCGGAATCGTTACTATCGGTGATACTGCCATAGACTTCGAATATGCCAAGGACCATGAGCACGAGCTGAATCTTGGCGATGACAGGGTAATTGGGGGGTTGAGTGCACTGGTGGAAGCTATACAAAGGTACGGAGCCAAGGCATCAATTGAACTAAATCACGGTGGCAGATTTGTTGAGCCACGACTCATAGGGGGCAAAAACCCCATTGCACCATCACCACTGCCTTCAGAGACAGCAAAGATGTGGGCTGAAATGCATGGCAGAAAGCTTGATTACCAGGAAGAGGAAATGACACAGGAGCAAATTGACATGGTCGTAGGCCACTATGCTGATGCGTGCCATAGATGCATGCTCGCGGGAATGGAGATGGTCATGCTTCATGGTGGCCATGGACATATGCTGGGTCAGTTCACATCACCTTACACTAACAAGAGGACGGATCGCTACGGCGGTAGCCTACAGAACAGGTCGAGATTTGCCGTGGAGGTCTTGGACGCTGTTCGGAAGAGAGTTGGTGACAAACTGGCTATTGAATATCGGATAAGCGCGGACGAACTTGTGCCGGAAGGAATGCATGAAGAGGAGACCATCGAGTTTGCCAGAATGGTCCAAGACAGGATAGACCTCCTGCATGTATCCGTGGGACTTCTTCCAAATCCAATCACTATTCCCCGCATGATACAACCAACGTACTTTCCTCATGGCCTCAACGTTCCTTATGCGGAAAGATTCAAGAAAGCCCTTGGAGTCCCTATAGTAGCCGTTGGCTCTATTGACATGGAGATGGCTGACAAGATTATCGCTGAGGGGAAATGTGATATCGTCGCCATGGTACGTCCCATCATTGCTGATACTGAGTATGTAAACAAATACCGCCACGGAGAAACTGATGAGATCAGGCCTTGTGTTCGCTGCAATTGCTGTACTCACTTGGTAGCACAATTCTACCCTATCCGTTGCGCGGTCAATCCTGCTATCGGAAGGGAAGTAGAGTATCCCTATATACGAATAGCAGATAAGAAGAAGAAGGTCCTTATCGTGGGCGGAGGGCCAGCAGGCATGGAAACTGCCCTAGTAGCCTCATCAAGGGGACATCAGGTCACTTTGTATGAAAGGGATGCCAAGCTTGGTGGAATGCTCACCCTTGCCGCGGCACATCCCTTCAAAGCTGACATGAAGAAGTATTTGGATTGGCTAATAAAGAAGACCATGAAGACGCCTAGTATAGAAATCAAACTATCGACCGAAGCCACGGCTGACATCATCAAGGCTAAGAAGCCTGACGTAATTATCCTAGCCATTGGTGCCGATCCTATCATTCCAGACATTCCTGGCATCAAGAAGCCTAGCGTTGTCTGGGTTGGCGATGTAGCCAGGGGGAAAGCAGTAGCAGGTGAAACGGCAGTGGTAGCTGGGGCGGGACTCACCGGATGCGAAGCTGCTCTCCACCTAGCACAGCAGGGTAAGAAGATAACAGTTATTGATATGCTT
>CP070793.1:887771-891440 GCA_020346965.1 Chloroflexota bacterium | reverse complement strand
TGCGCATGTAAAAATAGGCATCGGTCTCTCGGAACCAGACCCAGTCACCGAGAAAGATCTGGTCATATGGCAGGGCTATCCGTATGTACAAGGAGAGGCCAAGGAGGCCTGCCAGAATTATGCCCACTATAGCTATGGGGGGGATTTTTCGCCTTTGCTCCGGGATTTGCTCGTTCACTTAAGATGCCTGCAAATGTAATAACTTGCCAACCTGAATACCTTCACCATTATAAACTTACTGCGCCGAATATTACAATACATCATAACGCGCCAGCTCTTCGAGACGGCCCATTGAACTAGAAGCCAGATTTAATCTATAATTGCGCAATGCGGACTTATCGCGCCGTCAATTTAAGCGTCCTGTGGTTTCTAATAGCTCTAAACGTCGTAATCTCCATAATTACCTTTATAAGGCCAGAAATAATCTATTTTTTGGGGTTAACACCTGCACTGCTCTCTCAGCAGCCATGGACTATCATAAGCAGCATGTTCGTCCACGGCAGTATTTGGCATATATTGTTCAATATGATAGCCCTGTATTTCCTGGGGAGCTTCCTCATCCGGGCGGCGGGGGAGAGAAGTTTCCTGGCTGCATTTTTACTGGGAGGGCTGGTGGGAAATCTTTTCTTCGTCCTTCTCGCTGACCCATTCACAACAGGAGTCGGGGCCTCGGGAGGCATTTTTGCGCTTGCCGGGGCCCTGGCAGTAGTAGTCCCTCGAGTGCCAGTATTTATTTTCTTCATACCTATCCCCATGCCACTGTGGATAGCAGTCATCATCCTCCTGGGTCTCTCTTTCCTCTTCTCCAATATAGCCTGGCAAGCTCACCTCGGTGGTTTGTTGCTGGGTCTCGTAGCGGGTTTGATCTTTAGGAGAAGAAGGCGAACCTTCTACTTCTGACACATCGAAAGATGAAGGCAAGAGAAGTTCACTTGAAAGCCGATGGTCTTAAGCTTGTCGGTGAACTTCACGTTCCATCGGAGGATAGAATTCACCCTGCCCTGTGTATCTGCCACGGTATTCCGGCTACTCCTCCCGACCCCACCGACAGAGGCTATGCACAGCTGGCCCAGCGCTTCTGTTATGCTGGTTTCGCCACCCTGATCTTTAACTTCCGGGGAACAGGAAAAAGCGAGGGTAACTTGGATATCCTGGGTTGGAGTCGGGATCTGCAGGCCGCTATTGATTATCTGTATAACCTGAAGCAGGTAAACAGGACCCGGCTTTGCTTACTGGGATTCAGCGGAGGGGCTGCGGTTTCGGTTTACGCCGCAGCGCAAGATTCTCGCATATCTGCAGTGGTGACCTGTGCCTGCCCCGCAGATTTTCACTCTCTATCTCAGAAAGAAACACCTCTTGACACCGTCCAGCGTCTTCGCCAAATCGGAGCAATCAGGGACAAAGATTTTCCACTCTCGATAGAAGACTGGCAGAAGGGATTCGAGACTATCACTCCAATCGACTGGATCGATAAGATCTCTCCCCGCCTTCTGCTCTTGGTTCATGGAGATACCGATGAATTAATACCCCTGGAGCACGCACAGAAGCTATACCGGAGAGCAAAAGAGCCTAAAGAGTTAAAAATCGTACCTGGCGCAAAGCACAAGATGCGCCTGGAAAAGGCAGCAATGGATTTCGTTCTGGACTGGCTGAGTACGAGGGGCTAAAGCAGGTACGGGAATCAGGCTTTTCTCTTGCCAGCTTGTTTTACCAGCCAGTACTCAATACTATCAGCCAGAGCCAGCCAGCTGGCTTCGATGATATTCGTGGAACTGCCTACGGTCCGCCAGTTTTCCTTGCCATCGCTGGACTCAATGAGCACCCGAACCTGCGATGCGGTGCCCGCAGTTTCTTCCAGTATCCGCACTTTATAGTCAATAAGTTTTACCTCAGCCAAGTTAGGATAGAACTGGAGCAAAGCTTTGCGCAGAGCCTGGTCGAGAGCATCGACTGGGCCATCACCCTCAGCAGCTGTATGTACTGTCCTGTTACCGACCTTGACCTTGATTGTGGCCTCTGATAATGGCTCTTCCTGATTTCCGGTTCTCGGTGGTCGGCGTCGTTTCTCGATCACCACCATGAAGTCAACCAGCTCAAAAGGTGGTTGATAGTTGTGCTGAGCCCGACGGAGTAAGAGGTCAAAGGATGCCTCGGCAACGTCATATTGAAAACCCTGCTTCTCCAGTGATTTAATTTGCTCCAGTACCTTGTCAACGTTCTTGCCTTTAGGTACGGGTAATCCACGCTCTTTAGCTTTGAAGATAATGCTTCCCCTCCCGGCCAGTTCGGAGACAACGACATGCGAGCGACCACCTACCAGCATCGGATTTATGTGCTGGTAACTATCCTCCCACTTTATTAAACCAGATACGTGTATCCCAGCTTTATGGGTGAAGGCGTCATCACCTACGTAGGGAAACCGGTCATAATGAGGCATATTAGCCAGTTCTGATACATAGTGAGATACATCACTCAGTTTGCCTAACTGCCGGTTGGTAACGCAGTCTATGCCCATTTTCAGCTTCAAAGTTGGTATGATTGAACAGAGATTGGCATTGCCGCATCGTTCACCATAGCCATTGATTGTCCCCTGAACTTGAATAACCCCCACCTTTACAGCAGCCAGGGAGTTGGCTACAGCAAGCTCAATGTCATTATGTGTATGAATACCTAAAGGGATACGCCTTGCCTTCTGAACAGCTCTAATAGCCTCTACTATCTGCTGCGGTAAGGCACCCCCATTAGTATCGCATAGTACCACGCATTCCGCACCGGCCTCGTGTGCTGCTGTCACCACCTGTAAGGCATATTTGGCATTATCCTTATATCCATCAAAGAAATGCTCGGCATCAAAGAAAACCCTGAGCCCTTCCGCTCTAAGATAACTTATGGAGCCTGTAATCATACTGAGGCTTTCTTCCAGCGTTGCTTCCAGCACTCGTGTTACCTGTTGATCCCAGGCTTTCCCTACGATAGTGACGACCTCAGTTTTAGCTTGCAGTAAAGCCTGCAGGTTAATGTCTTCTTCCACCCGAGAATTAATACGCCTGGTGCTGCCAAAAGCCACCAGGGTCGAACGAGTCAAGCGCAGATTCTGTGCTCTGGAAAAGAACTCGGTATCTTTGGGGTTAGACCCAGGCCAGCCACCCTCTATTAAGTCAATACCTAGTTCATTCAGCTTCTGGCAGATCTTCAGCTTATCCTCAACGGAAAAAGAAATGCCCTCCTGCTGAGCGCCGTCCCTTAGAGTCGTATCATAAAGCTGTACTCTAGCCAAGAAGATTCTCCTAATCTTTCACTTTTTGAGCAATCAAATCCCCCATCCGTCTTGTTCCCAACCGAATCTTGCCTTCGGACATTATATCGTAAGTTCGATAACCTTGTTCCAGTGTATAGAGGACAGCATCTTCTACAGTCCTGGCCTCAGTTTCCAAGTCAAAAGAATAGCGAAGCATCATAGCTACGCTCAAGATAGTGGCAATAGGATTAGCCAGGTCTTGTCCTGCCCGACTCGGGGCACTGCCATGAATTGGCTCATAAATACCGAGGGTTCTCCCCTTGGGAATTCCTGCCAAGCTGGCGGAGGGGAGCATGCCCATTGAGCCAGCC
The DNA here is from genome assembly GCA_020346965.1 of Chloroflexota bacterium. The sequence continues at coordinate 887,831 of CP070793.1, read as the reverse complement.
AGCATTGAAGCCTCGTCGGTAAGAATATCACCAAACATGTTTTCGGTGACTAAAACATCC
>CP070793.1:880515-887671 GCA_020346965.1 Chloroflexota bacterium | reverse complement strand
TTCGGGCAATTTTGATCACGGTATTTTAATATGCAACACCGGCATAGGTATAAGCATAGCTGCCAACAAAGTAAAGGGTGTAAGAGCGGCTTTATGCTGTGATGTATTTGCAGCACAACGAGCCCGCCGACACAACGATGCCAACGTGCTCTGTCTAAGAGGGGAGAATATAGAGAGCAAGTCGGCTTTGGAAATCGTTAAGACTTTCTTAGCCACGGATTTTGAAGGCGGAAGACACTTGCGCAGGGTGAACAAAATAAGAGCCCTAGAAATAGATTGCCGGGGAAAATAGCCCTCGCTCTCAACTCGCAAAACCATCAGGCAGCTATCCCAATAAGTTACATTGCGTATCGACTTCTCAAGTCCTGGGATAGCTTAGTTGTGAATTCCAGAGCCTGACTAACTGCTTCGGGCGATAAGCTTTCCAGGCTACAAGAAGGCGTTACTAAACCCTGAGCTACAAGCTGCTTAAACTTAACACCGTCCCTGGCGAACGGAGACATGGCTTCTTCCAGGCGGTCACGTAGACTGGACAATGATTCCTTGATCAAAGCCTCTTCTTCATTTGGAACTATCCCCCAGGCAATGTTACCACCACGTTCAAGAAAGGATTTCACTTTACCGGAGTGGGTACTCAAAGAAGAGGCATAATTGTAGGCATCAAAGCTAAGAATATCGATTGTGGTGTCCAGAAGGACCGACCAGTTAGTGTTTCCACAGCAGTGTAATCCTTTTGTCCCTTTTATTCCACCGAGCACCTCTTCGAGCAGAATAGGTACTTTTTCTTCGGGAACAGGAGTAAACACGGAGCCCAAAGAAACCAGATAGGGCTCATCAACAAAGATAACGGTATTTGATGCTATTTCTTTCAAAGTATTTTCTTGCCACGAGGCTTTCAGTCTAAGAAATTTAGCCGCCGTTTCGGATAAAGTGTCTTCATATAGGATACCCAGACCTTCCTGGGTGGTAACCCTCAACCCCCACGTGATAGGACCTGTTACCTGCCCCTTCACCATTTTGCTGCCAGTTGCCTCAGAAAGAAATGCATGGAGCCCGGCAGCATATTCGGGTGAAATGCCATACTTACCGGAAGCATCCTGTTCACAATCAATGTGGATCTGCTCCAGCTCGCTCTCAAAATCCGCTGACGGTTCTATGTGAATTTTATTGCCCTCCATGACTACTCCTGGAAACCCTTCGCTAAACTGGATAATCATATCTTCTTTAGGAGAGCGTTTCGGTAATTGCGGCCAGGCGGGAATATCAGGAAGATATTTCATGATAATAGAACAGGCTTCCTCAGAATCCATATGGGGCATGCTGCCTATGGCAGTAGGTAAACATCCGAACTCAATCTTAGTGGACATTTTTCTCCTCACCCAAATACTTGCCAATTAACAGCTCCAATTCTTTCCTCTTCTCCTCCGAAATGTATTTCGTCTCTGTGGCGATGGCATGTCTAAGGGCGCCAGCACACGCGCAGTCTTGTTGCTCTGGTATTGAAGGCAGTAGTAGCGTCAGGATTCTCCGAACACTATCAATACCCTTACGTAGGTTCGTCAAAATCATATCCGTAGTCACCGACTCGTACGTGGGATGCCAGCAATCATAATCAGTGACCAGAGCAAGTGCGACATAGCATATTTCCGCCTCCCTGGCTAGTTTAGCTTCAGGCAAAGCTGTCATTCCAATGACATCAGCACCCCATGAGCGGTAAAGCTGTGACTCAGCCTTGGTGGAGAGTTGTGGTCCTTCCATGACCAGACAAGTACCGCCTCTGTGCACCTTGGCCCCCACCTTGGTGCTTGCCTCAAACGAGACCTGGCTTAGAACAGGACAAAAGGGCTCGGCAAAGGAGATATGCCCAACTATCCCGTCTGTAAAGAAGGTGCTGGCTCTTCCTTTTGTACGGTCTATTAGCTGGTCAGGAATGACTATGTCCAGAGGTTCTATCTCTTCCTTAAGACTGCCTACAGCATTTACAGAGATAATTCTTTCTACCCCCAGAGATTTCAAGGCATAGATATTGGCTTTCGACGGTAGTTCACTAGGGCTTATTCGATGTCCCTGGCTATGTCTGGGGATGAAGGCAACATTTGCTCCTCCTAAACTACCCAATACAACAGCGTCGCTGGGCTCACCAAAGGGCGTGCGTACCTTCACCTCCTCTATCTCTGTCATCCCCTCCATGTTATAAAGCCCGCTTCCGCCAATAATGCCGATCTTTGCTTCAAACATTCGAAGTATATCGCTCCTGATATTTGCTAGTGATTATAACATAAGAAGGCTCTTCGACTTAGCTAGAACTGCTTATAGATTTTGTATGAAAGAAGCGCCACATCCCGTGATTGGCCTTGAGGCAGCACCAGAAACTAGATGGTCTACTCTATTCCTGCTATAATCTTCGCGACAAACAACTAGAAACAACGACATCTATTTGGTGCATGGTCGCCCGATTTTGAAGCTCCGAATACGGTGCTATGAAAGGGAGGAAAAAATGCAACTACTGAAGAGACTGTCTGAGACTGCGGGAATCCCTGGGAGGGAGGAGGCGATGCGGGTTATGGTTCGGGAGGCGCTGTCTGGCCATGTAGACGAAATAAGTGTGGACCGTCTAGGGAACGTTATCGCCCACAAGAAGGGTGCGGGTCCGAAAGTGGCAGTAGCAGCGCACATGGATGAAATTGGGTTCCTCGTGTCTCACGTGGATGAAGAAACCGGATTCCTGCGTATCAACCCGGCAGGTGGGTTCGACCCTCGCACACTGATTGCCCAACGGGTGGCCATACACGCCAGAGGGGGCCCTATCTATGGACTCATTGGTATCAAACCCGTCCACATTCTCACGGAGGAAGAGCGAAAAAAGACACCTGAAATGAAGGACTTGTTCGCTGACATTGGTCTCTCTGGCAAGGAAGCCAAAGAGCAGGTGCGCGTGGGTGATCCGGTGACCCTCGTGCAAACATTCGGCGACGTGGGAGACCTTATAACAGGCAAGGCACTTGATGACCGAGTGGGCGTATATGTGGGGATTGAGGCAGTGAAGAAACTGAGAAAACACAAAGCTGACGTCTACTTCGTAGCCACGGTCCAGGAGGAAGTGGGGGTCCGGGGAGCGCAGACATCAGCGTTCGCGATTGCCCCGGATATCGGAGTGGCACTGGATACGACTATCGCCTGTGATATACCCGGCGTGCCAGCTCATGAACAGGTAACTCGCGTCGGGAAGGGTGTGGCCATCAAGGTAAAGGATTCGCGCTCCATCTCTCATCCCGGGCTTGTTCAGTTCCTGGCGAATCTAGCAGAAGAACGGAAGATCCCGTATCAGCTTGAGATATTGCCCCGAGGCGGCACAGATGCCGGAGCAATCCAGCATGCCCGGGAGGGCGTGGCCGTGGTTACCATCTCCATCCCTACCCGCTACGTTCACACTGTGGTGGAGGCGGCCCACAAGGAGGACATCAAGGCTGCGATCAAGCTCCTTGTCGCTTTCCTCGAAACCTGTCACGAGGCTGACCTCCAGCTATAGCCCGCGAGGGGTACCAAGAGGTGCACACTAATGGGGGTTACGATTCTAAGAACCAGTCGACCGGGTCGCTACGCTCTGTAAAGCTATCGCGCGTACACACGGAAGGGTTTGAGCAGCGACGCAGATTTTTCCTTCGTGTATTTGATATCTGCTGACGACGTGGAAGGTAGGCAGGCCCCACCATACTCTCACAAGCGACGCATTCCCTAGGCAGTTGCCTTCAGACTGGTATATAGTCAGGTGTTCTGACTTCGATAAGCTTGATGGCTCCTGATTCACATCCCACAGCGCAAACTCCGCAGCCGAAGCATTTTTTCGCAATTACCTGCGCCTTGAGTTTCTTTTCCCCCGGGGTTTTGACCATTTCTGTGGCTTCAAAGGGGCACCTCTCAACACAAGTTTGACACCCTGTGCAAGTTGCTTTATCTACCTCTGCCTGAAATCTGCTTCTAGCCACTCCTTTGTCCAAGGCTCCGTGCTCCGTAAGCGGATAGTAGAAGATACAACAGTCGGTACAGCAATTGCAGATCACATTAGGAACCTGGGAACTGTTGTACACGCTGTGTATAAGACCAGACTCCTCGGCAACACCCAGGACCTTCAGAGCTTCAGCCTTGGTCAATTCCCTGCCGGTCCCCCGGGCTATGGCATACTCCGCTCCTCGATTGACCTGCAGACAAACATCAGTCGGTGAATCACACCTTGCCGCTATTCTCCGGCAAGAACAGTTAGCCAGGGCAAGCTTGCCGGCCTTATCAATGATAGCCTTCACATCCTCAGACGGAAGGAGTTTGGTGTCTCGGGAGATGGCTCTTCCAGCTGGGATTACCCTCCATACAGGCGTTTCCCAGGTCTGAACGATTTTCGCCCAATCAGCATACCATTCGGTCTGGAGAAAGTCCTCCCAGAGATCTAGGAGTTCACGCCCCCAGGCTCTGTCCAACCTGACATCGCAGGCCGTTGCATCATGGAGCTGAAAAATATCCCTGGCAAACTGATAGCCCTTGGAAGTCATGAAAATGACACCTTTATCGAAGAGCTCCTTGAGTATTTCGTTTACCTGTTCTTCTTTCTTGCCCAGCTTCTGAGCAAGTTCGGCTGTGGAACAGGGAAGAGAGGCTGCCACCTGCGCTTCTTCCTTATCCATGAGCCTCTCCAGCAATTTTCTGAATCTCTCCGACTGGGCATAACCAAGTTTCTGGGCTAAGACTACGTAAGCGTCGCTCATTTATGCGCCTCCTTATTGCTTTGCGTGATGAAGAATACAATACCGTGCTTTTCCATCTCCCATCCTACCTGTCCCTCCTCCTCGAGATATTTCAGGTGAGCCAGAGCTTCCCCAAAAGCAAACAGTTTTTGTGCCGGGGGAAACAGACCCCATGACTTGTAACCGATATCCCAGGTCATTTGTGATGCGATCTGGAAAGCGTTTTGCTTAGCTTTTGACAGAATAGAGATTATCTCTTCAAGCCGTGTCCGATGGTGTTGCTTAAGTTCTCGTATGCGCTCTTTTTGACTCCTAAAAAGACTTCTATGTCCAGGCAGTACGAGTTCAGCATCTAGATTATAGACTTTGTCCAGGCTCATCAGATATTCTTTTAACGGATTCCGATCCTCGGAAGAAAGGGTGATATTTGGAGTTATATCGAAAAGTATATGGTCACCACATATGAATACTCTCTTGCCGGGCTCGTAAAGACAAATATGACCCGGAGTATGCCCTGGGGTTTCAACGCATTCAAATAAGTAATCTCCGACGTCTATCGCATCGCCATCTTTCAAGATATAAAGATTCAGCGAATTATCTGGGCTATAACTGCGACCGGGATGGTTTCCGACAGCTCTTCCCATCTCCTCCCGAGGAAAGCCGCATTTATCGGCGAAATCAATCATTTTCTCCCAGTGTTCAGGTGTAATAGACCTGATAATCTCAGCATCTGCCTGCCCAAAGTAAATTCTGGCCCCTTCTGAGGCGAGAGTTGACACTAACCCCGAGTGATCGGCGTGCATGTGTGTGATGCAGAAATCGGCCTGCTGTAAATCCACGCCGCATTCTTTCAGGCCGGAAACAAGTACTGCCCTGCAATCTTCTCGATTCCATCCAGTATCAACAATCAAGGACCGTTTTGCCCCCTTTATAACATAGGAATTTGTAGCTTTCAGAGGACTTCCAGGGAGAGGAATTTCAATCTTGTAGAGGCTTGGCAGTATTTCTTCCATCAATGCGACAAAAAATTCTTATCATGCTCTTAAAATATACTCAATGCACTGCTAATATCGGTACCATTGGGTAGACGAAAACCTAGCATATTCTCTCGGAATTGTCTATTCATGCACGACTTGGCGTCTCATATCGTGGAGACACGGACTCTCCACCAGGGATTGACCATAACCCTAACAATCTTGGTCAGCAAGCGCACGGCTGCTAGTTCTAGTTTGGGAAACGCCTTTTGACAGGCTACAACGAGAGCTGCGACAGCGAGATTGGTACTTACTAGTCAGCGCTAATGGTCGATATATCGAGCGACGTAGCGGAAATAGTAGTTTGACAAAGCCCGAGGAAATAGATAGTATTCTGGTGCTGTTAATGAGTTCTCAGACTACTAAACTAATCGGTAGAAGCATGCATTGGGAGGACATCTGAGAGGGCAATTCACCAGTATCCGGACAGACTGTCCGTTGAACGTAGATTCAATCTTCTTCTCACCCAACAAATCCTTATTTGTAGCATGTCGAAGATTCGGCTACAGACAAACCTGTCATAGGATCAATCACTAAAATATAAAGGAGGCATATTAGCACGTGAATAGAGTTAGAACATCGAGTTTAAAACACATCTTCCCCTGGCAACCCAACGAGATCTCGGGAACTAAGCCAGCTCATCTGATGAATTTCATCGACGGGAGATGGATAGAAGCCAAGGAATACAGGGAGGTCGTTGACCCGATATCCGGCGAACCATTTATCCAGATGCCGGACACCAGCGAGAAAGAATTATCGCCTTTCATCGAATCACTGGCAAAATGCCCCAAATGTGGTTTGCATAACCCGATCATGAACGTTGAACGATACCTGATGTACGGAGAGATCAGCAGAAGACTCGCCGATTTTCTGAGAAGTGCCGAAGGGGAGAATTACTTCACGAGACTGATTCAGAGGGTTATGCCCAAGGATACTCAGCAATGCCGTAGCGAAGTCACTGTGACAGCCACATTCCTGGAGAACTTCTCCGGCGATCAAGTCAGATTCCTTGCCAAGGGACAGACTACTCCAGGCAATCACCTGGGGGAGGAAGCCGTCGACTATCGCTGGCCCCATGGTCCCGTCGCCGTTATCACGCCTTTCAATTTCCCACTCGAGATAATGGCCTTGCAGATAATGGGTGCTTTGTACATGGGGAACAAGGTAGTTCTCAAGCAAGCGACCACTACCTCCATTGTTGCCGAAGCTTTTGTAAGGCTGCTTCTGCATTGTGGAATGCCGGAACAAGACCTGCTGCTGATTCATTGCGGTGGTCAGATCATGGAGAAACTAGCTATCAACCCTATTGTTCGCTTCACCCAGTTCACTGGCAGCAGTTCAGTTGCAGAGCGACTATTGGAGCTGACAAAAGGGAAGTGCCGCATT
>CP070793.1:875984-880415 GCA_020346965.1 Chloroflexota bacterium | reverse complement strand
TCTAACAAAACTGCCCAGACCTTCTACGTAAGCAATGTTATTCTTTCCATATTTTGCCATTCCGCTGCATACCGCCAATAACTTAGACGGCAACGCAGCCAGGTGAAGCTGGTAGTCCTTAGAACTGAGAATGTTTCGGAGTATGTTCCTAATTTGGTCATCTGTGTCATAGTAGTAAGTAGGAGGGATTACGACAGGATAAGCCTGCTCATTGAAACGGAAAGTGGTTTTACGTTGAGGTTGCGGAGCTGCAGTTACTATGAGTGAACACGCCTGAGGAAGATGCTTGGTGGTGTCGAATTCAAAACCGGCCAGGTATCTCTCATACAATTCCGCGTCTATTTTTCCCCGGCTGACGTTCTCTTCTATTTCATACTTAAGTTGAGCGACATGCTCGATTGGCACTACGGCACCGCGATAACCTTTTTCTGTTAACTCGGAGCATATTAATTCTGCCGTTTGATCGGGAGTCATCGGTCAACCTCCTGTATTAAGCAATGCTAGATTATGAGCCCTGTCGCAACGAGATATCATTTTGTTACTATCTACATACCGATTGGAAAATGGTAATCTCGCTCGAAGTTGGAGCCAGCGGCACCCTTATTTTTTGCTCCGGATGGCCTCCAACTTGGCCCTTGCCTCAGGGACTTCAGTGAGGAAATTGCTCAGCTTGTCACAGGGGTACTCTACACAGTAGGCACAGTTCAAAACTTTTCTATCAACACCACATCTTCTTATATTGCACATACTGCAATAGCTAAATTGCATCTCGCCAACTGCCAAGCAACCATTGCAATTGATATCTTCAGTTTTGAAGTTATGTTTAAATTGTTTACTCCATGCTTCGGCAACCTTAGCCCTGGCACTATTATCGTCTTCCTGGGTCGCTTTATACGCTGGGCATTCAGTGCAAACGAGACCACAATAAGCTACTATTTCTTGCATGTTTCCTCCCTCTCTAATAATGCTGCTTCGAATTGAACTCAGCTATTTGTCTGATGGCAGTTGGTCAACTAGCTATGATTATACACGATCACCGTCAATACGGCAAGTCGGGCTATACGGGTTAGTAATGAATCGCCAAACTAAGTTGAGTCCCGAGGAGGCCGGGCGATTCTCAAGTTATGGTGTAACACAAGTAAGGCTTACAGCGCATCCAACCGATCACCGCTGTATTACTTCGATAAACTCCTTGGTCTTGCCTTTCTCGTCTGCAATACGTAAACCCATCTCCGTGGCAGTTCGCGGCGGTTCAGGTGCCTCTTCCCGTGGGAAGAGTGAGACCGCTCCGGTCGTGCATGTTGTTACACATAAGCCGCAGCCGATACATCGCTCGGGATCGACCTCTGCAACCGACTCCTTGACTACTATGGCTGTCATCGGGCAGCGGTCATCCTCGCAAGTCCCGCACCCAGAGCAAACGTCTTTATCAACATGAGCTTGCCATCTGCTCACCGCGAACGCATTGGGGTTCTTGAGTTGCGTGAGCCCGCGAAGAATGGTACAACAGCACGGACAACAGTTGCAGATGAGGTTCAACCTATCCTGGCAGTTGTTGGTCATGTGTACGAGCCCGGCTTCCTCCGAGGTGCGCAGTATCTCCAGAGCCTTGTCTTTCGTGATCTCATGTGCGAATCCCCTCTCAATGAGGTAGCGTCCGGTCTTGTCGAAGACTAGGCATACCTCTCTAGGTTTATCACACGCAGCAACACTGACACGACAGGCACAATGCGCCAGTGCGAAGGTCTTGCAGTGGGCGACCATCTCCGATATTTGCTCGTACGGCAATATCACGGATCGCGTATCCACAGTCTCTTCAATCGGTATAACACGAGTAAGGGGGGTTGTACTACCTGCGAACGAGTTGCCCAGGCCATCACGATGGTACTCTTCCCAGAGCTTGGCCAGTTTAGCATGCATGGCTTCACTACCACCTTTCATGAACGGGAACTCGAAAAGGCCAGGTATTGTGGGGAGAAGACTGTAGCCCATGATTCCGTCTTTTTCCCGACTGAATACAATACCTTTTGATGCCATTGACTCACAATGCTCCTTAGCCTCATCAACAGATACACATGCCGCAGAGGCGATGGCCTCAAGCGATCTGGGTACAAATTTCATTGCCAATGCCACCCTCACCTCCTCCGGCGTGAAAAGCATTCTAAGGATCTCATCAAAGCTCTTCGACGGCGGTGCTCCGGTGACGTGCTTGTCTAGTAGCATACGCAATTGCTCGTAACTGTCCACTTCATTACCTCCTTTCTAGAACTACTTGTGCAAACTACTCCTCAATAGTGGTATGGATACTAGTCCCAATTATACCACTTACTAGTTCAGTGAAGTTTGAGGAATGCTCGAGGATTTATCCAGAGAATGGAGCAAAAGGTTGCTTTGCCACCTCTATTCTGAAAACAAGGCTGAAAAGGTGTGAAGGTTCCGGTTTCCCCTTTCTTGCTCAATGCTGTGGTTATAATAAGCAGTCTTTGAGGCTGTTATGTTTTCGAACTGGTACCACTCCGCCCCGATTTCAGATTAATAATGAGCATCGCTGCCAATATGCACGCTGCACCAACGATTGTTCGCAGTGTCAGCCGGTCTCCACCAATAACAACAGCGAATAATCCGGCAAAGACTGGCTCCATTGTCATTACCACGGCTCCGCGTGTTGCCGATACGAGTGATAGAGCCCAAGTCTCTACAAAAAAAGCTACAGCGGTAGCAAACACACCTGTGATTCCTACAGCTAGCCACACTCCCGGATTGGGCGGCACCGCAATCCCCGCGGGCACAGCTGCTACGAGCGATAGTACAGCGACAGTCCCGATTTGAAGGAGGGTAAGGGCGTACGGTTCGTATTGTGACGACCATTCCCCTAAACCAACTATATGAATAGCGAATAGGACAGCGCATACTAATGTGAGTAGTTCGCCGATCCCAACTGACCAGCCGTTCAGGCTGAGTAATGCTAAGCCCACGGTAGCCAGTGCTACAAGCAACCAGGTCCTACGATTGGTTCTGCGGCGAATTAATAGCCAGGACATAACCGGCGTAAGAACGACAAACATACCTGTAATAAACGCCGACGTGGCGACGGATGTGTAACGTAAGCCGTACGTTTGTGCAATATAAGCCAGCCCGAGTATTGCGCCCAATCCAGTGCCGCGCAGTAATTCGAGGCGGGTCACGTTCCGTAGACAGGTTGGACGCAAAGCAATCATCACAACGGTGGCTACCAGGAAGCGCCATGCTAAGAAGTCCATGACCGGCATCTGTGCTATGGCGTCTTGTACGCTGAGAAAAGCATAACCCCAGATTGCGGTTACGCCTACAAGGGTAATCACGGCAAGCTTGGTTGATGATTTCCAGTGCGCTGACATGTTTTTCCGTATTATGTGGGATGCAAAGCCATCAGTCTATCATATGTGTTATGTATGAGTTAAGTGGGGAGTGACGCGTCATTCCTGCGAAAACTGCAACTCGAATCCTACACAGGCAAGGCTATTATTGACGCCGGATGATAGACTATTGGTTGAAATGGGGAAAGGTAAGCTGCATTCCAAATGAGCAGATTCGTAGTCCAGAAACACCACGCTACTCGCCTGCACTACGATTTCCGATTGGAAATAGAAGGAGTACTAAAGAGTTGGGCTGTGCCCAAAGGTCCTCCTGCCGAGTCCGGTATTCGACGATTGGCTGTTCAGGTAGATGATCATCCTGTTAGTTACATAGATTTTGAAGGAGATATCGCCGGAGGTTTATACGGTGCGGGCAAGGTCGAGATTTGGGACAGAGGTGAATATGAACTCCAGCAAAACGAGCCTGATCTGTTAACCTTCACACTTCATGGGGTTAGACTACAGGGGGAGTACGCTCTGGTTCACACAGATGCCGAGAATTGGCTCCTGTTAAAGAGAAAGGAGCGATAGCAGATACAAGATAGTAATACTGAGGCGGGAATCAAAGCTCGAATACCCCTAATTGTAAATCTGGTGATAGGGCAGAAGAATCAAACATTCTAACGTTAATTAGGATTATATTGCGCTTATCGTGGGGCGGTAGGTCACTTAGCTAATAGCAAAGTACTTTCCGTGCAATTCAACCTTTCACATCCACGTGTTCATCCCGATGTTTGTTCCGTGGTAGATACAGTCAACTTTACCTCGTCGGCATGGTCATAGCAATAGGGCTCTATTAGCTTTGCTTTGTGGCAGAATTAGGTGGGAATCACTTGCTATACAAATACGGGGTAAGTAGTCCATAATACGAGAAAAGGAAGTCACCCGCGTGGATAAGTCTTCGCCGAAAACTGTAACTGCGGAAAAGGCTGTTGAAACGATAAAATCACATGACGACGTGGTTTTAGCAAACTTTTGCGGAGAGCCACGCTTTCTGCCAACGGCGTTGCTCAACAGAGCCTACGAATTGTTAGGG
>CP070793.1:869081-875884 GCA_020346965.1 Chloroflexota bacterium | reverse complement strand
TTCCTCAAGCGAACCCAACCTCCAGAACATACCCATAAGGGGCGAGACGGGAAGCAAAATTAGGAAAGCCGTGATCGCTCCGCCCGGGGCATACCTTTTAAGCGCCGATTATTCCCAGATTGACCTCAGGGTTTTAGCGCACCTCTCCGAGGACCCCGGTCTCATTGCAGCTTTCGCTCAAAACGAAGATATCCACGCCACGACTGCCTCTAAAATCTTCGGCATTCCCGTTGATAAGGTGACTAGCGAGATGCGGCGGAATGCTAAAACGGTCAATTTCGGAGTTGTCTACGGCATGAGCGATTATGGATTGGAGCAAGCCACCAATCTCAACCGGGAAGAAGCTACTCAATTCATCGCCCTGTATTTTGAAAGATATCCCAAGGTGAAGGAATATCTCGAGGCAACAAAGGAGCAAGCCCGGAAACTGGGCTACGTGCAGACAATGTTGGGGAGGCGCAGGTATCTGGCCGAAATAAATTCCGCCAACCGAATGGTTAGGGGGGCTGCTGAGCGCATGGCTATAAATGCCCCGGTGCAGGGAAGCTCTGCCGATATCATCAAGGTTGCCATGATAAATCTACACCGAGAAATGGGCAAGCGGGATCTTAAGAGCAAGATGCTACTGCAGATACACGATGAATTGCTTTTCGAGGTGCCTGAGGATGAAGTGGAGGGAATTAAGGCTCTGGTTGGTGAGATTATGCCCTTGGCTGTCGAGCTTCGTGTCCCTGTGAAGATAGACATAAAGCTAGGCAGAAACTGGGGCGAGATGGGCTAGGCTTATACCCAGTGTGGCAATATACTGTTGTGTCTAGCCAAGTTACCGACGAGCTGGGACTTGTTTTATCTACAGCTATTGCATGAGAGGGCAACCAGAGAAAGCGAAGGAGGAAAGGATTGATGGAGGAAATCAATGTCAAGGATGTTACAGACGAGAATGTAGAGGACTTATGTTGGGTGTGTGTGTTCCCCTGCCTTAGAGATGACCCTGATTGGTTAAGAGGGATAGAAGACAAGAAGAAATGGGCTGTTGAGATGTTACCCAAATGGGGTTCGTTCGCCAAAATAGCCTACGAGAATGGGAATCCAGCTGGGATGATCCAGTACCGGCCATCTCCCGAGGAGCGAGTTGTATATATCGACTGCATTTATGTCGCCGTTAAGAGCTATTGGGGAAAAGGCATTGGAAGCCGGCTATTGGGCGGCTTGATGGAAGACGTGCAGAAGCCAATGAGTTGGTTTGACAACAGGCGGCCGTTAGCGCTCGTAACGACCACATTTCGCGGCGGAGAACCCGAACAATATACAGCGCGAGAGTTCTTCACTAGAAAAGGCTTCAAGCAGTTAGGGGAAGATCCCGACCATCTATGTTATCCTCTGCAGCCAGGTTTTGTCTACAAGCCTGCTGCCAAGAAAGAAGTCAGGTATGTTCCTCAGGATGAGGATAGCGATAAGGTTGTGATTGTTTCCGGCCCTGATTCCTGCCCTGCCACCTACGCCTACTTCCTCAAGAGAATGGAGAAGTATATAAGAGAGATATGCCCGGAAGTTCCTATCAGGTGGATAGATTCGTTCGAAGAACCTGAAGAGGTGAAGAAACGAAATGCTGCTGTCGGAACCTGCCTTGTAAATACTAAGCTCATCAAATCCTGTGTCCTCGATAAAGACGACTTCCAGAAAGAAGTCAAGACGGCGCTAAAGTAGACGGGGCCGGACAGAGAGACTCAAGAGATGCCTGAACTGCCTGAGGTAGAGACGATTAAGATCGAGCTTTCGCCCCGGGTCGTGGGGCAAAGCTTCACTCAAGTTACCATCCTTGATTCCAAACTGGTATGCGGTGATTCTGCTGAAGAAGTACGCCGTCGGTTAACCGGGCAGAAGATAGAAAGTTTGGAACGGCGGGGGAAATATCTTATCTTTCACCTATCGAATGGCAGGTCACTGATTATGCATCTCAGGATGACCGGCAGCTTGCTGTTAAATCCCAAGGCTACGGATCACTATGCCCGGGCGATTTTTCACCTGTCCAACGGGTATCGTCTCGTGTTCAATGACCGACGCCGACTGGGATTGATACGACTGGTAGACGATGCCGATGCTGTGGTCCGCAAGCTGGGTCCCGAGCCGCTCGATAAAAGGTTTACGCCAAACGTTTTGCGGCAGAGATTAAGCCGGCATCACATCCCCATAAAAGCGGCACTTCTAGATCAGGGTATTGTCGCCGGAATCGGTAATATGTATGCTGATGAAGCCCTGTTTGCCGCCCGTATTAACCCCCTGAGGAAAGCCAATAATTTATCGCCCGCAGAAGTGCGCACTTTGCATAATTGCATCCGTAGAGTTCTGGAGGCAGCCATCAGCAACAAAGGTGCCAGCGTGGATACCTACGTTCGCCCCGAGGGCGAGCTAGGCGCTGCCCATTTTGATTTTAAGGTTGCTCATAGGAGAGGCGAACCCTGCGCCCTTTGCAACAACACTATCGAACGATGTGTGGTACAGAACCGGGGTAGCTACTTCTGCCCCTCATGCCAGCCGATAGTGTCCTAGACGCCCCTTCTATCACCGAAAGCCTGAGTCCTGAGCGCTTCGGTTCTTCTCGTTCTGGGCAGAGAAACGACCTGATAATCTCACTCAGAACGGACGTTGTATAGGATGGCGGTTCACCCGACACTCAGTCCATCGGTTATGTAACCGCGGAGAGTTCGACCTCTAGCTTTGGAGTGGCTACAGATGGAGATAAGGAGGGGATGCCTGCCCGGCATCCCCTCCTCCAGCGCCAAACTGCTGTCCTTAATTCCAGATGCCTCGCCTACTTGGGAGGAGGCGGCACAAAACAAGGGAAAAACGCCGCGTTGCCTGCAGCGTCAACAGCTACCACAACTGGCTCGCCGGGCAGGATGATATGATGTGCCACTGCCCCTGCCTGCCCCTTGGAGCTACCCATCTTCTTGCACTCAGGAGTAGCGTCCGCGTCCTCGGTGAACTTGACCACAACTCCGCTGCCGAAGGGACCGAATTCAAGCCAAATGATCCCTGTATCCAGGTCCCAGTAACCGACAAAAATGAGTGGATCCTCATCACAGTTGTCCTCAGCCCAGAGCTGGTAGAAGCCGTCCTCGTTCCTTCCGCCCTTGGAGCCAGGAAGGGTGGTACTGCCAGCGGGTGGTATGTTCTTCCCGTGCGGGTTCACGCTCTCGACGCACCACACCTCCGGAGGCGTAATGTCCGCCACGTGGATAGAGATCGCCTGTTCGCCAATTACTGCTCCTTCTTCAGGGTATTCGTTAGCGTAGAATGTGACCGTGGCATTGAGTGTATGACACTGCGGCGCGTCATCGTCCAAAGCGATCGTCTCTTCAAACTCCACCGTGGTGTCCCCGGCGACATCATAGTGAACGGCAGGCTCAAGTTCCACTGTGAGGCCAGGGTCAGCCTCCACTTCCCACCAGACGTCGGTAGTCAGTTGCTCAATACCCTCTAGGACAGCTGCAACTGCCTCCGCGGGAGTGGCGGCAAAGAGGTATGCCCCGCCGGTTGCTGCGGCTATACGGCTAGCCTGCCCCGCGCTCCCGTCCTCTACGATGCCATAGAAGGCTGCGTAGTCACCGCCGGCGACATTGGGGTCATCGTCTAGACCATCGCGATAAGGAGACCCGGGCCCGCTGTCCCAGCTGATGGCGATCACCTTGATGCCCGCGGCTACCAGATCAGCAGTGACCGTGGCCTCGGTGATGGTATAGCCCAGACCGGTGGCCGCCGTCGGCACCGGGTCATGGGCCGGGGAATCCCCGAACCAGACCACTATCTTGGTCCCGATATCCCGCCAGCCAATGCCGGTGCCTTCGGCGAGGCGGTCCAGAGCGTAGAATTGTCCCTCTGGCCAATCGCTGCCACCGCCAGCTCCCCAGGCAGCGATGGCGGTCGACACCGCAGCCGTATCATCGGTGATGCTCTGCTGGTGCTGGAAGGCATACGGATCATAGGGGAAGTCCTTGTAGTTACCCACGCCGAACTGGGCGGTCGGTTGAGCTGTAACGATATCGGCCATGATGGCGCCAGCGTCAGTCTGCATTGCTGCAATTATGGGCCCCATGCTCCCCGTGGTATCACACATGAAATAGATGTCTGGATTCGGTGGGATGGGCGGCGTAGTCACCTCCTTGGTCATCGTCATCGACCCCCCGGGCGCCAGTTCATCCATCACCGTTGGTGGCTCTACCTGTGCCACTGCCGGCAATACCAGCCCTAGGGTCAATAGCGCAGTCACAAACAAGCCTGCTATTAATCTTGCTTTCTTCATCTAGGTTCCTCCTTTTTTGACATAAACTTCGCTCTTGTTCAATCTATTAACCAATCCCTCTGTTTTGCTTGCTATCACCCCCTTCGTGCGGCTCGAAGTATCAGCATCCGCCTTCATCTTTGCCAAAAGCTCGAGGTAAGCCCTCCAGCGTTTGCCTCACCTCCCCTCGACTTGGGGTACCGCAGCTGTGTCCTATAATGGTAATTGCCTGGTTATCACTCCCTCCGTCTGAACAGGAATAGGGACCTGAAACAGCTATGGTCGCTATTTACTCCGTAGAGCTCAAGCGACCAACTAATAACTCTGCCTTCCTACACCCCCAGAAATTATGTCCTTTGCTCCTGCGTTATTTCTTACATAGACGACTTTCCCAGATACCCCCCCTTACAGATACTATTCTTAAATAGTCTCAAAAGAACTATTTTACCACCCGCGCCAATGATTTGTCAATAAACTTAAACTAACTTATCCTCCCATTTCTTACTTCTTCAATCACTATTCATGGCATCGTTCAATCGGACCAACCTAACATTTTCTCTAATCGTGCAGGGTAATGGACCTGCCAGCGGTTCGGTCCGGCTAAGGGCTTTCAGTGGCCAGGAGAGGTTGGGATAGATAACGTACTGGCACGTGCTTCTGCCGCAGATCCTAGTCTTTTGATTCCAGCCCCTAATATGGAAACTGGCAGCGGCTGGATTTGCACGAGTGACCAAAGCCTTACTAAATGGGTTAACCAAATGGGGGCATGGATAGACCTTCTCTCTGAGGTTACTTAGGGGTATAATTGAATTACTGAAAAGCCGATCAAAAGGAGCCCTGTTACTCTAATTATAAGGAAGCCGAGTATGAAGATAATATCTGGTTGGAAGGGAGACCGTTACTCGGCAAGATTTATCATCTTTTTGGTTCTAGCAGCCTCAATTGCCGGGATGATAGGCTGTGACGGTGAGCCCGAATACACCCCCATGGTCGCCGCAGGCGCCTATCATACAGTGGGGGTTAAGTCCAACGGTACCGTGGTCGCCTTGGGAGATAACGACCATGGGCAGTGTAACGTCGGCAGCTGGACGGCCATCACCCAGGTCACTGCAGGTGACTATCACACGATGGGGATTAAGTCCGACGGAACCGTGGTCGCCGTGGGTATGAACGACGACGGGCAGTGTAATGTCGGCAACTGGACGGACATCACGAAGGTCGCCGCAGGCTGCTTTCACACAGTGGGGGTTAAATCCGATGGAACCGTGGTCGCCGTGGGTATGAACGACGACGGGCAGTGCAATGTCGGCAACTGGACGGACATCGCGAAGGTCGCCGCAGGCTGCTTTCACACAGTGGGGGTTAAATCCGACGGCAGGGTGGTCGCCGTAGGAGACAACGGGTACAGCCAGTGTGACGTCAACGGCTGGACCGACATCATACAGGCCACCGCAGGCGCCTGTCATACAGTGGGGCTTAAGTCCAATGGTACCGTGGTCGCGGTGGGTATGAACGACGATGGACAATGTGACGTCGGCGACTGGACGGACATCGAACGGGTGGCCGCAGGCGCGTATCATACAGTGGGGGTTAAATCCAACGGCACCGTGGTCGCTGTGGGGTGGAACGACGATGGGCAGTGTGACATCAACGGTTGGACGGGCATCACCCAGGTCGCTGCGGGTGACTATCATACGGTGGGGCTCAAGACCGACGGCACCGTTGTCGCCGTGGGAGACGGCTACTTTGGGCAGTGCAACATCAGCGACTGGATGGGCATCGATCAGGTCACTGCGGGCCGCTATCACACGGTGGGGCTCGAGAATGACGGCACCGTGGTGGCTGTGGGATGGAACTATGATGGGCAATGTGATGTAGGCAACTGGATGGGCATCACTCAGGTGGCCGCAGGCGGCTATCATACGGTGGGGCTCGAGAACGACGACAGCGTGGTCGCTGTGGGATGGAACGACGACGGGCAATGTGATGTCGGGAGCTGGACGGGCATCACCGAGGTGGCCGCAGGCGGCTATCACACGGTGGGGCTCGAGAACGATGGGACCGTGGTCGCTGCGGGGTGGAACTACGACGGGCAATGTGATGTCGGCGACTGGACGGGCGTCACCCAGGTGGCCGCAGGCGCCTATCACACGGTGGGGCTCGAGACCGACGGCACTGTGATCGCCGCGGGAGTCAACTACGACGGGCAATGTGATGCCGGCGACTGGACGGACACCACCCAAATCGCCGCGGGTGACTATCACACGGTGGGGCTTGAGACCGACGGCACCGTGGTCGCCGTGGGATGGAACGGTGATGGGCAGTGCGATACCGACAGCTGGACGGGCATCACGCAGGTGGCCGCAGGCGCCTATCACACGGTGGGGCTTAAGACCGACGGCACCGTGGTCGCCGTGGGAGACACCGGGTACGGGCAGTGCAATGTCGGCACCTGGACAGACATCATCTGGGTCGCCGCAGGCCGCTATCACACGGTAGGTCTTAAGACCGACGGCACCGT
>CP070793.1:865091-868981 GCA_020346965.1 Chloroflexota bacterium | reverse complement strand
CTGGAACGCATCACCAAGTTCAGCCTCCAGTTCCTTGTTGGCTACTATGAAGATGCCCGCAAACAGAACGTGCTTGGCGGAACCACTGCCTATCCCTATTTGAAATATGCCAGTGAATGGAAGTGCGACGGAGCACTTCTTCATCCACTGATCACCTGCCGCAGTGCCTCTACTCACCTTCCATATGTCTCAGACACGCTCGTTGAGAAAATGAATGTGCCCTCACTGAGCATTGAAGGCGATATCGTAGATCTCCGCCTGTTTAACCCGGAAGACGCTTTAGCCAAGGCAGAACCGTTCGAGGAGACTATGGAACACTACAAGAAGATTAGAAAGCAGGAAGGGTTCGACTGGTAAACTGAACCAGGATCGCAACCTGACAAGGAGACAGCGATGTCAGACAATAACAAAGGTCTCAGCAAAGCCCAGGAAATATATTCAAATCGTGCACAGAGAGCCAAGGAACTTAAAGCAGATGGTAAAAAGATAATAGGCTATCCGTGCGTCTATGTGCCACTGGAGATGCTTACCGCCCTTGATCTCGTTCCTTACCAGACGTGCGGAGATATAAAGGAACCAGTCACTGAAGCAGACAGGGCTTTGCCCAGTTCATTTTGCCCTGTCATGCGCAGCTGCCTGGATTGCGCTCTAAAGAATAAGAACGATTTCGTTGACGGCATGGTTACAGTTCACTCCAGCGACCCACAGGAAAAAACGGCTCGCGTGTGGGAGTCTTATACCAACTATCCGTTATTCCATTTCATAGACATGCCCATCACGGTTCGTCCCGAAGCCCTGGAGTACTTCAAAAGCCAGCTAGACGATTTCAAAAAAACCCTGGAGGCCTTCACCGGGAGGAAATTGTCTAAGGACAAGCTCGAGTCAGCTATTGAATCCCACAACCAACAGCGGGCTCTGGTCAGAGAACTTTACGAGCTGACAAAGCCGTCTCCGCCCCGCATCTCGGGGACGGAAACCGTTCAGGTAATAAGGGCTGTTACGAGCTTGCCTGTATGTGAAGGGAATGACCTGTTAACCGAGACTATAAACGAAGTCAAGAAGCGTAGCACTGGACCCAAGAAGAAGCCGGCACGTCTCATCATATGGAGCAGCACCCTTGACGATACCGATGTCATGCAGGTATTCGAGGACAAGGCAAATGTGGTGATGAACGAAAGTTGTGGCGGTATCAGGGCTTACCGAGCTGAGGTGAAACTCACTGATAACCCACTGGAAGGGCTGGCTGCTTATTATCTCAATGAAATAACCTGTGCCCGCACTTTCAGGCAGGCTGCCCCCGGTGAGACGAAAAAGGATTATGCCATAGACCTGCAAAGTCGGTTCGGGTATCTTAAGAGCGTCGTTAAAGAATGGGAAATCAACGGCGCCATAATGCTACTTGTAAGGTATTGTGACCCCTTCGCCTTTGAAATGCCATCGCTGAAAGACTATTTCGATAGTATCGGTGTTCCCAGCACCTACATAGAGTACGACTACACTATAGGAGCCATGGCTCCATTGAGAACCAGGGTCGAAGCCTTCCTTGAAACAATCACCTAATAGCAAGCGTCAAGAGATTCACTTGTACTTCGCCGGGGTTGATATAGGGTCAACCATGACCAAGGTCGCGCTCATGGGCAAGAGCGGCGATCTACTCTCAACCGTCAAAGGCCCAACCGGGCCGGAGCATCGCCAGCTTGCTAACGAGGTTATGGGACAGGCACTGGAGCAAGCCGGACTGCGGATTGATGAGATTTCATATATAGTAGCTACAGGTTATGGACGGCTCAATGTGCCTTTCGCGGACCGACAGGTAACGGAGCTTTCCTGTCATGCCAGAGGCGTCTCCAGCCTTTTCCCCAATGTCAGGACTGCTATCGATATAGGTGGCCAGGACGTTAAATGTATGAGAACAAATAACGGTAAGCTGGCTACTTTCGTTATGAACGATAAGTGTGCCGCTGGAACAGGCAGATTCCTTGAAGTAACTGCGGCTACACTGGGTGTCAGGCTGGAAGATATGGGAGACATTGCATTAAAAGCCACCAAGAAAATCCAGATAAGCAACTTGTGTACGATATTCGCCCAGCAGGAGGTGGTAGCGCTTCTTTCACGTGGGGAAAAACTGGAGAACATTGTAGCCGGGCTTCACGACGCTCTGGCCAGCCGCGTGGCGGCACTGGTGCGACGGCTGGGAATAGAGCCTGATTTAGTGCTCACCGGTGGGGTGGCTAAGAACGATGGCATGGTTAGGGCAATGAAAGAAAGCCTGGGCTGCGAATTCTTAGTACCTGAAGAACCGCTTCTAACGGGGGCGCTTGGCGCCGCAATTGTGGCAAAGGAAATGTACCTGAAAGCGATAGCAGAGGAGGAGGCTTTGCCGACAAAGTCACGGCGATTGGAAAGAGCCACTTTTTTTGGTTAAGGGCAGCGATGAACTGGTTTATTGGCATCGACATTGGCTCGGCATACAGCAAAGGAGTCATAATTAGAGGTTTCGAACTCGCTGCTTCATATGTAAGAATATCTGGAGCTGATTACCGGAAATCCGCCGACGTCATAAGAACAGAGCTACTGAAGCAGGCCAACCTGAATCAAGGTGATATAGCCAATACCGTTGCCACGGGTGTCGGCGCCGATAACGTCCATTTTGCGAGCCAGAAGGCAAGCGATATTGTCTGTACTGCGCGAGGTATAAATAACGCTTTCCCTCAGGCCAGAACCGCAATCGATGTAGCCAGTCAATCCAGCAGGGCAATACGGCTAAGCGGAGAAGGGAAGGTTGCTAATTTTGCAGTCAGTGAGAAATGTGCTGCCGGTAGTGGCCGCTTTATTGAGGTCATTGCCAATGTACTACGCATAGAGTTGATTGATTTCAGTCCGCTTTCCGCCAGATCGAAGACTCCCATCACATTTAGTACCGGGTGTGCCGTTTTCGGCGAATCGGAAGCCATCACCAGGATAAGCGAAGGCGTCCCGAAAGAAGACATCGCTGCCGGTGTTAACAAAGCCCTGGCCGGCAAGATTTCCTCACTGGCTAAGAAACTTAAACTGGAAGAGCCCTGTGCCGTCTGTGGAGGCGGTGCCTTAAGCAATGCCCTGGTCGAGACCATAGAAGGCGAATTGAACACCACCCTATTGGTACCGCGAAATCCCCAGCTTATAACCGCTCTCGGCGCCGCCATAATTGCTGCAACACCAGAGACTCTGAAGGTAGAACATAGGTCTTGACAAGAGCCAAGGAGGGCTGTAGCATTTTAGTATAGTCGATTTGTTGAAAAGCGACTGACCCAACGCAGTAAGTAGAGTCACTTCAACTTTGGAGGTGGGAGATGAAAGCAGTAATCGGGAGCACCATAGTAGCCATTATCTTAGCGTCGGTCGCTTCTTTGCCAGTTCTAGCCCAGGAAAGTGGGACCATCACCATCACTATGACAGGCGTTAATGATATATCTATAAGCCTGGATAAAACACAATGGCCCCTAGGAGAAGTAGCTGCAAATACAGAATACTTGACAAGCCCACCCATAGAATGGTGCACCTTAACTGTAGAGGGCAACTGCAATGTGAATACTTTTATCGTGGGTGGGGACGCTGAGTGGATTGATAACCCAAGTGCTTACGAATGGACACTTAGCGCCGATGGTGCTAATGGAGACAATGTGTACGGACTGCAATTCCGTATATCAGGTGATACCACACGCGGCCCTTTGAGCGATGGTTATGTCCCTATTACTAAAACGCAGGACGAATTCTGGCCCTATTCTGGTGGGTCAGGCTCGAGCTTAGCGCCCGGCGATACCAAGCAATTTGGCCTGAAATTGCTAACGCCGACTTATTTCGTCGGTAGCAGGCAGATGCACACGCAGATCACAATAAGTGCCGCGGCT
>CP070793.1:852510-864991 GCA_020346965.1 Chloroflexota bacterium | reverse complement strand
TTGATTTGGTTTAAGTTTGTTATTTGCCTGGCCATTGTCCTGTTTGCCGGAACGAAGCTGGCTCGTTATGGCGATGCTATCGCCGAGAAGACGGGCTTGGGTAGGATATGGATAGGGCTGGTACTTGTCGCTCTTATTACAACCATGCCCGAACTGGTCACCTCGGTCAGTGCTGTAGCGCTGGTTCACTCAGCCGATTTAGCTTTGGGTACACTTTTTGGAAGCTGTTGCTTTAATCTATCTGTCTTGGCTGTACTCGATATACTTCACTCGCGTAGACCCCTTTTATCAGTGGCAAGCCCGAGGCACGTGATAACGGCCGGCTGGGGAGCATTGTTAATTGCCATTGCCGCCGTTGGCATAATCGCTGCTGGTAGAGTTTCCTTTTTGGACTCTGGTTGGGTAGGGATACCAAGCATCGTTATTATCATACTCTATTTGCTGGGAACATGGTGGGCATTTCGTCGTGAGCGCAGTCAGGAATCCCAGGCAACTCCTACCACATCCTTACAATACGATAAGTACACTGCTAAGACGGTGTGGATCAGGTTTGCGCTAGCCTCTGTTGCAGTGATTGCTGCTGGAATATGGCTGGCTTTCATCGGGGATGAAATAAGTAGAACGACGGGTTGGGGGGGCACCTTCGTGGGGACTTTATTTCTTGCAATTACTACATCGGCACCCGAGTTGGTGGTTGCCATCAGTGCCCTTCGTATGGGTGCCATAGATTTGACAGTGGCTAATATATTGGGCGCCAATATGTTAGACATGGCTATGATCATCCCGGTTGATCTTGCCTATGGCCGGGGATTCATTCTTTCCGCAGTATCAAGAAGTCATCTTATTATTGCCGCCGTGGCAGCGACGATGAGCTTTCTTGTTATCGTCGGGTTGAGGTTTCGGCAAAGGCGCAAAATTTTTCGCGTAGCTAGCTGGTATGCCCCGGCTTTGATCGTGCTCTATATTCTCGGTGCTTATTTCTTATTTAGGTCAGGAATAGGTTTGTGATACACTATGAAATAGCCCCTGTAGCTCAGAGGATAGAGCGCTGGCCTCCGGAGCCAGGTGCAAGGGTTCGAGTCCCTTCAGGGGCAGTTACCTGTAATAGGTATATCCACACCATACGAAAATTCTCCCCGTGGTCAAGACATGTAAGGTTAAATGAAGATAGGCACAAGCATAAGCATAATTCCACCAGCTACCACTGAGGCGATTTGTCCGGCAACATTTGCCCCAGCAGCGTGCATCAGCAGATGATTATAAGGGTTAGCTTCCAATCCTAGCTTCTGCACCACGCGGGATGACATCGGGAAAGCCGAAATGCCGCAGGCGCCAATCATGGGATTGATCTTCCGTCCCGAAAGCACACACATTATCTTGCCCAAAAAAACACCTGCCACGGTATCCAGACTGAAAGCTACTATTCCCAGCATAAACACCAATATGGTCTCGAGTCTGAGGAACTCAGTTCCAGACATCATTCCTCCCACGGTGATGCCCAGAAGAATAGTTACGATGTTAGCCAGTTCGTTTTGAGCTGCAAGGGAAAGTCTTTCCACCACTCCGCATTCTCTTAACAGATTACCAAACATGAGACAACCGATAAGAGGAGTGGCTTTCGGAGCTATCAAGCCTACCACGAGTACGGTAACTATAGGAAAGAGTATCTTTGCTTTCCGCGGGATTATTCCCGCAGTTGAAGGCATTTTTAAAGCCCTCTCTTCCTTACTGCACATCGCCTTTATAATGGGTGGCTGGATGATGGGTACCATAGCCATATAAGAATAAGCGGCTACGACAATAGCAGCAGTGTATTTGGATTGCAGTGTGGTCGCGACGTAAATCGAGGTAGGACCATCGGCAGAGCCGATTATGCCTATGGAAGCAGCATCTTGCAGGCTGAAATCCAGGACATGGAGCCAACCATCACCTAACAAATAAGCCAAGAAAAACGTCCCGAAAATGCCGAACTGGGCGGCAGCACCAAGAAGAATGGTGTAGGGTCTTTGTAGAAAAGGCTCAAAATCAATCATGGCTCCCACACCAATAAAGATGAGCAGGGGAAATATCTCGGTATGAATGCCAGCTTCTCTTAGAACGGCTAAAAACCCGCCTGCCTCTGCTGCCCCACCTAGTGGAATATTAGCCAATATACATCCGAAACCAATAGGCACAAGTAGCACTGGTTCAACTTTTTTAGCAATTCCCAACCCTACCAGCACACCGCCGATAACTAGCATTGCCACGGCCTGCCAGGTCAGGTTGAGAAAGCCCAGGAATTCGCCCGTAAACATGTCTATTGTTTACCCGTTTCCCCTTCTTTCTCCTTTGATTTAAACAGTTTGCTTAGGAGAATCATGACTAAGAGTAAAATTCCGAGGACAGCGAAAATTATCGCCATTCCTAACAGGACTATCCATAAGGCATTGAGCATTGTGCTTCCGTAATGTGTGGTAGAGCTGTTATGGTACAATAACGTATTGATAGCTGTCAAAGCATCAATAGGAATGCGTATTAGGTATAATGTTGCCTTATTGTATTACCGGCTTGCATCGGGTTTTATATTCTTGGCCGCCTGTAGCTCAGAGGGCATAAAGTGCTTGCCTACGAAGTTAAATGCTAGGATTCAAGTCCCTGTAGGGGCAATTTGTAGTTAGGGGGTATCAAGTTATGGCTGAGCTTCTTGAAGTAAGATGGCATGGTCGGGGAGGGATGGGAGCAGTGACCTCAGCAGAATTAGTGGCTCGGGCTGCTATAAGCGAAGGGAAATATGCCCAGTCATTTCCTAGCTTTGGACCAGAGAGGAGGGGAGCGCCGGTTCTTGCTTTCCTGAGAATAAGTGATGGATTTATCAGGATCAGGACTGACATATATGAACCTGATATAGTAGTAGTTCTCGATCCAGGGCTGCTTCGTGCTGTAGATGTGACCTCCGGGCTCAAGGATAAGGGTAAGGTCATAATAAATTCCAGCAAATCCCCTGCTGATCTGAAGTCTGAATTTGGATATAAGTGGCCCGTGGCTACAGTTAGCGCTACAAAAATCGCCGGCGAGACCATTGGCATGCCCATTACTAATACCGCTATGATAGGCGCGCTGCTGAAGGTTACTGAGGCAGTTAAGATGGAATCTTTAGTTGAGCAGTTGCAGGAACGCTTTGGGGCGCGAGCTAAGGGAAATATTGAAGCCATGAAAAGGGCTTACAAGGAGATCGTCATAAAGGAGTAAGAAATGACGGAGAAAAGGCTGAAAACGGGGCTTGATTTTACCTGGAAGGACATGGAAGTTGGCAATATAGTTACAGAAGCAGGCAGTGCTACCTTGAGAAGGACAGGTGATTGGAGATCCAAAAGGCCTGTGGTGGATAGGGAAAAATGCAACAAATGTGGCTTGTGTTGGCTACATTGTCCTGACGCAGCTATCGAGCCTTGTGAGGATGAGTATTATGAGCCTGATCTTTTTTACTGCAAAGGATGTGGTATTTGCGCCAATGTATGTCCCAAGGATGCCATAACTATGATAGAGGAGGAAGAAGCATGAGCAAGAGAGTAGGCCTGGAGGCTTCCCATGCAGCCGCGGAAGCGGTGAGAATGGCCGATGTTGATGTCATCGCTGCTTATCCCATAACCCCCCAAACGCATGTTCCCGAGCGACTTGCTGAGATGGTAGCCAACGGAGAATTAGACGCAGCTTATATACCGGTTGAATCGGAGCATTCGGCCATGAGCGCTTGCCTCGGCTCTGCGGCCGTGGGCGCGAGAACTTTCACTACGACAGCAGGCCAGGGATTGGAACTCATGCATGAAGTTGTCTATGTTGCTTCATCCATGAGATTTCCTATAGTTATGGTGATTTGCAATAGAGCTCTTTCAGCTCCATTGAGTGTTTGGGGGGACCATTCGGATGCAATGGCTGTTAGAGATACTAGCTGGATCCAAGTGTTTTGCGAGAATAGTCAGCAGGCATTCGATATGACCCTTTGGGCTTTTCGTGTTGGTGAGGACCCTAGGGTTCTATTTCCAGTGATGGTTCATTTCGATGGATTCCACCTGTCTCACGTAACAGAGGCAGTTATCTTGCCAGAACAAGATGAAGTGAATAAGTTCTTACCCAAACTCCAATACCCATTTGCGTTGGATCCCGACAAACCGATGACCCACGGCGCGTTCGGTCCCCCCGATATATATTCAGAAACGAAGATAGCTCAAGAGGTGGCATTCAGGAAATCCAAGGATGTGATAACGAAAGGGTTCAAAGAATTTGGAGACATATTTGGCCGCTATTATCACCCCGTCGAGCCCTATGAGACGGAAGGAGCCGAAGTATTGCTTCTGACTATGGGAAGTTTCAGTGAGACAGCCAAAATTGTCATAGATACAAAGAAGAATAAAGGGGAATCTGTGGGGCTTATCAACTTACGTCTTTGGAGACCTTTCCCGTTTGTGGAACTTCGTCATGCTGTAAAAGATGCGCAAATCCTCATCGTCTTCGATCGGTGCATTTCCTTCGGAGGTCCGGGAGGGCCAGTCTATTCAGAAATCAAATCAGCTTTATATGATATGCCGAAGAGGCCAAAGGTTGTTGGTTTTGTAGGCGGTTTAGGAGGAAGGGATATGTCAGTAAAGGATTTTAGATATGTCCTTGACAGAGGTAGGGAAGTGGCTGAAAAAGGATCGGAGGAAATATTCGAGACCGTAGGTGTGCGGGGCAAGGTAACAGGGATAAAGGAGTAGGAATGGAGCAAGAAACGATAAAATTCGGGAAGAATAAGGTAGCTGTAAAGGAATTTCTTGGTCCGGGGCACAGTTTCTGTATCGGTTGTGGTGAGGCTTTGGCAATCAGGCTTGCCTGTAAAGCCCTGGGACAGAACGTGATAATTAGTATGGCTACAGGTTGTGACGAGGTTTGTACTTCGCCACTCCCTGTAACATCTTGGCAAGTTCCCTGGATACATACACTGTTCGAGAATACCGCGGCTACAATCTCGGGTGTAGAAGCAGGTTTAAAGATTTTGATGAAGAAAGGCAAAAAGCCTGAGAAGGATATTAAATGTGTGGCTATGGCTGGGGATGGAGGGACGAGCGATATAGGACTTCAAGCATTATCAGGGGCCATAGAAAGGGGGCATAATTTCTTATATATCTGCTGGGACAATGAAGCATATATGAATACAGGTATCCAGAGGTCAAGCGCTACTCCCTATGGAGCTTCAACTACTACTGCACCTGCGGGGAAGTTTAGCATCGGGCAAAGTAGATGGAAGAAGAATATGCCAGAAATTGCCATTGCTCATGATACACCGTACGTAGCTACAGCTTGTCCCAGCTATCCTTTCGATTTAATTAAAAAGATCAGGAAAGGTGCAGAAATTGAAGGTCCAGCGTACGTACATATCCTATCTGTTTGTCCTACCGGGTGGAGAACTGCTTCAGAGAGGACTATTGAGATAGGTCGGCTTGCTGTGGAGACCGGCATTTTCCCCCTCTATGAAGTGGAGAATGGCCGGTATAAATTGAATGTCGACAAGCCAAAGCTCAAACCAGTCAAGGAATACTTGAAGACGCAAGGCCGGTTTCGTCATTTGCTTGATGAGGAAATTGCCAGGATTCAGGAGCACGTAGATGAAGAATACGCCAAACTCAAGGCCAAGGTAGCCTGTTTTTCAGCTTGATTTCTACTAGCAAGCAATGTTGATTGCTTCAATTCTCCTTACCTATTATAATACTTAGCTATACGGGGTGTGGCGCAGCGGCTAGCGCGCATGGTTTGGGACCATGAGGTCGGAGGTTCAAATCCTCTCACCCCGATTCTGTATTAGAAGTAAAACGGTCAGACCCCTAATATCTCTTTTGCCATGCGCGGCGAATCCTATAAAAGCTAATATAGAAGGAACGGTTTGAGTCAAAGTTGCCCACTTGATAGCAATCCCGAAGATGGCTTGACCAAAAAGAAGAAGTAAATTGAAGGAAATCGCTGTCAGGAAGTTGCTCAAAGGGCGTAAACTAAATGTGGCAGGAATAGAGTCCTCGGTACAGGCGGTGAGGGAGTTACTTGCTATACAAATATGAGATAAGTAATCCATAATACGAGGGAAGGAAGTCATCCACTTGAATAAGTCTTCACCGAAAATTGTAACTGCGGAAAAGGCTATTGAAGCCGTAAAATCACATGACGACGTGGTTTTAGCAAACTTTTGTGGAGAACCACGCCTACTGCCAATGGCGTTGATGAATCGGGCTCACGAACTATTAGGGGTGAGGATATTTCACTATGCCGCCTTCGGCCCGTTCCAAGACAGGTATTTAGAGCCAGGCATGGAAAAACATATCAGGTGTGCTACTGCATTTTGTGGTCGGCGCAGAAGTGTAAGGCAATTACTCAATGAGGGCCGTGCTGATTTTTATCCAGTTACCTTTGGCAATACGCCCCGGTTGCTTCGGGAAGGAGACTTCAGAAGCGATGTACTATTGCTGACTGTGTCACCACCTGGCCGCGATGGTTACTGTAGTCTGGGTGTATCAGTGGACTACGCTAAGGGTGCACTTGAGCGGCCGCCCAGAGTAGTGATTGCTGAGGTCAATCCAAACATGCCGAAGACTCACGGAAGGTCTTTCATTCATGTTTCAAAGATCGACCATATTGTCGAAGTCGATCAGCCTTTATATGAGCTTGAGCAATCACCTATCACCGAAGTACAGGTCAGGATCGGTCAACACGTAGCTGCGCTTGTGGAGGATTGCTCCACGCTACAGATAGGATACGGTGGAGTAAGTGAAGCAATGGTACACTTCCTTCAGGACAAGAAGAACCTGGGCATTCACACCGAAATGGTCCCGGAAGGCTTGAGAGAGCTAGTGGCAGCAGGAGCAATAACTAACGCTAGGAAAAGCATACACCAAGGAAAGATTGTATGCACGTTCCATGGTGGCACAACAAAGTTGTACGAGTGGCTGAATGATAATCCGTTGATAGAAATGCAGCCGGTTGATTACACGAACGATCCAGAAGTTATCGCCATGAATAGCGAGATGGTGGCAATAAACGCCGCCTTACAGGTTGATCTCTTCGGCAACATTTATTCTGACTTGCTGGGTCTTGAAGATCAGTATACCGGCTCAGGAGGGCAACTGGACTTTGCTATAGGATGTACCTTAGCCCATGATGCCAAATTCGTGACAGTATTACCATCCACAACCAGCGATGAGAAGTCGTCAAGGATAGTCACACATCCGACGCTCGAAATCAACAACCCTCTCGCACCTCAAATACCTACTGTTCCGCGCTATTATGCTGATTACGTTGTTACCGAATATGGAGTAGCTCACCTGAAAGGAAAACCTAATACCGAAAGAGCAAAGGCTTTAATACAAATAGCCCATCCGAATTTTCAAGGTATACTTCGGCAACAGGCGAAAGAATTAGGCTTACTATAGCTTGTTTAGCACCAAAACGAGATAAGCCGAGATTCAATTTTCTCTGACTCGGAATGTCTGAGTACGTGCCTAAACACAGGCTGGGCTTTTCGGTGTGGTGTCTGGAGAATGCAAGGCAGAGAAGGCGCTAAGTTGAGCGTTTGCGCCGCCGCGTTAGGTCACGCTGTACCGAAGCAGCGGATGAGCTCCCCCACGAAGCGGATGCCCTCGAAATAGTCCTTGAGGCGGATGTTCTCATTGGGAGCGTGTGTACTGCTTCCGGCATAGCCGACGCCCGCAGAGAAAGCCGGCGTGCCTAATGCTTGCGTGAGAGGATACATCGGACCGCTGCCGGCCATTAGTGGGTGAATCACTGGATCTTGGCTGTAAACGGCACGAACGGCGGCGATGGCTGCCTGTACAATGGGGGCGTCAGGCGGTGTCTTGGCTGAGTGTCCCCCATGGATGGGCACTATCTCAATATCTGCAAAACCGCGCCTATCGAGGTGTTGGCGCAATAGCCTGACTACCAGATCCGGCTGGAGATTCGGTACGAGGCGGAAGTCTAGCTTGACCGTGGCTGTGCTTGGCAGGACGGTCTTTGCTCCTTCCTCGAGGTATCCGGCCTTGAAACCACAGATAGTACAGGTAGGTTCAAAAAGGTGCTTCTTCAGGACTTCGATTCCAGTTAGGCCTCGTATGAAGTGCGGGATGCCGAATCTTGCCCTCATCTTCTCTTCCTCAAAGGGGATAGCAGCCAGCATTGCCATCTCGGTTGCGGTGGGCTCCACCACATGATCCATCAGACCGTCAACCAGAATGTTGTCGTTCTCATCCTTAAGCGTGGCCAGGGCCCATACAAGGTGCCATACCGCACTGGGGACTATTGTGGCGAGCGATGAATGAAGATCGCTCCTAGCTCCGCGGGCTCTTAGTTCGACGTACATGATGCCCTTGACACCAAGTGAAATGGTGGGCCGCTCCCCTTCATCTTTGTATCCCGCTTCCCACAGGCAGCCATCGGCCGTAAGGAGCGCAGAATGTTCTGCCGCAAAGGCTGCCAGATGAGGACTACCCACCTCTTCTTCACCTTCTATAATCCACTTGATCTTGAGGGGTAGCTCCCCGATTGTGGCGCGATAGGCTTCCACGGCCTGCACCCGTGCCAGCAGGTTTCCCTTGTTATCAGCTACGCCACGGGCGTAGATTTTGCCTTCCCGGATCTGGGGATCGAAGGGTTCGGACTTCCAGAGGTCAACCGGATCCGGTGGTTGCACGTCATAGTGGTCATAGATCAGCAACGTACGTTGCCCGTCGCCCATTTCGCCATAGATGACAGGAGGACCACCATGCACTGGCATCAAGCGGGCCTCGGCCCCTAGCTTCTCCAGCCTGGCGTGGACCAGCGCTGCCATCTCCTCCAGTCCGATGCCCTGCGCAGCTATGCTTGGCTGACGGCAGAACGCCTTCAGTTCCCCTATGAAGCGCTCTGCATTGGCTTCAACGTAGGCGTCGAGCTTCTCCACCGCTTCCTCCTTGGCATATCTGTGTGTGCCGGTAATCAGCAGTGTAGACCAGCTGACGGTCCATGTCAATCGATTGAAGACCGGGCGCACGCATGTATGACCTCGAAACGCAGGTTTGACATCTGAATCAGGAGACGCCGGTTTATATTGCGCGCCAAAGCGGGCTGCGGTGTCGCGAAAACACAGAACTTCCGCTGTTCAGTGTGCGTCTTTGAGCTAGCAGAACACAGAATTGTTGGGTCACAATCCGATGAATTGTGCATTAGTGGCGGATGATTTAGAATGTCAAGAACCGATAGTCTTGGAGGACACAGAGAATGGCAAATACTGGGTGTACCATCCTCGAATCATGGCCCATGCTAAAGGAAGACCTGATCAGTTTCTTAAGTAACACCGATGCACGGGTAATCACTGAACTGAGATTGGCATCTAAGACCAAGAATTGGGCAAGAATTGGCAACTTGATTGATGCGATGGATTGCGTCCATGATCTATCACACTCCCACTAACTGAGTTGGGGAACGGGCGATAATCATACTGAGCTGTAGCTGAGCAACATCTTGGCTGGACGTTAACTAAATACCCGGACGGAGGATATTACGATGGCGCAGATTGATTTGAATTGCGATGTGGGTGAAAGCTTCGGCGCCTATAAGTTAGGTTTTGATGAGGAAATCATCAAGCATGTGAGTTCAGCGAACATCGCCTGTGGTTTTCACGCCGGTGACCCGATGGTGATGCAGCAGACGATAAAGCTGGTGAAGACATACGGGGTAAAGGTGGGGGCACATCCTGGCTATCCAGACTTGCTGGGCTTTGGCAGGAGGAATTTGACGGTGGCACCTGCGGAGGTGAAAAGTTACCTTATTTATCAAATCGGTGCCTTGCAGGCTTTTGCCCGAGTTGAAGGCCTGGAACTGCAACACGTCAAACCACACGGCGCTTTATACAACATGGCAGTCGAGAACCTCGAATTAGCTCAGGCCATCGCAGAGGCAGTTAGGAGTTTAGACGAAGGGTTGATTCTGGTTGCTCTCGCTGGCTCAGCATGGGTTAATATAGCCAAAGAGCAAGGGCTAAGAGTAGCTGGGGAAGCTTTTGCCGACCGTGCTTATTCCGCTGATGGAAGCTTGGTACCGCGTAGCCAGCCAGGTGCAGTAATAAGAGACAAGAAGAAAGTAGCTGAACGAGTGATTCGCATGATAGAAGAAGGGCAAGTAGAAGCTATCACCGGTGAAGACATCACCATTAAAGCAGATACAATTTGCCTCCATGGTGACACCCCTGGTGTTTTGGAGCTGGCTATTCATCTGCGAGGTGCGCTGCAAGACAGAGGCATTAACATAGCACCTTTAGAAGACGTGGTAAAGAAATGACGTTAAACCTTGAATCACTAGTGGTGTTACACCAGAAGCTCTGGCACAAAAGCCCAAATTGCCTCTGCTGATCTCACGTGCACCGGGACACATGTCTGCTACCGCCATGCTTAATGAGGAGCTATCTTCTTTTTGAGAAGGAGGGTGAAGAGGTACCATGGTCTATCTTGAGACGCGATATTTAGTAGCTGGTGACCAGAACATGGTAGTGGAATTTGGCGACGAGGTCGATATGACACTTAACCAGAAGGTACATAATGTGGTTTCGGCTATGAAACAGGCGAAATTTGACGGCGTCAGGGAATTGATACCTACCTACCGTTCTATCTTAGTAAACTACGACCCATCTATCATTAGTTTCGCAGCTTTACAGGACAAGTTAGAGGCTCTGGAGAAAAGGCTGGATTTCTCATCCTTGCCTTCACCCCGCGAGGTAGAGATTCCCGTTGCTCTTGGTTATGGCGAGCCATATAAGTCAGATATAGAGTTCGTTGCCCAATATAGCAAACTTGGTTCAGTGCAAGAAGTGATAGAGCTCTTTACCAGCAGAGACTATTTGGTCTACATGATCGGATTCTTACCCGGGTTTGCTTACCTTGGTGGGATGCCAGAGAGGCTCGCTACTCCACGGCTGGATAGGCCACGAATTAGTGTGCCTGCTGGCTCGGTGGGCATCGCCGGCGAACAGTGTGGCATTTATCCAATCGACAGCCCTGGTGGCTGGAGATGTATCGGCCGCACCCCACTCAAATTGTTTGAGCCATCCTGGCAGCCACCGTCATTACTCCAAGCAGGGGACAGGGTGCGCTTTGCTTCGATTAGCCCGGAGCAATATGAGCACATTGCGCTAAAGGTGAAAGAAGGCACATTTAAGATGAAAGTTACCTCGCAATCGTGAGGGTATGGAGTCAAATCATGGAAGTATTTGAGGTGCTTTGGCCTGGACCGCTTGCTACTATACAAGATCTGGGACGATTTAGCTATCAGCAATATGGCGTGCCACCCTCTGGCGCTATGGATGGGTCGGCACTGCGGATAGCTAACCGTTTGCTAGGCAATGATGAAGGTGCTGCCGGCTTGGAATGTACCTTTTCTGGACCACGGTTGAGGTTTTTGAATGATAGCTTGATAACCATTACTGGCGGCGACCTGGCCCCTTTGCTCAACAATCATCCCCTCCCCATGTGGGAAGTCGTGCAAGTACGAAAAGGAGATATACTCTCCTGGCGCGGCATGCGTACCGGTTGCCGTGCTTATCTTTCAGTAGCTGGTGGTATAGACGTCCCCATGGTATTGGACAGCAAATCAACTTATTTGCGCTCTACATTTGGCGGGCTAGGGGGTCGTGCCCTCAAAACTGGTGATGTGTTAAAAAGCGTTCCAGTTAGTAGTGAAACGCTGGAGCAAGTAATCGGCCGAAAGGTTCCCAGGGAACTGATCCCGGAACACAAAGGTTTTGCGGAAATCAGGGTAATACTTGGGCCCCAGGCCGATCACTTCCCTGAAGAGAGCATCGCCACTTTCTTTGATAGTGAGTATACTATTACACCTGAATCGGACAGAATGGGATATAGACTGGAAGGTCCAGAGATAAAGCATAAAGGTAAGGCAGATACTGTGAGTGATGGTATTCCTTTGGGTGCTGTTCAGGTACCAGGAGACTGCAAACCGATTATACTGATGGTTGACAGACAAGTGACTGGTGGATACAGCAAACTAGCTACCGTAATCACGCCTGACATCTCCAAGCTGGGGCAGATGAAGCCAGGTGACAAAATCCGATTCCATGAAGTCAGTCTATCTCAAGGGCAACAGTTACTAAACGCTTCTCAAAAGATGCTTGACCCAAGATTACTGCCTCTTAAGACTTGCCCTGAGCGAAGTCGAAGAATAAGAAGTGAAGGGCGCTTAGGAAAGAGAGAGTCCTTATCTTAAGAGAGGATAGAGAGCTCCCTCATTTTTGGCAAGGAGCTTACTGGAAAAAGTGAAAGGTTCAGATAAAGCTGCCGCCGAAATTAAGACACGTGCATAGATGTTGGTTTTCCTTACTCTCAGAGGCAATCAACATTCTGACGCTTTGTGTAGCTTGCCGAATTTCATAAATGCCAGAATTGCTGGGCGGCAAAACGCTATGCTGTTGGCATGGTCACAGCAAACGGGCATACTT
>CP070793.1:846923-852410 GCA_020346965.1 Chloroflexota bacterium | reverse complement strand
GTTGTCCAAGTGGATAAACCATCGCCTGCTCAAGATGATTTGACACTGGAAGATGTAATGAGGTCTGATCTGCAAGACAAATTCGGGAAGGTTATGAGCACGGGCATAGCCTCGCCAGGAGTAGTATTTTCTCTGGCTTCACTACAGTTCCAACAAGAATTCGATTCAGCAGACCTTACGTTCGCTAAAGGCATGGGGCATTATGAGCCTTTATCAGAACTGCCCCGAGAAGAGAGGTTCTTCTATTGCCTTATGGCGAAGTGCCAACCAGTAGCAGATTCGCTGGGAGTACCTGTATATAGTCGTGTAGCTATGCTGCCATGATTCAGACCTCTGTGCCCAACCATACAAATTGCTTTAAATGGCACTGAGAAGCTCTAGAAAGGGTGTACAACAAGAAAATGAAGAGTTCTATCGGCATGAGTGTTGTGTACTAATTGGGACTCTCAGTAACCCGGGCCGCTGGTCATCACCGTATAAATCGTTGGCTTTGCCCCAGTCCTAGTTATGTTTTGCATTGATACAGCTATAATCTAGGCACAGTGAGGAAATCAAAGCCAAAAAGTTGGACTCTATTCATATACTTTTGCTGTATAATAGGCGAGATTGATGAGGAAACCAAGCAAACGTGAAGCCATAATAGGTGGCTCATCCCTGGTAATTACGGTAGCTTTGTCTATTCTCATCATTTACAACCGGAGCTACATTGAAGAGATATCAGAGTGGGGTTACTTCGGATGCTTCTTCATCAATGTTCTTTCCAACGGCACTTTCATATTGCCTGGCTTCGGCATTGTTATTACATTCACACTAGGTGGGGTATTAAATCCTGCCATAGTCGGCGCCGTAGCTGGTATTGGTGAAGCTATAGGGGCTATCGGCGCTTACTTCACTGGATACGCTGGCAGGGGATTGATCCGGGATAGTAATAGCGGACTTTACCTTCGCTTCAGCAATATCGTGGATCGCCACGGGTCGAAAGCCATTTTCTTTGTGTCCTCTGTGTTGAGTCCCTTTTTCTATCCCTTCGCCATATTTCTGGGCATGGTCCGCTTTGGTTGGGTGAAATTCTTCCTCGCCACGTGGGCAGGGAGGACAGTTAAAAGCATGGTACTGGCTTACTTGGGTTACCTGGGTTTGAAGGCTGTCCTGCGATGGTTGGGCATGGACATCTAACTTAACCTGAGCGAAGTCTACTAATCTCTTGAAACCAGGTCAGCCTTGCAGCAAACCAGGCAAGGTTATCATAACTTGAGTTTCCCAAGCTGTTCTGCTATACTCTTGCACCGGCGGGGCTGTAGCTCAATCGGGAGAGCGTCTGACTGGCAGTCAGAAGGTAGTGGGTTCGAATCCCATCAGCTCCACCAATCCTAGACGGACGGAGGCGAGCGGTGGTCGCCACTTCTGTGACTATACTTATCCGAAGATGCTGGAATTTCTTCAATGCCAAATAAATTAACCAAAGAAACGGAGAAAAAAGATGATTTTTGCAGACCGACCTGAATTGAGTTTGGAAGAAAGGAAACTGCCTCTGGCTAAGTACTATGATCTTCCGCTATACCCGCCCGGCCCTCGCGAACAGCAGCTCATAAATAACTGTCCCATTGATCCGAAACTGGCAATCAAGGTTGAGGACTTCTTAGATCTGCTGCAACCCACCGGTTATAGCCAGGCCGAATACGGCTACTGCATGATGGAAGACGGATCGGGTTACATGGCAATTTACACCGTTTACCCCAACTGCACCCCCGAAATGTTGGGCTGGTGGTTCCGCTGGCTGAATATCCACCCCAAGGGCATGCCAGAAGGCAAGGGCAATATCAAGTATAAAATCTGGTGCCCCCCTGACCATTTCGATCATGGTTTTATCAACGGCAGGGACAGGACAGATGGTATCTAC
Source organism: Chloroflexota bacterium (assembly GCA_020346965.1). Next base: position 850,510 of record CP070793.1, on the reverse strand, counting down.
TCGGTGGAATCCATCGACCTGGATCAGGGGGAGGAAAAAGTCTATTTCCTCCGACATCCCTTAAATCCGAGAGACTACGGTCTTACGAAGGAACGGGAGCAGGTACTGAAAGAAGCGGGCTGCTGGATCGACTGTTCCTGGGTCTCCTTCCATTCTCCGAATCCACCACACAAAGCCTGTCCCGGTACATATCTCTGGTTGACCCTTTCCCGTTACTGCCCTCAAGGCGGCATGGAAAAACTTACCCGATTATGGATTGGTTACGGTGTGAAGGATGGCAAGGTCTATTTTGATAAAAGCACCCCGCCTGACATGCTCTGCGAAGAGTACATGAAGAAGTTTCTGATTCATTGTACTGTAGAAGCTCAGCATCTAAGCAAGCTCCTACCTGAACTCTACGCTACATACCATAATAAACCCGACGATGAATTATAAATAGAAAACCAAACTTAGTGTAAATGTGGGTAGTCTGTATTTAGCGTCTGAATTCCCTCAACTCTACCCGTATCTGCCGGGTCTCGAGTACCACAATTTGCCTATACGATACTAGTACCCAGTTCTATCAACCTCGCTGTGGCTCGATCAGACCATAGTTGCCATCCTCACGACGGTAAAGCAGATTGAGTTTCTCAGTATCGGCGTCCATAAAAAGAAAGAAATCATGCCCCAAGAGCTCCATTTGCCTTATAGCTTCGTCTAAAGGCATGGGTTTAACAAAGAAGCGTTTACTCTTTACTAATCTTTTGGGAGCTTCGGTTTCCTCTGTTTCGATTGTCGTTCCTTGTCGAGCAAAGGAAACGCCTCTACCTTTATCATATAATTTGCCTTTGTATCGCTCAATCCGCTTAGATAGCACATCCACGACTTTATCAACTGCTGTGCGTATATCTTTGGACTTTTCTTGAGCTCTGATTAACACACCTCTGCTGTCAAGAGTAACCTGGACGATGAATCGCTGCTCGGGCCGTTTTGCACCTTCATGGGAAATTTCTACCTTTCCTTCGTCGATAGTCGGCAAATAACGACTCAATTTACTAATTTTCCTTTCAACATACAGCTTTAATGTTTCAGAGACCTCAACATTGCTCTTGGCAACAACCTGTAGCTTCATTTCCCCTCCTTTAGTTATGAATCTCCCTTGCCAACGTCAAACCCCAAACAGACGCAGTGCCCTTGCTCTTGAGAGCTGCAGCACAGGACTCCAGCGTGGCGCCCGAGGTACACACATCATCTATGAGTATGATTTGCTTACCGGTTAACTTTGCATCGCGGCATACAAAAGCATCGGTTACATTCCTCCGGCGCTCTTCTATACTACCTGCCCTTACCTGTGGCTGAGCTCGTTTAACCCGAATGAGGCAATCCTCAATCACTGGTAAATCAATTCGTTTGCCCAACTCACTAGCGAGAAGACTGGACTGGTTGTAGCCCCTTTCTCTCAAACGGCGTGGATGCAGAGGTACACAAACCAAGACTTCGCCAACCAATGGATTTGACCCAAGATAATCGGTTAGTAATTCAGCCAAACAGGGGGCGATTGCCTTCAAATTTCGATACTTCAGCTCATAGATAGCTTTCCGTATTGCATCGTCAAACTTAAATGGGGAACGGATGCCGTCAATCACGGTTTGTCTTCGTCGACAGTCTGGGCACACGATACCGCTGGCCTGAGGCTTGCCACAGTTGGGACAAAGTGGTGGCAATAGCCTCGGTAGTTTTTCGAGACAGTCCGGGCAAAGAAAATTGCCCAGCTTCCCACAGCCAACGCACCGACGTGGAAAAAAAGATTCGACTGCAAGCTCAATGAATTTACGTGAGCGAAGCAAATCCTCTACTAAGGAGTGTATTCCCGGCGTGTGCGGGTATGTAATTCCCCACTAAGAATGGGCTCATTAAGGTATACTTCACCATTCCTGATCTTTAAATTGTAACCACAATCAGGATTTGTGCACACCCACGCCTTATAGTGAATCGGTGCCCCTTGACTACCGAAGTCAGACAGAGGCACTAAATCCCCCTTTCCGCATTTTTGGCACTTAGGAAATGAACCGTTTTCCAAGTTCCACCTCCACAATTTGATTTATTTGTCTACCGCAAAAGTATTAAGTATATACTATTGAGAACTCTTTTGCAAGAGCACCTGACTGCTAAACCCAGATTTTCATATTTCTATTAATCCAAACGCAACCGCCATCAGGCGAGTATAAATAGGCCCGGCAGGCGTCAGTTGGCTTCTCATTAGGCTAATAGCCTCGACTTCGACATGATATTTATCTTCAAAGCTGGTAGCGTCTACAAGCTCACCAAAGCCCCTTCTTTCCGGCGGTGATGCTCCCTGCCTGATGCGAGCCAGGGTCAAGTGTGGCACAAATGGCCGTTCCTCCTTGGCAAATCCTATGACTGCAAGAGCGGAGTCGACGTTTTGCACTAGCCTCGATAGCACGTCTACCTCACCACCGATACCGACCCAGAGGACCCGCGCTTGCCTCAGGTTTGGAAAAGCGCCTAGGCCTGAAATCTCCAAATGGAATCGAGGAATCCCCTGTGCGGCTTTTCCTATAGCTTCAGCTATCTCCGTTACCCGCTTGGCAGGAATATTACCCAGAAACTTCAAGGTCAAATGAATCCCCCCAGGGTCCACCCACTTCACAAACTTATGTTCATCTCTCACCAATTCTTCCTTCAGCCTGGCTATTCCCCTCTTAGCCTCCTCGGGCAGTTCAATGGCAATAAAGCAACGGATTTGCTCAGGATTATGTGCCACTTCCGCTCCTTGCATGCAAGCACAGCAGTTTTCTAGCGTTAGCTCCCATGATTCTATTTCTATCTTCCTGGGGAAGCAGTGAAGATTGTATTTGGGTAATTACTCGATTCTGATGCATAAGAGGATAATCAGTACCGAAAAGGATTCTATCGCTGCCTATGATGCGGCTCACCTGCTGAAAAATCTCGGGGTCATAAAGGAAAACGGTGGCTGCAGTATCAAAAGAAACATTGGCTAAAGCTTTGGCTACTTCGGGCATCAGTGCATAAAAAGGTAAGCCACCACCCCAGTGAGCGCAGACAAGCTTTAAATCGGGGAAACTCGTTATGAAGGAGTAGAGAATGTCAGGGGTAATATTACCCTTGCCGGAATACTCATGACCTACTGGCTCAGAAGAGTGGGTCAGAAAAATCAAGTCGTGCTTGAGTGCGGCATCAACTAGAGGCTTCATCGTCCTCTTATCGATGAGGTCAAAGCCCTGCATATCGGACCTCAGTTCGCCAATTCCTCTGGCTCCGGCTTTGGCACATCGCTCTAGCTCGGTTATGGCAGCATCCCCTGCCCTGGGTTGAATCGCACAAAAGCCGACAAGTCTTTCTGGATAGCGCGATACTGAATCCAAAATATAGTCGTTAGTCTTGACACAGAGTTCATGAGTTGCCCAACCCGCGTTAGCAACGACGGACATATCAATGCCCGCTTCATCCATACTGGCTACCAGTTCCTCCGCCGTTGCTATCTTAGCTTTCGGCTGAGAATAAAGCGAAGAAAAGCAGGGGTCTGCTTTGATATATTCGTCACGCCTTTCCCTCAGCCATGGGGG
>CP070793.1:843375-846823 GCA_020346965.1 Chloroflexota bacterium | reverse complement strand
GACTTAATCTTAGCACATGGATCACGCGAAAGCAACGCTGAATCCCAGTGGCACCAGCCGTCGCAAAGCCAAGGGATAGGGCTACCGCAAATAGGGTATCATCTGCCCACAGTACCGAATGATGTGCTAGTATGGGCGGAATGGCTCCGCCGCACGTATCGAGCGGTCAACTGGCAGGCGCGCCAGACAGGCGCTACGAAATAGACTTGCTACGCCTTGCGGCGGTGTTTCTCCTCTTCTTCTTTCACGCTGCCTGTGTCTTCCATCCCTGGAGTGACAACTACATCAAGAACGACCAGCTGAGCCCGGCGATCGCTTACATCTTTGTCTGGACATTGGGTCACTGGCATATGAGCCTGTTCTTCGTTCTGGCAGGTGCTTCTACCTATTTCGCGTTGCGGAAACGTAGTGCTGCCGAGTACATCAAGGAGCGCGTGAAGCGGCTTTTCATTCCTTTAATCTTCGGGACACTGGTGGTCATTCCTCCGCTGTCCTATCTGGGGCTCCTCAATCACTCGGACTATTCGCAATCCTTCATTGCTTGGTTCCCGAGTTTCTTCCGGCTGCAGACGGAGGACCTCAACGGTTTCTTCATGGGAGGACTCACCACAGGGCACCTGTGGTTCATTCTTCATCTGCTCGTGTATTCCTTGATAGCACTGCCTCTCTTCCTGTATTTCAATCGTGCGTCAGGGCGCCGATGGACCGAACGGATAGCCGGCATATTGATGAAACCCGCTGTGCTTTTCCTGTTGTTTCCTGTGCTGCTGGCATTGATCAGCAGATTCCCCTGGGTACTCGGTGGCAATCCCCTGTTCTACATTACGTTCTTCATCGTGGGCTTCATATTGATGTCCAACCAGCGCCTGATGGACCAGATAGACAGGTACAGGCTTCTGTTGTTGGTCCTGGGGGTCGTACCCCTGGTGGGCCTTATTACTACGAGCGCCACTAACTCATGGCCGGCAAATGTCCCCGAATGGGCAGATATCATGATGGATGCATACAGAAACGGGTTCGTTCCTTGGTTTTTCATACTGGCACTGCTGGCGTATGGAAGACGCTTACTGAACTTCACCAATAGATTTCTCAGGTACTTCGCGGAAGGCGCCTATCCGATATATATCCTGCACCAGACCATTCTCATGGCAATCGCTTTCTTCGTAGTCCAGTGGAGTCTTGGAGTAGCAGCCAAATATGCGATCATCGTAGCTCTTTCTTTTGCGGGGACCGTCCTTGCCTATGATATCCTGGTGAGGCGCACCAATGTCACCCGACTTCTATTCGGCATGAAGCCTCGACCAAAGAAAGTCAGGGACTCGGTGCCAATCAGGCCTGCCGCAGATTAGATATTGCTTCCCTGTGAAACCAATGGAATATAATATCATCCAGTAGTCGCTCTTTGGAGGTGCTTTCTATCACCCAAGTTTGAACTATCTTAAGGATAATAGTTAATGTATAACAGAAGCGGCCTGTTGAGGAATGGTAAAGGATTGGTCTTCATTCTGACGACTATCCTAGTAGTCGTCCCATTCTTGGGTTCTCCAACAGACCTGAACAGTCAATCACGTACAGGCGAGGAGCTCTATTTCTGCATACTTCATACCAACGACATGCATTCCGCGCTCATACCGCATTCGCCGGCCGTGGATTACCGCATGGGAGAGGGAAACCCTGCTATAGGCGGGTTCGCTCGACTGGCTACTGCCGTGAATGAAATCCGTGAGAGCAAAAGTAGGCAAAGTGAACCAGTACTTCTTCTTGATGCCGGTGACCTTCTGGGAGGCGGTGCCTTCGCCTGGTTGACACTCAATGGTTCTGCGCCGGAGCTTACTATAATACAGGAGATGGGATATGACGCTGTGACCATCGGCAACCATGAGTACGATTATAGCCCTGATATCTTGGCGCAATATCTATTGAAAGCAGAATATCCGGAAGCCCACCAGGAAACACTGGTGCTGGCTTCCAACACAGAAGCGCCGCCAGCCCATCCGCTGGCTGCCAGGGATCTTTATAGGAACACGGGCACGTTTGAGCTGGAGAACGGCCTGAAGGTAGGAGTCTTCGGCATTATAGGTGAAGATGCCATCCTGTCAATGGGTGACAGCGGAGATGTGCAGTTTTTGGACCAGCATCAAACAGCCCGCCAGATAGTGGATCAGCTGGAAGAACAGGGTGCCGATGTAATTGTGGCTATAAGTCACTCCGGCGTTGAGGAGGATCGGGGGCTGGCAAAAAAGGTCCCAGGGATCGATATAATTGTAGGGGGGCACGGTCATACTGCACTGCATCAGCCCGTTTTGCAGGGCGCAACCATCATCGTCCAGGCCGGTTCACTGGGAATGTACCTGGGACAACTGGAACTGGCGTACGACGCCAATACAGGCAATGTGCGGGTGCGCAACGAAGAGAGCAATCACCCCTTTCTTACTCCCATTGACAGCAGCTTTGCCTGCGATCCGCAAATCGACACCCTGGTCAATCAATATACTCTCGATTTGAACGCGTACGTCCAAAGTGTGACCGGCGGCGAATTTGACGATATCATGAGCACAGTAGCCAGGTCTGACTTTGTCTTGTCCAATCTTCCGCCCTTTAATGAAACTTCGCTGGGTAATTTCGTTGCCGATGCCATGCGCTTCGTCGCCCAGGAATTTACCGGCGAAAAAGTCGACATAGCAGGTCAGGCCAATGGCAATATCCGGAGTAGTATCTCTCCGGGCACCATGGGATACTCTGCAGGAAACATCTCTTTCTACGAGATTATCGAATCTACAAGTGTGGGACGCGGACTTGATGATTACCCGGGTTGTCCGATCGCGTCCGTCTATCTCACCGGTGAAGAGGTGCGCCGTGTGCTGGAGATAACCATATTATTGCAGGAATTCATGGGAGATTCTTATTTTCTACACTTCTCCGGACTACGGTATAGCTACAATCCCACCAATGCGGTGCTCTTGACTGTACCTTTCGTGAACCTGCCTGTTCCCACTACCCGGGCGGTTACCAGAGCGGAGCTATACACTGGTGATGGAATTCAATCTAGGAACAGTGAGGAATATATACCCTTGAAGCGCGGAGATGAAAGGCTGTACCACGTGGTCACCAACGCCTATCTCCTGCTCTTCCTTCCACTGGTAACAGAGATGCTGCCTCAACTGGAGGTAGCTCCTAAGAACGCCGATGGAGAGCCGGTACCACTGGACAGAGTAGATGAATTGATAATACGTCATGCGGATGGAAGAGAGTTGAAACTATGGGAAGCGGTGGTGATCTACGCTGCAGCTCAGCCACATGGAGAGGGTGGGGTACCGCAGGTCCCAGATTATTATTCAAGTGTTAGCGGGCGCATAACAAAGGTGTGGACTTTCCCCTTGATAGGGTGGGCGCTCTCAACAGTGGTTATTATTATCACTGCCATAATATATCTGATCGTCCGAAAGAG
>CP070793.1:837057-843275 GCA_020346965.1 Chloroflexota bacterium | reverse complement strand
TATCGGTCAGGAGTTGTTCAAGTTTGCCCTCATTGGCCGTCCGTCTCGGAGAGCCTGCGCCAGACAGGATCGAGGAATTTTGGTTAGTGACTAGTGCGCTCTGGCTTGGCGGAGCAGCAAGTCTTACTGAACCAAGCCAATGATCACCGGCAGTGCCGCACACCGATCAGTTCTAACCGGCGATACTAGCAGGCTAATGCTACTCGCAGCATGGGCTAAAGCTCTTCAACGTGGCACTCGTTACCTAACCTCAGTATTCTACGATTCTCTTGAGTGCCTTTGCCTGGGTGATCCAATAGCTCGTTTCAACAAGAGTGGGATGCCTCTTCAGAATCTTCATATGCTCATTCACCTCCACCAATCTATCCCGCAACTTCTGCGGGTCATAGTCTGAAACCTTCTCCACGGTGTCAACTCCTGCCTCATATAAGAGCCTGACCCGGAGACCCTTGATGTCCACTATCCGCGTGAGGTCTGCCAGCTTGACGAAGCACAGAACCTCATCCGCTGGCAAACCACTCCATCTGGACAGCTCCTCACGTTTTTCCTTGGTTCACCCCGCCTCCAATAACGCCTCCACATCGGTGATTCCGATCGCGTCCAGCCTTTCGACGTGCTCAGCGGGAAGCCCTTGGATATCCTTCAACCTGAACGGCTTTCGCCTCGCTCTCCGTTTGGCGATTTCCTGTTGTCGCATGTCGGTGGCTCGCCTGCGCATCGAGTCGTTCAGCGTATACTCGTAGTACCGGTGGATGGCCCACAAGTATGAGTTGATTGATTTACGCTGCTGCTTGTTCCAGGATGCAAAGGCTTCCAAGTCGTCAGGGGCCGCCTCATCAAGATCTTTCGCATCTCTGTGTCCAGCTACGTACGCCTCGAATTCCCTCGCGAACTGGACACACTGATCTACGGTTCCATCAGATCGCCTCTGCTTCTCAAGAAATGAGCGGAATCCCTCCTCATTCATCTTGACCGCCTCACAATCCCATTATACCCTAACGGACCTGCAATAGCTCTTCGAAGCTAGAAGCCGGTTCTTACCTATGAATAGCCATGTTACCGCTGGACTCCAGCAGGCAGCAGCGGAGAACTTTGACCGACTGCTTAACCCCAATCGTGAAAATGAGTTTGCTGAAAAGAGTTATTAGCAAATCATTAGCAAAACAGTAAAAGCAAACCCCCCTGTTTTCAGATTTCAGCTTCGAAACAGGGGGTGAATTATGCTTTGGTAGCGCATACGGGATTCGAACCCGTGATCTCCTCCTTGAGAGGGAGGTGTCCTAGGCCTCTAGACGAATGCGCCAGAGGTACTTATGGTAGCAAAAATCCCGAAAAGTTCACAACTTACGAAGCTAAATGTTCACAAGTGTTCACAACGGAGCTGCTGGAGAAGTTCATATTGTCCCGACCACGAGGAGCAAGCCGTAGGAGCATTGAGAGCTATCATTACACCTTAGACAACTTTGCTGGCTATCCTATCATCACCGCTGAAGGCATGAATGCCTATCTAGCGAGCCTTACATGTCAGAATGGTAGAGCCAAGTTCTACTCATGTCTCAGGGCATTATCAAGATGGCTCTATCGGAATGGTTATATATCAGAGAATGTAATTGAGAAGGTCTCACCACCTAAGACGCAAAAGAAGCTATTGCCTGCTGTGTCACAGGAACAGCTAGATATGCTGGTAAATCATTGCCATTGTCTCCGTGATGAAGCTCTAATTAGCTTCCTGTGGTATTCAGGCACAAGGCTTAGTGAAGCTTTGAATGTCAAGGCTAAGGACTTTGATTGGCAAGAAGGAACTGTGATTGTCCTGGGCAAAGGCAATCGCTATCGTAAGGCTCTAGCTGGTAATGGCGTAGTGAATGAATGGTTTAGCAGTCACGATAGCTTTGAACTTAACAAAGGCGGTGCCCAGTCTATGCTGAAACGACTGAAAGCTGAGACTGGTATTCAGTGTAATGCCCATGCATATAGGCGTGGCTTCTGTGTCCACCAAGTCAAGTCAGGACTGTCTACTCGTGTAGTCCAGGCTCTTGGAGGTTGGGAGCAAATCTCAATGGTAGAGAAGTATTCTAAGAGCTTGAGCTTTGACGAGGCATTGAACTTGTATCGCCAGCTTAACCAGTGACCTTATCCTTCATAGGGAGGTGGTCATAGCTAGCTTGTTCACAAGGTAAGGCCAGATGTTCACAGGCAAGGGGAGTGTACCCTAGGGACACTGATTCTACCTACGACTGCTGGGGATATGTTTGCCTCGTAGAAGAATCCAGTCAACCCTGAGATTGCCACCATTCGCTCTTCCTAAGGCAAATGAAGATTATTGGGAGGATAGATGCAGAGGTTAAGAGCCCGCTTAACCACTTTGCGGAAAAAAGACCAGTTAACAGCCAAATAGTCATAATGACAACCATCAGTAAAGCCGAACTGAAACATAGTTGCCAGGCCTCCGCCCAGAGGCAGAAGACCCCGCCACAAAAAATGACTACAGCGGAAACAACGAAGAATAGGCATTTGGGAATGATGTACGGCCCATACCCAGAGAAAATCAGAAGAGGGACGAAACCGGCCAGCAATATCGCACCGAAGACCATCAGTATTATGCCTGCAGTCGTTCTCATCCCATATACCGACTCTACTTCTTGCTCTTGGCAAGAACATCTCCTAACCACCAGCAATCACCCCTAACAAGAATCCAATTCCGCACCACCCTGCAATCAGAACTCCAACCCACATCACTGTCTTAGCAGCATCCTCATGACGACTTTGGCATCACAATCACGCCAGGGGGGAGGTTAGGGAATGGACACTGCGTGCTTTTGCCCTCTTCAAGAGGTCATTCTCCAAAGCCAGCTTGCCCACCACGGCACTTCTTGTATTTCTTACCGCTACCGCAGGGGCACGGGTCGTTCCTCCCAACACTCAACGCCACAATATCTATCTCTGGAGTCGGCATAGAGAAGGAACCAATCGCCCTTTTCTCTTGCTTTGTGATGCCAACCTTGACGGAGTGCCTGACCCAATAACCTTCTTCTTCCAGGCACCGACCTACTATTGATTCAAATGCGTTCATCTTACTCTCGTAGTATCTCTGCCCCTGTCAGCTTCATTATATCCTTAGGGCGCAGCTAAGGGAAGACATGAACGAATGGAGCAAAATGAAGCACTGCACCGATTTGAGCCCACAGTCTAGGGTTCAAACCGAAGAAATGCCTCTAGAAGTCCGTCTTTGCTGATGTCCCAATACTTCGGATACTTGGGTGAAATAGTTCCTTTTTTGGTGGTAAACTCAAACACCGTTGATTCAATCTTATGGAGCGTAGTTATCTTGTTCTTTGCTATCTCCTGTAATTTGCTCCTTTCAGTTGGAGTCCTAGGTTTTAGATGATGATAGTCATGCCTGCCTGCCCATATTTCCTTGAACAGTTGGCTGCAATCAGGCTTTATTTCTCTGTTACGGGGCCTCTCAACATTTGCCTCATAGTCGTCTGAAACAGAAGTAAATTTGCTTCTTTTACACATTAAACGAACTATAGCTTCTGCTACTGCTTGGCCTAGTGCTATACAAGCTAGAAAGTACCCATCACGATATAAAAGAATACACTCAGCCGAAACTGAAGCAAAATGAGCATTTGGAGTTATCTTGATAAAATCAAGTTCCTGATAGCGTGACAACCGTTCATCTATCGTAGCATGAAAATCTTGCTCCAGATTCTCCCTCAATTGCTCACGATTTACTGCTCGTAGAACTTCTTCTCTATCCATAACAAATTAGCTTACCTCTGCCTAAGATATTGCCCCTGTCCAAATCTCTTCAATTATACCCTCTTTACACTGGGGACATGGTTCTCCCACCATCTCAAGCTCCATCTTGACATTCTTTGACTTGCACTCGGGGCATTCCCTCCTGTCTCTTCCCTGTTTGGGTCTAAGTATTTGACGCTGCTCAAGTTCTCGTTCAAATGGACTCCAATATTGACCCTTAATAGTTCCCAGGTCTGCCTGGAATTGGTGAAGACAATCCAGACATACACAATCGGAATTGAAACCTGTTCTATCTCGGAGGAAGGGTAGCCATTTGGCTTTCACCCCCAATACCTTATGAACATCGGTAGCTTCAGCTGGATGCCCACAGGGTATTCTCTTGCCTTCGTCATTCTCTGCATAGAAGTCATATCCCCACCCTTTAGGCATTTTGAACTTGCATTTACTACATTTGTAATTGTTTACCGATGGCATAGCTTCACCTGTTACTCGTCCTGCTAGAACCTGGAGCGTATATATTCGTATATGGAGCCTTTTCTGTAGTCGGTTACAGTCCTATGTCTCGCAACCAGTCTATATTTGGTAGCATCCTCGTACGTTGTGACCTCATCTAGGCTCGGGTCAGTCTCGTCATAGACGTAGAAGTCGACCTCTGGGCAATACGCTGCGGAAACTGTGAATTGACCCTTCACAAGGCAGTTACTCTTACCGTCTACGTCTATGTAAGCCTGGCGAGTCGCAACAGACTGCCCGACAGAAATACCCTGGTTTATAAGAGGCGTATTGCGTTGTTGTGTTAACGTTTGCTCCGATACCTCGGTGTGCCCTTCACCTATCGTTTCTTGCCATTCGAGTTCAGCATTGAGCCTAATCCCCGCTACCTTCTTACAGGAACGGTCAAACGCAAAATAGTATACTCCACTACAATTTGGTGCAAACGAGAATGTGTGACTACTAACTGACCGTATTGCTATGATTGGGTTCTGAGGAGTGCCATAGGTCGTGTAGTCAGGTGGTACATAAGGCTCAGACTCATAGTAGGTCTGAGTAACCTGATAGGGAACGTCCATAAGCGGGGCAAAGCCTACAACCACGATAATCGCAGCCACCCAGATAATGGCAATGCCTCTCTTCTTCACTTCACACCTCCTATCCCTCTTGATACAGCATATGAGAATTAAAAGGAACAGTCAATACGCATCTTTGCGATTGACACCTATTACTACCAAAGCTAGAATGCCAATACCTAGTATGGAAGGAGTTCAAGGCACTATGAAGGAATACGAGTGTGTTCAAGTAAACCATCACAAGGAAATAGCTAAGGTAGTGAAAGAATACCTAGCGAATGGCTGGCATCTCCATACCTATCAGGCTACAGGTTATGGCACAATGATTACACACTACCTGCTATTTGAAAGGGGATAGTCATTAGGGTTATGTAATCGGTGCATGATTTGACCTTGGGGGGGAAGGTTCTAAGGAAGAGGGGGCGGCAGTCCCCCCTGGTCAGTGTTCGATTTAATGACACCGTGCTCACACCATATCAAACCTCTTTTTTTCACAGCTATAGAGAGACTGTCAGAGTAGGCATTCTGAAGCAAGCAAGCGGCATCACCCAATCGAGAGGCATACCGCCCTTGTTGATATTCAGATAACTGTCTCTGAGCTACTGGGGGTCTGGGAAGAACATGAAAGTCGGCGGACGACCCACAGCTACCATCTTCATCGACGGTTCTCTATTTCAGAAAGCGCTTGTCTTGCTCATTTGAACCTAGCGATTAATTGGCATGCGAAGGTTTACGAAAGAGATACATCGCCCAACCGACCGTATCACGGCCCCAGTGTAGGTAATTCGTTCGTCCGCGGGCGACGCGGGTTAATATCTCGGATGCATCAGGGTCGTCTGGATTATCCCTGGCATGCATTTCGGCCGCATACCACTGAAGCGTCTCATATCGGTCCCAATCGTCCTGATTACTGACCATCGTGTACAGCGGGAACAGTCCTTCGTCTTCGCCAGCAAGCACATTCTCGCAGTGCGTGCCAAACATATCACCCGTGAGGTTCTCAGCACCCAGATATGCGCTATCCGGGTCCTTGAGCCAGAAGGGTTCACCGACCAGAATGAGGGCACCCGGCTTTGTCATAGTCTTCAAAGTACTTAGAGTCCCTCGATGTCCCTTATACACCCACGAAGCGCCGATGCACATGGCGAGGTCGAAGAGCCGGTCGGGGCTATAGTCTGCTCCGTCCATGTTGAGGATTTGGATTTGAGCACCGGGCACCCTTTCTCTCAGCTTTTGTACCGCATCTGTCACGCAATATGGAGAGATGTCGACCCCTATGCCGGATATCTCGTACCGCTCCGCCAGCCTTGTCAATAACTCTCCCTTGCCGCAGGCAATGTCGAGCACGGTAGACCCTGGATTCAGTCTCAGGAGCCCAACTAGTTC
>CP070793.1:833947-836957 GCA_020346965.1 Chloroflexota bacterium | reverse complement strand
TAGGATAGCAGATTTTTGCTTCCCCGGCTAAGAACTTTAGCTTTGCCGTTTTCCAGAACTATCAAATCTTCAATCCTGATGCCACCTTGTCCCACAAGGTAGATACCCGGTTCCACGGTAAAGACCATGCCGTCTGTGAGTAAATCAGAGGAACTTGGACTGATCGTAGGAGATTCATGCACTGCTAGCCCAACACCATGTCCTAGGCCGTGCCCAAAGCAAGCTCCATAGCCGGATTGTTCAATAACACTTCGAGCGAAATGATCTGCTTGAGAAGCGGCCATATTTGATCTAATCTTTTCTATAGCAGCGTTCTGTGCTTTGAGAACGACATCATAAACGTCCCGGAAGGTTTTATTTGGTTCGCCCAAGAATATCGTACGACTAAAGTCACTGCAATAACCATTGATTCTGGCTCCCATATCAATCAATACCGGTTCATCGGTAAGAATCATTTTCTCTGCAGGTTGAGCGTGGGGCAAGGCGGAATTTGAACCTGAGGCTACGATGACTTCAAAGGGTATTCCTTCGCTGCCTTCCTGACGAAAACTCTTTTCTATCTCCCAGGCTGCTTCCTTTTCCGTTATTCCGTGACGAATTACTGATTTTACCTGTTCAAAGACGGCATCGGTTAACTCTACCGCTTTCTTGATAAACACTAACTCTTCAGGCTCTTTTATGGAGCGAAGTTGCTCTACTATACCATTGGTGGGAATAAGTTTAAGATTAACTTGGTTGGTCTTTATTCTCTTATGCAGTTTTCGATGGCTATCGTAAGAAACGAAATTTGCCTCGAAACCTAGTTTGTGCCAATCAAAATCGGATATTATGCCGGGAAGCCAATCATGCAACTGTTGCTTAATCTGGATAATTTGGAAATCCGGTGATTCTCCTTTAGCTTGCTGTGTGTAACGGAAGTCAGTGGCTAGAACAGCATTCTGTTCCGAAATAAGTAGCCATCCAGAAGAGCCAGTGAATCCTGAAAGGTAACGGACGTTCTGAGGCTGGGAAACAAGGATAGCATCTAATCCCTTGTCCTCAATAGATACTCGCAATCTCCGCAAACGCTTTTTTACTGGCATTCTCCTCGGACCTTCGGCGTGTCTATTCATCATGAGTTTCCCTTTACCCTCCTTGATTTCTATTTGTCATCCCGGTAGTCTGATCATAATCCTAGTATCAGCCGTGCAATACCGAAGTAAAGCGCCACGCCAAATATGTCCAGAACCGTCGTCAGAAAAGGAGCGGATACCAGAGCTGGGTCAATCTTGAGCAGACGAAAGACAAATGGCAAGGCTCCGCCTACCAGGGTCGCCATTACTGAGATGCCGACTAGGGTTATACCAACTACAGCGGCTGCCTCTAGATTTCGGCCGTATGAATAGACTAAACCTAGGGCAACCGCGCCAAGGGCAACACCCATGATAGCACCTATCCCTACTTCTCGAGATACAACAACCATAGCCCGTTTCGGGTTCACCTCGCCGGTGGCCAACCCACGAATGACGACAGTGGCCGACTGTGCTCCCACATTTCCGCCGGTGGCAATTACCAGGGGAATGAAGGCAGTCAGTATCCATGCGCCGGCCAGTAATTCCTCTTGCCTGAAGATGATGGGGGCAATGACCATGCTGACAGCGATGAGCATAAATAGCCATGGCGTCCGACGCCGGACAACGCTGAGAATACGACCGGCAAAGTAACCTCGTTCGGTACCGGGTACTGCACCAAAGCGATAGATATCTTCTGTGGCTTCCCTTTCCACGATATCTACCACATCATCAGACGTAATAGTGCCGACAAGACGTTGTTCTGCATCTACCACGGGAATGGCCAGTAGGTCATGTTCCCGAAGTTCCCTGGCTACTTCCTCTCTGTCGGTATAGGTAGAGACAAAGGGTGGGTCGGGTTTCATGATGTCGCTTACCTTGGAGTTCGGATCAGCGATGACCAGATCTTTAAGTGAAACAGTCCCTATGAGATAGCGGCGACGGTCCATAACGTAACACTGGTAGACAGTCTCTCGTGTAATGGCTAGCTTCCGGAGTCTTTCTAGGGCCTGCGCTACAGTCATATCGCTGTGTAGATCTACGAATAATGGAGTCATCTCTCGCCCGGCTGTTTCTTCTTCGTAGCCTAGCAGCTGTAATGTGACACGGCGTTGATCAGGCGAGAGTATCTGCAGCAATCTGCGGGCTACCTTGGCGGGCACTTCGTCTAGTAATTCTGCCCGATCGTCGGGTGGCATTGATTCGAGGAAATTCCTCGCTGTTTGATCACTGAACGCCTCAAGCAGCTGGTTTTGAGACGCCCCGTCCATATTATCGAACACAGAGATAGCAAGATCCTTTGGCAGGAGGCGAAAGGCTACCACAGCTTCGTTTACCGGTATGCTGTAGAGAAGGTCAGCAATATACGTGGGTTCCAAATCGGCTAAGCAAGCTCGCACTGTCCTGTATTGCTTGCTCTCCAGCAACTCCTTGAACGTATCTTCATTCAAAACTTCCAATGCAGCCTCCCCGGAAATATCGGTTCATGTAATGATAAACAAAAGCCCCACGTCCGATGGGACGCAGGGCATCATATCTCAATCAGGACCTAGATTAAAGCAAGGCCCACCGCCATCGAACGAAAATCCCAATTTGCAGTCGTTTATGGTCAGGGTCTAGGGATGACTTTACTTCCATGCTCTATGTATCGTTCCAGTGGTGATTATAGTCCGCCCATACAACCATGTCAATCTAAAGAAGGTAGGGTGAAAGTAGCAATGATTTACTACTTGAGGAGAAGTTCATAGACTCGCCGCAGGTCAACGTGCGTGAAATTTATTGAGGAAAATTTGCGTAGAGAATGCCCTTCATATTATTTTCTTAACATTTCTGTTATAAAATTATGATAACTATGATAAATTTCTAGGAGATTTGGGATGGCAGACAAGAATGTTTTGATAGTTGATGACGACATAAAGACTGTGGAGTTGGTCAAGCTCTACTTAACACGTGATGGCTAC
>CP070793.1:825529-833847 GCA_020346965.1 Chloroflexota bacterium | reverse complement strand
TTCCAGGGAGTAGTGATTAAAATGAGGAAGGGTGTTGATGGTGGAAGCTTTACGGTGAGGAGGGTATCTTACGGCATCGGAGTGGAGCGTACTTTCCCTTTCCAGTCCCCTACGGTGCAAAATGTAGAGGTACTCAGACATGGAAAGGTGCGCCGGGCCAAGCTCTATTATATGCGGAGGCTCAGTGCCAAGCGGGCTCGACTTAAGGAAAGGCGGGAGAGGGCAATAGAGCAAGCCATTGCCGAAGAAGAGCAGGTCGTGCCTGAAGAAGAGCGGGCCGTGCTTGAGGAACCACAGGCTGTTTCTCAAGAAGAGCAGGTCATGTCCCAGGAAGAGCGTGCCGCCGTTCAAGAAGAGCACGTTGCGCCTGAGGAAGAACAAGCCATCCTTGAGGAGAAACCGGCTGTGTCCCAAGAAGAGCAGGCCGTGGTTGAGGAGAAACCAGCGGTTTCTCAAGAAGAGCAGATTGTTTCTCAGGAAGAGCAATCCACTGCTCAGGAAGAGCAGGTTATGTCTCAGGAAGAACAAGCCACCGTTCAAGAAGAACAGGCTGCGTCTCAGGAAGAGCAAACTACTCCTCAAAAAGAGTAAAATACCTCTGAATGAACTATGCCGAGGTGGCAGTCAATTCGCCGGGGGCCCGGTCAACGTTCTGCTATGCCGTACCACCACGGCTCGATATTAATACCGGACAAGCAGTATGGGTGCCCTTTGGTTCCAGAGTCGTTCAAGGGATTGTTCTCGGATTATCAGCTGAGCCATCCGTTGAGGAAACTAAGGAAATAGTTGGTATTGTCACCGGTCTTCCTTTGCTTTCCCCGAGACAGATAAAACTCGCCCAGTGGATAAGCAAACACTATTTTGCCCCGCTTTCTGATGCCCTTGCCCTAATGCTACCTCCCGGATTTGAAAGACGGGCTATTACTTGCGTTCAACTAGGGGGTTCGCACATAGAAAATCTGCCATCGCTATCGGCGGAGCAGAAGCAAGTTCTTGATATCATAAGAGTGAAAGACAAGACAAGCTTGGCTGAGCTGGAGGAAGCAATCGGTAAAGAAAAAGCCAGACAAATCACCGACCAGTTGCTAGACGGTCAGCTAATCACAAAAACTCTGGAGCTAGACAAGGCAAAGGTAAAACCCAAAACACTTCCTTATGTCAAGCTAATAGCTGATAGAGAAGAGATTGAGTTAGAGAGAGATCGCCTGAATAAGTCTAGAGCTAATAAACAGGCAGAACTCTTGGCCTTTCTGACTGAACAGTCTCAACCTATTTCCATTAGCGAACTGAGGAAACGTCTTAATTGTACTCCTGCCACTATAAAAGCCCTGGAAAGTCGTCATCTGGTCTCTATAGAAAGCGTCAGGGTAAGACGCGACCCTCTGGCTCACCTCAGCTTCCCAACTTTCCAGCCTCCGGTTCTTGCCTCATCTCAACAGGCTGCCTGGGAATCAATCAAGGATCTCGTTGCAGGGAAGGCGGAGCAATCCGGCAACCTACCGGTTTTTCTCCTTTTTGGCGTTACGGGCAGCGGAAAGACTGAGATTTACCTGAGGGCTTTGGCTCACGTTATTGCGGCTGGTAAGCGTGGCATTTGTCTAATCCCCGAAATCGCTTTGACCCAGCAAACAGTGGAGAGATTTGCCGGCCGTTTCCCTGGGCGTGTGGCAGTATTGCATAGTGGCCTTTCCCTGGGAGAACAGTTTGACGAATGGCAATGGATAATGGAAGGAAATTGTGACGTTGTAATCGGGCCGAGGAGTGCCTTATTTGCGCCCGTGCCGAACCTTGGGCTTATCATTATCGATGAAGAGCATGAATGGACATACAAGCAAGAGGATAAGTCCCCGCGCTATCATGCCCGCGATGTGGCTATTGAGTTGGCTCAACTCAGCGATGCTGTCGTTATCCTTGGCAGTGCTACACCTGATATTGGCAGTTTCCATAAGGCGCAGCAAGGTGAATACCGGCTTGTGGAGCTAAAGGAAAGAATTACTCCTCGTGGTTATTCCCCTCTTCCTGAAGTGAAAATAGTGGATTTGAGGGAAGAACTTAAAGCCGGAAACACAAGCTTGCTCAGCCGTCCCTTATTAGCCGCCATGAAAGAAACTATATCGCAGGGCCAGCAGATAATCCTTTTCCTTAACCGTCGGGGCACCGCTACCTTTGTTCGATGTCGTAATTGCGGATTTGTTTTTCGCTGTCCTCGCTGCTCTATAGCCCTTACTTATCATTCAGCGGAGAGAGAATTGATTTGCCATCGCTGTCGCTATTCTATTACGGTACCTCAGAGCTGTCCCCGGTGTTATCGGCGCAACCTCAGGTTTCTGGGCATCGGCACACAGAGAATAGAAGAAGAGGCAAGGCATTTCTTCCCTGAAGCAAGGTTACTTCGCTGGGATAGAGATGTGATTACCAGAAGATATGCTCATGAAGAGTTGTTAAAGAACTTTCGTGACCGTAAGGCAGATGTGCTTATTGGCACCCAGATGATAGCCAAGGGATTAGACCTGCCTCAGGTAACGCTGGCTGGGATAATCAATGCGGATACTGGCCTGAATTTTCCCGACTTCCGAAGTAGCGAGCGCACTTTCCAACTCCTGTGTCAAGTTTCTGGTAGGGCTGGGCGGGGGGTTAAAGCTGGGAAGGTTATCATCCAAACTTACTCCCCCGATAACTACATTATTGAAACTGCTGCCCGACATGATTATCCAGGGTTCTATTATAAGGAAATAGATTATCGCCGCCGATACAATTATCCCCCATTTAGCCAGTTAGTCCGTCTGGTTTTTAGCCACACCAATGAAGAACTATCTAAACGCGAGGCACAGAGGGTGTATCGGCTGTTTCTTGATGAAAAGGCTAGAGAGGCTGCGGTTGATTTCAATATAATTGGCCCTTTGCCCGCCTTTGCGTTCAGAGCCAGGGGCAGATACCGCTGGCAGCTATTCCTTCGCGGCGCTGCTTCAACTCGGCTGTTAACCCGGCTCACTTTGCCCCGGGGCTGGACTATAGATGTCGACCCGGTAGGCATCGTCTGATTTCCTGAAACCACAGGAAGATCGACTGATTAACTGTCTTTGGCCAGAAGGTCGACTTTCTGCCATGTGGAAGAGGCAGCGCCTATGTCTACTATTCTAAAACGGCTATCCGCCGACGGCTGGCGGAAAGATATGGAGTACATCTCCTTCCTTCAAGTCATTACTCTTCAGATTGCGCAGAGCGATACCGTTTAATAGAACAAGCGAATAGTCCTGTATCTTTCCATTTAAGCGGATCCCAGCAGTGCCGAGTCTTTCCCGGAGTATGGGACCGAATTCATCCTCGAGCTGAGTTAGCGCCTCCTGTATGTGGTCGGCCTGCAAAGTAGTGCTAGCCGCGCCGATATAAGAACGCCACAGGCTATAGAAACGTACTGTAATCAATGCCATTTCTCTATCTGCTCAGTCCGATTCTATCCACGATCACAACTGTCAGTATAATTATAATATAATACACTGCGAAGGGATGAACCAGCGAGGAAATTTCTGAGGAAACATACTTGAAGGGAGGTATTCGAAGATGACTGAAGTCGGAGTGAAAACGGGGGAAGAACTGAACGGTCTGGGTGCAATGCTCAAGGAGATTATGGACACAAACCTCAAGAACCCTAAGAGGTATAAGAGCGTTCAAAAGGTTAAAGGGAGCATGGTAATAAAGGAGTCGACGTCAGGGGTAGCTGTTACACTGCATCTCGATCAAGGCAAACTCGAACTGCAGAATGATGCAGTAACTAGTCCGACGGCGTATATGGAAGCGGGGTTTGAGAATCTAGCACATATCAGCTCTGGCCAGCTCAGCCCCATACTGGCTATGCTTACCCGCAAGATTAAGTCACGGGGTAACCCTTTGCTCTTGTTCAAGGTTTCAAAGATAATGATACTGAAATAAGATAAACTGGGTCACGACTGACTATAGGACATAAGTGATCTATTTTTGGAGGGATGGTGGCGTCTGCATTATATATCTGCAATAGGTAATAATTGCTATAATTAGCAACCGAAATTCATAAGGAGGAGGCTAAAATGGCTATTTTGTTTGGCTCTCAGGACTGGGTCGATGCACTAAGAAAGGCTCTAGAAACCAGCCAGGCATATAAAGAGGCAGCGAAGAACTGGGAAGGAGATATCTACATCATCGTGGACCCCGATGCATCATACAAAAACAGGCATGTCCTGTATCTCGACCTGTGGCACGGCGAATGCCGCGAGGCTAGCGTGATTGCGGACGAAAACGAGAAGTCTCCGAAATACCGCATATTTGGCCCGTTCACCAACATGAAGCAAATATTGGACAAAAGAGTTGATCCAGTCCAGTCAATGATGACCGGCAAGATCAAGGTCAAAGGCGACATGGCCCAAATCATGAAGATGCCGAGAGCAGCAGTGGAACTGGTCAACTGCATGACTGCATTTGAGACTGTATTCCCTGAATAGACGTTTATGCGGCGTAAGATCGCAAGAAAGTTAGTGGTAACCGCTATCTGTCAACGTAGTTTTTTCATAGAAATATAACTGATTTGTGGAGAGGAGATAGCTATGTGGTACTTCGTGGTTCCCAACGTAGTCTTTGGACAAGATGCACTTAGTCATCTGGCTGAATTGAAGGGGAAACTGGCATTCATCGTTACCGATAAGAACATTGTGAAGCTGGGTCTTATTGACAAGGTAAAGGAACAACTCTGGCAGGCGGAGATACAAGCCACAGTCTTTGATGAGGTTGAACCTGATCCGTCGCTGAAGACGGTGCAGGAGGGAGTGGCTCAGATGAACAAGTATGGACCGGACTTGGTTATTGGTGTAGGCGGGGGCTCAGTCATGGACGCAGCTAAGGCTATGAGGGTGCAATATGAAAGACCGGATATAAAACCGGAGGAGATAAACCCGTTTATTTCGGGTTTGGGTCTGGGCACCAAATGCAAGCTTGTCTGCATTGCCACAACTTCGGGGACAGGCGCCGAGGCGACCTTTGCGGTAGTGCTTACAGATACAGCCGAGCAAAGAAAACTGAGCCTTATTAATCGAGAGATTGCCCCGGACATTGCCATTGTAGATCCGGAAATGGCACGGGCAATGCCTCCGCACATCACGGCGGACACGGGCATGGATGCGCTGGCTCACGCAATCGAAGGATATACATGTGCCTGGAAGAATGACTTCACCGATGGCCTCTGTATCAAAGCTATACAGATTGTATTCCAGTATCTTCTAAGGGCAGTCAAGGATGGGAACGATGTAGAAGCTCGCGAAAAGATGCATAATGCAGGCTGCATCGCCGGTATCGGCTTCATCAATGCGCTGTCATCTATGGCCCACGCTGCAGGTCATTCTCTGGGTGCCATTTTCCATACACCGCATGGCAGGGCGGTAGGACTGTTTTTGCCTTATACCATCGAATTCATAGGCGAGGCTTGTGAAGAACTCTGGGCAGAGATAGCTCACGCTATCAAGCTTGAGGTACCAAAGGGAGCAAAGGCGGCAACAGTTTTGGCGCAAGCTGTACGAGGATTAGCTCGTGAAATTCATCAACCACTAAGCATTGAGGAAACAGGTATCCATTTGGATAGCTTCAATAAGGTAATGGAGAAACTAATAGATAATGTCATGGCTGACGGTTCACTGATTGTTTCTCCCAGAATACCTAGCGTTGCAGAGACCGAGAAGTTCTTCAGCTACGTGTACGAGGGAAAAAGCATAGATTTCTAGATTTGCCGGAGCCACTATGCGGACTTCAAGAGATTCAGGGGGAACCAAAAGGAGGTAAGGAAAATGCCACGCTTCATAGTTGTTCACAATGCGACATTCACTGAGGAGGAGCTGATTGCACGTGCCAAAGCCGCCCCTAACTACGTACCGGAAGGCGTCTCTTGGAGGTGTAGTTACTGCGATTTCGCTGAGAATAAGCACTTCTGTGAATGGGAGGCACCTGACGAGAAAGTATTGAAACGAGTCCTCCAACTGACGCAGACGCCGTTTGATACAATCCACCCTGTGCGGCGAATGGATGCTGCCAAAGCAGAATTTGAACGTTGAGAAAGACCAGTTTAGGAGCAAGTACGACCAAATAAGAGGAGGAGCAAATATGTTCGGTTATATGGGACAGATACTCAGGGTTGATTTGACAACGGGCAAGATGTCAAAGGAGGCTCTCAAAGAGGATGACTGTAAGATGTTCTTGGGAGGAAGTGGACTGGCAACAAAATACCTTTTTGACGAGGTGCCCAAGGGCACTGACCCGTTCGGACCCGACAATAAGCTTATTTTCATGACCGGCCCCTTAACTGGCACGGAATCACCAAGCGCAGGAAGATATTGTGTAGTAGCAAAGTCGCCTCTGACTGGTTTCTGGGGGGAAGCAAACTCAGGAGGAACCTGGGGAGTTTACTTGAAGAACTCTGGTTTCGACGGGATTATCTTCGAAGGCATTTCACCCGAACCAGTATACCTTGTAATGGACGACGGCAAGACTGAGCTCAGGGACGCTGGACACCTGTGGGGCAGAAATGTTGGTGAAACGTACAGGCTGATTAGGGAAGAACTGGATGAGGAGTTCAATGTTGCCTGCGTTGGCATAGCTGGTGAGAACTTGGTCAGATATGCGGGTATATTCAACGATATTCACCGACCTACCGGCAGATGTGGGCTTGGGGCAGTAATGGGGGCGAAACGGCTTAAGGCAGTGGCTGTCAGAGGAACGCAGGAGATCAAAATCGCCAACAAAGATGCTTTCGTTCAAATCTCCAAGAGGAACTATGACCTGGTCAACGAAAGCCTGCTGAAGATTACCCTCGAGACCTATGGAACGGCTATGGTTACCGATTTGGTGAATGTCAGGGGAGGGTTTCCCACCAGGAACTGGCAAACAGGGGTTGCTCCAGATATAGACAAGATAAGCGGAGTCACACTGGAGAGCACGCTCCTGGTGGACAGGAAACACTGCTACGCCTGTCCCATCAGCTGTTGCCGGGTAAGTGTGGTGAAAAGCGGGCCCTATGCCTGTAAGGGTGAGGGGCCGGAATATGAAACAATCGGTGCTTTTGGCGGTATGTGTGCCCTGGACAACCTTGAGGCAGTGACATTCGCACACAATTTGTGCGATGACTACGGGCTGGATGTAGTATCTACTGGTAGCACCATAGCCTTTGCCATGGAGTGCTACGAAAAGGATATATTGACTAAGGCCGACACCGACGGACTGGAGCTGAAATTTGGTGATGCGGATGCTGTTATTGAACTCATACACAAAATAGCCAAAAGGGAGGGTATAGGTGACCTGTTGGCAGAGGGGACCAAGAGGGTAGCGGCGAAACTCAATAAAGGTGCGGAAAGGTTTGCCATGCATGTCAAAGGGCTGGAGTTACCGGCCTATGATCCGAGGGCGGCCAAGATATGCGGTCTGGCATTTGTCACGGCCAACCGCGGTGGCGACCATATCACGGCTTACGTTGAAGGACCAGCCTTTGTAGACACACCTTTCCTGTGCGTTGAGGATAGTAGAATCGAAGACTGGATAGTAGAGAATCCTGCTGAAGCTAAGGTCGTGAAGGACCTCGAGGATGCCCTCACGGTCTTTGATTGTATGGGAACGTGCAAGTTCATGGGTATGGCGCTGGCTGCTGAAGACTGGGCTGATATGATAGCCAACTGCGTTGGCTGGGAGCTCAGTGCCGGCGATTTCAGGAGAATTGGCGAGAGGGTCTATAACCTGGCTAGAGCTTTCAACGTTAGGGAGGGCTTAACCAGGGTCGATGATACTCTACCCAAACGATTGCTCGAGGAACCATTGCCCGAGGGTGCCGCCGAGGGGCATACTATACAGAAGCTAGACCAGTCACTGGATGCCTATTATGAGTTGCGCGGCTGGGACAAGAAGACCGGAAAGCCGACGCCAGAAAGGCTTAAGGATCTGGACCTGGATTATGTAGTCGACCAGATATAGGGGGTGAAATTGTGGTCACTATGGCTGAAAAACCATGGCTAAATCAGTACAGGATGGGGCCGTATAAGCTTCCGCCCACAAGGGAGCCCTATCCTAGAGTTACCGTCCACAATCTTCTGGATGCCACAGCGGCTGAATTTCCTGACAAAGCTGCTTGCTTCTATTTGGGGAAAGAAATTCTTTATGGCGAACTGAGGCTTCTTAGCGACAGATTGGCTGCGGCACTGGCTGACTTAGGCGTTAAGAAAGGCGACAAAGTAGCTACCGTTTTACCGAACTGCCCACAGTTTATGATAAGCGACTTCGGAATTATGAAAACCGGGGCGGCCCACGTCCCCTGT
>CP070793.1:820252-825429 GCA_020346965.1 Chloroflexota bacterium | reverse complement strand
TCATTTGGATTCGTCCTTGACCCTTCGAGCCCTTCTTCGCATCACTAGCCCTATCAGCCAGATTACAATGCTGACAATCGCGAGGATGATGAGAGTAGAACCAAATCCACCGCCAGCAATTTTTGCCACCAATTCCCAATCTATCATCTTAACTTTGTTCGTTTTCTCGCCAGATGAGTGCGGCGGTATGCTTTATGACTTCGTAACCAAAACCTCGGTAAGCAAGGTAACTTGATAGCCGTCGGTGGAAGTCTGGATAATCCAAATTGGCAAGAGTCGACATCCGGCTGGCACCTAGTTTATAAGCAATCGCTTCATCATCGATGTCCTCGGTCACCTGTTCGATGATTTCTGCGGCTATCTTTTTGTCCTTTAGTTCCTTTTTTATCAATCTTTTGCTCTTGGGCTTGAATGATAAGCGGTTCTCTTTCCAAAACTGGGCAAAGGCGAAATCATCGGTTAAGTTTTGCTCCCGGAGTTTGATAATTGCTTTCTCTGCCACTTCACTGGCAAAACCGCGTCTGCGAAGACATTGCCTGATTTCCCCTTCGCTGCGCGGGCGATAACTGAGATAATGGTAGGCTGCGTTGAGGCAATCCTGCATGGAATTACTATCTACCAACGGACTTCTTCCTGAATTACGTCAAGCTTCCTGTGAAAAGGTTTCTGAACCTTTCCCGGGAGAGCTGCTGGGAGTAGCTGTTGAAGCTCTTATTGTGCTTTCCAATTGTGAAGCTAGTTCAAGGTGCTGCTTGAGGTAATCCTTGGCATTCTCCCTGCCCTGCCCCAATTTCGTATCGCCGTAGGTAAAGAAGGCACCAGCTTTCTTTATTACGCCTGTTGTCACCCCGAGGTCAACCAGATTTCCCTCTTTGCTTATTCCATGATTAAACATGATATCGAATTCAGCGCTGCGAAATGGGGGAGCTACCTTGTTCTTAACTACCCTGGCTCTTACTCTTGCGCCCACCATTTCTGTGCCCTGCTTGATCGACTCGCCCCGCCTCAAATCTATCCTCACCGAGCTATAAAATTTTAGCGCTCTTCCCCCGGGAGTTATTTCCGGATTACCGAAAACAATGCCCACCTTTTCTCGTAACTGGTTAATAAAGATAACGGCTGTTTTGGACTTACTGATAGCAGCACTCAATTTTCTCAGTGCCTGTGACATCAATCGTGCCTGCAAACCAACGTGAGCATCGCCCATTTCGCCTTCTATCTCAGCTCTGGGGGCAAGGGCGGCTACACTGTCGATGACTACTACATCTACAGCACTGCTTCTCACCAGGGTTTCGGTAATCTCTAGGGCTTGCTCGCCGGTGTCCGGTTGCGAGATTAGTAAATCACGCAGGTTTACGCCGCAGTTAGCAGCATAGGTTGGGTCAAACGCATGCTCGGCATCAATATATGCAGCAGTACCGCCAGTTTTTTGAGTTTCGGCTATTATATGCTGAGCGAGCGTAGTTTTGCCCGAGGCCTCAGAGCCAAATATCTCGGTAACCCGGCCCCTAGGTATACCGCCTATTCCTAACGCCAGATCGAGGGCTAATGCCCCGGTGGGAATGGCATCTCCGGCTACTCTGGCCGGGGCTTCGCCCAACTTCATAATCGAACCTTTGCCGTATTGCCTCTCGATTTGCTCAATAGCCAATTCAACTGCTTTCTCTTTGTCAGTAGCCATCGTCAAAGCATTATATCATGGCACTATAACCCATTCAAAGGAAAATGATGCCAGGTTCTTTCTAGTGGAAAAACTTGCCTGATTTTGCCACTGTAGCTACAAGGCAAAGCTATTGACTACAGAGGCAGCCACTTGCTGCTGGCGTGGTCACAATAGCAGGGTATATTTTGGCTTTGTTTTGAGGCAAATTAGGTAAACACACTCAGGCTTCTGTTTTATTCGTGAAAGCCTATTATGTCCCAGCCTGTCGCAAATATCTTAACGTCAATTAGGGTAATATTGCACTTATCACGGGGCGGTATTTCGCTTAGCTAATAGCAAACGCTTCTTGTTGGATAATATCGTCAACCGTGTTTGCCTAGTGGCTCTCGCATTTGCTCCAGTCTGCGAATATCACTGGCTAGGACTACACGTACTTTTTCGGCGACCTTGCGGAAATGGAATCCCTGAACAGCTAGAGCCATGGATAAGGGGAAGGTTTTTGGTCTTCTCAACAAGGTCCAGCCAACCAGCTTCCAATAATGTATTCTCCCCTTCTCCATGATCCCCAAAACCCATGTGAACCTTATCAACGCTACCAGATGGAGAAGAGAAGGCCTGAATGTCCCTTTATTTCCAGGTTTATACTCCCTTAGAAGGGTCTTAATACGCTCATAGTATTGGTTGGGGGCATAGATGGTATCTACCACATGCCTGTAGCCACTGGTAAGCGCTTCGCGACCCATTTTGGGGATGAAGTTGGTTGACCCATCTGTGTTATCGCCAGAGCCCTTTGGCAGTATGCGGTTCTCCTTCTTTAAACGCTTATATAGTCTTGTCTCCGGAGGAGCCATCAATACGCCCACCATAGCGGTAACAATTCCACTCTTCTGGATGAAATCGATTTGGCTTTTGAAGATGGAAAGCGGGTCGCTGTCAAACCCAACAATAAATCCTCCCTGCACCTGCAATCCGTAGTTCTGCATCCTTTTAACTGAGGCCAGCAAATTACGATTCTTATTCTGCAGCTTATTGCATTCAACTAGACTTTCCTTACTGGGGCTTTCGATGCCCACAAATATCATGTCAAATCCCGCCGCAGTCATCATACGCATCAACTCTTCATCATCAGCGAGATTTATGGATGCTTCCGTATAAAACGTGAATGGATGTTTCTTTTCTTCCATCCATTCAATTACTGCCGGTAGGATTTCCGACTTTAGTTTTCGTTTGTTGCCAATGAAATTGTCGTCGACGAAGAATACGCCGCCTCGCCATCCCATGTCGTATACGGCATCCAGTTCGGCTATTACCTGATCCTTGTCCTTGGTTCGCGGTTTATGCCCGTTCAGTACGACGATATCGCAGAATTCACAATCGAAAGGGCAGCCTCGAGAATACTGGATACTCATTGACTGGTATTTCTTCTTATCGATTAGCGACCACAAAGGAACGGGAGCTTTCCTTATATCCGGGAATCCTTCAGCTGCGTAGATGTGCTTAGCGCATCCTTTCTCTAAGTCCTCTATAAAGAGCGGCAGTGTATTTTCAGTCTCGCCGAATATAAGATGGTCTATGCCATCAAAGCCCCAATCTTCATACCCAGGGCTGAAAAAGGGACCACCTGCCACGATCCTGGTCCCTAACTTTTTGCATCTATCGATGACCTCCCTCGCCGAATTTTGCTGCGCCACCATGGCGCTGAGAAAGACATAATCCGCCCACTCAAGGTCTCTGTCTGTCAGGGCTGTGGTATTCATGTCCACGAGCTTTTTCTCCCATTTCTCGGGAAGCATGGCAGCTACGGTCAATAAACCCAGAGGAGGAAAGACAGCCTTTTTAAAGATGAATTTCAAAGCATGCTTAAAACTCCAGAAGGTGTCCGGATACTTGGGATAAACCAACAGTATCTTCATTTTATGCTCCTTTTTGTGCTCTTGTTGACATATACATTGTGTCTTAGGCAGGAACGGAGGGGAAGGAGTCTAATACCTTCTCTGCCATCCCCTATTGCGTCCGCCACTTCTCCTGTTTCCGTAAGAGCTGCCACCTCTGTTGTCAGAAGGTGGGCGAGCCGCGTTAACATTAAGCGTCTGGTCCTTCATTGCTTTCCCGTTGAGGCCAGCAATTGCGGCATTACCTTCAGACACTGTCGGCATTTCAACAAACCCGAATCCCCTGGGGCGACCAGTGTATCTGTCCGTTATAATGTTTACAGACGCCACTTCTCCAAAAGTACCGAATTCCTGACGCAATTCCGCTTCAGTTACCTCATGGGGTAAGTTACCCACATAAATCTTCATAATAATCCTCCTTTCGTTTAATCTCTTAATCCTTGCTGAGAAAATGGCGGTGGGATTTCGCCCCACGCAGAATTCCGCTCATCTGCATCATCTTTTGAAAGCAACAAAGCCGGGAAACTTGGAATTCACCTTCTTGTATCGAGACTCCCATTGAGATGATACGTCGCCACATTCTCGAGACATACACAGGCCAGGTATACCCCAGCCCATGCATGTCCTGTGGTCAAACCGGCATTATACACTCAGTCTGACTTTTCTGTAGCAGTCACTACAATAGACCGGCCTGCCATTTGTAGGTTCAAAAGGTACTTCGGTCTCTTTGCTGCACTCGGCGCATACAGCGGGGAACATCTGGCGTGGGAGACCGTAGTTGTTACCACGACTTCCGTTCCGCTCTGTCTTTCTCGCCTGGCGGCATGGGGGACAGCGCTTCGGCTCATTCGTATAGCCCCTGGTTTGAAACAACTCTTGTTCCTCAGCTGTGAAGGCGAAGTCAACCGCACAATCAGCACACTGGATGGTTTTGTCTTGAAAACTCATTGGATGACCTCCTCTCTTATAAATTTTAGTTAGAGCCTTGGTCACCCAATACTTGATATGAATCTAGTATAATCCTAAGAAGCTTGTAATAACCTAAACTTAAACTATTACATACATCATACACCGATTGCTAAGAGTGTCAAGTCCCTTGGTGGCTCTATTTGTGCTTTAAGTCCGCCTCAGACGCTAAGGGATAAATTCATTCCCGCTCTAGCCTAAGCCTTGTTCTCCTCTTTGAAGCTTAGGAAATCCAAGTTATATTCCTTGATAAGGCTGGCATCGACAAAGCTGAAGTAGCGATTCTCGCCTATTATGATGTGGTCTAAGATTTTAATCTGGATTGTCAGGACACAATAACACAGAATTTCTACCGTTCAGCTTGCATGTCTAACGTGGAACAAAGGCTTAGGCTTTCAGTATCTCTTTATGCCTCAACGCCCGCTCCAGCCAGGGCTGCATCTTCATGTTTTGGAACTCTTTGACGGCAAAGTCCAGGTGCTCCGGTGCTGCGGCTCGCTCTTTTGGATATTGCTTCAGAAGCAGCTCGGCGAGTTGGAGGCGGCTGAGGGCCAGCTCGGGGCGGAACTTCATGTCAGTGCAGACCTTGATGGCTTCCATGCAATGCTTGCGGGCCTCTTTGTGTCTGCCCAGTAGCGCGGCTGCCCCACCCAGAT
>CP070793.1:813454-820152 GCA_020346965.1 Chloroflexota bacterium | reverse complement strand
TCATTGGTGTCAATCTCGACCAGTTCCACTTTGTAGAGTGTGCCACCTATATCCACACCGTCGGTTGTAAAGTCGTCTCCGTTGATTTCACCGGCTGCCAATTCGGCGCCGTACATGTGATGTTGACCCTGAGCCTGTCCCATTGGTCCGGCGATGCCGATGGTGATAGGGAGTCTAGTGTCCTCCGGGCCTGGGCCTTCGCCTTCACAGCCAATGAGGCCCATGCTTAGAGCCAGCACTACTGCTAATGAGATAAAAAGTATCTTTTTCAATGTATCAACCTCCTTTATAATTTTCAGTTGCTGATTTATCAAACCAAGCTTCATAGGTTGCTGGAATATACCGGTCGACCTCCAGTTATCTACAGCAGCCTAATCTTCGTATCATACTCCGATAAACCACCTCCTTTCGTTCTTTTGGTCTCCCCCTGTTCTATTTGCCTAACGCAGCAGGCAGCGAAAACCATAAAACTAGCCGAAAATTAGACCTTTCGACCAACTGTAATCGTCATTGTCCCCCAGGCTGCCTCCAAATCTCCTCATATCCTCCTTTTCCACTACTACACCGCCTGAGTTTATACCTTGTCTACGAGACTTTGTCAAGCCCTTCTGTTCCTCGTGTGCGTCTTATTCTAACCCCTCCTTTATATTTCAAGTGTAACACATAAATGTTAAGATGCCGTTAAAATCTGGGTAAGTGGGGCAATTTTTGGCTGGATTCCAAATGCAATTTTCAAACTCTAAGCAAGTCCAGATTTCGGAATTCCAATTCCAATCAGCCTGTGATGCGCCTCCGAGATTGCTTCGTCGCCTTCGGCTCCTCGCAATGACAGTCGGGCCGTAAACAGAGAGCCGAGGTTGGAAAACCTCGGCTCTCTTAGTCAACCTCTGCGATAACCTTATTGAGCTGTGCTCATCAGGTCACCGCTTCACTCCTCAACGTAGAAAACAGTGCGCGACGTTTCCACAGCCTCGACTGCTGCTAGACTGTATAGCATGGGTTTGTATGTCCAGCTCGCGTAGAGTGCCACCTGGTCGTAGGCATGGGGGCTGGGTGTAGGTGGAGAAGTTACGCCCATGAAACCACTCGTGCCAGGCGGAATAACATTCACCGCATTCTGCGGCGTGGACATCTCAGCAAGATGGCCGTAGGTACCGCGGTTCATGCGTGGATGCTCGAAAGCCTGCGGCAGAGCTCCCTGCACATCATAGCTCTGCATCTGCACCGGGGTGAGCCAGGTCGACATGTCGGCACCGTATACGCCCGTTAGCTCGTCAACTGCGTCCCCTAACGCGTCGATAATCAGGTTATCCAGTGTTCCTCCGGAGGGGTATGTGGGGTAGAGGAGACCGGCATCTTCCCTGAAGACACGGGTTAACAGGCTGGAACTGCCCTTCACCTCGTTAATGAGATTGGATGGCAGAATGCCGCTGAAGACTGCGGGAACGACTTTGTCGTACCAGGCGTTGAAGATGGTCAGCCCGGGATGATCATATGTAGGATCCGGCTCAGGGTACATGGGCGATACCAGGTCGACGTAACTGGCGGGAAGAGGTGTGGCAGTAGCCCAGTCGTACAGGTAACTTCCTGCTGTCTGCAGTGTCGCGTTAGCGCTGGCCAGAGCCGCAGCCGTCACGTTCCCGGCGAAGTTCATTCCGGCAGTGTTGTGGTAGCCTCCAATCTGGTTAAGCGTGTTCAGGTCGTCCGTGGTCAGGTCTCCTGCCGCCGCGAATAGAGCCATGGCATCCATCAGAACCTGGACCCGGAAACCCTCGCCCCAGTGGAAGTCGCTCTCGGCGTATTGCCAGCCGGCGATCGGTTTGTTGTTCCAGTTGGCAAGCCAGCCCTGGGTGGGGTTGATGCACTTGGGTATGTCATCAGGGCCAGTGACACCGTCCCACTCCTGTGTTCCGTTACCGTACAGGGGCAATCTGCGGTCGGCACCCATCGGCTTTATGGGGAAGCGCCCGGCATGCCAGTAGCCTATATTGCCTGCCGTGTCTGCCCAGTAGAAGTTGTGGTTACACCCAACATGATCCACTGCTGTTTCAAACTCGGCGATGTTTGTTGCTTCCTGGAACATCTCCCAGCCCTGCTCGTAAGCAATCTCGTCCTTGTAGAAGGGGACATGTAAGGTGACCGCCATATTCTCACCCGGATCGAGGGAAACAATGGGGCCATATAGGGAGCGATAACAGGTCTCGTTATGGGCAATCCCGTCCGAATCATAGATTGTCTCGATTCTTGCCTCCATATCAACCCAGGCACCGTCGTGCCAGTACTGGAACGGGTTCATAGGATTCAAGTCCAGGATGCGGATATCCATGTTGTCCGAGGAGCCCGTGGTCGATGTCCAGGCGCCATAGTCGCTGACACCGATCAAAATGAATGGACCGGAACCAGGGATTGCCATACCCTGGGCATTGATTCCGGCCCCGTGCAGCCCCAGATCCCAGACAATTTGAGGAATCGAGTAACCCATCTGCGGTCCCCCCAGCTCCATTGGATGCCCGCTGGCCGACAGGTCGCCACTGACGGGGACGGCGTTGCTTCCGAATTTGGTCGGTATGCCCAGCGACTTGAAAAGCGCGTCCTGACTCGCCCAGAAATCCTTATATTGCTGCAGGATCCCGCTGAAGTTGTCGGGAATATCCAGCGAAGCTACGCCAGTGGAAAGAGGTCCCGCGCAACCCGAGCCTGGTATCGTCACAGGCGCTCCAGCGTCGTCCAGGGGGAATAAATCCTGCCAAATGGCTCCGCCGAGCGTTGCTCCATGCATAGCCTGGAGTGTAAGCAGAGCCTCGTAGAAGTCGGCTTCGTTGCCTCCACATCCGCCAAATCTCCACCCCATCAACACCGTTAGGCCTACCACGTCGGTAACGGAGAAATCCTCGAGCTGATCGATCAAGCCTGACCCGAAGTATTCGATAGGCATCAGTGCCAGGTTGATCCGGGCTTCCCCGATGTAAGTGTTGATGCCTTCTACGTAAGCCTCAATCATTGGCTTGAGGTGTTCGTTGCCTGTGCCGGGGTCCCATTCATCATAAATCTGCTGCAACTCCGCCTCGCTATACCACAGTGTTCTGGTGGCGGCATCTTCCCCTACTGATGCCAGGCCGAACTCGGCAAGACGCCCCTTGGCTGCTCGCCTGAGAACATCTGCCTGCCACAGCCTGTCCTGAGCCATGGCATAGCCGGCTCCATAGGCCAGGTCCGCTTTGGTGTCTGCGAAGACATGGGGCACCCCGAAATTGTCTCTGATGATAGTGCACCGCTCCTCAGGTTCAGGTTCAGGTTCTGGTCCCGGCCCGCACGCAAAGCCTATACTGGCAATCAAGAGCACAGCTACTATTGCTAGTAATGCTTTTTTCATACCTTATCCTCCTTTTCCTTAGTTTGTCTTAGTACTATTGCTTCTTTGAGTCAGTTATTTAGCCGGATTTCACCTCCTTTCGTTGTTTCATGCGATTGAGTTTTGGTTCGGCCGTCAAACCGCAGTATGCAAATTTCGGTGTGAAGAAGAGAATCGATCTAACGCGGTGACATGGGTAGAATTGAACCCACGGAACAGCCACTCAGAACTTTGATGCATACACTCACCCCCAGTGGAATACCGCGTCGATTATATTAACACCGGTGTTGCCAACTGTCAAATAGACTTCTGCTGTGAAGGCGTGCTATCGAGGATGCTCTTACTGGCAGGCAGCATCCAGCCACTTGAGGTAATCCTCGCTGCCGGCAATAATGGGCAGGGCGATGATTTCCGGGACTTCATAACTGTGCACTCCTTTGACCATCTCAACTATTTCGGGAAATAGCGATGCTTTGGTCTTAACCAGTAAGAGGTTCTCCCGGGCGGACTCAATCTTGCCCTCCCACCAGAAGAGCGAGTCCACGGCCGGCACGATATTTACGCAGGCAGCCTTTTTCCCCTTGACCAGGAGCTCTGCAATAGTATGGGCTTCTTCCTCACTGCCGGTAGTGATAAGGGCAATTATCCTGTCTGTTTTCTTCACGATTCCCGTCCTATCTCGAGCATCTTGTCCACGGCAGCTTTAGCTCTGACACGAATTCCCTCAGGGACCTTGACCTCAGGGCTCATTTCCTCCAGCGCCCACAGGACTTTCTCCAGCGTAATCCATTTCATGTTGGGGCAAATTGCCTGCTCGGAAATAGGGATGAACTTCTTGCCCGGATTCTCCTTTTTAAGCCGGTGTATTATACCCATCTCTGTACCCACAACCATCTCTCTGACCTCATCCCTCTGAGCATACTTGCACATCCCGCTGGTACTTAGCACTTCGTCGGCAAGAGCGATTACTTCGGGCGTGCACTCCGGATGGACCACCACCTTGGCTTGAGGATACTCTTTCTTCAGTTCCTTTATCCTCTCGGGCTTTATCCTGACGTGGGTGGGGCAGAAGCCGGGCCAGAGAATCATCTTTTTGCTTGTCTTGGTCGAAACGTAATGCCCGAGATACTGGTCGGGGACGAATAGTATCTCCTCGGCATCCAGGCTTTCCACGACCCTGACGGCATTGGCTGAAGTACAGCAGATATCTGATTCCGCCTTGACTTCGGCCGAGGAGTTGACATAACAGACCACTGCTGCTTTCGGATGTTCTTTCTTCTTCGCCCGCAAGCGTTCCGCAGTAATCATATTCGCCATGGGGCAGCCGGCGTTTATATCGGGAAGCAAGATCACGTTATCAGGGCAGAGGATGGAGGCTGTTTCCGCCATAAAATGGACGCCGCAGAACACGATTACATCGGCATCGGTTTCGGCAGCCCTCTGGCTCAGATCCAGGGAATCGCCGATAAAGTCGGCTATGTCCTGGACCTCACCAAGCTGATAGTTGTGGACAAGAAGAACAGCATTTCTTCTTTTCCTGAGGGCAGAGATTTTCTCTACCAGTCCGGCATCCCTATTTTCCATTCGTGTCTATCCTTATATCATCTCCGGCCCGAACAGGGCCGCCCTGAACCACCCTGGCGAATATTCCCTCCTTAGGCATGATGCATTTTCCTATCTCCTGGTAGATAGCGCAACCCCTGTGGCACTCCTTGCCAATCTGGGTAATCTCAAGGAGGATGTCCTTGCCAATGGCTATTTTTGTGCCTAGAGGCAGGGATGGCAGGTCAAGCCCCTGTGTGGTCAGGTTTTCAGCAAAATCGCCGGGACCTACCTCGAAGCCCAGCTTTTTGATCTTACCGATACTTTCCATGCCAAGGAGACTCACTTGGCGATGGACACAGCAATCAGCATGGGCATCCCCAACTAAGCCATGGTCTTCCCTGAGAATACCTTCAGCTACGGCTTCCTTTCTGGTGCCTTTCTCCTCACTCTTACAGACTGCAATTATTTTAGCCATGTAGTCATTAGCATTTGCTTCTACGATTATCCGCCAGCAACGAAAATCATAATATCAATCTGGTCTCCGTCTTTAACGGGTGTAGTTAGCTCCCGCGGGTAAGTAGATTTGGAGTTTACAAGAATTTCACAATAGCGACGTAACTCCCCTCGATTATCACGAATCAATTGCTTGATAACAGGAAAGCGACTTTCCAGGTCCTCAAGGCATTCACCAGTAGTATGACCGGTTACTTCAACCATCTCCTGCCCTCCGGCAAGGTTCTGCAGAATTGGATGAAGCTTCACCGTGATGCTCATTTTTGGACTTCCTCTGTCCCGCAGACCCTGCATTTTTGGTTCTTCGTCACGTCGCATGATGTGAACTCCATCGTCTCGCCATTGAAATATAACATCTTCCCTGTTAGCAAGGACCCGAACCCGGCAAGGAGTTTAATCGCTTCTGTCACCTGTAAGATGGCAATCAATGCCGGCGTTACGCCAAAAACAGGAAGTGCTAGTTGACCACGTGGAAATTCAGGAAAAATACAGGTGAGGCAGGGGGTCCTTCCCGGAAGTATAGTAGTAACCTCGCCAAAGAGCCCATGGACACCGCCGTGGATGAAGGGTATTCCTTCAGCAACACATGCCTTGTTAATAATAAATCTGGTCTTGAAATTATCCATCCCATCTATTACCAGATTTGCTCCTTTGATAATCTCTCTGGCATTCTGCGCAGTAATCTTGTTGAAAACAGGAGTGACCTCTATTGAGGGATTCAATTTGGCTAGCTTCTGAGCTGCCGAAAAGGGCTTTTGCTCTCCGATATCTTGATCGTAATAGAGGATCTGTCGGTTTAAATTGGACAGTTCCACACGGTCACAGTCTATCAGGGTGATATGGCCTATACCGGCACACGTCAAATACAGAGAGGCAGCACATCCCAATCCCCCGAGTCCTGCTACCACTACATGGGACTGCTTGAGTTTTTCTTGACCCTTTTCGCCAAGGTCCGGGTACAAAATCTGGCGTTCGTATCTGGCTAAATCATTCTTCGTTAACATGTCCTGTTCCTCATGTCCCGACCCGGAAGCAAAAGATCCATAATTATACATAATTAGCAGCTGGTATTCATTTTGTTGTACCAGATACCACTATATCAGCGAAAAACAGTAGCCCAAAACAAGAGATAACACACAGACGACCACCAGATAGATAGCCAAAATCCTGCCACCGAATTGCTTCCTGAGAACCAGGATGGTGCCCCAACTGGTAATCGGTCCCACCAGTAAGAGGACCATCCCTGCACCGATATTCATTCCCTGAGAGACGAAGGCGTGGACCAGAG
>CP070793.1:808821-813354 GCA_020346965.1 Chloroflexota bacterium | reverse complement strand
TTGCACGTGTGCATGTTGTGATAGCTGAATATGAATGGGTCTGAAGCCCTGGGAAGGTGGCCAAACATGCCTATCTCAGCCATTAGATCCACGTCATAGCCCTTTTCTTTCAGTTTATAAGTTGCCAGCCATCCTGCCAGATTTGGCAGGCCGACACCGGCGAGTATTGTCTTGTATCCTCCGGCAACGAATTTGTCACTTATGACCTGGGCGGCAGTGACCACCGTCTTCTCCAGTGCGTTCGGCTCTTTGTTGAAATCTAGATTTGGTAGCTCAGCCAATGTCTCGTCTTTCCACGAATCCGAATGAGCCTTCCCTCTAAGATAAAGAAGCCGGTCTCTACCGAGTTTGGCAAGATACTCGTTGTAGTCCTTGCAGTCCAGAGTCCAGTACTTCACCCACTCTGAGAATTTTCGGTCGTCTCTCGATGCTTCCCTGCTTTCAGTGAGGAAATCATAGTCCTCGAAGTAGTGTTCGAATTCAGGCAAGCCGCAGTTTGGCATTCCGGCAGGATGTGCTCCATAGGGAACTTCGCAGACCGCCCTGACCATGTAAGATGGAATGCGGACGAGATGTGAGTGCCTGCGTATAAACTCCGTGGAGACGATATTCTCCGCGCTGACGATAACTCCATTTCTAGCCCCCCAGGCACCAAAGACATCAGCCCCCAGAGGATAGGTAATAATTGTGTTTCCAGAGCGGTCAGCAGCAGCGCCGTGAACAAGTGCAATATCCGGTCTTGACGCTCTCATGAGCCCTATTCTGTCGCCGGGGGCAAACGGGTCATCTATGACCTTAAATGATTCCTTGTTTTCCTCTTCCATGGAGCTTCCTACAATCGACCTGGTGGGAATTACGTTCCATCCCATCGCCCCGGCCAAGAGTCTCTGGGGGATGGTAAGCATTGTCCAGTTCTCGAATTCCACTTCACCGGACAGGTAGGCTCTCTGAGCCACAGGATTCGGTCCTGGCGTCGGATACACGTCGCCGATGAAACTGGCTATGATTTTCTTAACCAGTCTACCGTGAATTAAAGACAGCACCGTCGCTGTGACGCCATTATTTATGATGGTGAACCCGGGGTCTTTATCCCAGAACTCCCTTATGAGTTGATTGAGCAAAGCTCCGCCTCTTCCGGCAAAACCAATGGACATTCCTTTTCTAACGTGCTTTCTTATAGCTTCATCGAGTGGGCAGATCTTGTCCTCCCCTTCAATCACAGGAAGTCGGAATTTCGTGTCCAGGAAAGCTTTTAACTCTTCTATCTCCATCATTCTGCTCGAACGTTTCGCCTGGATGGGTTTTGGTATATTCAGGATATGATTCTGGCTGCCTAAAATCCAGATTTACGCTATATCACGCCTCCTGTGCCGTCGAGCACGTATCCCAGGTTTTCAGTGGCCCGGTACAGAAGACGACGATGATACCCGTTCAGGTCTGAATCTGCAATGGCATCTAGTCGCCAGAGTCCAGCAAACTAGCGCGGCCTGTCTTCTCTGAGCAACTCCTGCAGCTTTTCATATTCGCCCTCGAGCATACGGTAACAGTGCTTTTCTTCAGGGAATTTCCCGGTCTTCACGTCCTCACCGAATTGGCGGAGAGCCTTGTCGATGATTTCAGCCAGGTTCGCATATTTCCTAACAAACTTGGGAGTGAACGCCTCGAAGTATCCCAGCATGTCACCGACGATGAGTAACTGACCGTCTGTGTACATGCCGGCCCCGATGCTGAGCACCGGTATGCTGAGCATATCAGTGATGATTCTGCCCACTTCGGGAGGAACTGCCTCAACCAGCAGGGCGAAGGCACCGACCTTCTCGATAGCCAGAGCGTCTTCTATCAACTCCATAGCCGCGTCTCCGGTGCGACCCTGTGCCCTGAAGCCGCCAAGTTGACCGGAGCTCTGCGGTGTGAGTCCGATGTGTCCCATCACCGGCATTCCGCCCTCAACTATTCCCTCAATCTGCTTGATGACCCGCCGACCCCCCTCCAGCTTGATGCCGTCAACGCCGGCCTCTTTGAAAAACCGACCGGCGTTTTCGATGGCGCTTTCCCTGGAGACCTGATAGGAGAGGAATGGCATATCGCCGATAACAAAGGTAGCGGGAGCGCCCCTCCTGACTGTCTCGGAATGCTGGATCATCTGGTCCATGGTTATGGGTATGGTTGCGGGCAAGCCGTGAACCACCATGGCAGCGCTGTCACCCACCAGAATCATGTCGATGCCCGCTTTCTCACAGAAGCTAGCCATGGGGAAATCGTAGGCGGTGAGGAAGGTGATTTTGTCACCCTTTCTCTTCATCTCCCTAAAGTCGAGCACGGTTTTCTTTGGCATCTGCTTCTCAGCTTCCTTGGTCACCTTGGCAAGGGCACTCTGAGATCCTCCACTCCCTCCTTTGATACCCTGAGTCCGGGATGCGCCTCACCGATCAATTCGATGATGTTCTTGACCGAGCGGATTTTGTCTCTTGCCAATTCCGCCAATCCGTCTTCAGGCGTGCCCCAAGGCATGTACATCACAAGCCCCGGCCCGGGCTCCATCTTGAAGTAGCACGGAGATGTTACTCTTGCTATTTCCGGTGTCTCATAAATCCGGTTATAGCCGCCCATGGATGCCCAGAGCTGGATATGAATATCCAGCGGCAACGTCACCACGCTCCGGATAGAGGCAAGCTGGGGCAGGGTGAGGTCAGCCACCGGGTTGCAGCTTCCCGCCCCAAGTGATTCCAACAGCTTTACGCCGGCAGCATTTGCATGCCCGGCGAATATAGAAACTTTGAAGATTATATCGGGCGGCAGGTCGCCATTTTGCTTCATGGTATTGAGCAGAGACAGCACACCCTCATCCCAGACTAGGAAACCCCGGAAGCCTATGTCAATGCAGCGCTCGACTTCCATGAGATAATGCCGCACCGTGTCCATACCCCTCATTCGCAGCCCAGAAATCGTTCCTTCCGGCGTAGCGATCTGGCGGCCAGTATACCAGGTAGGTCTAGGGCCAGGAGTCATGATTACCTCCACCCGGTTATCATGAGCTATTCGGGCGAATTCCTTGAGTTGCTCCCGGGTCAGCATGCAGGCTCCCCGCACTACTGAAATCGAACGGTGAAAAGGCACCGCCTGCTTCTTTGCCTCGTCAATTGCAGCCAACAAGACTTTGGGCGTCTCTATCCCGGAGATTTCCACCCGGTAGTGGGCACCGTCGGGGAATGCCTTCGTTGAGGTGGGCAGGCCGTAACCATCGCTGCTGGGGAAGCCAGCTCTTTCCATAGCCTCCGCGATCTTATTCATAGTTCTCAGCCCAAGGATCTAAACCGGTAAATGACATGCTGGCTTGGCTTTTTCGAGCTTCTTGCCCATACTATATGATGCCCCACACACTGTCAAGCTCTTTTTGAAACACGGATGGTTGATAGCGCTTGGAGCTCAGGCACACCTCCTTCAGCTTGTCTGATTAAACGGGCTATTGTATGATACGACAGAGACCAATTATCCAAGATAGTATAACATCGAAATTCAACGTAGCCGGAAAGGAAGGAGGCCGAGTCGGAGATGGAGATAATCCCAGCCATTGACATCAAGGATGGCAAATGCGTCAGGTTGTATCAAGGGGATTATAACCAGGTAACTGTTTTTGATCTGGACCCGGTGACAGCAGCCTTGAACTGGTATTCGCAGGGGGCACGATGGCTCCATATTGTCGACCTGGACGGGGCGGTCATCGGTGAACCCCAAAATATGGACGTGGTCGAGGACATAATCAAAGAAAGCAGCCTGTTAATAGAATTAGGCGGCGGTGTCCGGCAAGAAGAAGTAGCAGAAAATCTATTACAGCAGGGAGTAAGCCGGATAGTCTTGGGGACTGCAGCGATAGAGAACAGGGAATTGACAAAAAAGCTATGCCAGCAATTTGGCGAGGCTATCGCAGTTAGCCTTGACGCCCGGGATGGCAAGATAGCTATCCACGGCTGGCAAAAGAACACGGTTGCTGAGGTGATCAAGTTAAGCCGTGAGATGGTCGATGCCGGGGTGAGGCGCTTCATTTATACAGATATAAAGAGGGACGGCACTCTTACCGAGCCTAACTTCGATATGATAGACACACTACTTTCTGAAGCGAATGTCCCAGTCATTGTGGCTGGAGGTATTTCCAGGCTGGAGCATTTACGGAGGCTTAGGGAGCTCGGTGCGGAGGGAGCCGTTATAGGCAAAGCCCTTTATACCGGGGATATCAATTTGGGGGAAGCGATAACTAGATTTGCAGCTTAGGAGGCAAATGTTAAAGTTTGACGATAAAGGCTTGATTCCGGCTATTGTCCAGGATGCCAGGAATGGTGAAGTCCTGATGCTGGGCTACATGAGCAAAGAGTCGCTGAAGCGCACGTTGACCAGTGGAGACGTCTGGTTCTACAGCCGCAGCCGGCAGCAACTGTGGCACAAGGGAGAGACTTCGGGCAATTTCCTCAGATTGAAGTCTATCACCAAGGACTGCGATAACGATGCTCTACTTATAGAGGCTGAACCCACTGGTCC
>CP070793.1:805517-808721 GCA_020346965.1 Chloroflexota bacterium | reverse complement strand
TACGGGACAAGATCGAACGAGAGTGCCCGCGCTGCAAGCTGAATAATGTCGCCTGGCGTAAGGAATGCCGGGCCTGTAGTGCTGACCTTCGCTAGTGCCGGATCCTGGTATTCTAGACAGCAAATCCCCAATATCCGAATCCTGAACCGAGCATTGCATTATGCCTCCCAAAGACAACTTGGTCGGTATTGCAGATTCTGTTCTGAAGTATAGGTGAGGAATTAGGCCTTTTACAATAACAGAATTGGGCAGTGTGCCCTGTAAGGATGTGGGATGCCTGATTCATCAGGCAGGTGTCTCA
Organism: Chloroflexota bacterium; assembly: GCA_020346965.1. The sequence continues at coordinate 808,420 of CP070793.1, read as the reverse complement.
ATCTAAAGATTACAGGCCCAGGTATGTCTTCCTGATAGTCTCGTCCCTGAGCAATTCCTCAGCCGTTCCCTCGGCAATTACATGCCCCCTCGACATGACGTAGTTCCTCTTGGAGAGGTTGAAGGCAAAGCTGATATCCTGTTCAGCCAGCAGTATGGTAACTCCCAGTTCCTTATATATCTCTTCCACCCGCTTGAACAGGTCATCTTTTATCTTGGGTGCCAGCCCGCTGGATGGTTCATCAACCAGCATCAATTTAGGACGCCTCATGAGAGAGCGCCCAACGGCCAGCATCTGCCGTTCCCCACCGGACAAAGTTCCGGATAATTGCTTTTCCCTCTCTTTCAGCCTGGGAAACAGCTCATAAACTCTGTTCAGGCTCTCGTCAACCTCTCTTTTATCCTTGCACAGGTAGGCTCCGGCCAGCAGGTTCTCCTTAACTGTCATTTCCACGAAAGGTCGACCCATCTGCGGGCACATTTGAAGGCCCTTCTTGGCGATTTGAAATGCCGACAGGCCGTGAATCCTTTCCCCCTCAAACTCTATGGTCCCTTCAAAGGTTACATCTGACATTCTGGTCCCTCTTAGGACCTCCTTGTCCCAGTTTATCAGGCCGGCGATAGCACGGAGGAGAGTGGTCTTGCCAGCTCCATTTGGACCAACGAGCCCCACCAGTTCTCCTTTTTCCACCCTCAGATTGGCGTCATCCAGGATGGTGGCTGTATCGTACTTGACGCTTACGTTTTTCGCCTCAAGCAATGAGCACCTCCTTGCCGGTATAGGCTTCAATTACGGCGGGGTCCTTGATTATCTCTTCCGGTGTACCCTGTGCGATGACCTGTCCAAAATTGAGGACAATCACCCGGTCAACTATTTTCATAAGCTCACTTAGCTTGTGCTCGATTATCAGCATAGCCGGTCCTTCGCTGTGAAGTCTGCCGAACCTACCCCCCTTATGCAGCCTTTTCATGGATTTAGCCACAAGCTCCGTTTCGGCGGGATTAAGCCCTCCGAAGGGTTCATCGAGTATAAGGAGTTCCGGTTCCGTAGAAATGGCCCTGGCTACCTCTAACCGTTTCAAGTCACCGTGAGATAGGGTGGAGGCCGGCTCGAGGGCACGGTCCGCAATGCCGACGAACTCCAGCGCGTCCCGCGCTTTAACAGCCGTGGTCTTGGTCCATTCACCGCCCTTGGTTATCCGCGGGCAGAGGCAGCCGACCATGACATTGGCGATGATAGGGAGATGACGGAATGGTTTTACTACCTGGAAGGTTCCCACCAGCCCTTTCTGGACGACCTTCCAGGGACGCCAGCCGGTTATGTCATCACCTTTGAATCGGACCTTCCCGGACGTGGGTTTAAAAATGCCGATGATGCACCGCACCAGGGTGGTCTTCCCGGAGCCGTTCGGTCCGATCAAACCCACGATTTCATCCCTGCCTATCTGGAAGCTAACATTATTGACAGCGACCAGTCCGCCAAAGCTCTTGGTCAAGTTTTCGACTTCGAAAAACGGCGCCATTCTATAGCTCCTCCTCTCTCAGTTCACGGCGTGATACCTTGCCTATGTCTGTTTTGGGCACCTCTCCTCTGAACTCAATTATCTTGGGTACCATATAGGCAGAAATCTTTCCGGCGCAATACTTCGTTAGTTCTTCTTCCGACACTTTCCCTCTGGCTTCCGACTCAAGGACGACGATGGCCTTAACTTTCTCGCCGACTTCGGGATCGGGGACGCCGATGACACCTGCTTCCCTTACTTGAGGATGAGAAGCCAGCACTTCCTCTACCTCTCTGGCGAATACCTGCAGACCCTTGTACTTAATCATATCCTTCTTTCTATCGTAGAAGTAGAAGTAGCCCTCTTCATCCATTTTGGCCAGGTCGCCGGTGCGCAACCACCTTTCACCGTCGACTTCCAGGAACACTTCCTTGGTTGCTTCCGGTTTCCGCCAGTATCCCGCGAAAACATTGGGGCCTTTGAATACCAGTTCGCCCGTCTCCCCGACCGGAAGGAACTTGGTGCCCTCCGTTTCAACTATGCCGGCCACGCAGCCGGGCATAGGTACACCGAAGGAACCGATTTTCGGCCTGCCATAGGGATTGATCATGCCGACCGATGTCGTCTCGGTCATCCCCCAGCCCTCGTGGATTGGAGCATCGGTCCGCTTTTCCCAGCCCCGGGCGGTGTCCTCAAGAAGGGCATCGGCACCGGAGATGAGCACTTTTATCTTCTTCCAGTTTACTCTGTTAGTCTTTTCATAGTCCTTGAGATATTCATACAGGGAGGGAACACCGTAGAAAATGGTCCCTTTGTAGTTTTCTATTGCACTCAGAATGTCGTCAGGGTCAGGAGTGGTGATGAGTATTGAATTGTAACCCTGGGTCATTCCTCCCATCATGACCACTGCCTGTCCATAGATATGATAGAAAGGTAAATAGGCTATTATGACTTCCTTTCCTTCCTCAACGATATCACCCCAGAAATCATCGGCGAGCTCTCTGGCAGCGGCAAAATTGTAATGGGTTACTACAGCGCCTTTGGGACTCCCGGTTGTACCGCCGGTGTAGGGAAGAGTAACTATGTCCTCCCTGACATTGAACGTGATTTCAGGTGGATTCGGGGGATATTTCTTGATCAAGTCCTGGAATTTATAGAATCCCTCTCTTTCAAACAGTTCAACAGGTGGGGCAGCCATTTTCTGATATACAGCCCGGAGCACACTGCTACCTAGAAACTTCTTCATCCCAGGCAGGTATTCACCGATGCTAGTAAGGATGACAGCATCCAGCTTGACTCCGCTTTTCTCCACGTTATCATAAAGAATATCCAGGCAAACAATCATTTTCGCCCCGCTGTCTTCGAGCTGGTACTTGATTTCGGAGCTGACATAAACGGGGCT
>CP070793.1:799514-805417 GCA_020346965.1 Chloroflexota bacterium | reverse complement strand
GATCAGATGGAAAATGACCGCCATGCCTAACCCCATTTACTGGGCGCTGGAATGCAGGAAAAGAATGGCTAAATACGATACGACCGAACAGGATCTGGCATTGGTAAAGGTGCTGATGAGCGAATACGGTTCCAAGAATCCGGACGCTCGGTTTAAAAAAGCCTATACACTGGATGAAGTATTGAACTCGGTCTACGTTTGTGAACCACTAAGATTATATGAGATCTGCCCGGTTAGTACGGGTGCTGCAGCTTTGATTGTAACGGCCGACAAGGAATTACTCAGCAAAGCCGACAAGCCAGTCAAGATTAATGCAACTACTATGGGAAGCTCTATGTATGGCGACCCGACCATACGCATTTCAGCCGTGTCTTGCCCGGCAGTGCCTGAAGCACCAATGTTGAGCGAAAGCCATTCTGCTTCACGCCAGGCTTATGAAAAATCCGGCATCGGTCCGCAGGACATAGACGTGCTGGAACTACCGGACAACAGTTCCTGGCATTACTTAGTGTATCTGGAAGTATGCGGCTTCTGTGGGGAAGGCGAAGCAGATAAGATGCTGGGCGACGGTGAGACCAAAATAGACGGGAAGCTGCCTGTAAATCCAAGCGGTGGATTCTCTTCACATGGCGAGGCGCTCTCGGCTCAAGCAATCTGGCAGGTTATCGAATGCGCGAATCAACTCAGGGGAAGATGCGGCGAGCGCCAGGTGAGCAAACCAAAAGTAGCTATGGCACAGACTTATGGACTGATGGGCAACAGCGGCACTACCATCCTGAGCATCTAATGCGTTTGAAATAGCAACACAGCGACGCCTGTGGTGTTGGTCAGTGGTCCGACTTCGAGATAATCATCCCCCTGTCAAGTGTTCTTAGCGAATACGAGGACCTCGAAGGCTTTGCTTTCAAGGTATCTCACACTCAGCCGACAGCAGTGAGTCCGCCGTCAACGTACAGGATTTGACCGGTGATAAAATCCGAGGCGTCCGAAGCCAGGAATACACATACACCTACCACATCCTTGGGTTGACCTACTCGCTTCAACGGCACATTGGCCAGATATCTTTGAAGGCGCTCCGGATCCTGTAAGGTCCGTGCTGCAAGCTCCGTGTATATTAAAGAAGGCGCAATAGCATTCACATTAATGTTGTGCGGTGCCCATTCAGCAGCTAACGTCCTGGTTATCATATCCACTGCACCTTTGGTAGCGCAATAGGCTTCGTTACCACCCCAAAGAGTAGCTCGTATGCCTCTGACGGAGGACAAATTGATGACTTTCCCCTTTTCTTTGCCGATCATCACTTTTCCAAACTCGCGACAGGCCAACATTGTGCCTTTAACGTTGACGCCAAACATCAGGTCCCAATCATCCACAGGAAATTCCGCGGCGGGCCTTTTGAGATTTACCCCTTGAGCATTTACCAGTACGTCAACTGTTCCGAATCTGGATACAACTCTCTCCACCAATTGAGCCACACTCTGCTCATCGGTGATGTCAACCTGAAATGCTACTACTTCTGATTCGCTTTCCGCCTGAATCTTGTTAGCCACCTGCTCCAGTTTTTGCATATTGCGACTGGCGATAGCCACCCTGGCCCCCTGTCCGGCCAGGCCCGTCGCGATGAGTGTGCCAATGCCACCTGCTCCCCCAATCACCACAGCCACCTTCCCGTCCAGTCTAAACATATCGGTCATGGTATTTAACCTCCTTCAACCAGTGTAATCTATAATGGTCGCCAGCTACTACCCGTCTACAATAGCAACTAATCGAACCAGTGAAGCTTCTCCGTCCTGGAAACGGAGCGGAAAGCACGCCAGTGTGCAGCGCTTGCCGGTGACCTCATCAATTTGACCGCCCGCTATCTCAATGCCGGGTATGCCGGCCTTAGCTAATGCAAGGTGGGTCGGTTCATAAATCGGGAATTCCTTATCAGCATCTTTACCCGTTTCCCGCTTGTACTCTTCATACAGATTTGGTTGCCATTTCTGCAGCGGAGGGTGAGCCAGGGGATGGTCCGTCGCTCCTCCATCGATAGCAACTGCTTTTACTTCGTGTTCGACAAACCAATCAGCTGCCTCGGTATAGAAACCCGGGAAATGATTGAAGAAAATATAACCATAGGTTGGGAAATATTTATGCCATCCGGTATTGACGACAACGAAATCGCCTTTCTTAATCTTGGGCTTGGCATTATCCAGGTCTTTCTTGCCAATGACATCCCATTTCTTAAGGTGTCTCATATCGACGACAACGCCTTCCCCGTAGCAGTCTGACAGCGGGATATTATCGACGCTCAAACCGCCCTCCAGAACGTGTAATGGGGCATCCATGTGGGTGGACGCATGCATTTTAGTCTTGATAACAGTAGTCATCTTGTTAACGCGTCCTCTCTTTAGATCGCCTGGGAAGGTGGCGTATTCGGGAAAGGTAACCCTGTAAATCTCAGTGTCATACATCACAGGCCAGGGCCAGAGTGGGACACCAGAATAGAAAGGTTGAGTCAGATCATAGAATTTTCGAGCCATTTATTTCCTCCTTTATTGCTCATTCGTTTTTGCCTCCTAATAATACATTGTCCAAATAAGTATCGATGTTGGTTCTAACCTTTACCTTCTTAGTACCATAGCCATTATATACTATGCCTCCCACTTCTCGATTTCTATCAGGCAAGAGTTGGGTGCCATCCCCGGAGCATTCTTGGACAGCATACGCGCCGAAGTAAGCAAGTTGACACAGCCGCCTTTATCGATAGAATAGGCTTTCCCTGGTTCCATGGGATCATATTTAGTTGATGAACAGTAACTGTGGACAACACCGGGTTTACAGCGCTCGCTTACCTGCGCTATGCAGAGTACGGCTCCCCGATCATTATACAATTTGACTATATCGCCGTGTTTTATGCCCCGCGGCTCAGCATCGTGCGGATGTATTCTGGCCACCCAGTAGCTGTAACCATCCTTTTGGATGCGGTGCCCGGGTATTTCTGCTAACCAGGGGCTATGGCTATCATAATGGGTGTGGAATGAGTACCTGGGATGCGGTGACAATAGCTGCAGCGGATATTTCCTGGCGAGCGGCGAATTTGGCCCTTCCCAGCTCGGGATATAACGGGGCATTGGAGGTCGTTCCTTGTCATCAGGCAAATGCTGTGTCAAGCTCTGGGAGACAAACTCTATCTTGCCGCTGTAAGTACCAAGTTCCTTGCCTTTCTCCGTATTCCTCTTGGGATTCATAGAGTCAGGTGTATCACAAGGTCTGCCCTCGTAGAACCAGCGCAGTGACGGGGTGGGTTTGTAATCATCGGGCAGTGGTACCACATAATAGCCTTTCCTGTCGAATTCCTCCCATGAGATATGCTTGGGCAGGTCGGATATTTCAAAGAATCTCCTGACCCAGTCCAGCATTGTCTTGCCTCCATCGGTAAAATCATCTTTGAAACCAAGTCTCTCCGCCAGAAGAGCGAATATGTCGTAGTCTGACCTAGATTCAAAAAGGGGCTCGACGCATTTCTTCTGCCGGACGATGATCCTATAATTGCAACCACAACCTCCATGTGTAGAATAGCCACCGGGACCGGCGAATTCGGCAATATCATCCCTCTCCAGATTTGTGCACGCCGGCAGGATGATATCAGCAAACCTGGTCTCACTCCCCCACCAGCAGTCCTGGTTGACCACGAATTCTAATTTGGGGCTCTGGTATGCCATTACCCATTTGTTAGTTTCTGTCATAGTGCCGATAAACGAGCCTCCATAGCGATAGAACATCTTTACCTCTGATCCTCCCGGCGCAGGATATTTGTATGGCTTGAACTGTTGGTCAATCGAACTGCCGCAGAAACCCTCACCAAGCCACTCTACAGGCGGGTTCAATATGGCTTCGGGGAACAGCAAACGATAAAGGCGTTGCTGTACAGGATTGGCAGTCTTCTTATCGGCAGCACTGGTGACAGGGAGTTTCCCATCGGCGTCTGCGTAGGCAGGGAAGAAGAAACTAGCGTCAAAAGGTGCTCCCTGACCACTCCCCCACATGCTAACTCCCGGCTTACCCAGGCCCTGCATCGCCTGCAGGAGTACCATGAGCCTCCCCCACTCATGGCCGTATGCCACACGCCCTGCGCCACCAAACCCACTCCGTACTCCGCAGGAGAGCACCGTCCTCTTAGATGCCCATTCCCTGGCCAATGCTGTAATATGCCGTGCCGGAACACCACAGATTTTCTCAGCCCACTTCGGCGTCTTGGGTTTCTTGTCATCTTTGCCTAACACATAATCCCTGAACTGTTCAAAGCCTATAGTATGTGTTTCCAGGTATTTTTTATCATATGTATCATCCTTCAACCAGACACAAGCAATAGCCAGAGCCAATGCTGAATCAGTCCCGACTTTGGGAGCGATCCATCTATCTCCTATAGTTGTCGCGGCATAGTTACAGAATGGATCCACAAACACCTGTTTGATACCTGCTTCCCTTATCCAGAGCCTCCATATCTGTGACTCACCACCAGAATATGATCCCCAGGTGGCATACGGATCACTCGACCAATACACTACCATGTCAGCGTTTTTCAAGGTATCCTCAAGGAGATCGTATGGCTCAGCGCAACCCAGTCTCCAGTAGAAACCGAAGGCGTGCACTGCGCCCCAGTGAAAACCCTCCCAGCTATCCGGGTTGTCAAAGATGAACGTGAATCCCAGTAGATTGAAGAATCTCATAAACGGCCCCAATTTGTAATTCACGGTGCCCCAATTATGATGCGATGATGTTATCGCCGTAATAGCGGAAGGGCCGTAAGTATCTCTAATCCTCTTTGCCTCACTGGCAACTATATCTAGTGCCTCGTCCCAACTTATCCTCTCGTACCGGGACTTGCCCCTCGTTTCAGGATGTCTATCACCCTTTGGATCAAAGTCGACTCTTTTCATCGGGTATTTGATCCGCTCATCGGAATACAGCCTGGGTTTTTCGCTATGAACATAAGGTGCCAGCTTCACCTGTTTCGGCGGTGAAAATCTCTTGCCTTTCGCTTCAATAGTCCAGGGTTTCAAATCATTTTCGTCGATTACAATAGGACGGACTCTGACAATCTTGCCATCTTTAACATAAACAGAGATCGCTCCACCGACGGTGCAGTTTGTAAAGACTTGCTCCGACATAGATTATCCTCCTTTCTCGCTCTGCTCGAGAATGTCTACCAGTATCCCTCTCTTTTATCCTGGCATAAGTTGTATCCGATAATCTCTGTTACATCGTACCCGGCAGGAACAGTGCGAGTGGTATCTTTTATTGGGTACATCGATTATACTAACATACTAAAGCAACGTTAACAATGGTTTTTTGGGCTGTTGATTTGATTTTCAATCTCAGGCCAAATCAATTATTTGTGTGCGACAGGAGGATAGATGAGGAAAGTTATCGTCACTTGCGCGTTGACCGGCGGTGTGCAGACCAAGGCAGCAAATCCCAACCTCCCGGAGCAACCGGATGAAATTGCCCAACAGGCATATGAATGCTATAACGAGGGCTGCGCTATTGCCCATCTCCATGCCCGAGACCAGGAAGGCAAGGCATCAGGCAATGTGACCATATTTAAAGAGATACATGCTGCCATTCGTAATAAGTGCAATATTGTTTTACAGGACAGTACCGGAGGTGGCCCCGGACTCACATTCGATCAGCGCCTCGCCTGTCTGGACGCCAAACCTGAAATGGCATCCCTTAATATGGGCTCGATGCTCCGCACCCTCGGGGCTAGTGCCGGCACCTGTTGGGCTAACCCACGATCAGAATTGGAGCGCTTCGCGCAAGAAATGCTTAGACGCAGCATCAAAGCCGAGATGGAGATTTATCACCACGGTATGCTCAGGGAGATGAACAACTTCATTGATAAGAACCTTGTTAAG
>CP070793.1:796526-799414 GCA_020346965.1 Chloroflexota bacterium | reverse complement strand
GATCAATTCATCGTCAATAGCGAGCTAGCTTCAGGTGATGGGTACTTCACCGTCCCAATGGTTGCCCTGGCCTTGAGAAGAGCCAAATTGCCATATAATGATATATATAAAGTAGTTTATGAAAACCCCAAAGCCTTTTTCGATTTACCCTTAGACTAATAATTCGAAGAGATTGAACCTGCAATAGGCGCATGTAATCGTAAGGATTTCAATCTTCTCCAGCTGCAACCTGTTTGGTATTCGATGAGGAACGGATATTGTATACAGCAGTGGAGCTAAGGCAAGCCTGCCAATATAATCACCAAACCTACTACTATCATTATCACGCCTAAAGCCAATAAACCAAACAATAGTTTCTTATTCATATGAATCTCTTCTAAAGCAAATGCTGTGTATAATACTAGAACACTAACCAGAAATAAAGCATGGTAGACTCGTCCCAACAGCTTTAGAACAAGGTAGTATCATCACAATCATTATTCTGCGATAGGTAGCGTGAATGCAAAACGGCTTCCCTTTCCCAACTCGCTCTGGACTGTGATTCTGCCACCGTGAGCTTCCACCAGTCGCCTGGCAATAGTTAAGCCTAGACCACTACCACCCGTGGCTCTGGCACGGGACCTGTCTACTCTATAGAAGCGTTCGAAGATATTGGGCAAATCCTCAGCAGGTATACCTTCGCCGGTATCACATACACTAATCTCTACCCATTCGCCTCGTCTTGCAGCAGCCACAGTAATTATACCTCCCTTGCCAGTATGTTTCACCGCATTTTCCAGTAGGTTATGTAGAACCTGATTGACTCGTTGCCAATCAATGTTAACCTGTGGCAGATTATCAGGTAAATCAAGGGATAATGATATCTCCTCCATTTCTAGTTGGGGGCGCCAAGGAGCTGTTGCCTGCTTAACTAATCTGTCGATATCTTCCGCCTGATAAACTAGCTTTAATTCGCCAGCTTCAGCGAGACTTAGTTCCTGGAGCTCATCAACCAGTCGTGAAAGCAGCGCTGCCTCTTCATTGACAGAGTCGATAGTAGCAGCATCTGGCTTCATCACATGATCGCGAATTGCTTCCAGATAGCCCTGAATATTTGAAAGAGGAGTCCTCAACTCGTGGGCAACATCAGCAATCAGGTGCCGCCGTAATTGCTCGTTGTTCTCAAGATCAGTAGCCATAGTGTTAAAGGCCTGAGCCAGTGCTGCAACCTCACCTTTTCCCTTTACTTGAACCCTCTGAGATAAGTCTCCCTGCCCCAATCGCCTAGCGGTTCTGGCAAGGATATCGATGGGTGACGTTATCCTTCGCGATAGTAGGAAAATCAATATCAAGGCGATGGCAATCGCCAGTGCTCCTCCCAAGAGAAGGAAGTAGCTTGTTGATGCTGCGAGCTCTCGAAATGTGTCATACGGTTCCGCCGTCAGGTCAGGGATGATATAAACCTCTCCCAGTAACTCTTGTGCCTCAGTTAGTTGAAGAGGAGTCACTGTTGAATTAGTATAGTTCACCATTCCCAAATGCTCCTCTTTTGAATCACCTATGACTGTTCCATTGCTGGCCACTAATATGACATGTGTCGCGGATAAACGCGCTGTTTGAGTAACTAAAGGCTGAACCCCCTCCCAGCTGCGATTCTGGCTCCAATAATGTACGTATAAACTAGATCGAACCTGGTTGGATCGAAATTGCGCAGTTTGCTTCTGGTAACGTTCAATCTCAGCACTGGTGCGCTGGCTGACGAAAATATATATAGTCCCGACGGTCACTAATATTATCACTGCGAAAATCAATGAGAGACGGAACCATAATCGATGCACTACTATTCCCCTCCAATAAACTTATAACCGATCCCATATACTGTCTTTATATACTTGGGGTGGCTGGGATCCAGCTCTAACTTTCGGCGTAAATTAAGTATGTGCACATCAATGGTGCGGTCAAAACCTTCAAAATCATAGCCGAGCCCTTCTTCAATAAGGTCCGTTCGACTGAAGACTCTCCCCGGCTCTCTTGCGAGAACCCCCAGTAATTTGAATTCAACACTGGTCAAATCAAGTAGCTTGCCGGCAAGCCTAGCCTCGTGATTCGTAAAATTCATACTAAGTTCACCACATTCAATCTCTTCAGGGCCGCGCGCCCTAGGAAGACGTCTTAACACTGCCTGTACTCTAGCCGCCAATTCTTTAGGACTAAATGGCTTTGTTACGTAGTCATCAGCCCCTATACCCAGTCCTGTTAGCTTGTCCTGGTCAGTGGACCTTGCTGTAAGCATAATTATCGGTACGTCGGATTCCTCTCTTAGAACACGACAGACTTCAAATCCATCCATATCCGGCAGCATGAGGTCAAGAACAATAAGGTCGGGACGATTCTCTTGAGCCAGGCGCAAAGCTTCAATACCATCATAAGCCGTTAGAACCCCGTAGCCATCACGTGTTAAGTAGAGCTTGACCAACTCCACAGTCTTTATGTCGTCATCAACTATCAAAACATTCTTGTCTGCCATCCCAAATCTCCTAGCAATTTATCATAGTTATCATAATTTTATAACAGAAATGTTAAGAAAATAATATGAAGGGCATTCTTTACACAGATTTTCCTCAATAAATTTCACGCACTTTGACCTGCGGCGAGGCTATGAACTTCTCCTCACGTAGTAAATCATTGTTACTTTCACCCTAGCTTCTTTAGATTGACATGGTTGTATGGTCGGACTATAATCACCACTGGAACGATACATAGAGCATGGAAGTAAAGTCATCCCTAGACCCTGACCATAAACGGACTGCAAATTGGGATTTTCGTTCGATGGCGGTGGGCCTTGCTTTAATCTAGGTCCTGATTGAGATATGATGCCCTGCGTCCCATCGGACGTGGGGCTTTTGTTT
>CP070793.1:792150-796426 GCA_020346965.1 Chloroflexota bacterium | reverse complement strand
CCCCGCTCTATCTCATCTCGGTCTATACCTCGCAATAGCACTCCGACAGCATCGCCCGCTTCTGCCTCGTTCATTGTCTTATGGAACATCTCTAAGCTAATCGCTACTACTTTTCTCGTCTCTTTTAATCCTACTATCTCTACTTCATCACCGGCTTTGATGACCCCGCGCTCTACTCGCCCTGTAGGCACAGTTCCACGTCCCTTAATACTGAATACATCTTCGATCGGCATCTTAAAAGGTTTGTCTTTTTCTCTCTGTGGCAACGGAATATACTCGTCCACAGCATCCATCAGCTTCCATATTGGTCCGCACCATTGACAATCCCTCTTGCCGCATCCACATTCTAGGGACTTGAGAGCACTTACTCGCACAATGGGGATTTCATCACCGGGGAAGTTATATTTCTTAAGCAGGTCTCTAACCTCCATCTCCACTAAATCTAGTAGCTCTGGATCATCTACCAGGTCCACCTTATTGAGAGCTACCATTATGCGTGGAACCTGCACCTGTCGGGCTAGAAGGATATGTTCCCTGGTCTGTGGCATAGGGCCGTCATCGGCAGCGACCACTAGAATAGACCCGTCCATCTGAGCAGCTCCGGTTATCATGTTCTTGATATAGTCAGCATGCCCCGGACAGTCAACATGGCAATAATGGCGCGTCTCAGTCTCATACTCGATATGAGAAATAGCAATCGTTAGTCCGCGAGCTTTTTCTTCAGGGGCATTATCTATTGAATCAAAGGTCCGGAATTGCGTAAAGCCCGCTTTAGACAATACCTGGGTTATGGCCGCAGTCAGCGTAGTTTTACCGTGGTCAACATGTCCTATAGTGCCCACATTTACATGTGGTTTAACACGCTCATATACTTTCTTAGCCATTCTAACCTCCTTTTATTTCGAAGCCCACAACCAGATTCGAACTGGTGACCCCGTTCTTACCAAGAACGTGCTCTACCTACTGAGCTATGTGGGCCAGTATGCACGAAATTATATTGTAAGTCAATACGGGTCAATAGTCAACAGACTATTCCTGTTCCGATTTGGAACGTGACCTACAAGTCAAATCGGCGGATTAGCGGACAGATTTTAAAGGATGGTCTGGTGAAAGTCAAGAAGGAGGTATAGGAGACGGTAAGTGTAGGTGAAAAGGTTTATATGGATTTGATGGCGGGAGGTTAGGATGGGGTAGTTATATCCTGCTCTCACCAAGAAAAGAGGATACGATTAACTTCCAAGAGGGAGGCAAATGGCTTCTGCCCCTTCTGCCAACTACATACAAATCGCGAGAGCGAAAGTCTGAGTCCTCTCACTGAATTTTGCATCGGAAATGAAACGGTCAGACAAATCAATGCGGCAGAAAGAATTCCGCGGACATGCCTTTATAATAGGCACATATTGAAAGCAGGTATTTGGTGTTTCTAATTGTCCATTAGGAACATTGCGTCGGAGTCCACGGAGGTGGAATCGGCAGCTTGTCAGAAAACCGTAGCCAGTAATATTCGTCGAGGTACTTAACCAGCGACTTGTGACAGCCGTGTTCTGTGTAGCCAAGCTTCTCTGATATGAATTCCTCAGGTGTACCCTGATATCCTCGTTCTTGAAAATCTCCGGTCACTTGCTTCGCACTATCCTGTAGAGCTTTGATCCAAGTAAGAACTGCGATGCTACCATCTGGAAGCCGAAAGTGAGTAGAGATATCCAGATTCAATAATACGAGCAGCTTGTCATTCAACAGGTGGGCGATTTTCGATACACCGGTTACCCAGAGACCGGGAACAGAGTATAGGGCAACGTATATTTTGTCTATCCTATCGGCTATAGTACGATCGGAGAGGTCAGAATCAACTAATGTTAAACCCTGCAAGGCTGATACATCAGGCTGCAGTTCAATAATGATCTCTAAAAGACGCTCAGCTAATTTGTGCTCAATAAGTACGTCATAATTGCTAATATTCACATAATCTAGAAGAACCTTTTGCTCAAACTCCGGTGCCGTGATACCATGCGGTGTTTGGCGGAGCTTTTCTAGGAAAGGGGTGTCACTCAGCGTTTTACAATACCTTCTGTCAGCAACAGACTTATAGTAGAAACAGACTGCTGCCCATGCAAGATCATTGAAATCTAATTTTGTACTTACTTCACCCATGGGTGTTTCTACATTTCATTAGTGTAAATAATAATCTTAATGTGTAATGACTCCTACGTCAATCACCACATTAATATCCACCCGTATGATTTAGTCGTAAGCGGATGGCGCGGGCGGATCGATATCAGCACTGAGGCATGGGAAGACTCCGGCAACGCAAGTCTTTGCTTCTGTATCGTCGGGGAATAACAACCCGGGGTGTAACTTCAGTATAGGCTTCACAGTTTCTATATTGATTTCCGCCTCAGGTTACCCTTTGGATGTACTCGTCCTATTATTAACTAGAATTGCTATGACTAGTAATTGACAAGACATAAGATAGGAAAGTAATATTGAAATCTGAAAGGATGCAAGCGAGCTCAGACTTTTCTGCTAGCTATGTGGAGTTCAGGTGATCTAAGGTTCAAATCCTCTCGGACGGACTTTAGACTGAGAATAAAGTGATCAGACCACTTGAGTAACCCAATAGTAGAAGTTTCGATTGTACCGGCGAAGTGTGAAGCGGAATGGCTTGCTATAATAATTTTCAGCTTGATTAAGGAGGAGAACAATGAACGTTCGCGATTGTATGAAAAGCCCAGTTATTACGGTAACTCCTGACACGCTAATAGATAATGCTATGGAAACAATGCGCGATAAGCATATCCGTCGCTTACCTGTTGTAGAAAACGGAAAGCTAGTAGGACTAGTTACACGGAACACAATAAGAGATGCAACACCGTCGCCATCCACAGCGTTAACTTTATGGGGGTTCCACTATCAATTATCCTGCATGAAGGTAAGGGACGTAATGATAACTGACGTCATTGTGGTCCACCCTGATAACACAATTAGAGAAGTATTGTCCTTAAGTGAGAAGCATCGAATCGGCACTTTCCCTGTAGTAGATGCCGATGGTAACTTGTTGGGAATTCTTACGAATACCGATCTGCTTCATATAATGTCTAGATTACTAGATTAATACAAGCGAAGAATCGGATGCCTTAAGTTCCGATTCTTATTCATGGCTGAGGCTATATCAATGCGGCTGGTGATGATTATCCCACGTTCTTACCTAGAATGTGGTCGCCAGCACTTTCTTCTCTACCCTACTTTATGATATCTCCTTAGAAATACTTGTCAATGACCCCGCTTCAATAAGAATGGGGTAAACTGTAGCCGAAATCGATTCAACCCGAAATCTCTTGCCATTCTTCTTTCGCAAGGTAAACGAATATAATCGAGAGCGTTCCTAAAACGGAAAAAACCCAAGATAACCAACCGAAAGCATAAGGGTGCGAACCCGTCAACCACAGAATCATAAGAAAAACTGCAAGCCAAGCCGAAGCTAAACATACTCTCCAGTGTGTTTTCCTCAGGCAGAGAATCCCACCAGCAATAAGAAACGCAACCGGAATAATCATCAACAGGTTAAAAACAAGTTCAGGAATATGAATACCATAACCACTCAGAGCAGAAATCGCAGTATTTAGTAGGAACATACCAAAGATTATCAACATAATGCCTGCTGCTTTTCTCATTCTAATTACCTACGCTTTTCTTGGTAAGAACATCGTCTAACCACCGTTAGACACCTCACAATCTACCATAAACCTCCCAAACTCCGGAATCAAGCCTGTCCGCGTTCTCGACAAGAACCAACTAACCCGTAGTGACAACCCAGTCAGCCCAGAGTTTCTTTCCATTCTTTTCTCTTAATACAGATGAATATTATCGGTAGAAACGCCAAAATAGGGAGTATCCACTCCCAAGGCATGAACCTATAGTCAATCACAAACAGCCTAATCACGAAGTAGACCGGAATCAAAGCCGAAACTAAGCATACTACCCAGTATCTCTTACTAATGCAGAAAATCCCACCAACAACAGTAAGTGCAGCTAAGATAATTGGGAATAGGCTCAATGCAAAGAGATGACTACCGACGGTATACAGAATAGTAATCTCACCGACCACTATGTACACACCAACGATTATCAACATAACGCCTGCTGCTATTCTCATTCTAATTACCTACCTCGCTCCCTCTTCTTGGTAACAACGTCTCCCAACTATCATACGACACCTTACAGTCCATTCAATCTGAAACCGCCTGCCAATCCTTCTTCCCGAGAGCAATCAATATTG
>CP070793.1:785906-792050 GCA_020346965.1 Chloroflexota bacterium | reverse complement strand
TTCAAAAATATGAGCATTCAACGGTACTCTTCCCCTACTATCAACAATCAAACGTAATGGCTGCATCTTCCCGATGCCACCCCTACCACCACAACATTTAGCAGTAAGGTGAGGATTATCGGCCACAACGGTGTTTACTCCTACCATTATGGCATCAAATGTATATCGTAACGCATGGGCATACTTCCTTGCCTCTTCCTTTGTTATCCATTTAGAATCGCCAGTTTTCGTAGCAATCTTACCGTCTAGACTCATGGCGAATTTAGCTACAACAAACGGTAAACCTGTAATAATGTGCTTTATATAAGCCTCGTTTATATCGTAAGCCTCTTGCTGACATATACCTATATGGGTTTTGATGCCTCCTTCATTTAGCTTGCTAATGCCATGCCCTGAAACCAGTGGATTAGGATCCAGCACAGCCATATACACTTCTGAAATGCCGGCATCAATTATAGCTTGAGTGCAGGGCGGAGTACGCCCATGATGGGAGCAGGGTTCCAGGGTAACATACATGGTAGCACCTAGAGCCTTATCACCAGCCTGGCGAAGTGCCATAACCTCAGCATGCTCCGACCCTGCAGGCTGAGTATATCCCATACCGACAGCAAGCCCGTCTTTAACAACCACTGCCCCCACTGCCGGGTTAGGACTGGTGTATCCCATAGCTAATCGAGCTAGAGATAAAGCACACTCCATAAAATGTTCAGGGGGCATTACCATCTACCTTCTCTGGATATACTTCCTTTAAAGGGATAATAGATTGCTAGCTCTAGGCTCGTCCCGCCTTCAGTATCTGTCCCGCGAATAACCCCAAACATATAATCTCCCACCCGAAAAGTCAAATCTGGCACATCTATCTGCTCATCTCCATCCCAATACTACAAAGCAATCGCCTATTTACTATATTAAGCCATCCGCGGGGAAGCTGTCGTTTTGTGCCTTCAGTATTGATTGTACCAGTAACTCAAAGGAAGTACAAAAAGAACATTCGCAAATGGAGATGTGGTTGCTGTTTCTGTATAATGAATTGAGTGGAATGAACAAGGGTTTTGAAGTCATTGACCATACTGCTGATATAGGCATAATGGCGTACGGGGCAGACATCGAGGAACTCTTTTCCAACGCTGCTCTAGCCTTATTCAGTTTGATTACTGAACCTGAAAGCATTGAACGTAAATTTCACCTCGATTTGGATGTGAGAAGCGAGAATATCGATACTCTGATCATTGAGTGGCTAAATGAACTCATTTACCTATTTGATGTCAAACATATTCTGTTTAACCGGTTCGATATTAGAAGTTTGACTAACAATAGGCTTAAGGCTACCTGCTATGGGGAACATTTTGACACAGTGAAACACACGATAAAGGTTGGAGTAAAAGCAGCCACGTATTATATGCTGAAACTAGACAAAAATGATGATGGTTTCAAGGTACGGGTAATTCTAGATATTTAGGAGCTACTGAAATGGCACTATGGCAAGGGCAGCTTACCAAGATAGACAATTACCGCTGGGAAATCCCCCAGAATTATAAACCTGGCATGAGGGTTCCTGGTTTGATCTATGCCAGCAGGGAAATGCTGGAATCAATATGCGAAGAGCAAACGCCAGAGCAAGTTGCTAATGTTGCCTTTCTCCCAGGCATAGTAGGTCACTCCTTTGCCATGCCAGATATCCATTGGGGCTATGGCTTCCCTATAGGCGGAGTGGCGGCAATGGATGTTAAGAATGGTGTAATTTCTCCGGGAGGGGTAGGTTACGATATCAATTGCGGTGTGAGGTTGCTACGTACTAATCTCAGCGAAGCTCAAGTGCGACCAAGGATTAATGAACTCATTAATGCATTATATCGCAATGTACCTTCAGGTCTTGGCTCCGAAGGAAAAATCAAGGTAAGCCAAAAAGAAATGAACCAGTTAATGGTTGAGGGAGCTCGGTGGGCCGTGAAGCGTGGTCTGGGTTCTGAGGAGGATTTGAACGTTACGGAAGACGGTGGGTGTATAAGTGGTGCCAATCCCAGTAAGATAAGCGAAAAGGCAGTAAAGCGAGGCTTGCCCCAAGCAGGTACATTAGGCTCTGGAAATCATTTTCTCGAGGTTCAAGTAGTGAAGGAGATATTTGACTCTCACATAGCTAGTATTATGGGCATCGATGAGGTTGGGCAGATACTAGTTTTGATTCATACCGGCTCTCGCGGCTTTGGGCACCAAGTATGTACTGACCATCTGCGGGTTATGGGGGGGGCAGTATCGAAATATGGAATAAATCTCCCCGATAGGCAACTCGCCTGCGCTCCCCTAAGATCTCCGGAAGGCCAAGACTATTTGGCTGCCATGGCGTGCGCTGCTAACTATGCGTGGGCTAATCGGCAGTGCATTGCCCACTGGACTAGAGAAAGCTTCTCCAAGGTTTTTGGCAAAAGTACTGAGGCACTTGGAATGAAGCAGATTTATGATGTTGCTCATAATATAGCCAAAATAGAAGAACATATTATAGACGAACATAAGCTCAAGGTTTGTGTTCACCGCAAAGGGGCTACTAGAGCTTTTCCGGCAGGCCATAAGGATACTCCCACATGCTACAAAGAGATAGGGCAACCTGTTCTCGTGCCCGGTGACATGGGACGTTGCTCTTTTATTGCTGTGGGCACTGAAAAGGCTGTGGCTGAGACTTTCGGCTCCACTTGTCACGGTGCCGGAAGGATACTAAGTCGTGGCGCTGCCAAGCGAAGTATGAAGGGTCAAGATGTACTTCAAGAATTGGAGAGCAGAGGCATTACTGTCAAAGCGGGCAGCCTCCCTTCGCTCGCTGAGGAGGCATCTCAAGCTTATAAAGATGTCACTGACGTTATAGATGTGGTCCACCACGCTGGTATTTCCAGAAAAGTAGCTATGACTATACCTATGGGTGTAATCAAGGGTTAAATACCTTCAATCGTTCCCAAGGTAGTGAGGAATTAGTTATGAAGCAAATCATCATTAAGCTCCCGGTCCATCGATCAAAGGGCAATGTTTCATTAGAAGAAACTATACTAAGGCGCAGAGCAGTACGTAGATACCGTACGGAACCATTGCTCTTATCTCAATTGAGTCAAATTCTGTGGTCAGCCCAAGGTATAACCGGAACTGGAGAGTTCAGGGCAGCTCCTAGTGCTGGAGCTACTTATCCCCTGGAGATTTTTGTCTTCGTTGGCGATCAATGTATCATTGCCGGTGAAGCAGCGGAAGTTTCCGAAGAATTCCAGGCTGGCATTTATCACTATGAACCGAATTCCCATTCATTGAGCTTACACACATCAGGCGATCTAAGATCAGATTTAGCAAGGGCAGCTCTGGATGAGGGATTTATTATGAAAGCCCCAGTGGATATTGTAATCTGTGCCCTTTATGACAGGACCTCTTGTAGATATGGCAAACGCGGAGAAAGATATGTTCACATGGAAGTGGGACATGTAGGTGAGAATATACACCTTCAAGCTGTGGCTCTGGAACTATCTACGGTAGAAGTGGGAGCGTTTGATGACGAACAGGTAATGAAAGTCCTTGCAACAGAGGAACAGATCAAGCCTTTATACATAATGCCGGTAGGCAAAGCGGTGTAAAAGAAAGAAGCAAAGCAACAGCTACTTTTATTAGTGTCTGCCCATAGACCCTGTGGGTACACAACTAAATTGAGTTTGTAGCCTTCTCACAACCTCAGTGAACTTGTTTGACCGCCAATTTGGAAAGCTATAAAATAATCTCGCCCTGTGATGCATGACTCCTAGAACTACGAAATTGGTGGAACGGATACTGCAGGGAGATAACGCCTCCCTATCACGCGTTATCAGCTTGGTGGAAAACGAAAGCAACGAAGTGCCCGAAATAATGAAACTCATCGCTCCACACTTAGGGAAGGCACATTGCATAGGAGTGACCGGTCCCCCTGGAGTAGGAAAGAGCAGCCTAGTGGACAAACTAACAGTTCTGACTCGTAAACAGAGCCTAAGAGTTGGAATAATCGCTGTAGATCCCTCAAGCCCGTTCACAGGAGGTGCAGTATTGGGCGATAGGATAAGAATGCAGCAACATTATCTTGACGATGGCGTTTTCATTCGTAGTATGGCAACTCGTGGCAGTATGGGCGGATTACCACAGGCTACCAGCTCCGTCATCAAGTTGCTTGACGCTGCCGGTAAAAACATTATCTTGATAGAAACGGTAGGAGTAGGGCAAAGCGAGGTAGATATTATGGAGAAGACCGATACTGTGCTTGTCGTGCTATGTCCGGAATCCGGGGACGCTATCCAGACAATGAAAGCAGGACTGTTTGAGATTGCTGACATCTTTGTGGTCAATAAAGCCGACCATCCTGGTGCCGATAACTTTGTCCGTGACATACAGGCTATGCTGCAGCTTCGCGAAACAAGTTGGTGGAATATACCTGTTATAGCCACAGAGGCAGTTAACAACATTGGCATTGAGGAACTCCATAAGCAGATTCAATTACACCGCCAAGCTCTCTGTCAAGATAATCGACTTTCGCAACGTCGTCAACTACAGCGTCAACAAGATTTCATAAAAATTCTAGAACGAAAACTCACTCGTAAGCTGCTCAGCTTAATCGAGCAAGATGGGCAGCTGAGTACCTACGTTGAGAGGGTGGAAAGAGGAGAGATTGACCCCTACTCTGCAGCTGGTGAAATCCTTAAATCCGGAAGACTTCTGACTGATTGGCTGCGTCAATAATCCTACAGTGAATCCAAATGATCAAAATCTATGATGTCGCCATTGTTGGTGCCGGCCCTGCGGGCATATTCGCTAGCTTGGAATTATGTGACGCTGGACTCGACATCTTGCTCCTAGATAAAGGAGGGGAAATCGATGCCCGCATTTGCCCTGTCCAAGACAAAAAAGGGTGCTGTGCCCTCTGTTCCCCCTGCAACCTAGTAAGCGGTTTTGGAGGTGCAGGTGCTTTCAGTGATGGCAAACTAACTTTATCCACCCAAGTAGGCGGCCGGCTCAAAGAACTGGTCGGTTTCGACCAAGCTGAAGCACTAATGGAATATGTTGACTCTATCTACCTTAGATTCGGCGCTCCGCCCAAAATCTACGGAATAGGTGGGAATACAGCTGAACTGGAGCGAGAAGCTAACCTAGCTGGGCTCACATTAATCCCTGTTAAATTACGCCACTTGGGGACAGAGCTGTGTCACGAAACGTTGAAGGATATGCAGAATCATCTATCACCGAAAGTAGATATTAGGTTAAGAACAACAATTAACCATATTGTAATTGAAGATGGTGCGGTTAAAGCTATTGAAACCAGTGATGGTGAAACTCTAAGCTGTCGCTATTTAATATTGGCACCGGGGAGAGAAGGAGCAGAATGGTTATGCAATGAAGCCGTTAAACTCAACCTAAGCCTTAATTCTAACCCCGTAGATGTAGGTTGTCGAATTGATGTCCCAATGAAAATCATGGAGAAGCTGACTTCGGCACTGTATGAATCAAAACTCGAATTTTATTCCGAAAGTTTCAATGATCGGGTTAGGACATTCTGCATGTGTCCCGGAGGCGAGGTAATTACAGAGTCTACAGGTGGCTCCGACCCCGTTATTACCGTTAATGGAATCGGTTATAGACGACCCCGAACAGAGAATACCAATTTTGCCATCTTGGTGAGCACCACATTCACAGAACCTTTCCATGAACCCATTGCCTATGGTAAATATTTGGCGAGGCTAGCTAATATCCTTAGTGGCGGTGTGTTGGTGCAGAGATTTGTAGACTTAATGGATGGTCACCGCTCTACACAAGCCCGTCTCAAGGATAGTCCCATCGAACCAAGTTTGAAAGCGGCGACTCCAGGAGATTTAAGCTTTGCCCTTCCATATCGTTACCTCAAGAATATAGTAGAAATGCTGCAAGCTATGGACACGCTAGTTCCCGGTGTCGCTTCCCCACAGACTTTACTCTACGGGATAGAGGTTAAATTCTACTCCAACCAGTTGAAGTTGACCCCTAGCTTAGAGACAGAGATCACTAATGTATTCGCTACTGGGGATGGTGCTGGTGTCAGCCGGGGCTTAGTGCAAGCTTCAGCCTCAGGTATAATAGCAGCTAGAGAGATATTAAAACGGTTAGACGCAAAAGATCCCC
>CP070793.1:777995-785806 GCA_020346965.1 Chloroflexota bacterium | reverse complement strand
GGAAGGAAATGGGAAAGGCCCACCCAGAACTTCTCAGCCCCAGTCTCATCTTTGCCGCTTAGCCTGAGTACGGAAACGTCAAAGTGGCCAGGTGCCTCATAAGGCTTAACCTTGTCCAATCTAACCTTCTTCATATATCCTCCTTATTTGATTTTGAAGTATCGGGGTAAGCAAACATCTGTATGCTTAAGCGAGAACGCCTGCGTATGTGTAGGTTCTATCCGGAACATCATTCATATCGTCTTCGCCGATTTCCGCAACGCAGTGAGCCATGGAACCATCGCCCATGTACCAGCGTATCGGGAAGCAGTAGAACCTGAAGCGCTTACCGGAAACCTTATCCAGATCTCCGCCGAGGTTTTCAATGCCGACTATGCCGTGACCCAGCAGTATTTTGTGGCAGGGCTCCCAGGTGCCCCAGCATCCGATGGCTTCCAGATCGCCGAACTTCTTATCATAAGCTTCCTTACCATGCACTTTAATGTAGGTAAACTTATCAAATTCGGCATAAGCTTCTTCACCAAACTGCTCAATGTACTCTTCGGTGATAGGCTTGCCGGAAGCGCCGATCAGGTTCATACGGGTCATGCCGTTGTTGCCCATAGCGGTGTGGAGAGGATGATCCGATGCCTGCATATCCTGAGCAACGCACTTCACCTTGTGCTTCAAAAACCATCTGCCAGCCTCGACGCCGGTGCCGCAGGAATAATGATAGTACTCCTTAGAGTCGTCAAATTTGCGATGCATACCGCTATTCAGGCAAACAACCATGTTTTCCAGTTCGCTCGGCTTGATACCTACTTTCTCGCAGGCAGCCTCAAGATGCTTCGGGAGGATCAGTCCCCAGCGCTCGATCTCAATGGGAAGGCAAACAGCATCACCGGTGTAAGCATCGATAGGCATTTCGTGTGTATAACGAGCCCTTTTGCCATCGAACTCGATTTCCATAACGTGACGGGGAGCGTCGCAATGCGTACCGGTGTGCATCGTGCACGTAATCTTCTGGGTCAGAACGCCCCCTTTTGCCATGGTGTGCGTATTATCGATTATCGGCTTGTCAAAATAAGGCCAGCGGGGGATTTCCGCACCAAACGGATGCGACAGAGAAACAAATACTTTTTTACGCATAATATATACCTCCTTAGATTTTCGTTACTTAGTTCTGAGCAGCTCAACCCTAAGCCTCATGCAAGCTCACCCGAAGATAGAAGGCTGCCGCGCCCCACGCCATGAGTCATTAGCCGACCTAAACTCACAAAGCAATATCAACCCATACTGTCTATTTCCTGGAAATAACACCAATTGCGTCTATCTCTACCAAGAATTCTGGTTTTGCCAGACTGGCAACTTGCATAAACGTACTAGCCGGCGGGTTATCGACCAGAAACGGGGCATGTCTCTGATAGTACTCCAGCTCTGTCTTTCGCATGCGAGGATAATCCTCCAAATTCTTGAGGAGCATTAGTGTCCTGACAACATTATTCATGGAACTCCCTGCTTCCTCCATAGCCATCTTAACCTTGTCAAGGGCTATTATCATCTGCTCTTCAAAGACGTCAGTCTCTGTCTTTAGCGTTTCCGGGTTCATGCCTTGACAGCCAGAGACAAAAATCAGATTGCCCACTGCTACAGACCTGGAGAACTTGGGTGCTTCAGCGGCTACGTGAGGATAAGCCAGCTTCTTACCAGCCCAATACTCTGGATAGTTTTTCACCTCCGAGTTCATTTCATTGCCTCCTACCAGAATTCATTTCCGCGCTGCTACCAGGTAGTAACACCGCCATCGATATATAGGACTTGCCCGGTCACAAAATCGGATGCCTTAGAGGCAAAAAACAATGTAGGTCCTACAATATCCTCTGGCATTGCCCAACGGTTAAGTGGTATACGGGCTTTCACTGTCTTCGCAAACTCAGGGTCGGCTAGAGCAGTACGCGTAAGCTCAGTCTCCACAAAAGTGGGTGCCAGCGCGTTAACCAGTACATTGTACTTGGCCCACTCGCAGGCCAGCGTCCGTGTCAGGGTATCCACCGCTCCCTTGCTGGAACAGTAGGCTGCGTAACCCGAAGGGAGACCGTATCTACCTCTCACCGATGATAGGTTTATGATCTTGCCACTGCGTTGCTTGATCATTACCCGTCCGACTGCCTGACAAGTGAGGAAGGTCCCGCGAGTGTTGATATCCATAACCGTTTGCCACTCCTCAATTGGAAAGCTGTCCGCCGTCTTGCGAATCGCCAGGCCGTGAGCATTTACCAGAATATCTATGTGAGGGAACGTCTTCAGAACGCTATCCACCATAGCCGTTACTGATTTCTCATCGGTAACCTCTACGGGAACAGCCAGTGACTTGCTGCCCTTTGCTTGTATCTTCTCGGCTACCGGCTTCAGATTCTCCATATTGCGGCTTGTTACAACTACGTCAGCACCAGCCTCCGCTAGACCCAGAGCCTGTGCATGACCAATGCCACCAGCACCACCAACCACTATGGCAACCTTACCTTTCAAATCAAATAAATCGCTGATGTTGCACCTCCTTATCTTGAAAATTCTTGTAGTTGTGGAATACCAAATTTGGAAGTCAGAGAACAGTCAAAGTCCAGATTTACCTTTAGAATCATCCCTTATCTTTCTCGGGACCCTATGTCAGACGTTATTATAGCAAGAAATGGACTGCTTGAAAAACTTCTGCCGTCTGGTAGCATCTATCAACCCTCTATCCCGACTGATGGAGATCTCAATTCAATTATTCTCCACGCAGCCTTTCCGCGGTATTGCCTTTCTGTCCTTCCGGGCCAGCGCCATAGTTTGACTCCTTTTTGGCGACACATCGAATATAAGTTATACTATAACGGCCATGATTCATGGCTTAAGTACATACAGTCATCATGGAAGGGCGTTTCAGTAGAAGTACCCGTTGAATTTACCTGAGAGCATGGTGTTCATCTATGACTACAAGACGTGCTAGGTGATGTAATGGTGGTCACCGCGCAAGCATTGATCGAAGGAGGTATCCCTCATGGGAAAAGTAAAACTCTATGATTTAAGTCATCCTTTTGGACACGGCACACCGTTATGGCCGTATTTCCCGGACGTGAAGGTTGAAAGGTTCCATTACCATGCCAAATCTCAGGTGCTCACGCAGTGGATTACAGCCCCAATGCACTGCTCGACGCATGCCGATTCACCGATCCATGTGCTGCCTGCTAACAAGCTAAAGGGTCCGATGTATACGCATGAGCTTCCGCTGGAGAACTATTTCGGCACAGGAGTCGTGGTCAAAATTCCCAAAGGGAAGTGGGGTGTCATCACGCCTGAGGACCTGGAGAACGCCAAGCCCAAGATCGAGAAGGGTGACATCGTTATAGTCAATACCGGCTGGCATCATCACTGGGGAGACAATACCGAGTACTTTTGCTATTCTCCCGGCCTCTATAAGGAAGCCGGTGAGTGGTTTGTTGAAAGAGGTGTCAAGGCGGTCGGGGTTGACCAGCAGGCATTAGACCACCCGCTGGGGACGGCGATCGGACCCCATGGACCCGGACCGATGCGTCCGGACGTCTGCAAGGAATACAAAGCAGAAACTGGCAGGGAAGTCATTGAGGATTTCCCATACTGGGAACCCTGCCACAAGATTTTGCTTGGCAACGGCATCATGGGATGGGAGAATGTCGGTGGTGATGTTGACCAGGTCAACGGTATGAGAGTGACCATCGCCGGTTGGCCCATAAAATGGCAGGGTGGTGATGGCTCAATGGTCAGATTAGTAGCCATCGTAGATGAGGGAGACCAGTAATCACTGCACTCTACGGCTACTGCTCTAAAACCAAGTAATTGATACTCTGAGAAACCGGTATCCTGAAATCTTTGAATATAGGGTAAGAAGGAGCTGACATTATGTCCAAATCAATCGTTTCTATAGTTAAGGGAACTGACACCGAGAAGCTGGTGGATGAAGCACTTTCACTTCTCGGTGGCGTTGACTCCCTAATCAAGCCGAATTCCACAGTGGTCGTTAAACCTAACGCCGGTCACCCGTTCCCGCCTGAAACCAGCGTGAACACCAGCCCGGCGGTCGTTTCTGCCGTCATTAAAGTACTGCGAAAAGCTAAACCTAAGCAGATTATCCTGGCTGAGGCATCAGCCATCGGCTGCAATACAATGGAATCTCTGGAGGTAAGCGGGATACGGCAGGCAGCGGAAGATGCTGGTGCAGATAAAATCATTGATATCAAGGCAGAGAAAGACATGATAAGCCTTCCAATCCGTGATGCCAGGTCAGATTTGACTAGAGTGCCCTTGCCCCGCTTTCTTATTGAGGCGGACCACATAGTGAATCTGCCCATCTTTAAAGCCCATGTCAGTGTGGTCTTTACCTGCGCACTCAAAAACATAAAAGGGGTTGTTCAGGATAAGGTTCATCAACAAATGCATGTTACCAACCTGGCTGAGTCTCTGGTAGACCTGTGGTCGGTTATAAAACCAGATCTGTCAATAGTGGACATGATTCGCCCCGCCGAGGGGTTCGGTCCCCACGCCACAAGTCCTGTAGATTTTGGCTGTATCGTTGCCGGCAAGGATCCAGCCGCGGTAGATGCTACCGTTTGCCGAATGGTCGGTCTCGATATCAAAAAGGTAGATTATTACAAACCCGCTCGACAGCGGGGCATTGGTAACGTAGATGAAGACCAAATAGAAATCCGTGGGAAGCGGATAGAAGAAGTATTCCAGCAGCTGTGGTTGCCCTATCTGGGAGGATTCGAACAATGGCCTGAGTACAACATTTATGCAGAAAACGCCTGCAGCAGCTGCCAGTCATTGTTGGCATTTACCATGGAGAAATTGAAGTCGCTGGGCGAGTACAAGAAAAATGCAGGCATCTCAATCCTTATAGGACCGAAGAAGAGGCTTCCGGAGGGAGTGGAACCCGGTAAGGACCTTATCCTCATAGGTGACTGCCTCAGGAAGTACCGGGGACAAGGTCCATTCGCCAGTGGCTGTCCTTCACTCGAACCTTTTCCCCTGTGGGCCATAGTTGATCGAAGGGATCATACGGAAATGGGGCCGGATTTTAGGGATAGAATGGCTGTAGAGGCGAAGGCATTCGACGAATATGTGGCCAAGATATTGGAGAGTAGGAAAAGGCGTTAGCAACTGGCTGAAGCAAATACTGGCCCTTACAGACTAATCTTCTCCTAAGCATTTCTCAAACGGGTAAAACTAACCTCTCCACCGGGTATGTTCTGCCGAGGCATTGAATCAACGTAGCACTGACCAGGTTTCTATTAGCTTGTATCCTTTATCATCACTTCTTGGGCGGCAATGGTGTGCCATCCTGGGCAACCGTCTCTGTACGACAGAAAACAGTGTAGTCATCGACTTGCTGCTGCGTCCGGTACTTGGACACATCAAAGAAGTCATAGTGAACCATGTCATTCCTGTCCCTCATAGTCTTCCCAGGTGGTTCCATATCGGGATAGCCGATACACAGCAATTCGTACACCATGAACTCTTTGGGGATTTTTAGAAGGGCTTTGATTTGCGCCTGAGCAAAAGGCGTTTCAATAACAGATACCTGCTGTGCACCAAGCCCCAGTGTGTTTGCTGCCAGGATCATATACATGAGGGCATTTGCCATGGTTGTGATAAAAATTGAGTCACTAACTGTCATAGCCATGGATTTGGGATAGATCTCTTTGGTTCTAGTATCACCACAAGGTAGAATAAATATCGGCGCACTGGCAAATCCTGGCTTTCCCGTGGGTGGTGTAGTATATTTAGGAAACCTGAGTCTTGGCTCCCTGAGCATCTCCATCTTGTGGGTAATGCCATATGCCTCCTGTGCTATTTCTGCGATCCTGTCTCGTAACTGCCTTTTCTTTATAACAATGAACTCCCAGGGCTGTGAATTGCCTCCTGAAGGAGCCCAGCGGGCAGCTTCTATGATTTTGTCAATGTATTCATCCGGTATGGGACCAGATTTGAATTTGCGGATACTCCTCCTCTCTTTCACCAGTTCCAGAAAATCTTGATAATTCATAAACACCTCCTTGCTGCGTTCTGTATGCTAGTTATGCGTTCCGCACTTCTCTTCATCTCCTCGAATTGACTCAGAACCTCTCCTCATATCTCTTAGCTTCCCCGACCCATTTGCTCAGTTTGTCGCACTGAAAATCCCGGCTCGGATAGCAGAATTGCAGTCCTTTGCTATCAACACTCCACCCAAGTATACCCCAATCCGCCACCCAATACTTGGCTCTGTTTCCCTGACAGCCCTAACAGCGAACGGCTTGAGGCTTTACCTCTGTGGCTTCGTATCCTTCGAATCAGTCCGCAATTCCATCCGCCAATTCAGGGCTGTCTGTGGCTTGAAGGGTGCCACATTCTGTACAGTCCGGGCCGCAGGTTGCTATCAAATGATATGGTTTAGTCATTTCTCACATCCAATACGTATGTTGCATGCAGCCTTCATACTGCGAAGCGATATCAATAGATAGTGCCCGCTCTTAGCCGATTGCCCGGTCACAATAGCAGTGCTCTATTCTCTGCTATGCTGAGCCTCCCTGGTCCTTGTGCCCGTCTCATGTACTGGTATCATGAATATGGCAGCTGCGGCTATGGCGATGGAGATGACAAGATAACCAGTGGTCGGGTTGGATGCCGCAACTGGCGTAAAAATATAAGGCATAAAAAGAAAGCCCCCGATGTGCTCACCAGTTATAACTATGCCGGCTGCGCCGCCCGCAAATCTTGGCCCGATGGTAGGAAGCTCGACCGGGAAGGTCAGCAGAACTGCTAGATATCCGAGGAAGAACCCACCTAGTGCACCGAGGATCCATGTCACGACACTAATGGCGCTGAACCAGGTAAGAAAGACAAGCACTGCACCCAGAACCATGCTCCACACCACTACCGGTTTTCTCAATCCCAGTCGATCGGAGAGCATTGGAAGGAAGACCTGTCCACAAACCATAGCGTACACCACAACGGAGGAGAATAATGCTGCTGTCCTTGGTGGAACATGATGTATCTGTTGCAGCATGACTGGAAGCGATGATAGGTAACTGAGAATCGCTCCCAGAGAGAGGAACAAGACAATGAACAGTATCCAAATATCTTTTACTCTGACGCTATGCCTCAAGCTCTGCCTGAGGCCTACTGATAACTCAGTTCCCATCACACGTCTTGGCGCACTTCTGCCCAGGACAGTCCACAGGGCTGCCGCTACCAGAGCAGCTATGCCTGTGATAAGGCAGGCTTGTTGCCAGGTGGCAAAGGCACCAGATGCGGCGAGACCTGTGGCCGTCCCGACACCAATGCCTGAATAATAAAGGCCGGTCGCCAAGCCAACCTGTTTAGGGGGGAACCACATAGCCACTATCTTAGGCAGATTTGAGAATACCAATGCGGTACCTATTCCGAGGATGATACCTAAGCCAAACATCGGTCCGAAACTATCCACAAATGTCCTAAGAAGAGCTCCAAGTCCACCGAGGATTGCTCCGATACCTACTATTGGCCTTGCTCCATAGCGATCGGCTAACGCGCCTCCCAGCATGGCGGCTACAGCGATACCCAATATCGGTCCCGTTATAGTCAAACTATACTGGAACTGACTGAGACCTAGGTCTGGAATCATGTCATGAGGCCTCCCGGCCGGTATGTTGTGGGTAATGAACAAGGACACCGTAGCAAGCCAGGCAACTCCGAGAACGACCCAGCGGTACCTCGAATATTCGTGAGAATCTAGCGTTTCCAGCATTGGGGCACAGTATGTAGTTTCGTATCCCCACTGTCAATATCGCGGGTTC
>CP070793.1:774387-777895 GCA_020346965.1 Chloroflexota bacterium | reverse complement strand
TTTTGCTTCAATAGTCCAGGGTTTCAAATCATTTTCGTCGATTACAATAGGACGGACTCTGACAATCTTGCCATCTTTAACATAGACAGAGATCGCTCCACCGACTGTGCAATTTGTAAAGACCTGCTCCGACATAAATTATCCTCCTTTCTCGCACTGCTCAAAAATGCCTACCATTATCCCTCTCCTCTATCCCGGCATGAGTTATATCCGATAATCCCTGTTACATCGTACCCGGTAGGAACAGTGCGAGTGGTATCTTTTACGGGGCCCATCAATTATACTAACATATAGAAATAGCATTAACAATGGTTTTTTTGGCTATTGATTTGATTCTCAATCTCAGGCTAAATCAATCATTTGTGTGTGACAGGAGGATGTATGAGAAAAATTATCGTCACTTGCGCGTTGACGGGCGGTGTGCAGACCAAGGCAGCAAATCCCAACCTCCCGGAACAACCAGATGAAATTGCCCGGCAGGCCTATGAATCCTATAACGAGGGCTGCGCTATTGCCCATCTCCATGCCCGAGACAAGGAAGGCAAGGCATCAGGCGATGTGACCATATTCAAAGAGATACATGCTGCCATTCGTGCCAAGTGCGATATTGTTTTACAGGACAGTACCGGAGGTGGCCCCGGGCTCACATTCGATCAGCGCCTCGCCTGTCTGGACGCCAAACCTGAAATGGCATCCCTTAATTTGGGCTCCATGCTTCGCACCCTCGGGGCCAATGCCGGCACCTGTTGGGCTAACCCACGATCAGAATTGGAACGCTTTGCGCAAGAAATGCTGAAACGCAATATCAAAGCCGAGATGGAGATTTATCACCACGGTATGCTCCGGGAGATGAACAACTTCATTGATAAGAACCTTGTTAAGAAGCCATACTATGTAAACTTTGTGATGGGAATGGCCTACCAGGGCGCTGTTGATGCCACCCCGGCCAATCTAATATCCCTAACTCAACTCCTCCCACCTGATGTCATTTTCAATTGCTGTGCCATCGGTGCCGCTCAGCTTCCTATAACCACCCTTAACGTATTGATGGGAGGTCATGCGCGCGTGGGAATGGAAGATAATATTTACATGTCCAAAGGAGTGCTTGCCAAGAGCAACGCCCAGCTTGTAGCCCGCAGCGTTCGTATTATCAGAGACATCGGCTATGATATCGCCACACCCGACGAAGCTAGGGAGATTCTCGGCTTACCGAAGCTGAAATAGATTTCGAAGAATAAGAAATAAGGGAGGGAAAAAATGGCTCAAAAGAAAAGAATTGTGGACCTTTCATTGCCGTGGGGCGTAGATACTCCATTGTGGCCCTTCCCTGGTCCAAGGCAGGACCTGATCTTTGCCAGAGCAGAGTACCTCGAACGTTTTCATAAGAGGAGCGTAGTCTATACCGGCACACTTCACGCCGGTACCCACATGGATGCCCCCAGTCACGTACTGCATCCCTGCGAGGGAGGCATAATGCTGGATAAGATCCCGCTGGAAAACTGCTATGGAACCGGCGTTATCGTCGACCTCCGCTATATGAAAAAATGGCAATTCGTGACTGCCGAGGATCTGGAAAACGCCAAACCAAAGATCGAGGCTGGAGATTTCGTAATATTCAATACCGGCTGGCACAAATACTGGCGCTGGGATAATTATGCTTATTACAATCACTATCCTGGGCTAGGGCCGGAAGCTGCCCAGTGGCTGATCGACAAAAAAGTAAAAGGTGTTGCCGGCACCTGGGGAGCCACCGATCATCCACTGTGGCATTACCGCCTCGCCGAGACCATGCCGTGGGTCGATAGGGAGTACAGGAAAGAGACTGGAAAGGACCCTGATAAACTGTTTCCCGAATACGAGCCCTGCCACCGCATGTTTCTCAAGAGCGGTATCGTGACAGTAGAGAACGCAGGAGGAGACATAGACGAAGTGACTGGCCAGCGCTGCATTATCTCTGCATTCCCCTTCAGGTGTGAAATGGCCGATGGTGGCTTTGTCAGGCTGGTCGCAATCCTGGACAAATAAGGCAAATCAGAATTGCTCGCAATGATGTGTGCACAGTTCTAGTAGCCATTGTAAGGGTATAAATTATGCCTGATATGTCAACTATCAAGAAGATACTTGTAGTCGGTGCGGGAACAATGGGGCATGGCATCGCCCAGTCTTTTGCCCAGGAAGGCTTCACTGTGGAGCTCTATTCCCGCACTAACGAGACACTGGAACGCGCCAGATCCTTGATTGATTATTCCCTGCAGGCTTTTGCCGAGGAGAAGATGGTTGCCAAAGAAGATATACCGGCTATTCTCAAAAGGATCAACTTCACGCAGTCACTGGAGGAAGCTGCTGAAGACTCCGACATTGCCTTCGAAACCGTTGTTGAGAACCCTGAGGCTAAAATCGACATCTTCGGTGAACTGGACAGGCTATGTCCTCCAAGAACACTACTCGCCAGCAATACTACCGCACTGAACGTATTCGATTTTGTGAAGACTTCGAGGCCGGATAAAGTTCTCATCAGCCACTGGTACGCTCCGCCACAGATAATCCCACTGGTGGATGTAGTTAAAGGACCGGATACAAGTGAAGAATCTATTTACCTACTGGCTGAATTGCTCAGGAAAATCGGTAAGGCACCGCTATTGCTGAAAAGATTCATCTCTGGATATTTACTTTCTCGCCTCCAGATCGCCATGCTTGGCGAGATATTTTACCTGTTAGATAGCGAAATCATCACGCCAGAACAGCTTGATACAGCCGCCAAAACAGGTCTAGCATTGCGCATGATGGTGCTGGGATTGGTGCAGCGCATGGATTTCGGGGGCCTCGACTTAACAGTCAGGAACTACGAAAATCCCTTCATGAGGAAGCAATTAACCCCACGTGATTATAAGCCTGTGAAGTTATATGAACTGGTTAGAGAAGGGCACTTCGGCGTCAAGACGGGCAAGGGCTTCTATGACTATGGCGGTCGCACTGAAGCCGAAGTTTGCTATGAACGTGATATCAAGCTCATCAAAATGTTGAGAGCATATAGGGAACTTGAATCTGCTAAATGATTCTTATCCTGAGTAAATACGACCTTCAGGACCCCTGAATTGTCTCCCCAAATCGGAAAAGAAAAACTGAGGAACGGGTATTCAAGGTACCGTTGGGCCGTTCTTGGCGTTGCCTGGCTTGCTACCGTATCCTTGTTCATTACCCATAACATACCGGCCGGGAGGCCTCACGACCTCATTCCGGACCTGGGTCTTAGCCAGGTCCAGTATAGTTTGACTATAACGGGACCGATATTGGGTATCGCTGTAGCTGCCATGCTGGGAGGCGTGTTAGCCGATCGCTATGGAGCAAGGCCAATAGTAGGTATCGGGGCAATCCTCGGTGGACTTGGAGCTCTTCTTAGGACATTTGTGGATAGTTTCGGACCGATGTTTGGCTTAGGTATCATCCTCGGAATAGGTACCGCATTGGTATTCTCAAATCTGCCTAAGATAGTGGCTATGTGGTTCCC
>CP070793.1:771675-774287 GCA_020346965.1 Chloroflexota bacterium | reverse complement strand
AGTGTGCCATCGAGGCCCACGGCGCCGATAATATAATGTTTGGGACATCCTTCCCGGTGTTCTACAACTGGATGGCCGATGGCGTAGAGTTCATGAAGAACCTGGATATCCCCGAAGCTGACAAGAAGAAGATCATGAGCGGGAATGCTATCCGTATGTTTAACCTTGAAGTATAATAATCCAAGTCGCTGATCCTGAGTAAAAACGCTATCCGGTTATTCAGTATCAAATAGCGGATTGGCGCGATAGTACGGGTAGAGTCCCCGGATCTCAACTTGACAGCGGTAGGGTCATGTAATATATACTACAGGGCTGCAATTTTGCAGACGCTTGACTGTTCGCATATTGACTACTTTTTACGGGTGATGATATTATAGATAGTAGCATGTTGAATGGTGTAGAGATGATCAGTCCCAACAGGCAGATTTGGGCGGGAACTTTCTTATGTGAAGTATCTAATCTTAACGAGATTTTAACATTCGTCTGTTATAATCATCGTAAATGTAGTTGTCGCAGTGCATTGGGGAATCGGGCTCCGACTGAATCGAGCAATTACATGATTCATATATAAGGTATAAGGGGGCTTCCGGAGCTTGCGCTGATGAAAGTCAGTGCGCCGGAAAATGAGCGGAATCCCGAAATACAACAGCACTAATTGCAAAAGGAGGTGAAAAGCAACGTATAAATTATTGAAGTTTAGGAGAACAGAGGAAAAATAAAGAAAGGAGAAAGCAATTTTGAAAAAGATACTTTTTATCTCATTAGCAGTAGTGTTGGCTCTAACCTTTGGCCTCATCGGTTGTGAAGGCGAAGGCCCACCCCCGCCGGAAGATTGGGACTACGAGATAGAACTAACGCTACACCCCACTATAAGTCAGTTCGCTTCCATATGTCAGCTGGTCATTTTCCCATGGGTTGACGAGGTCCATGCTCTTGTGGGCCCGGCCGGCGGAACTTTCAATATCACTATAGTCACACCTGGTGATTCGCCTTACGACGCCGCCAGTAGCTTGTCGGCTATAAGCATCGGCACTACCGACATCGGCATGTTGTCTCCCGAGACCTTCCATTTGGGAGGTGCCGGCTATCTGCCTTTCGAATTCGATAGCATAGAGCAGACCGCATATGTCATGTACGAGCTATGGACAGAGGACGATGGTGTGTGGGACGCAGAGGGACAATTGGATGGTGTCAAGATCCTGATGACCATGCCGCTGTGGGGCTCTCAACTGTGGACTACGCTTCTCGGTGGTAATGTTACAGAAGCTGCGGACATGGAAGGGCTGCTGATTCGTAGTGATGCACAGGCAGTGGAGTCTGATACGCTTCAAGCCTTGGGTGCGGTCCCGACTTTCCTGGGCGTCAGTGAGCTTGCCGGATCTCTGCAAAACAACACTATCAATGGCTGCTTTTTCACCTATTCCGGAATCGGTGGCGCTGCTGATTTGGGTCCAGTGACAAATTACACCACTGAGCTGAACATGATCTACCGACCGTATTCTCTGGCCATGAACAAAGCCGTCTATGACGCTTTGCCCGATGATGCCAAAACCGCGCTAGATTCAGTCACGGGTGTGGATGCATCTATGACTTGGGCTACAGCGCATCTTGCGGGTGAGGAAGAGGATAGGCAAGATACAATTGACGGCCCCTGTGCGTATTCTGGTCCCCCGTTCCCGTGTAACGATCGCCTCACACAGTATGGCCGACCGATCCACGTAGCTGACACCAGCACTTTCGAAGCCGCTACCGCGGATGTCGCTCAAAACTGGGCAGACTGGTTAACGAATCCGGACGAGGGCCCAGTGATGGATGGCGACGGCATATTGACTCGTATTGACGAGCTTAAGGCTGAGTTCGACGCACTGTAAGATCAGGTAATGTGAGTCTTTCGGTTTGTCAGCCCGATAATGCGGGTTGTCACAAGAGTCGGGGCTTCTTGCCCCGGCTCTTCGTTTCTTCTGGTATCACTCTAAGTGGCTAGATATATATAGCTCGACTGGAATCGACCGCACGTAGCCCTGTTTCTTATCTTGGTATCTTGTGTAGCATGCTCATAGAGGCGGTATTTGATGTTTCAGCCTGCACGATTGCCAAACCCGAGATAACGAGGCTGAGTCAAGTGACAATTTGATTATCCGTCAGCTCGACTGGGATTGCTTCGCCACCCAGCGCTCAGCGCTAGGAGTGTTGGGCTCACTACAACAACGAAGGGCAAAGGCCCCTCTCATTAATGTAGATGTTTCACTAACTATATGAACCAGCACGTGAACTTGTCTCTCATCAGGATTGAAGTTATAATGAGTTAAACCATACGAGAATTCCTTTATCTCGAGTAGTTACCACTGTCATCTTATATACAATAACAGTGCGTGCGTCACGTTGATGGCAATCCAGCGGGTATTCTTGAGCAATTTAAGAGAGGAGGATAATCTATGTCGGAGCAAATGCTCACGAACTGCACGGTGGGCGGGCCGATCTCCGTTTATGTTAAAGACGGCAAGATTGTCAGAGTTCGTCCCATCGTAATCGACGAGAACGATCTCAAACCCTGGACAATCGAAGCAAAAGGCAAGAAATTTTCGCCGCCAAAGCAGGTGAAGCTGGCATCT
>CP070793.1:766588-771575 GCA_020346965.1 Chloroflexota bacterium | reverse complement strand
GGCATCAACCGAATTATAGCACTTGTGCTAAGAACCCCAAACGAGGAATTTCTGACTGTCCGAAATTTCTTTACCACTGAAATTAACATTGCTATGCAGGTGCGCTTTTGTTTCAATTTCCCTTGGACTTTGAGCCTGGGGACAGTAATGGCGACTGAAAGCAAATTGAGGCCGAAGACGCGGAGGGGGATTATGTTTTTGTGGTACTCTTGGAAGGAAAATTGGGGAGAAGAAACGGGAGTTTCCAGGTGAAGGAGGAGCCAGCGATGACTGTAGGTCGCTTCAAGAAGATTTTTGAACCAACCTGCATAGGCCGGATGCAGCTGAAGAATCGCATAGTCATGCCGCCGACGGGAACTAATTATGCCGAAAAAGGCGGCACTATTAGCCAAAGGACGCTTGATTATTATGAGGCGAGGGCTAGAGGCGGGGTGGGATTGATTATCGTCGAAGGAAGCGCACCCGATCCGCAACGCACCGTCCTTTACCAGGCATCTCTGGGGGACGATAACTTGATTCCTAGGTGGCAGCAGGTGACGGATGCCGCTCACAAATACAATGCAAGAATAGCTATCCAGCTAATGCATTCCACTATGGAAAACTGGGATGGAAAAGCAGTGCAGGTGGGCCCGTCCCCGGTGATAGTGCCCGCCAGATTCATGGGCGCTCCGGGAAACCCCCCTCATGAACTGACTGAGCAGGAAATCGCTGAGAGAATAGGATGGTTTGCTTCGGCTGCCAGACGCGCCAGGGAGGCGGGTTTTGATGGGGTGGAGGTTCACGGCGCTCACCAGTACCTTGTCGCCGCATTTCTCTCCTCAGCCACCAACCAGCGCAAAGACAAGTACGGTAGCTCACTAGAGAACAAGGCAAGATTTTTGGTGGAGATTATCCGGGCTAGCAGAGCAGAGGCGGGCCAGGATTTTCCCGTTTGGGTAAGAATCAATGCTCAAGAATGGGGAGTGGAAGATGGGATTACAATCGAGGAGACCAAACAAGTGGTACCGCTGGTGGTGGAAGCAGGCGCTCAGGCGATTCATGTGTCGGGTTATGGCGCAGGTTCTTATATAACCAGCGCTCCAATCGCGGATACGCCGGGCTTTCTTGTACCTCTGGCTGAACAGGTTAAACGGCTGACCAATGTGCCGGTGATTGCAGTGGGCAGGTTAGACCTTGAGCTTGGAGAGAGGATTCTTGAGGAGGGCAAAGCTGACCTTATAGCCATAGGCAGGCGTCTGATAGCAGACCCGGACTTACCCAATAAGGCAGCTGAAGGACGACTCGCTGAGATCACCCCGTGTATAGGTTGTATGGAGTGTATTGACCGGCTACTCTTCGATGTAGGTGGTGAAGGGGTGAGTTGTGTCGTAAATCCCGCGTTGGGCAGAGAGAGTGAATACAAGGTTGAGCCCGCGAGCAAGGCCAAGAATGTGGTTGTAGTAGGTGGTGGTCCGGCCGGTATGCAAGCTGCCATCTTTGCAGCACAGAGAGGGCATAAGATTACTCTGTTTGAAAAGGATGCGAAGTTGGGCGGACAACTAAACATAGCCGCACTGCCCCCGTTTAAGGACGATATCTTTCCCTGGATAGATTATCTGGTCAGTCAAGTCGGGAAAGCTGGAGCGGAAGTCAGGCTTAATACAAATGCCACTGCTGGAATCATCATGAAAGGGAATCCGGACGCTGTCGTGATAGCTACAGGAGGCACTCCACTTATGCCGGAAATACCTGGTATTGATAAACCAAATGTGGTTACCGCTCAGGATGTGCTCTCGGGCAAGGTAAGAACGGGGCAAAATGTAGTCATCATCGGGGGGGGAATGGTTGGTTGTGAGACCGGGCACTATCTGGCGGAACAGGGGAAGACGGTGACCATTATAGAAATACTGAAGCGGCTAGCTAATGACATGTTCTTTATGGCCAGGCGTCGGCTCGTGAATAGCCTAAGGAACAAAAAGGTGACCCTGCTGACCAGCGCAACCTGTGAAGAAGTTAAAGAAGGATTTGTCCAGGCGAATACTGCCGACGGAAAACAGGAAACCATTGCAGCCGATACAGTCATCATAGCAGTTGGCTACAAGGCAAATGATCATCTGTACAAAGCCCTGGAAGGTAAAGTACCTGAAATATACTGCATAGGCAATTCCTCCGAACCGCGAAGAATACTGGAAGCTACCAGCGAGGGCTACCGGACAGGGTTAGCCCTGTAAAGGTT
Organism: Chloroflexota bacterium; assembly: GCA_020346965.1. The sequence continues at coordinate 769,360 of CP070793.1, read as the reverse complement.
TCGGATAGGCGTCCACAGTACATGTGAGCGTGGAATTGCGCATTCACCTGTTTTCCCCCTTTGCTGGATTGATAAGTATCTATCATATGATCGAATATTCAGCCGGGCAATAGGGAAAAACCGACTGGTAGGAAAAGTTAGGTAAAGTATATTGACAAATCCTCTTAATAGGGGTAAAAACATCAATGTTGTAAGGTTGGTAAGCAGATGTGCGGCACGGGGAATTGTCCGGGGCGGAGCCGATTTTATCCACTATCTACACACCTGAAATCTCAGTCTCTGATTCTACACAGCTGCAAGTCAAGCAATTTGCAGAGAATCCTTCAACTACTGCAATTGCTGATGCCTTTGGGCTCTATTTCCCACTATCCTCTCCCTTGAAGGGAGAGGATAGTGTCGAGGGTGATAAAAGAGCCGGTCGGTCACGGGCGATTGGATTACAATACAGAAATACAATGAGAAGAAGGAGGTAAGATGAAAAGAATAGGAATTCTACTTATAGCACTGGCGCTTGCTCTAGCGCTGATATTCCCCTCTGCCATCTCCGCTGATGCCGGACCCGAACCTCCGCCAGGTGTGGGGCCGGTTGTCTTCGTTCATGGCGGAGCGGGGTCGGCCCAGCAATTCGAGTCACAGGCGATGCGGTTTACCAGCAATGGGTGGCCAGTGGACTTGCTGTTCGCCTTTGAATACGATTCCACTTTCGCCACACAGAGTTTTTACGCGGTTGTTGCGCGTCTCAATGCGTTTATTGACAGCGTTCTGGCTCAAAGCGGCGCCGTCCAAGTTTATCTTATGGGGCATTCTCTGGGCACATTTGTATCTCAGGTCTACCTATCGGTACCGTTTTATGCAGCAAAGGTCGCCAAGTATGTGAACATCGATGGCGGTACAGCTGATGCTCTCCCTGGTGGCGTACCCACGCTGGCTATATGGGCTGAACTCTCCGGTTCAGGAGCAGTTAATCCGCCTCGTGAGATAGTAGGGGCATGGAACGTCGTTCTCCCGGGCCAGTACCATGTGGAAGCAGCAACTTCCTCTGAAGCATTCGCTGCGATGTTCGAGTTTTTCACCGGCGAAACACCGGCTACCACGGATATCATACCTGTACCACCGGGTCAGGTGAGGCTGGCCGGCAGGGCCGTCTTTTTCCCGCAGAATATGGGAGTAGGTGATGCCACTGTGGAGATATGGGAAGTCAATGGCGACACCGGCTATAGAAAATATGACGAGGCGGAGGCAACCTATATTGTGAGTGGAACTGGATATTATGATGGGACCTGGGGACCTTTCGAGGCCAATGGGTTGAAACACTATGAATTTGTTCTCATGCGTGAAGGCTTCAGACCTCATCATTTCTATTTCCAGCCTTTTATGCGGAGCAACTATTTCGTTCGCCTTTTGACATCTCCGCCTGGCGGCATTGGTGAATATATGGACCAGAGTGATTACCACACCAACATAGTTGTTTCGAGGCAAAATGAGTGGAGGGACGAAGATGTTCTCGAGATGAACGGCGATAATGTGCTCGCTGCACTCAGTCCCATCACCAAGAACCTGATTGGCCTGTTTGTTTACGATAAGGATGCGGACGAAGTGAGCGACCTCACTCAACCGATCCCCTTGTACCACGCTATAACATTCATGTCTGGTGTTGACCTCTATATGCCGGCAAATGAGCCTCCGGATGGGACGATATCCATTGTGGTCACGCCGCGATGGGGCGATGGTAAGACCCAGGTGATAAACGTACCGAACTGGGCATCTTCCGAACACGCAATGAGCGTTATTGTCAATGACTACGTCCAGGATATCGACTCTTGGCCGGAGTACGTTCCCAGACAGGCTCGAGGCCGGCAGCTGCAATGGCTGTGAGTGAAGTATCGCGTGCATGGAAGACATCAACTCGGTGTGAGACAGCTTGCCAAAGCTTAATCAACTGAGCTAAGTGAGCAGCAGGGGACTTAAAGAAGCGGGGGCAGACGTTGACTCTGCCCCCTACTTTCGTATTTCCGTGATCAGGCACTTATACAATATGAATGATAGCGATTTCTAGATATAAGGCCGGAGCGATTATGGTCTCTTGACATGCGATACGGGAAGCCGATAGTATGCGGGAGCTAAAGGAGAAGGGAATGAAGCTAGTCACTTTCGACGTTTCCACGCCGGTTGGGCAGATACAGCGCGTCGGAGCCACGCACGAGAATAAAGTTATAGATCTGAATGCAGGGTATACTCGCTACCTGGCTGACAAGCATGGCAATATTCAGGCCTATGAACAGGCAAAGTCGATGCTTCCGCCTGACATGATTGCCTTCTTCCGAAGGGGAAAGGAAGGAAAAGATAAGGCTGAGCTGACCATCGACTATGTGGAAAAGCTCCGGGGCAAAGGCAATTTGCTCGGTCCCCACGGTGAGAAGATAATCTACGGCGCAAATGAAGTGAAGTTGAAGGCGCCGGTGCCGCGGCCGAACTCGCTTCGGGATTATCTCTCCTTCGAGGGTCATTCCAGCTTCTCTGGAAAGAAGCAACTTGACAAAGGCTGGTATGAGATACCAGTGTGCTACAAGGGTAACCCCGATACAGTCATCGGCCCCGACCAAATAATCCTATGGCCTGCCTTCACTGATTTGCTGGACTATGAGTTGGAGTACGGTATCTATATTGGCAAAGAAGGCAAAAACATCCCCAGAGAACGGGCAGAGGAGTTCATTGCCGGCTATACTATATTCAACGACGTCAGTGCCCGTGATATCCAATTGAAGGAAATGC
>CP070793.1:761865-766488 GCA_020346965.1 Chloroflexota bacterium | reverse complement strand
TCCACAGGATGACTAGCCAGGAGCAATTCCAAAGCGGTGCGAGCTAACCTCACTCCCTCTGCCCCTTTGGTATTAACCACCATTCCCTCTGTCACAGGGGTAGTGCAGGCTGTAACCGGTATATCTTTGCCTTCTATCTCCACAAAGCAGAGACGGCAAGAGGCAAAAGGCTCGCTCTTTTCCCGAATAGCACATAGGTTGGGGATAAAGATGTCGTTATCCAGAGCCGCCCACAGGACCATTACACCTAAGGCAGCTTTTACGGTCTTGCCATCAATCGTTAGAGAGACTTTTCTAACTTTTGCCAGAACACTTTCCCCTTGCTCTCCGCCCCGGGGGAGAGGAAATCCCAGCGCGGAAATTATCTTCCTAAACTGGCTTACTACCGCCTAAAAGAGGCCTTGTACCTTACCCGTCTTCGTATCAACATCTACCCTTCTGAAGGCTGGATCGGAGCTGGTGCCCGGCATAAGGCTGATTGTCCCGGCGCAGGGGCAGAGGAATTTCGCCCCGGAATAAATCAACACATCGCGTATTGGCAAGGTCCATCCCTTGGGAACACCTTTCAGGGCTGGGTCATGTGTCAGGCTCAGATGGGTCTTAACCATCATGGTGGTGTACTCATTATATTTGGGGTCGGCTTCAAACATCTTGGCTTTGGCTTCAGCGTCAGGTGTCCATGATACGCCATCGGCCCCATATGCAACTTTGGCAATCTTGTCCACACGCTCTCGCAGCTTCATTTCCGAGGGATAAAGGAATTTGAAGTCGCTCTTTTCTTCACAGGCTTCCATAACCGCGTCGGCAAGCTCCAGGGCGCCATCGCCACCCTTGAGCCAGTGTTCGCTGAGCGCACAACGTGCTCCGGCAGCCTCAGCAGCCTTGCGTACTAGGGCAATCTCTTCCTTAGTGTCGGTGTAGAAGGAGTTAATGCATACCACGGGATTGATGCCTGATGTCCTGATGGTGTTAATGTGGTGTACCATATTCGGAAGGCCTTTCTCCAGGAGTCCCAAGTCTTCTTTAGTGTAGGACTCGGGCAGGGGTAGCCCAGCCACTACCGTGGGGCCGCCACCATGCATCTTCAGTGCTCTGATAGTTGTGGTAAGTACTGACACATGCGGTTTGAGACCACTATAGCGGCACTTGACATTCCAGAACTTCTCGAATCCTACGTCTGCAGCAAAGCCGCTCTCAGTAACGTGGTAATCAAACATCTTCAGCCCAATGCGATCCCCGATGATGGAGGACTGTCCCACGGCAATGTTGGCAAAGGGGCCAGCATGCACTAGGCACGGTTGATACTCCGCGGTACACATCAAGGTCGGATTGATTGTATTGCGCATCCAGGCGGTCATGGCGCCTCCCACCTCCAGATCGCCGGTAGTAACAGGCTTGCCGTCCCTGTCAAAAGCTACGGTGATCTCGTCCATCCTTTTGCGCAGGTCCGCCAGGTCCGTAACAATGGATAGCATAGCCATGAGCTCTGAACTCACGGCAATGCCGAACTTGGACTGCATGGTATATCCATTCATGCGACCTCCAAGCCCGATGACGATGTCCCTCAGGCTCTGGGCACAGAAGTCCATGATCCAACCCATTTCGACTTTGCTAGGATCGATGTTCAGTCGTCGCATTCGGGTCCGCTTGGCCAGTTCCTCGTCGCCGTAATTGCGTTCGTGCTGCATTCTGGCGGTAAGCGCCACCATAGCCAGATTGTGGGCATTCATTATGTCATTGATGTCCCCAGTAAGCCCCAGAGAGAACTCGGTCATGGGTATGAGCAATGCATTGCCACCGCCGGCAGCAGTGCCCTTGATATTCATGCTCGGACCACCGGAAGGTTGCCGTATGCAACCACCGACATTCTTACCCCGCTTGCCTATACCTTCCAATATACCCATGGTAGTCGTAGTTTTCCCCTCACCTAGAGGGGTAGGGGTTATGGCGGTTACCTCGATGTATTTGCCGTCCGGCTTGCTCTTCAGGCGCTCGATGACCTTAAGGAAATCAAGCTTGCATAGTCTGCCGTAAGGCATAACCTCATCCTTCTGTAAGCCTAGCCGTTCCTGCCACTCATCGTACATCGGCATATTCTCTTCGGCAGCTTCCGCGATCTGCCAGTCCTTCATCTTTGTCGCATCGTAAGCCATGATAACCTCCTGTTTAGATTGCTTTGTGATTATTTTGCCTTGCGCTCAGCCCTGCGCTCGGCTGCTACCACTGTGTTGACCATAAGCATGGTGATCGTCATGGGGCCAACGCCTCCGGGCACCGGCGTAATAGCACTGGCTTTCTCTTTGACCGTCTCAAAATCCACATCTCCCCGAAGGTCGGGGACCTGCTTGCTGGGGTCCTTCTTGCTGGGTTTCCAGCCCACCCGGTTTACACCAACATCGATTACTACTACTCCCTCTTTCACCATGTCTGCCTTAATAACTTCCGGAGAGCCCATTGCAGCAACCAGTATATCCGCCTGCTTGGTGATTTCGGCCATGTTTTTAGTCCCCGTGTGGACAACGGTCACAGTTGCATTGGCACGCTTGTTTTTCTGTACCAACATGGCCATGAGAGGCTTGCCTACTATGTTGCTTCGACCGCATATGACCACATGCTTGCCTTCTGGGGGGTTGCCGCTGCGGACCATTAACTCCATCGCGCCATGCGGCGTGCAGGGCATGAAATAGGGGTCTCCGATCAGCATCTTGCCAACATTAACAGGATGAAAGCCATCTACGTCTTTGGCTGGATCGATGAGATTCAGCACTTTATCCGCATTGATGTGTTTTGGCAAGGGCAATTGAACCAGTATGCCATCAACATGCTCCGCTTTGTTCATTTCCTCTACCTTGGAAAGGAGTTCCTTTTCTGAGGCGACCTCGGGCAGGACGATGGTTTGCGACCAGACGCCTATCTCTTCCGCCGCTTTTTCTTTGCCCGAGACGTAGGACACGGATGCTGGGTCCTCTCCCACGCGAATCATGATGAGGCCCGGCGTTACGTCCTGTTCCCTTAGCTTGGATACTCGCACTTTTAACTCAGCCCTTATCTCTGTTGCTACTTCGTTTCCCGAGATTATCTTTGCCGTCATCTAGACCTCCTTTCCTGAATCTTAACTTATCGTTTTATCAGCAACTCCTGGCTTAACAGCACTAATGCGTGCCGCAATATTCTGCACTTGGTTGATGACCTCTGGGTTCGAATTGATGAGAGGAGAATTGCCAAGACCAGCCTCTATTACACTCTGGTCGTAGGGAATAAAGCCTAGGAATTCAAAATCTGGCATGGCAGAAGTAATCAGATTCTTGTCCTGATCACTGCGGATCTTGTTGGCTGTCACAGCGATGTTTTCCAAGCCTATGTCTTTTGCCAGCTCTCTTATCCTGTATGCTGTTTCAATGCTTGCCTTGCCTGGTTCTACCACAATAATCATCTTGTTCACGGCTCTCGATGTCGCCCGCCCCAGATGCTCGATCCCAGCCTCCATATCTATGATGACTGCTTCATCCCTCCGCAGGAGTACGTGAGCAAGTAAAGCTTCCAGCAGTGCATTTTCCGGGCAGTAACAGCCGCTGCCGCCCCTCTTTAAGCGCCCCATCACCATTAATTTGACTCCATTGTGCTCCACCCAATACTTCTCTGGTATATCATCAACCTTGGGATTGAGTTTAAAGTAAGGTGCTGCCTGCCCCGGACGCACCCCTGTCCGTTCTTCGATCAAGTCTCCCATCTCAGATATAGGAGTTATCCTCTCTGGGTGAGGAAAGCCTAGAGCACTCGCCAGCGTAGCATTTGGGTCCGCGTCTATGGCCAGAACAGAGTAACCCAATTTAGTGAGAACAGTAGAGAGTAGAGAGGCTAACATTGTTTTACCCACTCCCCCTTTACCGCTGATGGCAATTTTCATTCCCGAACGAAGAATTATATCCTGCATTAGCAAAGGAAATCAAGCCAGAAACTAGTATTATACGATGGAAACAACTCTGTTTTCCCAATGAAATTGTTTCAGCTGCTTACGCTAACCCGGTAACTATATGAAGGCAAGCAAAATGGAGTCGGCCACAGCAATTTGCTCGCATGAAGTAACGATGATAGAATTCGGGGCCGATGTTGCACCAGCTGGTTTACTCGATTCAACTGGGTGCCGGGCTGCTTTTTACGGGAGGTTGATATGCCGTATGGATACGAAATAAATGAACTGGCCAAGGAAGAATCTTGGCGAATGTTTCGGATAATAGGTGAGTTTGTGGAAGGGTTCGATAGCCTATCTGGTATTGAACCGGCAGTAACCATATACGGCTCGGCCAGGCTGAGAGCAGACGATAAGCTATACGCAGAGACCGAGGAAATAGCCTATCGGATTGGACAGCTGGGTTTCTCAATTGTAACTGGCGGTGGCCCGGGTGTAATGGAAGCCGCCAACAAAGGTGCATTGAGGGCTGGGGTTAAATCAATCGGACTCAATATCTCCCTTCCTGAAGAACAGGTAGGCAATGCCTACACCACGAAGTCCATAACTTTCGATCACTTTTTCACGCGTAAAGTCATGCTGGTGAAATATGCCGTTGCCTTTGTCATATTGCCGGGTGGCTTGGGAACACTCGACGAGCTGACAGAGGTCCT
>CP070793.1:758807-761765 GCA_020346965.1 Chloroflexota bacterium | reverse complement strand
TTGAAGAAGCACAGTTTTTCCTGCCTTGGGTGGCGATACAATAAGCCCTCTTTGCCCTCTGCCTATAGGCGACACAAGATTTATTAGACGAGTGGACACCTCTTCCGGCGTTGTTTCCAGATTGATAAGCTTGTTAGGGAACGTGGGCGTCAGCGAACCGAAATTACGGCGTGTCCTTGCCAATTCAGCATCAAGCCCATTTATGTTCTCTACTCGAAGTAAGCTGTAGTATTTCTCGCTTTCTTTAGGAGGTCTCGCCTGACCGTAAATAACATCGCCATCTCTCAAATTGAAACGGCGGATTTGGGAATTGGATACATAGATATCATTAGCACCACGACGGAAAGTCTCCTGTCTTAGAAAACCATATCCTTCGCTGATGGTCTCCAGGACACCTGTTATGAACATATTTCCCTGCTGTTGGGCTTCAGTCTCCAAGATACGTTGGATGAGTTCGGATTTCTTCAAAGCAGAGTACCCGCTAATCCCACACTCCTTAGCCATTGCCTCTAGTTCATCTCGATTTTTGCTTTCTAGCTGTGTCATAGTCATCATATAAGCCTCTTTTTCAGTTTTTTATGTGTTTTTATGGGAGCTTTTGTAACATCCCTTCTCTCTCCATTACCTTTTTCCAGTCATCCTTGAATCGTTCAATGCCGACAGTTGTCAAAGGATGTCCGATCATTTGCATAAGCACATTGTACGGCACTGTAGCAATATGAGCACCGACTTTAGCTGCTACTAAGCAATGTTGAGGATGCCTAATACTAGCAGCGATAACTTCAGTAGGCAACTGATAATAATCAAGGTACTCTACAATATCGGCTACGACTTTCATACCCTCTTCACCAATATCATCCAGTCTGCCCACAAAAGGGCTCACAAAAGTCGCGCCTGCTGCTATACCCAGCACAGCCTGGTTCAAAGAGAAGCACAAGGTGAAATTCACCTTTATGTTTTCACCGGCTAGCACGCAGGTTGCTTCCACCCCTTCAAGACTAGCCGGTATTTTAACCACGATATTCTTTGCCCACTTCGTTATTTGTCTAGCTTCGGCTACCATTCCCTGAGCGTCCTCACTCAATACCTCAGTAGATACTGGACCCGGGACAACAGAGCAAATTTCCTGGACTAATGCTCGATAATCAATCTTGCCTTCCCTCGAAACAATGCTCGGATTAGTGGTTACGCCTGTAACCACCCCTAGTCTTACACCATGACGAATATGCTCTATATTGGCCGTATCTAAGAATATCTTCATCTTCCTAGTTTAAAGGTAGGCTTGTCTGAGCGCCTTCAACGAGCGTCTCTTTGGCTGCATCGATGAATCCCAAGAATAACGGGTGCGGAGAATCGGGTCTAGATTTGAACTCAGGATGGAATTGGCAGGCAACCATCCAAGGATGACCTCGCAATTCAGTGATTTCCACTAGCCTTCCATCTGGCGATAACCCGGACGCTACAAGACCAGCTTCCTCCAACGGCTGGCGGAAGTTATTGTTGAATTCATATCGATGGCGATGCCTTTCATAGACTACTTCAGTGCCATAGGCACGAGCTGCCGTCGTTCCCGCTACTAGATGGCACGGATAAGTCCCGAGCCTCATAGTCCCTCCCTTTTCCTCCACGATGCGCTGTTCGGGGAGGAGGTCGATAACAGGATAAGCACTGACGGCATCAAACTCCGTGGAATTCACCTTATCGCTCTGAAAAGCATTACGTCCAAGCTCAATGACCATAATATGCATCCCCAGACATAAGCCAAAGTAAGGCAGCTCTCTTTCTCGGGCAAACTTGGCGGCTTTCACCATGCCTTCAATCCCCCGATCACCGAAGCCACCAGGAACAATTATTCCCTGAACTTGCCCAAGCTTATCATCTACCATACCATCTAATTCTTCAGAATCTAACCATTCTATCTTCACTTCACGATCGTGAGCTAATGCTGCGTGGCATAATGCCTCGCGCACGGAGTAATACGCGTCTCTGAGTTCTACATATTTACCGACTAATCCAATGATTACAGGTTCTTTAGGAGTCTTCAGCCTGTCTACCATGTCACGCCATTCTTCTAGATTGCTTTTGGGGGTTTCTAATCCCAATCGGCTAACTATAAATTCCCCCAACCCTGCATCCTCTAATAGCAGGGGCACCTCGTAAATAGTTCCGCTGGTAACAAGGGCAATAACTGCCTCTTTATCTACATCGCAGAACAGCGATATTTTGTCCTTTATTCCCTCAGATATCTCTTTATCACTTCGGCACACTATAACATCCGGCTGAATACCGATCCTCCTTAGTTCGTTAACACTATGTTGAGTGGGTTTGGTCTTTAGCTCATCGGTGGCAGCGATGTGTGGTAAAAAGGTAACATGAACATATAGCACGTTATCCTTGCCTTCATCCTTTCTCATTTGCCTTATAGCTTCAAGAAACGGTTGGCCTTCAATGTCTCCTACAGTTCCGCCAACTTCCACAATAACTAGGTCTGCTTTGGATATTTCAGCTACTTTCCTTATCTTGCTCTTGATTCCATTGGTCACATGGGGCACCACTTGGATCGTACCCCCCAGGAAATCGCCTCTTCTCTCCTGAGCAATGACTTCAGAATAGACCTGACCAGAAGTTACGTTGGAAGCTTGGGTCAGTTCCACTCCAATAAACCTCTCATAATGCCCTAAATCCAGATCAGTCTCGGCACCATCCTTGGTAACAAATACTTCACCGTGTTGATAGGGAGACATCGTGCCCGGGTCAACATTTAAGTAAGGATCTAGCTTCTGCACTGAGACGGAAATACCGCGGCTTTTTAATATTTTCCCGATGGAGGCTACCGAAATCCCTTTACCAACAGAACTGACTACACCACCAGTAACGAAAATATACTTGCTCACTGCTTATTACAAAGTCATAGAGAAAGTCAAATCTTGTAGGTCGGTCCTAAAAGGTGAAGCAAGA
>CP070793.1:755877-758707 GCA_020346965.1 Chloroflexota bacterium | reverse complement strand
GTTAAGCCTCCTTCGGTGAACTTCTCGTAGAAGCCAAGTCTCTCAGCCACCGCAGCGAATATGTCGTAATCTGCCTTAGATTCTCCCAGCGGTTCGATGCATTTCTTCTGCAGCACTATTGTCCTATGGTTGACTCCATAGTGGCTGTGAGGAATGTAGCCCGAGCAGTTGGCCCACTCACCGATGTCCCATCTCTCGAAGTTGGTGCAGGCCGGGAGTATTAAGTCAGCAAGTTGCGCTTCACCTTCCATAAAGATTGACTGGTTAACCACAAACTCAAGCTTGGGACTCCGGTACATCCTGACCCACCTGTTTGTGTTGTTCATGGTGCCGATATAGGCACCGCCGTAACGCCAGAACATCTTCACCTCGGAGAATCCATCTCCCGGGTACCTATATTTCTTCAACTGAGTTTCGGTCGAAGCGCCGCAAAAGCCCTTCCCCCGCCACTCCTGAGGCGGATTCAAAATACATTCAGGAAGTAGAATCCTGGGTATGTGCTGTCCGCCAGGGTCATTCACCTCAGACCTTACTGGATGTTCTGTGATTCCTCGTGCGGCCAATTGGAAGCCGGAAGCAGTGTTCAGTGGATCGCCGGATATGCCGCCTTCTGCATATCCCGGGAAGAAGAAGTCGAAATTCTGCGGTGCACCATAATTTGTTGTCCATATATTGCTCCCTGGCTTGCCCATCCCTTGCATGGCCGCCAGCATAACCATATACCTGGCCCACTCTGTCCCGTAGGCCGCCCTGCAGGCTCCTCCTCCCAGTGCGCTCCCAGAGGCCAGCATGGTCTTACGCTTAGCCCATTCTCTTGCCAGGGCTCTAATCTCTCGTGCCGGTACTCCCGTTTCCTTTTCAGCCCATTCACTCGTTTTGGCAAAACCGTCTTCTTCACCAAGTATATAGCCTTTCCATTTTTCAAATCCGTGTGCATGTTCCCTAATGTATTCCTTATCGTATGTGCCTTCCGTAAGCCAGACATAGGCAATAGCTGCTGCCATCGCTGTATCGGTTCCCGGTCTAGGAGCAAACCACTTGTCAGCGAAATTTACAGCGGTGGAATTATAGTGCTGGTCCACCACAATCATTTTGACCCCCAGTTCTTTCAGCCAGGAACGCCACTGATTTGACTCCTGTCCTGCATAGATTCCGGCAGTGCTTTCAGGGTCAGAAGACCAGTAGATCACCATCTCGGCGTGTTTCAAGGCATCTTCCAGGAGATCGTACTGCTCTGAAACGCCCAGTCTCCAGGCAAACCCCCACATATGCATCGCGCCCCAGTGCCAGCCCTCCCAGCTATCCGGATTGTGGTCGACATAGGTAGCATTCAGCATTCCCATGAATCTCAACAGGCTGCTGTGCCTGTAACCTACATTACCCCAATTATGGTGGGAAGAAGGGGTAAAAAGGACCGCACCAGGCCCGTAAGAGGTGTGGACACGCTCTATTTCTTTGGTCAGAATATCCAGGGCTTCGTCCCAGCTGATTCGCTTGTAGCCTGACGTACCCCTATTTTCAGTCTTTCTGTCTCCATACGGATTGAAATCAACTCTCTTCAGAGGATACAAAAGCCTATCGGGGGAATATATCCTTGATCTCTCAGCCAAGGCATACTGTGCAACGTTGGCTTTTCTGGTAGGGGAGAATTTCCTTCCCCGTGCTTCTATAACCCAGGATTCAGCATCATCAGCATTGAGCTCCAAGGGTTCCACACGAGTTATTTTCCCGTTTTTCACGTACACAGAGAGCGGTCCGCCCGTAGTACAATTCGTAAAAATCTGTTCTTCTTTCGCAGCCCGAGCCATATTCTCCCACCTCCTTTTTTATCAAATTGGTCAAACATTTTAATATAACACAATCAGAAGAGTCAACATCATATTGACTAAAAATCTCTTTCTGTTATACTTAATGCACAAACTCAATCAATTAGGAGGCAGGACATGCACGTATCTAGCAAACTCACAAAAGTATCAGATTCAGGAAGCATTTTGCACGTAGTCATTGGGATTCTGGTCTTTGGTTCAGTCTGGGGACTCGTGGAAGCTACCCTGGGCGGGGCCTTACACCTTATCCACTTTGCTTACAAAGGGGCAATTACAGCAGGCATCGGCATGTCAATAATGGCAACATTCGTCGTTGTGTATCGGCGGCCCAAGCTCGTATTCTTTATCGCAGCGATCGCCGCCATGTTCAAGCCGCTGAGCGCCCTGATCTATGGACAACCTGTGTTCGCTCCCTTCGTGGCCAACCCTGCCTCGGCAATCCTTCTGGAAGGATTAGCCTTCAGTCTAGTAGTGAGTCTCCTCTATAAGGGTTTTGAAAGCAGTATCAAGACTCGTATTGGCGTTGGTGTCGCAGCGGGATACCTGAGCATCGTCCTTTACGGTGTTATAGCATCAGCGGCAGGTATGGGTATCTGGGCCTCCTGGGGACTTGCTGAGAGAGCCAGTTCAGTGCTCGCCAATGGTACAGGCCTGGCCATTGTGGGTACGTCTCTGCTGCTCCTGGGACATCTGGTGAGCATTAGGCTCCGACCCAAGTTCTGGCAATTCAGTGATCTAAGACCCAAGGCTTTCTATGCCAGTACTATAGCCATCACAGCCTTCTGCTGGGTTGGCGCAGTGGCTGCCTTTGCATCAGGTCTTTAGTGAGACTGCTCGTCGTAGGTGAACCAGGGTCAGGCAAGACCAGCTGGTGCAGGGAATACATCAACCAGCAGCGAAAATCTAGTTCTAGCGTTGGTGGGATTCTTTCTCCGGCGGTTGAGTAGCAAGGAAAAGTCTGCGGAATATTATGTCCAATGAGTCTAGTAGCCTACCTTGTCCTT
>CP070793.1:752870-755777 GCA_020346965.1 Chloroflexota bacterium | reverse complement strand
TAATATCATACCCAATATACAGAAATTACTGGAACGCGAATCAGCACAGGACTCGCAAATCTTCTACGTATGTGACCATCATACACCGGACGACCTGGAATTCAAAACGTTTCCGCCCCACTGCATGGAAGGTACTGAAGAGGCTGAACTAATACCCGAGCTTTCTCAATATCCAGGTGAGATCATACCCAAGACAGGTTTCAGTGGCTTCTACGGCACGACTTTAGAAAAAAAACTGAACTCACTCAATCTCAAAACCATAGTCATTTGTGGTGTGTGCACTAATATTTGCGTTCTACACACAGTCGCTGACGCCAGAAAGAGAGCCTATGAAGTTGAAGTCCCCGTTAATTGTGTTGCCTCCCTCGATAAAAAGGCTCACTCCTTCGCTCTGGAGCATATGGAGAAGGTGCTGGGAGCCAAGCTTGTTAAACCATCGGTTAAGGTTTCTCCGCCTCCTTTCGAAATCCCCGAATCATGGTTGAACGGGGAAACTGCGGACATATATTTTCCGCGCACTGTGGAAATACTTAAGAAAGAAGGAATTAATCCCGTAGCAACTATGGAGGTATTTCCTCGCCGAGCCGGTATATTATGTGGCATAGAAGAAGTTAAAGCTTTGCTTTCCGAGGTTCTTCCTGAGAAGAATTGTGAAGTATGGTCGCTATCCCAGGGCGAATCGTTCGATAGAAAAGAAGTCGTCCTCCGCATAAAAGCCCCCTACCAAAGCTATGGAAGCTATGAAACAGCTTATCTGGGCATACTCTCCCATTGCAGCGGCTGGGCCACAGCCGCCCGTGAATGCGTTGATGCGGCTCTGGGCGTTCCTGTTATCAGCTTTGGAGCCCGCCATGTCCACCCCTCAGTAGTCGGCATCATGGAATACTCTGCGATAGTCGGAGGCTGCACTGGCTGCGCCAGTACTTCCGGAGCAAACCTCGCCGGCATCCAACCCACAGGCACCATTCCCCACGCCCTCATCATCATTATGGACAGCACTGCTAAGGCCACCCTTGCTTTTGACAAGCATATGCCTGTGGAAGTGCCACGCATTGCTCTGGTGGACACTTTTGAGGATGAGGTCAGAGAAAGTGTGACTGTGGCTAAGGCGATGAAAGGGAAGCTACAGGGTGTAAGATTAGACACACCTTCGGAAAGGGGCCGAGTTACTGCCGACTTGGTGAAAGAAGTTCGGGCCTGGCTGGACCTCGAGGGATTTAAGAACGTGCAAATAGTTGTCAGTGGTGGACTTGATCCAGAACGGATCAGATATTTTGCTACCGAAGGAGCACCTGTGGATATCTTCGCAGTCGGTAGCTATATCAGCGATGCGAAGCCCATTGACTTTACTGCTGATCTTCACGAAATAGAAAGCAAACCTATCGCCAAAAGAGGCAGAACGCCTGGGCTCGCACCTAATCCCAGGCTAAAGAGAGTGATGTAAGATACCACAGGCTCAAGTCATATTAGAGAAAGTACCACTCAGCGTCAGTCACCTACCCTACCACAGCCCAATATAAGATAATCCCGACCATAGAACGATTTCAACGGTGCAGACTACTTGAGTAATCTTTCCGTGCTCGGGCAGGCTTTACGGTGGTGGAAGACTTCCAACGATTCTTCAGTTGCTTGCTCCCTCGAAATGACCGTGAGTGAAGGTTACTTCCTCTACGTCATAATCATGAAGGTAACAGGTCGACCCATAGTTACCAAACTAACACACAAGTCTTAAGTCACGTGATATAATCTATAGTGAAACGCTCTGTCCAGATTAAGGTAGAGAGGTGACTTATGAAGAAACCAATTAAGAAATGGATAATCGTAGCGATCTTGATTCTGCTTATCGCATATTCTGGTTTTGCTACATACAATTGGTTAGAGGGAGAAAGGATACAGAACCTTGAACTGAATAACGCCATCGACCTTTCTGATGTTCCCTTATGGGAACTGAGTACTGTCGGTCTCGTAGCTGAATCTTTAATAAAACCCGATACCACAGATGAACTTCTCGGAGAAAGAATTATTCAGTATTTTTCCCACACGCGGACGCTATGGCATTCATCAAGTATCCTTCACACCTTAACCGATGACGAAAAATATTGGCTTTTCAACGAAGCAATGTTCAACTTAAATAGGTTTTTCACTGGAATAAATAATAGACCAAATATTAAGGAAATCCTCACGACCAACCTTTATACCCTGCAGCAAATGGACGATATACTCGAGGAAATTCTGCAAATAGACGATCTAACTCTTGCAGATACTTGGGAAATCCTCCAACTTTCATATAACCTGACCGTCAGCTAGGATACTACTTTGAGTAGTCCTACTAACCGGGGATCTCGGAGAATATGAAATTACTAAAGAAAGGATAGTCCTTAGCGACCGAGCCTCAGCTAACCTTCTTCACTTCTTCCACTATCCTGGGCAATGTCTCACCTGTTTTTCCCTGAATTAAATAGTCCGATATTCCTTCATGGGTGAGCGGCGTGGGGTCCGCATTCACCTCTATTATCTTGACAGTAGTCCTACGTCCCGTTACACCCAGGCTCGGGACTAATCCTCGCGAATGAAATCTTGCTATCCTGGGCAGGTTGGCAAAAGGGTAGACCACTGCGGATGTTCCGCAGACAAGCATCAGGTCACACTGCAAAGCCTCGTCCTCCGATTCCGACATAACGTCTAAAGGTATCGGTTCTTTGAAGTGAACCACATCGTCCTTCAAGACAGCACCACATTGGCAACGAGGCGGAAGCTCATCCAGGGAGACTTCTTCCTTGGCAAACCTCGAACCACATGAAAGACATCTCACGGCATTGACACTGCCATGATACTCTAAAACCCTCTTGTTACCTGCCTTTTTATGTAGACCATCAATATTTTGTGTGATTACGCACTTAAGTATTC
>CP070793.1:750250-752770 GCA_020346965.1 Chloroflexota bacterium | reverse complement strand
ACGGCCGGCGTTGTCCTCCTTGGAATCCTGGTTAGCTATGCCTATATTCAGTATATCCTCGTCAAGCACGGCGTCCCAGAACTCGCGATCGTAATGCTGGGATGGCCCATCAGTGCTGGAGAAAGCACCCCAACCATACCGGGAATTGGCAATGAATGCCACCGAACCGCAGGGCTCCGTGGTCAAGTGTTCGGCTATGCAATCGTAGTCGGTGTAATATCCGGGATCCACAGTTCTATTGTCGAATGACCCGCTATAGCAGCCCTGGCTGTAGCCCACAAAGTAAAGCTCGTTGTTGGTCATACTATCAACGTCCGCATTAACCATTTTCATCATGTAGCCAACATCAGCGTGTCCCAGGTGGTTTATTAGGTGAGCGTTATCGTTGATGATGCCAATAATCTCACTCGAAGGCCAATCATTCCCGGCGTAGTCACGATCATATAAGGTGGACACGTTAAAACTAGGGGCGTATACAGAGTTCTCAAAACCCACGGTAGTGTAACCATGGGCACTGGAGCCTTCCTTGATTTCATCCTTGTAGTTGCCAGCCCACTCAGCCACACCTCCGAACCCGACATATTCCCCCACCATCCATACCTTGCTAAGGTTCTCATCGGTCATAGGCATATTTTGGTAGGCGAGCGTTTTCCCGACGAAATTCTGCACCTCGGCCTCAGAATCAACCGGTGCCCTGCCAACATAGACCTCGGCAAAGAGGTCAACCTCCCCGCCACCCGGTCCATCGTTGGGCTCACCATAGATTCCATCGGCATCGTAGTCAAAGGTGCCGTCCAGGCAGGCGTAATACATGTCGGCAGCAATATCAGTGTCATCATAGGCAGCGAAACCACGGGGGGGAATAATATCATCTCCGCTCTCGCCACCAACATCAGCACCATCGCCATCGCCCCCCAAAAGCCCGTATCTCGTGCCCCAGGTGTTGTAGGCGTCGATAATGAAATTGCGGATTCTGGTCTGGTTATCCTCACCCCCATCTGGTCGGGTGCCGGAGTAATTGGCATAAATCCATTCCGTAGTGACAATGGTGGCGGTAATGTTTCGAGAAATCTTATCATCCCTTAGGGCCTGGAAGTTACTAGGCCCCGCGGTATCCTTCAGAGCCTGGCTGGTAATAATCACATACTCGTAATCACCCGGTTCCAGTAGAGACGATCCCGTTAAGATGGCCGGGGCTGCCCCATAGCTCTTTATCACCTCGGGGTTATCCGCCATCTGCCTCAACACCTCCGCTTGTCCTCGCGGAGGCCTGACAGTCTGTGCCTCGCTACCAGCTTGTTTCGCTGGCTTGAGTGTCACTTCAATAGTCAGACTTCCATAATAAGATAGTTGCCCTAGTGACGGAACATATTCTACAGGGTGAAGATTCACCAGCAGCATCCTGTATCCGGACTTGCTTTGAACCGTGTCACCAGAATATAGCTTGCCGGGGAACGGGGCTGACGAATCGTACACTTCAAGCTTGGGTGGAGTTGGCTCCACTGGGCCCTCGTAGCTCAAAGGGATCGCCTGCTGCCCCGGCGCAACCAGGTATGAACCCTGCAATACTACTTTGTTGCCGCAGGTTATGTTGATGTCCTCCACATCAAAATCATGCGGAAGCAAAATCCTTGCTGTCCTGAACGGCAGGACTGGTGAACCGGGCTCACTCCATTGGGGCAAACGTTCCATGGTTACCGAAACATAACCTCCGGTTCCCGGAAGAGCGCCCTTCGCGAGCGGAATCTCCCACGCCTCTTCGACGTGGGGTTCGGGGAAGTCATAGGTGATGGTAATTGCCTCTTCCGACAAAGTGGGTAATTGCTGGCAAGATATGTTTGTGCCTAAAGCAACGAAACACAAGATTAGAACACATACCCCCGATAGGACTTTAGTCGCCATTTTCATCTTGTGAATCCTCCCTTCGCTGAATAGTTAAGAGCCGAAAATGTAAACTCGGAGTGCCCGTCTGGTTGAAGATGACCATGCGGTATCATACAAGCCACCGATGCCTACACTACTTCACCTGCAAAGTCCGGCTCCCTTCGCCGACTACACTCTTAAGTGACCTATATATGCCACGATGATTGTTAGAATAACACGTATGAGGATATTCTCTATTAGTGTAACTACTTCATTAAAGGGATGTCAATACCTTTTGGCTCTGTTATGTGCATTATTCGGTGAGAATTCGTCTAGTGCCCAAATTCTGTTGAGTTCCTTTCGAATGAATCAAGCTTCACTCATTAGAGGCATGCACAGAAGTCAGGATTATACAATCCCATTTCGAGGATTGGAGCTTCAGAGATGAGCTTTGGCTTAGCACCACGTGATAATTTTGGGCTGACCAACGTATTTCTTAGATAGCATAGGGTCAAGGATAACTCCTTGACCCTATTTTCACCTTCGGGCAATAGGGACGGCGTTTACTTATGCACCCGGATTTATCACACGCCCGACAAAGAGAACGGCTCCTGTCTCAATATCGCGAATCAGGAAGATGAATGGGCGGTCTATCGT
>CP070793.1:746328-750150 GCA_020346965.1 Chloroflexota bacterium | reverse complement strand
TGATCAAGGCAGCAGGAGTCGCCGCCTCGGGGCAAAGAATGCTCATTCGTTCTTTAATAGCTCTCTCTAATCTTAGTAAAACGATTCGAAATTGCTTTTGTATTAGAAAACATACTGCCTGGGCTCGTCGATTGCCTAAATGATCAATGTCATCAGGGACTTCATTGCCAAGATTAACTGAAATAATACGACGGACTATTTGCACCAAATCTTCGGGAGTCAAGCCAGTACAATTCCCAGGGATATCAAGACCTAGCTTTTTATTAAGCTTGTAACGACCAACTTTGCCCAGGCTATAGCGGCGAGGATTGAATAGGAAATTATTCAGCAAGGCCTGGGCACTACTGAGACTGGGAGCCTCACCGGAAGATAATTTTCTATAGATATCGAACAAGGCATCAGCTTTATTTGTAATCAATGGATCTCGATCCATTGTAGAGCGGAGAAAAGCATGTTCGGGAGAGTCATCTACATCTTGGAAAAGGGAAAGCAGTGCCTCATCGTTCTCAAAGCCTATGGCACGCAACAAAGTAGTAATCGGTATCTTCCTTTTGCCACTCACTTTGACTGAAATTACGTCTCGATTAGAAGTATCAAAATCAAGCCATGCCCCGTGTTCAGCAACAAGCTTGGCAAAACATAGTTCCCGCCCACTCGAAGGGTCCCTCTCTAGAGTGAAATACACACCAGGGAAACGCGTTAATTGATTGACAACTACCCGCTCTACTCCAGATATAATAAAAGTGCCAGCATCTGTCATTAAAGGGAAATCACTGAAATATAATTCTTGTTGTTTGATCTCCCCTGTCTCCTTGACCACCAGTTGTGCAGTTACATGAATAGGAGAGGAATAAGTCAGACCTCGCTCAAGGCATTCAGAAATAGAGTGCAGAGGCTCTCGGAACTCATAATCAACGAAATGTAATTCTAGTCTGGTGCCAGTATAATCTTGAATTGGCGAGATTTCCTCAAACAGTTCCCGCAAACCTTCTTCTTGAAACCAGCGAAAGGAATCAAGCTGAACCTGAATAAGGTCAGGTATTTCCAAAGTCTCGGGAAATTTCGCAAAAGACTTCAGCGAATTGTATTCAAGCATACAAGAAATGACCCTGATTTTTCTTCAAAACAATATATTGAAGACACTAACTACGAAAATTTAAGGTAATATGGTCAATAGAGATGGAACCATAAACGCAAACCACATAGTTTAACATCATAGTGAAGATTTGTCAAGTATCCATTTAACGAAGATCAAAGCCCTAGCTGAATGGATACCACTTCCCTGTGCAAGTTACTGGCACCAGCTACAAACTGTGCAGCTTTGACACGACGATAATATAAGCCAATATCATGATCCATTGTGTACCCGATGGCTCCATGAGCAGCAATTGCTTCGATGCAAATGCGTTGGTAAACTTCATTGGCCTTAACCTTGGCTGCGGAAATCTGCCAGTGTGACGGTGAACCAACGTCTATTCCCCATGCTGCCTGATAGAGTAAATACTGGACTGCCTCTACATCAATTAACATGTCGGCTAGTTTGTGCTGCACCGCCTGAAAAGAGCCGATCGGCCGGTCAAACTGGATCCGCTCCTTGGCATAGCTACTGGTTATGTCCAGAACAGCCTGACATGCTCCGGATATCTCAGCGCATTTCAGTACAGCCGCCCGCTGCAAAATGAAATTCACTATATCCCAACCGCTGCCTATCTTGCCCAGGATATTGCCTTTGGGTACCACCGCCTTATCAAAGCCAACTCTGAATTGCCTATCACCTCCTATGGTTGGGATCGCTTCATTCTTTACATTCGGGCCATCAGTATTCACTATGAACATTGTTATGCCTTCCTCGAGGCTGTCACCTTTTCCGGTCCTGCCTACCACCAACATATAATCAGCCACGTGAGCATCACTAACAAAAAGCTTGTGCCCCTGGAGAATATAATTTGCACCTTCCACCAGGGCGAGAAGTTTCACGTCAGAAGCTTGATATCTGCCCGATTGCTCTACTAGAGCGAAAGTCCAGATATCCTCGCCTTTAGCTATCTGCGGCAGTAACTTGGTTTTTTGCTCACTGCTTCCATATTCAAGCAGAGGTAGAGCACAAAGGGCGATAGTCGAGAAGTAAGGACCGGGCAGGATATTTCTTCCCATCTCCTCCATCAAGATAACCAGGTCCATGAAGCTGCCACGCATACCGCCATATTCTTCCGGAAATATAAGCCCCATCCAGCCCAATTCCGCCATGCTCCTCCAAATGTGAGGGTCATACCCTCTTTCATCGCTATCCATCTCCCTGATCTTTGCTTTGGGACATTCTTTGGTCAGGAAATCTCTGGCCGAAATTCGTAGCATATCTTGCTCTTCCGTGAAACTGAAATCCATGGTAACCCTCTAAGAAATCAACTCCAGAAACCTCAATATGATTTGGGCAATCCCAGTCTGAATTGGGCAAGGATGCTTTTTTCGATTTCAGCAGTACCTGCCGCAATTGCCTGACCGGGAAATCCTAGAAATGCACCCTGTATAGCGCCGTCGAGTTTCGCCAATTCGGAATCCGGATCAATCTGAGAATATATTCCCAAAATCTCATCTCCGGTGATAGCCCCCTTCTTCATTAAATCATCAGCCATTATCTTATTCCGCGAAGACTCATAGATGGGAATTTGCCCCTGGCTTATCCGCCAGGCGAGCTGGAAGGCAAACATCTTGAGCACTTCCAAGTCGACAGCCAGGTCGGCTAGCTTGGCACGAACCACAGGATTCTTAGACAGCATTTGCCCCTCATACTCTGTTTGACCGGCATAGCTGGCTAACTCCTCCAAGATCCACTTTAAACTACCGTAGATGGTAGGCGCTATACTTCGCCGTTCCAAAGCAAGAGACTGCATAAGATAATACCAGCCTTTGTTCTCCTCTCCAACTAGGTCAGAAGCCGGCACTCGAACATTATCAAAAAATACTTCATTGAAGTGATGCCGCCCATAATAATTCAGAATAGGGTTAACCGTAACACCCGGGCTCTTCATATCCACTACAAAGATACTGATTCCCTGATGTTTCTTGGCGACATTAGAGGCGGTTCTGACAGCTAGCCAGCACCATCTCGCCCTGTGGGCAGCACTTGTCCAGATCTTCTGCCCATTTATAACGTAGTGATCTCCATCTTTTACCGCTCGTGTCTGAATACCTGCAAAATCTGAGCCAGCATTTGGTTCACTATAACAGGTGCACCATATACCGTCTCTTTCACCTGATGCAATTAATGGTAGATATTTCTGTCTTTGCTCCTCAGCTCCGAACATCATCAAACAGGGACCTACCCACTGGGTTCCGCTTATGCCCATCCAAGCCCCCGGTATTCCCCAGTAGGCTATTTCCATTTCATATACCGTTTGCTCAAAGAGAGAGGCACCACGTCCACCATATTCCTCTGGCCAACTCATAACCAGCCAACCTCTCTGTGCCAATTTCCTGGACATGGATATTTCGAATTCAAAATCTCTGAACTCACCATCAATTAACGTATTTCGCACGAAATCCGGCGGTAGTTCCGCTTCAGCGAATTTACGAATTTCTTCCTTCAAAGCCAATTCTTTTTCGCCCAGTCTAAAGTCCATTCTTAGCTTCCCAGCAATTAATTATCATTAACACAGCGCCTTCACCATTATGACTATACAACTAATGATTCAAAAAATGTCGGCACCTCGGACAGAACTATAATGTTCATTGCTATCGGCTGAATTCATATACGATTATTTGAAGTGCCGATTTGCAGGTGTGCGACTACGAATTGATCTCGCTGATGACACAAAACAAACC
>CP070793.1:740782-746228 GCA_020346965.1 Chloroflexota bacterium | reverse complement strand
GGGACAATTGCCCCAGAGTACTTCCACGTTAGCATCCTTCCAATAGGTTACCATACCGCTATAGTCCGTAGTTGCAATGGGAAAGAACCCTATGGGAGTAGGAGTCTCATTGGTACCTACAACAGTCAGGCCGTAACTCTCCATGAGCCCCGGGAATTCGTTATACCAGCCTGTACCATCTGAGTCAGATGAGGCGAAAACGCCCACTATCTTATTAGTCTCGGTCTTGGCCTCGACCTCATCCATGAACATAAACCATGTGTCGACCATAGTATATCCGGGAACATTGCGCGGAGCCGGTTGCGGCTCACCTATGGCAAAGCCTGTGAACCAGGTGTAATCCGGAGCTACCCCCCCCTGCGTACCGAAAAACCAGGGCTCAAAGGGACCGCCACCGATGATAGATGGTACTTCATAGTCACTAGCTACCACAGTCGTAGGGTCGTGCAGGTCGGCGGGTGCATTAGGTGATAGCAGGGCGTGTACCCCATCCGTTACAACCAGGTCTATACTCTGAGGTCCTACCTGATTGGGATCGCTCTGGTTGTCTTTGATTGTCAACGTGACGGGCACCGTTACGTCCCACTCCGACAGATACATGCCACCGTAGGTATCATTCCAATCGTCGACAGCCTTTTGCATGCCATATCCCTGCTCACCAAAACCAGCAAAGATACCGGTTTCGGGAAGAGTGGCTCCCAACTTAACTGATGTCGGGGCCGTCGGCCCTTCACCCTCACAACCTATGAGGCCAAAGCTAAGAGCCAGTACCACCGCCAATGCGATAAAAAGTATCTTTTTCAAAACTATTTGCTCCTTTCTTTTTATTCTTTTATCCGTTATCCTAGATTCTGATAATTTACGCCGCTATTCACCTCCTTTTGGAATCAAGGCTGTCACATCTTAGTTTGTGCATTTCGCAAGCCCTGCACTCCAGATTCTTTTAGTTGCCTGGCTAACTGCCTCTGTTTCCCAACGCAGCAAGTCTCGAGCAAAAGGAAAGCAGAGAGCCAGTGGAAAACTTCGACCCTGCGATGATCGTGAATATCGATTCGGCTTATGGCAAGCTGCACCCATTTGCCGCCTCATAATAATGATACAATATGAATGTTAAGATATCGTTAAGATAATGGTACAATGTAGACAGTTGGCATGTTTCTCTGAATCCCCGCGATACACAATAGCCCCCACGTGATATGGTACCTAGTTGTTGTGAGCTTGTCAAGGTCTTTCACTCGTTCAGAATCTTGACAAGCTAGGTCTGAATCAAGTACACTCTCCTACAGAGATCCGTTCAACAACCCAGTACAGTTCGTCTGGAGGTGCCGGCCTTCCGGACTGGGTTGGCCAGAATTCAGAAGCAAGTGACGGAGGGAAAGATGGTAGAAAAGGAGCAATCTAAAAAACTCCCCAAAGAAAGAATCAGTACGGTAGATGTAACAGGACAAACGCTTATCAGGGATATCAGCTTCTGCGGTGTACCTGAGAATGGTTCCAACGCCTCTATGGTGGACGTCAAGGATGGCAAAATCATACGTATTCGCCCGATGCACTACGATTGGAAGTATGCTCCCAAAGATATGAACCCCTGGAAGATGGAGTCGAGGGGCAAGGTTTTTGAGCCCAGCATGAAGACCCTGCTACCCCCATATTCGATTGCTTACAAGAACCGTGTCTATTCACCGGCACGTATCCTACACCCTATGATGCGTGTCGACTTCGATCCCAACGGCGACCGCAATCCGCAGAACCGCGGTATAAGTAAGTACAAGCGCATTTCCTGGGACCAGGCGCTTGATATCATTGCCAGCGAGATGAATCGCATCAAGAAAAAGTACGGGCCTACCGCTCTTCTCTATGAGAGTGACCAGCACGGAGAGAACAAGGTTGTGCAGGCCTGCCATGGCGCCGGCCGAAGGCTGCTCCGCCTATGGGGTGGTTTCACGCAGCAGAACCGCCAGCCGGACAGCTGGGAAGGCTGGTGGTGGGGGAGCAAGCACTTCTGGGGCTGCGAGCCGGTTGGTCAGGGCAAGCAAAGCAACCTGCTCTACGATATCGCCAAGAACGTGGAACTACTCCTTTTCTGGGGCTGCGACCAGGAAACGACTCCCTGGGGCTGGCAGGGGCAACTACCGAGTCGATTGAGCTATTGGTGGACGGAGTTGGGCATTAAGCAGATCTATGTATGCCCGGATCTTAATTATGCCGCTGCCGTGCACGCTGACCGATGGATACCGATCCTGCCAAACACCGACGCGGCGATGTACCTGGCAATTACCTATCACTGGTTCAAGAACGGAACTTACGATAAAGAGTATCTCAAAACTCACGCGGTCGGCGTCGAGAAGTACGAGGTCTATGTCATGGGCGAAGAAGACGGAGTGCCCAAAACGCCTGAATGGGCGGCGCCCATAACCGGTGTGTCGTCTCGCATAATCAAGGCGCTGGCTGAGGAATGGGCGACTAAACGTACCACCGTGGTTATCGGCAATGGTGGTCCCGGCATTCGCGGCCCCTATGCTACGGAGGCTGCCCGCCTACAGAATATCTGTCTGGCTATGCAGGGACTTGGCAAGCCGGGTGTTAACCAGGCCAAGATGATAGAGTGGGGGCTTTTTGACAAGCCGGACCAGTATGCGCAACCCAAGCCTTTACGTGTACCCAACCTGCGCAAGGCTTACAGGGGCGGCCATCCGGACGAGACCAATCACCCCTCGTTTATTCCAAAGACTTATATACCGAAGGCTATTCTCGAGGGCCAATGCGATTGGTACGGCTGCGAATCGGAGACCGCACCCCGCCAGGACCAGTTCGTGCACTACAAGTATCCGGCCGATGGTTGCTCCAAGATCCACATGGTCTGGACAGACTCACCGTCTTGGATCACAAGCTGGAATTGCGGCAACGACTACATCCGGGCTATGCGTCATCCCGATATCGAGTTCATGTTCGCCCAGCATATATGGCTGGAGAATGAGTGTTTGCTGGCCGATATCATACTCCCGGTGAATACCAAGCTCGAAGAGGATGACATCGCCGTTGATATCTTCAGTGGGCAGTACAACCTGCTGTTTCCGGAACATAAGTGTACAGAGCCCCTCGGTGAGTCGTACAGTGACTACGAAATTGTATGTAAACTTGCTGAACGCCTGGGATTACTGGAAGAGTACACCGAGGGCAAATCCATCCCCGACTGGATCAAATACGGCTGGGAAATTTCCCGCTGTGCCGACCTCATTAGCTGGGAGGAGCTTAATGAGAAGGGATACTATGTGGTACCTACAGCCGATAATTGGGAGGATGTGCCCGCCGGCTTTTACGAATTCTATAAGGACCCCGTGAAACACCCGCTTTCGACACCGACCGGTAAGCTCGAATTCGAGTCTACCGGCATTCTCAAGCACTTTCCAGACGATCTGGAGCGGCCACCCGTACCGAAGTGGATTGCCAAAGGCATTAGCCACGAGGAGACTATCGGTACGGAACGCTCCAAGAAGTACCCGCTGCTTGTGTGCTCCAATCACCCGCGCTGGGGCGTGCACTCAGAGCACGAGGATATGATTTGGCTACGTGAAATCGAAACCTGCAAGGTAAAGGGTCCCGACGGTTACCAGTATCAGCCGAGCTGGCTGCACCCCTCAGAGGCAGAGAAGCGGGGCATTAAACATGGGGACGTCATCTCAATCTACAACGACCGGGGGACGCTGTTGGCGGGCGCATATATCACCGAGCGCATCATGCCCGGTGTAGTGTACATCGATCACGGTGCTAAGTGGGATCCGATTGCCCCTGGGGAGATCGATCGTGGTGGTGCCATCAACACTATCGTGCCCCGCAACACTACTTCGAAGAATGCAGTTGGCCACGCGGTCAGCGGCTTCCTGGTGCAGGTCGAGAAAACCGACATGGAAGCACTCCGGCACAAGTACCCGGAAGCCTTCAAGCGTCCCTTTCACCCGACTGCAGGTCCCGGTCTAGAAGGTTGGATTGAAGGAGGCAAATAAATGGGTAAGGCTCTGATTGTCAACTACGACATATGCAATGGTTGCTACAACTGCCAGATTGCCTGTAAGGACGAGCATGTCGGTAACGACTGGACTCCCTATGCCAAACCTCAGCCCGCGACCGGGCACTTCTGGATGAAGACTACTGACATGGTCAGGGGGACTGTCCCCAAGGTCAGGGTTACGTATCTACATGACCTATGTCAGCACTGTGACGAAGCGCCTTGCATTCCCGCCTGTACAGCGCGTGCGATATACAAGAGAGACGATGGCATAGTTATAATCGACCCCGAAAAATGCCGCGGCCACAGAAATTGCATCCCCTCATGTCCCTATGAAGTCATCTATTTCAACTGGGATCTTAACATAGCTCAGAAATGCACCATGTGTGCTCACCTCCTGGATGCAGGATGGAAAGAGCCCAGATGCGTTGATGCGTGTCCCACCGGAGCGCTCAAGTTCGGTGAGGAAAAGGATCTGAAGGATGAGATAAGCAAATCCGAGGTATTACATCCCGAATTCGAAGCCAAACCGCGCGTATATTACACAGGCTTGCCCAAGAGCTTTATAGCCGGGGCTGTCTATTCCCCGGAAGAAGACAAATGTCTCCAAGACGCAACTGCCAGCCTTACGGACTCAGACGCCGGTGAGAAATCCGCGGTAAAGACTGACAACTACGGCGATTTCTGGTTTGAGAATATGAAGGTTGCCCATACCTACTCATTGAAGATAGAGAAGGACGGATACTATCCCCAGGAGTTACACGATATTAGTACAGCAAAGGACGTGAACGTCGGGGACATAGCGCTTCACAGAAAAGTCAAGACCCGAAAGTCTTGACCCGATGCAGGTCTGTCTATGTGAAGTTAGGCATGGGCTTCAGAGATCAGCTTTTGCTTAAGTTTACAGCTCCGAGGTAATTATCAGCTTTCAGGTCAACATCCATCGTCTTGTCTGCATATCCCGCATACTCAAGCTTCAGCGAATACTTTCCATCACTCAAGCCCATGAATTCAAAGACACCGTAGGCGTCGGTGAGAGCCGTTTTCTCTTCTCCTGACTGCTTGTTCACCAATGTTGCCTTAACCTTTTGAGCACACTCATCTACATCTCCGAATACCACACTGGCAGCTAAGAAGTTCTTAGTGACCCTTTCAAGACCTATATAGTACACTCTCGGTTTTGCATTATATTCCGAGTGGAAGGCTTCAGCTTTGCCTGAAGCCACCAGCTTAGATACATCACTTTTCGGGTCATCCAGATCCCCGAATATCATAGCTTTGCTGGGGCATGCCTGCACACACCTAGGAATTTCCCCGTCCTCGAGCCTCTGGATGCAGAAGCTGCATTTCTGAGGCAGCTGTTTCTCTTCGTTCCAGAATATTGCACCGTACGGACAGGCATCCACTATTTGCCGTTGGCCTATGGCCTTCTCGGGGTCT
>CP070793.1:735566-740682 GCA_020346965.1 Chloroflexota bacterium | reverse complement strand
TTTGGCTCCAGAAAAGGCTGACCGATTGATGGAGCCTTTCATTGTGACACTGGTGCCGACGGATAAGGAAGAATTCTCCACCCACGCTGGACAGGAGTTTCTTTATGTCCTGGCGGGCGAAATGAAAGTGCAGGTTGGGGACCGCGTCGAATTTCTGAAGCCCGGAGATGCTGCCTACTACGACTCGAATCAACCTCACCTTGTTAGATGTGCAGGAGCAACTGTGACGAAGGTATTGGCTGTTCTCTATGTGGGCCCTAAATAGACCATAAAAGGACTGAGCCTGGCTCGGACGCAGACGTTGCCACACAATTCACCAATTTTCAGTTATCTCAGGAGAATCCAAAAAGAGAGTAGAAACGCTTGACAGTGTGTCGTATGGTGATACACTAGAGTCTGGGTGCAACAAGATCATTACTATTGCATTGTATAATTGAAGTGCGCGTGGTTTTCCACGTCTGCTGATTATGGATTTAAGCGAAGAAAAAGAACTGGTCAGACAAGCACAAAAAGCCCCCGGTGCTTTTGCTGAGCTTTACGACCAGTATTATCCCAAAATTTTTGGTTACATCTTGAGACGGACAGCCAATCTGGAAACTGCCCAGGACCTCACTTCAGAGACATTCTTTAATGCATTGAACAAGCTCTGGCAATTTCGCTGGCGCAATGTCTCTTTTTCCTCATGGCTATATAAGATCGCGTCCAACGAGATTAACCAGCATTTCAGAAAAGCCGAATATAAGAAATCCATATCACTGGAAGAATTACGGGAACAGGGTTTTGAACCGGTATCATCCAGTGACCCTGAAAGCGAACTGATAGAAGCACAGGAAAAATTAAGGCAACATCGGGAATTTCGGGAAGTTCAGGACAAAATCGTCCGGTTGCCCGCCAAATACCAAGAAGTCATTGCTCTCAGATTCTTTGAGCAAAAGCAGATAAAAGAGATCTCTGAAATCCTGGGCAAAAAAGAGGGGACAGTAAAATCCCTGCTCCACCGGGCAGTGGAGAAATTAAGAGAGACAGATTAGACCACCTCACGCAAATCCCACTGCCTTTTCTGTAAAGCAATGCAACCTTTTTCGGCCTCCTGCATTTACAGTAGTGTAAGGAGGAAAATCAAATGCTTGAGAAACAAATCAAAACGCAACAAGTGCTGGGGTGCGAAGACATAAGCATTTCTGACGGAGCGAATGAGGCAGATGTACTGCATTACTCGTCGGGGGTCTTGTCTTGGCGCTTCGCCCAGGGCGCGCTGCCCGAAGTGAAGTATGCACTTACAGTCAACGGGTACATGATTCTTCCATAACAATAATAGAGGGAGGCAACGACTATGAAACGCGATGACCTAATTAAGAAACTGGAGAGTCTTAAGACTCCAGACATCGAGCTCAGCGGCCATAGACGAGCATTGAAGATGGCTTTGTTAAGCTCCGGGCGTTTTAAGAAGAGGACTATCATGGATTGGACAAAAGTGCTGGCCCCTGTCGCTACTGCTGTGATTCTATTAGCAGTTGTGGGGCTTTTTATGGATACACCCGGACATCTGTATCTGGGAGGGAGTCAAATCAGTAAATTCTCTTCTTATGGGGAACTGGAAGATTTCGTAAGGACGAACGCACAGCAAAAAACGTCCGTTTGGAGGAATGACTTTTTTAACTTTGCTACGCCTGGGCCTGCAATGGCTCCGGAAAGCGGAGAAGGCAGCAGTTTGGCGCCTGCTGACTCGGATTACTCCGCCACCAATATCCAGGTTGCCGGGGTGGACGAGGCAGACATTGTTAAAACCGACGGAGAATATATCTACCTGGTTTCAGGGAACAGGACTATTATCGTGGAGGCGTATCCCCCTGAACAAGCTCAAGTCCTATCCGATATCGAGATAAAGGGTAGAGTGATAGGAATATTCATCAATGGAGACAGGCTGGTCGTATTTGGGGAGGAAACACCTTATTACCTTTATTATGATATGCCGGGCGTAAGGGAAGAATCAGCTATAAGGGAATATGACATCATGCCTTATGTGTCACCCAAAGTACTTATCGAAGTATATGATATTTCGGACAGGGAAAACCCCCATTTGCAGAGGGAGCTTTCTGTCGATGGTCAATACGTCAGTTCCAGGATGATAGATGACTATGCTTATGTAGTGATAAACGAGCCTGTATATGAGGAAGAGGATGGCGTAAATCTCCCCACGATCTATTCTGAAGGCGCGGAGAAGGAAGTACCGGCCACAGATATCTACTATTCCGATGTTGCTGACTATTATTACATGTACACCACAATTATAGCTGTAAATATACAGGATGATGGTCAGGAGCCAACATATGAAACAATCCTGCTGGGAGCCAGCAGCAACCTGTATGTCTCTAGGGATAACATTTACCTGACCTTCCCAATATGGGGAGGGTATGTGGGCGATTCCCAGAAAACCTCTATCCACCGCATTCACATACAGGGTAGCACGATGAATTATACCGCCAGCGGCGAAGTACCCGGTGTGGTGCTGAACCAGTTCTCTATGGACGAGTATGATGGCCACTTTAGAGTGGCAACCACAACCCGCGACGAAACATCATGGAATAACGTATATATTTTGAATATGTCCCTTAACGTTACCGGCACGCTCGAAAACCTTGCTCCCGGGGAGACCATCTATTCAGCCAGATTCATGGGTGGTAGAGGCTATTTAGTAACCTTCAAGCAGATTGACCCACTATTTGTAATAGATTTGGAGGATCCATATGACCCTGAAGTTCTCGGGTATCTGAAGGTAACTGGATATTCAGACTACCTCCATCCTTACGATGAGAACCATATCATCGGGATAGGTAAGGAGACAACAGACGCCGGGGAATTTGCCTGGTATCAGGGAGTCAAGATATCGCTCTTCGATGTCACCGATGTCGGCAACCCACAGGAGATATCAAAGCTAGAAATAGGAGACAGGGGCACGGATTCGCCCGTTCTGTGGGACCACAAGGCATTCCTGTTCGACAGGAGTAGGAACTTGCTGGTAATGCCAATTCTTGAGGCAAGAGTGGATGTGAGCGAATACCCTGAGGGAGTTCCTTCTTGGGCTTACGGTGAGCCTGTCTACCAGGGCGCCTATGTATTTGATATATCCATAGATAGTGGGCTTCAACTCAGAGGTAGAATTACCCACGTCGAGAACATCACCGACCCTGAACATGGCTATTACTACTACTCTCCTTTTGCAGTAGAGCGTTCGCTCTACATAGATGATGTCCTCTACACTATCTCGCAAGCCAAAATAAAGATGAATGACTTGGAAAATCTGGGCTACATCAGCGAGGTCGCGCTCCCATACTCGACGTGGACGCCTTATGATTATCCTCCCATAGAGCCAGGGGTTTTGGAACCGTCTCTAGGTGTTGAATCTTCAGATTAGATGCTTCCAAAATAACCAAATGTGAGCAGAAGAGCGAAATGAAAATAGTATGAATATTTTGGGAGGTGAATGAAATGAATAAGGGTTTGATAATCGCACTGGTGGTAGTATTGGTGCTGCCGGTGATTGCCTCTGTTCAGTTGGCTCAGCCGGTGGCGGGCGAGGTACTCGAATCAGACAAAGAGCGGATAACGTCGCCGGACGCAAACACGAGTGAACAAGTATCACTGGTCGAAGGAAACAGTGCCTTTGCCTTTGAGCTTTATCAGGCACTTAAAGGGGAGGCGGGCAATCTCTTCTACTCTCCCCACAGCATCTCACTGGCGCTGGCCATGACATACGCCGGAGCACGCGGGGAGACAGCAGAGCAGATGGCTGATACACTTCAATTCCTTCTTGAACAGGATAGGCTGCACCCGGCATTTAACTGGCTGGATGCGGAACTCACCGGCAGGGGTGAAGGTGCCGAAGGCAAGGACGGAGAAGGATTCAGGCTGAACATCGTTAATGCGATCTGGGGACAAAAGGATTACCAGTTTCTGTCTGGCTTCCTCGATGTCCTGGCTGAGAACTATGGTGCCGGCCTCAGAATACTGGACTTCATAAAAGAAACCGAGAAGTCCCGACTCACTATTAATGACTGGGTAAGTGACCAGACGGAAGGTCGTATTGAAGACCTTATTCCACAAGGTGCGATTGGTGCGCTGACCCGCCTTGTGCTAACCAATGCCATCTACTTCAATGCTGCCTGGGAGTACCCTTTCGATGAGAAAATGACGGCAGACGGCCAGTTCGATCTCCTTGACAGCGGGCAAGTCAGCGTGCCGATGATGAAACAGACCGAGTCATTTGGCTACACCGAGGGTGAAGGATACCAGGCAATTGAGTTGCGATACGACGGCGGTGAACTCTCTATGGTTATCCTCCTGCCAGAAGCTGGCAACTTCGGAACTTTTGAAGAAGGACTTCAAGATCAACAAGTCAGTGATATTATAAGCGGGCTGAAATCCACCGAAGTTGCCCTGACCATGCCCCAATTCGAATTCGAGTCAGAATTCAGCCTGAAGGACACCCTAGCCGAGATGGGCATGCCGGTTGCCTTTTCCAGTGCTGCGGATTTCTCCGGAATGACTGGCAGGCGTGAGCTGTCCATCTCAGAGGTTGTGCACAAGGCATTCGTTGCAGTGGATGAAGCTGGCACTGAGGCTGCTGCCGCTACCGCAGTTATTATGGAACTAACAGCAGCGCCTGATCTACCTGTGGAGGTCACGATAGACCGCCCATTCATCTTCCTGATTCGCGATATTGAGACAGGAGCCGTTCTCTTTGTCGGGCGTGTGATAAATCCGGGTGCATAAGCAAATGCTGTCTGTATTATAAAATTGCTAGTTGTGATTCACGAAATTCAAGGGCTGGATATCCTAATACCAGGAAAATCCAGCCCTTCTGATTTCGCAGATAACCGTCAAGCATCAGTCGAGCTTCGCAGCTCTCCTAACTAGTTGCCTCTGAGCAAGCTGGTAAAACGTAGGACGATTTTGATCCCCTACTAAAGTAAGATTACCAATGGGTGATTGACGGGAATACGAACGAATCTTAGACTATATTCAGTTAGTTTTAGGGGGTGTTACATATGCCTGTAAAAATAGATGGACGGATTTATTATAGAACTGCCGAAGTCTGCCAGATGGTTGGCATAGG
>CP070793.1:732385-735466 GCA_020346965.1 Chloroflexota bacterium | reverse complement strand
ACCTCTCTATTGAATCTGCTCCTCATTTCCATTGCGAATGAGTGTGACCCACCGTCAACTTTAACTAGCCTGGCATTTGGTATCAGTTCTGCTATAACCTCGGAGGAGCTTGGCTTGAAGACTCTGTCTTTGCTTCCAGTAATAACCAGAGTCGGAGCTTTAATAATCCCCAACCTGTCTGCTGTATCATGTCCCAGAAGCGCTTCCTGCTGCCCGAGAATACCCGTAGTCCCCATCTGTCTAATCTGGAACTTAATCAGGGGCATCTGGAGTAGGGCAATAATCTTGTACAGTCTCTTGTTCAAGGCTAAATAGACTGAAGTAGCGACTTGCTCAATAATGGGTGTGTTCCTCAAAAAATCATCTTCCGAATATCCTTCGTCATACCCCAGCGCTTGAAACAACTCCGGAGAGAGTCCGCTAGACTCATCTCTTCGTGCGAAGGCAGAAATCAATACCAATCTCAATACCCTTTCAGGATAGTTTATAGCAAGCTCTTGTGCTATCAGTCCTCCCATTGACACACCGAGTATGTGGGCTTTCTCAATGTCTAGATGATTCATTAGACCAACCGTATCATCTGCCATCATCTTGGTAGAATATGGACCAGTTGGTTTATCCGACTTTCCAACTCCTCTGTTATCGAATGTTACCACGCGGTAGTGCTTTTTGAAGGTAGGTGTGTGAAACCTCCAGGCAGTCCGGTCGGCGCCAATTCCCTGTATCATAACTAAAGGTTCTCCCTGCCCTTCAATCCGGTAGTTTATGTTTATCCCATTGACTTTTGCCTTTGGCATTGTCTCCCTCCATTCTTGCTTCTACTACAACTGGTATATGAAGACGGAATAATATACATAATCCTAGTGTACCAAACAATTCATCTTTTTGTTGAATGCAACAAGGTTACATGATCCCCTAAGAGGAATATTTAGTCAGTGTGCTTGATAAAGGAACCTTTTTAGGCCTTAGTTATTTGATATTTTGGTTATAAAAGCATAAAATCAGGGTGTCGGTTGACCTATCATCCAATGACAGTTCCCAAACACCTTACTTCCCACCAATCACTCAGTTACCAGTGAAGAAGCTTGTCCGTGCCACTCACTAAATTCAGCTAAACCGAAGATTTTGTGAATCACACCAGCTAAACACTAAGAAGTCTGACTTATCAAGTAGCCGGTGGGACTGTTATAGGAATTGGTGGGTCGTAGCGTTCGAGGGTTTTGCGAATTACTCGAAATAGGATATGACGCTCAAGGACTCTAGCAGATACCAGGTCACCATCCTTCTGGTCTGCCAACAGTTGCGTTATATTGGTCTCATCGACATATCCCTTTGTACGAGTAAAGCCAAGACCCCGTGATATTTCCCGCAGTTGAGGAATACAGGCTGTCCTGACACCCTGTCTCCTGTACTTCTCGAGTGTATACGAATTCTCCCACATCACTTGGTCTTCAGCAAGCGGGTATCCATTCTCCCACCCCAGTTGTCTGATATGCTTAGGCATCACAAGCCACCGAACGTGGCAGATTTCATTGGTATCAGTAGCCCTGGCTATATAGCAGTCACCAAAACCTCTCTCGTGATAATATTTGCGAACTAGCAGCTGGTATCTTCCTTCTCGACTCTCATGAAGCAATCCCCGGTAGAGTTCTTCCACATCATCAGGTGTCGCCGGGCTTACAGTACACTTGAATGAAGATGCAGGATTCAGGCGCTCCAGCGGATTCTCTTCTACAATGAAAACAGTACGCCCGTAGAGCTGATGAACCTACTTCTCCACGAAAATCCGCAGTCCACACCATCGCAAGATAAGCAGTCCAAAACGCACTACAGCATATGCACGCCTAACCTTTGTAAATATCAAGCTAAACATAGCTTCCTTCAAGGTAATTATAAGTTATTAACGTGAAAATCAGAAGTAGACTACGGTCAGAAAACAGTATGATTTGTTACAATACATGCATAATGTAACAAACACGCTTAGCGATGAATAGAAGAAGGCTGGCAGACCATTGAAGACCTGCTAGCCTTTATATACGAGAACTAAGGTATTTCCATCTCGCCGCTTGTTTCTACAAATTGACCGCTCAGACGAGCATCAATACTGGTAGCGTTAAATCTTATTTTCATATTATCTTCGTTACAATGTCTTCCTTTACTTCCTTCTCATATCG
This sequence comes from Chloroflexota bacterium, assembly GCA_020346965.1. Next base: position 733,292 of record CP070793.1, on the reverse strand, counting down.
TCCTTAGCTTGTCTCTGCTTCCACCTTGCTGTTAACTCCTCCCTTGTCATCGTTTCTACTTCAGGTAATTCTAACTGTGGTTTCCCGATGAACTTGCCGATTTCATCCGCAAGATGACGCATAGAGGTTCCATCTGTCGACTGGCAGATTAAGACCGTACGGAGGTGAGTACGCACGTAGACATCATATTCATAATATGACTTAGATGAGCCACCAGGACCAAAAGAAGTCTCGGTAACCCACCTCTGGTCGAAACCGATACGCAAAACCTCTGAGAATTGGATATTTAATCGTACTGGAATCAAGAACAGGAGCCTTTTACTTAACGCAATACTCCGCGAAACCTTATCTATGATGACTTTGTTAGTACCTAAGAGTCTAGTATCTGAAAGTACCATCCGCTGTTCATTCTGCTCTTTGATTTTCATTGGACTCACTCCAAATTAAAGTGACACTGACCACCAGCCGTCAACCTAGCGATTCTAGTGCCTTTCTAATAGGTAGGCCATGGTATTTATAAATCATCCAGATGATAAAGTGTCTCACAATTCTCGCAGTGATACCGGATTGTTACCTCATATGTGTTTCCAGCACGTATTTTTTCGCTCGCTCGTTTTAATTTCTGGCCACAATCCGGGCAAACCTTCTTTTTAAATAAGAATTTGAATGCCTCACTCCACGTGAGTTCCCAACTCCATGCAGGCATAATTATGACTCCTCCAATTTGCTAATTAGAAAAGAGCACCAGTCACCGCCATTCATCTGACGATTCTGGTGCCCTTACCTCTTCCACCGCCCACCTCCACCACGAGATTCTCTTGTGTTGAGGTAGGGTATGGTTAAGTATTAGTGGTGTACGTATTGGTTGTGTACTGGAAAGTTAATAATAGTCCTTTGAAGGGGCGTT
>CP070793.1:728641-732285 GCA_020346965.1 Chloroflexota bacterium | reverse complement strand
TTGTTGATGTCTATTACTATGCCGTATCTCGCCATCTCTACCTTATGCCTCCCATTTGCATACCTCTACCAGGCAGGAATGATTAGCCATGCCCGGAGCGTTCTTGGATACCATCCTCGATGGAGTGAGCAGGTTCATACAGCCACCCCTGTCTATACTGCCTGCCTTGCCCGGCTCCAGCGGGTCGTACTTGGCACCAGCCTGATACGAATGCACTGTGCCTGGTCTAATCCTCTCGGTTACCTGGGCTATGCACAAGACTGCTCCGCGGTCGTTGTAGACCTTAACGATGTCGTTGTGCTTTATACCACGCGTTTCTGCATCTGAAGGGCAAATTCTTATCGGCCACCAGGCATAGCCATCTTTCTTAACACGATGCTGAGGTATGTCACTCAACCACGGATTCTGATTATCGTGCTGGGTATGATAGGAGAAGCGAACATGGGGTGTAATCATTTGCAGAGGATACTTTACGGTCAGATCCTTCGTTTCGTGTCCCTCCCAACTCGGAATATATCGCGGCAGCGGCGGTCTCTCTTCATCATTGGGGTCGAACTGCATCAAGCTCTGAGATACAAACTCTATCTTACCACTGTAGGTAGCCAGCTTATGTGCCTCGTCCGTACCTTTCCTAGGATTCATATTATACGGAGAATCGCACGGCCTTCCCTCATAATACCATCGGTTAGAAATGGTTGGTTTGTACTCCTCCGGCAGAGGCACCACGAAATAGCCCTTCTTTTTGAATTCCTCATAGCTAACGTAGTCGGGTAGCGACGAGATATTGAATACCTTCTTTATCCAGTCTTCTTCTGAGTTGCCCTCAGTGTACTCATCCAGGAATCCCAGTCTCTTGGCTAACGCCTTGTAGATTTCCCAGTCCGGCTTGGATTCCCATAGTGGCTCAATGCATTTCTTCTGGTAGATTATCACCCTGTGGTTTGACCCGGTGTCGTCCTGTCCGTATCCTCCAGGAGAAGCCCAATCCGAGATATCAGCATGCTCGAAATTGGTAGAAGCAGGTAAGATAATGTCTCCAAAGCGAGTTTCACTCTGCCAGTGACAGTCCTGCATCACCACAAACTCCAGCTTAGGGCTCTGGTACATGCGCACCCAGCGGTTTGTCTCGGTCATGGTACTTATGAACGAGCCGCCGTGGCGATGAATCATCTTAATCTCGGACCCGTTCGGGCCTGGCTCCGGACAAGTATAGGGGATAAACTGCTGTTCAATAGATTTCCCGCAGAACCCTTCGCCTATCCAGCTGATCGGTGGATTCAGGATTGCCTCCGGCAGCAGCAATCGATATACCTTTTGCGAGACTGAGTTCTCGGCCGTTTTCTTTGCCACTTGCCCGAAAGTATCCCAGCCGGCGGAACCATAACCCGGCATTTTGAAAGCATAGTTGCGCGGTGCTCCCATAGATGCACCACCCCAGATGTTGACTCCAGTTTTACCCAGACCCTGCATAGCTATAAGCAGCACCATCAGTCTTGCCCACTCGGTGGCATAGGCTGAGCGGCACGCCCCGCCTACCCCGTATATGGCGCCAGTTGCCAGCATGGTCTTTTTGGCTGCCCATTCCCTGGCCATAACAGTAATGTTATGAGCCGGAATATCACATATCTCCGCTGCCCACCCCGGCGTTCTGGGAACGCCATCATCTTCTCCCAGGATATGCTTGCGGAATTCCTCAAAACCAAGGGTACGGTTCTCCACAAACCACTTATCATATGTCCCCTCTGTTATCCAGACATAAGCGATGGCCTCTGCCAGGGCAGCATCTGTGCCCGGACGCGGCGCTAACCACTTCTCACCGATATTGGCTGCCGTATGGTTACAGAAAGGATCAATGAATATTCGTTTTATCCCTAATTCCCTCAACCAGTGACGATACCTTGCTGATTCCTGTCCGTTATAACCGCCGGCACTTGTATTGGGGTCCACGGACCAGAAGATAACCTGCTCGGTATTCTGCAAAGCTTCTGCCAGCATATCGTAATTATCAGATATCCCCAGTTTCCAGAAATATCCCCAAGCGTGTACTGCACCCCAGATCCATCCCTCCCAGCTGTCAGGATTGTCAAAGAGCTCGGTATATCCCAGCATATTGAAAAAACGGCCGAAAGGCCCCATCTTGTAGTGCAGCAGCCCCCAGTTATGGTGAGACGATGTCATGGCAGTGATCGCCGCCGGCCCGTAGGTCTTTCTGATTCGTTTTACTTCTTCAGCTACAGTATCCAGAGCTTCATCCCACGAGATGCGTATGTAATCGTCCTTGCCTCGCATCTCCGGATGCCGGTCACCGTGCGGATCAAATGTCCTTCGCCTATACGGATACTTAATCCTGTTCTCCGAATGAATCCTCATCCGTTCCGCTACCACATACGGATTTAGGAAAGTCTTACGAGGTGGGGTGAATTCTCTTCCCCTGGCTTCAATAGTCCATGATGGAGCATCGGTATCATCAAAGACAATGGGGCGCATCTTGGTTATCCTGCCGTCTTCTACATGTACGAAGACCGGACCGCCTATTGTACACTGTGTGAAAACTTGCTCTGCCATAGCTTCTCCCTTCCTAAACGAAAACAACGTTTAGAGAAGTCGCTGTTTTTCCGTATCCGGGTAATCCGTACAGAACAGTCATATTCATGTAATAAATTCCCAAATCTGCTGGATACCCCCGCAGTTCACTGTATCACCGGGACAGGCTTATCGCTGATATTAGCTACCCCATTTAACAAATCTGACTATCTGAGGGAAGGCAAGAATGTTGCGAGCTGTGGTATGAAAACGAGAATAAACATGGAAACTGCCAGGGTTATGAGAAACGGAATAGAGCCGCGGAATATGGTGCCCAGAGGCACATCCGGGTTTAGATTGTGCATAGCGTATGCCAGTATCGCGAAGGGCGGGCTGAGGGAACCTGTCATTATTGCTGCCACACATAATACTCCGAAATGCAGGGGACTAAAACCGATTGCCATAACCACAGGGAAGAATACCGGCAACGTTATTACCATTACTGCAAATATATCCATGAAGATTCCCATAATAATATAAACAACCAGAATCAAAGCCATTATAGCGTAGGGGCTTACTCCTAAACCAACAATGGAATTGGTTAATGCCGTAGTTAGTCCCGAGACGGCCAGTGCACTGGCGAATATCCGGGCAGAAATAAGCATCAGCATAATCATGGCGGAAACCGGCAGTGCCTCTCGCAGGGTTCCTATGATGCCCTTTACATTCAGCTTTCTTCTGGCTACACTGATCAGCAGAACTGCAAGGCATCCAATGCACGCAGCTTCGGTGGGAGTGAAAACGCCATAGTAAATACCGCCCATTACTATAATAAAGATAAGTACTATTGGCCATAGCAGATAAGTGTGCTTAAGTCTATCAAGCCATCCCACGCTTGGTCCGGCTGGCGCCAGGCTGGGCTTCAATTTGGTTTGTATTCCAATCTGGATCATGAACAACGCCATTATGAAGATACCGGGCAAAATGCCGGCAAGAAAGAGACCACGGATTGAGGTATCGGTGAGAAACCCAAAGAGAATAAAAGACCCGCTGGGCGGGATCATGATGCCGAGATTTCCACTGGCAGCGATAGCGCCCAGAGAGAATCCATCGTCGTAGCC
>CP070793.1:718970-728541 GCA_020346965.1 Chloroflexota bacterium | reverse complement strand
GGCGATGTCACTGGAACTGGGGAAGTCGCGGCTGATAAAGAGCGACTCGGGCTCGTTTGCGGTGTCCGACATTCTGATGGAGAGGCTGCCGGCCTCGCTGATCCTGTTCGCGACGGCCAACCTAATCCTCTTCTTTCTCACCCTCTTCCTAGCGCTGTTCCTGTCCCGGCGATACGGGAGTGTTCTGGACAAGCTCTTCATTGCCCTGGCGCCCACGTCTGCGGCGCCGGGCTGGTTCGCCGGGCTCTTCCTCATCCTGATCTTTGCCGCCGCCCTGGGCATATTGCCCTGGGGTGGCATGGCGCAGCCCGGAATACAGGTGGGGTTCACCAGTACATTCGTGCGGTCGCTCATAAGCCATTTGGTACTGCCCGTGACCGCCATAGTCATCAGCGCCATCTTCGCGGGCGTCTACAACTCGCGGACCTTCTTCCTCATCTATTCCATGGAGGACCACGTTGAGCTGGCCCGGGCCAAGGGTCTGTCCTCGCGTGCGATAGAGCGGCGGTACATCTTGCGGCCGACCCTGCCGCCCATCGTCACCGGCTTCTTGTTGATCTTGATAAGCATGTGGATGGGGCAGATCATCCTGGAGACAGTCTTCAACTGGCCGGGCATAGGACAGGTCTATTATCTGGCCATCCAGATGAGTGAGACGGCGGTCATTGTCGGCGTTATCGTCATCTATGGCTATTTGCTTGCTATCACTCTCTTTGCACTGGACTTCGTCTACGCGATTCTGGACCCGCGTGTCCGCCTCGGCGTGGCATCAGGAGGTAGCTAAGCGATGCCTAAATTGCTGGCCAGCCTCAGGGACCTCAAGCGCTATCCCGCGCTGGCAACCGGATTGATCATCATCCTGATATTCTTCGTCGTGTCGATCTATACCGTCATCGCCATCCCCTACCAGGACGCGGTGGACACGTGGCGCGACCCGACTGAGCGTGTTGAGAATCCCAGGTTCGCCCGCCCTGTCTGGTTCGACTGGTTCACCTCCGATGCGCTGCCTCGCACTATCTTGATTGACCTGGAAAGCGAGGGTGCCACGCTGACCGAAGAACCGCTCGGAGAGGGAATGAAGAGACTGGAGGCAGTACTGTCGTTTGACTACCAGTACGACCGCTTCCCCAGCGAACTTCAGATGCGCACGCACTGGACATATGCTGACCCGGCACAACGGGCGCTGGTCTCACTATACTGGCGGAAACCGGACGGGGAGCTCATCACCATGTACGAGGGTCTTCGTTCCAAGGCAAGCCAGACCTTCTACATTTCAAGTGAGACGGATCTCAGGGACCGGCTGGGGGCCAGGCCCGAAACGGGCCTGTTTCTCCTGGACACTACCGTCCCCGAGGACCAGCGGGAGCCCATGAAAGGCAACTACGAGCTGATAATCGTGGCCGATGTGCCGGAATCGGACGGTTTGAATACCGCCTCATTGACCGTCTACGGTAGGGTATACGGTGTGGCTGGCACGGATCATCTCCGGCGTGACCTCCTGCTGCCCCTTCTCTGGGGCGCTCCTATCGCGCTCCTGTTCGGTATATTCGCTGCCGTCGGCGCCCAGGTTAGCACCTTCGTCCTGGCCGGCATCGGCACGTGGTTCGCCGGCAGGCTGGAGAAGGCGATGGTCTGGCTAACGCAGGTGAATAACATCATACCGATACTGCCCCTCCTCATCATGATCAGCCACCTCTACCAGCCCAGACTGTGGACGATTCTCGGGATCGTCATCGCCTTCAACGTGTTCAGCGCATCGTTCTTTACCTACCGCGCGATGTTCCTGCAGTTGAAGGAGGCGCCCTACTTCGAGGCGGCGCAGGCCTACGGCGCCGGAAACTTCCGCATCATCTTCCGGTACCTCCTGCCCAGGATAGCACCCACGCTGCTGCCGCAGTTCGTGATGATAGTGCCTACCTTCGTGTTCCTGGAGGCCTCTCTTGCCGTACTGGGCCTGGGTGATCCGTTTCTGCCCACGTGGGGCAAGCTGATAAACGATGCACGAGTGCAATCCGGGCTCTACTTCGGTCATTACTACTGGATGCTTCAGCCCGCGCTTCTGCTCATGGCGATGGGTTTCGGCTTCGCGCTGGTCGGTTACTCGCTTGATCGCATCTTCAACCCCAGGCTCAGGGAACTATGACGGAGAGCCGGAGAGAAGCATGAGAAGAAACATCAGAAGGCAAAAGCAGCCCGTGGCGGAGAAGGGGCGTGCTCCCGCCAGGGCTGAAGGCCCGGTTCTCCAGGTCGAGGACCTGACGCTGTACTTCCGCGTCGCGGCAGGCGTGGTGAAGGCGGTGGAGCAGGTGACCTTTGACATTGCCCGCGGGCGGTCGCTTACCATCGTTGGCGAGTCCGGCTGTGGCAAGACTTCACTGGCCCGGGCCATCCTGAGGCTGCTGCCCCGCAACGTCCACACCTACACGGGGACTGTGCTGCTCAACGGCGCCGATGTCATGATGTTCAGCAATGAGCGCTTTCGCAGAGAGGTGCGCTGGAAGAAGATGTCAATGGTGTCGCAGGCGGCCATGAACTCCCTCAACCCCGTCCTCAAGGTGGGCTTCCAGGTAGCGGAGCCTCTGCTGCTGGACGGGCGCACGGGCAAGGCAAAGGCCTACAAGCGTGCCAAAGAGGTATTCGACATCGTCGGCGTCCCGACGGCCTTCATGGACCGCTACGCCTTCGAGCTTTCCGGGGGAATGCGCCAGCGGGCCATCATAGCCATGGCGCTGATAACCGATCCTGACATCATAGTCCTCGACGAGCCGACCTCCGCGCTCGACGTCCTGACCCAGGCCAACATCATGAACACGTTGAAGGGAATCAAGCAGGAACTCGGTCTCAGTTTCATGCTCATCACTCACGACATCGCTACTTCCAGCGAGCTGGCTGATGAAGTGATCTGTATGTATGCCGGGCAACTGGTGGAGCAGAGCGATGGCCAGAGGTTCTACCGTGAACCCTTTCACCCTTATTCCCAGAAGCTCATGGCCAGCGTACCCACGTTGCATATCGAGAAGAAGCCCGAGTTCATCCCCGGCCAGCCGCCCAGCCTCCTCAATCCTCCCACTGGCTGCCGGTTTGCTGCCCGCTGCCACAAGCGCTTCGACCGCTGCGAGGAAGAGCCGCCCACCTTCGCGTACGAGGACTCCAAGGTCAAATGCTGGTTATATGAGTGAGACTAGTAAGATACAGAACAACACGATTCTGTCGCTGAAAGACCTGCGCACCTGGTTCGAGCTGAGGAAGTGGGGCTTTATCCGCGCCGGGTATGTAAGGGCAGTAGACGGCGTGAGCCTTGAACTCAAGAGGGGGGAGGCCATCACCATCGTGGGAGAGAGCGGGTCTGGAAAGACAACCCTGCTGCGCACCATCCTGGGCCTGGCCAAGCCCACAGGGGGCGAGATGGTCTTTGGCGGCAGGAAGATCGATACTCACGACTCAGCTGACCTCGTCTGGCTACGCCGGCAGGTTGGTTTCGTCCAGCAGGATCCCTACGGGGCAACTCCGCCGTTCATGCACGCCCGTAGGATTCTACGGGAGCCCCTCATTATCAACAAGGTGCCCGAGCATAAGCAAGAGCAGCGGATCCGGGAAGCGCTCAAGGAGGTCAGGCTGATCCCCGTTGATGACTTCCTGCTCAAGTATCCACACATGCTCTCCGGCGGGCAACAGCAGCGACTGGTCGTGGCGAGAGCACTGCTCTTGCGTCCTATGCTAATCGTGGCTGACGAGCCCGTCTCCATGCTTGACGCCTCCGTGCGAGTGGAGGTTCTGGAGCTTATGCGTACCATCCAGGAGTCTCACAATCTCGGCATTATCTATATCACCCACGATCTCTCTTCCGTACGCTATTTCTCTCAGCGTGCCTTCGTTATGTATGCGGCCAGGCTGGTCGAGAAAGCAGATGTGAAGGATATAGTCCAAAATCCGCTCCATCCTTATACGGTAACGCTCCTCAACGCGATCCCGGACCCGGAGCCGGAGAACGTGGGCAGGTTCAAAGACATCCCAGCCGGCGAACCACCCAGCCTGATCGCCCCTCCAAGCGGTTGCCGGTTCCACCCTCGATGCCCCCGCATCATCAAAGAGCTGTGCGACATGGAGCAACCTCCGGAGTTGGAACCGACTCCCGGCCACTTCGTGGAGTGCTGGCTTTACAAGTAGAGGTACGAGATGAAAAAACCGACTAATCTCCTCATTATCGGTGGTTGCCTGCTGATCATCGGCGTTGCCCTGCCCTTCCTGATGATAACGCGGCTGCTTGAGCCTAACTTGTTCCTGAGCTTTCTATCTCACGGCTGCTCCACCGCGGGATTCATCATAGGATTCATTGGCATCGCCTTGTACTTCCGCATGGGTAAGTGATAGCGGTGCGGGATTCTGGTGGGCGTTGCGGACTCAACTGGCGTTCGCCAAGGCACTAAGCAACTTCCGGATTACAGGACCCTGAACTCCTGTCTCAGGAGAATTCGGGAAGCTACGAGAAGTAACTCCCCCTGCATTCCTCCATATCAGGCGGCGAGAAACCGCAGAAGCCGTATTATCGTGTACAAGGAGGAAAGGCAATGTCGGCTTATCAATACGTATCTTCTATGAATTCCGCTATCTCTTCGAAATGCACGCCCTCAACCATGAGTCCTGTGGGAGCGTACACCATTTCGTCGGCGGCCCAGAGCACCGTCGGTCTCGTATCCTTCGTTATCCCTCTGACGCCCATCAGTACATTGCAGATGTTATCATTGATCCTCAGCGTATTGACCTTTATCGGTGCCTTAATCCGGCCGTCCTCAATATAGTACGAGTCGGCAGTAAGCGTGCCCGTGAAATCACCCGCTCTCAGACCGTTGACCGGATAGGTGTACCACAGCCTCCCCACCAGTATCCCCTTTTGAATACCCTTTATGAGAGTCTGAAGGTCGACACTGGAAGGCGACTCAAATACGATATTTGTTGCTGACGCACTCGGCAGCATACTGAAGTTCCGTCCACCTCCACGGGCGTACCTAAATCCATTCCTCGGTATCATCGCATCTCGGAAGTCCGCAGGGTCAGCTCCGAGCTTCTCTTTTGCCTCGGGATCACCCAGAATCCTCTGATATTCATACCAGTCACTGAGCAAACCGCTGAGTATCCCGTCTTTAATCAAGCTGGTTTCCCCAGTGGGCAAGCCTTCGCAGGTGATGCCCTTCGAGCCAGCCAGCCCCGGGGCATTGCCCTTATCGACTATGGTCAGCATGTCTGAGCCAACCTGTTTGCCAAGCTTGCCCAGAAAGCATGATTGCCGGGCGTAGAAAGCGGACGTCGTGCAGGAACGGATAATCAGGTTATTGAGCAGCTCAGCAGTCGGCTGCGGCCCGAGGATTACAGAGTAGTCCCCGGAGGGTACCCGAATTCCGTTCAAGGAGCCTATCGCGTTCTGCGCTGCCTCCTTTCCTGCCTTTCCTGTAAGCTCTTCCAGCCTGAGATACACTGAATAACCGCTTCCTTTGGCGTCGCCTTTCTCTACCATACCTGTAATGTATGCTGATATGAACGCAGACTCATCGGTCTGCACATCGGGTATCTCATACGAACTGACAGCCATTCTTTCCTGAAGCACTGTGAGATCGCCACCTATGATCAATCCAAGGTCATTAAGTGTTTTGCCCGAGGCCATGCCTTTCAGTGCTTCCGAGCCTAGAAATGAATCCATTGCTCCGTCCAGGATCTTCCACCCGGCTTCAACCACATCCTCGTTGCTGATGCTCATTATCATCGGATCATGATACTCAAAAAGGCTCCTCTTCCCGTCGCTTGCTTCTGGCAGACAGCGAAATTCCGGATCGACAATTGCTCCTTTTCTGGCTTTCCCCAAGGCGAGTTTCAGCCCCTCCAAAGACAGGTCTCTCTCTTCCGAACCAAAGCCAACCTTGGTGCCCTCGGGGCTGTCGAGGACTATCTGGATTCCGATTCCGTAATCGTCAGTTGATTTCGGTTCCTCAAGCCCATTACATGGGATATGGGACGTATAGTTGAGCCTTGACCACAGACGGTTATTTGCCGAGACAAAGACCTGAGACGATTTGATCTCAGGTTGTGTCCTCAAATAGGCAATTGCACACTCAACTGATTGCTCTAACTCTCTCAATTCTTTCACTGCGCTCCTCCTACAAGTCTGGCCCGGGCTCTTATTGTAGGACCGCCATTACCGAGTTTCTTTGCCTGCATTGGCTGCCCTTTCCCGCAATTGAAAACCGCCCGTATTCTAAGGTCGTTGCCGACAGCATCGACGGACGTCAAGTAGTCCTTCGTATTGCCCATCATCCCTCCATCCCTGAACATCTCTCCAAGTTTGCCGTTCCTGATTTCAAATACCTTTCTGGCTGTAATCCGGAAGTTCTCCCTGCTCTCTGAGATGGAGGGGATGCGGTGCCCCGCCAGGTAGTATCCATGATCAATCTCACTGATAATATCCTTCGGATCACGCTCTCCATTTGCCAATACTGTTGTCGACATTCTGATCAGGGGGACAAAAGATGCATCGATGGCCTTGAAGTGACCATTCGGGCTCGCTCCGATAATGGCTGCCGTTTGGCGCGAATTCATGAATCCACAGAATACGCCCTTATCTATATGCATTACTCTCTTCACTGGCGTGCCCTCATCATCATACTCGTAGTGGCCGTAGCCCTGCAGCCGCGGGTCTGAATAGGCAGAGACAAGAGGAGAGGCCACCTGTTTGCCAAGCATATTCTCTTCGAGGTTTCTGAAGAACCAGCTTCTGCCGGCATAGGCAGTTTCGAGCTTGAGGGCCCTATCCAGTTCAGTTGGATGGCCGATGATCTCATGAACGAGAAGCGTGTTATAGTGGGGATCTGTTACCATTACCACTTCTTTGCCTGATGATGGACATGCCTTCGCTTCCGACAGCGAGACACAGTCAGAGGCCAGGTCCAGGGCGAAACCCTCCAGTGGTTTTGACTGCATCAAGTCCTCCTCAAAGCCGTCGGTCAGGATTTCCCATCCCCGCTGATGCCCGAGGCAATCATAATGCATTTGCTGAACCCCGCTGTTCCCAACTGCTACCACGAAACACAGTCCCTGTGTTAGCGCGTAAGTCCTGTCGATGGCAGTCCCCTCGGAGCTCACAAAGAGCTCCCTGTTAAGCCAGGTCTGAATCAGGATCTGGTTAAGTTTGACCCTCGGATCGCTTGAGGATACCGACTTGGAAACATCTCGCGCTAAGTCGTTTACCTCACCCAGCGGAATCTCAACCGGGCTAATCTTGTAGGAGTCTCGTATCGTGTCCTGGCGTATTTCTACGGGTGCCAGTTCGGTGCTGTGCAGTGACTGCCCCAGAGTCTGCCAACTGCTCCTTCTCTCACTTTTGAATTTCGAGTTGGCCATTGCTCTCTCGTAGGCTTGCTTGAGGCCATCTCCAATGATCTCAGGAAGGCTATCTGTGTCTGCGGCGCCCAGGGTCTGTCCGAAGTAACCGGCGGCCAGTACCTGCTTGCCCGCAATGACCCTCAGTCCGTAGGAGATACCGTAGTCACGAATACTTTCCTTCATCATTCCGTCCTGAGCGACCGCTTGCTGCCCATCAGAGACCGCAAACCGCAAGTCAACATAGGAACAGCCCTCCAATTTGCCCTTGGTCTCCAATACCATATTGGAGAGCTTGTCCTTATTCTTATCGATCAAAGCGATGCTTACGTTTCTTCCCATATATCAACCCTCATTTCTGCGAACAGATTACTCGATTCCGCTGGTGATCCAGATTAGTCTGTTATAGTACATCATGCCCCCCCGATATGTCAATCGTCTCCGGGTGTGGACAAACATTTCGTTTCGCACTTCCGTCTCATTCACGAGACGGGGCACTGGCTCAGTCCTGGACTAGTCGACTTAGATATCCCCTACTGCGTGCCAATCTAAGCATCCAGTGCAGAAACAGAAATCCCAGGGCAACAAAAATGATGTTCAGGGTCGTTGCCCAGATAATGCTGTTCCACGGTATCAATCCCTCCGTTATGGCTGTCCGCATCCCTTCGAATATATGCCTGGTTGGCAGAATCAAGGTTATCCTCTGCAACAAGGAAGGGAATACTGATACGGGATAGTAGACTGCGGAGAATGGCAGGAGCAGAAAAGGAATGAAGAATGCCATAATGTCAGCCGACGGTCCGAACCGGACCACCAGTCCAATAGCCACCACGCCAATCCCCCACCCGGCAATAAGAACGTTCATGAAAAAGGGAATAATGTAAAGCCCCATGTCCCAGATGTTCAGAGCGAAGAGCAGAAATGCAATCGGGGTGATGTAGAAGAAAGCCAATAATGTTTGAACGACACCGACTAGAGCAAACCCCATTACCAGTTCACTCAGCTTAATTGGAGCGGCAAAAATATTGATAACATTACGCGACCACACTTCCTCCAGAAAAGAAACGCTAAAGGACCGCTGAGAGAGCTCAAACACGGACCAAAAGATGAAGGCACTGAGGATCAGCAGCAGAAAGTCCAGTCTGGCGTCGACAGGACCAATTGTCTGCACCCAGAAGGTAATGAATCCCCACAGAAACAGCTCAACAGTAATGAAACCGAAAAGCGCGAAGAGTTTGGGCACACTACGGCGGATAAGAATTATGTTACGGTAGAATATTCCAAAGACGTGCAGGAAGTTCATGATGGATTACTGAGTGGCCCTCTATTGATACTGATAAAGATCTCTTCCAGATCCTCCTGACCGAAGTAGTTCTTGAGATTATTGGGGCTATCGTCAGCCACAATCTTCCCCCGGGAAAGGAAGATTATTCTATCTGATACCTGTTCTATTTCTCGCATATTGTGCGAGGTCCAGAGAATGGCACCGCCTGTTTCTCGAACGAGTTTCAGAATTTTGGCCCGGAGTTCCCTAGCGATAGCCGGATCCAGAGAGGCGGTGGGTTCGTCAAGTAAGAGAAGCCTGGGACTGTTGACAAATGCCTTAGCTATACCCACACGCATTTGCTCGCCTGAAGAGAGCTGACCTACCTTATTATTTGCCAACCAACCGAGGTCGAATTCATCGATGAGGAAGCCGGCCCTTTCCCTGTAATTGCGAACTCCGTAAAGAAGCGCATATACTGTCAGTGCTTCCTTCGTAGTAAGATTGTATGGTAGAACAGAATAGGGAGCGGTGAAGTTCATCATGGAAAGCAGTTCTTCGCGATGCTTTCCAAGAGTCTTTCCGAAAATCTCGATATCTCCGCCGGTGGGAGATACGAGTGTGAGAAGCATCTGAATAATTGTCGTCTTGCCTGCGCCGTTAGGTCCGAGTAAACTGACAATTTCACCCTCCTGTATCTCAAAAGAGACATGATCCACAGCTGTGAGATTACCGTATTGCTTGGTGAGATTCACGACCCGTACAATAGCAGCCATTAGAGTATCCATAACTTATAATAGAAAATAGGGGAATTTGCAATCTGCTCCCGCCGAACGGCCTCCCTTGTCAACGGTTTTTGCGACATCCCAGGGCCGTGCTATACTTCACAGATTTCGCGATAGGAGCAATAGAGAGAGAAGCTATGATTATGGAGATGCT
>CP070793.1:715064-718870 GCA_020346965.1 Chloroflexota bacterium | reverse complement strand
GGAGTCCTTTGTATGCTTATCCAGCGGAGTTCGGTAAACTCTTCGATAGCGGCCCGCCCACCATGCCGTCCGTAGCCACTCTCCTTCATACCCCCAAACGGTACCTGAGGCTCATCGTGAATGGTGGAGTCGTTGATATGCACCATGCCTGATTCCAGTCTCTCAGCTATCTCCAGCCCCTTCTGAAAATCGCCTGTAATAACAGCGGCTGAAAGTCCAAAACGGCTATCATTAGCCACGCGGACTGCTTCATCAGCATCTTCAATGATTATTATTGGTGCCACCGGTCCAAACGTCTCCTCACGGGCAATATTTATATCCGGAGTAACCTCGGTCAATACAGTTGGGTAGTAGCAGCACCCGTCATATTTACCTCCACAGACGAGCCTGGCTCCCTGCCTGATTGCTTCCTGCACCTGTTTGTGAAGCTTATCAATCTGTTTCTGATTGATAAGCGGTCCGATAATGGTATCCGGATCCTGAGGATCTCCTACCTTTAGTTCCCGAACTTTCTCGACGAATTTTTCAGTAAATCGAGCAGCCACCGGTCTTTCCACTATGATTCGTTTGGAGGACATACATACCTGCCCCTGATGATTGAAGCGGCCGAACGTAGCAGCATTGACCGCATAATCAATGTCGGCATCCTCCAAAATTATCAGTGGATCATTGCCGCCCAACTCTAGGGTCACTTTCTTGAGATGCCGTGCCGCTTTCTCGGCAATCTGCCTACCTACCTCGGTGGACCCCGTAAAGCTGAGCCGGCGCACTCCGGGGTGCTGGATGAGTTCGTCCCCCACCTCCCCGCTAAGGCCAGGCCCGTTAGTTACGACATTGAATACCCCGCTAGGCAAACCAGCCTCCTCAAATACCTCGGCAAAAACAATACCCCCGCTGACGGGAGCTTCTGCTGAAGGCTTCAATACCGTAGTATTGCCGCAGGCCATTGGCAAGGCTACCGCCCTCAACGAGAGAATCAGCGGAGCGTTCCACGGTGCAATCCCTGCCACCACACCTACCGGCTGGCGCAGGGCCATAAAGAAGGCTCCGGGTAGGTCGGCTGGTATGATCTCGCCGGTAACAGCATGCACTTGCGCAGCCGCTTCCCGCAACAGACCGGCAGCAAAGCATGTTTGGAAAACGCCCCAACCAAGAGTCCCACCGGTCTCCTGGGAAATGATGTCAATGATGTCTTGCTGCCTCCTCTCAAGGATATCAGCAGCTCTCAGGAGGTGTTTCTGCCTCTCCGCTGGTGGGGCGTGTGACCAATCGGGAAAGGCAGCGGCAGCAGAGTCGCATGCTTTTCTGGCGTCTCCTCTTTTGCCGGCAGCTAACCTGGCGTAAATCTCACCGTTGTAAGGATTGTAATCATTGAAGGTCTTGCCATCGAGAGCATCACGCCATTGTCCGTCTATATACATTTGATATGCTCTAACCACAGTTCACTCCTCCGCTCTAAGATTCTAAAAGAGGAAAGTATTGTCATTCTTGAAGGTCTGATTGACTGGCTTTCGTCGAGCACAACCATTAATAATTTCACCTACTACAATCTTGGTGTTCGCCAGAATCTCATCTATCTCTTCTTTAGTGATGCTATCTATATGAACGCCGGCAATAACACATACAGGCTTTCTAATAGATTTACTCAGCAAATAGGCAGCTTCCCCAGCTAATGCATTATCCTTGTGTCCAAGCCTGGTAATTACGGATACAGAAGCTCTTTCGTGCTCATAGTCGTAATCCCCTATTGCAACAGCACCTATATGCGCGTTTTGGTTGTAAATACGTACGACAAGGTCGCTGCCCATGCTGTTTACTGTGACATTGACCCTGGCTCTGCCTTTCCCCTTGGTTAGTTCATATTCAACCATACTGTATCGTTAGCTAATATGTGCTTAAGTTTTCGTCCTGTTTCGTAATGCCTGACCATCTCTGGAAAAGAGTGTGCTCTATGCCGAATAGATCCAGCATCTTGCTCACCGTGTGGTCAACGATATCTTGAATCGCCTGCGGCTTATGGTAAAAAGCAGGAGATGGTGGCATAATAATAGCTCCCATCTCACACAATCTCTCCATATTTCTCAGGTGACCTAGATGCAACGGCGTTTCTCTCACCAGTAGAAGCAATTGTCTTCTTTCTTTAAGAGTAACGTCGCTAACCCGGATTAGCAGATTTTCGCTGTATGAATTAGCTATCGCTGACATTGTCTTTACCGTACAGGGAGCAACCATCATTCCGTTTGTCTTGAATGAACCGCTGGCAATTTGAGCTCCGAAGTCCCTGATATCATGTGAAAAGCTAGCTAATTGCTTTACATCTTCTATGCTTCTACCAGTTTCATATCTGATGATCACTTCCGCAGGCTCGGATATTATGAGGTGCGTTTCTACGTTCTCAATGGAGGAAAGTACTTCGAGCAGTCTGATACCGTATACCGCCCCGGATGCACCGGTAATTCCAACTGTCAATACGGTCATGCCTTTTCACCATATCCGTATTTGCTCCATATATCAAGGGCTTTTCGTTGGGCTTCGGCAGGGTATGATTGCTTGAAGGAAATCCGTCTCGGCACGTCAGCCGGATCCCAATCCAGAGGCCAGGTACAATCGAAGTAAGTCCTGGCACCTAATCTAGTTTTTCGTTCCTCCCTATTTAACCACGGGACAATACTTATTACCGGCGAGTGTTCCAGTCTTACTATTCCTCTCGCCGGATGGCATTTCGTTATCAGGGCATGGAGTACTTCGTTCAAATTAAAGGGATCCACATCATCGTCGACAATCACTATATACGGTGTCTCGTGGCCGATACTGCCTGAAGACCATATCAAATGAGCGATATCCTCAGATACACCCGGATAATGCGCCTTGCTGACTGCCACGATGGCCAACATGTGTGTAGTAACCAGAGGCACAAAGACACCAGTCACTGGCTTGCCTTCTTTTCTCATGAGCTCCATAATTTCGGCCGCTTTTGTCATAGAGAAAATAGCGTTGTCATCGACAGGGATACCGCAGCAACTGCAAGTGAATATCGGATCGTTCCTATGTGTAACGGCCTTGACTCTTATTACAGGTCTGGGCTCCCTCGCCCCTCCCATGTAGCCAGTGAATTCTCCGAAAGGACCTTCGTCCATGGTGTCATCAGGTCTGATTTCTCCCTCTATAATTATTTCAGCCGTTGCTGGGACCTCAAGGTTCACGGTTTCACACTTGACCAGCTCAACAGGCTCTCCCCTGATACCCCCCACAACATCAACCTCGGAAACTCCGACGGGGAGGGGGCTTGCCGCACACATAGTCGATATAGGCTCGACTCCTATCGCAATAGCAACGTCCATAGCTTGGTTTTTGGGCAGATAGCTTCGATCACGTATAATCGCGAGGTGTTTGGCCAGCGAAGCCAGTAATATGCCGACGGCATTCTTGCTCTGTAACATGTGCCGATACATTCCCCAGTTCACCCAACCGGAATCCGGGTCCTTCACGATCGTGACGTGCCACGTGCCAAAATAGCGTCCGCCGTCACCCTCATGCTGCATGGGGACAGGGAACTCGAGCAGGTCGACGGCGTCACCTACATGAATATTCTCCTTGCAGGGACCGGTATTTACCAGCACAGGTTTTATTTGCTTCCGTCTTCTCCGTGTGTACTCCTCTATCAATTCTCTCGGGTGCGTGTCCCGTTTCAGGTCCATGCTGATCGCCATCCGTTTGAAGCTATTAGCACTATTGCCAAATAGCCTGTATCCCTGCGGATATCCCCTGATCTTTTGAAAGATTGGTGCCGGTAACCCCTCCTCTGC
>CP070793.1:711150-714964 GCA_020346965.1 Chloroflexota bacterium | reverse complement strand
GGATATCTCCGTCCACTATATATGCCATGAAATTCATATCCTCGCCCTGTGTCTCCACATTGAAGTGAGTATTCCGATTATGTTCGACCTCACTTACCGGTATGGATACAGTATCGTCAACTACCTGTGGTTCAATCCACGTAGCACTTGTGGGGTCGCCACTTGGTGGGTTACCGTTACTACACGAAACTATAGTTAATATCACCGCAAGTAGCACTAAACCGAGCATTGCCTTCTTTAACATTTTTCAATCATCTCCTTTTTGTCTTATTAGGCTTTGCAGGATTGCCGATTTTAATCTGCGATGCTTTACTGGCACGTAACCTGCAATTTCTCTCAATCAGTTCTTAAGTTTTTAGTTCCCAATCAGCTAACCGCTTCTAGTTCTAAATAATCTCACTAAAATGAACCGGGTAGGTAGTGTCCGCGACCGCATATCCATAGGCGGCCTCAGCATCATCTACAGGAGCACCTGTGATAACCCAACCCTTAGCCTTGGGATAGTTCTTTACATAGTATGTGGAGCTTTCAGCCTCTACCCAGACATAATAGTAGTGTCCCGCAGCAACAGCAACCGTATCAGATGTCACGTGATTCGTCCCATCTGCTTCTTCCCCAGTATCCTGGTCTATGGCCCACCAGCCTGTGGTCTCATCCCAGATGAATATTGAAGCCGTCGGCCCTGCATCTATTTGAACATTGATACTGGCAGGCGTTTCGGTGACGGTAACGTTGACGGTGACTGTAGCTGTATCCGTACCGCCATTACCGTCGCTGCTGGTGTAGGTGAAGCTATCGATGCCAGTGAAATTAAGGGCTGGGGTGTACGTAACATTGCTGCCATTATTGATGACCGAGCCGTTCGTCCCCTGAGTTACCGAGTCCACAGTCAGTGTATCACCCTCTACATCTGAGTCGTTATTCAGGACATCGATGATAACCGGGGTATCCTCATAGGTAATGGCACTATCGTTTACTGCTACGGGTGGGTCGTTTACACCATTAACGGCAATGGTCACAGTGGCAGTATCGGTGCCGCCATAGCCATCGGATACCGTGTAAGTAAAGCTGTCAGTGGTTGAGCCGCCAGCCTGCAGATATTCGAATTGCCCATTAGGGTTATAGGTGAATGACCCATCTGTACCCCAGGCATCGATCAAACCTACAGTCCCGCTCGTATCCACTACAGTCATAGTTAAGGCATCGCCAACATCGGGGTCGGAATCATTATCCAGGACTCCTGGAGCGGCAACGGTTACCGGATTGTCTTCATCGGTAGCAACGGCATCTTCCTCTGCTACCGGGGGATTATTCACAAGCTCGGGTTCCTGATCTGGTTCAATAATACCTGTCCGCCCCTCGGGTATCTGCAGTTCCACGCCCTGCCCAATGGCATATACATTCCCTTCTACGTTAGTTACCAAGGTTGTGCCATTTCCACCTACGGTAACTATCAGGATACTACCCCTCACCCCCGCCACACCGGTTGATGTTTCGACCTCGTAGCTGGATCCCGGGTCGAGAAGCTTAGTCACGCGGCTTATGGTGGTCCCTATTGTCTGCTCCAGAGTAATAGTTGTGACGCCAGTGTCACAAGCAAGATCGAGTGTGAGAATTTCGATCTCTGTGCCCGCCTCCATTTCCATAGTGCTGCCGTCAAAGAAAGTAATTTCGGCACTGGAATTACCACCGGTCTTTATGGCATCTCCGATATCCAATTCCGTCCCAGACGTCGCTCCTACCCAGTCGTCCGTACCTTCCTTCATTACGGACACCTCACCCTCAGTTACCGAAAGGATAGTAAGCGTAGAAGGACATGGTGAACCACCACCACCATCACAACCGATTAAGATTGAGGTTGTTAGAACAATCAAAACAAGTATTGCAACTAGTTTTTTAGCCATTACAGACCTCCTGTGAGTACCGAACATCGTCTTCTTTAACATCCTGCGAATTACCTACTTTTCGGTTAATCCTGTTTACGATTCGTCCATCCTTCAGAACTATGATTTCTCTGGCATGTCGGGCTATATCAGGGTCATGCGTAACCATGATAATGCTACGCCCGTTCATATTTAGTTGCTGGAATAGACCCAAGATTTCCTTTCCCGTTTCTTGGTCCATGTTACCTGTTGGTTCATCCGCCAGAATCAAGGAGGGAGAATGAACCAAAGCCCGCGCAATGGCTACTCTCTGCTGCTCCCCACCGCTTAACTGGCTGGGTTTGTGTCCCGTTCTCTCCCCTAACCCCACCTCTCTTAATATCTCCAAGCCTTTCCCCTCTCCATTACCCAGTCCACAAAAAGTCAGGGGCAACATTACATTCTCCAGGGCAGTGAGTGACGGAAGCAGATGATACTGCTGAAAGACGTAGGCAATTTTGCTTCGTCTTATATCAACGAAATCGTTTTCATCTAGATTGTCGATTCGCTCCCCATCCAGAATCACTTCACCGCTGGAAGTATAGTCTAAGCCACCGATTACATTTAAGAGGGTGGACTTGCCACTTCCAGAAGGCCCCATAATGGCTATGAAGTCGCCGTCATTCACGCAGAAAGAAACATTGTTTAAGGCAACTACCTCTGCCGTTCCCTGCCCATAGGTTTTAGATATATTCTTAATTTCGAGCATTTTGTTACCTCACAAAGACCTGAAAGATTCAGCAATCTTGATTTTGGAGGCACGGAACGCGGGATAAACGGTGGCTATGACCGCAATAAAGGTAGCCAGAGCCAACGCAGGAAGGAAATACTGGGGAACATAAGTAACAGCTACGCCCCCAAAAATCAGTGGCCCGATTATGTATGCCAGTACAGTCCCGACTACATACCCAAGGAAGCCTCCCACTACCCCAACGATAACGGCCTCGTAAAGAAAAACCTTTATTATTTGATTGCGTGATGCGCCCACTGCTCTCATTATGCCGATGTCCTTTATTCTTTCGTGAACCGAGGTCAGCATCGTATTAACCACCCCGAAACAGCCAACAGCCAGTGTGATCCCGGCTAAAGCCAGCAGAAATCTGCTGACCCTTTCCATCATCCCCATTTCGGTTTCAGCTATCTGCTTCACGGCAACTGCCCGAACCCCCGGGATATTACCGTTAATAGAACCCGCAATATTTGACGTAGGGCAGGCACTACATAGAGCGCGAACGTCTATCGAGGAGACTAATCCTTCTTTATCGAATGCCTCCTGTGCCGTTTCTATATAAAGGAAAACCTGGTAATCTTCTTCTGAGCCTGTCTCCTCAAGAATACCGGCAATGATTACTTCCCGTCCATTGGGCGCAATTTTGTCGCCCACATTGAGTTCCAGCAACTCCGCAGCCGTTGCTCCCACCAGAGCCTGGTCTGCATTTTCGAGGTATTCCCCTTCTTGGATTCTCCACCATGTCTTGAGTTGCCGCTCTTGCTGTGGGTCCACTCCAACTACGATCACAGACGTTCCTTTTACCTCGGTGCTCATGTAAAGTCTCGGAGCAATCGTGGCGATATCACCCTCATCCTCAATACCTAATGCCTCCTTTATCATGCCGTCCGTTATTTGTCTGACCTCGGGCAAGTTGTCCTCGTAAATATAATTCTCCCCAACTGCTAGAGTGCCAAGACTCAGGCCTCCCAATCCTACGTTAATATCGCTTATCGCAGGCATGACCACCAGGTTAGCGCCGTATTTTTCCAGCTGACCATAGATGTTCGTCTCCCCAGCAAGGGCGATCGTCAGCACAGCGACAATGGTTGCCACACCGATAACCACGCCAAGCGAGGCGTATAACATACGCTTCTTCCTTCGAGTGATGTCTTTCAATACT
>CP070793.1:704349-711050 GCA_020346965.1 Chloroflexota bacterium | reverse complement strand
TTCGCTTGTACGGGTACTTAATTCTGTTCTCCGAATAAATCCTCATCCGTTCCGCGACTACATAAGGATTTAAAAAAGTCTTACGTGGTGGAGTGAACTTTCTGCCCCTGGCTTCAATGGTCCATGATGGAGCATCGCTGTCATCAAAGACGATGGGACGCATCTTGGTTATCTTGCCGTCTTCTACATGGACGAAGACCGGACCGCCTATTGTACACTGCGTAAAGACGTGCTCTGCCATAGCTTCTCCCTTGCTAAATAAAACTAACGTTTAGAGAAGTCGTTGTTCTTCTATATCCAAGTAATAAGTGTGCAATGTAAGTTGAGTTATCCGTAATCAGTGCGTAAGAGTAATATCTATACAACTAATCTCCCAAACTTGCCGGATACCCTCCGCGGCTAACTGTATCACCGGGGACAGGCTTTTAACTGATATCAAAATGACGGATGTAAAAACAGCTTATTGGCAGCAATATTTTATCACAATATGGACTTCTAGTCTATACTATATGATAACCCTCCCGCTACCAAGCCATTTTCCGGGAGTTTCGTCGCACATAAATTGAGAGCCGGGGTTTCTGCCTCATCTCTCAATCTAGGCCTTGGTGACAGTGTATCACTGGACCCGTAAGACTATACGGGATTTTTAGACAAATCTGCCTATCACAACCCCACTGGTTGCACAAAGATGATTATCGTGTAACTAAAAATGTTGCTAGCTGGGGTGTGAAGACCAGAATGAACATAGAAGCCGCCAGGGTTATCAGGAACGGAATAGAGCCACGGAATATGGTGCCCAGAGATACCTCCGGGTACAAATTGTGCATAGCGTATGCCAGTATCGCGAAGGGCGGGCTGAGTGAACCTGTCATTATCGCCGCCACACATAGCACTCCAAAATGCAGGGGACTAAAACCGAGCGCTAAAACTACGGGGAAGAATACAGGCAACGTTATAACCATTACCGCAAATATATCCATAAAGATTCCCATAATAATGTAAATAACCAGAATCAAGGCCATTACAGCGTACGGACTTACCCCCAAACCAACAATAGCATCGGTTAATGCCGTAGTTACTCCGGAGACGGACAGTGCACTGGCGAATATCCGGGCAGCAATAAGCATCAGCATAATCATGGCGGAAACTGGCAGCGCTTCTCGGAGGGTTTGTATGATACCTTTTACATTCAGCTTTCTTCTGGCTACACTGATCAGCAAAACCGCCAGGCATCCAACACACGCAGCTTCAGTGGGAGTGAAAACGCCGAAGTAAATACCGCCCATTACAATAATAAAAATAACTGCTATCGGCCATAGCAGATAAGTGTGCTTAAGTCTATCAATCCAGCCCACCCTTGGTCCGGCCGGCGCCAGGCTAGGCTTTAATTTAACTTGTACTGCAATCTGGATTATGAACAACACCATTATGAAGATACCGGGTAGAATGCCGGCAATAAAGAGATCCTTAATTGAGGTGTCTGTGAGAAAACCAAAGAGAATAAAAGACCCGCTGGGCGGGATCATGATGCCGAGATTTCCGCTGGCAGCGATAGCACCCAGAGAGAATCCGTCGTCGTAGCCGCGTTTTTTCATCTCCGGTCGGGCGATCCTGCTCATGGCTATTGAAGTGGCTATATGGTTTCCGCAGACGGCACCGAAAGCAGCACAGGCAGCAGAGACGGCCATTGCCAGACCTCCGCGAACATGTCCTATCCACTTGTAGAGTGAGGTAAAAGCATCCGCGCCGACCCCTCCCCTGCCAGCCATCACCCCCATCCAGGTATACAGAGGTATTATGACTAGAATTTGCTTAAGACTCTGCCCCCAGGTTTGCCAGCCGAGTAAGCCAAGTGCCGGAGCGGATCCACGAATTAGCCACATTCCCAGGAACCCAGCCATAATCATAGTAACGGCAACCGGAAAACCGATCATCATCAGGCCTACAGCCAGGGCTATCATTAATATGCCTATTTGAACGCCCGTTAACTCCATTGATTACTGCTCCTTCCTGAATTTACCCAAAGCTTCCGGCAATCTGGTCAGAAATGCCAGGGCCATTACTAGACAGGCAAAGGCGGCGAAGTATGTTATCGGCGCATGCGGTATTCTCAATGTAGGCGATACAAATTCCGTGTCATCCAAGTGTATCGCATGCAACAATAGGCGCCAGCTGACGAGTCCTAACATTGCGCTGGTCACTAATGAGATTATCACCTGGAGAACCAGCCGTGGCAAACGCGGAAACCTGTCCAGCAGAAACGTTAGAGCGATATGGCTGCCTTTAAGCGCAGCGTAAGCCATGGGGCCCCAAATAATGATCGCAAAGGCCATGGTGCAGAGATCCCAGACGCCAACGATGGGTGAATCGAAAGCATACCGCATGAAGACGTCTGCTGACACTGCCAGCATAACGAATATCATCGCCACCATGGCAGCGCCAAACATAACACTGCTGGGGTAAGATATGAGCTTCTTCATGTATTCGGATGCCTTAGTAAACATAATTCACTACCTCCGGCGATCTTGCTACGCAGCAGACCGGCTGTCCGCGAATTGTAGAATTGCCGTGCATATTATATCATCTCCCACAGGCTGTCAACGTTCTCTGCTGGCGGATCACATGAGAAATATCAAGGGCAATGTTCGGTAGTTTCCCTCCGCTCTCTATATTATATCATCTTCTGCAGGCTGTCAACGTTCTCTGCTGGCGGATCACATGAGAAATATCAAGGGCATATCCAGCAATTTCCGTCTGAACATGCGATGCACGGCTGATTCAGTCACGGATATGACCAGCCCTCATAAGGATGTCCTTGCTTACTCTCTATCCCGGGTGTATAATTGCCGTGGTTAAATAAACCCGTTTCCGGCCCGGGTGATATCTAGATTAGGACGGGCACCAAGCTTGACACTAACGGAAGCATGGTGTAGCACGCAGTTTTCGTTCGGCCGCACAAACTTTGCATGGATTGCGAGCCGTTTTTGAGCAACGTAAAAGGGGGACAATCAATATATTTATAACTGATCAAAAGGCGATAAAAGGAACGGTGAAACATAATGGATCTATTCTTTAAACCAAGATCCATTGCAGTCATCGGAGCCAGTGGAACTCCCGGAAAACTGGGCTATGTCATCGCGAAAAATATCGTCGACAGCGATTTTGCCGGAGACGTTTATCCGGTGAATCCAAAGTCAGACGAGATACTAGGATACAAGGTATACCGTTCTGTAACAGAGATACCCGGGAACGTTGACCTGGTGGTCACAGCCCTGCCGGCCCCAGGGCTCACTGTTGAAGCCATGGAACAATGTGCCAGCAAAGGAGTGAGGGCAGTTATTATTCAGTCCGCCGGATTCGCCGAAATTGGCGGAGAGGGCAAAGTTATCCAAGAGCAAATCGTCGATATAGCCAAGAAAAACGGCATCCGGGTCATGGGACCAAACTGCTCCGGTATTGTTTCCCGTGATATCGTAACCTCCATTTATCCAATGACCAAGAAAGTCCCCAGGGGGAATGTCGTGTTGATCGGGCAATCGGGTCTACTAGCGGCCGGGATGACTTCGGATATGGTGGAAAATGAAAGTCTGAATATCAACAAAGTGTGTTCCATTGGAAACAAATGCGATGTCAATGAAAATGACCTACTCGAATACTTCGGGGATGACGATAGCGTCGAGGTCATTTCAATGTATTTGGAGACTATTACCGATGGACGAAAACTTACCAGGATCGCCAAGAAAGTGGCAGCCCAAAAACCGGTTATTTTCCTCAGCGGCGGTCGCACAGAAGCCGGGGCCAGAGCTGCCGTGAGCCACACTGGCAGTATTGCCAGCAATGCCAGGATTGTGGAAGCGGCAATCAAGCAAACGGGTATGATCATGGCCGATGATTTTACGGAACTGAAAGATTTCGCCAAAGTTTTTTCCACTCAACCACTTCCCAAAGGCAACCGCATAGCAGTGATCACCCTAGCTGGCAGCGTCGGTGTTGTTGTTTCCGACCTATCTACCGGCTTCGGTCTGGCGCTACCCAAGTTGACCTCGGAAACAACTGAGAAATTGAAGGACATGTTTGAAACGCCAGTAGGAAATCCAGTTGACTTATACTTTTCAGTAACCAAAATCGGTTTTACGAAAACTCTGGAAACTACTTTCCCCGACGCATTCAGAGACCCCAACATAGACGCTGCAGTAATCATTCTGGCCGGCTTCGACTATACGGAGGAGGCCGTTCGGGAGAAAATCATTCAGAAAATCGTCCAGGATGTCGGCAAACCGGTGGTCATATGTGTGATTGTAGGATACAATAAATACAAGAATATTATCCTGGATGAAATGGGAAAGGACCTGCCGGTGTTCCCTTCTTTGATTTCCGGAGTAAAAGCCCTGAGCAAATTATGCGAGTACGGTATGCGCAAGCATAAGCAATCTGCCTAAGGGGGAGTATATGGCCTACCAAAATATTATTTTTGAGAAAGAAGAAGACATCGCCATCATCACCTTCAATCGTCCTGAGGCGATGAATGCCCTGAATAACCAGACACGAGCCGAATTTGCTGAGGCCGTCGCCGAAGTGGCAAGCGAAGACGAGATCAAGGTACTGATTCTCACCGGCAGCGGCAAGGCCTTCATGGCAGGCAGCGATATCAAAGAATTCAGCCAAACTACACCGTTTGCTGCCCATAACATCCAGCGCTTGGGCGAAATGGTCGAAAGACTGGAAAAACCTGTTATCGCGGCTGTCAATGGCTTTTGCCTGGGCGGCGGCTGTGAAATCGCCATGGCTTGCGACATAATCATTGCCTCGGAAAAAGCCAAGTTCGGCCAGCCCGAGATTAATATCGGCATAATCCCCGGCGGGGGTGCCACCCAGCGCCTGCCACGACTGATAGGTGTGTGCAAGGCCAAGGAATTAATCTACACAGGCGAAATCATCGGCGCCGAGCAAGCCGACCGCCTCGGCCTGGTGAACCGGGTAGTGCCCATAGACGAATTGATGCCTGCGACCAAGGAGTTAGCCAAGAAAATCGCCGCCAAGAGCGCAGCCGCCCTCAAGCTCGCTAAAACCGCTATCAACCGCGGCATGCAGGTAAATCTGGAAAGCGGCTTGAAATATGAATATGAGCTCTACGGCCTTGCCCTGAGCCTGGAGGACAGGGTGGAAGGCGTCAATGCTTTCCTGGAAAAAAGAGCTCCGAAGTTTATCGGTCGCTAACAGCATTTATATAAACAAGGAGGAAAAAGACAATGGGAAACATGGCAAATATGGTAGCCAGGATACCTAATTTGGTGGACTTATCTACTGGCGAGGTCAGATTGATGAGCGCAAAGTGCAACTCCTGCGGCACTTACTTCTTTCCAAAGGAGCATTATCAACATCGTCCCGGTTGCTCGAGAGAGGATGTAGAAGATGTCCTGCTTCCCAATAAGGGCAAACTGGCAAGCTATACTATTCAACATTATCCATGCCCGCCGCCGTTTAAAACGGAAAAAAACATTGCCCCCTACGGTATCGGTCTTGTTGAGTTTGAAAACGAAAAAATCCAGATTGCCGGCATCATCACAGAGACCGACCTGAAATCTCTTGAACCGGGGATGGAAATGGAAACAACCACTCTCACGATGTATACCAATGAGGAAAAACAGGAAGTAGTGACCTGGGCATTTCGGGCTTTCAAATAATCGACATAATGAAAAGCAATAAGAGAGGATAAATTAAAATGAGAGACGTATATATAATTGGAACTGGGATACACCCCTGGATGGGTTTTTCCGAGAAAGTATTCTCCGATTTCGCGGCAGTAGCCGTTAACGGTGCTTTAAAGGACGCCGACATCGCATGGAGTAAAATCCAGTCAATCATGGCCGGTATTTTCATTTACGGTGGTAATGCCGGCCATCTTTCCGGCCAATATCTTGAGAGCATTTTCGGCGAAACAGGCGTGCCGGTGGTAAACGTATACAATGCCTGCGCTACCGGCTCTGCGGCCATTAGAATGGCGTACAATAGCGTTGCTGCCGGCGAGACCGATACTGCTTTGGCCTTTGGTGCCGACGTATCACCCAAAGGTTTCTTGACTGCCAAGTCAGATAACGCGGTTCAGGACAGGGACGTGATCAGATGGAAAATGACCGCCATGCCTAACCCCATTTACTGGGCGCTCGAATGCAGGAAAAGAATGGCTAAATACGATACGACCGAAGAGGATCTGGCATTGGTAAAGGTGCTGATGAGCGAATACGGTTCCAAGAATCCGGACGCTCGGTTTAAAAAAGCCTATACACTGGATGAAGTATTGAACTCGGTCTACGTTTGCGAACCACTAAGATTATATGAGATCTGCCCGGTTAGTACCGGTGCTGCAGCTTTGATTGCAACGGCCGACAAGGAATTAATCAGTAAAGCCGATAAGCCGGTTAAGATTAACGCAACGACTATGGGAAGCTCTATGTATGGCGACCCGACCATACGCATTTCCGCTGTGTCTTGCCCGGCAGTGCCGGAAGCACCAATGTTGAGCGAAAGCCATTCTGCTTCACGCCAGGCTTATGAAAAATCCGGCATCGGTCCGGAGGACATAGACGTGCTGGAACTACCGGACAACAGTTCCTGGCATTACCTAGTGTATCTGGAAGTATGCGGCTTCTGTGGGGAAGGCGAAGCAGATAAGATGCTGGGCGACGGTGAGACCAAAATAG
>CP070793.1:699637-704249 GCA_020346965.1 Chloroflexota bacterium | reverse complement strand
GGGTCAGTTTGAATGCTTTTACTTCACCGGTGGAAACCAGATGGGGGCCGCGACATAAGTCGGTGAACGAACCCTGTTTATAGATAGTTACGGCAGTGTCGGGGATCTCGTTGATAAGCTCCAATTTATATGGCTGGGTGGCAAAGAGCTTTTGCGCTTCTTCCTTACTCATCTCCTCTGTAATAAACGGTACATCCTGGCTAATGATCTCCCTCATCTTGCTCTCAATTATAGGCAGGTCTTCTGGCGTCAATGGACGTGACAACTCGAAGTCATAGTAGAAACCATTCTCAATGGTTGGTCCGATGCCAAATTTAACCCCAGGGAAAAGATATTGCACCGCCTCAGCCATAATATGGGATGCCGAGTGGCGCATCCATTCCAACTGCTTATCTCCTGTCTCTATTTTCATCCCCTATTTTCCATTATTAATCTAGAAATCAAATATTACTACATGAAAAAATGGGCAGTACTGGATTTGAACCAGTGACCTCTGCGATGTCAACGCAGCGCTCTAACCACTGAGCTAACCGCCCAACTGATGATTGTAGCAATCATAGCTAAACAGAGCAAACCTTTGACAATATGGCAGAAATGGCAGATCAGTTATCATTATGGAGCTCATAAACTGAAGATTAGATAAAAACATAATACTTGCTATGATTATTCCTTACCTCGCATCCTTACACCGCTGGTGACATGAACCTGTATAGTTTGATTACAATTAGGGCAGGTCACTTCCAGAACAAGAGGTCTTCCCATCACTCTTTCTATAAGTGATGTCATTATAGAATCCATATTATCCAGTCTATCATCCAACATATCGAGCCGCTTAATCAACTGGCCTATGTCCCGGTCTTGCTTGGCCTGTTTGCCCGAATCAGCTCTATCTTGTGAAACCAATTTATAGACTCTTCTCTACAACGCCTAATGATTCTAGCTCAGCCTTATCTTCCTTCATCAACTTGTCTATTTGCTCAGCGACCGTGCGCTCTAAATACTTACGGAAAGCTTCTCGCGCTGCTGGTGATGATCTTACTGCTTCCTTTACTCTCCGCCATTCGTCCTCGATCACCTTATTCATCTGCTCAACACCTATAGGCTCTTTCCCCTGCCACAATTCTTCTATCCTATCCAACACCCTGCTTGTCATAGCCCTCTTAATGCGGTCGAAAGAAAGCAATTCTTCCGCACTATATGGTTGTCCTGCTTTCCTTTCACTCATGGTATACTACCTCCAATCAGATTTATTTAGCTCATTATCATAAGTATAGCAGCAGAACTTGTCAAGATATTCTAGTCCGCTAAATTGATTTCTCATCGGTAAAGGTGTATGATATCTATTTAGAAGGAGGTATTTGGAGATGGGTGAAGTGGAAATTGGTAGTGTAACCGATTTTTTTGCTAAGCCTGTGGTAGCCGGCATAGAGTTAAGCGGCGCATTAAAAATAGGTGATAAAATCCACATCAGGGGCAGCACCACAGATATGGAACTGCCTGTAGAATCTATGCAGATTGAGCGCGTTAACATCACCGAAGGCAAACCCGGCGACCTCATCGGTATAAAAGTCCCCGATAGAGTAAGGCGCGGTGACAAAGTCTATAAAGTCACTGAATAACCCTGAGTAGATTTGCCATCTCAATAGCACTCACCGCAGCAACAGAGCCTTTGTTGCCTTCCTTAGCACCCGCTCTCTGGATAGCCTGCTCCAAAGTGTCTGCTGTAATTATGCCTTGTATTACTGGTATACCGGTATCCAGGCTCACTCTGCCAATCCCTCTGTTTACTTCGGTAGCAACATGCTCAGAATGGGGGGTACCGCCACGGATCACCGCACCAAGACATATTATGGCATCATACTTATCATTCTGTGCCATTTTTTTGCTTATGAGCGGGATCTCTAGGCATCCTGGCGTCCAGACAATATCAATATCACCTTCATCTACACCGTGGCGTAGTAAAGCGTCCCTTGCTCCTTCAAGCAGTTTCCTGGTTATTAATTCATTAAAACGAGAAACAACTACGGCAAACTTAAGACTTTTACCTATCAGAATACCTTCATAATCCTTAGCCATTACTTACCCTCCTGTATACCTAGAATATGTCCTAACTTCTTTTGCTTCGTCTCTAAATAGTGGATGTTATAAGGAGTAGATGGGGTGATCAGAGGAACAGTCTCAACTATCTTAATTCCATAGCTTTCCAGCCCAATTACCTTCTTAGGGTTATTAGTCAGCAATCTAATATTATGTAAACCTAGGTCAGCCAAAATCTGAGCGCCTACCCCATAATCCCTCAAATCAGGGGCAAAACCTAAAGCTATGTTAGCCTCAACAGTATCCATCCCTTGATCTTGAAGAGCATAGGCGCAAAGCTTGTTGTGAAATCCGATTCCTCTGCCCTCCTGTCTCATATAAAGAAAAACACCTCGTTCTTCTTTGGCTATACTTTGTAAGGCCATTTCAATCTGGGCCCCGCAATCGCACCTAAAACTACCAAAGACGTCACCGGTGAGGCATTCGCTGTGAACACGTACCAAGACCGGCTCATCATTTGATATTTCACCTTTAACCAAAGCAACATGTTCGGCGGCATCAACAACACTTTTATAGGCCACGACAGTAAATTCGTCATACTTGGTGGGTAGCCTAGCCTCAGTTACTTTTTGCACCAGCTTCTCATGACGGAGACGGTAGGCAATCAAATCAGTTATAGTCACAATCCTCACACCAAACTTAGAAGCCATCGCCTCAAGTTGAGCCATACGTGCCATTGTGCCATCTTCATCCATGATCTCACAAATGACACCAGCAGGATAGAAGCCGGCCAATCTAGCCAGATCAACGATAGCTTCCGTGTGTCCTGCTCGTACTAACACTCCGCCTTCTCTGGCTCGAATGGGGAATATGTGCCCCGGCCGTACTAGATCTTCCGCCTCGGCATTCGGGTCAAGCACTGTTTTTATAGTCTGCGCTCGATCAAAGGCAGAGATTCCGGTGGTAACTTGATTTTTCGCCTCAATAGAGACTGTGAAGGCAGTGGAATACTGCGAGGTATTATTGGTAACCATGAGGGGTATGCCTAAATCATCAAGCCTTCGACCGATAATGGGAAGACAAATCAATCCTCGACCATATTTAGCCATGAAGTTTATCGCCTCAGGAGTAATCTTTTCGGCAGCTATGGCTAGATCCCCTTCATTTTCGCGCGACTCGTCATCAACGATAATAATGAACTTGCCTGCCTTTATGTCTTCAATTGCTTCAGAAATGCTAGCCGGCATCTATTCCCCCTGCAAATCCATATTCCTTAAGGAACTCGAAGTTTAGACTTTGCCGTCTTTGCCCCACAAGATTCTCCACATATTTAGCCAAAATATCTACTTCTAGATTAACTACGTCACCAGGTTTCCTTTTCCCCAGAGTAGTGTTTTCCATAGTGTAAGAAACTAGAGAGACAGCAAAAGAAGAATCATCAAGGTTTACGATGGTCAGGCTAACGCCGTCGACAGCGATGAACCCTTTTCCTACTATATAAGGTATCAATTCAGCAGGTGCCAGGATCCTCATAACTTGCGCCCTTTCCTCAATAGTCACATCCATCACCTCTCCCGTATCATCAATATGACCCAAAACTAAATGGCCGCCTAGGCGTCCTCCCAGTACCACTGCCCTTTCTATATTCACTGGGTCGCTATAACGAAGACTACCAAGATTGGTGCAACGCAAAGTCTCAGGCATAACATTAACACTAAAGCCACGATTTCCCAAGGAAACCACAGTTAGGCAAACGCCATTAACAGCTACGCTATCACCCTGTCTTGTTTCTTCAAGCACCTTGTTGGCTTCAAAGGTCAAGCAGTCTGGACTTGCTTCCCTAACTATACCAACCTCCTCAATAATGCCGGTGAACATACTACAAACCTAGAAATCTACACTCTTTGCGGTAATCGTTTGTCGACGTATCCGCTAACCAACACGTCATCGCCGAAACTCTTGATATCGACTCGATTTAGCCGCAACGCCTTAGTCATATTGTCAACACCATTGCCTCCCACACTTGTAGCCTCATGGCCACCAATAATAATCGGTGAAATGAAAGCCAGTACTTTGTCCACTAAGCAGTGATCAAAAAGTGAACCGAGAAGCTTGCCACCGCCTTCCACAAGCACCGCGATAATCTCTCGCTTCCCCAACAACTTGAACAACTCTATAATATCCACTGAGCCTTCTCTGGTTGGTAATTCCAGTACTTCGGCACCCGCCTCTGCGAATTGCTCCTTCTTTGTCGAGTCTAAAGGTGCTGCCACAGCAAGCAAAACCTCGCCCGGCGGTTCAAAAATATGAGCATTCAACGGTACTCTTCCCCTACTATCAACAATCAAACGTAATGGCTGCATCTTCCCGATACCACCCCTACCACCACAACATTTAGCAGTAAGGTGAGGATTATCGGCCACAACGGTGTTTACTCCTACCATGATGGCATCAAATGTATATCGTAACGCATGGGCATACTTCCTTGCCTCTTCCTTTGTTATCCATTTAGAATCGCCAGTTTTCGTAGCAATCTTACCGTCTAGACTCATGGCGAATTTAGCTACAACAAACG
>CP070793.1:697018-699537 GCA_020346965.1 Chloroflexota bacterium | reverse complement strand
CTTATTCCCTTTCCCCTTTTTAGTCTTGCCTGGGCTATCGTTCTTGGCATAAAGGGAAATGAGTGGGCATGGCGAAACAAGAAGTGGGACAGCGTTGAGCACTTCAAGAATGCGCAGAGGCCTTGGAATATAGCCGGCATAGTGATATTTGCGATATCAATGGTTGCACTAACCATAGTCATTCCGGTGGTTCTTGTTCCTCTATTCCTGTGGTGGTAGAAGTGAGGTCTCGTTAGCATCTGTCTCTACGCTGAGTATCTTCCTCGTTATTCGAACTTCGCCAGGATAAGCAGTTTTCCATACCACGTACCTGTACGCATTTGTCGCTGTTATCTTCGCTCTGATTGGCTGCTCAACTCAGTCTGTGCCCATTCTATGATGCCACTCACCATACTTCCGGTGC
This sequence comes from Chloroflexota bacterium, assembly GCA_020346965.1. The sequence continues at coordinate 699,134 of CP070793.1, read as the reverse complement.
TGTTTTGACCACTGAGAGATTCTCTTCCATTTTGCCTTTTCTTCAAGGCGGGCTTTGCGGTCTTGACATCTCGCCAAGTGAGCTAGCTCCTTGCTCAATTTCCGGAAAGCCTGCAAACGGCTAGCATCTAGATCACCCGCCCGAATGGCCGCTTTAATCGCACACCCCGGTTCGGTGCGGTGCTGACAATCCTTGAAGCGGCACTCCTCAGCTAGCGTTTCAATATCCCTGAAGGCTTGCTGCGGATGGTCGTCATCCGTCCACATCTGAATCTCCCTCATGCCAGGTGTGTCAATCACGGCTCCGCCATCAGGAAGGAGAATGAGGTCACGCCGTGTTGTCGTATGTCTTCCTTTGCGATCGCTATGTCTAACTCCAGCAACTCCCTGTCGTTCAGTACCCAGCAGGGCATTGATAAGAGCTGATTTTCCCACGCCAGAAGAACCGAGTAAGGCCACAGTTTGCCCTCTGGCAATATGTTTTCTTAGAGCGTCCAGCCCTATACACTCTGTTGCGCTTACAGGATGAATCGGCACGCCGAGGGCAATCGACTCAGCTTCGTTTACGCAAGCATCAACATCCAGACAGAGATCAACCTTGTTAAGAATGATTACCGGCCGAGCGCCACCGTTCCACGTGAGACTAAGGTAGCGTTCGATTCTTCCCACATTGAGATTCCTACCACCGTCCAGTCCGCTTACTATGAAGACAACATCGACATTTGCGGCCACTATCTGCTCGTTTGTTACGGTCCCTGCTTCCTTGCGGGAGAACTTGCTTTTCCTGGGCAAAATGCTATGAATCACAGCCTTCGATTCGTTCACTTGTGGTGTAATAGCTGCCCAGTCACCAATAGCCGGATACCGGTTTTCTCTTGTGGCGTGGTACCGCATCTTACCGGAGACCTCCGCGGAGAGCTCGCCATATTGGCTGCACACCAGGTAAGAGTCCCTTCGCTCAGAGATAACTCTCGCGGGCACAATGCCCGGCGCCTGCAGCGCTGCGAAATGCTCTGAGAAAAAAGAATCCCAGCCCAACGCTTCAAGATCTGGTGAAATATCATCCCTCGTCGCCTTCTCTTGCTCCTTCCTGCGTGTGACCATTCCAGTAATAGCTATGTGCCCACTGCCATCGGCTTTTACAGTCTCTTCATCCGCAGTGAATTGATTGCTGACAGTAGCGATGGGTACTCTATCAAACTGCGACCGTTTGTCGTTATCAATGTTCATTTAACTGCTCCTTATGTAGAGATTATGCCAGTGTTTGGTCAGCGCCCCGAAAAGAGAAAACCGCGGACATGGAGCGCCCGCGGCCAGTCTCTAAGCTGCTATTTCTGCTCCGTATTCAGGAGCAAGAGAAGTAAAGAGACCGTTCCTGGAGGGAACGGCCAAACATGAAAATCAGTGAAGAGAGGCTATTTAGCCGGAAACCCACCAGGGGGGCGCTATAGCGATGAATCGTGCATATTCTCTAAGCATTCACGTCCCTCCTTTTCTAGTTTCCTATTGCCGGCAAAGCCGGCTTCAGGTATTCACTAGATGCTACCACAGATATCTCTCGAAGTCAAGCTAATCCTGACTCTTCCTGCTGATTTATCGAGACTGCTCGGGAAGAGACGAAGCAGCACCTCTCCCTTGCTCTTGTCTGGCAATTAAGATTTGAGGTAGAATAAGTTCAGTTTTGCGGGAGTAACTCAGTGGTAGAGTTCCTGCCTTCCAAGCAGGGTGTCGCGGGTTCGAGTCCCGTCTCCCGCTCTTTTATACTTGAATAGCCACCATAACTGGATTTCAGTTGTTTATCTTCCCACAGAAACTACCCTTTCAGCACTCAAAAACGGTTTCTGTGTAATCTAATCTCTTCTCATTATACTCGCACTAATTGGTATACGGAAGGGAATACCATAGTTATAATTGCGTCGTAACAAAGGCAGTGGTCAGTAGCCCTTCAGCTTGAGACTGAAATTCCCAAATTGGCGTTATTACGGTGTTAAGATGTATTGACTTTTTTCCCTAGGAACGTTATTTTTGTACAAGTACTTCTCATTAATCATATATAACTCAGATTCAGGGAAGAGATGATAAAAGCAAAGTTACTCTCACTGGCACTAATACTGGCT
>CP070793.1:694261-696918 GCA_020346965.1 Chloroflexota bacterium | reverse complement strand
TGCCGGGGGTTTGTGTATGAATAAACGCTTTCTAGTCACCTTAGCCTGTGGAATCATGCTTGGATTGCTTATAATCTCCAGCTCGGGTTGTATCAACTACATCGTTCGCCCCGAAAGTTCTATTGAAAGTTGGCTTCCTGCAACAGAATCTGAATTCAAGTCTTACGTCACACCCGAATGTCCAATGGTTAAGGAAGCTCTTTGCGATATTCTCGGTACGGCCCCTTACGAGCTGTCTAAAGTTGGGTTCGACGATATCAGAGACTGGGTCGCTACTAATTTGGATTATATGTCTGACGAAAAGCGTTGGGGTAGGGACTATTGGCAAACACCCGAAGAAACCCTAACCTACCGCACCGGTGACTGTGAGGATCTTGCTATCTTATTGTGCTCCCTACTGAGGACATATGGCATCGATGCTGAGCGAGTATATGTCGCCCTGGGCGTTGATGATGGAAAAGACGGGCATGCCTTCGTGTTGGAGGATTGGTATTGCGATGGGGAATGGCGAAGGGTCGAGTCTCAATCTCCTGCTCAACTATCTGCTTCGGACTCATGGTTCGGGTTTCCTACGCCCGATTCTAGGCTAAACGAGTACGAGATTACCGCAGCTTTCAATGACCTCTGTTATTATGACGATGAGTCTCATTCGGTGATGGAAGAGCAAGCGAACGCCGGGATACTAACGAATTTGATAATCATTATAGGCGATCTTGTCCAGCAATTATCAGAACTCGCAGGCTACTTATTCGGACTATTGATAAGCTGAGATCGGTAAGATAGACGCTGGATTAATGACAATACTTTGATTTCGAAAACATTTCGAGCTTTCCCTTCAATGTCATCAGATTGACCACGTCTTCCTTGTTATATTCCAACAGCAAGTCCAGTGCTTTTCTATCACGGTGGATCTGATATCTCCACCAGAGTATTACCGCCTGTGCACCACTTATACCTCTTAATCGTCGAGCTATACCTAACTTTCGTTCTACAGTCTTGAAGCCCCCATATAGATTGTTTCTCCAGCAATCATGCATCAGATCATGGTGATGGAAATGTTCCCTCAGGTTTACTCCCAGACGAGAGTTGATGAAAGGAAGGTCAAAGCGATTACCATTGTATGTATAAATTGTGTCCACGCAACGCAGAGTTCTAAGTAAGTTGGTTCTGGTCACATCACTGCCTACAAGTTGAACCAGTCTGTTCCCGTTACTATTAGCCAAATAAACACCAATGACTGTTATCTCGTCATAAAACGAGCATAGTCCGGTAGTTTCAATATCAAGATACGCATCGAATGATAACTGCAACCAGTTAGTTTCCTTTCGTATATACATATTCTAGCATATAATAGTATCAGTTTATGTAAGTAATGCGGCTCTGCGCTTTTATGCTATAACATAATACCATTCTGATTTGTGAGTGGATATAAGTTCGATTCAATGATTAGCGAAGGAGGGCGGATATGAGAGAGTGCACCATGGAGCAAAACAAGGAAAATTGTAACTGCACATATGAGCCTTGCAGTAGGAAGGGTATTTGCTGCGAATGTATAAGATACCATTGGCAGTCAGGTGAACTGCCGGCCTGCTTTTTCCCCGACGATGTAGAGAGGACTTATGAACGATCTATCGAGAAATTCATCGACATATGCACAAAAAGGGGCAGGTGGTGAGTAACGGCTTGAAATTAACGGACAGATTGCTGGATAGTTTGCTATACTTCTTATTATGAGCAGGTTAGATGACCGAGCTGACAACGAACTCCGTCCCGTGCGCATAATTTTGGGGTACCAGAGTTTCGCCGAGGGTTCAGCTTTAATCGAATTAGGACAAACAAGGGTTCTATGCTCCGTAAGCCTGGAGGAAAGAGTGCCCATTTTTCTTAAGGGCAGCGGTCGAGGTTGGATTACCGCGGAGTATGCCATGTTACCTCGCTCCACAATTACCCGTACGCCGCGTGAGAGGGCGGAGGGAAGAAGTCACGAAATCCAACGACTTATTGGCCGCAGCTTAAGAGCAGCGGCTGATTTGTCCACCCTAGAGGAGAAGACTTTTGTAGTTGATTGTGACGTACTACAAGCAGACGGTGGCACCAGAACAGCAGCTATCACAAGTGGATATGTTGCCCTCTATCATGCCTTCCATAATTTAAGAAAACAAGGTATTTTGCCATTTATGCCGCTAACCAAAATGATAGCAGCCACCAGCGTGGGTATTGTTAATAACAGTATGCTACTTGACCTCTGTTATGAAGAGGATTACCAGGCTGAAGTTGATTTCAATGTAGTCATGACTGACCAAAATGAATATGTGGAGATTCAAGGAACCGCTGAGAGCAAAACTTTCTCTAAAGAAACCTCTGACGCCTTGCTTGCTTTGGCCGGGCAAGGAATAGCTAAACTATTCAAAATACAGAAGCAAACCTTAAGGGCTTTATCTTGAATTAGCCAATCTTGGTGTTGCGAGCGTTGTGTTTGCATCAACCACCGCCCTGTTTTATACTTTGGTTCTGTTTCAACTTATCTGAGTATCTAGGAAAATGACCCAGCTCGAGTTAGCGCGAAAAGGTACGGTTTCATCCCCGATGAAGCAAGTAGCCGAAAAGGAAGGGGTGAAGACGGATTTCATCATGCAAGGCTTAATTGATGGCGAAAT
>CP070793.1:691553-694161 GCA_020346965.1 Chloroflexota bacterium | reverse complement strand
ATTGCTCGGTAGCTCCGGTCAGCAATTGCAGGGCGGAGACATCCGCGCCCGAGCAGAAACCGCGCCCGGCGCCGGTAATAATCAATACCCTTACACTGTCATCACGAGCTACTTCGTCTACAGCCAGAGGCAGGTTCATACCCATTTTTGCGGTGAGGGCATTCAATTTATCCGGTACATTGAGCGTCAAAGTGGCAATGCCCGAATCATCCTTTTCTAATAACAGGTCTTCATACTCCATCCTGGTTCACCTCCTGTTCGTATGGTTATTTGGAGGAGCAATTATAGCAGAGGCAGTGAGGTTTTTGACTATAACGGACTCACCTAGCATATTCGAGGCAGCAATTCCCCGGACAGCATATCGACGATTCGAGAAGGACCGAGCTTTGTTCTCATTACCACCTTCCCCGGGTGCTCGCCGGTTACCTCGCCGATGATGGCAGCATCTCTGCCGTAGTCATTTTTCTTCATTTGAGTGAGGGCCCCATCGGCATCGGCAGGATCAATCATAACTACCAGTTTGCCTTCATTAGCCACGTAAAGGGGGTCCAGTCCCAATAGCTCACAGGCGGCTTTGACCTCATCCTTCACCGGTATCTTTGCCTCATCTACGATGATTCCCACTTCTGATTGCTGGGCCAGTTCGTTGAGCGTAGTGGCCAGACCTCCGCGGGTAGGGTCCCGGAGGCAGTGAATGTTAGAAGTGACCTCAAGTATTTGACCCACTAACTTGTTCAACGGAGCGCAGTCGCTTTCCATAGTCATGGAGAACCTTAGTCCTTCGCGCTGACTCATTACAGCTATGCCATGCTCGCCGATGGTTCCGCTGAGCAGGACCTTATCCCCCGCTCTGGCATTAGCTCCTGAGATATCAACCCCTGTAGGGATCATTCCCACTCCCGAGGTAGTGATAAACAGCTTGTCGGCTTGTCCTCGATTTACCACCTTGGTATCTCCGGCGATAATATTCACCTCAGCTTCTTCAGCAGCTTTCCTTATTGATTGCACTATTGTCTCAAGCTCACTTATAAGAAGGCCTTCTTCTATGATTGCCGAGAGACTTAAATATAGTGGCTTGGCTCCATTCATAGCTAAGTCGTTCACCGTGCCGCAGACCGCCAGCTTGCCTATATCGCCACCGGGGAAGAATATGGGATTTACGACGTAGCTATCGGTGGTGAAAGCCAGTTTCCCGCTGGCTTCGAAGATGGCCGAATCATCTAATTTATTCAACGCTGGATTAGCCAGGAATGGCAGGAATTGTTTCTGCACCAGCTCGTGGCTCAACTTGCCACCACTGCCATGGGCTAAGAGAATGCGGTCATCCATAAGCCTGCTCCATATCTGCCCTAAGTGCCCTGCGAATTTTCAAGAGTTCCGTATTGATAATAGGCGGCACAGGCGCCTTCACTGGAGACCATGCAGGGACCGACAGGGCTTTCCGGGGTGCATACTTCTCTAAAGAGTTTGCACTCAAGTGGTATAGCTGCGCCTCGGATTATGTCCCCGCATCGACATCCTTGAGGCTCCCTCGCTGGTTTGGTGTTCACTGAAAAAGCCTTGTCTGCGTCAAGTCGCTCGTATTCCTCTCTTATTCTGAGGCCACTTTGGGGAACAATTCCAACCCCACGCCAGTTAGCTTCGCCAATCTCAAAAACATTCTCCATCAGCTGCAGTGCTTTTCTATTACCCTCAGGCTTTACTCCTCTGGGATAGGCTATCTCCACCTTGGGTTCACCCTTTTCAATTTGCTCTACAAGCTTGTCTATGCATAACAGAATATCCAGTGGTTCAAAGCCCGATATAACACAGGCAACTGCATAGTCCCGCGGGATAAATCCGTAGGGGCGGGAACCAATAATAACACTGACGTGTCCGGGACAGACGATACCATCCAGCTTTATCTCGCCTGAATCTAGCAGCGCTTTCATCACTGGCGGGGTCAATTTATTAAGAGATAGAACGTAGAAATTTTCTGTTTTGTCCTGCTGTGCCTTCAGTATAGAAGCGGCTATGGTTGGTGCCGTGGTTTCAAAGCCGATGCCAATGAAGATGACCGATTTCTCGGGATTGGCTTGGGCTATCTCTACAGCGTCTATTGTTGAGTATACTATTCGGACATCCGCTCCCTCGGCTTTGGCCTTTTGCAGGCTCGAATAGCTGCCGGGAACTCTAATCATGTCCCCGAAAGTAGTTATGATAACGCCGGGCAGATGTGCCAGGGCGATAGCTTTGTCCAGGTCAGCGGTGGCGGTGACACAAACAGGGCAGCCCGGTCCCGACCTCATTTCAACTGTTTTGGGAACTAACTGGCGAATTCCATATCGTAGTATGGCATGCGTGTGCCCACCACAAAATTCCATTAGTCTTATGGTCCTGGTGGAGCGCTGAGCGATTTTGTATGCTAGCCCTCTGGCTAGCCTGTTGTCCTGATACTCGTCAATGAACTTCACTTAGGCTTGCTATTTCTTCCAGGAGCTTCAGGGTCTCCTCAGCTTCAGCTTCATCTATAACGCCTATGGCGTATCCCGTATGAAGCAGCACATAATCACCAACGTTGGCTTCTGGTGTAAAGGCGATGCTAACTCGACGTCTTACCCCCGCGATT
>CP070793.1:686186-691453 GCA_020346965.1 Chloroflexota bacterium | reverse complement strand
GGTTTCCCACTTGCTTTGCTTTTGCCATGAAGCTAGCATCAGGCGGAACGACCGTAGACAAATGTCCTTACCTTTCCGACGAAACGAAAGACAAGTTGTTGGACCTTCTGGCACCGCCCGTAAAGCTTGTCACTGTAGGCTCTGGAGAGAACGCGGTTAAAATCGGTAATGAAGAAGTGATATACCGACACGAAAAAACCTTTGTCCATTCTCCAGGCATTGCCCTACTTATATCGGACAAAGAAGGCAAATCTCAAATCGAGGAGAAAATAAAGAAGCTAAAGGAATTGCAGTTCCCCTGGGTAGGTGTAAATCTAAAGGCAGACCTCTTAGCACTTCATTTTGATTCGGGGGACAAGAACAAGTTCTTGGATTTGGTGAAGAAAGTATATGATTCAACGGATCTGGGTATGGTCCTGATCTCTGAAGATGTGGATGCCCTATTTGAGGCGCGGGATATATGTGCCGACAGGCATCCGCTCATCTACCCCATAACGAAGGAGAATATTGATGCGGCAATTCCAAAAATCAAAGAGAATCTGACCCCTGTTGGCCTTCGTGGGGTAAGTATTGAAGAACTTGTTCCCCTGACTACCAAGTTAAAAGACGCCGGTATAGAGGAGCTGGTCTTAGACCCGGGTTCTAAGAACCTGGTAGAGGCTATAAGAGACCAGACTTTCATCAGGAAGGCAGCGCTAAAGCAAGGTTTCAAGCCTTTAGGTTACCCCACTGTTGCCTTTCCTTGCTTCATGGCTAAAGACGGGCTCAAGGAAATGCTGGTGGGCTCTACATTCATAAATAAATGGGCCAGCATCATCGTTTTCTCTGATTTCAGCAAACATTCGCTGTTACCTCTTCTAGTGCAGCGGCTTAATATCTACACGGATCCTCGTTTCCCCATGGCAGTAGAGGAGAAGTATTACGAAGTAGGAGAGCCCAATGAATTCTCACCCGTTCTCGTTACTTCTAATTGGGCTTTGACCTATTTCCTTGTCTCATCAGCTGTTGAGGCTACCAAGGTTCCCGCCTACATTTGCGTTAAGGATGCAGAAGGACTCGGTGTCCTCACTGCCTGGGCAGCAGGCAAGTTCGGTGGCGATTCCGTGGGAGCATTTATCAAGAAATGTGGCGTCGCAGACAGGGTGAAACATAGAAAGCTAGTTATACCGGGGAAAGTAGCCAGAATCAAAGGTGAGCTTGAAGATGCTTTGGACCTTAAGTGGGAGATAATAATAGGTCCCCGTGAAACGACCGGAATAGGAGCTTTCTTACCCGAATTTAGCAAGCAACTTAAAGGATGACTACAAAGGAGCAAGCTGACCAGGCCTTAGCAGAGGTTTTAGGCTCGCATAAGAAAGAGAAGAGAAACTTAATCCCACTACTGCAAGAAGTTCAATCAAGCCTCGGGTATCTCCCCAGAGAAGCGATGAAGAAGATTGCCGGCTTCTTGGAGATACCAGAAATGGAGGTTTGGGGAGTTGCTACTTTCTATAACCAGTTTCGCTTTGCTCCGTTAGGGAAGTACCACACTGTAGTTTGTATGGGGACCGCGTGTCACTTAGCGGGCGGTAGACTTATTTTGGATACATTGGAACGTGAGTTGGATATCAAGGTAGGCGAAACTACCAAAGATGGTGACTTCAGCCTGGAAAGGGTGGCTTGTATTGGGTGCTGTATGCTGGCTCCCGTGATCACGATAGGAGATAGAATTTACCCCAAGATGACCCCTTTTCGAGTAGAAGAAGCTTTGGTGCCATATAGGCAAGAATTACAGAGTGAAAGGAATTGAGACAGAACTACCAGTCCATCCTCTTTTCTGTTTCGATCGCATGTCTGACATGACCTTCAAGGAAATCAATACTAGAGCCAAGCGTGAATGGGAAACTCTGCAGAAGAGCAGCCATATTCTGGTCAGCACAGCTACTTGTGGACGGGCAGCCGGCGCTTTGGATGTAGTTAACGCTTTTAACAGGGAACTAGTACAGCGTGGACTCCAAGTTCCGATTATTCAGGTTGGCTGCACAGGTTTATGCTTTGCTGATCCCTTTGTCATCATATCTAAGTCTGGATCTCTTCGAGTCGCGTATGCGAACGTAACTACCGAGAACATATCCAGACTTGTGGAAGGTTACGTTGCCGGTGATGACCCTTGCTTAGAACTCGCCATGGGCACGCTTGAAGGAGACTGTGAAGAAGGTGTCCTTATTCCAGAACTTCCCCGATCTGAACACGAACTTCGTCTATTATTGAACCGCTGTGGCTGCATCGATCCTGAGAATATAAACCACTATATAGCCAATGGTGGCTATGGCGCCCTGGAGAAAGCATTAAAGATGCCACCTGTGAAGATAATTAAAGAGTTGGAGAAATCCGGACTGCGAGGGCGGGGAGGGGCCGGATTCCCTACATACAGGAAGTGGGAGCTATGCCGCAAGGCTGAAGGCACACCGAAATATATCATCTGCAATGCTGATGAAGGAGACCCCGGTGCCTTTATGGATCGAGTCATTTTGGAAAGCGATCCACATCAAGTAATCGAGGGTATGATTATTGCCGGTTATGCCATAGGTGCTGAACAAGGTTATATTTACGTTCGTGCTGAATATCCTTTAGCTATTAAACGTCTTCAGATTGCTTTAAGACAAGCAAGGGAATCCGGTCTTCTAGGACAGAACATCTCAGGCACTGATTTTAGTTTTGACATCGATATAGCAGCTGGAGCCGGTGCGTTCGTCTCCGGTGAAGCGACGGCATTAGTTGCGGCTATGGAGGGCAGAAGAAGTGAACCTCGACCAAAACCTCCTCACCTCGCGGAGATTGGATTATGGAGTAAACCTACCCTATTAAACAATGTGAAGACCTTTGCTTATGTTACTTTAATAATTGAGAGAGGTGGGGATTGGTTTGCCTCAGTCGGTACGGAAGGAAGTAAGGGCACAGCAATGTTCACCCTGGCAGGCAAAGTAGCCAATTCGGGATTAGCCGAGGTGCCCATGGGGACAACACTCCGCCAACTTGTTTATGATATAGGTGGCGGAATTGCCAAAGATAAGGAATTCAAAGCAGTGCAGATAGGAGGACCATCGGGAGGTTGTCTACCCGAAACTTTGCTTGACATTCCCATCGATTATGATTCGCTGAGAGAGGCCGGCTCAATGATGGGCTCAGGGGGTATGATTGTCATGAATGAGGATAATTGCATGGTCGATGCCGCGAAATTCTTTCTCGATTTCTCTACTAAGGAATCCTGCGGTAAATGCACAATGTGTCGCCTGGGAACCCTGCAAATGCTACACATCCTGGAGGATATCACGGCTGGCAGAGGCAAGATCGAGGATGTAGACCTTCTACTTGCATTAGCCGAGGATGTTAAAATGGGCTCGCTCTGCAGCTTAGGCAAAACAGCCCCTAATCCTGTCCTCACCACTCTACGCTATTTTCGAGATGAATACGAAGCTCACGTCTTAGAGAAGCACTGCCCCGCCAGGGTATGCCCTGAACTGACCGTATACTATATCCTCCCGGACAAGTGTGACAGAGCCTGTGAGCACTGTGTTTTGACCTGCCCCACAGAAGCAATTAAGGGGGGCAAAGGTGAAGTCAAAATCATAGATCAGGAGAAGTGTTCAAAATGTGGGACGTGCCTGGAAGTGTGTCCTCCCGAGTATAACGCAGTAGTGAAATTATCGCCTGTTAGTTTGCTGCCATCACCAGAGAATGGGCAGCAAAAGATTACTTCACATTCAGGCAGGAAGATCAGAAAATGACGAAGACGATTGCTATGGCTGGTAAAGGGGGTACAGGTAAGACCACTGTTGCCGCCCTTCTTATTAAGCTCCTTTCGCAGAAAGGGTTAGTCCTGGCTGTAGATGCTGACCCCAGTACAAATCTCAACCTGGCGCTGGGCTTGTCCATGGAGAACGACAAGACTGTCGGCAGGATACGTGAAAAGATGACTGAGGACGTCTCCAAGGGACGCTTTAGCCCAACCGTTGCTAAGCAGGAGTATCTATTCAACAAGATAATGGAGTCCTTAGTGGAATCCAAGGGCTTCGACCTTTTAGCTATGGGACGTCCCGAAGGACCTGGGTGCTATTGCGCCTCCAATGAGTTTTTACGTGTATCCTTAGATAAGTTGATACGTGACTATAAGTATAATTATGTTGTCATGGATTGCGAAGCAGGGATGGAGCACATTAGTCGCCAAACTACTGGAGATGTCGATGTTTTACTCATCATGTCTGACCCTACTATAAAAGGCATCACCACCGCAGCGCGTATGAAGAACCTCATCAGCGAACTAAGGTCAAAGATAGGCAAGATCGGGCTTGTAGTCAATCGTGTCAAAGGTGAGTTATCTCCCGAGATAAAAAAGGCAATTGATGAATCCGGCCTTCAGGTCATTGCCTTAATTCCAGAGGATTCCGATTTAGCAGCTTTGGAAATGAAGGGAAAACCCGTAACTGAACTTCCGCAAGACTCATCCCTTCAATTACGGATCAAGGAGATGATTGAAGGCTTGGGCTTATGACTGAGCAAATATCCTCCCTGCGGAGGATTGCCCAAAATTAATCGAAAGGCAGGTAAGTAATTATGGATACAAAAGAATACCCGGCGATATGGTTACAGGCGGCAGGATGTAGCGGTTGCTCCGTCTCTCTCCTCAATGTAGTAAATCCGTCTATCAAGAACCTCTTGGTCGATGAAGTACTCCCCGGCCATCATATAAACCTGAGGTTCCATCCTACTGTAATGGCAGGGGCGGGAGAACCCATAATTGAAGTTATGGTGGATACCTCGAAGAATAAGAAGGGGGGTTACATCCTGATTGTTGAGGGGGCTATACCCACTGACAAAGACGGTATCCATGGACTGATCGGCGAAAAGGACGGCAGGCCAATAACTATGAAATCGTGGGTGGAAACACTGGCTAAGGATGCCCTCGCAGTTATTGCCTTGGGTGGCTGCGCAGCCTTTGGAGGAATACCCGCTGCCTATCCCAACCCTACTCAATGTCGCAGCGTCGGAGAAGTCCTTCAAGCCAAAGGTATCGATACTCCATTAGTAAACATCCCCGGTTGCCCACCACACCCTGACTGGTTTGTAGGAACAATAGCAACCATCTTGCTTTCCGGCCTGCCCAAGCCAGAGGATTTAGATGAACACAGACGTCCCAAGGCTTTCTACGGTCAAACAATCCACGAGAATTGTCCACGGCGGGCCTACTATGATGAGAATAAGTTTGCTAAAAAGTTCGGTGACCCCGG
>CP070793.1:680140-686086 GCA_020346965.1 Chloroflexota bacterium | reverse complement strand
TTTTGTTGAGCAGTGTTGATAGTCGGGTTCTATGCAACTGGGGGCTATGAACCCCGTCAGGTCCGGAAGGAAGCAGCGGTAAATAGCAATTCCAGTGTGATATAGAGTTGCCTGGTTGGAGCCAGCTGGCAGAGACAGCTTCCCGGTTTAGGAATCGAGAACAGGTGCACGGCTTGTGGAATTCTGGAGGTTATAGCTATGTTAATAAAAAAGGTATGTGTTATTGGTTCAGGTACCATGGGTAGCGGCATAGCTCAGGTATCGGCACAGGCAGGCTATGAAGCAACCATGATTGATGTAAAACAGGAGTTTCTGGACCGTGGTCTGGGAATAATAAAAACCAGTCTTGAAAAATTTGTGCAGAAAGAAAAAATCAAACAAGAAGAGATGAATGAAATCCTGGCTAGGCTCCGTACCTCTATTGATATGAAGAATGCCGCCAAAGATGCTGACTATGTTATCGAGGCGGTATTTGAGCGGGCAGAAGTAAAGCTGCCCATATTCGGACAGCTTGAAGAAATTTGCCGTCAGGAGACAATTCTGGCTTCTAATACATCCGGAATACCAGTAAGTTTGCTGGCGTCCGCCACCAGGCGTCCAAATAAAGTTATAGGTACACACTTTATGAACCCCGTTCCGTTAATGAAGGGAGTAGAGATAGTGAAAACCCTACTCACATCAGAGGAGACCCTGGAATTAAGCCTCGATTTTATTAAATCTCTGGGCAAGGAAACGGTCGTAGTTAAGGACTCCCCTGGATTTGTAACCAACAGGATAATAACGCTGGTTATGAATGAAGCCGCCAAGCTATTGGAGGAGAGTTTGGCCAGCATTGAGGATATCGACAAAATAGAGAAATTATCACACAACTGGCCTATGGGCCCATTCGAGCTGGCAGACCTTGTTGGTATAGACGTTATAGTTGACCTCTTAGAAGGGATTTACCAGCAGACTGGATGGGAAAGATACAAGCCAGCTCCATTATTGAAAAGGATGGTTGAAATTGGATACACCGGAAAGAAGGTTGGCAAGGGCTTCTATCAATTGGTCATATAAACTGACACACTTCTATCGTCAATTACTTCGCCAATTTGGTGTCAAGCCCAGAAAAAGCCTGGGTCAGCATTTTCTTATAGATGAAACTGTATTAGAGTGTATTCTATCGGCCGCCGAACTTAGCCCAGGAGACATCGTAGTTGAGGTGGGTCCCGGCCTGGGAATACTAACTGAAGGATTAGCCAAACAAGGAGCTCAAGTTATTGCTGTTGAGCTTGATGGCAAATTAGTTGCCCTGTTGAAAAGGCGACTAGCGGACTTCCCCGATGTCAAAATTATCAATGCCGATATACTTAGCGTTACTCCTCGACAGATTCTCGAGAGCAAGTCAGCTGTTTCCGCACTTTTCCAGGGTTATAAAGTCATAGCTAATCTTCCTTATTACATTACTTCGCCACTATTGCGCCATTTCTTCGAAGCGCTGCCCCAACCGTCAGAGATGATAGTAATGGTGCAGAAAGAAGTTGGTGAAGCTATGGTTGCTACGCCGGGCAATATGAGCCTACTCAGTGTTAAGACTCAGTTTTATAGCAAGCCAAGTATTGTGTCCTATGTACCACCTTCAAGTTTTTATCCTCCGCCGAAGGTGGATTCAGTCATTTTACGCCTGGATGTTTACCCTCAGCCGCCTATCGAGGTTCCCAATCCTGCTAGTTTTTTTGATGTAGTTATGCATGGTTTCAGTTCTCCTCGTAAACAACTTCGCAATTCTCTTGCTCATTCGCTCGATATGCCACCCGGCCAGGTTGCTTTGCTGCTGGAGAAGACTGGAGTAGAAGGTGAACGGCGAGCCGAAACTCTTAGCCTTGAGGAGTGGAGGGAGCTCTGGAAAATCTTTGCTCCCTTTTCAAAAAGATTATAGTGTTAACTGCCTATGCCCCGGCAAAAGTAAACCTCGTCCTTGAAGTGCTGGGCAAGCATAACGACTATCACAAAATTTCCAGTATTGTTCAATCAATAGATTTATGCGATGTCCTCAATTTCCAGTTGGAAGAGGAAATATGCTTTGAATGTGCCGAGCCCAACTTGAAGCAAGATAATCTGGTAACGCGGGCAGCCGCCCTCCTCAACGAAAACGCGAACTGCAGTCGGGGCGCACGCATTGAACTTCACAAGCATATACCCTGGGGTGTGGGATTGGGCGGTGGTAGTAGCGATGCCGCTGCCACCCTCATAGCTCTGAATGAGCTCTGGGGATTGGGATTGCCTCGCTCTGAGCTGGTTCATTTGGCATCCAAGCTTGGCTCGGATGTTCCTTTCTTTATCCACAAAGGCACGGCTCTGGTAGAGGGAACGGGAGAAAAGATAACCCCGCTACCATCCTTGCCTTTAACTTACTTCGTGTTACTGGTACCCCCATTACCTAGAATCCTAAACAAAACAAAGCAAATGTATGGGAATTTAAACGTTACTTATTTCACCAGAGGTGAGTTCATCAAACAAGCTCTATCGTGCTTGAGGCAAGGTAAGCCGATTGCCCCTGATCTTATGTTTAATGTCTTCAGAAAAGTAGCTTTTCCTTTCTTCCCCGGGCTCGATGAATATGGGAGGATTCTGGAAAAAACCGGAGCATCGGGAGTTTATCTCGCTGGTTCGGGACCATGTCTTTTCACCCTTTCCCCAGATGAAAAAAAATCCCGTGAGATATTTTTGCCACTGAAAAAACAAGGGTTGGAGTGCTATCTGGCATCTTCTTTTATACACACAAATGTAGGTGAGGATTTTCAGACCCGTAGGAGCAGGTAATTTAATCATGATGGAAAGGTTGAAGCAGAATAGATGGCTTAAGATGGCATTCTATATTGTCATACTCAGTGCTGTCAGTTACGGCTTCTACGTTCTACTCCGATATCTAACCCCTTATCTAGGTATTCCCGAAGAAGGATTTGCCCCCATAGCTTATCTGATTGTTTTTGGAGTTACCCTGATAGCCAATGCAGCCATCTTTGTTCCGGTCTGGTTGCACATTACCACTATGGCATGGGCAATAGAGAATGCTAGCTGTAACCTGGTTCTTGTAGTCTTGGTAGCAAGCGTGGCCGGTGCCCTGGGCGAAATAACCGGTTATTACGCTGGTTACCTGGGAAAGAGGTTCGTACTCGCCGAAAGCACACCGGGATACAATAGGTTTGTAGGCTGGATGCAGCGATATGGCCCCTGGGGCATTTTCCTCGTCTCCCTCCAACCTTTAACTGACATAGCTGGGCTCCTGGCTGGAGCCTCCAAACTGCCCCTATGGAAGTTTCTCTTGCCTTGCTGGCCAGCGAAGTTTATCAAATATTTTGCTATCCTCTACTTTGGCGGGGAGATTTGGAGAGTTCTCAGTTCCCTGTCATGCTAGCTCCGGTAATCAAGAGCTCATGTAACGCTATCCCTCTACTATTCTGCATATCGCCCGCGTTGTTACACGACAGGGGCCGAATGTCTAGCTCCAGTCATCCCCATGGAGATTCAGGGTCATTAGGGAAATCGCCTGCCTTCAAAGAGAGAACTAGATTTTCTTCATCTGCCCTAGTCTTAACCTCTCCATCTAATTTTGCTTTGTGCAATATCCGGAGGACCTTTCCCATCTCAGGTCCGGCCGAGATACCCAATCTTTCTAGCTCTTCCCCGTCGAGTGAAGTCCTTACATAACGTAGCTTTGCGAGAAATAGTTGAAGGTGACGGCGTATGGTCGCAGATTCTGACGCTATGGCATTTGCCCGTATCGCCAGGAGCTGGTAGTCCTGGAGCAGATAATATATCTCGCTAGCTTTAAGGGAAGGTTTTTCCAGGAGCGGAAGCCTGTCCTGAATGCCAATTGTGTCGCGCATGGCACGGGACAATTTTGCCGGCATGTTAAGACGGGTGAGAAATTGCTCAAGGTCTTTTTCACTGAATGCATAAATAAGAAGACAGAAATAGAGAGATAACAACTGAGTAGGCTTCTTCAGACTGCGCGCCTTGTCGAACTTTTCAAATATCCAGCCATTGCTTTTCAGAGAAGGATTTATTGCGTGCAGAACTCCCAGTTCGCCAAGACGCTTGATAACGAGTTCTGGCCGTTCTTCTTCAAAAATGTGTTCCAGCTCGTGCCTTATTCGATCACCGCTTATTGTATCCAGTATAGTAATATCCCGCTCAAGTACGCGACCAGTTTCTGCCTCGAACCCAAAACCGAACCTTTGCTCATAACATACGCCTCTCAAAATCCTGGTTGCATCATCGTTGAAGCTGTCGGGATGCAGAATACGGATGACGCCGCGTTCCAGGTCACTTCCACCGTTATACGGATCAATCAACTCTCCGTAATCGTTGGATGCAAGGGATATAGCCATGGCATTAATAGAGAAATCTCTCCGGAAGAGATCATCTCTAAGGGTGCCGGGCGTCACCGTAGGCAGTGCGCCCGGTCTGGCATAAGTCTCTTTTCGTGCTGTAGCTAGGTCCAGAGTGAAATTGTCGTATCTAAGTTTGGCAGTACCGAAGCGGCGGTGGACCAGCAACCCAGCCTGGCTACTTACCGCTACCTGTTGAGCCAGTTTTACGGCATTACCCTCCACTACCAGGTCAATGTCAAAATTGGGATGACCCAAGAGCATGTCTCGCACTATGCCACCGACGAGATATACCCTCTGACCCTGCCCGGCTGCCTGTTCGCTGATAGCCTTCACCAGCTCCGTGAGTTGCCGGGGGAGATACTGTTTCATTCGTCTTGCCAAGTTCATCTCCCTAGTATTATATCAACACTTCTCTTATCTTCGTATAACGTAGTTCCCATAACCATAACTCAATATATATAATAAGGAAGCCCTCCCCCAGAACCCCACTTAAGACAAGAGGGTCCAAGTGAGTCATTAACGGGAGTTGTGAGCATGGAAACCAAGCGCCGCGAGGGTCACAGAAAAAGACTCCGGGAAAGGTTCAACCAATCGGGACTGGCAGGGTTCCTTGACTACGAAATTGTGGAACTGCTACTGACACTGGGGACACCTCGCAGGGACTGTAAACCGCAGGCTAAAGAAGCCATCAATATATTCAAAACCCTGAGGGGCATTCTCGAAGCTCCGCCTGAGGAACTGAGGAAAATAAAGGGGATTACTGCCCACAATATCTTTGTCATTCAATTCATGCAGGAGATAGCCAGGGAATTCCTTAAGAAGCAAGTCCTCGGCAAAACCTACTGCCGGTCCTCCAGGGAGGTCTTCGATTACCTCTACCATTCTATGCGAGACCTGAAAAAAGAAATATTCAAAGTTATGTTTCTTGATTCCCAGAATTGTGTTGTTGAGATCGAGGACCTTTTCGAAGGAACATTGAATGCCAGTGCCATTTATCCTCGGGAAATTATCCGGAGCGCTGTCAAGCACAGTGCCGCAGCTCTGTTATTCATTCACAATCACCCGGCCGGGAATCCTCAGCCCAGTGATAACGATAAGCAAATAACACAAGACCTGGTCTTCGCTGGGAATATTATGCAGGTCAGAGTCTTAGATCACATCATCATAGGCGAAAACCGCTACTTCAGCTTTGCCGATGCCGGGCTAATCGAGGAATATAACTCGGACTTCTTAAGCCTTAAAGAGGAGAAAAGAGCTTAAGCTAGGGGCGAATTGGGTCTGTCCACTAGCACTCAAGACGAAAGCAAGACCACATAAATCGTCACTTCGTTCAAGGGATGCTTGTCCAATGCAGACAATACGCATGGGGCAATTCTCTCGTTACTAGCAATGACAGCCGTCTGTTTTTTAGACGCCGATCAAATTAACGAAAGGCAATATTGCCGACAAAAGAAGGATTCCCCAAATGGTCAGACGATTTTGCTTAGTTATACGTTTTACTAAGTCAACCTCTAATTGAGCAGGCTTGACAGTGGTGTGTATTCCAACCTTAGGTTCTTGGCAACACCTT
>CP070793.1:670826-680040 GCA_020346965.1 Chloroflexota bacterium | reverse complement strand
GTACTGCAGAATATTAACCTCAGTATCGATAGAGGAGACGTGTTTGCTTTAATCGGCCCCACCGGGGCAGGCAAAACGACGCTTTTACGTATTGTTGACCTACTGGAAGTTCCCGGCGCTGGGGAAATCTATTATGACAGCGTACTCATCCCCCAATCGGGTAAACGAAGATTGGAGATCCGTCGTCGGATATCATTCATACACCAGAAGCCTCAGGTATTCAATCTGAGTGTCTATGATAACGTTGCCTGTGGATTGAGATGGAGGGGAGTAGATAAGGACAGTATTACCGGTAAAGTTGAACATATTCTGGAGATGGTGGGGTTAGAGGGATATAAGGACAGGAACGCCCGCACACTTTCCGGTGGGGAGGCGCAGAGAGTAGCTTTAGCCAGGTCCCTAGTGCTCGAACCGGAGGTTCTGTTATTGGACGAACCGACAGCCAACCTTGACCCTGTATCCACAACCAAGATTGAGCAGTTAATTTCACACATTGCCAGGCAACGTAACACTACAATGATAATGGCAACGCATGTTATGTCTCAGGGACAACAACTTGCTGATAAGATAGGCGTGCTCCTTGGAGGCAAACTTGTCCAAACAGGCAATGCCACCGACATATTCCATTCACCCCAAAACGAACAGGTGGCTCGTTTTGTTGGAATGGAGAACATCTTAGAAGGCATAATAGTGACAAATGACGAAGGTGTAGCTACCGTTAGTATTGATAGCAATGCCATTCAAGCAGTCTCCGGCTACCCAATCGGAAAGGAAGTATATGCTTGCGTCAGGCCTGAAGATATCACTTTGGCTTTATCTGGCACCCAAAGTTCGGCAAGGAATTCTTTTCAGGCTAAGATTACCCAAATAACCTTTATTGGACCGCTCAGCCGTGTGGAATTAGATTGTGGCTTTCCGCTAGTGGCTTTGGTCACCAGAATATCGGCAGAAGAATTAAATTTACAGGCAGGCACGGAAGTTTATGCCACATTCAAAGCTACCGCGGCGCATGTTATGGAAAGGGAGATTGGCGAATGACTGGAATCGTTGATTCCTTCGGACGGGGCATAACATACCTCAGGATCTCAGTTACAGATCGCTGTAACCTGCGCTGCATTTATTGTATGCCACCCCAAGGTATTCCGCAGATGTCCCATAACGAGATTCTCTCCTACGAGGAGATTAGGAGCATTGTTCAAGCAGCAGCACAGCTGGGTGTCAACAAGGTGAGGGTCAGTGGTGGCGAGCCACTAATCAGAGCTGAGTTGCCCAAACTCGTTGGTATGCTCTCTCGAATTGAAGGAATTGAAGATCTATCGTTGACAACGAATGGGACGATTCTCAAGAAATATGCTCTAGAACTTAAGCAGGCTGGTTTGTCGAGAGTTAACGTGAGTCTGGATACACTTAAGGCTGACAGATTTCGATACATAGCCCGGTTTGGAGAATTGAAGGATGTCCTTGATGGCATTGATGCAGCAAAGGAGGCCGGCTTCGATCTGGTCAAGATAAACACTGTGGTCATGCGAGGGGTAAACGATGACGAGATACTGGATTTTGCCAGAATGACCAATAAGGAAGGATGGCACATCCGGTTCATCGAGCTTATGCCCTTCAATGGCGCTACGGAGTTCATCCCTTCCACTGAATTGCGACAACATATCAATTTACTTAGCAAGCTTGAATCTTGCACACCCCTAACTGGCAATGGACCTGCGACATACTACCGCTTAGCCGGCGCCAAGGGCACCATAGGCTTCATCAGTCCTCTCACGGATCCTTCCTTCTGCTCCCAATGTAACCGCATGCGACTTACGCCAGATGGCAGGCTGCGTCCCTGCCTACTGGGAGAAAATGAGATTGACTTAAAAACGACACTACGCAATAATGCCCCGATGGACAAATTGAAACGCCTGATTCTAAAGGCAGTTGATTCCAAGCTGGAGCATCACCCTTTGATAGGAGACAATTTCAGGCTGGTAAACCGAAAAATGTCGCAGATTGGAGGTTGAGAATGGAGTCAGGGCAAATTCACATGATAGACGTTACCCAGAAAAAGGAAACACAACGCCAAGCGGTAGCCAAAGGCAAGGTGAAGATAGAGCCGGCTACCTTAAGACTTATTCGTAAAAAGGGACTAGAAAAAGGTGATGTCTTAGCCGTCGCAAAAACGGCGGGAATCATGGCTGCCAAAGAAACCCATCGGCTCATACCTCTATGTCACCCTCTCCAGCTCACCCACGTTGCAGTTGAATTCAATCTACCTGAAAATGGTAAGTATGTTGAGATTACGGCTATCGCTAAAGGGGCAGGAAAAACAGGATTTGAAATGGAAGCGCTGGTAGCGGTATCTGTGAGTGCTCTGACTATATATGACATGTGCAAAGCGGTTGATAAAAGTATGACTATTGGAGAGATTCGCCTGGTAAGTAAATGGGGAGGCAAGAGCGGAGTCTTTCTAGCCGACTAACTCGTCCATCACCATTTTGACCGCTTCCGGAATTACCTGCTCTACCTCAGGTGTGCACTTCTCGCTGAAGCTGGTTATGTCCTTGGCTTCCACAGCGAATATACTGATTTCGCGAGGCATGGTCAAATTGAGCATTTCACCTAGTTCCAGAGCAGTGACCAAGTTTATTTGATGAGGTGAGGAAAGATGTTTGGTGAGGGAAAAATCTTCGGGTTCCATATGATATATCTGGCCTGCTTGACCCTTCTGGGTTTGGATAGCATCAATGATAATAACCTTATCATAGCCTACGATAGAATCTAACAGGCTAAAGCCAGCTGCACTTGTCTCAGCTACTGTCACATGTGGGTTGTTGAGCTGGTTCCCCACCTCGTGTGCCACCCTGATACCTACTCCATCATCACACAGAATGGGATTCCCCAGCCCCAGAACCAGGGTTTTCATTTGAATTCGTGACAACCTGTTGCTAAATGCCCTGGCTTAGTTTCTTGACCTCATTGCCTCGGTCGTCGTAGATGGTCACTTCCAGAGGCAACTGGCCAGGCAAAGCATGTGTAGCACACGACAAGCAGGGATCATAGGGACGCCATGCCATCTCAATACGATTGAGCAACCCCTCAGTTATCTTCACACCAGGTTTTATGAAGTCTTCGGCTGCTTTCTTAATTGACATGTATAGAGCGGCATAGTTATTAGTAGTGCCCACAATGAGGTTGCACTTCTTTATCACCCCTCTCTCATCAGTGATGTAATGATGGGTAAGGGTACCTCGGGGGGCTTCAACAATACCAATCCCTTCATCGGGCTTTGCCTTTGGTATGTTTCGAATGTCCGTGCTCGTTATTTCGGGGTCCTTACTGAGTTCCAGCAACCTCTCAGCGGCATAAAGAAGCTCAATCAGACGTGCCCAGTGAGTCGCCAGAGTGAAGTTAGTCGGCTTGCCCCCGAGAGTGGAGTACATCTTGTCGTATTCTGCCTGGGCTAGGGGTGTAGCCATCCCGTCGGCTGCATTGAGCCGGGACAAAGGTGTAGCTCGGTAAACTCCGCTATCGTTGCCGTCAACAAAGCCCTTCCAGCCAACTTTCTTGAGATACGGGAACTTGAGATAAGTCCAGGGCTCGACTCGCTCAGCGATGTGTTCCAGATATTCCCGCGGAGCATACTTGCATAACTCTTTACCATCCGGGCCAACTACCCGTACTTTGCCGTCATAGAAATTGACCTTATTATTATCGTCAACTAAGCCCATGTTGTAAGACTTCTGTGTAAAGGTATCGCTCAGGATAAGATCTAGATATCCCTTGTTTTTCAGAACAACATCATCCAAGACTTTGAGTGACACTTTGGCGAATTCCACGGACTGTTTAGCTATTTCCTCAATTTGCGCCCTTTCTTCTTCATTTATAGCCCTGCTGACACCGCCGGGCAGTCCGAAACAGGGGTTTATTGGACGTCCACCAACTGTTTGAATAATCCAGTGATTTTGCTTACGGGTATTTATTACAGCGCCGCCCAGTTCCAGCCCTACCTTGCCGATTACTCCTAGGATATTGCGCTCGGCAGGCGGCGCGTCCGGTCCCATAACGAAATCAGGAGCAGCCAGGATATAAAAGTGGGTGGTATGGTCAGTAACGTAGAAAGCGCTATAAAGGAGTTCACGCAGCTTCTTGGCAGCGCTGGTTGGTTCGACATGAAATAAGTCATCTAAGGCTTTGGTTGATGCCATGTGATGGGCTTCAGGGCAAACTCCGCAGATACGTTGAGTTATCTGGGGCATATCCTCAGCCGCGCGTCCTTCCGAGAATTTCTCAAATCCCCTGAGTTCGGGAACCTGAAAATAGACGTTGGCTACACTGCCATCGTCTTTGAGAAAAATCGTAATCTTGCCGTGGCCTTCAAGGCGGGTAATGGGATCAATCGTTATCCTTTTCATTTTATTCTTGCCCTCCTAAGCAGTGAATCTGGCAGACTATATCGATAGAAAGTGCCCGCCGGGTCGGGAATATCGTCGATTATCTTCTGGATTTCCTCGGGATCATTGGAATCAACAATAGAAGCAAGAGCACTCAAAAAATGAGCCCCCTGGTCAACCACACCCTCTACCGGTCCATAGCAACCAGTGCAGGGCATATTAGCCTGGGGACATAGAGCACCACAGCCACCGCGAGTAGCTATGCCGTAACACAATAATCCCTGCTCAAGCAAACATTTCTCCGGTTCAGGGATTATTTCGTAAGGCCTATAGAATTTCTTGATTTTCTTTTCTTCCCTAGTACGAGGACACTCTTCACAGAGAGCTTTCACCGAATGACTTATGACAGTGCCTTTCGGCGGCAACTTGCCCGTAATCAAAGCTTCAAGTGCAAGCCAGGTAGTCTTCTCTTCTGGAGGGCAACCGGGTACGAAATAATCAACATCCACAGTTTGAGCCAGGGTTTTAACCGTATCGTAGAACTCGGGAAGCTCGAGTTCGCCTTCGGGCACCTTGACTTTTGTCTGGGGGAAAATCTTCTGTGGGTTTTCAGTAGATGGGGTTTCAATGTAAACGCGGTCAAACGTCAGTTGCCGGTTATAGAAATTAGACAGTCCCGGTATGCAGCCCTCATAAGCACAAGAGCCGTAAGCTATCATTATCTTCGATTTGGCCCGTAAGAGTTTAGCCATGTGCTCATTCTCTTCATTGCGAATAGCCCCGTTGAAAAGACAGACATCCGCACTCTTATCTGCCATCTTTTCCACGTCAGCATACTTGAAATCCATACCCACTGGCCAGAATACGATGTCAGCGACTTCAGCTAACTTCAGTATTTTTTCGTGTATAGCTAGAGTCGCAATCTCACATCCACCGCAACTAGCCGCCCAATAAAGAGCTACCTTAAGTTTAGCCATGCTTTACCTCCTTAGAACTCTGCTTTGAATTACCTAATGAACTTGGACCAAGGTTTCTTATGGTTTGAGTGAAATTATTGGTTACCTCAGCGAATTTCGCTCCTTCAGACGCAGAAACCCATTCCAAACGAACTCTCTCTTCTTCTATTCCAAGCTGCTTCATCATCTTCTTCAGCAGTGGTATGCGGCGCATCGTCTTGTAATTTCCTTCAATGTAGTGGCAGTCGCCGGGATGGCAACCAAGTATTAACACTCCATCAGCCCCAATACTGAGTGCCTTAATCACAAAGAGTGGATTCACCCTGCCGCTACACATCACTCTGATTACCCTTATATTGGGTGAGTACTGTATTCTGGAAGTGCCAGCCAAGTCAGCACCAGCATAAGAACACCAGTTGCAGCAAAAAGCTACTATCTTGGGTTCGAAGTTGTCCATATATATCTTGATTAAACAAAAAGGATTGTCCGGCTTCACCCTTACCTGTGAACCTAAGAACACAAGCCCATAATGGTAGCACGCCTGCTTCTAGAAAACAACCCTCCAAATTTCCATATCAGCTTTAATTTCTCAGCCAGGCATCCATGTCAGTAGCTGCCCTCCGGGCTGCTCCCATAGCGCTTATTACCGTAGCGGCACCAGTAACTATGTCGCCACCAGCCCAAACTTTGTCTTTTTTAGTTTTGCCAGTAGTCTCGTCAGCCACAACCGTACCATACCTGGTCGTCTCCAAATCAGGAGTTGTTTTGGCAACAATGGGATTGGGACGAGTGCCCAAGGCAGGTATTACCATATCTACATCCAGAATAAACTCGCTCCCCGGCTTTACTATCGGACGTCGTCTGCCGCTGTCGTCCGGTTCCCCAAGCTCCATCTCAACACACTGCATAGCTTTCACCGAGGATTGGTCATCAGGTATTACTGCTGTAGGAAGCGTCAGTAGTTTGAAGATGACTCCTTCCTCCTTGGCATTTTCCCTTTCCTCCATTCTAGCTGGCATCTCAGCTTCAGTTCGCCGATAGACAATATAGACCTCCTCAGCACCAAGCCTCACTGCCCACCTAGCCGCATCCATAGCTACATTACCGGCACCAACGACAGCAACTTTTTTACCAATCTTTACCGGCGTGTCGTATTCAGGAAAGAGGTATGCCTTCATTAAATTGAGCCTGACAAGAAACTCATTGGCCGAATAAACCATGTTTAAGTTCTCCCCTGGTATATTAAGAAACATAGGTGCGCCAGCACCAATCCCCAAGAACAGGGCGTCATAACCATTTGACAACAATTCATCGACCGTCGCTCCCCTTCCGATCACCTGGTTAAGCTGGAGTTCAACGCCGAGTACGTTGACTAGATAATCGACCTCAGCTTGGACAATGTTTTTAGGTAGTCTGAACTCGGGTATTCCATAGTAAGTCACACCACCGGGGAGGTGAAGAGCCTCATGCATAACGACTTTATGTCCAGCTTTCGCTAAGTCAGCTGCACAGGTGAGCCCGGCAGGACCTGACCCTATAACAGCCACACTTTTACCTGTAGCCTTGGGCAGACTAACCTTGCCGATACCCGATTCTTCCTGATTCTCTCGAGCCCAGTCAGCCATAGACCTTTCGAGCCTACCTATGGCCACGGGATCACCCTTCTTGCCCAGAGCACAGGTTTGCTCACACTGCGTCTCCTGAGGGCAAACTCGCCCACAAATAGCAGGAAGGCTGTTAGTTGCATAAAGAATCTTAGCCGCCCTGGGTAAATCGCCTTCCGCCATAGCTTCGATAAAACCCGGGATATCTATATTGACGGGGCAGTAAGGAACACAACCCGGCTTCTTACATTGAATGCAGCGTTTAGCTTCTTGGACTGCTTGCTCGTATGTGTAGCCGGACGCCACTTCGTTAGGATTCTGCCTACGAATCTCCGGCGCCTGCTTATCCATAGGAACACGATTCAATTTCAGTTTCTCAGCCATTATTCTTTACCTCCTGCACATAGATGAGGAGAGACCTTTTCGCTGGTCCTCATCAAAAAGAGCCGACAGTCTCTCTTCGTGAGAATAGATTCTCTTTCGTGATTCAAGCAAATCCCAGTCCACTAGGTGTCCATCAAATTCCGGGCCATCGGAACACGTGAATTTTGTCTCACCGCCTACAGAGACTCGGCAAACACCACACATTCCGGTGCCGTCAAGCATAATAGGAGCTAGGGATACTATAGTCTTGATACCATAAGTCTTAGTGAGTTCGCCTATTGTTCTCAGAGTAACGGTCGCAACACTCATAGCAATCACACGATCAACCTTCTCTTTCTCAAAGATCGTCCGGAGGAAGTCCAGCCCTTTGTGGCCTTCAGAGCCGTCATCTGTCGAAATATAGAAATCATCACTCAGGGCTTTCAATTCAGTCTTGAGAATGAGTAGGTCCTTGTTTCTGGCTCCAATGGCGGCTATTACCCTATTTCCCGCCTCCTTGAATGCGGTTACCTCGTATGAAATCGGGCCACTCATCACTCCCCCACCAAAACAAAGAACGGTACCAAACTTCTTTATCTCCGTTGGATTCCCAAGCGGGCCAGCTATATTGTCGATCACCTCTCCTTTGCTCAAAGCCCCCAGTTTCTGGGAGCTTCTACCTACTTCATTGAATACCAACCGCACCGTGCCCTTGTTCGGGTTGGTGCCGCTGACAGTTATGGGAAATCTTTCACCTTTCGTGCCCATCTGCACTACCACAAACTGACCCGGCTTTGTCTTGCGGGCAATATTATGGTTCACGAACTCGATAAACTTTATCTTGGGAGCTAATTCCTTCTTTGCTACTATCTCATTCATGTTTAGGTTACTGTCCTCCTTTCAAGGCTAGGATCTCATTGGCAAAAGAGTCAACCTCATGTTTGAAGTCGCCCACATTCTTGGGCGAGGTCTTGTGTATCCTAAACCTGTTTTCAAGTCCCATCATCCTCAGACCGGTCCGGAGTACTTTTATGTTGTTCTCAGTCGCCAGCCTTGATTCTTTGGACCTACAATCGTCATCAGAACAGGCAACGACAAGTACGCCGTCAAAGCCATAGAGAAGTGCCTGAAAGACATTTATTGGATCCAGCTTGCTGAAACAAGGTATTTCGAGGATTGCCGTGTTAGGTCCGTTGAGGCCGCTATGGTTCTGGTCAAGGCTGGCAAATTCCGCCCATTGGCAGCAAAGAACCAGTATCGCCGGTGACTTAGCTCTTATCTTCTTCATCCGGTCGGCATGTTCCATAATTAACTCTGCAAAACGCGCGCATTCGTGGCCATGTATCTCAAGCGCCACATGCGGGCAAACAACAACGCAAGCACCACAACCTGTACATTTGGTATAATCTACCTTCGGTGTAGACAGTGGCTGCGCTTCTATCGCACCATAGGGGCAAATATTTATACACTTGTCACAGCCGACGCACTTTTCCGTATCGTATTCTACTTGTTTTGCATTTTCGATAACTGTGATGGTGCTATCCGCATAACCAAAGGGCTTGAGTAAATTCCGTAGCATGGTCACGCGACGCTGATTCATCACGCTACCTTTGTCGAAGCGACAGAAATCCTGCTTGCACTGAATGACGGCAATCTGTTTGATGCCCATAGATAAGGCGCTTATATAGAATACCGGGGGTAGACGACCCATACAGGGAATCCTCATTAGAATTGCCCGCTCGATATTCAATTCGTCAAGGGTGTCCAGAAGTTCATCATCAGGAGGGGTGCTGCCGCGACAAGCCACGACAAGGCTCACACCCTCCTTAACGCTTTTTGCCCCAATCCCCTCAATTAGTGTACTAGAGCCGTAATAATATGGAACGATCGCCGCGGAGGGACAGACACT
>CP070793.1:667122-670726 GCA_020346965.1 Chloroflexota bacterium | reverse complement strand
TCATCCTGCCGGTCAATACCAAGCTCGAAGAGGACGACATCGCCCTTGACATCTTCAGCGGACAGTACAACCTGTTGTATCCGGAACATAAGTGCGTGGAGCCTCTCGGCGAGTCGTACAGTGACTATGAGATCGTATGTAAGCTTGCCGAGCGCCTGGGCTTGCTGGAAAAGTATACCGAGGGCAAGTCTATCCCCGAATGGATCAAATACGGCTGGGAAACTTCCGGCTGTGCGGACCTCATTAGCAGGGAAAAGCTCAATGAGAAGGGATATTATGTAGTACCTACAGCAGATAACTGGGAGGAGGTGCCCGCCGGCTTCTATGAATTCTATAAGGATCCGGAGAAATATCCGCTTTCGACACCGACCGGCAAGCTCGAATTCGAGTCCACCGGCATTCTCAAGCACTTCCCTGACGATCTGGAGCGGCCAGCGGTGCCAAAGTGGGTGGCAAAAGGCATTAGCCACGAGGAGACTATCGGCACAGAACGCTCCAAGAAATACCCGCTGCTTGTGTGCTCCAATCACCCGCGCTGGGGCGTACACTCTGAGCACGAGGATATGATCTGGCTGCGCGAGATCGGGACCTGCAAAGTAAGAGGTCCCGATGGCTACCAGTATCACCCAGGCTGGCTGCACCCCTCCGAGGCAGAGAAACGCGGCATCAAGAATGGAGACGTCATTTCAATCTATAACGACCGGGGGACAGTGTTGGCGGGCGCATATATCACGGAGCGTATCATGCCTGGTGTGGTGTATATTGATCACGGTGCCAAGTGGGACCCAATCGCTCTGGGGGAAATCGATCGCGGTGGTGCCATTAACACTATCGTACCCCGCAACACCACTTCGAAGAATGCAGTTGGCCATGCAGTCAGCGGCTTTCTGGCGCAGGTCGAGAAGACCGACATAGAAGCACTCAGGAACAAGTATCCGGAAGCCTTTGAGCGTCCTTTTCACCCACAGGCAGGTCCCGGCCTAGACAGCTGGATTGAAGGAGGTAAATAATGGGTAAGGCTCTGATTATCAACTACGATATCTGCAATGGTTGTTACAATTGTCAGATTGCCTGCAAGGACGAGCACGTCGGCAACGACTGGACTCCCTATGCGAAACCACAGCCCGCAACGGGGCAATTCTGGATGAAGATTACCGACATGGTCAGGGGCACTGTCCCCAAGGTTCGGGTTACATATCTTCACGATATCTGTCAGCACTGTGATGAAGCACCTTGCATCCCCGTCTGTACAGCGCATGCAATATACAGGAGAGATGATGGTATAGTCATTATCAACCCCGAAAGATGCTGCGGCCACAGGAATTGCATCAGTGCATGTCCCTATGGAGTAATTTATTTCAACTGGGACCTTAATATAGCTCAGAAGTGCACCATGTGCGCCCACCTCCTGGATGCGGGATGGAAAGAACCCAGATGCGTGGATGCATGTCCCACGGGGGCGCTAAAGTTCGGTGAGGAAGAGGATCTGAAGGGTGAAATAAGCAAATCCGAGCTACTACATCCCGAATTCGAGGCCAAGCCTCGGGTATATTACATAGGCCTACCCAAGAGCTTCGTAGCCGGGGCTGTTTACTGCCCGGAAGAAGACAAGTGTCTCCAGGACGCAACTGCCAGCCTTGTCGACTCGGACACCGGTGAGAAATTCACGGCCAAGACCGACAACTACGGCGATTTCTGGTTTGAGAATATGAAAGTTGATCATACATACTCACTGAGGATAGAGAAGGACGGATACTATCCCCAGGAGATACACGACATAAGTACAGTTAAGGACGTGAACGTCGGGGATATAGCACTTCACGGAAAAATCAAAGCCCGAAAGACTTGATCCGAAACCGCGCTGCCCATGTTCCACCTGGCTTGCAGAAAAGAGGGTATGTACTGGTTGCTTCATGGAAGAGGGGCTTAACACCATCTACGGTCTTATCATAGGGCTGCTACTCCCGTAGCGAAAACAAATGGCTGCTTCATGCCCGCTTGGTTAAGTTTACGGCTCCCAGATACTTGTCAGTCTTCAGGTCAATGTGGACCGTCTTCGTTGCATACCCTTTGCATTTAAGCTTGACGGTGTACGTTCCGGCGCCGAGGCCGTCGAATTCGAAACCTCCGAAGTTGTCTGTCAAGGTTTCGGTCGACTTGCCTGTAGACTCATCTGTCAAGGTTGCCGAGATTCCCTCAGCGCATTCATCCACGTCACCATATACAGCGGAGCCAGCAATGAAAAGCTTCGGCACACCCAGGTAGTACACTTTCGGTTTGGATTTGTGCTCAGGGTTGAGAGCTTCAGCTTTCCCGGAAGCCACGATTTTGGAGATATCACTCTTGGGGTCCTTTAGGTCACCAAATACGAAAACCCCACTGGGACATACCTGCACGCACTTGGGGGTCTTCCCGTCCTCAAGCCTTTGTACACAGAACGTGCACTTCTGTGGGAGCTGCTTTTCCTCGTTCCAGAATATTACGTGATAGGGGCAGGCATCCATTATCTGTTCTTGCCCGACTGCCTTCTTCGGGTCAATTATCACTATCCCGTCGGGTCTTTTGTATACCGCGCGGTTCTTGGCAGCCTTAACACAGGGCGCGTTGTCGCACTGCACACAAAGTATGGGTATGTATGCCACCTTGATCCAGGGACACACTCCACGCTCCTTCTTCACGAGGTCCATCCAAAACTGCCCGTGCTTGGGCTGGGCTGCTGAATAGGGAGGATAATCATTGTCCCAGTACTCATCTTTGCAGGCCACGACGCAACTGTAGCAGGCGTTGCACTTTGCTATATCTATTGCCATACCCCATTTAGCCATATTCATTCCCTCCTCTTTTCGATTTCAACCAGACAGGAATTCGGAGCCATTCCGCAGGCGTTCTTGGATATAAAACGATGAGGTGTCAGCAGGTTGATACATCCACCTCTATCTGGCGATTCGCCGGGCTCTCCGATGGGGTCATAAACAGCACACGACTCATAAGAATGGGCCATACCGTGGGGGACACGTTCTGTAACCTGTGCTGCACATATGACGATTCCTCTGTCGTTGTAGACATTGACCAGGTCCCCATCCCTTATGCCCCTTTTCTCGGCGTCTCTGGTGTTTATCCGAATCACCCAGTAATACCATCCATCTTCCTTCTTAACCCTGTGTTCCGGTATTTCATTTATCCAGCTGTCTTTACCATCGTACATCGTGTGAAAAATAAACCTGGGGTGGGGAGTAATGAGCTGAAGAGGGTATTTGGAGTATAGCTCTGTTGTGTGATGACCTTCCCAGGAAGGTATATACTTGGCTACAGGTGGTCTTTCCCAGTCATCAGGGTCGAAACGTTTGAGGCTTTCCGCCTCAAACTCTATTTTGCCCGTCTGGGTAGCCAGGTTACCTTTCGCATCTGGTATGCCTGCTATCCCTCCACCCACAGGTCCCCAGTCTGGTGTATCTTTCTTCCTTCCCTCGGCAAACCATCTCAAACTTGGCGTAGATTTATAAGGTTTTGGCAGCGGAACAACGAAGTAGCCTTTCTTCTCAAACTCTTCCCACGAAATGTACTTCGGCAGGTCAGTTACTTGGAATAACTTCTTCACCCAGTC
>CP070793.1:662168-667022 GCA_020346965.1 Chloroflexota bacterium | reverse complement strand
ATCGCCCGGGAACTACATGACGAGACTGCGCAAGCGATCACCAGCTTGACGCTGAGCCTGCAGGCCATTATCGGAATGGCAGAAATGAGGGGCATCAAAGATGTTGAGTTCATGGAAAAGCTCAGAACAACACACTCCTACGCGGTGCATGCCGGTACCGAGATCGTAAGGTTGATGAAGGAACTGCGGCCCACTCTGCTGGACGAACTGGGCCTGCCGGCGGCGATTCACCGGTATGCCAAGGACACCCTTCAAACTCAGGGCATTAACGTATCTGCGGAGTTCATAGGCACCGAACAGCGCTTCCGGCCTGAAATAGAGGTATCGCTCTATCGAATTGCTCAGGGGGCAATAGGCAATATCCTGGAGCATTCAGAGGCAAAGAATGTGTCAATCAAGTTGGAATGCGATGACAAGGAGTGTGCGTTGTATGTTCAGGATGATGGCAAGGGTTTTGAGATCAAGAAACTGACAAGGGTAGAGCGCAGTGGCCGGGGTGCGGGCTTGTTCACCATGAGAGAAAGGACAAACTTGTTGGGTGGCGTTGGCTACGTTGAGTCGAAACCGGGCGAGGGAACTACCGTCATAGCCAAGGTGCCACTGGTGGGAGACATCGCAAGTGAAGAAGATAAGAGTGCTAATAGTAGATGACCATACCCTCGTGCGGGCTGGAATCCGTTCCCTGCTAGCACTTGTTGCTGATATAGAAGTAGTCGGTGAGGCCTCAGATGGAAAAGAAGCTCTGGAGAAAGTGAGAGAACTTGCCCCGGATGTGGTGCTTATGGACCTGGCAATGCCTGTGATGGGTGGATTGGAGGCTACACGCCGTATACGGAGAGAATTCCAGGGAATAAAAGTACTGGCGTTGACGCAGTATGATGATAGCGAATACGTTATCCCCATCATCGAGGCGGGTGCCTGCGGTTTCGTGACAAAGATGGCAGCTTTTTCAGAGCTGGCTTCAGCTATTCAGGCTGCCTACAGGGGGGATTCCTTTCTGTCGTCTACGGCAGCAACTGCTCTTGTCGAAGAATGCCAGCAAAGAACCGTAACGGAAGGGGAACCAGACCCCTACCAGCAGCTGACCGATAGGGAAAGAGAGGTACTTAAATTGGTTGCGGAAGGACATACTGCCCGAGAGATAGCCGAAATGCTTGTGGTCAGCCCCAAGACCGTAGAGTGGTATAAAAGCAGCCTGATGCAGAAATTGAACATCCACAGCAGTATCGACCTAATTAAGTACGCTATACGTAAACGGATTATCACCCTCTAGAAGCGCAAATAGCATTCTCTATATGCGCTTACCCCGCGGCCAGTATTAACCAGTACTTTTCCCAGGTTTGAATCAGGTTATTTCCTGGTCCGAATTCCAGAAGCAAGAACCATTCCATTCTGGTGGATTTCCTATTGTCTGGCTCGAATAGCTGAGTATAATAACAGATAATAGTTAGCTAGGGATTGTTGCCACCAAACAAGGTCTGGGGTTTATTGATGAGCGTGGGAAACAAGGGCTATTCAGAAAGCCGACTGGAGAGATCTCCTGACCATAGCCTGGTGCCTCCCTGTCGATTCGCTTGTCCGCTGCATATGGAAATCGGTCAATATGTTGATTTGGTTGCCCAGGGAAAGATCATGGAAGCGCTACAGGTCATAAGAGACGGCAATCCCTTTCCTTCTATTTGTGCCTACGTGTGTACCCATCCTTGCGAGGATGCCTGCCGGCGCGGCCAGGTGGACAAGCCCATCGCTATCCGGGCGTTAAAGAGATTCGCTGTGGAATTTGGTGGCGACAGGATGATCGAGGCTGAAGCCAAGACCAGGCACGACGAAAAAGTAGCTATCGTAGGCTCTGGGCCAGCCGGTCTGGCCTGCGCTTACTATCTCAGGAAACTTGGCTATCCGGTAACCATCTTTGAGGCGCACACGGAACTGGGAGGTATGCTCCGAGTGGGTATTCCTCAGTACCGCCTTCCTCGAGAGGTGGTGGATACTGAAGTCCAGAGACTAATGAGCATGGGTGTTGAAATCAAAGCGAATACGCGAATCATATCCCTGGACCTGCTTTTTGACATAGGTTATAGAGCCGTTTTTATAACCGTTGGTGCCCATCAAAGCCTCAGAATGGGAATAGATGGTGAAGACAGTCCCGGGGTGGTCGATGGGGCGACTTTCCTGCGAGAGGTGAATTTGGGGCTGAAGCCGTCTCTGGGAGAAAAGGTTGCTGTGGTAGGTGGAGGAAATGTAGCCATGGACGCTGCTCGCGCTGCTGTTCGATTGAACACCAAAAAGGTAAGCATTCTCTACCGCCGTACTCGACAGGAGATGCCCGCTGATTCCACAGAAATTGAGCAGGCCTCAGAGGAGGGGATCGACATCGTGTATCTTGTAGCACCGACCAGGATTAAGAGGGAAAACAGGAGGTTGACTGTAACCTGCGTAAGAATGGAACTCGGTGAACCAGACGAGAGCGGTCGGCAGCGGCCTACACCAATCAAGGATAGTGAGTTCGACGGAGAATTTGACACGTTGATTACTGCTATTGGACAAGCACCACAGACGCCGACTGATTTCGGTATACGCTTGGGCAGGGGAAGCACTATTCAGGTTGACCCGGTAACGCTCACTACTAATCGGGCTGGAGTTTTTGCTGGAGGAGATGCTGTCACTGGGCCAGCCACTGTAACCCAAGCGCTGGCAAGTGGCAGGCAGGCAGCTTTTCGTATCAACGATTATCTCCAGCATACTTATCCCTTGGTCAGCAAAGAGGCGGAAAATATCCTATCGGGCGAGCTACTTCCAGAAACCATAGAGATGATAAGAAAGATCGAGCGAATTGAGCCGCCGAATCTAGGTTTGGAAGCCAGGGCAAAGGATTTTGGTACAGTTGAGCTTGTTTATGGGTGGGAGGAGGCCATCAATGAAGCCAGAAGATGTCTCCGCTGTGGTATGGGAGCTGAGATCCTGTTCCAGGACAAGTGTGCTACCTGCCTTACTTGCCTCCGGGTTTGTCCCTACCAGGTGCCTTATCTGGATGAAGTAGGGGCAATCCGTATACCTGCTGACCAGTGTCAGGCCTGTGGCATATGTATTGCCGAATGTCCGGCCAGGGCAATAGCTTTGCGAAAACCATATGATCGAAGGCATATAGATGAGGAACTGGAACATGCTCTTAAATCTGCGACAGAAACGAAGTCCAAGCCGTCGATTGTTGGCTTTTGCTGCCAATATGGACTCTTTGGTACGGGTGCCTTGGCAAACCTGTGGAGAGAAAGCAAAGCCGGCATCTGGATAGTGCCAGTCCTTTGTGTAGCCAAGTTGGAGGAGGGGCATATATTGCGAGCCTTCGAAATGGGCGGAGAGGGAGTCTTTATCGCTGGATGTGGGGAGCAATGTAGCCGGGAAAACACCGCTTTTTGGGTTCTTCAACGCGTAGAGAAGGTGAGGAAGACACTGTCTCAGATTGATCTTGAACCCGAGAGATTGCAAACATTTAACCTGCGGGAGAGTGAAGGAGATAGTGGCGAGGCATTGGACAGATTCATTGAACTGATAGGAAGGCTTTGCCTGGCTTCGGTAATAAAGCAGGAGGTGAAAAGTTGATAGTAGCAGAGCAAAAACCCGTGGAGGAGATAAGGAGGGTTATTGCTCCTTATGAGAGGGTATTGTTACTTGGATGTGGTACCTGTATGACGGTTTGCGGGGCTGGCGGTGAACATGAGGTTTCATTTCTTCATAGTGCATTACGGGTGGCCCAGGCAAGGAGCAGCGACGGAATTCATAGCTTTCTGGAGTACACGGTGAAAAGGCAATGTGATTTTGAATTCCTGGACTTGCTCGCGGACAAGGTCAATGAGGTGGATGCCATACTTTCACTGGGTTGTGGCATCGGAGTACAAGTCATAGCCGAGCGATTTCCCGAAATGCCCGTCTTACCCGGTGTCAACACCTCCTTCATGGGTATGGCCAAGGAGGGGGGAATCTGGGATGAACGGTGTGCTGCCTGTGGAGACTGTCGATTGGCGGAGACAGCCGGCATCTGTCCCATTACCAGGTGCACCAAGGGAATACTCAACGGTCCCTGTGCAGGAACCAAGAATGGGAAATGCGAGGCAAACAAAGATATGGACTGTGCCTGGATTTTAATCTACGAACGCCTGGAAAAATTGCAGCAACTGGAAAAGATGCGTCGGTATTATCCTCCTAGAAACTTCCGCGTGATCGCGCGGCCTAGAAGAATCATCGTGAAGGCCGGCATTGAGCAGGGAGGGGACAATGGCTAATTCATTATTTGAGGAGAAACTCAATACGGACGGATTCCTGGTAACGACGGAGATCGGCCCTCCTAAGGGAGCAGACGTCGCGGAGATGGTTCACCACATAGACCTTCTCAAAGACAAGGTTGACGCTATCAACGTTACTGACCATCAGAGTTCTGTGATGCGTTTTCCGTCCCTGGGCGGCTCCCTGCTAGTGAAAGAATGTGGTGGAGAGCCCATCATGCAAGTAACCTGTCGTGATCGCAACCGTCTCGCTCTTCAAGCTGACCTTCTGATGGCTTACTCCAGGGGAATCAGAAATGTGCTTTGTCTCACCGGAGATTCTATCGATGTTGGCGACCACAAGGAAGCAAAGCCCGTCTTTGACCTGGATTCAGTCCAATTGCTGAAAATAGTCAGGGAAATGGAGTCTGGTAACGATATGAGTGGGAATGAGCTAAAGGGCGTACCACAGTTTTGCCTCGGTGCCTCAGTTCACCCGGAAGCAGATTTCATTGAACCACAACTAGTTAAATTCGAGAAAAAGATCGCTGCCGGGGCACAATTCTTTCAGACTCAGGGCATATTTGACATAGCT
>CP070793.1:656941-662068 GCA_020346965.1 Chloroflexota bacterium | reverse complement strand
GACATCGCCAGGGAGCTTGGAGGCAGCGAGACGATGGTCCATGCCGTTTTATGTCACAACGAAGCTCACGGCGTTTCCCGAGAGACGAAACTGGATAAAGCGCTTTTCTGTGCTGATTCCTTGAGCGGACTTATCACTGCTGCGGCCCTGGTTCGCCCCGACAAACTAAGTGGATTGACAACCAAATCGGTTATGAAACGTTTTCGCGAGAAAAGTTTCGCCGCTGGAGTCAATCGGGAGCACGTGGCTCAGTGCCAGCAAATCGGACTGGAACTGGAAGAGTTCATCGGACTGGGGATTGAAGCTATGCAAGGAATCGCCTCAGATCTGCAACTGTGATATCTTTAGATTTCAGTAAGTTTGGTAGTGCGTGGTTGAAGACCCGCACTACTTTCTTAAATATCCCTTGGCCGGCAGCAGAACTCCCTTGATTACTATTTCACTTGAACATATGCCCAGTTACGTGGGCAACCTGAACTTTAAGCTGGAATTAACCTATTACTCTGTTCAAGTCGAAATTCCTATTGCAAACGGAATTATGTGTTTGATATAGTTGACCATATTTGGCTATAAACGAGTTTGACTGATTGGCCAGGACAGAGAGGGAAGCAGGTATGGTGGTAAGAAGAAAACTTATTGATGAAAGAAACAGAACCACCAAGCAAAAAGTCAGAAACACTTTCTCTAAGTAAAGAGATATACGATGCCCTCCTAGCGTCATCCCGGGTTGCCACACTGGGGATGAATCGCGAGGGGTCAATAGTATTCTGGAATAAGGGCGCAGAGCGATTTTTTGGTTACTCAGCCGAGGAGATACTGGGGCAGCCAGTGACCACGCTGATGCCCGATAAACACAAAGAGCGCCATATAGAAATTCTGAATACGTTCTTGAGCGGAAATTACGGTGCAACAGAGACCATCGAATTTGAAGCGGTGAGGAAGGATGGCTCTACTCTCCCCGTCGAATTGTCTTTATCCATTTGGCAGCAAAACGGTAAATTTGTGGGACTTGCCATCGGGAGAGATATTGGGGAACGCAAGCAAATGGAGCAGGCACTTAGAGAAAGCGCAGAACGTTACTGCAGTCTCTTTGCGACTTCCCTGGAAGCAGTTCTTTCCGCCGACATCGAAACCGATGTTTCAGCAGGCAATGAAGCGCTCGAGAAACTATGCTCCTGCTGTCTGGAAGGGTTAGCGGAGATGAAGACAATCCATAATTTTCCTCCAGGACGTAGCGAATATGTGTCCACACTAGTGGATGAAATTCGGAGCGCAGATGAACCTGTATCCGGCATAGTGCATCAAATCCTCAGCAGAGGCGGCAAAAGGATACTGACAGAGCAGTATTTGGACTCGATCAGGAGAAAAGGCACAAGCGCAGGGTTCCAGGAGTCTCACAGAGACATCGCCGAGCGCAATAAAAAGGCAGAACAGCAATTGAA
This sequence comes from Chloroflexota bacterium, assembly GCA_020346965.1. The sequence continues at coordinate 660,626 of CP070793.1, read as the reverse complement.
GAGCTCTTTTGTCGACTTAACGAAAATCGTTTATCGTGTGATTGAATTCTATGACCCCTATACAGCAGTGCACCTGCAAAGAGTAGCTGAACTGGCCTGGCTTGTAGGTGAGAACATGGGTTTGACTGATGATATGGTTGAGAGGCTCTATTTCAACGGATTGCTACACGATATCGGCAAGATTTCCATACCCAAGAGTATCCTTACCAAGCCGGGTGAACTAGCTGAGGAAGAATGGGCCCTTATCCGTGCCCATACAAAACAGGGTTATAACATCTTGAAGGATGTAAACCTTCCCTGGCCCGCAGCCGACGTAGCGCTGCAACATCATGAACGGCTGGATGGTTCGGGCTATCCCAATGGTATTGCAGGTGATGAGTTAAGACTGGAAATCAACATTCTCGCCGTCTGCGATGTTGTGGAAGCTATGAGTCACCATCGTCCTTACCGGCCAGAAAGAGCCAAAACGGACATCATAAAGGAGCTCCAAGACAGCAGAGAAACTAAGTACAATGCCGGTGTAGTGGATGTGATACTGCCGATGATTGAAAGCGGGGAATTCAAGTCTATATGGAATCGTAGGAATCCAAGGAATGCGGCTACAGAAGGTCTACGTAACTGACGATGTCAAAGAAGTTCTCAAAGCGTTTGTGTTTAAGGTCATTCTCTCTACAGTACGCCAGCAACTCGCCGGTGGCAAGAATGTAATAAGCGTGTCTCGCTGGAGCGAAATCGGAATCACCATTCCCAACATATATTACCCTATACCCCAGCTTTAGAAACGATTTGATATACGCTTCCTTAAATCTGTCATCCGATTTCTTGCCATCTGGTCCTATATATTCGACTTTCATTCCTTCAGGATGGAAGGAAGCTTGCGCAGCATGCACTTCGATACTATCCAGTCCCAGGTCTTTCAGCACAGCCTTTATGTAGAATTCCAGACCATTGCTCACAATAGCCAATCTAAACCCTTTCTTTTGACAGTAATCTACGAATTCCTGAAACCCGGAACGCACCTTGACCCCACCCTTTAGTTCCTCAAGCAGAGTAGTCTCATCCTCTTTCACCATGGCAAACGCCTTTGCATTGAATTCTCCTACAGTTATCCTGTGCTCCTTATAATCGCGCAACACGTGTCGCCAATCCCCCTGAGCAAAGGCATCTAACAGAAAGAAACTCGTGTCTTTCTCGGTGATCGTACCATCGAAATCACATTGAATTAAGGCTTTCATACTGTCAACCTAATCTCCACTGGACAATGGTCAGAGCCTGTCACATCAGATAGAATGCTTGCCTCTTTGATCGAGCCCAGCAGATTTTCAGTGACAAAGAAGTAGTCCAGTCTCCAGCCTATGTTCCGGTCCCTGGCCCTCGTTATCAAACTCCACCAGGTATAGTGTCCTGGTTCCTTGTTGAAGTAACGAAAGATGTCTATGAAACCATGAGCTACGAAGGTGTCCATCCACGCCCTCTCCATGGGCAAAAAACCAGAGACCTTCTGATTCTCCTTGGGTCGAGCCAGGTCCATCTCCTTATGGGCGGTGTTAAAGTCACCACAAATAATGACCATCTCTCCTCGTGCCTTAATCGGATCTACAAAATCAAGGAAGGCATCGTAAAAACCCATCTTGTAATCTAACCGCTCTGGGCTCATCTTGCCGTTTGGGAAATAAACATTAAAAAGAGTGAACTCCGGGTACTGAGCGATTATAGCCCTGCCTTCTGTATCAAATTGTTTAGTGCCAAAACCATTTTCAACCTTAGCTGGCCTTGTTTTGGTAAAGGTTGCAACTCCGCTGTATCCTTTCCTTTCTGCGGAATTCCAGTAAGCGTAGTAGCCTTGCGGTTGTTGCAGCTCTTGTTTGATTTCACCAGGCTGAGCTTTTGTTTCCTGAAGGCATAGAATATCAGGAGACATCTTCTGCAACCAATTTAATAGGCCTTTCTTCTCAGCCGCCCTAATTCCGTTGATATTCCAGGACACTATGTTTATTTCCCTCATAGCACATGTCCTCATTTTTTATGCCATTGGACAAATATCAAGTAGATTAGCACAGTATGCTGGTAAGATAAAGGTTGCTTTCTTCAACAGCAGGCAAATTGACAGCGCCAATTGTTGAAGCTATCATTCATTTTTAGTGGGAAATATCGAGGACAATCCGACACTTGCCGAAGTAGCTGATGCTTTTCTATCACATTTACCTCCTCAAGAAAGGAGAAAACCGCAGGCAGAGGTATCCAAATTCGTCAGATGGCTTGGCCCGTCCAGGCAGGTGAAGGATATCAGCCCTGTGGATGTAGCTAGCTACGGCGAACAGATTATCCCATCAGCAGCCAAACTCCTAAGGTCCTTTCTTTCATACACCCGAAAAAGGGGGCTCAGCAGCATAAATTTAGCTCCCCACCTCAGGGCAAAGAAAATTACCTCAAAAACGGCCGCAATCTGGCAGTTTGGTCAGAGCCAGGTTACCTTAACCGCGCAAGGCTACGAAAAACTGGAGAGGGAATTGACCAGTTTGAAGAGCCAGCGCTCCCAGGTTATTGAGGAGATACAAAAAGCAGCCGCTGACAAGGACTTCCGGGAAAACGCCCCTCTGACAGCAGCCAGAGAGCAGAAATCTCACTTGGATGGGAGAATCAAGGAATTAGAGGCAACCTTGAATCAGGCTAAGATAATGGGGGAAGACCAGGATACAGCAAGGGCGAAATTTGGAGACACAGTAGTGCTTCGTGATTCATCTTCGGATGAAGAATTCAGCTATACTTTGGTCGACCCACGTGAAGCAAATCCAGCCACGGGTAAACTGTCCGTTGCTTCCCCTCTGGGCAAAGCAATCCTGGGCAAAGAAAAGGGACAAACAATTGAAGTTGCCGCTCCTGCCGGTGCCTTCCGGTGTCGCATTGAAAACATTACGTCTACTTCAACAGAAAAGCACTAAGTTCCTAATGACGTGAGGCACTGACGGGTACAACGTATAAGACTGGGCTTGAATTGCACTGATCGTTGTCCTCTTAGTTTATCACAAGCTTTTTCAGTTTGTTGATTCGTCTGACGTATGGCATAATAAATCAAGTTGCAGCAGGGGAGGGATCGCATAGTGGTCTAGTGCGGGCGCCTGCTAAGCGCTTACTCCGAATTATCGGGGTCGAGGGTTCGAATCCCTCTCCCTCCGCCAGAACATCAAGCAATTTAGTCCTGGTTGGTGCAGAGACACGTATTAACCGAAGACTATAAATTGACTGCCCGAGCCAGGTAGTGCTTCCACCGAGTATTTACCCAGCCCTGTAGTTCGTTAATCTGTTCTTCGGTAATATTCTTGAACCTCCCCTGCTCCGTGATGTATTCTCTTAGTGGCTTCAGGTTACCCTTCCGGGCAATGGCTTCGCTCGCTGAAGTAAACCGTAACATGCCGTCTTCAATTTCATAAAGTATTACCCACCCCGTCTCTACAGCCAGCTTGCCGATCCTGATAGTACCACTGAAAGGGAACAACCATCCCGGCGAACAAGGAGTAAACACATGTATGAACCTGGTGCCTCTTATTGTCTTGGCTTTCCTGACTTTTTCGTAAAGGTCCAGAGGATAAGAGGCATTGGCAGTAGCGATATAAGGGATGCCATGTGCCTCCATTATTGCCGTTATGTCCTTCTGGTTCTGCTGCTTGCCCAGTATGGGTGTAGT
>CP070793.1:651781-656841 GCA_020346965.1 Chloroflexota bacterium | reverse complement strand
CAAGACCCAAACTGATGAGGCCGCTCGACAAGATGGTTCATCGTGACCGCTTCAGCGAAGAAGACTTCCGCACCGACGAAGAGGTCAGAGACTTCATCAAGAAAACCAGAGCCTGGGTTTTCGCCACCCACAGACGCGGGGCAGATAAGAATATGGTGGGGTGAACGGTGGGATTTGAACCCACGATCTCCAGGGCCACAACCTGGCGCCTTAACCACTGGGCTACGCTCACCACAACCACAGGTATTATACTTTACAGTTGCTGTAACTTTCAATCTCGAGAGTGAGCTTTTTCTCGCTTTGCTGCAGGCGCGCAGTCAAGTCATATGAACCCGGCAATCATGCTATAATTGTGCGTCCCTCAAGAGCTATCCTGGTAGAAGATATGAGAATTTGCCTGCTGACCTATAGAGGAAATCCTTACAGCGGTGGGCAAGGCATCTATATCTACTATCTAGCGCGCGAGTTCCGGCGGATGGGGCATGAAGTAGAGGTAATAGCCAGTCCGCCTCTCCCCGAAGTAGAAGACGTAATCCTGCACTGCCTGAAGAGTCTAAGCATTTACCATCCAGAAAGCTCTCTGAGAACCAATCTCCCCAAAGTAAGAAACCTCGTCGATTTATATGAACTATGTGCCACCCGTCAGGGAATGTTCGTCGAGCCTTTGTCATTTAGCTTCAGGGCTTATGCCAAGATAAGAGAGCTCTGTAAACAACGTCGCTTCGATATTATTCATGACAATCAATGCCTCGGATACGGGCTTCTTCTGACCAAAAGGTTAAACATACCGGTAATAGCTACCATACATCATCCACTCCCCATAGACAGGCAAGCCGACCTGGAACAAGCGAACGGACTCAGGGATAAATGGAGAATTCGAAAATTCTATTCTTTCATCCGTATGCAAGCTTTTGTCTCGCGGCGGCTGGACCGAATAATCACAGTGTCTCAAAGTGCAGCCGAAAGAACAGAATTTTTCTTCAAGGTCCCCGCTGACAAAATAAGAGTGGTCTATAATGGCATAGATACCAGCATTTACAGCAGAAACAAGGAGTCAAGCAATAACCGAAATGGCTTAATCATGGTCGGTAACACGGACGATAGGAAGAAGGGGATACTTTATCTATTGAAAGCATTACAACAGCTAAGAGACGATGGGATAAAGCTGACTGTTGTAGACGATGCAGCGCGACACTCTTCATATACGGATGATGTGGGGCCGTTGCCTTCATACGGTTTGCAACTGGTAGAAAAGTTAAATTTAGACGGGACGGTGCACTTTAGCGGGCGGCTAACACGCGAAGAACTGGCAAAACATTACTCCGCTGCCCAAATCGCAGTAGTGCCCTCCATTTATGAAGGTTTCGGACTACCTGCCGCCGAGGCCATGGCCTGCGGTACCCCCGTTATCGCTACCACTGGTGGAGCACTGCCCGAGGTCGTAGGCGATGCAGGCATTTTGGTGCCTCCAGGAAGTGCTGATGCCCTGGCTGCCACCATTAAACAGTTGCTCAATGATAAACGGGCGCAAGAGCGGATGAGCGAGGCAGGTAGAAAAAGAGTGGAAGAGAAATTCAGTTGGGAGCAAGCAGCCAGAAAAACGCTTGATGTCTATCAAGAGGTACTGACAACAAGATGATTACCGTGGAACCCGAGCTTCTGGGGGTTAAGGACGGCGATATTACTTTAGACGCCGGTTGTGGCAATGGCAGACACTCATGGGAAGTCTGTAATAAGAATCATTCCCAAATCGTGGCTTTTGATATTGACACAGTATGCGTAAAAAAGAACAAGTATATGTTAGATTCACTTAGAGAGCAAAAGGGAATTGAAGGCAACTATCATCTTATCATTGCCAATGTGACGAAGTTACCTTTCAAAGATGGCATCTTCAACAAGATTATTTGCTCTGAGGTCCTGGAGCATATTCCCGAAGACAAGAGTGCGGTTGAAGAATTAATCAGAGTGCTCAGCAAAGATGGCGCAATTGGGATTAGCGTGCCACATTACCTGACCGAGTCTATTTGTTGGAAGCTATCCGGAGATTACTACGGTTTCCCCGGGGGGCATATCAGAAAATACAAAACGCGGGAACTTCTAGACCTGGCAAACGGTGCTGGCTTATCCGTCTATACTGTTCGCCACAAGCATGCCTTTCATTCCTTTTACTGGGTACTTCGCTGTGTTTTTGGTGTTAAAAAAGAAAATGCCCCAATGCCTTTTCTCTACAACAGGTTCTTAGAATGGGATTTACGCACTAATCACAGATTCTTCCGCTGGGTGGAAGGCTTACTAAATCGCCTGTGCCCCAAAAGTGTCGCTATATACGCCACGAGAAAAGAATCTGTTTCCGTAGAATAGCACGGCCTTATCCAATTGCCTCATTTTTCGAGACGTGAATTAGCTGCTGAGCTATCAAATCCCCCAGCCCGGCGCGGCCTCCCCTAATCCAAGCTTATGAAAGTCGAAGCTCTAATCCTCTACCACCCGCTATGAATCTTCTCCGCTTCTAACTAAGTAAAATAGGCGATAAGCGCCGCCACCCCTATTATGATGAGCCAGATGCCCACCAGATAGTTGAGGATTTTGGGGAAAATCATTACGATGATACCGAAGATCAGGGTGACGATTCCCGCAATAAGACTCAAGCTAGGTATTGATCCAAGAAGACCAAACATAGATTATCACCTCCTGTAATTGAATTATCACTAGTATTATATGAAAACGAATATTTCGTCAATAGGTATGTTCACCTATTACTATCAAGCAGATTCTGTCACAGTAGAGTCGGGACACACTTGAACTTGGCTACGCCTCCAAGTAAAATAACAGATACCATGATTGGCTTTGAGCACATGAAGAAATTGTCACGAACATCCCCGTCCAAAATAGTGCTTTTGGCGCTGGACGGTCTAGGCGGTTTACCTCATACTAAAACCGGTAAAACGGAACTGGAGTCAGCCACGAAGCCGAACCTTAATCGCGTAGCCAAGGACTCCCTTTGTGGGCTCATTGACCCTGTTAGCCCGGGAATTACGCCTGGCAGCGCGCCGGGCCATCTGGCAATCTTTGGCTATGACCCCATCCAATATAGCATCGGGCGGGGAGTCATGGAAGCGTTAGGAATAGAAGTGAAACTGAAGCCCGGCGACATCGCCGCTCGGGGCAACTTCTGCACGGTCGATGACAAGGGAACCATTACCCACAGGAGGGCAGGACGGATTTCCACAGACAAGAATACCGTGCTATGCCGCTTATTGAGTGATATTACCGTAGAGGGGGTTGCCATCTCTGTGCTGCCGGTGAAAGAACATAGATTTGTGCTCATCCTCCGGGGCGAAGGTTTATCTCCCGAGCTATCAGATTCCGACCCCCATCAAATAGGACTAGCCCCTAGAAAGATAGAGGCATTATCTCAGCAGGCACAGAAGACCGCGGAAATTGCCAACGAGTTTGTGTCTCAAGCAAGCAGCCTCTTACAAGGCAAAACCCCCGCCAACATGGTGCTTCTGCGTGGCTTTTCCCGTCGCCCAGACATCCCTTCCATACCCGAAATCTATAGATTAAAACCAGCAGCCATCGCTGCGTATCCTATGTACCGAGGGTTGGCTCGACTGGTAGGCATGAAGATATTACCGGCGGGTGAAACGATGATGGACGAACTGAATACTCTAGACCAACAATATACCAAACACGATTTCTTCTTCATCCATTTCAAGACGGCCGATGCCCGAGGCGAAGATGGTGACTTTCAGGCTAAAGTCGAGGCCATCGAAGAACTTGACAAGGCTCTTCCCAGCCTGCTCAGCCTGAACCCGGATGTTCTGATTGTGACCGGAGACCACTCTACCCCTGCAACTTTGGCCATGCATAGCTGGCATCCGGTACCTTTCATGCTGAAATCCAAGTGGTGCCGCCCCGATAATGTGGCTGAATTCTCGGAAAAAGCCTGCCTTACCGGTGCTATGGGGCGTTTTCCGGCTACGGAAATCATGCCGTTAGCCATGGCGAATGCTTTGAAACTGGATAAGTTTGGCGCTTAATACGAGAAGATACCAAACACTATTGACCGAAATCCAAAGCAAAAACAGGTCCTGGCATTCAAATTCTGAATCTCGGATTTCCTTGATATTTAGAGATTAGGATTTGTCCGTCTCCGGTTGAGCCGCGCCCGCCAGACCTGCTTGTTGCAGTGTTTCCATAAGGCGGGCAGCTCTGGGATAGCCAATTCGAAGACGGCGCTGTAAGAAAGAAGTGGAGATATGCTTATATTCTTGTGCCAGTCGCTTTGCGTCTTCCAGAAGAGGGTCCGGGGGGGCAGTTATTTGCCCACCTAACGGGCGATCGGCCACCTCATCAAAATCGACAGAACTCATCTCAACCTGCCCCTGGTTTCCCCAGAAATAAACCAACCTATCTATCTCAGGGTCGGAAACAAAGCTTCCTTGAAGGCGTTTAGGCTTGCTAGCTTCAGTCGGCATGTACAGCATATCCCCTCTACCCAGTAATTTTTCAGCACCCACCATATCAAGTATGGTCCTGGAATCTACGTGAGAGGTGACTGCAAAACTAATGCGGGTAGGAAAGTTGGCTTTAATAAGCCCGGTAATCACATCGACTGAAGGGCGTTGTGTAGCTACGACGAGATGAATGCCGGTAGCACGAGCCAATTGAGCCAATCGACAAAGCGCATGCTCCACCTCATCGAAAGCTGTCAGCATTAAATCAGCCAGCTCATCAATGATGAGCACTAAATAGGGCAGCGCTTCTCCAGGCGAGCGGTCCTTATTATAACCCTCGATATTGCGCGCCCCTGCCTTAGCAAACTGACGATATCGATTGTCCATCTCCTGAGTAAGCCATCTCAGAGCTTTTATAGCCTTGTCAGTGTCCACGACCACTGGAGCAAGCAGATGGGGCACTGCATTGAAATTCACCAACTCCACCCTCTTGGGGTCAACCATGATGAAGCGCACATCATAGGGTGTATTATTCAGCAGCAGACAGCAGATCAGAGAGTTGAGACAGACGGTCTTGCCGCTGCCGGTAGCCCCGGCGAT
>CP070793.1:644646-651681 GCA_020346965.1 Chloroflexota bacterium | reverse complement strand
TAAGATAAGTCCGGTAGATATCGATTTGAAGCAATATGAAAGGGTGTTTATCGGCTCTCCAATCTGGGCCTCTCGACCAACCCCGGCTGTCAACTCATTTATCTACCAGACAGATTTCGAACGTCGAAGCGTTATTCCGTTCTTTACCATGGGCGGCGACACTTCCGCAAACGCTCTGGCGAATATAACGGTGAAAATAGAGAAAAGCCAAGGCAAGGTGGTTGGCTCTTTTTCCATATCATCGTCTAGAGTGTCCAATGAGGAAATCGTAGCCAGGGCTAAAGAGGCGATAAAAAACATTTAAGCTAGACCCGGTTTGCTCAAGCAGATGCCACTTCCTTCGGACTCCTATTCCAGCTATCTACTTCTGATACATATTGTATAACTAGAATTAATCCTCGAGGATTTCATAAAACTATAAAGGACTGTATCATAGATGTAGATGCCATCAACAGCTAAGAGAAAGCTTCTAATCGGGGCAGGAACTTTGTGCGTAGGGCTGGGGATTATCGGGACTTTTGTCCCGATCCTACCTACAACCCCTTTTCTATTACTTGCCGCTGCCTGTTATATGCGCAGCTCCGAACGGTTTTATCAATGGCTTACAAGTAACAGAATATTCGGGGCCTACGTCAGGAACTACATTGAAGGCAGAGGCATGCCTACAAAAATAAAGATATTTACCATCCTTCTACTCTGGCTGGCTATCGGACTTAGCATAACTTACGGAGTACAGAACACGGTTGTCAGGATAGTGCTAATTTGTGTGGCCATCGGGGTTACAGTACATATCTGCCTGATTAAAAGGAAAACTTGAAAATACCTAGGATTGAAACTAGCTGAAAACAGCGGGACTTGCGTCAATTTGCAATGAAACTGTAAGCTATAATAGCTGGGAATATGCAGCGCGAATTTTTCACATCAAATGAGTTATCAAGGAGCCGCTTCACCTGTGCTGGCTAAACTGACATTTCTGGGTGCAGCGCGGAATGTTACGGGTTCCTGCTATCTTTTAGAGAGCCAGGATACGCGCATACTTATAGATTGCGGGCTGTACCAGGAGAGGAAGTACCAGGATAGAAACTGGCAACCATTTCCATTTGATCCTAAGTCGATCGATGCTGTCTTCTTGACCCATGCTCATCTCGACCATTGCGGGCTTTTGCCTAAGCTGGTACGTGAAGGTTACAAGGGCAAGATATACTGCACTGAAGCGACGGCCGAGATAGCTCAGATTATCCTTCTTGATTCGGCAAAGATACAGGAGGAAGACGCTGCTTTTAAAGCAAAACGCCATAAAAAAGAAGGACGCCGCGGCCCTTATCCTGAAGTACCTCTTTACACTGTAGAGGATGCCGAAGCTGTTGAGCCACTTTTTTCTGCCGTGGAATATCTAAGATGTGTCGGAATCAGCGGCAATGCCGAAGGCTGTTATTATGAGGCAGGGCATGTATTAGGCTCAGCAGTCATAAGTATAAATATTCGACAGGATAGCAAGAACCATAGAGTAATTTTCTCCGGTGATATCGGCGAACCCGACCGCCCGATAATAAAGGACCCGGCTGTTTTAGATGAAGCTGAATATATTGTTATGGAGTCAACCTATGGCGACCGTACTCACGAGGAACACGAAAACACCGATATTCAAAAGCAATTGCGCGATTGTATCGACAGGACGGTAAGCGCCGGGGGCAACATCATTGTTCCCAGCTTCGCCTTGGAGCGAAGCCAAGAATTACTGTACCACCTTAATGAACTGTTTTTGCGTAAAGAGATTCCACCTTTGATGGTCTTCCTGGATAGCCCTATGGCGATACGGATTACCGAAGTATTTAAACGTCACGCCGACCTCTTCGACAAGGAGATGATGCAGCGTCTGCGTCAGGGCAATTCCTTTTTTAGTTTCGAAAACCTGAAAATGGTACAGACTGTGGAAGAGTCCAAGGCTATTAACAACATAAGGGGAAGTAGTATTATCATAGCAGGCAGCGGTATGGTAACCGGTGGTCGTGTGAAGCACCATATTGTCAACAATATCAGAAGAGAGGAAAGCACAATACTATTTGTCGGCTACCAGGCGGAGGGAACGCCAGGCAGAATCTTACTGGACGGTGCCCGGAAATTCCGTTTATTAGGTCAAATGCATCCGGTGAAAGCGCACATTGAAAAAATCGATGGTTTTTCAGCACATACCGATCGTGACGGATTGCTGGAGTGGCTAGCTGACATTCGTGTCCCGCCGCGCTGCGTATTTATCACTCACGGGGAAGAGGAGGCAGCCACCAGCTTTGCGAAGGTACTGGAAGAAAAAACAGGGTGGCCTGTAAAGACCCCACGGTACAAAGAAACTGTGAATCTCCTTTAAATAGAGAAAGAATGCCATGAAGTTATGTTCATAGCAGAAAGAATTCTGCACTGGGAGTTAGGAGGGATTGCCTTCATAGTTGTTTTGGGGTCATTACTGCACTCTACCTTCGAATGGTTCGCTCCCACGATTCCCATCACCCCGATCGCCTTAGTGGTGCTGGGCGTTCTCTTCGTACTATTCACCTTCTATCCACCGCACTTGACGCTGTTCAGGGACTCCATCACCGGTGGCTATGGCATTGTCGGATAACAGCCCGAGATAATGGCTCTTGCTATCCAATGCACTTATCATTAATATATTGGAGAGAAAACCATCGAATCGAGATAGACTATCTTGTAGAAGGAGAAGAACATGGCAGAGGAAAAGGAAAAGAGACGCTGGTACCGCCGCCGCTCGCCGACTCTCATAGGCCCTATTTGGTTCATCGGCTGGCTATTTACAATCGGTTTTGCCGGTCTGGTCTGGTGGGAGATTCTACTTGCCATAATAATCTGGCCGTATTTTCTGGGGCGGGCGCTGATCTGAACAGCTACGAGAGCACACTGCGATCTCGTAATCAGACTCTCTGCCGTGGTTGATAGCTTTAGCCTGTTAGTAGTGTCAAATATATTGGCTCGGATTCGCGATGCCGCGTAGAAAGAAGCCTGTATCATTCCGTATCTCAGAGGTAGCGCGGGTGGTAGGTGCTACCTATAATCAACTTGTGTATTGGGATAAGACGGGATTAGTGAGCCCCAGCTTGAGAGCAGCATCCGGAAAAGGTTCGCGTCGCCGCTATTCTGTAGAAGACATCTTCGAACTAAAGATCCTGATGAAATTGCTCGATAGTTCGCTATCCCTGCAGCGGATACGGTCGAGTTTCCGTTTTATACGAGGGCAGTCCAAGGCTTTGGCATCTTTCGTAGTACTGACGGACGGGAAGACAGTTTATTTCTACGAAGATTATGACGTTCTCGTGGATACCTTAAAGGAAGGCCAGACAGTATTACGTATCGCGGTGCAAGACCTGATTGCGGAAGTACAAGCCAGGTTAACCAATGAGCAATGAGCACAGGAGGAGCCATCCTGTTGTAATGGCTGGATATGGTAACGGCTCTGGATTTGGGTCAAATTAAAGGAGGACTCGAAAAATGATGAAGAATGGCAGCGAGACGCAATGCTGTCCTAAGTTTGATCCTGAACCATGGCACGATAAAGAAGTGAACTGGGAAAGCAAGCTCTTTGTTAAAGACACTGTGGTGCAATTCATGCATATGCCCCTGCCCGGAGTATTTGGTAAAACCGTCGGGAGGATGTGGAAGAAAATCGAAGACGCAGGAGCAAGTCCGGATACCAAGGACTTTCTCATGCTTGCCGCCGAATCATCGCCCTGGAAAGGTGAAATATATATCAATGTGACAAGAGAAATCCCGAACGCCGAAAACGTCAAGCTGTCAGGAACATATATCACCAAAGTTTTCGATGGTCCTTATAACGCCGTACCGAAGTGGATTAAAGAAATGAATAAATATGTAAACCAAAAAGGTAAGACAGTTAAGAAGTATTATTTCTACTACACGACCTGTCCCAAGTGTGCCAAGATTTATGGCCATAATTATACGGTGGCATTTGCAGAAGTGTAAGACACCATCTTCTTAATATGATGAATTGCGGAATGAGTGGTGGTATTGACAACAATAGCTTCGACGGCTATTCTGGAACTACAACGCCAGTATTAAGGGGGTCGGTATGGATTTATCACCGGAAGATAAGAAGAGAATCTATGAAGAAGAGAAGGCGCGCATTGAGGCACGGGAAAGGATAGAGCGAGAGAAGCAACCAACTGGGGCAGGTACCAGTACAGGGCTGCCACCTAATACTGCCGGATTACTTTGCTATGTTGCCGGATGGATAACCGGCATCATCTTTTTCGTTCTGGAGCAGAGGAACAGATTTGTTCGTTTCCACGCGGCGCAGTCAATTGTTGTTTTTGGTATCATCACGGTTGCCGGGACTGTACTCGGTCTGATACCGGTGGTCGGTGTCGGTTTCTCTTGGATTATAGGAATCATCGGGTTCATCGTCTGGATAATAATGATAGTCAAGGCTTCTAACGGTGAATGGTATAAACTACCATGGGCCGGTGATGTTGCTGAGAAGATGGTCGTTTCATCAGGAATAACCGGGGAACACTCTGAGCCTCCGCCTTCGGACCCAACAACAGAGTCGGAGGCAGCTACACCAGCACCGGCTGCAGATTCAGGCAAAGGAATTGAAGATAGAGTAGAAGGTTACTTTAAAGGTAGAAGAGGCAGAATCACTGCTTCGGCTTTTGCCATCGCCTGGAGCATCGCTTTATTAATATTCTTCAACTTTTTTCATCAATACGTGGCCTATTATTCTTCGGAAACAGTGGGCGGTATTACTACATGGATAAGATATCCGTTCTTCACAGAAGACATTAGCTTGTGGCTACCAATTCTTACGGCAACTCTGATAATAAGTGTTGTTGGTCATATTATTCTGATTATAATTGACCGGTATATACTACGTGAAATGATTCATATCGTCATAAACGCATTTTCACTCTGGACTATTCTAACTCTTCTGACTGTCTTTCCTTTCGACTTCAGTGTAATACCTAGCACTACAGCAGCCGAAGCTACTTATTTGGGCGTCAGGATATTCTTGATTTTCATCTCGGTTGGGGTAGGGATCGCAATACTGGTCAGGGTGATAAAGTTGATAGTTAATGTCGTCAAGGGGACTGCCAGTTATGAAGAGAGTATTTGACTAAAAGGAGGTGCGATATGAAGAAAGCAATAATTATAGCTGCAGCAGTAGTAGCGATATCAGTAATCGTTACGGTATTAGTTTTGGAGGGTTTGCCGGGACGCCTGGTTGGGTCTGGAAACTTAGAGACTGAAGAGTATGCTTTTACTGATTTCAATGCTGTCGAGATTAGCTCTGCTTTTGAGTTTGAGATTGAGCAGTCCAACTCGTACAGTATAGAGGTTACCGCGGACGATAATGTAATGGAATATGTCCGGGTTTCTCAGGACGGCCAGACTTTGAAGATAGGGCTCAGGACTGCCACATGGTTTGGGCCCGTAACGCTGAAGGCCTCGGTGACTATGCCTGAGCTTGGTGGCTTAGAGGTTTCTGGAGCATCACGCGGTACCGTTTCCGGCTTCAGTTCCACTGAGGACCTGGCTATCAAAGTATCTGGAGCCAGCAGGGTGACCGGCGACATCACAGCGGGCGATGTCGATTTTGACATAAGTGGAGCAAGCAGTGTTGAGTTGGATGGATCTGCTAACGATATTACCGCTGACGTAAGTGGCGCTAGCAGTCTAAAACTAGATGATTTTGCAGTTAGCAATGCTAACGTCGATCTCAGCGGTGCCAGCTCCGGCACGATAAACCTGGACGGCAGATTGGACGCTGACCTTAGCGGTGCATCGAGATTATGGTACATTGGCGAGCCCACAATGGGTACTATCGATACATCCGGTGCGTCTACAATCAGTCAGAAGTAAAGACTTTGCTGCTGTTACTGAACACCGATCACAAACTCAGGTGCGTGGTAGTGATCGAGTCGAGGCAAACGGCTATCTATAATCCTGAATAAATGGGGAACTGCATTGCGTAATACAGGCACAGTAACAGAGCAACAGGTTTTCAATAAAGCACCTGTCCGAGTACACTATCTTGACTGGCTACTCGTAATAGCAATCCTAGGCGTTGTCTTATTTCACGCTAACCGTCCGTTCGATATGCTTGGTGACTTCGTGATTAAGGATGTAGAAAGAAGCGCCGCGACGACCTCTATTGGCGGATTCTTTAGTCTCTGGGGAATGCCATTTTTCTTCTTGATGGCAGGAGCAACTACTTGGTTCTCGTTAAGCCGAAGTAATGTAGGTCAATATATTCGTGCGCGTGTCAAAAGATTACTTATTCCGTTCATAATTGGTTCTATTGTACTAACGCCAATCCAGGCTTACTTCGCGTTTGTGCATCGTGGATGGTGGCAAGGGGGATTCATCGATTTTGTCTTAAGTAGCGAGATGCGTAACGCCTACTATTTTCAATACCATCCATTAACTTTCGGCCCTGAGTTCTTTGGTCGCGTTGGATATCACCTATGGTTCATCGCCTTCCTTTTCCTTTTCTCTTTGATCGCTTTACCTATGTTTTTATGGCTGAAAAAAGAGGCTGGCAAAAGACTCGTTGCCTCGCTCACGTGGCTGGCAAAATGGCGTGTAGGCCTCCTAGTGCTCGTAATACCGATGGTGTTGGCTCGCTTCGTGCTTCAACGGGGCATACCTTCTGGCGATTACGGCTGGGCGGACTTCGTCTACTATCTGTTTTTTTTCATCTCCGGATATGTCATCATCAACGATAATCGATTCTCGCAAGCTATCCGCCGGGACTGGGGGATCTACCTGATTCTTGGCATCCTGTGTACACTATTCTTCATTTTGATGTTTGAGGATGCGTGGGCTTGGATGGGGGCACCCGGCACACGGGGTTTTTATCTCTCTTGGACGGTGCATGGTATCCATAGCTGGTGCTGGATAATGGTCATGTTCCGAGTCGGGATGCGGTTCCTTGACCGTACCAGCAAACGACTCGAGTATTTACGGGAAGCAGTTTATCCCATCTTCATTGTTCACCAGCCAGCGATC
>CP070793.1:640813-644546 GCA_020346965.1 Chloroflexota bacterium | reverse complement strand
TTTCAGAATACAATAATTCTACGAACCCTGACCCGTGGATACATCTGAGGGAAAATGCAAATGGCTGGTTTCTAAAATGGTCGTGCATGGCTGAACAAACATCCCCACAGTCATTCAATTGTAGTTAACGGAGAGAACACGGCAAAATACTTACAGATGGTGCTCTATTTGAAGCTACGTTCACGACAATCAGACATCCCCATGTTCGTACAATGGTAACTCGCTAATTCCATAGTGTTCCGGGACACTACACAAAAGCTATAGACAGTTGCCTTCAAATGCAACCTACTCTTATGACCCGCATTTAAGTAGAGGGATCAGAACCCCTGCGGGTTTTATACGAGTCGGTGAAGACCAATATAATACCTAGTTCGAAGAAACACTATTATGTGGAGAATGGTTAGCATCCTTTTAATTACGGTGACCTTAGTCACAGGAATCGCAGTTGGTTCTCATACGAGTCCTACTTTGGAACTCCCGGGAATTCGGACCCACTACTTCGACCTTACAGTTTCACCTGCTGAGGTTTCTGCTAGCATAGGTGAACAGATTGAAATTCGTTGCAGCATATACTCTTTAATCAATTGTATTGTTAAAATAAGTTCCGTCGATGTGCTGCTCTTTGATTCTTGTGACCATATGGTCAGGAAGCAGCGAATGACCAAGGATTCTTACTGGTCTTTCCATACGGCATACACAATCCTAGGTGACGAGGCTTATTACCAGATAAAGGTCAACTTCTGGTTCATATCGCTCAGCGAGTCTGGACGCTATATCTATTCTGTAGAGCATACGGAGTATGGAGCTGATTCCTTTCCAATTGCAGTTAAGGGAATGAACACGGTAGAATACTTACAGATGGTTCTCCACTCGAAGCTACGTTCACGACAATCAAACATCCCCATGTTTGTGCGGCAGTAGGTAAAGCCAGCTGTGTCCTGATTACGCATCCTGATGGACTATCAATTCCTCCATGCTCGACTCCCTTCATATATTGCATCTTCTTTTCTTGAGTTGTCAGTACGAGTGAAAACTGCTAGATTTATCCAAATGCCTTACCGTCGCATAGTAGCCAAATTCGGCACAGGCCTGCTTACTTCGGGCACTGACCATCTTGATATGCAAATTATGTCAAGTTTAGTGGAGCAGATAGCCCGACTGCACCAACAGGGAAAGGAGATAATAATAATCTCTTCGGGAGCTATCGCCTCGGGAAGACAGAAGCTGAAAGAAGTTCCAGAACGCAAGAATTTACCTTTTAAACAGGTCCTGGCCTCGGTGGGCCAGAGCTACCTCATGCATGCCTATGAACAGCTTTTCAGCAAGCATGATATAACCGTAGCCCAGGCATTGCTCACGAAGGGAGACCTCTCCGACCGTGATGGTTACCTTAATGCTCGTAATACGCTACTAGCCCTCATCGAGCTTGGCATAATCTGTATTGTCAATGAGAACGACGTTGTGGCCATCGATGAGATTGCAGAGTTCAAATTCGGGGATAACGATAATCTTTCGGCCATGGTGGCCAACCTGGTCGATGCCGATGTTCTAGCGTTGCTCACCAGCATCGGGGGCTTATATACCGCCGACCCTTGCTACAATCCTCAAGCCCAACTTATTCGTCGAGTGGATAATATTGACGAAGCAATTGAACGAATGGCTGGTGATACCGCCAGTTGCCAAGGGATCGGCGGAATGACAACCAAGATTGAAGCAGCCAGGCTGGCTACCTGTTCAGGGGTGAACGTAGTCATTGCCGACGGGCGAGAACCCGACATACTAGTAAGGGTTGGCCAGGGAGACGAGAGAGGTACCCTCTTTCCTGCACAGGCAAATAAGATGGAGAGTAAAAAAAGGTGGATGCTCAGTGGATTAGCTTCCAAAGGCAAAGTTACAGTGGATGAAGGCGCTGTCTCAGCCCTCAAAGAGCACAATAAGAGCCTGCTCCCTGCGGGGATAATAAAGGCGGAAGGTAAGTTCCGCCGTGGCGATATAATAGACATCCTGGACGAGAAGGGCAAGCGCATTGGTTATGGTATTTCCAGCTACAGTTCCTCTGATTTAGCTAAGATCGGAGGGAAGCACTCCGACAATATCCCCAAACTCCTGAAATACGACTATGGTGATGAAGCGGTCCACAGGAGCAATATGGTGACACTATAATCATTAAGGAGGCAGGAAGGATATTCAGTATGAAATCAGCCGTAAATGAACTCGAGGAAAAGGGAAGCGCAGCTAAGGCGGCTTCGAGGAAGCTGGCTTTCCTTTCTACCGAAGTTAAGAACAAAGCCCTGGTTAATATCGCTGAAGCCCTCATTGACAAGCAGTACGAAATCCTGGCTGCTAACAAAATCGACTATGACGAGGCTAAGGCTTCGGGGATGAGCGAGGCAATGCTGGACAGGCTTATGTTATCACCGTCTCGAATTGAAGGTATAACCCAGGACACAAAAACGGTGGCAACTCTACCCGACCCCGTGGGCGAGGTGCTTGAGACGCGGACTCTACCCAATGGTTTGCAAATAAGCAAGAGGCGAGTCCCGCTCGGAGTTATCGGTGCGATATATGAGAGCCGTCCCAACGTTACCATAGACATATCAAGCCTGTGTCTTAAATCGGGCAATGCCGTCGTCCTTCGTGGTGGCAAGGAATCTATAAATTCCAATGCTGCCCTGGCCAAGGTAGCTCAGGAAGCCTGCGATCGGGCCGGCGTGCCTCACGGAGCAATCCAGCTTATTGAGTCGACAGAACGGACTTTAGTGAACCAAATGCTCAAGATGAAGGGAATAATTAACTTGATGATTCCCCGTGGCGGTGCCGGCTTGATAAAGCTTGTCTCAGAAAATGCCACCATGCCAGTACTTACCGGCGGAATCGGTGTTTGCCATACATACTTGGACAAGAGTGCTGATCTGAATAAGGCAGTAGCTATTGCTTTCAATGCCAAGGTTCAGCGTCCTACCGTGTGTAACGCTCTGGACTGTATCTTAGTCCATAATCAGATTGCTCAAGCTTACTTACCTGCTATTGCCCAGGAGTGGGCTAAAGCCGGGGTTAAAATGCACTGCGATGAGCGAGCTATGGTAATACTTAAACCCATTTCCTCCCTGAAGCTGGTCCCGGCAACCGATGAGGATTGGGGGAAGGAATACCTATCGCTCGAAGCAGCTATCAAGGTGGTCGATTCCCTGGACGAAGCCCTGGAGCACATTGACAAATATGGCTCAGGGCACTCCGAAGCTATAGTTACCGAGGACATCGAGGCAGCAACTCGCTTTCTTAACGAAGTGGATGCCGCCTGTGTCTACGCCAATGCCAGCACCCGCTTCACCGATGGCAGCCAGTTTGGATTAGGTGCTGAGATAGGCATAAGCACCCAAAAATTTCACGCCCGTGGTCCCATGGCTTTAAAAGAGTTAACCAGCTACAAATGGATTGTCCACGGCAACGGTCAGGTCCGGCCTTAACCTCCGTGTCACTACGACAGAGGCATAACTAGACAGACCCGTATATTCTCAAGAGTTCAGCAAGGGAGAGCCAAACCGCCTTAACCTTCACGGGTTTACGAGAGCTTATACGTTTCCCAGACCGCGGCGCCTGATGGGACTGCATAAGTGCAGAGATGTGGAGCCGGGCCAGCTTTATCCTCAAGGTATTCGGTAAATCAATTACCTGGAATCCCAACCGTTTGGCGTAAGCATAAAATGCGGTCCAGCCATATACGGCAACGATA
>CP070793.1:636783-640713 GCA_020346965.1 Chloroflexota bacterium | reverse complement strand
GGGAAAGTGAAAATGACTCTCAGGCTGGACGGCGTGGAGAAGAGAATACCGTCAACCGGTGAAATGAAGACGGGTCGTGCCCTGATAAGGATGGAAACGCTTAAGTCTGGGGTATTGCCCGAGCTTGACCTGCGGGGAAAGAGGGCCGAGGAGATTGAGCCGTTGCTGGACGACTATCTTAGCGAGGCGTCGTTGAGTAGCTTGAGACAGGTCTGTATTATTCACGGGATCGGCACAGGCACTGTGCGCCAGATCGTTAGGGACATACTGGCCTCTCATCCGCTGGTGGCATCTTTCCGGCCCGGGGAACGGGGTGAGGGCGGTGACGGTGTTACTATAGTCATCATGTAGCTGGGAGCATACCAGCTAACTGCACAATTAAGATTATGGTGGTATCAAGAGAATTGCGTCTGCGCAGGTCGAAGGCGCTCCAATTTCTGGATGGGCTGGCTCTGACCGAGGGCAAAGCGATATCGGTGTTTTTCCCGCCGGGAATGGTGCGATCCAGTGTTGAAACCAGGCTGGGAAAAGTAGTTGGTTCAATTGGCATACCGTTGGATATGGTTGAGAAGATTACCGCCTCGAAGATGGGAGCAGCATTTCTGGGGAATCAGCAACAGATGTACCTGGTTTTGCCCCCTTTCCCGGTAAAGGAAGATTATATTACCGACGGCTATGATGTTGAGCCGTTGCGCACACTGCTCAGTCATGATTTCCTTATCGCTCTGGTTCTGATCCGCCTGGGAGCATTCAGCATTGGCATCTGTCAGGGCGCAAAAATTATAGATAGTAAGACCGGAACAGGTCTGGTGCACTCGCGTCACAAAAAAGGTGGCTCCTCGCAGGCGCGTTTTGCCCGACATCGAGAGAAGCAGATTGAAGAGTTTTTGGGCCGAGTTTGTGGTCATGCGCGGGAGCATATCGAGCCCCATGCCCCGTCACTGGACTATCTGGTCTACGGTGGGGCTAGAACTACCATCCTCATGCTGCGAAAACGGTGCCCGTTCCTGAGCCAATTTGATGGCCGCATCCTGCGAATGCTACTGGATATACCCGAGCCACGCCAGACGATACTGGAAAAAGCAATCGATACCGTTTGGTCCACCAGTATTATCGAATGGCTCCAGGACAACCCTTAACAGGAATTCCTAGTACATTGTGCCAATCAAGCCTGCTACAAATCCGGTCTTATGTCTATTAAATACCGGGCACCTTATTCAGTAACAGGGCTAGCGAGCCGTGAGGTATCTGCTAAATGTGGTTTCCGCTAACAGTATTGTCCTCGTAGCTTAGAGGCGATATAATCCGTCACATCGGCGATAGAATGCCACAATCCCTATTGGTGGAGGACAGTGTGTTGTTATCGTCGAGAGGAGCGGTAAATGTCGGACTTAAAGACTGAATTCCTGTGTACCGTAACCGCAAATGCTGATTGGCGAAGCGTCATAGATGTCGGAGCGACGCCACACGGGACACGGCAGATAATATACATAAAAGGCGGCACATTTGAAGGACCAAAACTTAATGGGACTGTGCTTCCCGGAGGAGGCGATTGGTTTGTTCGTCGAGCTGACCAGATGGTGGAACTTGATGTCCGCTGTGTCTTACGCACTGACGATAATCACCTGATATATTGCTCCCTCAGGGGTATTAATGAGATGTCTTCTGAGGTTGCGATCAAGGCAATAACTGGTCAATATATCGATTCATCAAAGTACTATTTCCGGGTCACCGCAGTAATCGAAACCGGGTCCGAGAAATACACCTGGTTGAATCGTATTATTGCAGTCGGAGTGGGGAAATTGATACCGGCTGGCGTCGAGTACGAGATCTACACAGTCCTATAAATGTAGGACAGAATGGGACTAGGAATTTTAACTGTCAGGGTTTGCAGATTTTTTCACCTACCTACCCAATCGTGATTACACCCTTCTGATTTTTCATGAATTCCAAGGAACTCGCACCAATCAAGCCTACTGCAAGTCGGGCATTATGCCCCTATGTAGTTTCGAGTATTACGCCGATTATGGCAAGAAGTAAGGCAAGATTCCACGCTACTATGGTTGAGTAAAACAACGGCCCGGCTTTCCCGGTTTCCTCCATTGTTATCTTTCGGTACTGTGAGACATATTTGAAGATAAACAGTCTCAAGAATAGATAATTGATTTTAATTCCACGTCTGGACAGAAATGAAGTAATCATAATAGAAGTAGCAATTCCCCAGGCAACGGCTATGAGTGCCAGTACAAAGAATAAAGTGCTCATGTATCTTGTCTCCGTTACGGATGATTCCAGGAAATATCAAGTGTACATCGATGTGTGATATTTCGCCTCATTGTTGGGAGAATTGTAGCATATCCAATAATAACGGAATTCCAGAGACACCTCAAAACACACCTAGTGGCAGAGGGTCAAATTGCTTCCCTCGAGCCTCTCAAGTGCATTCTAGCGGGAATCCACGTACATCAAATCGAGTCGATAGAAATCAGGCATTGAGCCCCCAGAATAATAGATATTCAAAGGTATGGGTAATGAACTCTGGTTACGAGCTAAGCGGAGCAGAATGATATGCGTGCAAGCACGAAGCTTTCTTATTGAGACTAATTCAGGCTATGACAGGCCATACTTGGCTAACGAAAAATAAGACGCCCCGAGTAACCTCACTTCCTTCACCCGCATCGTCCGGCTTCGCTTTCCGCTTACCTTGTGCAGGCTGCTTCCTACACCTTTCAGCTTCCACCAAAACCAGTTCTTATGCCGGTCCCCGCTCGGCTACTCGGGACAAAGTAAATATTAGCATATGTATGATTTATTTGTCAAGTCTTGAGCGCAGCAGTTGGAGAAGAAATTAGTGGCAATGAATCTCACTATAGTGCAATGCGGGAAACTGTACAAACACCGGCCGAGATGTTATGAGGGATAGTGGCGGAAGGGCGTGGCACCTCTGTTATCTGTTTGATAATTCTTCAGTGCTATTCTGTAACGATTCAGCCATTTCTTCGTTGTAGCGAAGTAGGGTAATAGCCAAAGAAAGGAGATGTTTCTATGAAGAGGAAATTCAAAATATTGGGGTTATCCGTGGCGGTCGCGGCTGTTCTGGCACTGGTTATTGCTGGTACTGCCGGTGCAGCTGGTATTAACCCAGATACTGATACTCAGACTCAGAACCAGAGAGCGGAGTGTCTTTGCGGACAGGGTCCATGTTGTGACTACGAGCCCAATAATCACGCATATAACCACGATTACTCATACTCATCCCCTGGACCGCACGGATTCCAGAAGGGCAAATAAAGCCATAACTTTGACTACAGTGTGATTTATATTCAGGGCTGGGTGCGAAACGCGTTGGCGTATATGCAGGATACCTGAATATTGATTCAACAGAATAATTGGCGGGAGGTCATACAACTCCCCTTCGTTTTCTGGTAGCGAACGCAACTATATCCTGTACTGATCTTAGATGACACTACTTCCATCTACAGAAATTGTGATTGTTAGCAACTCCTCAGTTTGAGATGCGGATTCCCAAGCCAACGTATTGAAGAGGTCCTTGGAAAACTGTAGACTATTGCACCACCAGTTGAGGGACTCCGGAAATCCGGCAATTTCCCAGGTGTAGGAGGGCCAGTTGGCAGGCACACTGGACAGGCGCTATGACATAGACTGGTTACGCTTGATGGCAGTGTTTCTCCTTTTCTTTTTCCACGCCGCCTGTGTCTTCCATCCCTGGGCTGACAATTACATCAAGAACGACCAGCTGAGCCCATCGATCGCCTATATCTTTGTCTGGACATTGGGTCACTGGCACATGAGCCTGTTCTTCATTCTGGCAGGTGCTTCCACCTATTTCGCGTTACGCAAGCGGAGCGGTGTCCAGTACATCAAGGAGCGTGTGAAGCGGCTTTTCATTCCCTTACTCTTCGGGACACT
>CP070793.1:633043-636683 GCA_020346965.1 Chloroflexota bacterium | reverse complement strand
TCTGCCCGGGCCAGGCACTCTTTTCTTCCCCTCTGCGAAGCCGTGAATCCCTGTAGTAACTCCCTCAGCGCCTCTCTTCGTATTGTGGTCCTGCAAGTGACCGAAGACTCAAGATACAAATTAAGGAACCTCGGGTGCGATCCGCTTCGGGAATTTGCCATAGGCATCACCTCCTTTCGTTGCTATTCGAATATTCAATGTATTTAACGTCATTCTGACATGTTCTGTTACATCAGCTTCGCTCAGAATGACGGGCAAATTTCCTCAAATCGATATTCAATTATTAAAGTTCAAATCAACTCAAATCCAAGCCAAAAGCCATAATAATAGGCCGTGGCCCTCTTAACCTTTAACTTTAAAACTATGCTGTTTACTTTGTCAATAGGCAATCCGTAACCTGCCCCCAAAGTAAACGTAACTTTACCAAAAATAACTTAAATTCATTATAACCACCAGCGTTTCTTTGTCAATATGCCTAATAATGCGATGTATGGTTGGATATCGAAAATTTCACATGCTAAACACCAAATGCCGCACTATCTCCCTTAGCGCCTGCGCTCTTGAGTTCGGCCTCGCTTGCTCGAAGTTCACCCCTAAAGTTGTCGGTACCCCACTCTGGCGTAATAATGCTGTCTGCGATTCATCCTTTCAGGCCGAGATAAATGGAAACCCAACAGCCACCAGCGTGGTTTATGACAACGATGTCAGAGAAGGGAGTCTCCCGGACATCACGGGATACCCGCAATGGGGAAAGGTCTTTCTGCACAATGTTACCCGGGGAAACTCCCGCAAAATCACCGGCATAAACACCGCTACCAATACGCTCACTACCGAGTCGAGCAGTGATGACTGGGCAGATAACGATATCATCACCATTGGCTCACAAACCTGCGTTGTTCTCGGTGGTCACTCGTACAGCCGGATGTTTGACGTGGACGTATCGGCCGAGGTACCGAGCACAGCTACCGCTGTTTTGCTCTACACTTCCACACGTAATCTAAGTGGAACTGGTGCATCACTCCAGGACACGCTGCTTTTCCACCCCTTCGAGTCGTACATCGTTCATAAGCTGTTTGCCCAGAGGTGCACGGCAGCCTACCAATCAACCAATGTTTACCATCCAATCGTGATAAATGATCACAAGATATGTGTCGGCTTCGGGCTCTACGGCGCAGTCACAGCAAGCGGGATGTTGTGCATCATCAGCCTGGCAGGATATTGGGAATAAGGGGAGCAAAGCAGGGAGAAGCCGAAAGGAGCAAATATGGCAGAGCAGTCCAACAAAGCTAACCCGACCCTGATGGAGGTTTTCACCAGTTTTTTCCGGGCTACCACCAGGCCCGCCGTCACCATCATCTTCGCCGCCGTCATCGCCCAGGTCGTCATCGAAGGGATCGCCGCTCCCCAGTGGTTCCTTGCCTTGGCCAGTGCCTGCATCCTCTGGTGGTTCGGCGACAGGACGGCGCAGCATATCAAAAGCAATAAGGACTCCAATAAGTAGATATGAAAAAGGGCTTTTTTGGTTGGCTGGATCTGCGTGATTTTTCTGACATACACCAGGAGTGGCATGCCTTTGTCGAAGGCTTCTGCGAAATCCTGTGTCCCTGGCCGGCCCGGTATGAACCGTCCGGGGAGCTCCTGAGTGAGCTGAGGTCGGAACATCATTATTATGTTTTCGGTCGTGCCAGCGGTGTCGTCGCCTGGCTCGTTATCGCCATCGTCATCAAGGAGATTCTCTTCTAAATCCCCCTCTTAAGGTAAGAGGGGTTAGGGGAGTTATGAGAACTCTAAGTGCTACGCTTTTAGCCGCTCAGAAGAAAGTCGACCGCCTCCCCTACGTCGAAGCTAAGGTCTATGACTACGAGGCAGGTATCAAGCGCCTAACCTGGACCCGTCTCTACGAAGGCAGCGAAGCGGATAATCACCACGGTATCGCCTTCGACGGTCAGGGCAGCATGCACCGGATTCGGGCGGCAGCCGATAATAAGCTCTATCGCCAGAAAATCACCAATCCGGGTGAGGCCAGCGATTACTCCCAGTGGACTCAAATCGCCGCCGATTGCGCCGGTCCATGTGCTATCGCCGCCTGCGGCAGCAACGTTTACATCTTTTATAGGACTACCGGCAACGTCCTCTGGAAGTATTATTCCCATGACTACGGCCAGTCCTGGAACAACGCTCAGCTCGCCGCTTATGCCGATGTCCTCTCCCTGGCCGCCTGCTGGTGGGGTGACGGCGCCATCGTCGTCTGCTTCGCTCTAAAGGCTAATCAGCTAAATGGCATAACGCTGGACACCTCCGACCAGACAACCAACCCTCACATCTGGTCCGATACCACCCACCCCTTGCTTGACACCTACGGCATCGGCACCACCTTCAACGTCTCCACTCCTGCCATCGAGATCGTCCTGGCAGCCAGGGAGTCCGATGCCCCCTATAACCACTATGACCTTTTCCGCACCCAGTTTTCCAATACTCATAACTTCCTGGCCCTCGAGAGCTTCCTTATGTGCCCGGACGGAGAGGATATCACCTACGAAAACCCCGACTGTCACTTGCCTGCAGGTGCCCAGGACTATGAGGCCACCCAGATTGTGGCCGTGGAGAAATTCGCCGGCATTACTGCCTACACCCGCCCCCTGATTTGCCATAGGGTAAAGGGAACGTACTGGTCTGATACGACCTTCACTGAACCCAGGCCCTTCCTGGATATCAGCTCGAACTATGGCTTAAGGTTGCAGAGCACCACCGATTACTGGTGGCTGGAGAGACCCGACGGAGTCTGGAGAGCCTCCCGCCCCGCCGCCTCCCCCCTCGACCTTACTAAGGACATCGTGGCTCTTTCCCAGTCCGGCCATAGTACTTTAGTACTAGAACTCGATAACTCCGAAGGCCAGTTTGCCAGCCCCGGGCAGGGAAATCTCGCTAACCTCAAAAAAAGAAGCGAAGTTGTCCTCAAACTCGGCTATAAGACGACGGCGGGCAATGAAACCTCCGGGGCCGGTACCTACTGGATTGATTCCTGGCAGTACTCTTCGAAACTCAACATGTCTCGATTTATCCTGACCTGTCTGGACGGCTGGGGTCTCATGGCTCAATGGACCACCCACTACCAGATGAGATGGAACAAGGATGACGTAAATCCCAGGAGCGTCTGGCAGATCCTCTATCAACTACTGGCCAGAGTGGGCATTAAATTGACCAACACCCCGCCCAAGCCCCAGTCCTCCGCCATCAACAGTTTCTATCCCGACTTCACCCTTAATCCGGGCACGTCGGGCGATGTCGCCATCAACAGGCTCCTTTCGTTCGTTCCCGACAAACTAGTCTTCCGTGGCCAGGAAGCATTCACCAAGAACCCCTTGGCCGATGAGGAAAGCTGCTATTCCTACGGCACCGACCACACCATCCTGAGCGGCGAATACATTGAGGCCGTCACTTGCTCCCGGGCGCGTGCTATCGGACGGGACGATTCAGGCAACCGTATCCTTGAAGAAGCACTAAACTGGAATTTACTGCAACTTGCCGTCGATATTCTTGAACAGGACTATGACCCCATCCTGCAGACCGCCGCCAGGGCACAGGAGAGGGCTGATGATATTTTAAGGAAGGCGTCGCTGCAAGCAGCGCGTGGCAACCT
>CP070793.1:629075-632943 GCA_020346965.1 Chloroflexota bacterium | reverse complement strand
GATGGTTACCGCTTCGTCCGCTGGACTGGCAGTGTTGGTGCCATCGCGGATGTCAACGCTAGTGAAACCGATATCACGATGAACAGTAACTACTTAATCACCGCTGAATTCGAAGCCAAATTTATGGTCTCCGCAGGAGGCCTTCACACGGTGGGGCTCAAAGCCGATGGCAGCGTGGTCGCCACGGGACGGAACGGCGATGGGGAGTGCGATGTCGGCAACTGGACGGGCATAGTCCAAGTCGCCGCAGGCTTATTTCACACGGTGGGACTCAAAGCCGATGGCAGTGTAGTCGCTGTGGGCTTGAAAGACTACGGGCAGTGTGACGTCCGCGGCTGGACCAGCATTACCCAAGTAGACGCGGGAGGTTACCACACTGTGGGGCTCAAGGCCGATGGTACGGTGGTCGCCACCGGATGGAACGGCGGCGGGGAGTGCGACATCAGTAGCTGGACCGGCATTGTCCAGGTCGCCGCGGGCTTATTCCACACGGTAGGGCTCAAAGCCGACGGCACCGTGGTCGCCACGGGATGGAACGATTACGAGCAGTGCGATGTCGGCGATTGGATAAACATCATCCAAGTAGCCGCAGACTGGGGTTACACGGTGGGGCTCAGAGCCGACGGTACCGTGGTCGCTTTGGGGTGGAACGACGACGGGCGGTCCAATGTGCGCGACTGGACGGATATCGTCCAAATCGACTCCGGTTATGCTCACACGGCAGGCCTTAAGTCCAATGGGACCGCTGTCGCCCTGGGATGGAACGACGACGGGCGGTGCAATGTGGGCAGCTGGACAGACATCATCCAAGTTTCCTCAGGCAATGCTCAGACGGTGGGGCTTAGAAATGACGGCACGGTGGTTGCCTCAGGAAGCAACACCTACGGGGAGTGCAATGTGGGCGACTGGGACTTGAATTGAACCCTTCGCCGTACTGAGAGATTGAATTCGTCACCTATGGGCAGAGGTTGTGGATAACAGCGGACAGCACGGAATAACCCGTTGCGCGAACTATGATGATGCTCTGCATTAGATCAGGATTTTCCCGTCCTTAAGGAAGAGAGTCCCGTCCACACGCACTTCGCCACCATCGCGGAGGTCGCAGACCATATCCCAATGCATGGCTGACTCATTCTTGCTCCCTGACTCCGGATAACCCTTCCCGAGCGCCAGGTGGATAGTCCCGCCGATCTTCTCATCGAAGAGGGTATTCTTGGTGAACCGCTGGATTCCGGAATTGGTCCCAAAGGCAAACTCCCCTATGTAGCGTGCTCCCTCGTCAGTGTCCAGCATTTTCAACAGGAACTGCTCGTTCTTGGCTGCCGTAGCCTTGATGACCTTTCCATCCTTGAACTGCAGTCGGACATCCTCCACCTCACGGCCATAATCGCAGGCAGGATAAGTGTATCTGATGTGCCCGTTCGCGCTCTTTTCGACCGGACCGGTGAAGATTTCGCCATCGGGGAAGTTCTCATGCCCATCACAGTTGACCCAGTTCCGACCTGTAACCTCGAGCTTCAGGTCGGTATCCGCGCCGACAACATGGATTTCCCTGGCCTTGTTCAACCAGTCAGTCACACGCTGCTGCTCCTTCGATATTGCTTTCCAAGCTTTGATTGGATCAGCTTCGTCGATGAGGCAAGCCTTATAGACGAAATCCTCGAACTCGCGAAGCGACATCTCCGCGTCCTGAGCGAAAGCCTGGGTCGGGTAGAGCGTCCCGGTCCACCGCAGTTCTTTCTTGGCTGCCCGGTCGAGAAATCGGTCGGAGAGGGGACGCAGCGCCCGTTCCCGGCGGGATTGCCTTGCCGGGTCAGTATTTGTGAGTTGCTTGGTGTTCACATCTGTCCAGATTCCTATGCTTGCATGAATCTGCTCGATAATGTCCTTCTTGAATTGGGGTACATAGTCAAGCTGAGTATCGCTGCCATAGGTGTACAGAAGCTCTTCCGCCTCCTCCGGCTGAACCTGAAGAAAAGGATGAGCACCACGCTCCAGAACCTTCCGGTATACGGCCAGAATCAAAGGTGTACCACCAGTACCACCAGCGATGCGGACCAGCTGGTCCGGTTTTACTTCAACGGAATAATCGACCAGAATCTTGGCCACGGTTTCAATTCTCGGATCTGCCATTTCGCCTCCTTTGACGCATTGACGTTAGAACGCTTCGGCAGTTTAGCAGGTATCGCAGAGGGTAGTCAAACAGCCGCCGATTCGGCAGCAGTCGTTGCTGTCTGCACTTTATTCAGCTTGCCTGAATCACCTAATTAGAGTATCCTTTTAGACAGAAATCCTAGCCCTACTGACTCGCGCATAGATAGAGAGATACTAAGGGTTGTAGATGGTTGATTTAGATAATATCTCAGATTACCGCAGATTCGATAAGCTAGGAATGCTTGATCACCTTCATGGGTTTCCTGAGCAATGCCGGAAAGCCTGGGAAAAGGCTCGGAAGTTCGAGTTGCCCCCCGAATATGCCGAAATATCCACCGTCGTTATCGCGGGTATGGGTGGCTCCGCTATCGGCGGCGATATAGTGCGACGGCTTGCCCTCACTGAAAGCAGATTGCCTGTCCGGGTGCACCGGAACTATGGACTGCCGGCATTTGTCGACGAGCACACCCTGGTCATTGCCTCAAGCTATTCAGGGAACACCGAAGAAACGCTATCGGCGTTCACCGAATCGCTGAAAACACGGGCTAAAAAAGCGGTGATCACTTCAGGCGGGAAACTTAAGCAACTGGCCGAGAAGGAAGGTATTCCCGTTTTCGTAATAGACTATCAGGCGCCGCCCAGGGCTGCCTTCCCGAGCAATCTTGTTTCTCTGGTGGGCATTTTCCAGAAGCTCGGTCTACTTGGAGATAAGTCAGCGGATTTGCATGAAGCAGTGGGAATTCTAGACCAAGTATCAGGAAACTTCGTGGAAACCAAGCCCCTTGCCTCCAATCCCGCTAAGAAGCTGGCAGTCAAGCTTTGGGGACGTATAGCAGTCATCTATGGAGCCGAGATACTCTCGGAAGTAGCCAAGCGCTGGAAGGGGGAATTCAACGAGAACAGCAAGACCTGGGCTTTCTTCGAAGATTTCCCTGAACTCAATCACAACGCTGTAGTCGGCTACGAATTCCCGCCGGAAGCAAAGGAAAGGATACTCGTACTAATGTTGCGCTCATCCTTGCTGCATCCGCGGAACATACTTCGCTACGAGGTTACTGCTAAGCTGCTAGCCAAAGCGGGAATCACTTATGAATTCATGGAAGCTACAGGCAAAAGTGCCTTGTCTCAGGTCTTGAGTTTGATTCTCCTGGGCGACTATGCCAGTTTCTATCTATCAATGTTAAATAGGGTTGACCCGACCCGTGTAGATGCGATAGACTTTATAAAGCAATACCTCACACAATCCACTATCTCTAGCGATTAATCTAGAACCGAAAGGGCATATTTGGTCGGGAAGATGCGCGGGCAACTTAACAGGCACAGCATTGGGGTGGTTGGGTGAAAGCTTTAATCTTAGCTGCCGGCAAAGGCACAAGACTCAGGCCGCTAACTAATACTATCCCAAAGCACCTCCTCCCAGCGGGCAGCAAGCCGATTCTATTTCATGTCCTGGACTATATAGAAGAAGTCGGCATCAAAGATATCGGCATCGTTGTATCTTCAGACTCCCGCCCTTACATAGAGGACGCTATTGGTACGGACCCAGGGTTGGGAGGAAAGATTACTTTCATAATCCAGCCTGAACCACTGGGGTTGGCGCATGCTGTCAAGGTAGCACAGGGCTTTCTCGGCGATTCACCTTTTGTCATGCTCCTGGGCGACAATCTCGTCCAGGGAGGCATCAAAGATCTTCTGAGCGAGTTCCAAGCTTCCG
>CP070793.1:623712-628975 GCA_020346965.1 Chloroflexota bacterium | reverse complement strand
GTCTCTCAAACTTGGGAATCTAAACCTCTTGCCTTCCCTCAAGGGCACGGGTTAAGGTGACCTCATCAGCGTATTCCAGGTCGCTGCCGAAGGGAAGTCCCCTGGCCAGGCGGGTAGTCTTTATCCCCAGGGGGGCTATCAGGCGATGAAGATACATAGCGGTAGCCTCTCCCTCCAGGTTGGGATTAGTGGCTAAAACAATCTCCTGAGTTGAACCGCCCTGGAGACGGTCTAGAAGCTCCTTTATCCTCAGCTCCTCAGGTCCCACCCCTTCCATGGGGGAGAGCACACCATGAAGGACATGATACAAACCGTTATATCCCCGGGTACGCTCTAACGCTAATATATCCAGGGGCTCTTCCACAACGCATATTTTGGTGTGGTCACGCTCCCTATCCTGACAGATAGGGCAGGGGTCGGTTTCAGTGATGTTCTGGCATTGGGAGCAAAAGACGATTCTCTCTTTTACAGCTACAATGGCTTCGGCCAGAGCTCTAGCCTGCTCTTCAGGGGTGCGCAATAAGAAATAAGCCAACCGCTGAGCACTCTTGGGACCGATGCCAGGCAGCTTATGTAGCTCCTCGATCAGGCGAGCTACCGGCTGTGCGGTGGGGAGGAAGTTCATGCAAAATCAACTCCGCCTTTTACATTAGCCCCGGGATCTTGAAGCCTCCCGTCAATTCACCAAGGCGATCCTGAGCCAGCTCCTGGGACTTTTTGATGGCTTCGTTTACGGCTGCCAGCACTAGGTCTTCCAAAAGGCCCATATCTTGCAGGTCGACTGCCTCAGGGGCAATCTTCACTGACTGGACCTTTTGGTGTCCATCAATAACCACAGTTACCGCCCCTCCGCCGGCACTTGCCTCGACTTGGGCATTGCCCAGCTCTTCTTGGGCTTTGGCTAGTCTTGCCTGCAGCTCCTTTGCTTGGCGCATAAGGTGTTTATTCATTTCTCTCCTCTCGCCAGAGTCGGGTCTTCGACCACACTGGTGACCCTGCCACCCATTTCCAGCGCTGCCCTAACTAGATGACCTTCCATGGCTCTTTGCCTGGCTTTCGGCCTAAGGACACAGCGCACTTTGCTGGGACTGCCAAACTTATCACTCAGCTTCTTCTCTATCAGATGGCGATATTTAGCGTCCTCAATCTTCTCCTTATGGAAGGAATAATAGAAACCTAGTACCAGTGTATCATCCTCAAGCGCTACTGGATCGCAGGCACTCCGCAAAAAGGCGTCCAAATTACCGCTGGAACCTTCCCCTCGCAAAGATTGAATGAACTCCCTCCAGCGGCTACGGAGGTAATCAATATCCTTGGGGGCCTCTTCGCTGGGAATCTCAGTCTCGAATATGTCGGTATCCAGTCCCGCGGAAACCTCAGCTTGCTCTAATGATTCGGTTATTTCGGTATCGTCAGCTGCCTCCGTAGGTTTATTTGTAGTCGGCTGCTCTTGTCCTGTAGGCGGGGACAAAACACATCCCATTAAAGCCAATTCTAAGGGCAAGGCGGAGTAATTATTGCCGCGGGAATCTATGTTGGAGAAAGACTTAACTGCCTGGAGCAGATAATCCAGCGTGGTATTCGTCGCAAGATTTTTCATCTCAGCCAAGTCTTCGTCGGTAACATCCAGAGCCTCTTCGCATTGTGATTTAGACAGCAGCAAACCTCGAAGATATTCTACCAAGCCCATATTGAACTGACGGAGGTCAATGCCATCGCTGTTCAGGCTACTTATAATTTTTAGCCCGGCAGCCACATCCCTATTGACCACACATCTTGCTAGCTGTCTAACCCGCGGATCCCAACCGATGCCAAGCTCTGCTTGAACCTGGTCCAGCTCAATTCGATTGCCATAGTAAGCAATCATCTGCTGCAGGATATTTTCAGCGTCTCGAAGGCTCCCGGTAGCAGCACGAGCAACTAGCTCTAAAGAAGCAGGTTCAATGTGAATTCCCTCTTTCTCGCATATGAGCTTGAGTTTTTCCACTATCTCGCTTTGCCGCAGACGATGAAAATTAAATCGCTGACACCTCGAGACTATGGTGGTTATAACTTTGTGTGCTTCCGTGGTAGCCAAAGCAAAGATTACATGCCCAGGTGGCTCCTCCAATGTTTTCAATAGGGCATTACAGGCCGCCTCGGTGAGCATGTGGACTTCGTCTATGATATATACCTTATAGCGAGCGAGACTGGGGGCGTAGTTTGCCTTTTCCCTCAGGCTGCGGATTTCGTCAATGCCGCGGTTGCTGGCAGCATCTATCTCTATTACATCTAAAGCCCTACCCTCGGTGATTGAACGACAAATATCGCAGGTATTGCACGGCTCCCCACCTGATTGATTAGGACAATTGACTGCCTTGGCTAAGATACGCGCTGTACTGGTTTTGCCTGTACCTCGCGGACCACAAAAAAGGTATGCATGAGCTATCTTTCCACCCTCTACAGCATGGCGTAGAGTCTGAGTTATAGGCTCTTGTCCCAACACCTCATTTAGAGTCTGTGGCCGCCACTTGCGGTAAAAAACCTCAGAAGAACCCATACGCTCTATATTATACACCCCTCCTCTCAATCCCCAAAGGGAGTTTCCGGGACATTACTTTATTTTGTCACCCTGAGCCACGATAGAATCATGGTGAAGGGCTTAGATTTTTTGGGCGGAGTTTATCCTGAATGAGACTCTTCGGTCGCTTCGCTCCTCCAGAATGACGCGAAGCGAAGGGTTCAGAATGACAACTGGTTTCACTGAATAGTTTTTTTTGAGCTAACTAAGGAAACACATATTAGATTCTACATCAATTCGAGTGACTTATAGTAGGGCGGCATAAGGATGGAAGAATTCCCCGATACATACCTCCACGGCGGAAAGCTGAATATCTATCTTTAGTTATCTGATTCATCAGACTAGGGCACTAAATAGTCAGGTGCTTTACCTGCTGATTTGCTTCTCAGCCCAATCGCCTGCCCAGGGCACCTTCCACATTTTGCCTGTCCCTGCCTGGATTATGAGGATAATCCATAAGATAAACATTAGAATCCCGATGAGTATATTAAGGACCCAACCAATAAAAGGGATCCAACCCAGAACAAGTTGAGCTACTGTCAATATACCGAAAGTCATAATGGACTGGTAGGC
The DNA here is from genome assembly GCA_020346965.1 of Chloroflexota bacterium. The sequence goes on along the minus strand of CP070793.1, from coordinate 625,842 downwards.
GTGGAATTTGACGAAGGTGCTCTTCTTTTCCAATACTAGAAAAACTATTCCTGTTATCCAACCCAACACGTAGCAAAGAAGCCCGGCTACATTGGCCGACAAACCTGTGCTGCTCTCCGCCTCTGATTTGACTGCATCTTCAGTTGGTGTTGCAGCGGCGCCAAGCCTGTTGCCACACTTGGAGCAAAACTTGGCGTCGTCAGGATTTTCCGCACCACAGTGAGAACAAAACATAATAACCTCCTAATGTTCTATTTACGTTGTATATTACAGGCATATTCATGCTACTTCAAGGCCTATTGTGTCAGATCCAGTATTGGCCCAGAAGATAGATTCTTCGCTGCGCTCAGAATGACAAAAGGCCGAGGCCAATTTGCATTCACAGCACTTAGTCGTGCCGGAAGACCCAGGTGGCTGAAGTCACCGTATCATCTTCAGCTAAACCCATAAGCCTGGCTCCCCGGCCGTTCCTGCTTTGAATCGGGATTTGCTCCATCGGGATGTTTACCACGTTGCCCCTGGTTGATAGCATTACAAGTGAGCCCTGCTGGGATACAAGCTTAGATAGAGCTAGGTTACCCGTTTGGGGGTTAACCCTGTAAGTTCTTACTCCCTTACTGCCCCTATTGTGAACGGGATAGTTTTTTATCGGCGTTAGCTTACCAAACCCTTTTTCGGTCACGGTCAGCACATAGGTGTCGGGAAGGACAATGCCCATGCCAACAACATAATCGTCCACCAGGCGAATGCCACGAACACCGCCACTGGTTCGAGACGCAGTCCTCAGGCTTTGTACCTTAAATCTAATAGCCTTCCCATTTCTGCTCACCAGGATGACCTCATCTTCATCGGCTACTACGCCTGCTGACGTCAGCTTGTCCCGATTCCTGAGCCCCATGGCAATAATACCATTCCTCCTTATCGAAGCAAACTTATCTAGTGTTGTCTTTTTGACCACGCCACCTATAGTAGCCATCAGCAAAAACCTGTCTGAAGGAAAGCTTGTTATGGCTAGCAGCACAGTCACTTCGTCTGCCAGGTCAATAGGCAATAAATTCACCAGGGCTATCCCCTTGGCTGTGCGGGAGGAATCTTGGGGAACCTCGTAGCACTTAATACAATAAACCTTACCAGTGCTGGTGAAAAAGAGGAGATTATCATGAGTGTCAGCTACTAAGATGTGGTTCACTGTATCACCGCCCCGGGTTACCATGCCTATGACACCTTTTCCGCCACGGTGTTGCAGCCGATAAGTCGCGGCAGGAATCCTCTTGATGAATCCCTTGTTGGTTAAGGTGACTACCATTGATTCGTGAGGAACGAGGTCTTCAGTACGAAATTCTTCAATTTCCTCTGCTTTCACTACGGTCCGCCGGGCGTCACCATATTTGGTTTTAAGCTCCTCAGCATCCTGGGCAACAAGCGATAAGACTTTCCGGGGATTTGCCAGCAAATCTTCGAGGTAGGAAATATTCTTTATCACGGCGGCATATTCCTCAGTTATTTTGTCTTGCTCTAGCTTAGCTAGTCTACGGAGCGGCATATCAAGGATAGCTTGCGCTTGAATGTGTGACAGAGCAAAAGCCGCCATTAGGTTGGAACGGGCCGATTCTACGGTTTGAGACTGCCGAATAATCTTGATTACTTGCTCCATATTGTTTAGAGCAATTCTGAAGCCCTCTAGGATATGAGCCCTGTCCTTTGCTTTATCCAGTTCAAACTGAGACCTCCTGGTAATGACCTGAAAGCGATAGTCAATGTAATAGGTTAGCGCTTCTTTAAGGTTTATTACTTTAGGTTGTCCGTCGACTAACGCCACCATATTGATAAAGAAAGCAGATTGCATGGCAGTATACTTGTGGAGGTTATTAAGTATCTGTCGAGGCTGTCCTTCTTTTTTGAGTTCGATAACAATGCGCATGCCTTCTCTATCCGATTCATCACGCACCTCTGCCACCCCGGAAATTCTCTTGACTTTGACCAGCTCAGCTATCCGCTCTACCAGAGCTGCCTTGTTTACTTGGTAGGGAAGCTCTGTAATGATTATTTGCTTCTTGCCGGTCTTGGTAGTCAGTTCGCTGGCTTGAGCCCGAAGGACAATTTTCCCCTGTCCCGTAGTATAGGCATTGT
>CP070793.1:620337-623612 GCA_020346965.1 Chloroflexota bacterium | reverse complement strand
TCGCCAGCCACGTTGCCTGTAGAATAGCAGTGGCTTATAGTTCCATGACGGGTACCTCCCACCAGACCACCGACGCTTGAATAGCCAGTTACGTTTATGTTCTCGAGGCTGACACCAGTGACTTTTCCACTAGGGGCAAGGTATCCGAATAATCCAAGTGGCGAAACTAAATCATAATTCAAGCTCAGATTGGAGATTTTGTGACCACTGCCGTCAAACTCTCCAGCCAGATAAGGGACGTAGAAGTTGGGTTCACTAGCTAGGTCCAGGTCACTTGTCAATCTGAACTTCAGAGTAGCATTCTGCCCGAATGCCAGTAGCTGTTTGAAATCGGTGACATTATTCACCACATGATAACCATTCTCTTGAGAAAGCCGTTCGTTGACATCTAGGAACTTACCGTTAGCCATCCATTCCTCAAAGTCCTCATTGAGCAAGGCTCCTATAGTAATTATGTTCTCACTGTTGATCAGGACCTCATCGTAATTATAGAAAGAATTGCTCAGAGCGCCGTCGCCTGAATTTGATCCCACCAGACCGCCAACATCAGAATTGCCAGTCACGCTGCCGATGAAATAGGAGTCGCTCATGGTGCCACCAAGATTACGTCCCAGGAGACCGCCAACACCAACTTCGCCAGTCACGTTGGCGTTGGAATAAGAATTGCTCACAGTGTCGTAATTAACTCCGACTAGACCACCGACACCAACAAGAAACTCCCATTCGTCACAAGAAAAATAGCTTGTCACACTGCCTGTAAAATGGCAGTTGTCTACAGGCCCCCCCTCACTAAGTCCTATCAGGCCGCCAACACCAAATCCTCCTATCACAGCGCCAACATCTCCAACCGTCCCGCCGGCAACTACACTGCCTATGGCATAGCAGTTGTTCACAGGGCCTTGATTGTAGCCCACCAGGCCGCCAACTTTAGAATCGCCACTTACGCTGCCGATGGCAAAGGAGTTGCTAGCAGTACCCATGTTCCTTCCCACCAAGCCACCAACACTACCTTTACCGATCACAGTAGAATTCACCACGCCAATATCTTTGATGATCCCTGCCTCATAAACGCAACCGAAAAGACCTATCAAATATTCATCAGGGCGGTTGATAAATAAGTCACGTATCTCGTATCCTTGCCCATTGAAAGTTCCTGTAAGGCCTGCGCAGAAACACATAGGGATGAAAGTTCCAATCGGCTCCCAACCCTTTCCCTCATTGGCTGTCGGGCCCGCCAGCAGACCATAACCGGCAGTGGTAGAATCGAGGTCGTTCATCAGAATATGGTCGCCCGCCAGGTTGTCCCTGACGGCATCCAGGTCATACCAGGTTCGTATTTCCAGGTTTTGCGAAGGAGGAGAAGTATCACAAGGGCAAGGAGGATAACCACCGCAGCTACCACCATAGCTCACCATCCCCAGAACTAAAGCTACCGCAACCAAAAAGATGCTAGATCTTGTCAAGTAATGATTCAGTTTTAATAACATCCCTAGATTGAATTATTATAAGCTATAAATATTAAAATCCTGTTAATTTTATGCATGTGTTACAATTTTTTAAATGACTATATCGCACTAATCACGTTGGCAAAGGGATCGATTTGGCGTGTCCGCTAACAGGGATATAATCTCATAGGAGAGCCTACTTTCCTGGTTGTGTAAAGATTCACTTCCCAATCTTGCTTCAGAGACTGGATACCAGACTCGGACATGATAATATGGTAATGTGGTTACTAGAACTCGCGGTGAAGCAGTATGTCGGTGAAGTATTACATTGGCTGCAGCGGCTGGCACTATGAGCACTGGCGCGGGCTTTATTACCCCGATGAATTGCCTAGGGCTAAGTGGCTGCAATTTTACGCCGGGCAATTTAATACCGTGGAACTTAATAACAGTTTTTATAAGCTGCCTTCGGAGAAAGCTTTCGCCACCTGGCGGGAATCTACCGCCGGCAACTTCGTTTTTGCTGTTAAGGTGAGCCGCTTCATCACGCACATAAAAAGGTTAAAGAGTTTAGGCTCCGCAGTGGAGAACTTCCTATCTAGGGCCGAGTTTTTGAGAGAAAAACTGGGCCCTTTGTTATATCAACTCCCTCCTAATATGAAGCGTAACGACGAGTTATTACAAAATTTCTCATCTTCGTTGCCGACCAAATATCAGCATGTCATTGAATTTCGCCATGAATCCTGGATTGATGATGTTGTATTCGATATTTTACGAAGGTACAATGTTGGGCTGTGCGTTTTTGACATGCCTGGTTTTAGCTGCCCCTTGGTAGCTACTGGTGATTTTGCCTACGTCCGTTTCCATGGCAGCGATAGCCTATATTCAAGTTGTTACTCTGATGAAGAGCTTTCCCAGTGGGCACAAAGAGTTACCCGGCTGGGTCCCAACGTTAAAACCTGCTATCTCTATTTCAATAACGATGCTCAGGCATTTGCGATTAAGAATGCCATCACGTTGGGGAATTTCCTAGGTATTGCTTAACTTTTTGTGCCAGGGCCAGAGTTATGCCTTCCGTCTTGCTGATTTCCTCGGAAGTAGCTTCCTTGATAGCTTCAATTGAGCCAAACTTTTTTAACAAAGCCTTCTTTCGCCTTGGTCCGATGCCGGAGATGCTATCCAGAACAGAAGTAATGCCTTCTTTGCGGCGCAACTTCTGGTGGTAACTTATAGCGAAGCGATGTGCTTCATCCCTGGCTCTTTGTAGTATATGGAGGGCAGGAGAATCCTTAGCTATACGAACTGGCTGGGGGTCGCCGGCTATAAATACCTCCTCGTTTTCTTTAGCCAGGCTGACCATGGGGATAGAGTCCAGCCCTAATTCTTGCCTCACCTCTAGAGCAGCATTGAGTTGTCCCCTGCCGCCATCGATGAGGACAAGGCCGGGGACGATTGCCCAGGTGCCTTCGCCAGTCAGGCCTCGCTTAAATCTGCGCCGCAATGTCTCTTGAATCATGGCATAATCATCAACGCCAGCCACTGTCTTGATGCGGAATCTGCGATAATGCACTGGCTTAGGCCAGCCCTTTTCCAAAACAACCATGCTGCCTACGGCTAACGCACCCTGAATATTAGAGACGTCGTAACATTCTATTCTCAGGGGCATTTTGGGTAAGCGCAGTCTGGTCTTTAGTTCTCGTAAAGCAGAGCTTATAGTTTCTACCTTGATTTCTTTAGCTTGGACCAGTTCAAAACCTCTAATAGCGTTTTCAATTGCTGTATCCACCAGCTTCTTTTTAGCCCCCCGCTTTGGCACTTGAAGCTCCACTTTGC
>CP070793.1:616292-620237 GCA_020346965.1 Chloroflexota bacterium | reverse complement strand
TGGTTGGACAAATTGAAGCAGAAGCCGAGTTAAATGACACCCGAACAGCCCAGGCAATCTGGGAAGCGTTACCTCTCAAAGGACACGTCAGTCTCTGGGGAGATGAAATATACTTCTGGATTCCACTCAGTCTTAAGCTAGAGACTGGACAAGAAGTGGTAAGCATAGGGGATTTAGCTTACTGGCCTACTGGAAATGCATTTTGCATCTTCTTCGGACCGACACCTGTAAGCCAAAGTGGTGAAATTCGTGCGGCAAGTCAGGTTGTTGTTTTCGGTAAAGTCATTAGCCCTACCACTATATTCAAAAAAGTACTCTCAGGAACGGAAATCATAATCCAGAGAAAGGAATAATCGCTCGAATATCATCTAGGAGGTAAACACGTTGGAGAACCAAGCAACGAATAAGAAACTACTGGTCATTCTGGGTAGCCCAAGGAAAAAGGGAAATAGCTCCGCCCTAGCAGCCCGTATTTCCCGGGGGGCAAAATCCGCTGGTGCTGAAGTGGAGACTCTGTTTCTTCAAGACCTGAAAATCAGCCCCTGTAGGGGTTGTGACACCTGCAAAAAAAACGACAGCAAAGGATGTGCGATCAACGACGACATGCAGGAAATCTACGAGAAGTTAATCAAGGCAGATGCCTGGGTCATTGCTAGCCCCGTCTATTGGTTTACGATGTCCGCCCAGACAAAGATATTTATGGATCGCTGTTATGCACTCCCTACTTACGCAAAGAGTCCTTTTACAGGCAAACGGATCGCCATTGCGATGAGTTACGGAGATGCTGATCCCGTCAAATCCGGATGTGTGAATGCGTTGCGAACATTCCAAGATGCTTACAGTTACACAAGATCAAAGGTGGTTGGTATGGTGTACGGCAGTGCGCTAAAGGCTGGTGAGATTGTCAAGAACGAGGTATTGATGAGGGAAGCTGAAGAACTTGGGAAACTGCTGGTCAGTCGTTAGCAGGACGTCAATGTCCCATTACTGATATCATATCGCTCCAGTATACTCACAGTTACTTGTTTCCGCTGTAATAAATGGCCTTTAAGGACACCCACCATAACCCTAGGAATACTTCCAGTATTTACATGATGCACAGACGTACCGATAATCAACGCTTTCTTTGCTTGCCGTCTTCCGTACTGCAGGTTCACTCTCAGCGGACAAGATTCTCTCGAACTAGAACCAACGAACTATCACAGACAATGAGTGATGGCAATTCGCGGATTCCCAATACGTGTGCCGAACGCAAAAGGATAAACGAAAGAATATTACAGTTTCTGGTTTGGTTACCGGCTTAGAACACCTGACATAGCAAGCAAGGAAGTAATATCTAGTTTGAATCCCGGTCCCATGCTGGTGGACAGAAACGCACTTCTAATATATTGTCCTTTAGCTCCACTGGGCTTTGCCTTAACAATAGCTTCGACCGCCGCTGCCAGGTTCTCCAATAGATTATCCTTATCAAAACTGATTTTTCCAATAGGCAAATGAATAATGGCTGTCCGATCTAAACGGAATTCGGCTCTACCCTTACGAGCTTCGCTCACGACTCGAGCTAGGTCCTGAGGTGGCACTACTGTTCCAGATTTGGGATTTGGCATCAAACCTCGCCGACCCAAAATCTTTCCAAGCTTGGCTACTTTTGGCATCATATCAGGTGTAGCAATAGATACATCAAACTCAAGCCAGCCACCTTCAATTTGCGTAATGAGCTCGTCTGCTCCAGCATAATCAGCACCTGCTTCCTCTGCCAATTTCACCCCCTCACCTTGGGTAAAGACGAGCACTCGCGTCTTCTTCCCAAGTCCATTAGGTAACAGGATTACCCCACGCACTTGCTGATCAGCGCTACGCGGATCGACCCCCATCTTCAAATGAAGTTCAACGGTCTCATCGAATTTGGCATAGGAAGCCTCTTTGGCTAATTCAATCGCCTCTTCAGCAGAATAGATCTTCGATTTATCTACAAGTTTACTAGCTTCCTGGTATTTCTTACCGTGTTTTTCCATTTATCTATATCCTCAACAATTCATTCCACCTCAACTCCCATGCTCTTGGCTGTGCCGGCAACGATGTTTGCTGCCTTCTCAATATCAGTCGTATTGAGGTCCTTCATTTTATTCCGTGCAATCTCATAGACCGCATCTCTACTTATCTTGCCTATTTTCTCGCTTCCAGCATCACCGCTACCCTTCTCTATGCCCAAAGCCCGCCGTAACAGATCAGAAACAGGCGGCATCTTGGTCACAAAGGTAAAGGAGCGATCCTCGAATACGGTTATCTCAGCAGGAATGATAAAACCGTCTTGAGAAGAGGTTCGTTCATTATATTCCTTACAAAAAGCCATGATATTGAGACCATGTTGACCTAAAGCAGGGCCGACAGGCGGTGCGGGAGTAGCTTTACCTGCAGGTATCTGTAGCTTAATGATTGTTTTAACCTTTTTTGCCATTATTGCAGCTCTCTTTCGTTATGTCCTATACTCCTGGTCCGGCGCTATATCCTCTCTATCTGCAGGAGGTCTAATTCCACAGGTGTTTCCCGGCCGAAGAGCGATAGCAGAACTGTTGCCTTACCTTTGCTCAAATTAACTTGCTCCACTTTGCCGATGAAGTCGATAAAAGGCCCGCTCGTCACACGTACGCTATCTCCTTCTTTAAAAGTCATTTTAACCTCAGTGGGAGCTTCGTCCATGCGTTTTAAGATGGCATCCGCTTCTTTCTGAGGTAAAGGAACAGGTTTGGTACCAGCACTCACAAAGCCAGCGACCCCAGGCGTGTTGCGTACTATATCCCAACTATGCTCGTCCAAGTTCATATTTACCATGATATAGCCCGGGAAGGCCTTCTTGGTCATCGTATGTCGCTTCCCAGCTTTGATTTCGATTTCTTTAGTTGTGGGTATCACCACATCAAATATCTTGTCACCTACATCCATATATTTAATACGTTGTTCCAGATTCCTCCTGGCCTGCTCCTCATGACCTGAAGAAACGTATAACAAGTACCATTCTCCATCAACCATTAATCTGTTCTAACCACCTAGAAGCGAAAATAGTTCTGTTAGTTGCGTAAAAACCCAATCCAAACCGCCTAAAATGGCTCCCAAAGCAACACACACAAGCAACACCAAGAGGCTCAACCTCAAAGCTTCCTGCCTAGTTGGCCAGTGGGCTTTTCGGAGTTCAGCTATTGTCTCGGGAAAAAAGCTGAACCTTGATTTTCTAGCCGGAGCGGGCTTGGTACCCGCTTTCTTAGCGTGAGCTGTCATAAGTTACTTTGCTTCTCGATGAACAGTATAGCCACGACAATGAGGACAATACTTATTCAACTCCAGCCGTTGCGGATCGTTCTTCTTGTTCTTCGTAGTAGTATATGTTCTGTGCAAACATTCATTGCAAGCCAGGTGGATAATTATGCGTAAATCACCCTTCTTTTTAGCCACGTTTACAAATCTAAGTAGAGCTTAGGAGTCGTTGCTTATGCGATAATTCTGCTAATCACGCCAGCACCCACTGTCCTGCCTCCCTCCCTGATAGCAAAGCGTAATCCCTCTTCCATAGCTACAGGATAAATGACCTTGATCTTGAGGTGAGTCAACTCGTCACCGGGCATAGCCATTTCCACGCCTTCAGGAAGAGTTATCTCGCCCGTAACATCTAGAGTTCCGATATAGAACTGGGGCTTGTAACCATTAAAGAAAGGTGTATGCCTTCCGCCTTCCTCCTTGGTTAAGATATATACTTCGGCCTCAGCTTCGGTGTGAGGCTTGACTGTACCGGGTTTAGCTAGGACCTGTCCCCGCTCTATCTCATCTCGGTCTATACCTCGCAATAGCACTCCGACAGCATCGCCCGCTTCTGCCTCGTTCATTGTCTTATGGAACATCTCTAAGCTAATCGCTACTACTTTTCTCGTCTCTTTTAATCCTACTATCTCT
>CP070793.1:612607-616192 GCA_020346965.1 Chloroflexota bacterium | reverse complement strand
GACTCCAGCGGCGAAACTTTTCTCGCGAAAACGTTTCATAACCGATTTGGTTGTCAATCCACTTAGTTTATCGGGGCGAACCAGAGCCGCAGCAGTGATAAGTCCGCTCAAGGAATCAGCACAGAAAAGCGCCTTATCCAGTTTCGTTTCTTGGGAAACGCCGTGAGCTTCGTTATGACATAAAACGGCATGGACCATAGTCTCGCTGCCTCCAAGCTCCCTGGCGATGTCAGCCCCCAGCCTGCTATGGGTGTTCATATCACCCTCAACCAGTTCCATATCTATATCGTGAATGAGCCCGGTAACACCCCACTCTTCTTCATCCTCCCCCAACTTCTTAGCCAGAGTTCGCATAATGGCCTCGGTGGCCAACATGTGCCTAATCATGTTCTTATCCTGAACATTGCCATGGATAGAATCAAGGATTTCGTCCCTGTTCGGTCTCGATGTCATGTCAATACCTTTTGCTTCTGAGTTAATAATATACCATGTAAATATCGGCCTGTGGAAGAGGCATCGTTTTGCGTCAAGTGCTCAGGTGTGCCAGCGTCTACAAGATAACCGCCCTCATCACCGGCGCCCGGGCCTAGGTCGATGACCCAATCGGCGTTTTTGACCACGTCCATGTGGTGCTCGATAACAATTACCGTATTTCCATAATCTACCAGACGCTGTAACACCTTCAGCAGGAAAGCGATATCTGAAAAAGAAAGGCCAGTAGTAGGCTCATCCAGGATGTAAAGGGTTTTGCCTGTAGAGCGGCGGGATAACTCGGTAGCTAATTTTACCCGCTGTGCCTCACCTCCGGAAAGCGTAGGTGCTGGCTGGCCCAGGTGAATATACCCTAAACCTACATCTTGAAGGGTTTCCAGTTTGCTCCTAACCTTAGGGAAGTGGTCAAAGAAGAGCAGAGCTTCGTCCACGGTCATATCCAGGATTTCGGCGATGTTCTTGCCTTTAAACTGGATTTCCAGTGCTTCACGGTTATATCTTTTGCCCTTGCATACCTCGCAGGGAACTGTAACATTAGGCAAGAATTGCATCTCAATCTGGACATAGCCTGCTCCCTGACAGGCTTCGCACCTTCCGCCCTTTACATTGAAGGAAAAACGCCCCTGGAGGTAACCACGCATCCTGGCTTCAGGAACAGTGGCGAGAAGCTCTCGAATTGGCGTGAAAGTCCCCGTATAAGTAGCTGGATTGCTTCTCGGCGTACGCCCAATCGGTGACTGGTCAATGTCGACCACCTTATCGATATTCTCAGTGCCGAGAACAGCGTCACAATCGCCCGGTTTCTCCTTAGCCCGGTAGAAGAAACGGGCCAGTCTCTTGTACAGAACCTCGTTGATGAGAGAGCTCTTACCGCTGCCAGAGACGCCAGTAACACAGACAAACTTGCCCAATGGTATATGAATATCTATGTTCTTTAAGTTATTCTCTCTGGCACCCTGAATCACCACTTCCTTTCCCGAGCCAGGGCGACGCTCAGGCGGTAAGGGAATTTGCTTTTTCCTACTGAGGTACTGTCCTGTTATAGATTGCTGACAATCCATTATTTCCTGAAGTGTTCCTGTAGCGATAATCTCTCCCCCCTGTTTACCGGCCTTAGGTCCCATATCGATGATGTGGTCGGCCGCTCGCATCATAGCTTCATCGTGTTCCACGATGATTATGGTGTTGTCCAGGTCCCTGAGGCGCTTTAAGGTGGTAATCAGTCGGGAGCCATCGGCGGGATGCAAACCGACTGTGGGTTCGTCACAAATATAGAGGACACCGCTGAGTCCGCTGCCGATCTGTGTAGCCAAACGGATTCTCTGGGCTTCACCCCCACTTAATGTCGCTGAGGGACGGTCCAGCGCTAGGTAACTCAGCCCTATGTCCCTCAAGAATCCCAACCGGGCTTGAATCTCCTTAATGATTTGCTGGGCTATGGTGAGCTCCCGGGAGCTGATTTTATCACCGAGCTGCTCCACCCAACTCAGAATCTCTGTAACAGGTTGGCCAGTAACGTCCATGATATCTCTGCTTAGAATAGTGACAGCCAGAGACTCTGGTTTTAACCTCTTCCCATGGCAGGCGGGGCAGGAGCTGGCCGCCATATAGCGTTCGATATCTTCTCTGATATAGTCGGAAGTGGTCTCCCTATGGCGGCGCTTCAGGTATGGTATGACTCCCGGAAAATTAGCGTAGTACTGACGCAGTTGACCGTTACGGTCTTCGTATGTGGCGGGAATTGGCTCACCTCCGTCACCATACAGAATTACTCGCAACTGTTCTTCACTCAAATCCTTCACCGGTGTCGATAGAGAAAAACCGTGGCGATGACCCAGAGACTGTAATATGCTTCTGGTCCAGGTGCTGAGCTGCCCGTTTCGTAGCCAGGGTTGAATAGCTCCTTCGTCCAGGCTTAATCTCTTATCAGGGATAACCAGATTGGGATCGATTTCCAGTTTGCAGCCCAGTCCCGTGCATTCCGGACAGGCACCGTAGGGACTGTTGAAGCTAAATGTTCTGGGTGCGATTTCCCCTAGGCTTACCCCGCAGTAAACACAGGCAAAATGCTCGGAGAAAAGCAACTCCTCTCCGTCAAGAATCTTGATCAGTACAACGCCAGACCCCAGTTTCAACGCCGTTTCAATGGAGTCAGCAAGGCGCGTAGCATTTTCGCTTTGCTCTATTTGAAGTCGGTCGACCACTACCTCTATGGTATGCTTTTTGTTCTTATCTAATTGAAATTCCTCGGAAAGGTCATAGATTTCCCCGTCGACTCTAACTCTGACAAATCCTGCTTTCTGTAGATCCTTTAGTATCGTTTGATGTTCACCTTTGCGGTCTCTGACTAGCGGTGCCAGAATCATGATGCGGCTGCCCTGCGGTATGTCCCGGACGGCATCGACAATTTGCTGCACTGTCTGTCGTGATATTTCTCTTCCACATTCGGGGCAATGAGGATGACCGATGCGTGCAAAAAGAAGGCGCAAATAGTCATAGATTTCAGTCACCGTACCGACAATAGACCTTGGGTTACGGGGTGGTCCTTTCTGGTCAATGGATATAGCCGGGCTAAGCCCCTCGATGTAATCAACATCAGGTTTCTCCATCCGCCCCAGGAACTGGCGGGCATACGCAGAAAGTGACTCTACATAGCGGCGCTGTCCTTCGGCATATATAGTATCGAAGGCCAAAGAGCTTTTTCCCGAGCCTGAGACACCGGTGATAACCACCAGTTTATTTCTGGGGATAACGACGTCTATATCCTTGAGGTTGTGCTCTCTGGCGCCCTTGATGAATATGGCGTCCGGCATGATGCCCTATTTTAACATTGGTGCCCAGGCTTTCTCAAAAGATTGGCAAGTACAGTTGCTCCTGATTCTCTTGCCGAATCTCTTGATGGGGTGATACACTATCGACAAAAGGTGATCCCATGTTAAAGCCTGGAAGGAGGCTGGGAAGTTTAGCTGTCTGATGCGTACCGAATTTTTGGAAAAGCTAGCTGTTAGGAGGAGAGAATGAAAAAATCCCAACTCTTTATTGCCAGCATTGTTGTAGCTTCACTACTGTCTGCTATTTCGCTCACTGCTTGTG
>CP070793.1:609917-612507 GCA_020346965.1 Chloroflexota bacterium | reverse complement strand
GTAACAGAATGATTGAGCCAGAGGGAGAGGCACGCAGTGATTACCTGATAATGGCTGAATTGGCCAGGCGTCTGGGATACGGGCATTTGTTTCCTCAGACTGAAGAGGGAATGCTCCGGTTTGTCCTCGAAGGTTCCGGTTTTACGCTGGAAGATGTGCGGGCAGCTGGTGGCTGGGTCAGAATTCCCACACCTATGACGGAGTATAAGAAATGGCAGAAGGGAGGCTTAAGAAAGGATGGGAAACCGGGTTTTGAGACTCCGACAGGAAAGTTTGAAATATGGTCGACTGCTCTGGAAGAATATGGATATGAGCCATTGCCTAAATACATCGAACCGACTGAAGGGCCACTGGGGAGTCCGAAATTATTGGAAAGCTTTCCCCTGATATTCAACTCCGGGGCAAGACCCCAGACCGACTTCAGGTCTCAACATCACGGTATTGAAGGGCTGATAAACGATACACCTGAGCCGCTCGTAGAGCTTAACATTGAAGATGCTGAGAAAAGGGGCATCCAAAGTGGTGACCTTGTACGGGTAATCACACCAAGAGGGAGTATACCATTCAGGGCTAGAGTCACAAATGACATTGCCAAAGGATGTACTGAATGTACGTTTGGCGGCGGTACCCCCGTTGGCCCCAAAGCATGGCAGGAATGGAATGTCAATGAACTTACTGATATTAGCAACTATGACAGCATCTCTGGTTTTCCCGTATATAAAGCACTGTTGTGTGAAGTACAAAAACTTGAGTCCGGCACTGATGAGACTCGATGTTCAGTAAATAGACGAGTATTAAAGTATCACAGTAATTTGGCAAACAAACAAGAACGGCTAATGAAGCTCAAACGTCGCATATACCTCGACAACAATGCCACGACACAGGTTGATGATGCAGTACGAGAGGCCATGATGCCATACCTGAGTTCAGACGCCGGAAACCCTTCCAGCATACATCAGACGGGCAAGATTGCCCGAGAAGCTTCGGAGAATGCACGTCGCCAAGTGGCCAGACTACTAAATTGTCAACCGCGGCGGATTGTCTTCACCGGAGGTGGTTCTGAGGCTGACAATCTTGCTATCAAGGGAACCGCATTTGCCATGCGCAATAAGGGCAATCACATTATAACGACCACTATAGAACATCCCGCTGTGCTTGGCGCCTGTGATTTTTTGGAGAGATATGGCTACATAGTTACATATCTCGATGTAGATGGAGACGGCTGGCTGGATCCCGAAAAACTACGCAGCGCTATCACCGCAGATACAATACTGGTCTCCATAATGATGGCCAACAATGAAGTGGGTACTATTCTTCCTGTAAAGAAGTTAAGTTCAATTTGCCACGAGAACGGAATCCTTTTTCACACAGACGCCGTTCAAGCCATAGGTAAGATTGCAGTGGATGTGCAAGACTTGAATGTAGATATGCTTAGTTTGTCGGGACACAAGTTTCATGCCCCAAAGGGAGTAGGTGCCCTATATATCAGAAAGGGAATCGAACTGGAGCCACTTGTCCACGGGGGTAGACAGGAGAAGGGCATACGGGCTGGTACCGAGAACGTTCCAGCCATCGTAGGCTTGGGTAAAGCAGCGGAACTCGTCACATCCACCCCCCTGAATTCTGAGAGGATACATAAGCTCCGCGACAAATTAGAAAAAGGCATCAGGGCCCTGGTGCCAGATGCGGTGTTGAATGGTCATCCTGAGAACAGGCTGCCCAATACGCTGAATTTAACGCTCCCTGACCTACGTGGAGAGTCTATTGTCATCGCTCTGGACCAGCATGGCATTTCAATCTCTTCAGGTTCAGCCTGTAAATCAGGTTCTCCGGAGCCGACTCATGTGCTTATCGCCATGGCAAGAACGAAAGAACAGGCACATTGCTCCGTTAGGTTTTCGTTGAGCCGCTACACAACCGAGGAAGATATCGATTACACTGTATCGGCTCTTGAGCAAGTGCTCAAAGAGAAAGACTTGGTGCGGCTCATGCCGTGCAAATAGTCCATAGACCATCAATGATGCTGGTTTACCTTACGTTGTTGTGAGGTACTGGACACTGAACCACTGCCGTTCATCGACCCAGACATGCTCCACTCTGAATCCTGCCACTGCAGCCGACCGCTCGAACTCGTCAAGGTTATACTTGTACGAACTCTCCGTCCAGATACTCTCCCCCCTGATAAAAGAAATGGTCTCGCCACCTATGTGAACCGCCTGATTATTCTGGCTGATAAGATGGAGTTCAACCCTGCTTTCACGGGCATTGTAGAAAGCATAGTGCTCAAATGTGTCCGGCTGGAAATCACAGCCAAGCTCACGATTGATTCGCTGTAGCAAATTGAGGTTGAATGCAGCAGTCAAACCTTTGCTGTCATTGTAAGCATTGTGAAGCACGGCAGGATCTTTCTTCAAGTCGACGCCGATAAGCAGGGCACCATTTGATCCGCATAGATTGACCACATGCTCTAAGAAATGTTTCACCGGAATGGGGTCAAAGTTACTAATAGTTGACCCGGGGAAGTAAACGACCGTGCGTTTATTCTCCCGTTTCGGAATCGGTAATTCAAAACTACTCGTATAGTCAGCGC
>CP070793.1:605309-609817 GCA_020346965.1 Chloroflexota bacterium | reverse complement strand
TGGAATCTGCCACGACCGAGTTCTGCCTTAATATAGTGTGACTCTGGCGGAGAATCAAAGTACTCTTAATACTCACAAAACAAACTGCTCAATGCGCTTTTCTTAGTGTAGCCAGTTATTTCCTGGAGACCACCCAATCGACTCTATTTCAACCAAGTATTCGGGTTTGCCCAACTGGGCGCCCAAGACAGAACTGACCGGGGGATTGTCTATCAAGAATGGAGCATACTTCTGATAATATGCCAGTTCGGTGCGCCGCATGGCAGGATAGTACTTCAGGTCCTTCAATATGATGAGGTTTTTTATCAGATTGTTCATTGAGCTACCCGCTTCTTCCAGAGCACGGCGAATTTTGCCTAGCGCAATCTCCATCTGTTCCTCGAATACCATGGTCTCTACTCTTGCCGTCTCATCGTTGGCCCCCTGGCAGCCCGATATGAAGATCAGGTTGCCGGCCACAATAGAGCGGGAGAACTTTCCAGCTTCAGCCGGGACATTCGGGTAGCTCAATTTCTTGCCCGCCCAGTATTCAGGATAGTGAATTACCTTCTGCTCCATATAATTCCTCCTCTTGAAACGCTTGCCACATTATAACAACTGCGGCTAATACCCATGTCTCTATCCCATTGACCTTTCCCTCAATTGGAACTGCTATCTTCCTAGGAGCTAAATGAATTCGGAAGGAAGAGTTATGATGAAAGGTAACATTCGCTTCATAGCAGGGGCTGGTTCTCATAAATCTTTGGTTGCTGGCTCAAATCCAGACACTGTCAGTTCTCTATTTTTCACACAATTACAAATATGATATTATCGTGCCGATATTACTCAAAAAGAGGTACAGGAGCTGTGTTAGATAGAATACTCAATAAAATACTCAGGCTAGCATCCACATCAATGTCTATGTCAGAAGAAGTCTGGTTCAAACATGCTAATCCACGGAGTGGCTGGACTCGCTTTGCTACCTACCCGTTTCTGGTCTTAGCTTTCTGGAGCCGTGCCTGGATAGGAATCTGGTTCTTAATTCCGGTTGCTGTAGTGTTTATCTGGGTTTGGCTGAATCCCCGCGTCTTTTCGAAGCCAAAATCGACTAATAATTGGATGAGCAAGGGAGTTTTTGGAGAAAAGATCTTTACCCAGCGCAAGAAAATGGAAATCCCATCGCATCATGTAGCAGTAGCAAATGTAACGACATTGCTAACGATAATCGGAGCAGCAATACTTGTTTACGGCTTAGTCATCTTGGAAATATGGCCCACCGTGGCAGGAGCAGCAATCGCCTTTCTCGGGAAAGTGTGGTATGTAGACCGTATGGTCTGGCTATATGAGGATATGAGGCATATTCCTGAATACAAGGAATGGCTTTACTGAGTAGGGATTTAGTCGCTCCCACCAATTCTATTCAGTGAGAGGATGCAGGCAGCACAAATGGATTTACAAAATACCGATTATCTGCTATAAACCATTCTGATCATAATGCCGGTTACCTAGATCGGGCTAAGGAGGAGCACGGGAATGACAAAGAAAAGACTAGTCACCATAATTATCATAGCTGCCATAATAGCAGCAATATCCGTCCTGGTATCGCGCCTTCCTGCCCCTAATGGCAGTACCCCGGATATCAAGAACCCTGATGCTTTTGTGATAGCAGGGCAGAACGATATCGCCAGTCTGGATCCAGCCTACGGCTATGATACCGAAAGTGGCGGGCAACTGCTGAACATCTACGAACCGTTGATCAAGTTTGACGGCAGCAGCATAAGCGAGTTTGCTCCATGCCTGGCGACGGAGTGGACGGTTTCTGAAGATGGAAAGACCTACAGGTTTAAAATTCGAGAGGGAGTGTCCTTCCATAACGGAAATGCGTTGACGCCCGAAGATGTGGAATATTCATTTGAAAGGGGGATGGTTCAAGATTACGTGTCTGGGCCTCAATGGATGTTCTTTGAAACGCTTTTTGGTCTGGGAACCTACAGCTCTCGAACAGACGGTGGTGGCCTGATCTCTCTTAACGACATCAAGAGCAAAGTAGAAGTGGACGGCCAGTGGGTGCAATTCAATCTGGCCGCGCCGTACGAGCCGTTCCTGCAGATCATGTCCTCTTATTGGGCTTCTGTAGTTGATATGGATTGGTGCATACAGAACGGTGACTGGGACGGAACTCAGGAATCATACGAAAGTTTGAATGACCCTGCCCCTGGCAGCTCTCCAATCCATTCAATAGCCAATGGTACTGGCCCGTTTATGCTGGAGTCCTGGAACGTGGGAAGCGGCATAACGCTAATAAGAAATGACGACTACTGGGGTGAACTAGCCAGTTTCGAGAGAATCATCACGCAGACGATTTTCGACTCGAATGAGAGAGCACTGATGCTGGTTTCAGGTGACGCTGATGCTGCTGCTATCCCGCTTGGGCAAGTCCAGGCACTAACAGAACAGCCGGGAATCAGCGTTTATGACGGTTTGCCCACGTTGCTGAATCAGGCGCTCTTCTTCCAGTTCGACATTGAGCCCGCGACAGGATTGATCGGTAGCGGCCAGTTGGACGGCGAGGGCATACCTGTGGATTTCTTCAGCGATGTTGATGTACGCAAGGGTTTTGCCTATGCCTTCGATTGGGATATATATATTCACGATGCATTGACCGGCTACGGTGAGCAGATCTCTTCCCCAATAGTCAAAGGCATACCCTACTATAAACCCGACTGGCCGAGTTATGAACTGGATCTGGCAAAGGCAGAGCAACACCTGAGAACGGCCTGGGATGGCCAAGTATGGGAAAACGGTTTCTTAATAACACTCGTATATGGTGCAGGAGATGTTACGGGAAAAACCGCCTGTGAAATACTGCAGAGTAATCTATTTCAGATCAATCCGCTGTTCAAGATCAATATCCGGTTGATGGGGTGGCCGGACATGCTTGCTGAGATGAGCCGGGGAGGTCTTCCTATGTATATAAGTGGTTGGAGTGCTGATTATCCCGATCCTCACAATTTCGTCTTTCCTTACATGCACAGCCAGGGGACATTCGCGCAAGGGCAGCGATACAGTAATGAAGTAGTAGACGGTCTTATTGAGCAGGCAATCTCTTCAAACAACCATACAGAACGTCAAATGCTCTATGACCAGCTGGCAGAACTATATTATGACGAAGTCCCCAGTATCATGGTGGCTCAATTGCTGGGTGCCTACTGCTTCCGGGACTGGATAGACGGCTTTGTATACAACCCTATGAGAGTAGTTTATGCAACGTATGCATACTACCTCAGCAAAGGATACGAGTAACCCGGTAACAGGACACAGAAAACCGACGAATTACATGACTCTGCTGGAACTGACGAATGTGTAGTCTAGCCCATTCTCTTCCATGGGGTCCGCTGTCCGTCACCAGTAAACCTACATTATCTCTAGCTGGCGAGAGCATCACCTGAGCTCCACAAGTATATGTACACATGGATTCCGAACGAAGGGCGCCATCTTAGCCGATATAGTAAACGGAGTGTACTGGTGCAACCTTTCTCGACCTTGCGCATTGTAGTATTCAAGGTAATGATTGATCCGCATATATATCAGCCGGTATCGCAACAGCGTTACTGGTTGCCCTTGCACTATATGAATTTGGCGAAAGACAGAAGCAAGAGAGGGGGTGTCTGAATGGCTGACCGATTTGGAAGGAAGGCAGTAAAATGAAGTTAGCTAGAATCATTGCACCATTCAGTCCCAGCGCACTTCTTTCTCTTTTATTATATGTATCTCTCAAAGACGTTGAAATGGGTCAGAAAGGTTCAATGCGAATTGAATAGGAGGTGAGTTTCGATATGGAATTCTGGATTATAGCGACATTGGGTATACTCGGCGCAGCGTCGATTGCGGGCGGCATCGTCACGCTTCGGGGCAGCACACGGGTTGGATTTCGGGCATTAGGTGCTGCTCTAATTGCCGCCGGAGCCGTCATGTGGATCATCCTTATAATGACCATACCAGTATCCTTCACGACAGGAGGGTGAATACAGACCTAGATGGAAGTTATCGGTCGTTCGAGTCTCCTTTGACGGCGTGTTCACTATTGCTTAATGATGAATTGACAGCGTGTAAGCAACTGTTTCGTGTAAGTTTCGCTTCCCGGATGGTAATGGGGACAGTACCTGCAGCTGTTGGCATTGCAGTCATTTTGCCAGATAAATGAACCCGTTTCGGGACAAACCCTCTAAGACCTCTTTCAAAATCCAGCCGCTGCCACCAATAAACGTTAATCTTCTCCAACCGACCTGCTACCAGAAATTCCGTCCGCTTGACAACCTGAGGATATGAAACGTAGTATGCCGGAAGAATAATAATTGGAGGTGTTGATATGATCGCGATTGTGATTATTGCTATTGGTGTTGTATTGGTACTTTTAGCGTTACTAGTTTGGAGGAGGCGAAAAGACGTGAAGCTAGAAGGAATCAGCAATAAACGGAAGAAGGCATTCTACGCACAATGGATAGTAGGGCTCGTTATAGCAATAACAG
>CP070793.1:601211-605209 GCA_020346965.1 Chloroflexota bacterium | reverse complement strand
TTATGGAAACAATAATAACGGTAATTAAGCCCGCTTTGCCCAACCCACCAAATGCTTCATTCGTGGCACTAACTGTGGAATTTACGTCCAATGAGTTTGGTATCCCAGCTATCATCCGACCAGTCAAGAACTAGAGGAACTCTCTGCTCTAACAAGCAACCTGGATTTGACTAGATTGATTTAACCAAGCCCTTCATTGCTGTATCGCAACGCATCCATCCTATTTCTTTGCCGGTTTGCTAAGTATTTCGTCTACGATACCGTATTCTACTGATTGCTCGGCACTCAGATAGAAATCTCTATCTGTGTCATGGGCAATCTTGTCTACTGGCTGGCCGGTATGTTTAGCCAGGATATTACGTATCGTTTCCTGTATCCTCATTATCTCCCTGGCCGCAATTTCAATATCGGCTGCCTGACCTTGAGCACCGCCGGCGGCCTGGTGCAGATGTATAGTGCAATTTGGCAAAGCATACCTTTTGCCTTTGGTTCCCGCGCAAAGAAGCACTGTGCCCATACTTGCCGCCAAACCCACACAAATGGTTGATACAGGGCACCGAAGAATCTGCATAGTATCGTAAATGGCTAAGCCAGCGCTGATAATACCCCCCGGGCAATGAACATAAAGGTTTATATCCTTTTCCGGGTCTTCCCTCTCTAAATAGAGGAGTTGGGCGATAATAAGATTGGCTATCTGATCATTGATCGGCGTGCCCAAGAAGACGATTCTCTCTCTGAGCAGTAGTGAATATATATCGAAAATACGTTCTCCCCGAGCACTGGTCTCCGTTACCGTAGGAATTACCACCTGAGATATTGCTTCCATCATTCCTCCTTTGTCATATTCTTATCGCCGTCCATTGCTATCTGCAATAATCGGTCCATCGTCTTCTGAGTGAGCAAAGATTGCTCAATTGATTGCCTGACCTGGGGTAGTGAAAAGAATTGCCTAGTCTTATCCTTTTCCTTATCCTCCGTATCATTGGTAATTTCATTTACCTTATTATCTACTTCAGAAGCATTAATTTCAATCTTTTCTGTCTCTGTTAATTTTCCTAAGACAAGACCCTGAATTAGTCGCTTTTTTGCTATAGGGCGCAGTGCTTGTTTCAGTTCTTCCTCCGTCTTGTTAGTTTTTTCTAGATAATCTGCTACATCTTTAAAACCAAAACGATGTGCCTCGTCCCTGAGCAATCCGGCAATTTCATCATCCTCCAGTATGGGCGGATAACTTACCTCGCTGATTTCCACCAGAGAGTCAAGTGCTTTCTGTCTCAACTCCAAGCGATTTCTGACCTCAGCTTTGGCTCTTAACTCATCAGTCAATTTCGCCTTCATATCTTTCAGGTTATCGTAGCCCGCACTCTGAGCCATCTTGTCATCAAGTTCGGGCAATTGTTTCTCCTTTATCTCGGTAATAGTGACTTCAAAAGCACCTTCTTTACCACCCATTTCCTTAATTGGATAATCATCGGGAATAGTCAAATTGAAGGCCTTTTCTTTGCTTTTCTCAATGCCCTTTAAATTCGTGGCAAATCCGGGCACGGGTGAACGTGAATCTTTATCTACTTCATATAATATTCCTTTATGATTCAACCAGGGTTTCCCATCAACACTGGCTTCGATGTCCATAGTAACTAAGTCACGCAACTCAACAGGACGATCTACGGGTATCCAGACCCCTTGCCCTTCCCGGATTTCCTCCACGGCTGCAGTAACGTCTTCTTCGCCGATCATTGTGTCAGGGGGACGTTCAAGCCTTATACCATGGTAATCGCCAAGTTTAACCTCAGGTTGGAGAGATACCAAAGCTTTGAAAATCACAGGCTCAGTCTGAGTAATTTCTATTTGCGGTTGAGCTATGGGTGCAAGTTGTTGAGATTCGATCGCCTGTTTGTAAAGCTCAGGTATAAGATGCTCCAAAGCATCGTCCAGCAAATTCTTTCTTCCTATATGCTGTACCAGAATATCCCGTGGTGCTTTTCCTCTGCGGAAACCGGGTACAGATACTTGTTTAACTAGGTGATGATAAGCCTCGTCCAACGACTTGCTTAACTCGCTGTCTTCAGCCTCAATAGTAAGGGTTGTCTGGCAATTACCTAAACTCTCTGTGTTTATTTTCACTTCTTATTTCTCTCTTGTTTATGAAGAACCTCATGCTTCAGCTTAAGGTTCAGTTCGTTGAGCTGCTGTTCACTAACATATGAAGGACTATCCAGCATCATGTCAACGGCGTTCTGGTTCTTCGGGAAGGCAATGACCTCCCTTATACTCCATTCCTCAGCCAATAACATCACCAAACGGTCCAATCCTATAGCAATACCGCCGTGCGGGGGTGCTCCATATTCCAGTGCCTCTAAGAAACCTCCAAATCGGCCTACCATTTCTTCTTTGCTGTAACCGATTAGACCAAACATTTTCTCTTGAAGCCGGCGGTCGTGAATCCTGATGCTGCCGCTGCCGAGTTCGCAACCGTTGCACACCACATCATAATGCTGACCATAGACTTTAGCTGGTGCTTCATCAAGAAGCGACACATCTTCCCACCTGGGAGCAGTAAACGGATGGTGCATGGGTTCCCAGCGATTCTCAGCTTCATTCTTCGTTAGAAAAGGAAAATCAACTATGAAGGCAAAAGCCAGCAGTTTGCCGTCCGTTAGATTAAGTCGCTGCGCCATCTCTCGGCGTAACCCATCCAGTGTCCTGTTGATTACGTCAAGTTCATCAGCTACGATCAGTAAGAGATCACCGGGTTTTGCTTCAAATCTATCGGCTATTTCCTCTAATTGCTTAGCTGTTAAGTACTTGGCAGCAGCGGACTTCACATTATTTGAAGTTATTGTGTCTCCCGTAAAAGCTATTGCCGTCAAACCATGAGCACCGTAGTCCTTAGCCAAATTCGTTAATTCGTTAAGTTGATGCCGAGTATAATGACCACAAACAGGGACGCATATTCCTTTTACCTTGCCATTTTTGCCTAGTGCCGAGAGAAAAACCTGAAAGTCGGTACTGGCTGCAATATCAGATATATCCTTGAGTTCCATACCAAACCTGATATCCGGCTTATCCGTGCCATATCTTTCCATTACTTCTTTATAGGAAAAACAGGGAAAGGGCTCAAGCAATCTCACATCAGGTTTAACAGTTCTGACAATTGACACAAAAAGCTCCTCCATGAGCTTTAATATGTCCTCCACTTCAATGAAGCTCATTTCCATGTCAAGCTGTGTAAACTCAGGCTGGCGATCTGCTCGAAGATCTTCGTCTCTGAAGCATCGAGCTATCTGGAAATACTTCTCTAGTCCCGCTACCATGAGGATTTGCTTGAGTTGCTGCGGAGATTGAGGAAGAGCATAAAACTTGCCTGGGTTGATACGACTGGGCACAAGGTAGTCCCGGGCTCCTTCCGGTGTACTTTTAATTAATAGAGGCGTCTCGACCTCAACGAATCCCTTGTCATCAAGGAAATCACGGATGAACTTTATCATCCTGTAACGTAAGAGGAGATTCTCCTTCATTCTAAGTCTTCTCAGATACAGATAGCGAGTTTTAAGACAAAGCGACTCTTCGATATCTTCATCTTCACTTATGTAAAAAGGCGGCGTCTTCGATTTACTAAAGGTAACAGCTTCTCTCGCTACGACTTCAATATCTCCAGTAGCCAATTTATGGTTCTCCGTTCCCTCAGGACGTGCAGCAACTTCTCCAGTAATCTGAATCACATACTCGCTACGGAATGAGCCCGCTAATTGATATGCCTCTTGTGATATCTGGGGATTGAATACTACCTGGACAATACCTTCGCGATCGCGCAGGTCGATGAATACTTTACCACCATGGTCACGACGCCGGTGCACCCAGCCGGCCAGAGTTACTTCCTGTCCGGCATGACTTTTCCTCAGTTCCCCACAGTTATGGCTTTTGAGCAAGTATAGTCTCCTTTTCTGGATTGTCCATTATAGCGTACAAGATGGCTTGCTTTCAATTTGATTGCGCGA
>CP070793.1:597384-601111 GCA_020346965.1 Chloroflexota bacterium | reverse complement strand
TTGCATTCTATAATTCAAGCCACATGGAAAACCCCGTAGATGCAACTGTCCCAGTGTTTGTATGCGGCGACCTGGTAGAAGAACCGGAGACCTGGCAGTCAGTGGTCGGCGGGGCGGGCTATCAGGTATCAGCATTATCTTCGTCCACCGAGTCCCCCGAGGGTTTCAATGCCAACGAATTCATGGTCAATATCGGGCTGGCTCTAAAGGAACTATTGGAGGACAAAGAGGGAGCGAATTCTTCGATAGTGAACTTCAATGCCTTGCCCGAGGCTTATGTACCTCCACGTTTCTCAATGGTACGTGTTCTACTTCCCATCGTTACCGTAATTGGGATTGGCCTGGTTGTCCTTGCTGTGATTCTTATCCTGACTAATCGTGCCAGTATTGAATCGTTAGATTCTGATGTACTGTTTGCTGAGACGAGTGTTACACAGCAGCAGCAGGCAATAAGCAACTTGGACAAGCAGATTGGGCCAACGGCGGCCAAAGCCGATGCGCTCAGTGCCCAACTTACCACCATGGAACGCGGACGTGCCATATTTCACGATGACGTGGACCAGATTGAAAAACTGGCAGGGGAGCAGGTAGTTCTGAACAACATCAATCACTCAGGCACTTCGGTAGCTGTTACCGGGACAGCTTCAAATGAAGATGCTATCTTCAGTTACGCCGAGAAACTAAGAGCATCAACAGACCCGTCCCAAGACCTCAGGTTTTCGCAGGTATGGATTTCCTCTATCTCTGGGAGTGGCGGCGCGTTTAATTTTCAGTTCTCCTTAACCAAATAGAGCTTCTATGCCGCCTAAAAAATCCCGAGCAAGCAAACAAACACATACTACATAAAGCCGGAGCCCCCATAATAACAGTCGGCCAATCCTGAATGAAAATGGTGAACAGGTTTGATATTCAGGCACTTGAATTCCTTCTGCAATTTGCATTCTGGAATCTGGGTTTAGCTCATCGTTTAGGAAAGAAAGGAGCCGTAATCCGATACTATCTTCCTATTACCAACGGGGCATTGACAGTAAGATAAAGGAGACCTACACTATGTTGCTGTAAATATACTTGAATATACTACTAATCAGCGAGTAACTATAGAAGGGGAATAACATGGATGTTTTTGCATTGCTTCGAGAAGCGAAACTTAAGCGGGCCAGCGACTTACACCTGGTCGTTGGCAGCCCGGCAATTTTTCGGATAGACGGTTCCCTGGAGGGGGCGGACGGTGATTCTTCACTAACTCCGGAGGATATAAACGAAGGTTTTCTCCAAATAACCACGCCTGAAGAAAGGGAGCAATTCCACCGCCAGCTGGAGCTCGACTTTGGTTATACATTGCCTGACGTTGGTCGGCTACGTTGTAATGCCGCTCAGCAGCGCGGCGCAATCAGTCTTGCCGTGCGCCTGCTGCCTCCAAAAATTCCCACCATAGATGAACTGGAGTTACCACAGGTATGTAAAGAGCTTGCCGTCAAGCCCAGAGGGCTCGTAATTATAACTGGACCTACCGGCAGCGGTAAAAGCACGACCATGGCAGCCATGATTCAATACATGAATACTAATGAAACCCGGCATATAGTGACTCTTGAAGACCCCATTGAGTATGTTCACTCCGCTGTCAAATGTGCTATCACTCAGCGTCAACTTGGCAATGATACACTATCGTTTGCCAATGCTCTAAAGCACGTCTTACGACAGGACCCGGACGTGATTCTGGTCGGGGAGATGAGAGACCCGGACACTGCCGACGCTGTCCTTACCGTTGCCGAAACCGGGCACTTGATATTGACCACCGGTCATGCCCCGAGTGCTACACAGGCAATTGAACGAGTAATAGATCTGTTTCCACCTCATCAGCGACACCTGGCTCAAGTACGGTTGGCATCTTTACTTATAGGTGCGTTGTGTCAGGCGCTCGTACCCCGGGCTAATGGCTCAGGACGAGTAGCTGCCGTAGAGATTATGCTCGGTGTTCCGGCTGTGAAGGCTCTTATTCGTGAAGGCAAGATCTACCAGCTACCCAATGTTATCCGTACTCACCGGGAAATCGGCATGATCTCGCTTGATGAAGCCCTGGTCAGCCTCTATCTTAAGGGAAATATTACCGGCGAAACCGTGCTTGATTACTGTAACGAGCGATCGGAAGTAGAAAAGCTCATCGGGAAAGTACGGGTATAATCAAGCACCCAGTGCTGGATTGCTTCTTTCCAGATCTCTGTAGTTATCTGATTTATCAAGCATTCCTCCGCAAACGCAAGTGGAAAAACACCCCGCAATTAGAGACCTGGTGTGATTGCCAACACAATTTCCTCTATGCTTCGATTGGAGCTCCCTCTCCACCTTGTTACAGAGGGCCAGGTCGAGGCAAGGGGAGGGCAGTAACACTAGTTACATCGCAATCTCTCCTGGAATATCCGCCTGAAGATAAAGGGGACTAAGAAGGTTATGAGAATTCCTGAGCCTTTCCCTTCCCACGCCTTCGTTCAATGGTGCAACAAGGACTGCCTACTGTCTATTTGCCTCTGTCCAAATACAAGAGCTCCCCGGTGGACTGGGTTCACGCTTAATCCACCCGGGGGTGAAATATTCCATATTACTCGACTACTATCATGATTCGTCTCTTACCCTCTTTCCCTGTCCCGTATCTGATGACGGGACGAAGCAGATACTGCCATAGCCAGTTGATATCCCGCCAGCACCATCTCCACGCGGATTACCAGCATCCGCCAGGAACCCGTCGTCGTCAAATGAATAACTCGCCGTAGCCGCTCCGTCGTAATGGTGGCCAAGGGAACAGGTCGTGTTGCCGACAGTGACAGTGGAACTGCTTGTGTCTGGCCATATCTGCGTATTGGTATAGTAAGCCAGTGACGCAGTTTTCACATTCTCTGCTTCGCTGCTAGCTGCAGAAACTGTTCCCATAGACATCGAAGTATCTCCGTAAGGGACAATTACGGCAGCGATAATGACCAGTATTGCAGCCACAATCAACAGTTCAGTCATTGTGAAACCTTTCTCTCCGTGGTGGGTCATTTTCATACTTATTCCCTCCTTTCTTCATATTCTGCTTAGATTCCTTGGGGCTTAGCTCCGATAATCCGCTATATATCTAATGCTGTCTCACCTTCTCTGACCTGATGCGTTAGTTCAATTGGCTTCTTTATACCTGTACTCCTCCTTTCCCCTGTGTCGTTTAATACGATGACGTATTGCCTTCATTATCTTGAGAATAGCATGACAAGGCGGGGGGAACAATTTGGGAAGAGATTGTGTTCTAGGGGATAGTTCTGTATGAAGCTTTCGGGGTCACGTCAAGGAAGAAAGAAAGCAACGAAAAGAGGGTAGTTTCAGGAATATTCCGTTACGGAAGACTCATATTCTATTATCCGTACATTCTTGATTATCCGTGCATAGACTACTTGAAGGCAAAAGCCAACCGGCGGAGCTGGCTAATTGCCAGCTCCGCCGGCGACTATTCTAGACTACCTAATCAATTAAGCGTCTCTTAGATTCTTTCCCAGGATCCGTGTCCTGTAGTGACGGGGTTCACCCATTGGATACCACTATACCCACTAGATGTCGTGCCGCCGCCGGAGCCGCCCGGGTCGCCAACGCCATCCAGGAATCCGTCAGCATCAAAAGAATAGCTTGCCTTGAGTGTCCCTGCGTAGTAGTCAGTGAAAGAGTAGTTACCAGATACAGAGCCTGTATCGTCTGGCCACAC
>CP070793.1:594514-597284 GCA_020346965.1 Chloroflexota bacterium | reverse complement strand
TAAGGGGCTGATTTCCGCTGGAATAGTTATAGCTCTGGTTTTGTTTAAGCGAGACAGATTGTTGAAGCCGCTGAGCTTAGGGATGTCGCTTATTTGCACTTGGAATTGCGTGGTTGTTTTAGTCTGGGGCTAATCCATCAATGGATAGCAGAGCTTGCTTATTCCTCTCCTTCCTGAACAACCTCAAACAGTTTTTCCCGGCTCTCGAGATGATCGATGTATAAAACGCCATCAAGATGCTCGATTTCCTGTTCGAGCGCCTGAGCCAGAAAATCTTCTGCTTTGAGACGAAATTGTCTACCGTATCTGTCTTGCGCTTTAACCTTCACAGTTACTGCCCTTTTTATTTCCCCAAAATAACCGGGTATGGATAAGCAGCCTTCCTGGACTATTCGCTCGCCTTCCCTTTTTACTATTTCAGGGTTAATCAGAGTGATGAGTTCCTGTTCTGGCAGCTCTATTACTGCTATGCGAAGCAATACTCCTACCTGTGGGGCAGCCAGACCGGCTCTGTTGGGGTCAGCGTGCAATGTATCGATCATGTCATCGATTAGCTTCTGAACAGACTTATCGATCTTAGTTACTTTTTTAGCTTTTTGCCTCAACACAGGGTCAGGCAAAGTTCGAATCTGTAGAACCGCCATAACTACTCCGAAAAAGCGCCAGGATTTCTATTTAACGCCGATTATAACACTGCTAGCTGACCAATATCACCTTATATACTGGAAGACTGATTAGCGGTATTGCCCTATGACATGGTTCTTTGTCTGTATCATTCTATATATGGAGGCTGCAATCGATGTGCATACGAAAGCAGAATTGACCTTTGTAGTAGCTGAAATGTAAAATCAGTCGGAGAGTAACCTGTGAAAGGGGGGATAAATGGCAAAGCAGGACGCTGTTGAATTTGATATTGAAAGCAATATCGGCACAGTGCTGTTGAACCGACCGGATGCGCTGAACGCCTTTAACCTGGATGTCTTTCACGGGCTTCAACAAACGGCACAGGCTATTAAGGAAAACCCTGGCGTCAGGGTTATTATAATGACGGGTGCTGGTGATAAGGCATTTAGCGCCGGATTGGATTTGAAGATGGTTGCCTCGGGGGGCAGCCCTATGGAAATTGTTACCGGTTATCGGCAGGGTTATGATTCCCTATACAATTTGAAGATGATATTTACTATGTACGAAGATCTCGCCGTACCGGTTATCGCTGCCATTAATGGGTATTGTTTGGGGGCAGCCCTGGAACTTATTCTTTGCTGTGATATTCGCCTGGCCTGTAACACTGCTATATTTGGGCTTCCCGAGATTCAACTGGGTGTTATCCCTGACCTGGGAAGCACGCAGCGCTTACCACGGATAGTGGGGACTGGCATTGCCAAAGAACTGATTCTCACAGGACGAAGAATTGATGCTGCCGAAGCGCTAAGGATTAGGTTGGTAGATCATGTATATTCTAAAGCTCAACTTATGGTTGAAGCCAGGAAGCTAGCCGAGGAAATAGCTACAATCAATCCCCGCCTTATTCAAGGTGCCAAAAGGGCGACTACCCTTGCTCTGTCGACACCACTCGATATAGGACTGCGCGTGGAGACAGATATATGTCTTGGCTCAGGTAGTGGTGACGAAATGGGTGAGGCCGCCCAACAGTTTACGAAAAAAGATTAGCCTAAAAATGCTGCGCTGGTAGAGTCAGGTTGGACAGGCGCCGACTTGGCTCATTAGTGGTACTCATAGAATAAGGTCTTCGGATAACGTATATCCCCTATCCAGTGAATTTGCTTTGAGGATCAGTCAATAATATGGATTTAGTTTAGGCTGAGAAACTAATGGATTTACGGAAACCTTGTATTGCTTAGTATGCTTACTTCACAGGTCCGGCAGTTGACTCAAGTATGGTTAATCACTATACTTGGGTAAACACCGATGGATTATACCCTGACCGTCGAGAGTCTTGACGGCATTGTTTTTTCATGGGACAAGTTACGTCACCGCTTAAAGTGGGGTTCCATTTTCGTTTTACCTGCCTGGTTGAAGGCCTGGTGGGATGTGTTTGGTGGCGAGCATGAATTGTATTTACGGATGCTGTGGCAGGGCGAGGAAATCATCGGTTTTGCTCCGTTGATGACGCATAGGGAGACTGCTTCTTTTGTCGGCAGCGATGACCTCTGTGACTATCTGGATTTTGTAATCATCGCAGGCAGAGAGAAGGAATTCTTTGAGGTACTGCTTGATAATTTGAGGGAGCGTGGTATTAGCAAACTCGACCTACGACCTTTGCGGCGTGATTCTACAGTGCTCACTACGCTCGTAGGCATCACACAGAACCGAGGGTACGAGATTCTCTGTCAGCCTGAAGATGTTTCTCTGGAATTGGATTTGCCGGCTAGCTGGGATGAATACCTGGCGATATTAGATGGCAAGCAACGCCATGAAGTTAGGAGGAAGTTGAGACGGTTATGGGAGACTAGTGCTGTAGAGCATCAATGTGCTGAGGTGGGTCGAGAAGTTGAAGATTATATGGATGTTTTTTTGAAGCTCTTTTCATTGAGTAAAGACGAGAAAGCCGACTTCATGAATAGCAATAGAGAATCGTTTTTCAGGTCACTGGTTAAGGCCATGGCTGAACTTGGGTTATTGAGATTGGGTATCTTGCAGCTGGATAAAGTGCCGGCAGCAATGACTATCGGTTTCGACTTCAATGACTCGCACTATCTGTATAACAGTGCATATGATCCGCAATTCAGCTATTTAAGCGTAGGACTGC
>CP070793.1:588472-594414 GCA_020346965.1 Chloroflexota bacterium | reverse complement strand
CGATGCCGGCGTACTGGATAAATATGACGTGAAGATGCTGGGAACACCCTTGGAAACGATAAAGACAGCCGAGGAGAGGTCTTTGTTCAAACAGCTCCTTGTTGAGATCGGTGAGCCTGTGCCTGCAAGCGCCACCGTGAAGTCAGTCAAGGAGGCGAAAGAGCTGGCAGACTCTATTGGTTTGCCTCTCATTATCCGCCCTTCTTACACTTTGGGCGGCACTGGCGGCGGTATTGCCCACACTATAGAAGAGCTTGAGCAGATTGCTGCTAATGGCCTGTCTTCCAGCATGAGCCACGAAGTTCTCGTGGAACAGTGTGTGTTAGGCTGGAAGGAACTGGAATACGAAGTTATGCGGGACGGTGCTGATAACTGCATCACCGTTTGCAATATGGAGAATATTGACGCTATGGGGGTGCACACAGGAGATAGCATTGTAGTGGCGCCGAGTCAGACCCTAACCGATAAAGAGTACCAGATGCTCAGATCAGCCAGCCTGAGAATCATAAGGGCTCTGGGAATCGAGGGTGGCTGCAATATACAGTTTGCCCTAACCCCAAGTCCAATAGTGGCGGATAAATGGGCCTCAGACCAGAAGGAAGTGACAGAAAGCCAATACCACGTAATTGAAGTTAACCCCCGTGTCAGCCGCAGTTCGGCCTTAGCCAGTAAGGCCACTGGCTATCCCATTGCCCGGGTGGCTGCCAAAATAGCCATAGGCAAGAGGCTCGATGAGATACCTAACAAGGTCACAGGCAAAACGTTGGCATCTTTTGAGCCGGCCTTGGATTACTGCGTAGTCAAGATTCCCAGGTGGCCTTTTGATAAATTTGCTACTGGTGACCGAAAAACTGGTAGCCAAATGAAAGCCACTGGCGAGGTAATGGCCATTGATAGATGCTTTGAGGCTGCTCTGCAAAAGGCAGTACGCTCCCTGGAATTCGGCAGACGTACTTTGCTCTGGGAAGACCCCTGTTGGAGCCAAGGGAAAGGGCTTGATTCCTACCCGCTTCACCCTAACGACTTAAGATTATGGGCGGTTATGGCGGCGCTGCGCAGGGAAACCGCGCCCGAAGAGCTATCGGAACTCACTGGAATAGACCCCTGGTTTATTCATAAATTTCAGAATATTGTAGGCATGGAGAAGAGGCTTCTTTCTGAACCGTTGAAACCGGAGCTTCTTTGGGAGGCGAAGAGGTTCGGCTTTTCCGATGAACAAGTGGGCACCCTGGCCGATAGATTGCCAGAACAGGTAAGGCAAACTCGCCATGAATGGCAAATCCGCCCGGTGTACAAGATGGTGGATACCTGTGCTGCCGAATTTGATGCTGAGACCCCCTACTTCTACAGCGCTTATGAAAGGGAGAATGAAGCCGAACCACTGAAGGAGAAGAAAGCTGTGGTCATCAGCAGTGGCCCCATACGCATTGGGCAGGGAATCGAATTTGACTATTGCTGTGTCCATTCAGCCTGGGCGCTTCAAGAGGCAGGAATCAAGAGCATTATGGTCAACTCCAATCCCGAAACAGTTTCCACCGATTTTGACACCAGTAATCGCCTCTACTTCGAAGCTCTGGACGAGGAAAGTATCCGAGATATGCTTGATAATGAGAGTAATAATGGCTCTGCCCCAGCATCTATTGTCCAGCTCGGTGGGCAAACACCGCTTAACTTAGTTGGACCCTTAGCTCGCAACAATTTACCGGTACTTGGTTCGAGTGCCGAAGCTATAGATATCGCTGAAGACCGTCATCGCTTTGAAGATTTCCTGGACAGATTAGGTATACCTCAGCCGCCCGGGGCTGGAGTAACGTCCACCGAAGAAGCAATAAACGTAGCCAGAAACCTGGACTATCCGGTATTAGTACGGCCAAGCTATGTCCTTGGGGGGCGGGCTATGGAAATCGTGTACAACGAACCTGAGTTAGTCCGCTACTTGACACTGGCTCTAGAGATGGATAGCCAGCATCCCGTACTTATTGATAAATACTTCCAGGGCAAAGAAGTCGAGGTAGACGCTATTTGTGACGGGGAAAAGGTTCTCATTCCCGGCGTAATGGAGCACATTGAAAGAGCTGGTGTACATAGCGGTGATGCGTTGTCTATCTACCCGGGCATCAATCTAACCAAAGATGAGGTAGATGCCATGGTGGATTACACCACCAGAATCGGACTTGCTCTGGGAATTGACGGACTGATGAATGTCCAGATGGTAATCATGAGGGAAAATGGTCGCTCAACGGTTTATGTTTTCGAGGTTAATCCCCGCGCCAGTCGAACTGTCCCTTTCATATCCAAGGTTACCGGCGTGCCCATGGTAAGAATCGCCACCAAAGTCATGGCTGGCATTAGCCTCAGGGAGCAGGGCTACGAAGGGGGGCTATGGAGGAGACAAAACTTGGTGGGTATCAAAGCCCCCGTTTTCTCTATGTCAAAGCTAATTGGAGTGGATAGCTATCTGGGTCCTGAGATGAAATCCACAGGCGAGGTCATGGGGATTGATTACAGCTTTGAAGCAGCCTTGATTAAGGCGCTTTTAGCCGCCGGACTGATGCTTCCTCAAGGCGGCGGACTACTACTCAGCATCGCAGACAAAGATAAAGATGAAGCCTCGCCCTTGATTAGGCAATTGCATTCCCTTCACCATGAGCTCTACGCCACGGAGGGAACTGCGGCTATGATAGAGTCTATGGGTCTCCCGGTAAAAATGGTGACCAAGAAGTTAAGCGAGGGGCACCCTAACGTAGTTGATGTTATCCAAGATAATTCTGTGAGTGGAGTAATTAATACTATCACGGGAGGGCGCATTCCACTGAAAGACGGCTTTGCTATCAGGCGTGCTGCGGCAGAAAATAGGATACCGTGCTTCACCTCATTGGATACTGCTCGGGTAGCCATAGGAGCGCTGTCAGATAGCAGCCAAATATTTAACATTCAACCAATCAGGGAGTATCTAAACAGGAAGAGCGATTCAAATACGACAGGACAAGATTAGACGAAAAGAGCCAAATGGAAACTGCAAAGAAGCAAACCTTGTGCTCCGTAACCTCTAATTTAGAGGTCATGCCCGGCGTACATCTCGTGTGGATTGAGGCTCCCAATATTGCCGGTTCAGTATTGCCGGGGCAATTCATCACAGTGCGGTGTGGGGATTTTACATTACGTCGGCCTTGCAGCGTCCATCAGGTTTCGTACCGGGAGATTGCCATCCTGTTCAAGGTAACGGGCAAAGGCACGCTCTGGCTGTCACAGCGACAGAGACATGACAGAATAGATATCCTTGGCCCTTTGGGTAAGGGTTTTAGTATCGACCCATCAGCAAAAAACTTACTGCTCGTAGCCGGGGGAATTGGTATCGCTCCTCTTGCGTTTCTGATGCAGTATGCTTCGTCCCGGCACCGGATGACTTTAATTCACGGAGCCATCACCGCTGCTGATTTATATATCGAGCAGTGTAAGCCGACATCTATCAACTATCAGGAAGTGCAATATGTTCCCGTCACAGAGGATGGCAGCACAGGCCAGAAAGGCATGGCTACTGATATTCTACCTGATTTCCTGGACCGAGTTGACCGGGTGTATGCCTGTGGTCCGGTGGATATGTATAAGACGATGGTAGAGATGTCGCAGCGAGCGAAGCAAAGTAATCCCAAACTGAAAAAGTGTCAGGTTTCCCTCGAGGTGAGGATGGGGTGTGGTTTTGGTACCTGCTATGGCTGCACTATAAATACCAGGAAAGGCTTGAAAAAAGTATGCAGTGACGGGCCTGTATTTGAGTTAAGCGATATTATATTGCAGGAGGTAAGGATATGAATGTGGTCACTAAAGACATTACCCTTCAGTCTAAAGGTAATTGCGATATTATCGATATAACGTCCCAAGTATCAAAGAATGTAGAGGAATCTGGAGTTAATAGTGGAATAGTTACCCTGTTCATAGTTGGTTCGACAGCGGGCATAACCACCATAGAGTATGAGCCAAATCTGGTTTCCGATTATAGGAACATGTGGGATAGGTTGATACCTCAAAATATTCCTTATGAGCATAACAAAACCTGGGGGGATGGGAACGGACATTCCCACGTGCGCGCTTCCACGCTTGGAGCTTCCCTAACAATACCTTTTGTGAATAAGCGGTTAACCCTGGGCACCTGGCAGCAGGTAGTATTCGTAGATTTTGATAACCGCTCCAGGTCCAGAAAGATAATTATTCAGGTATTGGGTGAGTAGGCTGGGTTGTACACACACTTAAGCTATCTGACACATCACATTTAGTCAGAAATTCAAACCTCAATGATAACCCTTTCTCTACATCCTGCCCTTTGTTGAGAAGGACGTGAAGTACCTTCTTCAACTTGAATGGCGAGACCGGCTTGGAGTTTTTCCTTGTAACACCTCTTCATAAACCTGGAGTGTTTGCTCGGCAGTTCTTTCCCAGGTAAACTTGTTGGCGGTATCCAAAGCGTTTGCGCTGATCTTCTTTGCTAGCTCCTTATCTTGAATCAGACGAATTATTGCCTTTGCCATAGCATCATCATCTCCCGGTGGATATAGAAGCCCATTAAAACCATCTTGAAACACTTCGGGAATCCCGCCCGCGTTTGCGCATACCACTGGCACACCTGCGGCGGAAGCCTCCAGCAACGTCAGACCGAAAGATTCTATTTTAGACGGTAAAACGAAAACATTTCCGGCGGCCATGAGTTGAGCGACTCTTGCTTTCGGCAGGTTCCCCATCATGAATACGGAATCTGTAATGTTCAAGTCTTTAATTTGTTGGGATAGATTATCTTCTTCCTTTCCGGTGCCGGCGATAACCAGTTTTGCACTTGGGATAACTTTCAGTACCCTGGCAAAGGCTGATATGAGCAGTTCCGGGCTTTTGCCCTTGATTAAACGCATCGCCGTCACTACAAGAGGCTCTTCGCCAACATTCAATTCCTCCCGCATTAACGAAGCATCTACTTTACGGTTAAAGCACGATAGATCAACACCGTTCGGAACTACGGTCACTTTTTCTTCGGAAAATCCCAGCAAATAAGAGAATCGTGCCGATGCCTGGCTCACAGCTATCAGGCGATTACCCACCCTGAACATCCAGCCCAATACACGCTGTAGAAATATCTGAAAAGCTGAACCCCTTGCTGTATGGCAGGTCAGGACACAGGGGATACGAAATATGCGTGCAAAAGGCATTACCATGAGTGCCATAGTGGAATAAACATCCAACCCGTGGACTACGTCGAATTTCTCATCCAGAATGTATTTGTAGCATCGATAAAAAAGGGGTGGTGAAAAAGTGCGGTGGGGATGATTCAGTACCCATCCCTTTATCCGTTTGATTTTCACCCCGTCGATTTCTTCCTCTTCAAGCTGGCCCGGATGCATGTGCGTGATCACCACGGTTTCTATACCCGACCTGACCAACTGAAGGCTTAGCTCTAATGCGTACAGAGCCGCGCCACCTATATCCGGATAATACTCGTCGCCAACCAGTGCTACACGCATAGTCGCCTAGTTTTGCACCTCAGGTTTCATAGCGATCCTTACTCCCAGATAGGAAAAGACCCCAGCCCCCACTATCGTGCTCAGCACAAACGAGATTCCCCGCTCAATCGCTGTTGCCGCCATTGCCAGATTTAGAGGAACACCAAAAAGAGTGAACAGTGAAATTAATGACCCTTCAATAAGTACCAAACCTCCTGGTAGAAATGGAATCAGCCCAACGACAGGCTGTAGCGTATATGCAATTAAAAGCATGGAAAAGTCAGGATAATAACCCAGGGCCAGGAATATGGTGTAAAGTCGGAAAATATCGAGCAGTCCAGTTAATAGTGACCAAAGGCCTATCCATAATACTGTTTTTCCTTTGTCTATCGTAGCATAGGTGCGTGAATAGAAATTCTCGAGTTCTTCCATTATTTCTTCAGTGTTTTTATGTTT
>CP070793.1:585579-588372 GCA_020346965.1 Chloroflexota bacterium | reverse complement strand
TGGCTCCGGCATCTAGAGCTTGACGGGCTACTTCCAGTTTATAGGTGTCTACACTTAGTGGCACAGATATCTGCTCAGCTATCTTTTCCACTACAGGAATCACTCTTCTTAGTTCTTGGTCGGTTGAAACTGGAGTTGAGGTAGGACGAGTTGATTCGCCGCCTATGTCAATTATATCTGCTCCTTCGGAGGCTAGTCGTCCTGCCAGAGCTACGGCCTCTTCGACATTCGCCAGTCCATCGCCGGAGAAGGAATCTGGGGAAACATTTATCACGCCCATGATGTAGGTGCTCTTGCCCCAGTGAAATACACTCCCGCCGCATCGGGTGGAACCCCGCTCATTTAATCTGTAATCGGGCACGTTATTGATTATAGCAGAAGGAAACGATTAAAATAGTGAGGCAATCAGAATGGGCAAAACATTAGCCGAGAGGATCCTGAGCCTTAAATCTCATAGCGAGGCTGAAGCTGGGGATATCGTAATTGCAGATGTGGATTGGACTTTTGTCCAGGATACTACTGGCCCCTTAACTATAAGACAGTTTCAGGAAAGCGGTTTTGAAGCTCTAGCAAATCCGCAGCAAACAGTAGTATTTTTGGACCATGCTGCTCCCAGTCCCACTCAACAGCTGTCTAATGATCATATTTTTCTGCGCCGCTTCGCTGAGGAAACAGGCTGCCTCATCTATGAGGTCGGCGACGGTATATGTCATCAATTGATAGCGGAAAAATTCGCCAATCCAGGGGATATCATTGTGGGCGCGGATTCTCACACGGTTACAGGTGGTGCTTTAGGGGCCTTTGCCACCGGTATGGGGTCCAGCGACGTTGCAGTAGCCTTAGCTTTGGGTAAAACTTGGTTTCGGGTGCCGGAAAGTTTTCTTATTGAAATTGACGGCACCTTTCATCGGGGGGTTTTTGCTAAGGACTTGATTCTGTATCTCATTGGGCAGATTGGTGCCGATGGTGCCACCTACAAGGCTTTGGAATTTGCGGGTGGGGCTTTGGCTGTGATGACTTTGTCACAGCGTCTCACTATCGCCAATATGGCTGTGGAAGCCGGTGCTAAAGTCGGCCTTTTTCCCGCTGACAAAACTACCCAAGACTTCCTCATAGAGCAAGGACGCGCTGACAATTACAAGCCCCTGTGTCCCGATGCTGGGGCAAATTATGAGAGGGTCATACCCGTGAATCTTGACCAGCTTGAGCCAATGCTCTCGCTTCCCCACGCTGTGGACATTGTTCATCCGGTGTCTCAAGTAGAGAGGGTCAGAATCCATCAAGCATTTATTGGCACCTGTACTAACGGACGTCTGGAGGATTTAGCCGTGGCTGCGGAGATTCTTAATGGCAGGAAGAGACATCCCGGTACTAGATTGCTTGTAGCGCCAGCCTCGAGGCAGGTGCTCATTCGAGCTATAGGAGAAGGCTATATCCGTATCTTGATTGAAGCTGGGGCAACTATTCTGCCACCCGGTTGTGCTGCCTGCCTCGGTCTCCACCAGGGAGTACTGGGAGATGGCGAAGTTTGCCTTTCCACCGCCAATCGTAATTTCAAGGGAAGAATGGGCAACCCGGAGGCTATGGTATACCTGGCTAGCCCGGCAACTGCTGCAGCCTCAGCCATAAAGGGCGAGATTACGGACCCTAGGGAATTTGTGTAATGCCAGACTCGGTGCTTAAAGGTAAAGCCATTAAGCTGGGAAATAATATTTCCACTGATGATATTATTCCAGGCAGGTTTGCCCATCTCAGGAGCAACTTGCCTGAACTGGCCAAGCACGTCCTGGAAGATGCTTCGCCTGGATTCGCCTCAAGGGTAGGATCGGGTGATTTTCTCGTGGCGGGTAACAATTTTGGTCTGGGTTCCAGCCGGGAACATGCTCCCTTAGTTATCAAAATGTCAGGTGTAGGAGCTATTCTAGCCAAATCCGCAGCACGTATCTTTTTCCGGAACGCCATAAACCAGGGATTACCTGTCTTGCTTTGCGATACCGATAAAATCAGCGATGACGATGAACTGGAGATAGATTTAACAGTTGGTATAATGGCTAATTTGACGTCTGGCGTTACATTGAGCTGTAGCAAAATGCCGCCCATAATGTCCGCCATCCTTGAGGAGGGCGGGCTTATCCCGTATATACAAAAGCACAAAGACTTCAAACTATAAGGCATAGACGTCCTGATTGTCATTCTGAGCACGGCGAATAACCTCTTTCTGAATTTGTGCTACGATACGAGAAATGCAGCATAGAGTGACTTTCATTCCTGGCGATGGTATAGGGCCTGAAGTAGCTGAAGCAACACGGCGGGTGCTGGAAGCTACAGAAGTCAAGTTTCAGTGGGATACTGTTACTATAGGTAGTCAGGCTCAAAACAAGTTTGGTACATCTCTACCTGACCAAGCACTCCAGTCCGTAAGGAAAAACAAGGTGGCTATTAAGGGACCGGTGACTACGCCTATAGGCACTGGCTTCAGGAGTGTCAATGTCGCCTTGAGACAAACATTGGACCTTTATACCTGTCTTCGCCCCTACAAGGTATACCCGGGTATAAACACACCGTTTAAAGACATAGATATAGTAGTGGTCAGGGAGAATACCGAGGACCTCTACGCTGGTATCGAATTTGCCAGGGGTGGTTCGGAAACCAGGCAATTGCTGGATTTAGTGCTTGATGCCACGGGGAAAGAGATAAGGAAAGATTCCGCTGTGAGCCTGAGGGTTATATCTCAAACAGCCAGCCGTCGCATCGTTAGGTTTGCTCTTGAGTATGCCAGACAGAACGACAGGA
>CP070793.1:582909-585479 GCA_020346965.1 Chloroflexota bacterium | reverse complement strand
TGCCGGACAGGCTTTCACCATGTACCAGTGGCTGGGGGAACATCCAAGGTATAAGGATATCCCGTTGCTCGTCATCGATGCCCGGTATGAGGAACGGCCGATCCGGGGGTGGCGGAGATTCGAAGGACTACAGGTAGACGGCGATGAGTATCTATTCAAGCCCATCGAACCGGCTTCGCTGATTCCCCGGATCCGGAGCTTGATCGAGACGACCAACCAGAGAATACGGGTGCTTGTGGTCGATGACCATACCATGGTCAGGACCGGTATCTGCTCGGTTGTCTCCCTTCAGAAGGACATGGAGGTAGTCGGAGAGGCGGTTGACGGTCGGGACGCGTTTGACAAGGCGTTACGGCTTTTACCGAATGTAGCCCTGGTAGATATCGTCATGCCCGTGATGAGCGGCATCGAAGCGTCCAAACTGATACACAAAGAATGCCCGGAGACCAAGGTCCTGGTATTGACCCAGTATGACGAGGAAGAAAATATGATTGTTGCCAAGCAATCCGGAGCACATGGTTTCATTCCTAAGAAAGCCGCTAGTTCAGAGCTCATAAGCGGAATAAGGTATGTGAGTCAAGGGAAATACTACCCAACGTCTTTTGCTGAGCTGGTCATCAAATAGAATAACCACCGATGTGTATGTCCCCAGCGGAAAACGGGCAAATACCAGCTGAACTAGTAGATGGTTTGTAGTTAGGTCTGGCCGAAATCAAAGCCCCTCTTAGACGTAACCTCGCGCAGTTCCAGGATGTACCCCTCAGGTTTGGTCTGCATTCAAAGTTAGTGGCGTGCGTGATAGCCGATTTTACGTTGCGCGTTAACACGATTAGCTGGGAAATAGATGTGCTATGCGGTCGATTCTGAATCTAGGTAAGGGGCAGTAGCGCTTCCTTTTCCGACTGAGAAACAAGAATCGGAATCGTGAGATTAATCTTGCTCTAATCAAGCTTTTTCAATATACTGGCAAAAGATACTCATAATGAAGATTCATAAGCAAGTAACCAATCTCGTTGTCACCGGTTTCTCTGGCACGGGTAAATCTCTGGTGATTAAAGAGGTGGCTGGTAGACTGAATTGGGATTTCCTTGATACCGATGACGAAATAGTCAGAGAGGCCGGCAAACCTATCGCAGAGATATTTCGCGATGATGGAGAGGCGAGGTTCAGAGAACTTGAGCGCCAGACGATTAGAAAGGCTTGCCAGCAAAAGCAGCTAGTAATGGCTATCGGCGGTGGTGCTATAGTTGACTCGCAGAACTATCAGTTGCTTTCCGAAACCGGGCTAATTGTTTGCCTCGAAGCCAAACCTGAGACAATCTACGAGCGATTGTTCCATGAGGCTACCAGCAATCCTGAAACCGAAGTTCGTCCTCTTCTGACTGCTGACAATCCCCTGGAACGCATTAAGCAGCTTAAATCTAACCGACAGTCCTACTATGCTAAAGCAGATTGGACAATCCATACTGATTGCTTGAGTATCGGGGAAGTAGCCGAAGAGATAATAAGGGCCTGGGAATTACTCAGTTGTACTGATAGCTGTCAGCTGTCGGATGCCAGCGATGAGAACATCGCTTGCTTGGTAGAGACTACGACCGAAAGCTACCCTGTCTATGTCGGTTATGGTTTGCTCGACACATTAGGTGAGAAGATGAGGAAAGCCAACTCATCTGATAGAGTCGCTATAATTAGCGACGAGAATGTCTTCTCCCTTTACGGGGCGAGAGTTACGGGAATCCTCAGGAGCGCTGGCCTTTCCGTTAATGCCTTTGTAGTACCGGCGGGTGAAGAAACTAAGAGCATAGATTATGCTGTAAAGATTTATGATTTCCTTGTTGAGCATCGAGCGGAACGAGACGAAGCTGTAGTTGCCCTCGGTGGGGGTATGGTAGGTGATTTGACAGGTTTCATTGCTGCCACCTTTCTTCGGGGCTTGCCTTGGGCACTAGTACCAACCAGCTTGATAGCTATGGTTGATGCCAGCATCGGCGGTAAGGTCGGGATTAATCATCCTGAAGGGAAGAACCTTATTGGTGCATTCTATCAACCTAACCTGGTTCTGGCTGACCCCGAGACTCTTACTACTCTGCCTCGACGTGAGCTAACCTCGGGCTGGGCTGAAGTTGTCAAGCACGGCTTGATCCTTGATGAGGGGTTCGTTCAATTCCTGGAGAGCAATGTTAAGGGACTGACAAGACTCGAGCCGCAGTTAATTACTCGGGCTATTGCTCATAGCGCTGCGATCAAGGCTGGGGTGGTCAGCCAGGACGAAAAAGAAAGAGCGGGCAAACGCACAATACTGAACTATGGACATACCATTGCTCATGCACTGGAGGTGGCTACCAAGTATAAACGATTTCTTCATGGCGAAGCGGTAGCCGTTGGTATGATGGGAGCGGCCAAACTCAGCCAGCGATTGAGTCTTTTGTCTTCGTCGACCGTCGAACGCCAGCAAGTCCTGCTACAGAAGTTCGGCCTGCCAATTGGCTTTTCTGACCTGGATTCCACTGAGGTTATGAAAGCTATGGAGTTAGACAAGAAGGTCAGATATAAGACGGTTCACTGGGTAT
>CP070793.1:579798-582809 GCA_020346965.1 Chloroflexota bacterium | reverse complement strand
TGCTGTATTCTGAACAGAGAAGAGAGGTGAGCTAATGAACAAGATTGAAGTACTTAAGAGGTCGGATCTGTTTCGTGAACTGGATAATAAGCATCTTACCCTGGTGGCGGAAATGGGTGCTGCTCAGGTGTTTGATGCCGGAATAATCATCTACAAGCAGGGTTTTACTGCGGACCTGATTTACGTGATTGAGGAAGGGCTAGTGGGGATTATTCTGGAAGTAGGACCACTGGCTGAACGCCAGGTCCAGGCGGCCGCTAACTTTGAGAGCTTTGGCTGGTCAGCCATGATACCTCCATATACGCGTACAGCTACGGTTAAAGCCATAGAGCAGACAAAGGTGATTGTCTTCGACGGCCGGGAGTTGACTGCTTTTTGCACCAAGCATGGCGAGGAGAGCTTCAAGATTATGCAGGCATTAGCTCGTGTGATAGCTGAACGGCTACGTCAGGCCTATATTCAGTTGCTCGGTGTTACTGACGGACACTGAGCCACCCTGGTATTGGATCGTTACCAAGGCTTAATATTCGATATAACGGTATCAAGGAGTAGTACCTTATGGAACAAGAAACGCTTAGCTCTATGATGCACGAAAGTAGAGTCTTCTACCCTCCGGAGGAGTTAAGTAGAAAGGCACACATCAAGAGCCTTGAGGAGTATAAGAAGATATATCAGAAATCCCTTGACGACCCCGAGACTTTCTGGGGGGAGGCTGCCGAGCAGCTGGATTGGTATAAGAAATGGGACA
Source organism: Chloroflexota bacterium (assembly GCA_020346965.1). Next base: position 582,061 of record CP070793.1, on the reverse strand, counting down.
AGGTATTGGTTGAGGATTTTGGGGAAGGAAAGCATGAATGGTTCGTCGGCGGTAAACTCAATGTCTCATATAATTGCCTGGATAGAAATGTTAAGAGCTGGCGAAAAAACAAGGCAGCCTTGATCTGGGAGGGAGATATCGGTGATAGTAAGACGCTCACCTACCAGCAGCTATATTGTAACGTGTGCAGGTTCGCCAATGTATTGAAGAAGCACGGGGTCAAGAAGGGTGATCGTGTCACTATTTATCTGCCTATGATTCTGGAGTTGCCAATTGCCATGCTTGCCTGTGCCCGGATTGGGGCTGTCCACAGTGTTGTTTTCGGTGGTTTCAGTGCCGACGCATTGAGAGACCGAATATTGGATTGCGATGCCAAAGTGCTTATCTGTGTCGATGGTTATTACCGCAGTGGCCGTATTATCCGAAGTAAAGATAATGCTGATGCCGCTCTGGAAAAGTGCCCGGCGGTAAAAGATGCAATTGTAGTTCGGCGGGCTGGCATTCAAGTAAATATGGAAGCGGCTCGCGACTACTGGTGGCATGAAGAAATGGATTCTGGATATCCGAGACCGACCTGCGAGCCTGAGGTGATGGATGCTGAGGATCCGCTGTTTATCCTGTACACCAGTGGCAGCACCGGAAAACCTAAGGGTGTTCTCCATACTCAAGCCGGTTACCTGCTCTATGCCTACCAGACCTTCAAGTGGATATTCGATATTAAGGAAGAAGACACATTCTGGTGTACCGCTGATATCGGCTGGATTACCGGTCACAGCTATATAGTTTATGGTCCGCTGGCTGCTGGTGCCACCTGCCTGATGTTTGAAGGCGTACCCAGCTATCCTCACCCTGACCGGTTCTGGGAGATTGTGGAAAGAAACCAGGTTAACATCTTCTATACTGCCCCCACCGCCCTACGTGCCATAATGGTGGAAGGAGACAACTGGCCAAACAAGCATGACCTGAGCTCACTACGCATCCTGGGCACTGTTGGCGAACCGATAAACCCCGAAACATGGATGTGGTATTACAACGTAATCGGCAAAGGAAAACGTCCGATAGTGGACACCTGGTGGCAGACTGAGACAGGCGCTGCATTAATTAGCCCGCTGCCCGGAGCTACTCCCACGAAACCAGGCTCGGCCACGATGCCGCTGCCCGGGATTGAGTTAGCTGTGCTCAGAGCCGACGGCTCACCGACTGATGTAAATGAAGGTGGCCACCTGGTGATCAAGCGGCCATGGCCCGGCCTGATGCGGCGGGTCTATGGTGACCCCGAAAGGTTCAAGAATACTTATTTCGTCCAGTTCCCCGGTGTTTATACGACGGGAGACGGAGCCAGAGTTGACGAGGACGGTTACTACTGGCTGATGGGACGAATTGACGACGTTATCAATGTATCTGGACATCGCATAGGCACTGCTGAAGTGGAAAGCGCTCTGGTATCCCACGCCAAAGTGGTTGAAGCGGCGGTGGTAGGTGTTCCACACGAGATCAAGGGACAGGGCATATACGCCTTTGTTACCCTCATGGCTCACGTGGGAAAATCCGATGAGTTGAAAAAGGAGCTTATCGCCCATGTCAGAAAAGAGATAGGGCCAATAGCCACTCCCGACAAGATACAGTTTGCCGATGCCCTGCCCAAGACAAGAAGCGGCAAGATCATGAGGAGAATTCTGGCCAAGATTGGATCTGGTGATGTTGAGAACCTGGGTGACATAAGTACCCTGGCCGACCCATCAGTAGTTCATAAACTGGTGAAAGAAAGGCAAGCAGGATAAAGCACTCTATTTGCCCGTAGACTGAACCGGAAGCCAGGATTCCACGCCTAGCACCAAACTTCTACCGCTGGGTATTTTCCCCAGGTAATTGAAGGGGAGCTTTATCGCTCCCCTTGTATTTATCTTGGTGCCAGGCGGTGGATTTGAACAACTGACCTCCCAGCCGGGGGGATCGAAATCACTTCTCATCGTTTTTTCCGCGCACTGATAATACTACGGCCCTCGGATAGCCTAATACGTTTGAAATTCTCAAAACCTGCCTCTGTTAGCCAATCGCGATGTTCTTGTTCTGTGTAAGCTTGACCGTCATCATATAAATTAACAAAGACCAGATTTATTCCCACTTTTTCTGGAGGTGACGTTCGTGAATCATCTATAATGCCAGAGCCTCCAATCAATATTACGCCACCGGGATTCACAACCTTTCCTACATTTCTGATCATACGACGCGCGTTATCCGGTGAAAGTACTTGTATCAGTGA
>CP070793.1:572970-579698 GCA_020346965.1 Chloroflexota bacterium | reverse complement strand
TGGTGTAGCTACGTCCCGCATTTCGATCTGCGTCGTAATGCCGGGAAAACGCTCTTCCAGCCCGGCGATAACTTCATCGGCGATCTTCTCCTTATCTGCATTATAGGCATCGGGATTCTCTCGTAGTGCTTTCCAGTAGTCATAATCGGTGCCGAAAGCCACAACTACCACATTCTTCCCGGGTGGTGCCAAGGTGGGATCGAAATCATAAAGATGCAGATTCAGGAACGTACGTTCTTTCCCGGCAACCGTGTACGGCTTCCTAAGTGGGTATCTGAATCCATCGATTGTTGGGGGGACGTCATCGAACTTCCTGTTTACTCCCAGTGCTACGTATACCAGTGGTGCAAACAGGTTTGGATGTTCGTATCTGTTTTTTATCTCATCATCGATGTATTTACCGTCCAACATGTCAAATATCGTGGTGCGACCATCGGCGGCTGATATAACCCAATCGGCGTGGTATTCTGTTCCGTCGGCCAGCTTGATGCCCGCTGCTTTGTGATTCTCCACGAGTATCTTTTCAACTCTAGCGCCGAAGTAGATTTCTCCGCCCAGTGCCTTATAGCGTTTCTCAATGGAGTCTACCAGGGCGCGCGCCCCTCCGATGACGTATCCGGCTGATTTTTGGTTCTGCATCGCTAGAGTCATCATTGGCATTGACAACGGGAAATCCCCACCGACGGCGGCTACGAACATCTCCCTCAGAAAGGGATTTCCGAAGCGCTCCGCATATTGCTTTGTAGTCACTTGGCTCCACTTGTTTCCACCCAAGAGACTATATAGCTCGGAAGGTTTGTCTGTTGGGACAGCGAGATCGAAAGAGCGTACTGCTCCCATCAATTCCTTGATGGGGGTCTCATCTTCCGGGGCGATTTCTAGTAGATAGTTCTCCATGCGATCGGCATCGCAATAGACGGTAAATGCTTTCCCCTCCCTGTTTTCAGTGATCGATTGCCGGTCATGGTTATATATCTCCCAGCCCGGTGCGGCCCCTAATTCCTCCCAGAAATGATAAAAACTCGTACCCGGCCTACTGCCCATTAGCCAGTTCATGGCACCGTCGATGGTGTAGCCTTTGCGTTTCCAGGCTGTAGCGACGCCGCCGGCAACCTTGTGCATCTCGAAAATCGCGGTTTTATATCCATTCATTCGCCCGTAGCTACCCGCAGCAAGCCCGGTAAGCCCGCCCCCAATGATGACAATCGATCTTTCCATTATTACTCCTTCTACTCTATGCTTGGTCAATACCTCGATCTAGCCCCAGAATTCGAATAGATCATAGCCAAATACCTGAGTCTCGAAAACCTGGGTATGTCTCTTGTATTCGGCATTGGACTCATTCAGATTGTAACATTAGTTTCCAACAAGGGAAAGACGTCTTCGTGTTCAGGCGCGTGTCGACATCCCGATGTCCATCCGCCAGTGTTCAGAATTAGCTTAATAGAAACGCTGTCTGCTAGTTATTTCGAGTAATCTTCTTTTACCCTGCAATCTCCATAGACTATACTATTAGGCAATGCGACGCCGTAAATACTTTATCATCTCACTTGCAGTTCTAGTAGCCATGATCATATTGGCCCTTATCCTAGTACCGCAATTCACAGAACCCTCCGAACATTGCTCTCCGTCAGAGTACATCGATTTATCTCATGCAAATGCATATGCGGGTAACCCGGAGCTCTCTTTCCGCTTCCCGGTCGATGATTTGACACAGGATCAGCTATCCGGAGCAAACTTCGCCGACTATGGGGGTGCCAGCGCGTCTCCGTATTCCGGGAAATATCACGCGGCCGAAGATTATCATCAGCCGGCTGGAAGTCCAGTATTTGCATTTGCTGATGGTATCATCAGTTACTCGGGACCCAGAGGAGGGTACGGTTGGCTGATAATAATTGACCATCCCGATCTGAATCTGTACTCCCTCTACGGACATCTAAGTCCAAGCAGATGGACAATCGCCTCAGGTCAGGTGGGGAAGGGTGATTTGATCGCTTACCTGGGTGACGCGGATGAAAATGGCGGCAGTAAAGAGAATCCACTGCCGCCCCACCTTCATTTCGGGATTCGGTCGGGGCAGAGCGCTAGTTATCCCTCTATTGGTGAGTGGCGCTGGACGGCGGGGTGGATCAAGTATTGCCCTCAAGCTCTGGGATGGCTTCAACCTTCCAGAATTATCGCTGAACAGAATACTCCCGATGGCGGGTTTCGCAGTCCTGAAGCAACATTGTGGTCAGTATGGTGGCAAGAACTGCTTTCTTCATTATTGGTACTGGCGGGAGCTATCGGTGCATTGTATGGAATAGGCATGAGCAGGAATACTGTCATGGTCATAGCGTTCAGTATCGCCTTGCCCTTGCTGACTTGGTACATGTTTAGTAGGGGACATGTTGTGGCCTATGCCCTACTTGCACTATGTATCGTCTTCCTTGTCATCAGGTCATACAAGTTCATACGGCACAGGAAAAGCCAGCCATCTGGCAACACAGCACATTAGCAATCGCCTCCGACTGTCAATCCAGAGGGAATTGAGTAGTCAGGGGCGTGGCTCGACCAACATTCCTGCATTCGCCTGGCCACTACGTACGCGTGAAATGGCAAACATCCCTACATATGTGTGAGTGTGATAGAATGCTACGTAAGACTAATAAGGTTCTGCAATGCTGGATCGAATCAGGCGTTTCCTTTCGGTACACTTTCACTGGCGTCCGTATTTTCTCTTGATAGTCGTTGTTGTGTTGCTGGTAGTGTCAGCTCTGCCCAGTTCCGGCCCTCCGATTGACGACCTGTTGGCTGTTGACTATACACCAGTAACCCGAGACGATTGGGAGGTGTCGACGCCCGAAGCGCAGGGACTTGACCCGATGCTGGTTGCGGAACTCTACTACAATGCAGCTGAATTAGAAACACTGTACAGCCTGCTCGTTGTTAAGAATGGCCACTTGATCGCCGAAGATTATTTCAACGACGGCTCGATTGACCAGAAAGACCGGCTGCAATCGGTGACGAAGAGCTATACGTCGGCACTGGTCGGGATTGCGCTGGAGCAGGGCTACCTGTCAAGCGCGGATCAGAAAATGCTGGACTTCTTTCCCGAGGTCGCCGACCAAATAACTGACAAGAGGAAAGAGCAGATAACGATTCGGGATCTGCTTCAGATGCGCTCTGGATATCCCTGGGAGGAAACAGATCCTGCTCTGTGGGATGGCCTTTTGTCCGGTCACTATCCGCTTCTCATAGAAGAATTCGCTCTCACGGCGGACCCGGGAACGGAGTTCAATTACAGCAATCTATCGTCCAACTGGCTCGGGATCATCGTGGACCGGGCGACTGGCATGAATCTCAAAACATACGCGGAGGAGAATCTGTTTCTGCCACTTGGCGTGGATGTGGGAGAATGGGGTACGGACGCGGAGGGCCAAAACAATGGCTGTGGAGATTTGCACTTGACGCCGCGTGATGCGACCAAGTTTGGTCTGCTATATATCAACGACGGTGTATTCGAGGGAAACCAGGTCGTTCCTGCCGACTGGGTGCACGACTCCCTGCAAAGGTATTCAGAGGATATCAATCTGACTGGCGGATTTCCGGCAAACTGGGGACTTTCCTTCCACGACATCGGATATGGCTATCAATGGTGGTCTGCCACAGTAGGCGAGCACAATTACGACTATGCGGCGGGACACGGCGGACAGTTGATCGTCCTGCTCGACGAGCTTGATATGGTCATTGTCACCACCTCTTATCCATTTTGGCTGCAACATGATGCGGAGTCATGGAAGCACGAATTGGCGATCATGAATCTGGTCGCCGAGTTCATTAAGTCCTTACCGAGCGAGTGACGGGACGAATACACTCAGTTCCCCACACGAGATGATTGCGAATACCTATACACAGGAATGACCTTTCAGATAGTTACACAAGAACGTACACGCGAAATGGCAAACACCCCGATGACCAAACAACTGTACGCGGACTCAGCAGAAACTCTGACGTTGCTTAAGAGGTCTCTTGTCTCCAAATTCGAGGAATTCCACTGGTGCTCCCGCTTCTTCTATGAATGCCACAGCAACACCCGGAGATGGTGAATTAGGTTCGATGATAACTTTCTTGCCTTTCAAAGCATCTCGCAGGTCGTCGACTTCGAAGGCTACGTGTGGTACGGTACGAACTATTTCGGGTACATTGCAGCCTTCCTCATAAAGCATCCATTGAATGCCAAACGGATTTGACTCGTGGTCGGTGGCATAGACCTTAAGTTGTTTAAGGTGGACCATTCCAGCCACCATTTCGCGCGTCGGAATGCCCAGATGGTGATAGCTAAATTTCACGGTCATACTCTCCAAACGTCCAAAACAGATGCTGACAATTGAGGCCGAATAACTACTCTATTTCATATGTTCTTAGTCTAGCACAAAGAAACGGACTCTCTCTTTTCACCGACTGGTTGCTTTCGCTCTGTTGAAAAGCAAACGGTATCGAAATCTTGCAAGCATCGCTGAACAAGAATCCCGACCACTACTTGATTGTAATGGACGGATCATATGATATAACATGTGACATCCGCGCATTAGGAGGTACGATATGAGTAGCTGTACTTTGTGTGATCTTGTTGCCCGTACCATTCCCGTCAGTGTAGCCTATGAAGATTCGACCATATTTGCATTCATGGATATCAAACCAGTGAATTACGGGCACGTTGTCATAATCCCGAAAAGACATATTGTATACCTGGCGGAACTGGACGAAGATACTGGAGCCGAATTATTCAAGGTTACCATGAGAGTAGCACAGGCTGTAAGACGTTCCGATGTTAAATGCGAAGCCGTTAACTTATTTCTTGCCGACGGTGAAGCGGCAGGACAAGAAGAGTTTCACGTTCATATGCATGTGATCCCCCGATACAAAGATGACGCATTCACACTGCAAGTCGATTATCCGACAACACCGACTCGGGAAGATTTGGATAGGATTGCGGAGAGAATCAGCTCACTGACTTCCTAAATGACTGTTGTTGAGCAACTGAACGGTATCGCCCACGAGTACGCATGACTGGATAGACACCCCGATGATGGTGTAATAGTAGCAATCTAGCGTTCTGTAACTCCTACATCAGGCAGCAGATCCTGGCCATTGCAGCCCGTCGAAAACTCCGCAACCGGCAATAAAACCCAATCTATCAGCCCGCAATCATGTTGCTATAACTATTCCAGAGCTTTCGCTTGACAAAATAATTAGATATCTGTAGAATCATTTCGATATATATGAATATAATTTGAAGGGGGCAGAAGTGGAACAGATTGGAGATGAATTGCTTAGCTTCTATAAAGCGCTGGCAGACGCCAACCGCCTGAAGATTGTAGGTCTGTTGGCGCAGGGCGAGTATGCCGTAGAGCAGATGGCCGAGATGCTAGGGCTACGTCCCTCGACGGTATCTCACCACCTCAGCAAGCTATTGACGGCGGGGCTGGTAAGTGCCCGTCCCGAGAGTTACTACAATACCTATCGCCTTGAGAGGGGTATACTGGAGTCCATGTCACAGAGATTGCTGGCACGAGAAACGATGCCGGCTGTCACTGCTGATATAGATATGGATGCGTATGACCGCAAGGTGCTCAATACCTTCTGCGATAGCAGCGGACGCATTCTACGGTTTCCGGCTCAGAGGAAGAAATTCGAGGTTGTGTTAAGACACGTGGCGAAGGCCTTTAGCCCCGGAGTACGATATACCGAGAAACAGGTGAAAGAGATTCTGTCCTCCTATTCCGATGACACAGCTACCTTGAGGCGTAGCCTGGTCGCATACGGTCTGATGGAGCGTGAAGGTGGAGGAGGCAAATACTGGTTGCGTGAGGAGTAACCTGTGGTAAGTCCTCAGTAAGCACTCCGACGGTGAACGCTCCTCATGCCGGAAAGGTGTCCAGGGTGGGCTTGCCGCTCTGGTATTCAATCCCGCTGAAAGAAGGCCATGTGGCTCTTCTCATTCATGAGCAACACGGCCTGGTGGTAATCCTCCATGCGTTCCAGGCCGAGTTTCTGGGCCGTGAGGATTGAGCCGGGATTATCGGCGTCGCACGTCCAATGTACCTGCTGTAAGCCGATGTTGAAGCCATGCTCGAGTGCAGCAGAGGCGGCGATGGTGCCGAGTCCGGCGCGGCGATAGTCCGGTTGGGTGAAGAAGCCCAGGTCACCGGCTCCCGCAGCGACAAAATCCACGGTGGCCCAACCCGCGATAGTTAATTGCGGGCGCGTGTGGTCCAGGACAGCAAAACCCAAGTCCATGAATCGAGGGTCAGTCATCGTCTTCCATTTCGAGAGTGTAACAGCGACATCTTCAGGCACTTGTATGCCCGGGAGCCGCCGCAACTCCTGATTCATGGGTTCGACTGTGAAGCCTGTCGGCAGGGCAGCACGCCAATCGAAATCGACCCGCCGGCTAACGAAGTGATGGCGCGGAATCCAAATCGGCGGGCGTGGCGTCATCACGGCATCCATCTGGCCGCCCCAATCGTCTGGGTCGCAGGTGAAGAACAGGATTGGCGTGTTGCCGGCAATGATCTGACGGGAAAATATGGCGGAATTGAGAGACCGATTGACGTCATCGTTCGCGGGTTCACCGGCCAGAAAGCACCACGTGCCGTGTGCCTCGCTTTCGATGTATGTGGTAAGCAAAGCGGTTCGGGGTCGGGCCGGATTATCTACGTATACCCTGCCAGGGTAGATTCCTT
>CP070793.1:567806-572870 GCA_020346965.1 Chloroflexota bacterium | reverse complement strand
GGCAGTTTCTAAGATTCTCAAACGTTCCTCTAGTTTGTCCTGCTCTCTTAAGATGAACCTGACAGCTTCCGCCACCGGGTCAGGTAGATTGCCATGCTCCAAATCCACCAGCGCTTCTCGGCGATCTCCTACTATTCTTCCCGGAATTCCCACCACGGTAGCCCCAGGTGGCACTGACTTTACCACCACTGAGCCGGCGCCAACCCGAACTCCGTCCCCTATTGCGATTGGCCCTAAAGCTACCGAACCCGTCCCCATCACCACGTTATTACCGACGGTGGGGTGGCGTTTGCCTTTCTTCAAAGTTGTTCCCCCCATGACTACTCCCTGGTACAGCAGGACATCGTCTCCAATCTCAGTAGTCTCTCCAATGACCACTCCTGCCCCATGATCAATAAAAAACCTTTTACCGATTCTGGCTCCGGGATGAATTTCGATGCCAGTGAGGAAGCGATTGATGTGTGACAGGAGACGTGCCGGGAATCGAAGTTTATGTCGCCACAGGAAATGAGCCAGACGATGAAACCAGAGAGCGTGGAGACCGGAATATAAGAAAATGACCTCCAGCGTGCTCCTTGCCGCGGGGTCTTTGGCAAAAACTGTTTGAATATCTTCCCTTAATGTCTTGAACATCAATCTCTTTTCACTGTTGCTTATTAGCAAGCTCTTGTCAGGATGTATTCCTTAAGAGGCGATGCCGACCAAATGCTGTTCCTCCGATAGTAGCTCCAGAGCAGTTTCTGCAGCCTTTTTCCCTGAGAAGAGCATAGCCCCGAAAGTTGGGCCCATCCTGGGAAGACCAAACGTGGTGGCAACTGCCATTCCTGCCACAATCAAACCCGGGTAAACCTCTTTTGTATGTTCAACAACCACATCCTCCGATTGCGCAACCCACATGCCGTCAAATACTTTGACATTCACGAGCCCTCGCTTCGCGAGCGAATGAACAACGGCGGCATCATGTCCCGTCGCATCTATCACGATTTTTGATTCGAGACCTACTGGGTCTACGCAGGTGATAGCCCTGGGAAGTGCTGATACAGGCGTCCAGTTGATGACTACCCCACAGACACGGTTCTCCCTTATCACCAGATCATCGAACTTGGTCATGCTTAACACCTTAGCACCAGCGTCACAGGCTGCCGCAACTAACTTAGAGCATGCGTGGGGGCCATTAGCCACATACAATCCCACTTCCGCTTCTTTGTATGGGACTCCCATCTCATTCAGAATCGCCTGGGCTGGAGCCCTCAATGTTACCTTGTTCATTAGATAGCCGCCGATCCAGAAGCCTCCACCGAGGTAGTTGTTGCTCTCAATGAGGAGCGTTTTTACACCCTTCTCTGCGAGCTCCTTCGCGGCAACAAGACCGCTGGGTCCAGCACCTACTACGATTACATCGCTTTCGATGTAGTCCTCAAATTCCCTGCTGAACTCTGATACGATTGCCTTGGTAACCTGCTTTTCGGATATCTCTGAAAACTGCATTTGTTCCTCCTTTCGCTTTCTCCTTGGCTGGACGGAATTAGTCCTGTTCAGCGTGTGCTATATTCTTCTCTCATGGACGTGATATCACCTGGTTAAGTTCATGGAAAAGCCAGGTAGATAGATAGCGCTCTCCCGTGTCGGGTAAAACCGCTACGATAAGCTTACCCCGGTTTTCTGTTCTTTTAGCTACCTCCAAAGCTGCCCAGGTTGCTGCGCCTGAAGATATGCCCGCCAAAATTCCTTCTTCCTTCGCCAACCTCCTGGCCATTACTCCGGCATCTTCATTGGTAACCCTGATAATCTCGTCAACCAAATCCTGTCTGAGAATCTGGGGTATGAATCCAGCACCAATACCCTGGATCTTGTGGGAACCAGACGTGCCCCCAGAAAGAACCGGAGAATCAGTCGGTTCAACAGCAATCGCCTTGAATTCGGGCTTCCTTTTCTTCATAACCTCAGCTACCCCAGTGATCGTCCCTCCGGTTCCGACACCGGAGACCAGAATATCTACTTCACCTCCCGTGTCCCTCCAGATCTCCTCTGCCGTAGTTAGTCGGTGTATTTCCGGATTTGCCGGGTTGTTGAATTGCTGGGGCATAAAGTAATTAGTATTCTCCGCCACCAATTGTTCCGCTTTCCTCACCGCCCCCATCATTCCTTCCGCCCCTGGTGTTAAGACCAGCTCGGCCCCAAAAATGGACAGGAGTTGCCTCCGTTCCACGGACATAGTATCAGGCATGGTCAGAATGAGCCGGTATCCCCTGGCGGCGCAGACGAAAGCCAGGGCAATTCCAGTGTTACCGCTGGTGGGCTCGACGATCACGGTATCTTCGTTGATGAGCCCCCGTTCTTCAGCGTCAACAATCATTGCCACGCCGATCCTGTCCTTTACACTTCCCAGCGGATTGAAGAATTCAAGCTTAGCCACGACCTCTGCCGCCAATCCTTCAGTCATGCGGTTTAGCCTGACCAAGGGCGTATTTCCAATTAACTCAGTGGAGTCCCTGGCTATTCCTCTAGTTAGCTTCGTTATCTCAACTGTTTTATATTGAAGCCTCTCTACATTTTGAGTTATTCTTGCCATTTTGCTTTCCCCCTGATCATAAGCGCAATCATCAACAAGATACCTATTCTATTCCTAACCACATTCTGCTAATCACATCCTTATCCTCTCCGTCTACTTCTACTTCAAAACCTACTCGTCTATAATCATTCGCGCCTGCAAAAACTACCGGACACTGTGGATTAGAGCACCTAAACTTGCCCGTGTTACCTACCTTCCTCAGGGATTTCCCGCAGGTCGGGCACTTCTTCTCCACGTTCTTATTAGCTTTCATATCCGTCATCTCAATCTCCCTCATCATTCAGACCAATCTCGAGGCAATCACTCAAAGCCTGAACCGACTTGTTACAGGCTTGGCTCAAATGTAGTACATCCCTGTTTCAGTTTTGCTTTTCTGTTTCTGCCTCTCAACCAGGTCCTGTAGGGTCGTAGAATCTAAAACGCGGCTAATTGCCCTCTTCATTTCAATCCAGATATCCCTGGTAACACATGAAGCAGCACGGTGGCACAATGCAGGATTATTGACACAGTCCACCGGGGCAATGGATCCCTCGAGAATCTGAACCACATCACTGAGTTTGACCTTCGAGGGTGGCTGTAGTAACAATACACCACCACGGGCACCCCGGGTGCTCTTCACCAGGCCGGCAGCAATAAGAGGGGCGATTAGATGCTCCAGATACGGCAATGAAAACTCTTGCCTCCGTGCGATATCCTTTAACGGAACCAGCCCTTCATCTTGATGAAGGGCTAAATCCAAAAGTGCCCTGACCCCATATCTGCCTTTCGTAGAAAGCTTCATTCCGTCCTCCTACAATGTTGACAAAAATAATCAACTTAGTCAAAATAGCACGGGATAATGATTTTGTCAAATTTTGAGAATTTGTCCGACCTGAAATATAATTCGCTGAATAACACTGGAACAGTTATCAATCACGCTTTGGAGTAAAAGGTGAAAGTATTTAATACTTTAACCGGACAAAAGGAGGATTTTCATCCCCACAGCGAGGTGGTAACCATGTATGTCTGTGGCATTACCGCTTATGACGAATGCCATATCGGGCATGCCATGTCTTATATAGTCTTCGACGTAATCAAGCGCTATCTGAGATTCAAGGGCTATGAAGTCAAGCACGTGCAGAACTTTACCGATATAGATGACAAGATTATAGAGCGTGCTAACCAATTGGGGGTGCCGCCGGCGGAATTGGCCGGCAAATACGCCGACCAGTACTTTACCAATATGGATGCACTGAATGTAGAGCGAGCGGATATCTATCCCCGGGTAACCGAAGAAATGCCAAAAATCATTGAAATCATACAGGGCCTGCTCGCCAAAGGCTACGCTTACGAATCTGAGGGAAGCGTTTATTTCCGCGTCAGAAACTTCCCCGACTACGGCAAACTGAGTCACCGGAAGCTGGATGAGATGATTCCTAAGGACCCTTACGGTGAACGCAACAAGGAATATCCGCTGGATTTCGCACTATGGAAAGCTTCAAAGCCCCGAGAACCATTCTGGGAGAGCCCGTGGGGGAAAGGCAGGCCGGGATGGCACATAGAGTGCAGTACCATGGCTTTGAAGTACCTCGGAGACACTATCGACATCCACGGCGGCGGGCAAGACCTTATCTTCCCTCACCACGAGAACGAGATAGCACAATCAGAGAGTTTTACCGGTGAGGCTCCTTTTGCTCGATACTGGCTGCACAACGGGTTAATGCAACTAGAAAAAGAGAAAATGAGTAAATCTACGGGCAATCTGGTGTGCGTTGAAGATATACTTGACCGTTTCAGCTCCGACGCCCTTCGCCTTTTTGTCCTCAGCTCTCACTATAGAGGTCCGCTTGCCTACAGTGAAGAAGCCCTCGAGGCAAATGAGAGGGGCGCGGAAAGATTGCGCTCGGCACTGAGTCAGAAAGGTAATGGAGATCAAGGGGCTGCCGCACTTGATACGGAGCCCCTGCGGCGGAAATTCGATGAAGCTATGGGCAACGACTTCGATACTCCTCAGGCAATAGCTGTTCTCTTTGAACTGGCCAAGGAAATTAACCGAGGCACTGAGCAAAGTGCACATGTAACTGACGCGCAAAATACCCTACTGGAGCTAGCAGGCGTCCTGGGCCTTACTTTAAAGGAAAAGGCACAACCTACACCTGAAGCAGAAGCTTTCATCAGTCTCCTGGCATCCATCAGGGATGATTTGCGTCAAAACAAGCAGTGGCAGTTAGCCGATAAAATCAGAAAGGGACTGACCGATTTGGGAGTGACTCTCGAAGATACCCCGCAGGGAACAAGGTGGAAATACAGGTAATTCTACGTTAGCTTGTTACGCTAGTCCCGGGTTACTCCAACCTATTACCAGGCTGCAATCTGATATTTCGTAGTCTAGATTACGACTGTTTCTTTTTCAGTTCAGCGATGTGCTCTTCTACTCCCGCAGCTTCTGCTTTTAGTTGCTTCAGGTATTCTTCTAGATGGGCGATCACTTCTTCTTTACTGATGAAACGCCG
>CP070793.1:558545-567706 GCA_020346965.1 Chloroflexota bacterium | reverse complement strand
GTGCGACCAGACCTCAGCGCTATCAAGGGCAATAAATATAGGCATATCGCCAATGAGCCTGATCCCACGCTCATTACAATACGTCTTCAGTTCGGACCACTGCTTGAAAAACAGATATTGTTGATATTTGCGGCAGCGGATTTCTTGGCCCAGCTTCCTGCTCCAGCGTTCGAGAGACTTCGGTTGCCGTCTTCGGATACCTTCCTCCCAAGTATTCCAGGCAGCAAGGTCATGAACCTCTTCCAGGGCTGTGAACAAGGAGTACGTTTCAAGCCAGGAAGTATTCCGCTGGCAGAAAACTTCGAATCGCTCCCTCTGGCTTGGAGTAGCTTTTCTCTGAAAGGTCTCAAATGCCTTTCTTAACAAGGGTACCTTGAACTTCATAACGGAGCCATAGTCGACCCTACCTTCAGGAAAGGAAGGCTTATTCTCTAAGTCGGCAAGTTCCAGGAGCTTATCTTCCAATAGCCGTTCCAGACTTATAAGCAACGGATTCCCGGCGAATACGGAAAGACACTGATATGGGGAGTCGCCATAGCCAGTAGGTCCCAGGGGCAGAATCTGCCATAGGCGCTGACCAGTGCTGGCCAGAAAATCTACGAATCGATAAGCTTCCTTCCCTAAGTCCCCTATCCCGAATTGGCCCGGGAGCGAGGTCGGATGCAATAGTATACCGCTTGCTCTGGGAAAGCTCATGCTGACTTTTTCCTTATCCGAGTTACTTAGGTTTGGAAACGAAGAGTCGGTGATTTTATCATGCTTCTGATTATCCACGATAGATTTGATATCCGGGAGTTGCTATCTACACCAGTATACAACAGGACATAGCAGTAAACACTGTCTCCTAGAGGTAATAGTGTATGGGGTGATTATCCAGCCTATTCTAGAGTCTGCGCATCGTGTGATGATTTAAAGAACACAGCGGCTAGGGGCGGTAGAGTAATGGTCAAGGAATACTGGCGGCCATGCAAAGGAATTGGCGCTGCTTCCTTTCCCCCCAGGTTGCCTTGGCCACTGCCTCCATATTCCCTAGCATCGCTGTTCAAGAGTTCTTTCCAGAATCCTGACTGCCGTACTCCAACTTGATACTTAGAGTGAGTTGTGGGAGTAAAGTTGCAAACGACAACAAGAAGGTCCTCTGGTGAATGCCCTTTGCGTACGAGACTGAGCACGCTGTGGCCAACATCATTGCAGTCAATCCATTCGAAGCCTGTTTGCTCAAAGTCCAATTCGTAGAGTGCTGGCTGTCCCCGGTAGAATCGGTTTAAATCCTCAATCCACCGTTTAAGACCAGAATGTGGAGGATAGTCGAGGAGATGCCACTCCAAGCTCTCATCGTGTGCCCATTCCCGCCACTGACCAAGCTCTCCCCCCATGAATAAGAGCTTTTTCCCGGGCTGGGCATACATATATCCCAGAAGAAGCCTCAAGTTGGCGAACTTTTGCCAGTCGTCTCCCGGCATCTTTCCCAGGAGCGAACCTTTGCCGTGTACAACTTCATCGTGAGAAAACGGCAGGACGAAATTCTCGAAGAAGGAATACACTAAGCGGAAAGTTAGGTCACTGTGATGGTATTTTCGATATATGGGGTCTTTAGTTATGTACTCCAGAGTATCATGCATCCAGCCCATGTCCCACTTCAGGCCAAATCCCAGCCCTCCCAGATAAGTTGGACGTGATACCATGGGCCAGGCAGTGGATTCCTCGGCAATGGTTTGCACATCAGGGCTTTCTTGGTAAACCGCTTTATTAAAGTGGCGTAAAAACGCAATAGCTTCCAGGTTTTCACGCCCTCCATATTTGTTAGGTACCCATTCACTCTCTTTACGGCCATAATCCAGATAGAGCATGGATGCTACTGCATCTACACGCAGGCCATCAATGTGGTACTTATCCAACCAGAATAGTGCGCTGCTAAGGAGAAAGCTTCTCACTTCGTGCCTGCCATAGTTGAAAATCAAACTGTTCCAGTCAGGATGAATGCCCTGTTTCGGGTCACCATGCTCGTAGAGATGCGTTCCATCGAAGTACCCCAATCCGTGTTCATCATCGGGGAAATGAGACGGTACCCAGTCAAGGATTACACCTATATCATTCTGGTGTAAATAGTCAACAAGATACATGAAATCCTGGGGGGTACCATAGCGGCTCGTCGGAGCGAAGTATCCCGTTACCTGATAACCCCACGAGCCATAGAAGGGGTGCTCCATTATCGGCAGAAACTCAACGTGGGTGAATCCCAGCTGCTTTAGGTATTCGGCCAGCTTGGGAGCCAGTTCTCGGTAGCTAAGGTGGCGATTGTCTTCCTCTACCACCCGCCGCCAAGAACCCAAATGCACTTCATAGATAGAGATGGGGGCATCAAGGGCATTATAGGTGTGCCGCTTATTCATCCACGACTGGTCTCCCCAGCTATAACCTAAATCCCAAGTAATGGAGGCTGTTTTGGGCGGCGTTTCAGCATAGAATGCAAATGGGTCGGCTTTCTCAACACGATAGCCGCGGCGATGAGAGACGATGTAATATTTGTAGATTGTTCCCTTAACTACACCGGGGATAAATCCTTCCCAGATACCCGATTGTCCCTTTGAGCGAAGCGGACAGCTCAACTTATCCCAATTGTTGAACTCACCCATAACAAAGACCTGCCTGGCATTAGGTGCCCATACGGCGAAGTAAGTTCCCTCTACGTTATCCACCGTTATGGGATGAGCTCCAAGCTTTTCATAAAGTCTATAATGAGACCCTTCATTGAAGAGAAAAAGGTCATCATTGGTCAGCATGCTTATGTCAGAGTGCACCGGCTGGGTATTTATCTTATCCCTTGAGGGTACCTCTTCCCTTTTGCATCTTCCTCGTGTCATCTCTAGATGATGTCTCCTGCTTCAATTGCTTTGCTTAAACGCATGTACTGCTTACTCAAGTATCCCGAAGAATATGCCTATAGTCGCCCTTTACTCTTTAGCTTTCAGTAGTTGTAATATACCCTGAAGTGTCACCTTTAACCAGTGTGGCCGATTATTCAGCTCATAACCGATTTCATAGATAGCCTTTTCTAAGAGATAGGCGTCCAGAAGAATCTTAAGCTGCTCTGAATCATCAGGAATCAATTCGGTCTGTTCAACGCCTTTCAAATAGGACTTAAGGAACGATGATGAAACCCAGACATACCAGAATTGCGCCCAACGTTCCAGCACAAGCAGGCTCTCGGGTTTATGTGCCAATGAGGATTGGTGTAGTAGAGCGCTGTGGGCAGCATAGTGAAACGACCGTATCATACCAGCAACATCTCTCAGCGGTGACCGCTTGATTCGCCGTTCGCTCAAGGGACGTGCCGGTTCGCCCTCAAAATCAATGATAACGAAATCCTTACCTGTATATAGCACCTGTCCTAGATGGTAGTCTCCGTGGCAACGGATTCGTGCCGCCGAGATTTTTCGATTGCGAAGCAATTGAAATCGGTCAACGATGCTTTTCTCCGAGTCTAGAACCTGATGAGCATTTTCCTTAAGTTCGTCGGGGATCTCTTTTAACTGCTCACGCAGCAATTGCAGTGTCTGCGTAGCGAAGCTCCGCATGGCATGGTAAAGGGAATTCTGATAAATAAGAGAAAACGACTCTGGGGCAAAGTCCGGGTCATCTGATGCTGTAGCCAGGGCTACATGCAGTTCAGCAGTACGCCTTCCCAAGATTTGTGCCGAAATGAGATAGGGATCGATAGTCTCTTGGGCTAACGCAGGTGGCTCCTTCAGTAAAGACAACAAGTGTTTCCTGGGAATGGGTGGCACCTGAATTGCGGGATTCGCCAATACGTAATCGAAGTTGCGGTTAAGGAAGTCCAATGTATATTGCCAGGCGTCTCCTTCGTTTGGCACAAAGCTTTGAAGGGTGGCTAGAGTTGCTATCTTGCCCTTCCTACGATGGTACTCAAGGTAACCAGCTAACTGTGAAATATGTGGGAAATTAGTTCTTTCTGTGAGAAACCGACCAATTTCCAGTTCAGGGTTAATTTCCTCCTCGATCCGACGAAATAGTTTGAGGATTAACCGATCCCCGTACACCACAGATGTATTGGTTTGCTCTGCTTTAACGGGAATAGGTTCCAGAGAGACTTGAGATGCTGTGCGGACATTGCGAAAAATCCGAGTTCGTGACGCCACTACTTCGCCAGCCTTTCCCTTGAAATGGCGCTTTCGACCAACGGCTTCTATCAGAAATCTACAGAATCTCTTGTCTACCAAAGCATCATAAAGCAAGCTCTCATTGTCACGATACTCTCTCGCAGGTTTCAAGCGGGCGACAACCGCGTGAGGATATTCAGCCATAATCTCGCCTGCTTGTTCGGCAGGAGCGCTAATGAGGGGAAGTACATAAGTCTCCGGTTCTCCTTCAGTATACTCCACTTCAATCAGGACAAGGGTGGCAGTAACCTCTGGAGAATGCATGGGTACGATATCTAGAATCTGCAGTGCCCAAGAATCCCGTGCCTTCCCACGGAACCATCGGCGGCCCCTTATGTAGTCTAGCAGAACTGCTTCCAGCACAAACCGACCCTCTTTCCTGAAGAGATTCTCCTCTGTCTCAGTTAGAGTGGGGAGAGTTCCGACAGCCTCTGATGGCAAAGCACGAAGGCGAAGCGGTTCAGCACGTTCTGATTCGAGGGAAAGCCAGTAGAAAGCATATGGGCCAAGGGTTATGTAGTATTGTCCATCGTTAATGGGAGCAAACTCCGTCCGGCCGAAGAGTTCAACTGGCACCTTCCCCTGAAATTCGCCAAGGTCTAGTTGAGTTTGCTGGGCAGAATGCGAAAGGTTCGCGACAACCAGAATGATCTCGTCTTGGTAGCGGCGAAGAAAAGCCAGAACCTTGCGATTTTTTGGTTGAAGGAATCCAAGGCTCCCTCGTCCGAAAGCCTTAACCCGCTTCCTGAGAGCAATGGTGCGCTTCATCCACCAAAGAAGAGAGTCGGGATTGCTCTGCTGGTTTTCTACATTGATGGACTCGTAGTGATACTCGGGGTCGATAATTGGGGGAAGGTAAAGTTACTGGGGATTGGCTTGGGAGAATCCTGCGTTTCGGTCAGGGCTCCACTGCATCGGAGTACGCACTCCATTGCGGTCGCCGAGATAGAAGTTATCGCCCATGCCAATTTCATCACCGTAGTAAATCACCGGCGTCCCTGGGAGGGAAAAGAGCAAGCCGTTCATTAGTTCAATCTTTTTGCGGTCGTTATTCAAGAGTGGTGCTAGGCGCCGACGGATCCCTAGGTTGAGTCTAGTGGCAGGATCGCTGGCATACGTCCGGTACATGTAATCCCGTTCTTCGTCAGTGACCATCTCAAGGGTTAACTCATCATGGTTGCGTAGAAAAATAGCCCACTGACAGGTCTCCGGAATTGCTGGCGTTTCTTGGAGGATGTCAATGAGAGGGAAGCGGTCCTCCATGCGGATGGCCATAAACATGCGGGGCATGAGGGGAAAATGAAACGCCACATGGAATTCATCCGCATCACCAAAATAGGACACCGCATCTTCTGGCCATTGGTTGGCTTCTGCCAGGAGCATGCGGTTTCTGAATTTCTCATCAACATGCTTACGTAGCCCCTTCAAAAAAACGTGTGTTTCGGGCAAATTCTCACAATTAGTACCATCTCGCTCGTATAGGTAGGGTACTGCATCAGCCCGGAGTCCATCGACTCCTAGCCTCAGCCAGAAATCCATAACTCTTAGGATAGCCCGCCTGACGGCAGGGTTGTCATAATTCAGATCCGGTTGGTGTGAATAAAAGCGATGCCAGTAATATGCCTTGGCCAAATGATCCCACGACCAGTTGGAATATTCGGAATCCTTGAAGATGATGCGAGCGTCCTGGTACTTCTCTGCCCTATCGCTCCAAACGTAAAAATCGCGCCAGCGGCTTCCCACTGCCGCCCGCCGCGCTCGCTGGAACCAAACGTGCTGGTCAGAAGTGTGGTTAAGGACTAGCTCCATGATTACACGAAGCCCACGCTCGTGTGCTTCATCTACAAAAGTCTTAAAATCGCGCATGTTGCCGTATACAGGCTGGATGCTGGTATAGTCGGAGATGTCATAACCATCATCCTTCAGGGGCGAAGGATAAAACGGGAGCAACCAGAGGGCTGTGACCCCTAGATCCTCAAGGTAATCAAGCTTCTCTATAAGGCCTGAGAAGTCGCCCACACCATCTCCGCCGCTGTCCGAGAAGGCACGAACGTGAAGCTCATAAACTATAGCGTCCTTATACCAAAGGGGTTCATCACCGACTGACCGTGGTTCTGCAAGACTTCGTTTACTCATACACTAACCACCATGCACCATATTGCTTCCTGCCAATAATACAACAGTTGAACATGATTTTCCCTCTAAATATGGTAACTAAAGCCTCACTTCGTGCGTGCCCGCCGACGTACGAGTAAGATGTGAGCCGGGGCAATTTTCGGATTGAGTTCAACGTAGTTTCTGGCCCCCTGCCAGATATAGCGAACATCGCCCAAGAGATCATACGCCTCGTAAGGTTTTTGCGGGTCGATTCCCAATTCTTCCAGATGCAACTCTACCCAGCCGGATTGAGTATAGCGTGAATCCAGGTTTACCACGACCAAGACAACATTGGAGAAATCCACGGTGTGCTTGCTGTAGCAGATTAGCTGATCGTTGTCTACCTCGTGGAAATGAAGATTCCAGTCTCTGTGAAGGGAAGGGTTCTCCTGCCGAATCCGATTGATCCGAGCAATGATATCCTTCAGGCTGTCGAGCCTGGCAATATCCCAGTTTTTGATCTCGTACTTTTCCGAGTCCAGATACTCCTCGCTCTTGGGTTCCCTGGGATGATTTTCACAGAGTTCAAAGGCCGGGCCGTAGATACCATAACTCGCTCCCAGGGTAGCTGCGAGGACTAGTCGGGCCATAAATGCCGACCTTCCGCCGAACTGAAGATACTCGTTAAGGATGTCCGGTGTATTTGGCCAGAGGTTGGGCTGGAAAAACTCCCGCACCTCCGTTTGGGTCAGCTCCGTGAAATATTGAATCAATTCCCGTTTGCTATTACGCCATGTAAAATAGGTATAAGATTGCGTAAAACCCAGCTTAGCTAGGCGATACATCACCCTGGGACGGGTGAATGCCTCCGAAAAGAAGATAACATCGGGGCATGACATTTTGATATCCGCAATCAGCCACTCCCAGAAACTAAAGGGTTTGGTATGCGGATTATCCACGCGGAAAATGCGGACGCCCTGCTCGATCCAGAACAGCACAATGCTCTTTAGTTCTTCCCAGAGTTCTTCCCATCTCCCAGTCTGGAAATCGAAGGGGTAGATATCCTCATATTTCTTGGGCGGATTTTCCGCATACTGCACCGTGTTATCAGGGCGCCAGTGGAACCATTCTGGATGTTCCTTCACATAGGGATGATCAGGACTGCACTGGAAGGCGATATCCAAGGCGATTTCAATATCATATTCGCGAGCTTTGGCTACCAAGCTCTGTAAATCCTCTAGGGTGCCGAGTTGAGGGTGAATGGATTTGTGCCCTCCATCTTCAGAGCCGATGGCCCATGGGGTTCCTGGATCATCTGGGTCGGCTACTGGATTATTATTTCTTCCTTTACGGTTCGTGTGGCCGATAGGGTGGATTGGCGGGAAATAGAGAACATCGAAGCCCATAGCGGCAATATAAGAAAGGCGGACTTCGCAGTCCTTGAAGGTCCCGTGGCGTCCGGGTTCCAGAGCACAAGAACGGGGAAACATCTCGTACCAAGTGCTGAAGCGAGCCTTTTCCCTGTCAGCCACCACTACAAGCTCCTTGGGATAAGTGGCAGCAAACCGCCTGTCAGGGTATTTATTCATGAATTCCGTTAGCTCCGCTCCTAGGGCCACCTGGGCCTTCACCTGCTCTGCTATTTGCCTAGATTCCAGGGTCCTCGCCCATTCTCTCATCTTTTGTCTCGCACTTTTTGGAGCACATTGGCTTGCTTCCACAATTAACTCAGCTCCTACCAGAAACTCCACCGAAACTTCTTGGTTTGCCTGTATCCTCTTTGGCAGATTCTGCTGCCATGACTTGAAGTGATCAACCCAGGCCGTAACAGTATAACGATAACGTCCAAGTTCGGAGACTGCAAACGAGCCTCGCCAGCGGTCATTGCCTAGAGGTTCCATAGGAACTTCAACCCATTCAGAATCACTCTCTTTACGATAAAAGAGTAAAGCCGATATAGCATCATGGCCGTCGGCGAAAACGTCTGCTTCCACGACTACAGTTTCGCCAATAACTCTCTTAATGGGAAAGCGACCATCATCGATTTCAGGCTTTAGCCCTTCAATGATTACTCGTATTTGACTAGTCGATGCTTCCATAGTCATCAGCTTCGTCTTATTGTTCTGTCACTATTCTATTTCAAGGGAAGGATTGTGCCTTATTGAGGTATCGTTGTCAACGAATCTCAACCCTGAATTAATTCTCATTTATTAGCTGTGCTATAATCCTAAATCGAGATACGAGTGGAACAGAAGAGAGGGGCAGACGCATTTTTGACACCAAAGCGATTTACGTAATCCGACGGTATCGTACGTTCCTTCATTTAATAGCAAGTACTTCTATCCATTGAATCTTGCCTTGTCAGGGGGGAGCAAAATTGAATAGCTCATCTAAGGTTCTTTTTGTCGCGACCGAGGCTAATCCCTTAGCCAAGGCAGGCGGACTCGGTGATGTGGTCGGTTCTTTGCCACAAGCTTTGCGGCAAGCAGGCCACGATGTTCGTATTACCATACCTAGATATAGATCTATCAATTTGGAGAGCTATCAAACTATAAATCAGGGCAACTTCACAATACCATTTATGGGAAGGCAGGAAGAAATCAATATAATTCAGGTATTGCTCAAGGATGTCGTGCCAGTATATCTTCTAGAAAACCAAAGATATTTCAATAGGTCGGTGATCTACGGAGAAAACGATGATTTGGAGCGTTTTCTCCTTTTCTCAATGGCAGCTATGGAAGTGCCCAAGAAGTTGAACTGGCGGCCGGATATACTTCATTGCCATGACTGGCATGCGGGGGCGGTAGCGCCCTTGCTTAAAATTGCCCATAGAAACGATGCCTTCTATTCTTCGTGTGCCTCGATTTTCACTATTCACAACCT
>CP070793.1:554579-558445 GCA_020346965.1 Chloroflexota bacterium | reverse complement strand
TCACCTAACTTAGACTTTCCTCTTGCCATGGAACAATTCACTACCGGCACCGGGGTATGTTATACGCTCTGATTCGGGAGTAGGTGTAGTGACCTCGGGCCATATTCCACTGCGTGGCTCAGAGCCTTCAGACGTTATCTGAGAGGGCGCCTTGTCTCTCATTTGAGGTCCTTTTCTGATATTAACGCCTTCCACATTGTGCGAGAATTCGATCGGGATGCCGTTCGGGTCATGAGCATAGATTGAGTGAATGAATCCATGGTCAACGACATCTGATACCGGGAAGCCTGCCGCTTCAAGCCTGTCCTTCAGTTGCCACAGGTCATCCTCAGCTTCAACGCCAAAGGATACATGGTCAAAGATGAAGGGTCCTTTGGCTGGGCGACCATGCTCCTTCTTGATAACGGGCTCAATCCCTGGCCACTCAAAAAAGGCGATGAGGTCGGTCTCTGAGATCTGGAAAAAATAGTGCCGGTATCCCGGTTGTCCCAACCCCGCAACGAGGCGCATGCCCAGTAAGTCTCTCCAGAATCGTATGGTCTTGTCCATATCGACCGTAGCCATAGCTAGGTGGTTTACTCCATTAAACCTAAACATCTATATATTCCTTATATTCTCACAACGACAATTGCGGTCGATTAATATGGGTGGCACCAGACTAGACTTCTTGTCGCTTGTCGATAACCTCGTCCACCCACTTCATAGCGGCAATCATGGTCGGGAAACCTACTGTAGTAAACGCCAGAAGCGTGGCGTGCCTCAGCTCTTCGGCGGTTGCACCCTCTGCAAGCGCGCGTCGAGCGTGTGACCTAACACCACCCTCTGAACTCAAACCTATGGCAATACCCAGTTTTATCAGTCGCCTTGTCTTTTCATCCAGCGGACCCCAGTCATGACATTTGAGAGCTAATTCGTCATAAGCTTTGGCTATCTCAGGGAATTGCTGCTGGAACTCCTTGTAGATAGATGGCAAATAAGGCATGACACACCTCCTTTCTCAGAACTTTCAAGAATGTACTTAATCAGCTTGGAAAGAATATCGCCCGAATGTAATGCTTCGACTACTTAAATGTTTGGTACACATCCAGGTGCTCTGACCATTAACACTGGAATGCAGCTGCCTCTGAGAACTTTATCCGCAACGCTGCCATGAGCCCATCGGCTTGGTCCCGAACGCCCGTGGCTCGCCATAACAATGAGGTCACATCCAAATTGCTTCGCGTAACCAACTATTGCCTCTGCGGGTTTCCAAAGAAGCACCTCAGTACTCACATTGATTCCTTTAGCTGACATTTCTTTTGCTATTCGGTCTAGATACCTCTGCGCCTGCTTCTCTTTCTTGCCGAATGCTTCCGGTATGAGTTGCTGGCGTGATGGTCGGCTAGAGCCCATCCAACCACCCCCTGAGCCGACGGCTGGCTCACTTGCGCCCTCAACTGCTCTATAGCCCTGAACGCGCTCAGTAACACTGACCAGGATGACCTCTTCCGTGTCACCACCTTTTGCTAGCTCTTCTACATGAGGAAGTGCACACTCAGCCAACTTAGAGCCATCTAATGGAACAAGAATTTTCTTATACATTTTGCCACCTCCGTATATTCTAATTGACTCTATATTTGCTTATTCAGCTATGTCTCGGGTATACAGCCCGGCGGTCTTACTATCAAAACTGACACACAGGCAGAATGACGAACCCGATTAACCACGTTACTCCAGGCTCTATAAATACATCCTTGCCAAAAGATGGAGTACACCCTAAAATAGTAAGTGAAAAACTGGGGCGCGTCAACATTGGCATTACACTTGATATTAATAACCATGTCTGCCCGAGGTTAGCAGAGAGGATGACAGTGGTGATAATGGACCTGCCAGAATGGGCCGCTAGCTCAATCGGTAGAGCAGCTGACTCTTAATCAGCCGGTTCTGGGTTCGAGTCCCAGGCGGCTCACCAAGTATGACAACTAATGAGCCTGTTTCTTGCAAGTAAACCAGGGTCAGGCAAGACCAGTTGATGTAAGGAGCAAATCGATCGGCAGCCAAGATACGGTTCTAGTGTCGGCGCAATCCTCTATCCTCTTGACGGTGTATTTCATATAATATGTACGTCGGGTGTATGAAACCCGTCAAATTCAGAGGCATAAGCCGTAGTATAAGCACCCGCCGGTATTATGTAAATCTTGTCGCCAATTTCAGGTTCTGGTAACTCAACTCTCTCTGCAATTATATCCATACTATCGCAGGAAGGTCCTGCTAATACCCAGTTTTTGACTGCTCCACCGTTTGATTTGATGAATTGGTACTGGATCCCCCCCATAACTTCCATTAGACCATTGAACACACCCGCATCCAAATATAACCAGTCTTCCCCAGCTCGTGTAGCTCTACCTATAACTGTAGTTATAAGGATGCCAGCCTCGCCTACAAGAGCTCTACCAGGCTCGACTATGATCTCTATATCCTGCTCATGTGAAAAATCCGCTTTCAGAGACCTTTTGACAGCCTGAATAATCTCTCTAATGGATGGAACGCGTTCTGTGTACCTACAAGGAAAACCACCCCCAATGTTTATTGACCGCAACTCTATGCCCTGTTTCTTCACTAACTCCCAAACCACCTTGGTCTTCTCAATAGCCTTTATCCAGGTAGCTGGGTTATTGCACTGAGAACCCACATGAAAGGCAATACCGTACGGTTCGAGATTCTTTCTTCTAGCTTCTAGAAGCAGTGAAACTGCGTCTTCCACATCAACGCCAAATTTCTTATCAAGTGGCCATTCGCTTCCTGTGTTAGGTACCAGAAGGCGAACATAAATGCTACTTCCGGCGGCGAGCCGCGATAACTTCTCAATCTCATTATGTGAGTCGAAGGTGAACGAATCCACACCTCTTTCGTATGCAGATTCAATGAAAATGGGGATTTTGATAGGGTTGCTTGATATTATTCTTGAAGGTGGAACGCCTAATCTTGAAACTGTGTCGAGCTCGCCTTTTGAAGCAACCTCAAAGCCGGTACCTAGTTCGTAAAGGAGTTTTACGATATCTAAATGAGGATTAGCTTTCACTGCGTAGAAGAGTCTAGCATTAGGCAATTCCCTTAGTGCCTCATTAAACTGCTCGTATCTGTCTCTTATAACATTTGCGTTTATAATTAAGAGAGGGGTTTCCTTCGTGGATGATATTTGCTCAATGGTCCGATATATATTTTCGTGAGCGGTGTCTATGAATAGCTTTGCCGTACTGGGCATTAGATTTCCTCGAGTAGTATTCTTCTTAAATCAAAAAGAGCGGCGTAAACTGCCCGTTGCTTCATTCTGGAGAGATTTCCATGAAGCTTATGCGTGAATGTTTGCCCAAATTTATCACTGTATAGACATATAAATACATCGCCGGAATTTTCATCCAGGTTCATATTACCCCCAACACCCATGCCGATATCGGCCTTCAATTTCCTACACGCAGTCTCAGCCATTGCTTTAGCTAGCTGAGGGCTTTCCCTGCCGTATTGCTGAATAACTGAGATATCAACACCACAAGTTATCTTAGCTTCATCACAGCAAGCTAGCAATCCCCCCTTGAAGTAAGTACAGCTTTCCCGGCCGCTGGCAATAGTACTGCAGAGAAGCCCTTCAGTGGAGGATTCCATAGTAGCTAAACTCATATTTTTGGCTCTGAGCAACTGCCCAATAACAGAGTCCAGGGTATCATCGTCAACCCCCCAAATATGAGAAGAAAGAACGTTCCGAATTTTTTCTTCGCTTTGGGCAACGAGGCGTTGAGCTTCTGCTTTTTCCTTGGCTTTGGCCGTGATACGCAGATAAACACCATCTGGCTTGATGTAAGTAGCCAAAGTAGGATTGGATAGTTTGG
>CP070793.1:551810-554479 GCA_020346965.1 Chloroflexota bacterium | reverse complement strand
CCCCACTCCGATCACGGCATATTTCTTTGCCATTTTTTTTGGCATTATGCTGGGGGATGTCGTATACTCTGCCCTCCTCATACTTTTCGCCCGGCTGGGTCTGCGCCTTCTCGTCGATGACCCTAAAACGGAAGGTTTCAAGCTGTTCCAGAAGATAATTTATATAAGTGGTGGTTTTGGTCTGGTTGTTGGTCTGCTTACGGGAAGCTATTTGGGCAATTTCTACCAGTTTTTTGGAATCGAAAGCCTAACACTTGATGCATTCAGTAGCGTTCAGGGAATATTTTCGGACCCCGTACGATTCATACAATTCTCAATAGTGATGGGTCTACTTCACGTAAACATAGCCCACCTCCTGGCACTTATCAGTGGAATAAAGAGGGGACAGAAAGCGGTAGTGCCCAACAAAGTCGGGCTATTTATGCTTCAAATCGGTGCCATACCCTTGATTATGGCTTTCATACTTGGCTTTAATATACCCTGGTTAACCGGGCAAATACCGATCATATTGATGTCTGTTGCTATTATCGGACTGGTATTAATTATTGCTTCCTCCTTTATGGAGAAGGGTGCTTTCCTGGGCGGCATTTTCTGGCTCTTCGATGTTACCGGCATACTGGGCGATGTTATGTCATACGCTAGGCTGGCAGGTGTCGGGCTGGCTACATATTACCTGGCATACTGCTTCAACCTGATTGCAGAATTGGTACGCGGAATGATGCCTGCCGGAGTAGTCCAGATTGTCCTTGGTACCTTGATATTTGTATTAGTTCTGTTGCTTGGGCATGTATTGAATTTAGCCCTCAGCGCCATAACATGTTTTGTGCACTCACTAAGGCTATGCTTTGTAGAATTCTTGTTCAAGTTCTATGAAGGAGGCGGTAGGGCATACAGCCCGTTTCGGTTAAAAGGTCGACCTGTATTTGTCAAAGTGTGAATGCAGTAGAAAATACATAATTGATGGAGGTGTAAGATGCTAATCAGCCCCGAATCCCTGGCAATCATCGGAGGCGCGATAGCTCTAGCCGGAGGCCTGGCTGGCTCGGCCATAGGCATCGGTATCGCGGGCTCGGCTGGAGCAGCTACGCTGTCCGAGGAACCCGGACAGCTCAGGAATGTCATTCTTCTGGCATCGCTGCCGATGACTCAGACCTTCTACGGTCTCATAACATTGATACTTATCCTAACAACGGTAATTGGCAACCTTGGTGAAGCGGCCAATGGCGAAGGCATGGGTTTCGCAGTACTGGGTATTGGTGTCATAACTGCAGCCGCTGAGGCGTTCTCAGGGGCATACCAAGGCGCTGTGTGCGCCTCGGGTATCTCTCTCTTGCCCAAGACAAAGGGGCGGATATTGACCAACGCCATGATGTTAGCAGTGTTCGTCGAACTGATAGGTGTGCTGGGACTGGTATTCGCCATAATGGCACTGGCCTTGCTGGGGCTCTTTTAAGGAATCTGTAATGGAAAAAATAAGCGAAGCCGTTGTCGGTAAGGTAAAGCTGGACGCCGAGAAAACAATAAAAGAAGCTCAGGAAAAAGGGCTAGAGGAGATAGAAAAAGCTAAAGAGCAGAGGCTAGTAAGGTTCCAGGAAGAGAGAAGCAGAATGCTGGGAGAGGCAGAAGAGGAAGTTGCCAGAATTCTAGCTCAAGCATCTATCAAAGCGCGACAACAGCTAGCAAGTGCTAAAGCTGACACAATTTCCAGGGTAATCGACGGAGCAAGAAAGGAATTGTCCCAAGTCTCCATGGATGATACCCATTTTCTAGGCTTAATCAGGGAAGCCGTAGAGGGCCTCGGCGTGGACAAAGCCAGAATTTACGTTTCTCCAAAAGATGTAAGCAACGTGAAGAAACTTCTTGAAATAGATACGGAATTGTCCGGCAAGATAATGGAAGTCAGGGAATACAACTGCCTGGGAGGGGTCATAGCCGAGGATGTCGAAGGAAAGCTCAGGATAGACAACACTTACGAAACCAGGCTCGAGATGCTATTACCGCAGTTACTGCCCAAGATAAGCGAGGAACTCTTCAAAGCTCCCTAAAAGGAATATCGTGCTTAGTCCGAAATACGCATTCATATCTGCTTGCCTGAAAGGAGAGGAACCTAGAACAGTCACCTCCGAACATATAGATAAAATGATGACAGCGCCCAGCCTGCAGGATGCGCTGGCAACCATCAGAGAGACGAATATAGGAAGCTACCTGGAGGAGTTACCTGTCAAAACCTTTGATTATCTGGATGAATGCCTGTGGGATTATCTGGCCCAGCGTATCCAATATGTAGAATCATTTAAGTTCCTGCCCAAAGAGATACCGAAGGTATCCAGAGCATATGTGGTGAAGTACGATGTCTCGAATATTAAATCTGCCTTACAGGGTATCTCGGGTGATAAAAAACCCAGTATGATACCAGTCGGGATTATGCATAATAATGCGTTGCTGGATGAGCTTTTCAGTGCTGAAGACGTGGATGACATCATTCAGCTACTGATCCGGTGCAAACTGGGAGATTACGTACCTGCCCTGGAGCAATATAAAACAGATAAAAGCACCAAGTCGAAGCTCCTTGTTGAGGCGACCTTAGACAGTGAGTACTATAAAAGCATACTGAACATGGCAAGAAGTATAAAAGATGGCTCCGTACTCGCCCAAGCCTTCGGCTTAGT
>CP070793.1:537814-551710 GCA_020346965.1 Chloroflexota bacterium | reverse complement strand
CCGCGTCAGGCACTTCTGCCGGGGGGGTATATTTTAGTGGTATGAATCTGCCTTTCCCCCTGACAAAAGTGTTCGTGTGTAATATACATGTACCTGGATGATCTTCAGAAGGGCAGGGCCATTGAAGTCCTTCATTTCCTAGCCTGTCGCAGCTTATGCCGCCATAGCTCGGGGTAAGCTTACGCATTTCTTCTGTTATGTCGGATGAGCAACCGAAGTCAAATCCCTTAGCTCCTAATCTCTGGGCTACCTGAGAAAGAATCCACCAATCGGGCTTAGAGTCGCCAATTGGATCAATAGCTTTCCTCACCAGCTGAACCCGGCGCTCCGTATTGGTGAACGTGCCATCCTTTTCAGCAAAGCTGGCTGCGGGTAGAACGACATGAGCAAATTCTGCTGTCTCGGAGAGAAATATGTCCTGGACAATCAGGAATTCCAGACGCGCCAATGCCTCCCGAACATGTTGAACATCAGGGTCACTTAGTGCCGGGTTCTCCCCAACCAAGTATAGCGCCTTTATCTCTTTACGATAGGCAGCATCAAACATCTCAACCAAGCTCAACCCCGGAGACGAGGGCAATGAGCATCCCCAGGCGGTCTCGAACTTCTCTCTGATAGCTGGATCAGTCACAGCCTGATAGCCAGGATAGACATTAGGCAGGCAACCCATATCGCAAGCACCCTGCACATTGTTCTGACCTCTGAGTGGATCCACCCCGGTGCAGCGCTTGCCCACATTACCGGTCAGCATTGCTAAGTTGGCGGTCGCCAGCACATTATCAGTGCCATGAGAATGCTGGGTGATGCCCATGGAGTAGAGGATGATAGTTGCCGGTTTGTTAGTGGCGTAGAGGCGGGCTGCCTCCACTATGTCTTTCGAGGATACCCCTGTGATTTGCTCCACAAAGCCAAGGTTGAAGTCTGCAAGTGAATCTTTAAAGACATCGTAATCCTGACAACGTTGTTCGATAAACGATGAATCAAGCAATCCCTCATCGACTATGACCTTCATCATTCCCATGAGCAGGGCAACATCGGTCCCGGGACGTAGTCGAAGCCAGAGGTCTGCATAATGGCAGAGGTCAATCTTCCTGGGATTAGCTACGATAACCCTGGCTCCGTTTCTAACCGCCTCCTTTATCCTTAGCCCAATTATCGGGTGGCTTACCGTGGTATTGGTACCTATAGCGAGTATACAAGCGGCTTCTTCGATCTCCTCGATAGAGTTGGTCATAGCACCACTACCAAAACTCTGGACTAGCCCAGCCACGGAGGGAGCGTGGCAAAGACGTGCACAGTGGTCAACATTGTTGGTACCTAGCACCGCTCGGGCGAATTTCTGCATTATGTAGTTTTCTTCGTTGGTACACTTGGCTGAGGCGACGAAGGCTGATTCTTCGGGAGTGTATTCTCGTAACTTCATGGCTGCTAGTTCTAGCGCTTCGTCCCAGGATGCCTGCTTCAGTTCTCCATTCTTTCTTATCAAGGGGGTCGTCAACCTGTCAGGATGATGAACGAATTCGGTAATGCCATAGCGACCCTTGACACAGAGCCTTCCTTTGCTGGCTGGGTTCTCCCTATCGCCTTGTACGCCGACGATAACATCTCCTCGAACGCCTAACTTAATGCCGCAACCACATCCGCAGTAACAGCAGATGCTTTTCACTTCCCGTGCTGGTCTCTGTGTAGTTTTGGGGATTAGTGCGCCCACGGGACACCTCACAACACATTCTCCGCAGGACACACATTCAGATTCCATGATCGGTTTGTCCTTCATTGCACTGACCCTGGTATCAGGTCCACGAAAAGCGAAGTCAATCGCACCTACTCCCTGAATCTCATCGCAAGTCCGTATGCAGATACCACAAAGGATGCATTTGTTGAGATTACGGTTGAAGAAGGGGTTTGAGTCATCAATCTGTAGATTCTTGTTTGTTCGTTTTAGGCGGCTCAGACGTTCTTCCTTGATACCCAGGTAACCAGCAACCTTCTGTAACTCACACTCGGGATTTTTAAAGCACTCGAGACAATTACGTTCGTGATTCGCAATTAGAAGTTCGGCAGCAATACGACGCACCTTGTTGATTTGGGAGTTTTCTGTTATCACTGTGATTCCTGCTTCAGCAGATGCCTTGCAGGAGATGGTCAGCCCTTTTCCTTGAATCTCGACCATACATAACCGGCATCCACCAAATGGCTTCAGGTCTGGGTGATAACAGAGATGTGGAATATAGATTCCGCGCTCCAGTGCAGCCTTGAGTATGGTATCTCCCCTATTTGCCGTAACCTCTACCCCATCGATGGTAAAGACAACTTCTTCCATTATTTCGAATCTCCTTCACTGAGCCGCCCCGGAATACATTCCACGGCACTGAAGCGCTCCGGGCATACGGTCATACATACTCCGCACCTTATACATTTACTCTGATCGATCACATGCACTTGTTTTTTCCCGCCAATTATGGCTCCGGCAGGACATTCTCTAAGGCAGATCATGCAAGCTTTACACTTATCTGGCAGAATATGATAGGAGATAAGCTCTCTGCACACTAGAGCCGGACACTGCTTTTTATGGATGTGCGCTTCATATTCGTCGCGGAAATAGCGAATGGTGGTAAGGACAGGGTTTGGTGCAGTCTGTCCCAAACCACAGATTGAGCCTATCTTAGTTGCTTCGCCTACTTCACTAAGCAGGTCAATATCTTCTAGCTTGCCTTTCCCTGAGGTTATCGCCCTGAGGATTTCCAGCATTTGTGAACTTCCTAATCGGCATAAAGAACATTGTCCGCAGGATTCCTTCTCAGTGAAGTCCAGAAAGTAGCGGGCGACATCTACCATACATGTGCCATCGTCCATTACAACCATGCCGCCGGAGCCCATTATGGCGCCGACAGTAGCGAGTGAGTCGAAATCAACAGCAATATCCAGCAGGCTTGCCGGAAGGCATCCCCCCGAAGGGCCGCCGGTCTGCACCGCTTTAAAGGCCTTACCTCCAGAAATCCCCCCGCCAATATCAAAGATGATTTCTCGAAGGGTAATCCCCATAGGCACTTCAATAAGACCACAATTTGCAATTTTGCCCGTAAGCGAAAAAATGGCAGTGCCTTTGCTTTTCTCGGTTCCCACTTCAGCGAACCAATCCGCTCCTTTGTTGATGATCCAGCGGATGTTGGCAAAGGTCTTCACATTGTTGAGTAGAGTAGGCTTTCCCCACAGCCCTTCTTCAGTGGTGCGAGGGCGGGGAAGAGGCTTGGGCATTCCCCTGTTGCCTTCGATAGAAAGTGTTAGAGCGGTCGATTCTCCGCAAACGAAAGCGCCTGCTCCCTGGAAGATTTCTAAGTTAAAGCTAAATCTGCTGCCGAGTACATTTTCACCAATGAATCCCTTCTCCCTTGCTTGATTGATGGCAATCTCCAAATAATTCACTGCCAAGGGATACTCAGCGCGCACGTAGATGTACCCCTTACTGGCGCCAACAGCATAGCCAGCAATTATCATTCCCTCCAGGATCGAGTGGGGATCACCCTCCAAGACAGAGCGGTCCTGAAATGCCCCTGGGTCGCCCTCATCAGCGTTGCAGATAACATACTTCTCGTTACCGGAAGCACGGCGGCAACCTTCCCACTTCCGCCCGGCAGGAAAACCAGCACCACCGAGTCCTCGGAGCCCAGAACGCTTTAGTTCGCCAATAACCGTTTCTGGTTCCATCTCAGTAACCGCCTTTCTCAAGGCTTCATAGCCACCACTGCCAATATAATGGTCAATGTTTGTAGGACTAATAAAACCGCAGTTCCGAAGAACCCTTCTTACCTGTGGTTTAAGCATCGGCAGGTCAAAAAGGCGAGGAATTCCGTCAATAGCGCCTCCGGTACTCCCCAAGACATAGTCTGCAATAGTATCGCCCTTAGTGAGATAGCAGTCAGTAAGCTCTCTGGCTATTTCCGGGGAAACATTGCGATACCAGATATTCGGCTGTCCCGGTTTCATAATGCCGACTACCGGCTCAGCATAGCAGAGTCCGAAACACCCAGTTTCAATAATTCCTGCATCAATATTGCGGTTTTCCAGTTCTCGACGGAAAACCTCCAATGTTTCCAATGCCCCAGCAGAGCGGCCACAAGTTGCCGTCCCCACAAAAATCAGAGGCGTCTTGCTTTGCTCAAGTAGTTCCTTTTCTCCCCTTGATTCCTGTTTCATCTCGCTAGAGCGCATGTCATTCCTCTTTTTTTGCGAAAAGTTCCTTTACTTTTTTGGCGGTCATTTTTGACTCGACTTTCCCGTTGATTACAAGGCATGGTGCCAAAGCACAGCAACCGATACAAGCCACCGTCTCCAAGGAGTATTCCAAATCTGGGGTAGTCTCCCCTTCTTCGATCCCCAGTTGCCTTTTCACCTCATCAAGAATCTGTGGGGCACCACGAACGTGGCAAGCTGTACCCCTGCATGTCGTTATCTGCATCCTTCCTAGAGGAGCAAAACGGAACTGAGCATAAAATGACGAAATACCGAAAACCTTGCTTTCTGCCACCCTGCAAAATTCGGCAACCTTACTCATAGCTTCCTCTGGAAGGTAGCCAAATTCTGCCTGGACTCTTTGTAGTATGGGAATCAGTTCATCCTGGGTTCCCTGATAGGAGGATAGGATTCTGGATAACGAGTATTCCATACTGTTTCCCCCTCGCTTTTTGTGATTCTTTACCACGCCTCTTTAAACTGGGAGATTGAGATGATTAACACTCTCCTCACAAGAACGAGGAAAGCGAAGCCCGCTTCATTGCCCGGACTATATCATGAACAGGGGCTTTGACGCAATAGAGATATCGAGATTGATTTATTGCAAAAGCGTTAGCTAAGCACTAATTGGGTTAGGTAGGAGGAATACTTTTAACCAGCTTCCAAACAATAGTTTCGCAGAGTACAGTTACGTCCTCAGTGGGGAGATAATCAGAGATATTGGCGTCAAATAATACCGCCCCACTAGGAGAGAACTCCTCATCCCCTCTCCATAAGGCAAAGGTTATAGGCACATGATTGAAGGCGTCAATGGTTGCGGATATATCTCCCTGCTCTGTTTTATAGCCACCCAGCTTTGCTGAGATGTCTATTAGCAGTTCAGGCTTTTGGCCAAAGTGCTTCACAAAAGGGTTTATGGTTCTCTGGGAAAATGCAGGGAAATAGCTGAGACCACCAGGCAGCTGTTTGAAGTTGATCAATATACCGGTAGGCGGGGTGCCTTTTGCCGAAGTAAAATAATGAAGTATGAGGATTTTGGCTTTCAGCGGAACTTCAATCTGACTATTCTTCAACGATATTTGGGCATCGGGAATCGTGATGTGATAGGATTGACTTAAGTAATCAATTACTATCTTATTAGTGCCTATGTACTGTGCGCCGCTCTTATGGCACTGAGCTTCTATATCACTGATTTGTGATAACTGCTTAGCAGCAAGCCTATAGGAAAGCTCAAACCCCTGCTCGCGGGAACCACCCGATGAATCCTGTCGGTTTTTCATTATGGAGTAAGCTTGGGGCGAGGTAGAAGACCAGCTGCCTCAACTATTTCAGGTACTACTTCCTCCCACTCTATAGCCATGATGTGAATGCCCGCCACACCCTCAATTTCACGCACTTGATTAATAATGTCGATACAGAGTTTGACACCCTCCCCAGGCACCTGCTCCTTAGGCACTCCTTGGAGGCGCTCGACAACGCTGTCAGGAACATCCATTCCGGGGACTCTGGCCTTCATATATTTTGCGGCACCCACTGATTTTACAGGGGCGACACCGGCAAGTATCTTTACCTTCTCATGTAATCCTCTGTCACGCACCATCTTCATCCATTCAGCGAACTTATCCACATTGTAGATAATCTGCGTCTGGATGAAATCTGCCCCTGCTGCTACTTTCTTAGCAAGACGTGCCGTACGGTAATCAAAAGGGTCGGCAAAAGGGTTGGCAGCGGCTCCAATGAAAAGGCGAGGCTCAACGGTCATCTCTTCGCCACACTGGAACTTTCTTTCGTCTCGCATGTCCTTCACCATCTTGACGAATTGAATAGAGTCGAGATCATAGACACCTTTGGCTGTAGGATGATTGCCGAATTTCTGGTGGTCGCCCGTAAGGCATAACAAGTTATTTATGCCCAGTGCTGCTATACCCAGAACGTCCATTTGAAGGGCAATGCGATTACGGTCGCGGCAGGTCATCTGTACAATGGGATCTAAACCCTCTTCTTTGCCAATAAGACAAGCTGCCCAAGATGCCATGCGTACTACCGCAGTCTGCCCATCAGTGACGTTGCAGGCGTCAACATGACCTTTGAGTATCTTTGCCTTTTTCCTTATTGCTTCGGCATCAGCGTTTTGAGGAGGTCCCAGTTCACCTGTAACCGCAAACTGTCCAGCCTCTAATAGCCGTTCCAAATTACTTTTAGTCTTCATTATGCCTCCAATTGTTTAACTCATAGTCGAATCTAGGAAAACCTCTTCACCGGTGGTCCTGATATGAGGCTTACACTCCAATTCTTCGGCGTGACGAGTCCTTCCAATTTATTGAGTTGCCCCAGTCTAGTGAGTTGATCAACAATCTCTTGCCAGACGCAGGTTATCTCCGGGTCAACTTCGCACTTGCCACCTTGTGAGCCGCCGCAGGGGCCATTAAGCAGGTGCTTGGAACATCGCGCAATGGGACAAATACCACCAGTAAAGTCCAGCATACAATCACCACACTCAAGGCAGCGCTCCGCTTCCTTCCATTCTGCATGAGCACCACCTGAGGAGAGAGTGTTGCAGCCAGGATGTACTACCTTATTCACCAATTCTGCCACAGTCTGCACTCCTGCTCCATCAGTTAGAACCAGGATAGAATCGGCAGCAGCGATTTCCCCTTTGTAAGTTCTGAGTTTCAACCTGGTTAAAGCACTATCACACAGCATGTCCACAAGTGCCGAACCTGCAATAGTCTTGCCTTGCTCCCGCAACCTCTTCCTCATTTCTGCTACTTGCTTTTCTCCTCCACTTCCCCATCCCTCAGCACAACCCTTACATCCGATGAGGAAGATATTCTTGTCTCCATCCAAATAGCCTAGGATTTCTTCAAATGGTTTCTGCTCTGAAATCAACATTTCATCTCTCCTTTAGGATTTGCATTATTGAGTTCTGACAAAACTGTATCTATTATCTGAGGCATTTTGTCCTGTAGTTCCGGTGATAGTTCTAATCCCAAGTTAGTATCCTTTGGTTCGACTCCAATGATCACCGTCTCGCCTATGTTGTGCCAAAGCTGCATCAGCTTTAGGTTATCCACCAAGCCCATATCATGCATGGATAGTAAAGGTTTTTGCTCCAGGGTTATGTCCTCAAGGTGAAAGCGGTAAACCTGTCCAGGCATCCCTCCACCCTTAACAGCATCTATTATGACCAATTTGTCAGTATCTTCGATGAGCTGCCATATATCCGGGCATGTTCCCCCATCTATTATTTTTGCATCGGGCAGAGGGATTTCTGCCAAAGCATTTGTCACATGACAACCAATGCCATCATCTCTTAATAGAGTATTACCTATTCCCAGTACGAATTTGCCCATTCTTACATTCCTTGAAATTGATACTAGCAAACCCTGAATTTCCCCATGTCTTGCCCTTTAGGACTGAGTAAATGTATAGAACATGCAAGACAAGGATCGAAAGCTCTTACAATACGAACTATTTCGAATGGATTAGCCTCATCCTTTATCTTGGTTCCGGTGATAGCTTGCTCCAATGGTCCGGGTTGATCTTCGTCATCCCTGGGTGAGATATTCCATGTAGAGGGCGTGATAACCTGATAATTAGCAATCTTGCCCTCTTTTATTTGTATCCAGTGCCCCAATGCGCCCCTGGCTGCACCGACCAATCCCATTCCACTGGACTCTTCTGGAAGCTCATAACTTACGTAAGCCGGCTCACCGGGTTTAAGCTGCAAAATCCAATCAGGCATGGCATCGGCTATGAGTTTAGTCTCCAGAGCTCTAGCAAGATTACGCCCCATAACAGAGAACATATCTTTTGGTTTAAGATTTGCTCGAGACAGAGTCGAATCAACAAGGCTTTTGACCCCGGGATTATCATTGACATAATTGACCATAATTCGAGCTAACGGCCCCACTTCAAAAACAGCCTTATCGTAGCGTGGTGATTTTAGCCAGGAATAAGCGCCCCCCTTCTCTTCATCAAGAACAACATCTCCCTGGAAAGGGTGTTTACCGCTAATAGAATCGGCATACCAGGAATGCTTCACCTGTTCAGTGATCTTAGTTGGGTCAAATGCATTGAACTCAAGATTCGTTGAAGTTGTCCCTGGCTTGAAAAATCTCTTTCTCTTGGTGAGGTCGGCTTCATTTCCATCCAGTTCATAGGAACCATAAGCGAGCAAATTACCGCAGCCATGACCGATCTCAAAGTAATCTGAATAAACCCCGGCCACTGCAATTACATCAGGGAGATATACATTATCAATGAACTCCTGAAGTTCCTTTAACCTCCACAGAAAGGACGCCATATTGTCAACAGTGGGCGTAGATGTAACCCCACCCGGCATTATGCCCATGTTGAGTGGCATCTTGCCACCGAACACAGCAAGCATCTCCTGGCCCTTTCGCCGCATGTCGAATGCCGCGACATAGTGCGCTACTGCTTGTTCATTAACCTCATCGGGCAGGCGATAATCACCTTCATAGCGGGGGACAAAAGGCCCCAGCTCGCCGCGGGAAATAAAGCTCTTTATTGAATTCAGGGTCGGATTGCTCCCCTCATACTTTGCTAACTTAGCCACATCCACATAGTCGAGGGCCACCAAGTGATAGAAATGAAGGATATGGTCAGCAATATGGGCTGCTCCCAGAATCAGGTTACGTATGGTTCTTCCGTTGTCGGGAATTTTATCAGCAATACCGAAGGCACTATCCAGGTTTAAGGTAGCAGCAGTAGAATGACTTGTCGGACAAACGCCGCAAATTCGCTGAGCTATCCGTTGTGCATCGCGGGGGTCACGACCCCTCATGATCAACTCTAATCCACGGAACAGCGTCCCCGAACTCTTAGCCTCTTTAACTATACCCCCCTCAACCACCGCCTCTACTTTAAGATGTCCTTCAATACGACTTACCGGATCGATTATGATTTTGCTCATTGGTTTAAACCTCCTCTGGCAGAGCAGCTTCGCTAGTTTTTTCGTAAAGCGGAGATATGTCAAAAAACCCTGGCTCGGTACAGCCGATGCAAGTAGCACCACAACCTATACACCAGTTCACCTTGTTGTTCCAAAGTCTCACTGGACAATCGGCATGGGTTATAGGCCCTCTGCATCCTAATTCGTAATTACACCCGGGGTCACCGAACTTTTTGGCGAACTTATTCTCATCATAGTAGGCCCTCCGTGGACAATTCTCGTGGATTGTTTGACCGTAGAAAGCCTTGGGACGTCTGTGTTCATCTAAATCATCTGGCTTGGGCAGGCCGGCAAGCAAGATGGTTGCTACTGTGCCTACAAACCAATCAGGGTGTGGTGGACAACCAGGGATGTTTACTAACGGAGTATCGATCCCTTTGGCTTGAAGAACATCCCCGACGCTACGACATTGAGTGGGGTTGGGATGGGCAGCGGGAATTCCTCCAAAGGCGGCGCAACCACCCAATGCAATAACTGCGAGGGCATCCTTGGCCAGTGTTTCCACCCACGATTTCATAGTTATTGGCCTGCCGTCCTTTTCACCGATCACTCCATGTATACCGCCTTTATCAGTGGGTATGGCCCCCTCAACAATCAATATGTAACCCCTCTTTTTATTTTTCGAGGTATCCACCATAACTTCAATTATAGGTTCTCCCGCCCCTGCCATGACAGTAGGATGAAACCTTAGGTTTATATGATGGCCCGGGAGTACTTCATCGACCAAAAGATTCTTGATAGATGGATTTATAACGTTGAGAAGAGAGACGGAACAACCGGTACATCCGGCCGCCTGTAACCATATTGTCGGGTATTCTTTTGTATCCATAATTCCTTACCTGCCTTTCGACTTATTCTTGCCAATCCTCCAGATGGGAGGATATCTTCTCAATCATAAGCCCAAGCCTTCAATCATTTCCTTGACCTTCAATTGAAGGGGGGATTCTTCCGAGAGTTCAATTACAGGTCTTCCCTTCAGTTCCAAAGCCTCCAAATTGTGGTCTTCTGGAATTAGGGCAATAATGTGAAG
The DNA here is from genome assembly GCA_020346965.1 of Chloroflexota bacterium. Next base: position 541,472 of record CP070793.1, on the reverse strand, counting down.
GTTGGATTCATCGATTGCCTTTTTTATCTCTGGTGATAACTCTCCTTTGACTCGATTGACTATAAGACCGACATTACCTATTTTTGATCTTAGTTCCCCAATGAGGTCTTTCATTCGCGCTGCTGTGGTGATGCCTCTCATAGTAGGGTCAGACATAATAAGTAAAACATCCACATCTCTAGTAGTTTGGCGACTAATATGCTCCATACCTGCTTCACAATCCATCACAATGTAACTATATTTATAGTCTTTCACTAGCTTATCTAGGGAGGCACGCAAAAATTCATTAGAGGCGCAATAACATCCGGGACCTTCAGGACGTCCCATAGCTAAAAGGTCAAAGCCTTTAGACTCTACCAAGGATTCCATTATCCTGTTAAACAGGTATTCTTGCTTGGCAATCGTAGGGTTGAAGTGACCCTTGGAGACATCCTCAGTCATCTTTTCCCGTATTCTGCCCACAGTCTTATCATCCTCGAGGGACAGGCCCAGTGCCTGGTTAAGATTGGTGCTGGGGTCGGCATCTACAGCCAGTACTAATCCTTTTTGCGAAAGGAGTTTAATTAGTAGGGCGGCAATACTGGTCTTACCAGTACCTCCCTTTCCTGCGATGGCAATCGTCTTGGTCATTTCTTGGCTCTCTTTTCTGGCAAATCTGAAGAAGGCAGCAAGCTAGCTGGCGATAGCTTCACCACTGCATTATACTCTGGTGGGCAGACTTCCAGGCAAGTACCACATTTGGAGCACTTCTCCTGGTCTATGATTTTAACCTCCCCTTTACCGCCCTTAATTGCTTCTGTGGGACAGGTTAAGACACAGTGCTCACAGGCTCGATCACACTTGTCTGGAAGGATATAATATACAGTTAGTTCCGGGCATACTCGAGCGGGGCAGCGCCTCTCCACAATATGAGCCTCGTATTCATCGCGGAAATAGCGCAATGTTGTGAGAACAGGATTTGGAGCCGTTTTCCCCAAGCCGCAAAGAGAACCCATCCTAACATCCTCAGCCAACGACAGAAGAACGTCAATATCCCTTATCTTGCCTCTACCATCAGTGATATCCTCCAGAATATTTAGCATCTGTAATGTCCCCAACCGACACATGGTACACAGGCCACAAGATTCCTTGGTTGAGAAATCAAGAAAAAACCTCGCAGCATCCACCATGCAATTATCATCGTCCATGACAATCATTCCCCCTGAACCCAGCATCGAGCCGGCCTCTCTAAGGGAATCATAATCGATGGGGACGTCAAGCAAGGTCTCGGGGAGACAACCTCCTGAGGGTCCTCCTATCTGTACAGCTTTGAACTGTTTGTCTTCTGCAATTCCACCACCGATATCATAAATGAGCTCACGAAGTGTTGCTCCCATAGGCACCTCGGCTAATCCTGAATTGGCTACTTTGCCTGCCAGGGTGAACACGGCTGTGCCTTTGCTGCCTTCAGTCCCGATGGAGGAAAACCAATCTCCCCCTCGTTCAATTACCAAAGGAACATAGGCAAAGGTCTTTACATTATTTAACAGAGTAGGTTTACTCCATAATCCAATCTCGGCAGGATAAGGTGGCCTTGGTCTAGGCGTGCTTATTCTCCCTTCAACAGCTGCTATCAGTGCTGTTTCCTCTCCAGAGACAAAAGCACCGGCTCCCGCTGCTATCTCGATGTGAAATCCAAAATCACCACCCAAGATATTATCTCCTAGGAGACCTAATTCCTCTGCTTGGATCAAGGCAGTCTGGATACGCTCAATAGCTAAAGGATATTCAGCGCGGACGTAGATATACCCTTGCTCAGCGCCTATTGTATAGCCGGCAATAATCATGCCCTCGATAACTTGATGTGGGTCGCTTTCTAATACAACCCGGTCCATAAAAGCACCGGGGTCTCCCTCATCAGCATTACATATGACAAATTTCGGTGCGTTTCTATCCTTGCGGCATAACTCCCACTTCTTATATGTAGGAAATCCAGCCCCTCCCCGACCTCGTAGTCCAGATTCTTTCAGCTCTTCAATTATCTCCTGAGGCGCTATTCTCAAAGCCCTGTCCAATCCGCTATAACCGCCATTCGCGATGTAGTGATTTATGTTTTCAGGATCAATGTACCCACAGTGGCGCATTGCAAGGCGAAGCTCACGCTCAAACCTGGGGAGTTCGGGAATAGAAATTGCTTCGCCCTCACCGCCCTCAACAGTGCCTAAGGCGAGCTCAAGGCAGGGGTCATCGCCAGCAACATAACCTTCCACAAGTCTGCGTATGTTCTCTGTGGTTACATTGGCATACGCGACGCGAAGAGAGTCGGGCTTGGATATGGTAACAAAGGGATCAGCGTAACACAGACCCGTACACCCGACCTGGACAATAGGGACTTCAAGGTCCTGACGTGCTAGCTCCTTATTAAAGGCGTCAACTACATCCAGTGCTCCGGCTGCTCGACCGCAAGTAGCTGTGCCGATAAGGACATGATTGTCCTTCTGAAGAGCTTCCCATTCAGTCTGTGCTTTATTACTAATTTCGTCGTAAGTCATGTTCAAAATAAGATGGAGACAGAAAAAAATTAGATCGGGTGTGCTGTCTCAACTTTTTCCGCTTTGCTGTTCTTGTTTATACGGCACTAAAGACTCTTCCACCTTAAAAGGTGTCATCTTGGGATGAATTTTGTCACCCATTACTATCACGGGAGCCAGCATACAGCACCCGATACAAGCCACCCTTTCCAGGCTAAACTTACCGTCATCGGTAGTTTGGCCTACTTTGATGTCTAACTCACGTTCCAATGCATCCAAAATAAGTTTACCTCCCGCTAAGTGACAGGCGGTCCCCATGCAAACCACCGTGTGGTGTTTCCCTAACGGGGCAAAACGAAACTGATTATAGAAAGTGGCAACTCCCCAAACCTCAACTTCTGGCATTTCTAAGAAGGCAGCAATTTTTTGCATCCCTTCCTTGGGGAGATACCCCAGGCTTGCCTGAATTTCTTGTAACAGTGGAATTAAGTTTTTCTTCTCTTTTTTGTGCGAGTTTAAAATCTCGTCTACCGCTTGGCTAGCTTGCTGCTCTGTAATCATTCTTTAAGCTGCTTAGCAAATCCAGGCAAGAAAGCTCCTATTCCGGTTGTTTCCCGGGGTCCAATTATTATTTCCCACTTGAGGTCCAGAGCATCTTCAAGTTCGCCTTTGATCCTGGACACTTTTCCCGGGATAATCAGTTTTCTATGTTTTACCTTATCCTCAATGCCACATTTCTTGATAAATGTTCCTACGGAATCGCCGCCAAACTTACCTGCTGCCCAGGCAGTGAGAACACCAAGTCCTTCTGCATCCTTAACGCAAACATAAGCGGGAACCTTGGTAGCCTCAACAGCCGATGAGACAAGGAAGTAGGTCAAAGCCCAGTTCGAAGTGACAAGAACCGGGGAGAATTCATTAGGCTCTCCTACTTCATAATACTTCTCCTCTACCGCCATAGGAAAACGGGGATCGGTATAGATGTTAAGCCGTTGCACTAGAATAGGCAATAGGGAATGCTGGTCGAAATCAGAAAAGACAATGATGCTGGCCCATTTATTTATAAATGCTGAGCCCACTAGCATTTCATCGAGCCCATCTTTGGCCATGAAACAAGGAAAACCAATAGTTGGATAGCCAAGTGGCTT
>CP070793.1:533360-537714 GCA_020346965.1 Chloroflexota bacterium | reverse complement strand
GTGGTGGTGGAAAGGCACAAGGCTAGCGGCAATGTAGCAGTTGGATTAGTCAAAGGGTTCGGCCTGAAGAAAGGAGCATTAGCCTCATCAGTGGCCCACGACTCTCACAATATAATAGCAGTCGGTACCAACGATCTCGACATCCTGAAAGCAATTGAGGAAATAAATAGATTGCATGGTGGGCTGGTTGTTTGTGCCAACCTGGAAGTTCTGGCTGCTTTGCCCTTGCCCATTGCCGGCCTGCTTTCTCCTGAACCATTGGATGTAGTGGTATCACAGCACGAAATAGTGGAGAAAACTGCCGCCAGTCTGGGCAGGTTGCCTCCGTCTCCATTTGTCATTCTATCTTTCCTGGCCCTCCCCGTGATCCCCGAACTCAGGCTGACCGATATCGGTCTTGTAGACGTGACACGATCGAAGCTGCTCACGTAGAATTGGCTCCGGTTACGGCCCAAGGCCCGATGTCGAATGTCTCGCAATCTACCTTGGCCAGGCTGGATGTGACACCGTCCGTCGTCTCTGCTGATGTGGGTCATGATGTGTTTCAGCGACCCAACTCTGAGGGTCCACCAGCATCTGATTCGAACCTACGTCCGTAGGATTCGGAGATGCGGGGGAAGCGTGCTACCCGGGCCAGTAGGTCCTCACTTGAACACCTGCTGAATACCGTACTGATGCACCAGCAGGTTCATCTCCTCATCTGATGGCCGTTGCCTGAATCTCTCCGCTGATTGCAGCGTCGTAGGAACGAAGTGCATATCACCGGCCGTGATCACGAAGCAATCGGGCAAGCCCATGACCCAGTGCACCGATTTTTCGATGGCTTCATCGGTCTCCAATGGTTCATAGAAATATGTGTTATACCTTCCTGGGCGTTTCCCAATTGGCCCGCGGGCAATCGCTTTTATTGTTTGCACGGCGACGTTTCGCTCACGGCACAGGTGGATCAATCTCGCGAAGTCTGCGGCATAGCTGGCAATCTGCATCTGACAATAGCTATATGGCAGCAGTACAGAATCGAAATCGAACCGTTCCAGGCTCTTCAAGTGCATTGCCGCCACTTGGTTCCCATGCCCCGTTACTCCCAGGTATCGCACTAGCCCCATCTCCCGCGCCTCGATGAAGGCTTCGAGGGCTCCCCCGGGCCCCATCACTTTCTCCCATCCCATGGGATTGGTCAGGCCGTGCAGCTGCCAAAGATCGATGTGATTGACCCTCAGCTGGTCCAGCGAGCGCCGCAGGTTTGTCCACGCCCCTTCATATGTACGGCTCCGGGACTTCGTAGCTACGAAGAAATCCGCACGATGTTTCTCCATCCACGGACCGATAAGTCTCTCAGCATTTCCGTACATCGGCGCCGTATCAATATGATTAATGCCGTGTTCCAGCAGAATCTCAAGCATCCGCTCTGCGTCTGCTTGGGTTGCATTGCTTAACGCGTATGCACCGAATATAATGCGACTACTGGAGTGTCCCGTGCGTCCAAATGCCTGTCTGGCAATCATCTGGCAACCCGTCCCAGTATATAGTACCACACGAATCTGATCACAGGGAAGACCGGGAAAGGCTACAGCAAGCCATGATTCGAGTCACAAAGCGAGATTCCTCACTCGTGCACACCTACTAAGGTGGTGTATATCGCAGGTAAGCGAGCGGAACTCTGCCCGGAGGAGGAAGACCCCGCCGGAAGGGTCACGATAGAAGCAGGGATGTTGCACAACGGTGTTCCCTAGGGTATAATTGTGTCTTCCATGATGCCACAACTCCACGGCAGACCGTCCGGAATGTTCGGCTTCTCGCTCGTATGGTTCGGGCAACTGATCTCGATGACCGGGTCCGGGATGACACGGTTCGCACTCACGATCTGGGTCTGGCAAGAGACCGGAGAGGCGACAGCTCTAGCTGTGGTCGCCATGTTCTCCTTTGCCCCTGCCATCTTCTTCAGTCCGATCGCAGGCGCCATTGTCGACCGGGTAAGTCGCAAGAAAATTATGATTGCCAGCGACCTCGCCGCCGGCCTTTCAACGGTGGCGCTCCTCATCCTATACTCAACCGGCCATCTGGTGATATGGCACTTGTGGGCAGCCGGGTTCTTTGCCAGCGCTTTCGAATCATTCCAGTTTCCCGCCTACTCGGCAGCCATCACGACCATGATCGACAAGAAACACTACACGCGCGCCAATGCTATGCTGGGGATGGTGCATTCAGGGTCCATGATCATCGCCCCCGTATTGGCGGGTAGCCTGTTGCACATCGTTGGAATCGACGGCATCATGATTATCGACATCGTCACCTTCTCGTTTGCCATCGGTGCGTTGCTGCTAGTGCTCATTCCGGATCCTGCGGAGACTGCGGTCGGTCGCGCCAGCCGGGGAACTCTCTTGCAGGAATCACTGTTCGGCTTTCGCTATATCTTCTCCAACCGGAGTCTGCTTGGCCTGTTGCTTATCTTTTTTACCACCAATCTCACGTTCGGGCTGACTATGATTCTCCTTGCGCCCATGATCCTCTCCCGTACGGCAGAAGATTCTGCGATACTGGGAACAACCATGATGATGTTTGGCATAGGGGGAGTAGTGGGTGGTTTGGTGATTGCTGCCTGGGGAGGTTTCAAGAGGCGAATTCACGGTGTCCTGCTCGGCTTAGTCTTCCTGAGCATCTTCGGACAGATCGTCATAGGTGTGGGTCGGAGCATCCAGGTGTGGGCTGTCGGTGCATTTCTGGCAATGTTCTTTATGCCACTTGTTAATGGTTCGAGCCAGGCTATCTGGCAGGCTAAGGTCACCCCTGATATCCAGGGGAAAGTGTTCGCTACGCGGCGCCTCGTCGCACAGATAAGCTCACCAATCGCAATGATCATGGGAGGGCGACTGGCGGATGCTGTCTTTGAGCCTGCTATGGCCTCCGGCGGCGCGTTCGCTCGATTCTTCCAGCCGCTTGTAGGCTCAGGTGAGGGCTCTGGCATGGCGTTGATTTTCATCTTCGCAGGTTTCGTCGGAGTGGCCGCTGCCCTGATCGGATACCTTGTTCCCGCGATCCGCAACGTAGAGACCATTCTTCCCGATTACGACGCACCTACAGAACCGGCTGCCTAGTTCGAACGCTTCAGACACTTAGCTACAGGATGCCTTTACGGTAACTAGTAGGCTTAATTGACTACGGGACCCGGCTGGTTGTTTATACCGACCTCGAGACTCTCGGTTCCTTGCCTCTACCTATGGCCGGCCTGCTCTGAGTCTTTGACCAGGCTGAAACCCTGCTCCCGCAGGGCGTCTAACAATTCGTTCGGCGATTCCGCCCATTGTCCCCACTTCCTCGAAATATGCTCAGTCCAGCTATAGTCGTCGAAAGTAGAGCAATCTTCTCTCCCATCTTCGAGGCCTATCTTCACACCGTTTCTCTTGTAATATTCCTGCTGCAGATATCCGTCATCCATTACCTTCATGGCCTCTCTTACGTCTTGATCACTTAGTTCTGGGTACCTATTCTCAAATAGAGTGAAAGCCAGTGGATATCTGGGGCGGGGCGGGAACTCTTCATCCGGGTAACCCATGACGAGCTCGACCATGGGCAGAACCCCGTTTGGTAGTGCGAATCTCCGCTCTAATGTCTTTATCCTAGCCGCACTTGAGCTGACTGCTCCCAGAAAGCATGATCCGATGCCGAGGCTCTCAGCCGCTATGACCATATTCTGTGCCATGTAGGCGGCATCCTGCATTCCCAGCAGCAATAGAGTCAGATTATTCGTGACGATACTCCAGCCGCGTAACTTCATGAATCGTTCCAGCTTGTATGTATCAACGCAAACGACAAACCATATGGTAGCATCATATGCTATCGGCCCCTCCGTGCTGTACAGAACGCTGTATAGCTGTGAAGCAAAGGGAGCCTGCTGCCCCGCGCGTACGATAGTCTCCAGTTCATCTTTGGTAGGTTTCCGGTTGGTGAATTTCCTTACGGATTTCCTGTTCATTAGACCTTCGATTGTCGGATTGGTTATCATGTTTCCCTCCTGAGATATATTGCGCCAACGGCTGTCGGATATGGGGCATTACCTGTATATCTTATGGTCATCGTGTCCTGGCTCTGCGGGTGACATCGTCACGTCGTAGCAGGCGATCTTGCCAAGAAACGCCGTGCCCGCGGCCAAAGTGGCGGGAATCCGTGGTGGGCACCTCTCCCAGTGAGGCATCTCCCGCAAGTTCCTTGCTTTCCAATGCTTGCCGCGCCAAAGCATTCAGCCTTTGTCTCCTCAATGAGTCGTCAGTCAGTTCATCGGCGCACGGGTGTCGCCTTGCTCCAACCTTAATAGCCCTTTCTTGAGAGGCAGTCCACCGCCATATCCAACGAGTCC
>CP070793.1:529190-533260 GCA_020346965.1 Chloroflexota bacterium | reverse complement strand
TAAGACTAATAATAGTTTCTTATCCTTTTTCATCTTTCACACGGTCTCGCAATCCCCATAGTATAGCATCACCTTGCTGTAGAGGGTAATCCTGAAATGCGTTCAGAACATTGCCTGCATTCGGTATAGAAGCCCGCAAACCGCAAATTCCGATAAGATTCCGATGATCCAGATAGCATGGTCGGCTCCGGCGATTTGCTAGCTACCTGAGTGGATTCAACCACTCTATCCCAACACCCTTTTCAATACGCCATATGACATGATGTCACTGATGCTTTCCACAAACTTGATGTTTTCCAGGTTGTCACTAGCCAGTGACCCGCGCAGGATGATGGGCCCCAGATCCAGGTCCTGGGCGCCTCGGTATGTGGACAGCACACAATACTCCGCGCAAAAACCGGTGATGATTACCGTGTCTATGCCTGAGTCTCGCAATTTGCGCTCCAGCGATGTCTTGTTAAAGGAATTTCCATACGTCTTGTGAATATGCAGGTCCGAGGGTAGGATGGCTAACTCCTCCGGCAATTCAAAGCCCTCCTCACCTGGCACAAGCTTCTCCTCTTCATTCATATGCTGCACGCAGATGACGGGCAGACCCTTTTCCCTGAACAGTGCGATGGCTGCGTTGATGTACTCAATAGCACCGTTGAGCGATTGTGCTGTCGTCGGACTGAACTTGAAGAATTGCTTCTGAATGTCAATAACCAACAATGCTGGCTTCATCTGAACCTCCTCAATATGCTGATTTTTTCACTACACCGATCGGCGGTTTTGCGCCCAAGCGGCTAGAAGTAGAGACTATTAAACCAATTCAGCTTTAGAAGGGAGTAAAACCGGGGTTGCATCAATAGAGGAGTGATCCATATGACACAAACCCCGGCTTGATCTTATTCATTTAACTGAGTCTTTATATTTCTTATCAGATATTCCCCTTCTTCAACATCTCGGTAGGCTCGAACGATTTCACGCCGTACTTTCTGGCAAGGTCTTCACATATCTTGGCCAGTTTATCCCATCCTATGCCTTTGCCAAGCTGAAAAGGCCCAAATGCCGCACCGCCTCCATTAACCATGGCCTTGTCGATTTCATCCGAACTCTTGACTACTCCGCCCTCGAGTAGCTTCGTCGCTTCGTTGACCTGAAGAGCAATCAGGGTAGTAGGATCGAAGTCTGCTTTCGCCTTGGATAAATCTATCTCGGGCCTGCCTTTGGACCAGTCAAAAATACCCTTGCCTGTCTTCTTTCCCAGTTCACCAGCATCAATTTTAGCTTTGAGCCAACTAGATGGCGCATAGTCCTTGGAGAGTTTATCCGCAAAATAGAGGAAGCTATGGTAGGCAACATCCAGTCCCGTATAATCCATTATTTCGTATGGTCCCATAGGCATGCCCATCTGTTTCATCTTGGCATCGATTTCCATGGGGGCAGCCTCGCCTTTTTCCAACATCAGGCTAAGTAGGAGTCCGGTTGGAGCGTTGATCCGATTATAGACAAATGAGACAGAGTCTTTTTCAACTCTGACCGGCGCTTTGTTCATCTTCTGCGCCAGACTATATGCCACCTGCATTGTTTCTTCGCTTGTCTTGTCTCCTTTGGTAACCTCGACGAGCTTCATGAGGACAGCCGGGTTAAAGAAATGAAATCCGACGACCTGTTCCGGTCTCTTTGTAGTCGATGCGATCTCTGTAATGCTCATGTTGGATGTATTGGATGCCAGTATGGCATGCTTTGGAGCAGCTCCATCCAGTGCCTGAAAAACCTGCTTCTTGAGGTCCATCACCTCGGGAACTGCCTCAACAACAAAGTCGGCATCCTTAACGGACTCGGCGATATCTATATAGGTTTCGAGATTAGCCAGCATCGCCTTTCTATTTTCTTCGGTGATTTTCTGCTTTTCGACAAGCTTATCCATGCTCTCCTTGATTCTGGTAAGCCCCTTGTCAACAAACCTCTGCTCAATGTCCCGCAGTGCTACTTTGTAGCCGGCAAGTAGCGCCACCTCCGCGATGCCATGTCCCATGTCACCAGCCCCCATGACCGCAATCTTCTTTATGTCTTCAACTTTCATGTTAGAAAACCTCCTTTTTTTCCTACTTCCGCTCTGGAAAGCTATTCCCCGGTGAAGACCGGCTCTCGTTTCTCGATGAACGCTATCGCACCTTCCATGGCGTCCTGAGTCTTGCTCACCCGCTGTGAGCCTTCCAATTCTATCTTCACGCCCTGGTCAGTAGAGGTTTCGAGTCCCCGAGTAACCGCATCGAGGATTATCCGCATAGCAACAGGGGCTTTTTTCGCCAGCGCACCAGCAAGTTCTTTGGCATCGTTCATTAACTGCCCTGGCTGAGACACCCTGGTTACAAGCCCGATGCTCAAAGCTTCGGGAGCGTTGATTCTGGTGGCGAGCAGAAGCATTTCCAGCGCCTTGGTTTTGCCCACCAGTCTGGGTAACCGCTGTGTGCCTCCCCAGCCAGGTATGATACCTACGTTAATCTCCGGCTGCCCCATCACAACTTTCTCAGCATCGAGCATTATCCTGAAGTGGCAGGACATTGCCAGTTCGCAACCACCACCGAGGGCGAAGCCGTTTATGGCGGCTATTACCGGCTTGGGATACTTCTCGACGCGGCTGAAAACCTCCTGCCCTCGTGACATCGCCTTCTCGCCATCAGGTGTGCCAGCCGTTTTTAGATCAAAGCCGGCTGAAAATCCCCTTTCGCCCGCTCCGGTGATGATCACAGCTCTCACCGCTTTGTCGTGCTCCCACTTGGTTAGAGCCTCATCCAGTTCATTAAGCACAGCCAGATTGATCGGATTTGCCGGCGGTCTGTTCAATGTGATGATGCCGACGTTCCCCTCCTGCTCTACAATCAAATTCTCATAAGCCATGAGATCCTCCTTTTTTGAGATTGTTTCAACGGCGCCGTGATTTATCTGCTATCGCAATACCACCTCCTTTCGGTTGAGCAGCAAAAGGCGCCGCCCCGATAACCGAAATGAGATATTACCATTCTCACCAGTGACTTGTCAAAGGCAAAAATAAAGGTATAGCTTCTCCATGATCTCGGCTTACCGGATATCTCACCTGGAATCGGGGCACCATGAAGCGAGTTGTATTATTAAGTCAGTAGAAAAGGCTTTATTGCTAAGAGATGTGCAATGAGAATAAAATGCTGGTAAAAGCATTTGCGCTTTAGAGTAATCGGTTATTCATAATAGATGAGCGGTACGATAGTTCTCGGCATTGGCAACCGGCTGGGCGGCGATGACGCTGCCGGCACCCATGTGGTGGACGTGCTCAATCGTAGAATGAAGAGAGCAACGGGCAGCCCCACCTCTGAGATTGTGGCTATAGACACCGGCACTGCTCCGGAAAGTTATACTTCCGTTATTCGCCAGCACCGACCCGATTTACTGATAATGGTGGACGCAGCAGATATGGGTTTACCTGCTGGTGCCCTACGCATAATCCCTCCGGAGAAAATCAGCGTTCTATCCTTTTCCACACACCATATGCCACTGTCCATGTTTGTATCCTACGTAAACGAATTCTGCGGAAAGATCCTGCTTGTGGGAGTGCAACCTGAAGGAACAGAGATGAGCAAATGCCTCTCAAAGGCGGTGCGCAAAAGCGTGAAGGAATTGGTTGAGCTTATTCTAGAAAAACGGGTCGCTGAAATTCCGCTCTTAGCGTAACGGAGCTAACTTTATTCGGCTGGTTCCTCTTTGGCTTCGCCGGTTGACTTCTCTTTCTTCTTTGAGCCGGGCAGTTCGCCACTATCAATTACTATCAGCTCGTCGGCGTACTTGTTATAGTTGGCAAGCAGAAATTCGTCTGTCATAGCCAGTGTATTCGACGGACAAATGTCAACACATTGGGCGCAGAAACAACAGCGTGAGACAAACACCTTGACCTTTTTTGCCTCGGGCAGCCACTCGATGGCCTGCGTGGGGCATATCTTATAGCACAGTTGGCAACCGATGCAGTTCTCACGGTCGTACGCGATTTTTCCTCGAAAATTGGGCGGGACAGCCACCGGCGGAACCATCTTTAGTTCGCCTTTTGCCACACT
>CP070793.1:520926-529090 GCA_020346965.1 Chloroflexota bacterium | reverse complement strand
GCAATTCCCGGCGTAACCTTTTCAGTTTATCTTCGAGCGCAGCAAGCTTCTGTTTCTCTCTGTCAATGACGTGAGACGGTGCCTTGCTCAAAAAGGCATGATCCCTTAGCCTGGATTCAAGCTGGGCAATTCTTCCTTTGATTTCCTCGCTTTCCCTTGCCAGTCGCTGTTCTTCGGCACGGCGATCCACCATGACTGCCAGGGGCACAACTACCTCAGCCTCTTTCAGCACCAGGACCAGTGCCTTGTCTTTCGTGGGTTCCCTTTCCTGGCGACCGAGTATAGTTAGGGGCCGAGTTTTTGCCAGCGTTTCTATTATATTTGCTTGTGTGATAAGACCCGAAAGAAGTGTATCAGTATAAATCTGGGCTTCTATCCATCTGTTTGGCCTTACCTTGTATTGAGCGCGAATGTTACGGATGGAGCGGACAATTTCTATTACAGAATCCATTACTCGCTCTGCTTCTGGAGCAAAGACTTTATCGTTGGCAAAGGGATAAGGAGCTATCATTATAGAAGCCGGCATTCGTTCTCTATCAGGTAGACGCTGCTTCAAACTCTGCCACAATTCCTCGGTTACGAAAGGCATGAAAGGATGCAAGAGGCGTAGTGATTTCTCCAATGTAGTGGCCAGAAAGGGCAAAGGTGAGGGAGATAATTGGCCTCGAAGCCGTATTTTGGCGATTTCAATGTACCAATCACAGAACTTGGACCAGATAAAATCGTACATCTGCTGCTCTGCTTCACCGAATTGGAACTCTTCCATCAGCCCGCTAACATTCTTGACAAGCCTGTTAAGCTGGCTATGAATCCATTGGTCCTCTATTATCTGCGGTTGGAGCTCGGTTGCCTGAGCTTGTAGTTGCTCCGCATCTAGGCTTCGAAAGATAAACCTGGCGGCATTCCACAGTTTATTAACAAAATTGCGGCTTGATTCCAATTTGTCGTAGCCCAGACTCATATCGTTACCTGCTGTACTGCCTACAGTCAGAGCGAATCGAAGAGCGTCGACACCGTACTCCTTTATGGGCTCGGCAGGACTTATAGCATTCGCCTGCAATCTGCTTCTGCTCATCTTCCCTCTGCCGTTAGCCCTGATCAGCCCATGGAGATAAACAGTGCGGAACGGTACCTCGCCCATATCTTCCAGTCCCATCATGATCATCCTAGCGACCCAGAAGAAGAGGATATCATAACCAGTTTCCATTACCGAGCTAGGATAGAAGTAGCGAAGGTCATCAGTGTCCTCGGGCCAACCCAGTGCAGAATGTGTCCATAGCGCTGAACTAAACCATGTATCGAGGACATCGGGGTCCTGGACGATTTGCTTAGAATCGCAATGCACGCAAGCTGAAGATTCATCCACTGATACGGTCAACCCGCCACAAGCTTCGCAATACCATACTGGGATGCGGTGTCCCCACCACAACTGCCGGCTGATACACCAATCTCTGATGTTTTCCATCCAGTCAAAATATATCTTGGTGAAGCGTTGTGGAATTATCTTGATCCTGCCGCCTTTAACAGCCTCGACGGCAACTTTGGCCAAAGGGTGTGTGCGGACAAACCACTGCAGGCTGACTTTGGGCTCAATCATCGTCTCGCAACGACAACAATGCCCGACGGAATGTGAGTAGGGCTCGATCTTCTCCAGAAGCTTCTTGTCTTCTAGGTCGGCTAACACCTTATCTCGGCACACAAATCGTTCCAGTCCTTGATATGGCCCCGCGTTCTCGTTCACAGTAGCATCGGCATTCATTACATCTACCAGCGGCAGATTATGCCTCTTGGCTACTTCGAAATCTGTGGGGTCATGGGCCGGAGTTATCTTCAATGCCCCCGTGCCGAAAGAAGTGTCAACAGCATCATCAGCGATTATTGGGACTTCCCTATCTATAATAGGGAGGGTAACACTCTTACCTATGAGTTCTTTATAGCGCTCGTCCTCGGGATTCACTGCTACAGCCGTGTCGCCGAGGAAGGTCTCCGGTCTGGTGGTAGCTACAATAACAAAACCCTCGCTTTCAGTCACAGGATAGCGCATATAATAAAGGTGTCCACTGATATCTTTATGCTCTACCTCGAGGTCAGATATGGCAGTCTGGCAGCGGGGACACCAGTTTATCATCCGCTCTCCACGATAAACCAATCCCTTATTATACAAACGTACAAATGCAGTACGGACCGCTTTGCTTGGGCCTTCATCCAGCGTGAACTTCTCCCTAGCCCAATCACAGGAAGCCCCAAGCAGTTGTTGCTGCTGTCTGATCTCATGCCTGTTCTTGTCGGCCCATTCCAAGACTAATTTTGTGAATTCTTCGCGCCCGATCTCCTCTTTGGTTTTGCCCTCCTCTGCCAGTTGCCGTTCCACAACTACCTGTGTGGCAATGCCGGCATGGTCGGTTCCCGGCAACCATAAGGTAGGCTCTCCCAGCATCCTGTGCCACCTGGTCATCATATCCTGCAGCGTCACAAACAGGGCATGTCCTACGTGGAGATCACCAGTGACATTAGGAAGGGGCATAACAATGACAAAAGGTTTTCTATCAGGGTCTATTCTGGGCGTGAAATATCCCTGCCTCAGCCAGAAATCATACCATTTCTCTTCTATCCTGCCTGGCTCGTAAGCTTTAGGTACTTCGGACATTGAGTTTACACCTGTCTCAGCTATTGGCTGTCAATTACCAGAAATACGGATATCCGGGGAAAGCCAAAGCTCCTCTGGTCATCGGGATTTTGGCTCTGGTAGAAACTCGACAACCTTATCCAAAATCCTTTCAGCTACTTCCCGCTTAGTCAGGAGAGGTAAGCTATCAATCTTGCCCTTTCTGTCAATTATGGTTACGAGATTCGTGTCAGTGCCAAATCCACTATCTTTAGCTGTAATGTCATTAGCCACGATAACGTCAAGTCCCTTTTTCTTTAGCTTCTGCTTAGCATTTCTCACCAGGTTACTGCTTTCGGCAGCGAAGCCTACCCTGATGAAATTTCCTTTGACACTGCCTACTATGTCCGGGGTGCATTCCATCTTTAAGGTTAACCCCACCCCTTCTTTTTTGATCTTATCTTTGGCTGCCTTAGTCGGACGGTAATCGGCTACAGCGGCTGCCATGACCAGAGCATTAGCTTGTCGAGTTGCTTTCTCTACTGCTCGATGCATGTCCTTAGCCGTGCTGACTTTGACCACATCAACGTCTGCCGGCTCCGGCAACGAAGCAGGTGCTGTAACCAATGTTACTTTGGCTCCCCGGTCGCGGGCTGCTTCAGCCAAAGCATATCCCATTTTCCCCGAGGAACGGTTGCTAATGTAGCGAACCGGATCTATAGGCTCTTGGGTACCGCCGGCGGTCACCACGATGTTTCTATCGGCCAGGTCGCCGCTTTTCCCTAATACGTGGCGAATGCCTTCCACAATATCATCGATATCGGCAAGTCGCCCTAGACCTTCTTTGCCCGAGGCTAACCAGCCTGTGGTTGGACCAATAATCACGAAATTGCGAATTCTTAGCTTATGCAAGTTATCCTGCGTGACTGGATTATTATACATATCGGTTTCCATAGCTGGTGCTATAACCACTGGTGCCTTGGTAGCCAGAACCGTGCAGCAGAGCATGTCATCGGCAATGCCCGCAGCCAGCTTGGCAATAGCATTAGCTGTAGCAGGAGCGATAACTACCACATCGGCAGCTTTTGCCAGAGAGACATGCTCAATGCTGAATTCTGAAGCCAAATCAAACATCTCGGTAACTACTGGTCGCCCCGTGATCGCTCGGAAAGTAACAGGCGATATGAACTTGACGGCTTCTTCAGTCAATATCACATTCACTTTGGCCCCTGCCTGAGTTATTTGGCTGGCAATTTCGGCTGCTTTATAAGCGGCAATACTTCCTGTCACTCCCAGAACTATGACTTTATTTCTAAACATCACTGCTCCTTATTCATTTCATAAATCAGACGTAACCCAATTAAAGTTAAATCAGGATTCACTATTTCAATTGCCGGTATTTCTTGTGCCAAAAAACAAGCCTGGCCGCCTGTAGCTATTACCTTAGCTTTGCTTCCTAGTTCCTGCTCTATTCGCCGAATCATGCCCTCAATAAGCCCTACGTGACCAAATACTATGCCCGATTGCATCGCAGTGACAGTGTTTCTGCCGATGATTTGCTCTGGGCGACTTAATCTAATTCGAGGGAGCGCGGCAGTACGAGTATACAAAGTTTCCGTAGATATTACGATCCCTGGGGCAATGGCACCGCCAAGATAATCCCCCTCTTGTGAAACAACACTAAAGGTAGTAGCGGTGCCAAGGTCAACGATTATTAATGGCTTCCCATAAAGATGTTGTGCAGCCACGGCGTCAACCACGCGGTCAGAACCGACCTCTCTGGGGTTATCCAGACGAATGCGCATGCCTGTCTTGATACCAGCTTCGACAACCAAGGGTTCACTATCTAAATACTCCGCACACAGTTCCACAAAGACAGGTAAGAGGGGTGGCACGACACTGCATAATGCTACGCCGGTAATCTCCGAAGGCGAAACCTTCCTTCGCTCCATGAGGTTGAGCAATACTCCACCGTACTCGTCTGAAGTGCGATGAATACCAGTAGCCAAGTTCCACGTAACCTTTAGCTCATCGCCGTCAAAGACACCAATCTTAGTGTTGGTGTTCCCAATATCAATTGCTAATAACATAGGTACCCAGCTTTACTTCCATCCTCCTGCCATAATGGGCTGAGTATAGCATTACTAGCTAATCCATGCCACTATTGAAACCCCGGAAGACCGACCTTAGGTAAAAGCTAATTTTCACCAGCCCTCTTCTGCAATTCCTGTAGTTTCTTGACCATCGCCTGCCAGTGTGTACCCCGCCAGTAAATGCGATGGCAAGTGAGACATTCCGTATATTGAGTTTGAGTTTCAAAAACGTGAGTGGGTACCCGTTTCTCCACTTCTTCTTTTTCCCGGGCTATTAATTCTTGATTACATTCGAGGCAAAGCGAGAAGGGTTTGAAATGGTAATTCAGATTCAGTGCTTGCACTACTTCCTGTACCTGGATTTTAGGGTCATCTTGCTTAATGTGTATAGCTTTAAGTCTGCCACTCGTGACCAGGCGCCTTCTAATAAATTGGCTATCCTTAGTTAAAATCACCCTATCCTCATTAAGAGCTGTTTTAATCATTTGACTATCGTTTTTTTTCTGAAACAGCAGGGTATCGTAGCCAATCAGCCTTAACCATCGAGCGAGTTTGCCAACATTGTTATCGACAACGAATTTAACTTCCATAGCTTGCCAAAACAAAGGTAATCGATTCGGTTGGAGAGCTTAGAAGCCTCACTGACAGCAGATGCTAGAGGATTTACCCATGAATAACAATTCATATCCATTTTAGCATTAATTCCGAGGTCGAAGTAGCTGTCGCTACGGAATCCCTAAGGTCATTCATATTGAATCTATGTGATTCAGATTATTGACAGAAAACAGTTTTTCCCGTATCCTTTAGGGCTGCAAAAACATTCAAGGAGGTTAGGAAATGCCGGTTAATATGATCGTCTGTTGCAAGCAAGTGCCTGACCCTGAAGCACCGCCGTCTGTATTCAAGGTGACGAACAACAAGATGACCTTACCACCAGATGTAAAACCTGTAATCGGTCAATACGAGGAATTCTCCCTGGAGGCCGCCCTTAAAATAAAGGACACTGGTGGAGGCAAAATTACAGCACTCAGCTTAGGTAATAACTTTGTTCGCGATGTCATTAAGAAAGCGTTAGCTGTGGGGAGCGATGAACTCATTCTTCTGGAAGACGAAGCGTTTGAGGGAGGCGATAGCTGGTCAACTGCCAATGCCCTGGCAATGGCAATAAAGAAAATAGGCGAATATGACATTATTTTCTGTGGTAGACAATCCTCTGATTGGGATGCTGGTCAAGTAGGTCTAGGCATTGCTGAAATGCTGGGAATTCCAGCTGTAACCTTAGCTCGCAAAGTGGAGGTCACCGATGGGAAAGCGAGGGTTGAGCGAGTTATTCCCGATGGCTACCAGGTTGTTGAAGTAGCACTGCCCGCCCTAATCATAGTAACCAGTGGGATAGGAGCACTTCGTTATGCCACCTTAAAAGGAATCATGGCAGCAGCTAAGAAGCAACCTGTCATTTGGAAACCAACCGATATCGGGTTAGAGTCTTCACAAATTGGCGCTGCTGGAAGGCGTAGTAAGTTGGATAAACTATTCCAACCAGTCAAGGAAGCTAAATGCGAAATAATCGAGGGTGAGACACCAGCAGAGGCCGGCGCCAATCTAGCCGTAAAACTCAGGGAAGCCAAATTACTTTGAAGTTAAGGAGGAAATAATGGCCGAATATAAAGGTATATTAGTCTGTGGTGAGCTAGCGGACGGGAAGTTAGCCGCTATTACCACTGAGTTATTAGGATGCGGCAGGAAGCTAGCTAATGACCTGAAGGACGACTTGTCTTGCCTGCTGGCCAGCGATTCGGTTGGCGAAACTCCCAAAGAAGCAATTGCCTTCGGAGCCGACAAAGCTTACACTGTGGAACATCCTGCCCTCAAAGAATACCAAGCTGATTCCTATATACAAGTCGTAGAAAAATTGGTCAAAGATATTTCGCCCAAGCTAATACTCATGGGACAAACATCAATGGGTAGAGACTTGGCTCCTCGCGTTGCCTTCAGACTGGGTGCCAGCCTGACAACAGATTGCCTCGACCTAAGCATAGACCCGGAGACAAAGCTGCTGGTGCAAACTAGACCTGTTTATGGCGGCAATGCTCAAGCCATATTCACCAGCGAAGTTATGCCCCAGATGGCTACTGTTAGAACCAAGGCGATGTCTCCCTTGGAGCGTGATGACTCGAGAAAAGGAGAGGTCATCGCCACTAAGATTGACATAGATACATCGAAAGTAAGAGCAAAGATATTAGAGACAGTTAAGGAAGAGGCGGTCGGCATTAAGCTTGAGGATGCCCCTGTGATTGTCTCTGGAGGCAGGGGGTTGGGTGGTCCTCAACCTTTCCAGACCGTATTGAAGGAGCTAGCTGATTTGCTGCATGGTGCGGTAGGCGCCTCACGTCCTCCTGCTGATAATGGCTGGGTGCCAGAGGCGCTGCATATCGGCCTTACCGGAAAAATTGTTGCCCCCGATATCTACATTGCTATAGCTATTTCAGGTGCCAGCCAACACACAGCTGGATGTTCAGGTTCCAAGCACATCATAGCCATCAATAAGGACCCTGAGGCAAATATATTCAGGGAGGCGGAATTTGGTGTGGTGGGCAAATATGAAGAAGTGGTGCCCGCCTTTACTAACAAGCTGAAAGAGTTATTAGCTGTTTAGAATAGGCTGAAATAGCAGACTTATTAGCTGACCAAGATAGCGCACGAGCTTTCGGTGGATGACTGTTAGCTACTCCGCCTTCTTTCTTCCAGCGATGATTTTCTGACTGAGATGAGCGGGCACTTCTTCGTAGTGGTCAAATTCCATAACAAAGCTGCCGCGTCCTTGCGTCAGTGACCTTAAATTTAGGGCGTAACGAAGCAGCTCTGCATAAGGTGCCTGGGCCTCAATAACATTGATGCCATTAGCGGGATTCATTCCAAGCACGCGTCCCCTCTTGGTATTAAGGTCACTAGTAATATCCCCAGTATACGCCTCAGGCACGGTTATAGTAAGATTCATTATAGGCTCAACCAATACCGGCTGGCCTTGAGATAATCCTTTTTTTAAGGCCTGTGCTCCTGCAATCTTAAAAGCAATATCTGAAGAATCTACCGCATGGAAGCTACCATCATAAAGGCTCACTTTTACATCAATTACAGGATATCCGGCTAGAACTCCTTCCTGCTTGGCCTCATTGACTCCCTTTTCCACAGAGGGAATATAGTTCTGGGGTATTGCCCCCCCAAAGATTTTCTTATCAAATTCAAACCCCCCACCCCGAGGCAAAGGTTCCAATTCCAGAAAGACATGTCCATATTGACCGTGTCCTCCGCTCTGAGTTTTATGTTTATACTCTGCCTTGGTTGACATAGTAATAGTTTCCTTGTAAGGAATCTTGGGCAGGTCTAATTTCACCTCTACTCCAACTTTGCGACGCATTTTTCCTTTGACTATCTCCAGATGGCTATCACCAACTCCGGAAATAAT
>CP070793.1:516664-520826 GCA_020346965.1 Chloroflexota bacterium | reverse complement strand
TATCGAGCCGTTCTTTTTCACTATCGCTTGCATTTTCCCTCCTTTTCATGCTTTAGGTTACTGCAATCGCCTCTTTTAACGGATAAGTCGCCAAAATGTTACAAAAAGCCAGGCAGCTATGGGTTTCTACGAACAAAACGGACTATCAGCAATTAACGCCAAGCTTCTGTTTTATACATAAAGGGACGTTTGCAGGTATGGGCCTGCAATCAGTGTTGCAGCATCTAAGCTAGGCTAGCGGACTGATGAGTCACAAAACGTCGTTCTGTCGGACGACATCCGTTAAATCGAGACGGCTAGTTTGACACGCACCACTACCATACCTATAATCTTAATGATTCTCTTTGTAACGAGGATGGCGCCATGTCCGGTGGAAAGAGCAAAGCCTGGGTGCGTTGGGAAATTGAGGACGCTATGATACCAAGCCGGGAATTACCACACGTACTCCAATCATAAGTCAAGTGGCAAAGAAGGTGTTTCATGTCCAGTCAGCATCAGCATGTGGATGGTCAAGGGAGCGGAGATAGGAATGGTGTAATCGCTGGTTTCCCGCAGAATGTCGTTCTGCAGGCGCTTGAGCACAACTTATGGAGCCTATGGTCTTGGTTTGGCCGCGGACCTGACTGTTCCCTCCATGATGAGGGTGACGCACTCTGGTTTGAAACACCGATTCCTACGTTGCCCTATAACATGGTCCTGCGATTTGCCGTCACTAGCGATATTGACCGTAGAATCAATTCTATAGTGGAGCATTACCGCCGCCGCCGGGTGACATTCCTTTGGGTTATCCACCCGTCGTCGATGCCAAAGGATCTGGGTGACAGGTTACGCAAACGAGGTCTCCAAGAGGTCGAAGTTTGCTCCGGGATGGCCGCCAACCTGACTGATTTGCATGAACCACCATCAGTGCCGACGGACTTTGAGATTCGCGAGCTAGATAACGAAACTGCAGCGAATCAATTAATCGAGTTTGCCGCCTGGCGTTGGCATGTGCCCGAAGAAGCCAAACCCCATCTCAGAGGGTATATCCAGTTGTGGCATATTGGGAAGCCATCGGCTCTGTTACGCTGCTGGATGGCCTGGTGCGGGGGGCTCCCTGTATCCAAGGTAGCTTTACACTGCGCTGCCGGAGCAGCGGGTATCTACGCTGTGGCCACAAGACCGCAGGCGCGTGGGCAAGGCCTGGCCGGCACGCTGACGCTTGAAGCGTTGAAATCAGCACGTCATAACGGCTATCAGCTGGCTGTGTTACACTCAACACCCATGGCAGTGAATTTATATTCCAAACTTGGCTTCCGGCATGTAGCTCCTTTCAGGCTTTTTGCATCAGAAATGGTTCACCTATAGCGCGCAGCAAACATCCACGTTGTTCAGCCTGGGCAGCGAAAGCCTGCTTTGTTGCGTCAAACAAGCACACTGAACGGCAAAAGCTCTACGTTATTGTGTCACCACAATCCCTATTTTGATCCTGCACAAAGTAGCGTCTTGTTTGGCCCTCGGATGGTGGATATAATACAGACACGAATGAGAGCGCCCACTAAATAGATTCCGTAAAGCGCAAAGGACAGCAAAGAATGATTAGCATTTTACTCACCCAGAGTTGGGGATAAACGAAGTACGTTCGCTTATCCATAGTTATGCCCCATACATCTTTCTGCTTATTTGATACTATGATCTTTTTAATCGGCGGTGCTCCTAGAGTTGGAAAAAGCACGATTGCTAAGCAATTTGCCAGATCCATAAAAGGGCGATTTGTTTCATCAGACGAACTGGAAATGCCTCAAGAATTCTCAGTTGCTTTTTATAGTGATGCCCGAAAAAACACTTTGACTGCCCAAGAGAGGATGCAATGTGTTATCGACGAAGCGAAGCAGGTTGTTGGTGCCATCAGCGATATTATAAGAAGGGCCGAAAATTGTGATCAAGATACCGTCATTGAGGGTGTCCATTTGCTACCAATTCATGTTGCGGGTTTCATTGAGAACTTCGGTGCAGAAAATATTAGATCAATATTCATAGGATCAACCAGTATTGAAGCAATTTTGCAGGGAGTGGCACAGAATACGAGCCCTAACAATTGGTCAAAAGGTTTTGAAGCAAAGGTATTAACACAAATCGCCCAATTCACTCAATTTTTTAGTCGCTATTTATATGACGGGACCAAAAAATACAATTTGATTTACAGAGAACGCTCAAGCAATTTCCAGAAAGATGTTATTGATATCATAGCGGAATTAACTTCACCCAAAGAATAAGAATTGGAAGTCGGCTGCCCTACCAACTGAGTTACCATTCCGCCGAAGTTCAGTAGCCTTTACAATGGATGTCCATAGCTATATAATCAAGTGAATGCAAAGCGACGGTGCTGCCTTCTGCTATTCTAGGGCTCAACCGATGTCTCCCGCCAAGTCACCATTCTTAGCCGAAATAGGACAGGCACACGTAAGAGCGGACGATCGCGGAGAGAATCTCTGGAACCCACGTTCAATCGGCATCAGGCAATCTAACCGCGCAGAAAGACTTGCAGCCCAATGAAAGCAGTAGTTAAGACCCGGAAAGCGCCCGGTGCAGAACTTGTTGATATGACTGTACCTGAGCCTGGAGTTGACGAGGTTTTGGTGAAGCTGATAACCGGCTCCATCTGCGGCACAGACGTACATATTTACGCCTGGGATTCCGGAGCGCAGGTTTACATCAAGAATATTCCCCAAGTGCTGGGTCACGAATTCGCCGGCACGATTGTTGAGGTGGGAAAGGAAGTCAAGAATTTCAAAGTCGGCGACTATGTTTCCGCTGAAACACATATTTACTGCGGAAAGTGTGTTCAGTGCCGGAACGATCAAAGACACATCTGCGAAACGGGGCAAATCTTCGGGTTAACCTGTAACGGTTGCTTTGCCGAATACTTCACTGTGCCAGAGCGGATGCTGTGGAAGAACAACTCGCAACTACCGCCGGAGATAGCCGCCATCCAGGAGCCTCTGGGCAATGCTGTCTATTGCGCCCTCGGGGACTATGACAAGACCCTTGAGAAAAAGAGCGTGTTCATCCTTGGCGACGGTCCGACTGCTATAATGGCTGCCGGTGTTGCCAAGGCTGAAGGAGCCCAGCTGGTCATCATTCTGGGACGACACGAGAGAAGGCTGGAAATCGCCAGAAAAATGGGTGCCGATCAGGCAATAAACGATGGCCAGGGTGTCGAGGAAGTCGTCTCTGACATCACCGCTGGCAAGGGATTCGATGTGGTCTTGGAAATGGCTGGTAGTCCCGAAGCTGTGAAGCTTGCTCTCAGGTGGACCAGGATTGGCGGAAGGATGTCCGCCTTCGGCATTCACGGACAATCATTTGTAATAGAGAATTACGGGGAGTATGTGAGGAGTGGCAAGCAGATCCTTCCCATATCAGGGCGTTTGATATGGCGTACATGGGAAGAGGTGAAGCGGTTGTTGGATTCCGGTAGTCTGGATGTCTCTCCGGTCATCACCCATAAGGTACGTATGGACGAATTCGAAAAGGGGTTCGATTTGATGACTCAAAAGCCGAAGATTTCGGGAAAGGTCGTTTTGATTCCTTAACAACGGAGGCAAGTATGTATTCGAAGGAAGTTAAGCAGTATCTGCAGGGCCAGCTTAAGTCGATTAAAGAGAGCGGCCTGTACAAGGAAGAAAGAATCATCTGTTCGCCACAGGGGGCAAGAATTAAGGTGAAGGAAGGGGAAGTCCTCAATCTCTGCGCTAACAACTACCTTGGCTTGGCGGATGATCCAGAGTTGATTGCTGCGGCCAAGAAAGCCCTTGATGAGAGAGGTCACGGTCTATCGTCGGTTCGCTTCATCTGTGGCACCCAAGATATTCACAAGGAGCTGGAAAAAAGGATCTCCGAGTTTTTGAGGACCGAGGACACGCTCCTTTATTCGTCCTGTGCCGCCGCCAACGAAGGCTTGTTCGAGGTTCTGCTTGGCCCTGAAGACGTAGTGATAAGTGATCAGCTAAACCATGCCACCATAATTGATGGCGTACGGCTCTGGGGAATGGTTCACAAGAAGAGACTCGGGCCAGGATCGACCCAGTTTCCGGAGAATCTTGTTATGAAGCATTCAGATATGGCAGATCTGGAAAAACACCTTAAAGAGACTCAAGGTAAACGTTTCCGGATGATTGCG
>CP070793.1:509730-516564 GCA_020346965.1 Chloroflexota bacterium | reverse complement strand
CTCTTGGGATCTATGGGGTGGTTTTCCATCAAACCTAGCAGGTATTCAATTAATGAAAGAAATGATGGCGAAAGAAATTGGAGTCGATGACGGAGAGATAATTGCCATAAGCAAAGGCTTACATTTATATGAACACCATTGGGAACTCGGTAGAATTGTAGTTAAGCAGAAATAAAGGAATTCTTAATTCCTCTGCATATTGTAGCTTCAGGGAAGGATTTGGTGAAATAGTGAGGGAAGTAACGCGCCAGGTATTTGGGCTTTGTGATTGGTGGCCCCGAGTCATTTCTTGGATTTCTTATTGCCGACTTCCTTTGGATACCAGCGTTCGTTAAAATCAGAAACGTTATTGCAATGGGTTAATATAACAACCTCATCACCTTTACGGAGTTTTGCGTCGTCATCAGCAAAGTGAAATTCATTGTCACGGTAGTAAAAAATGACCTTCGCATCTTTGGGAAGCCCCAGTTCACTGACACTAACTGCGTCATCCTCACCAGCCGTAAAAGTAAAAAACCTAGCGTCTTCTTTTAACAACGCTGATAAATTGATATTATCAAGTCCTCGTACCATATTGTCCAGGTGCCGGCTCATTGCCCATACCGGGATGATAGTATCCTCGAGCCCGAGTTCACGGCATAATTGAACCAAATCCGTATCTTCAATACTGGTTATGACACGTTTGAAGCCCATCGAACGTCCCAACAGGGAGGTGATGATATTAATCTGGTCGCTGTTGGTCAGGCAAAATAGAATATCGCTGTTTTTGGGGTCGACCTGACTGAGTACTACCGGTTTGGTTGAATCGCCCTGCAGAAAGCTGCAATCCAGTTCATCTGAAATCTGATCGATTCTGTCCTTATCGACTTCTATTATGATCACTTCATGCCCCTGTTTTATCAATGTCTGAGCTGTTGTAATCGTTAACGGGCTCGCTCCTGAAAATACAATCCTCATGTTATTCCTCCAGTCTTCTTCCAATCCAAGTCCGTGGATAGAATAGCACTAACCAGGCGATAATTTCCAATCGTCCGAGAAGCATATCCGCACATAGCACTCCTTTAAGGACAGGATGCAGGTCGGGAGCACTTATTCCGGACGATAATCCGACTGTGCCAATTGCTGAGACAACCTCGAACAACGAATCAAGTGGGTTATATCCCATGCCTACGAATATTATCCATGAAATTCCAAGGCAAGCAAGAAAGACAAAAACGATACTCAGGGCGTTCTGTATCTCGTCTGTTTCCAGTCGGCGCTTGCCAAGACTGGCTTCGGCAATAGCCTGCCGGGGCATACCGGGGCGCTGTAGAAAAATATAGAATAGCTGCCCCAGAATCAATAAGCGAAGGATCTTGATACCTCCGGCAGTAGAACCCACGCCGCCGCCCAGAAACATTGAAAAAATAAGCGTAAGTTTTGCGCCAGCATTGAGTTGGGAAATATCCAATGTAGAAAAGCCCGCCGTTGACTGAGCGGAAAAGGCATTCAGTACTCCATGGTGTAGCGCTTGGGTCCAGCTAAAACCATCCTGAGTGAGAAACAGGGCTGTGATTAGTGATACCACCAAACCAGCTATGAGGAGCCCTTGAACCTGACGGTCTCGTATTAACATTCCTACACCCTCTCTGAATGAGCGAAAATACAGAACCAGAGGAATAGCACCCGCCACCGATAGCAATATCACCAGCCCCTGCAACCACGTACTATTAAGTCCTGCGAGGCTGGCATCATGAGGTGAAAATCCTCCAGTAGATACTGCGGAAAGCGAGTATATTATGCCGTTGAACCATCCTGTACCTAGCAATCCTAATAAGATAATGCCGAAACCGGTCAGAATTGAGTAAACGATGATTACACGGCGGGCATGTGTTCTGGTACTGCCGATTAAGTCATGTTCATAATCCTCCAAATCGCCGATACGCTTGGCTTCCAGTCCGGGTCGGATCATAGTTGCCACGAAAAGAATTACGATACCCAGCCCTCCGACCCACTGCATCCAGGCACGCGAGAATAGAAAAATAGCCGGTTTATCTGCTACTGAAGCTGTAACACTTAGACCTGTTGTCGTTACACCGGAGATGGTTTCAAAAAGCGCATCTCCAAAGCTTAAACCCGAAGCCATTGTAGGCCAGGTCATCACCATTGGCGCAAACAGAAATATCAAAGCTGTAATGACCATAGCTTCGTTCGTCTGGATACTCCTGGGCGTCGATAGTCTTCGCAGGAAAAACCCTATGATGAAGACACCCACCGCAATAACGGCATAGCGGAGTGTAACTTGGTAGTCACCGAATAGAATGGATACAACTAATGGCACCAGCGTGAGCAATGCCAGAATGATACAGAGTTGGCCGAAATACTTCAGTATCGGCCGAAATCGAACGGAATACCTCAGTGCACGCACTATTAGCTCCGGTTCATTTCAATTCTATCACGTATATTGATTTCATATCCGGTTCCTGCTAATCACAGCAGGCTTTGATACCCTATCTTCATTCCTCTGCAATGAGCCAATCCCTGGCTCGTTCTAATGCCCTCGCCCAACCACAGCGCAACGTGTGGCGTTCTGCAGCTTCCATGCATGGTGTGAATTGCTGGCCTACCTCCCGCAGTGCTGCTATCTCCTGACCGGAATTCCAAAACCCTATCCTCAGGCCGGCGAGATAGGCTGCTCCTAGAGCCGTCGTCTGTAGTACTCTTGGTCGAGATACTGCTACGCCGGCGATGTCAGCTTGAAACTGAGCCAGGAAGTTATTGGTCGCAGCTCCACCATCCACCCTTATCTCCTCCAGTCGAAGGCCGGATTCAGCCGTTATCGCCTCCAGAACGTCCGTCACCTGGTAAGCGATTGATTCCACGGCAGCCCTTACAACCTGGGCTCTGCCACTGCCGCTAGTTAGCCCGATGAGTGTACCGCGCGCATACATGTCCCAGTGAGGGGCCCCAAGGCCAACAAAAGCAGGCACCAGGTACACACCACCGGTATCCTTTATTTCGACTGCCAGTTGCTCTGACTCCCCTGCTTCCTTAATCAATCCCAAATCCTGTAGCCATTGGATAGCTGCTCCTGCCGTGAATACACTACCTTCCAAAGCGTACTCTGCTTTGCCGTCTGGACCACAAGCCAGGGTAGTTAGCAGACCACGTCGGGCTGCGACAGGTTGCCTGCCTGAGTTCATGAGCACAAAAGCACCTGTGCCATATGTCACCTTCGTCATTCCGGGCTGATAGCATGCCTGGCCAAACAAGGCTGCTTGCTGGTCACCTGCTATTCCGGCAATGGGAATCCCATCCCCCGTATGACCGAATATGTTAATAGAGGGGTAAACAGCCGGTAGCATGGCACGGGGAATATCGAAAAATCTCAGCAGGTCGTCATCCCAATCCAGGGTATTGATGTTGAACAACATAGTACGAGATGCATTTGAGAAATCGGTGGCGTGTACTTCACCATTGGTAAGTTTCCAGAGTAACCATGTATCAACGTTGCAGAATAGAATCTCCCCTCGTTCTGCCCGCTCCCGTATCCCAGGCAAGTTCTCTAAAAACCACTGCACCTTTGTTGCTGGAAAGTAGGCATCGATTACCAAACCAGTTCGGTCCTGGATGGTTTTAGCAACCTCTTGCGCTCGGATCTGGTTACATCTGTCTGCTGTCCTGCGGCATTGCCATACTATAGCCCGTCCTATAGGCTCTCCAGTTATCCTATCTATAAGTATGGTCGTCTCTCGCTGGTTAGTGATGCCTATAGCAGCGATATCAGTATCTCCAATACCAGCAGCATGTCTTGCTTCAGTAACTGCTTGTACGGTCTGTTTCCAAATGCTAGAGGGATCATGCTCCACCCAACCCGGCTTTGGATAGTACTGCGTAATCTCGGCGTAACCACGCCCACGTATAATGCCATCATGGTCAACAATGAGTGCTGTTGTGCCTGTTGTGCCTTGGTCAATGGCAAGAATGTAAGTTCTCAAGCTACATCCTTCACCAAGCTGAAAAGTCTTCTGATTGCTCCATCACTGATATAAAACCAATCACGTGAGTCAAATGAAACGCGGATAATAATAGGTTACTCAAAGATACCTTCATTTGACCTGCCTCGTCAAGACTTACAAAGTAGTTATATTATTTCGAAGCTGATTCATTCTCCGATTAATACCCCTCATTGCCAGCTTGTTGATACTTACTCTTGCCGGTGCTATCATAGGTTTAAAGAGGATTCCAAAGGGCGGGGAGAACCTAAATATGGATACAGATTCTGAACTTGTAAATCAAAATTTCCGAGTTGCGCGCATGATATACCAGACCTATACCCGGTTTGAGAACTGTCTGGATGGAATATTTAGAGTACACGGCCTTACTATGGAGCGCTATTTAATACTCCTGGCTATAAAAAATCACGATACGCCTGCGAGAATAGTTGATATAGCCCGGTGGGGAGAACGCCGCACAAACAGCGTCAGTACCATAGTCGACCGTATGGTAAAGGCTGGTCTTCTCAGGAGGGTAAGGGACAAGACTGATCGCAGGGTAGTACATGTGTCTATCACCAGCAAGGGAGAGGATGCCCTGAAACCAGCAAATCTAGCGGCTTTGGAGTTTTTTCAGCAAATCATGTCACCGCTATCACTTGAGGACGGCCGTACCTTTGCCAGTCTGTTCAGGATGATAAATTACAGGCTACTTGAATATCTCAATCCCGGAGCTGACATAGAGGAAATGCTAAAGAATGATTCCGAGACCCACGACCGTTTAATCAAATTAATTAAGCAGATGCTCTGGTAGCTATGGCTCGGCTCTCCCAAAACCAAGCATCAGGAATATGAGATGATAAATACCCTATGATGCTGATTCAACCCCACTCTTGCTTAAGAAACCGAGCAGCTTCAGCATTCGAGACATATTTGCTTTGCTCCTGAACCAATTGGTGCCGTTTATCAATCTAACTCCAAGTCAGCACTCGACACAGGGCTAATGTAGGTTCGAGAGTGGTGGAGCTGAGGGGATTCGAACCCCTGACCTCCTGCTTGCAAAGCAGGCGCTCTCCCGACTAAGCTACAGCCCCACGGTCAATTATTGTATCAGATACTGTGTAGTGGTAAAAACTCTACGTTTTCCAGTTTGGAGATTAGTTGTTATACTAAAGAGGGAATACATACATGCCAAGCTTTGCAGCGGCTTTCGCCGCAGGAATTCTATCGTTTTTATCACCTTGTGTTTTACCACTGGTTCCGGTATATCTAGCTAACATAGCCGGCGCATCGGTTCTCACTACTGCCCCTCCCGATCGAAGATATATCTTCTTCCACACTCTCAGTTTCGTAGCTGGTTTCTCCGTGGTCTTCATAGCTTTAGGAGCGTCTCTTGGTTTAATAGGGGCTGCGGTACCACAGGGAGTGCTGGAAAAGGTGGGTGGTGGGCTGTTGATCTCATTCGGCATATTTCTATTAGCTGCTACCAAGGTGCCCTGGCTCAATTATGAGAAACGCCTTGACTTCACCAGAGCCAAAGGTACAGGTTATGTGAGATCGTTGTTGATAGGGGTAATATTCTCCCTGGGCTGGATTCCCTGTGTTGGCCCGATTCTAGGGGGAATACTAACCCTGGCAGCGAGCTCACAGACGGCCTGGCAGGGAGTTTATCTTCTGCTTGCTTATTGCCTGGGACTGGGGCTACCGTTCATCGCTGTTGGCCTAGCATTAGGAGCAGCGTCCAGATACATCAAATGGCTTAGCCGTCATGCTTTTGTCACGTCCATAGTAGCCGCGGTACTGCTTATCAGTGTAGGGATTCTGATGTTGACGGGTTACCTGGAGTATCTAATGGGACTTATGCAAGGAGGTTACCAATATGGCTGGTAAAATGTCAAGAAAGACCTGGATAATAGTGGCAGCCTTGATTGTCGTAGTTGGTGCTATAGTCGGAATAGTTGTGAGCTGCAATTCCTCCGACCCTTCAGATCTCACATTACCTATTATTACATGGAACGAAACAGCCCTATCTGCGTTCGAAGGAACTCCGGTAGTGCTTAATTTCTGGTCTATCGGGTGTTCTTGGTGTAGGTATCAATTGCCCTTTTTCGAGAACGTAGCCCAGCAAGCCGAAGCAGAGATAAAAATCATAGCCATTAATATGGTTGATAGTGCTGCAAGAATACAAACATTTTTCGGTGACTATGAACCAGTAATGATAATAGCTCTGGACCAGAATGGAGAAGCTTTTGCGGATTACTGCGTGGCTTACAACAATACAGGAAGAGCTGTTCCATTTATGTTGTTCGTGGACGGCGAAGGTATTATTCAGGACACAAAACTTGGCGCATTTGCCAGTGAGACAGAGCTGTGGAACACTTTGCATGATCTTTTTGGAATTACTATTCCTGAAACTTCGTGAAAGCAAGAGTAGCATTAACTCCACCGAAGCCGAAGGAGTTTGAAAGAGCTATATTTACCTGTGCCTTTCTGGCTATATTAGGAACATAGTCCAAGTCACATTCAGGATCTGGGGCATAATAATTTATGGTAGGCGGTATAATACCGTCCCTGATGGTAAGAATTGTGAAAATGGCTTCTACTGAACCTGCCGCCCCCAACAGATGACCGAACATAGATTTACTGGAGCTTATAGGCACCTTTTTGCTTTGTTCTCCAAAGGTTGCCTTTATAGCCTTCGTCTCAGATAAATCATTGAGAATCGTGGCCGTACCATGCGCATTGATGTAGTCAACATCGTTAGCAGATATAGCGGCATCACTCATGGCCAGTTTAAGGCATCGTGCTTCATTTTCCCAAATAGCTTCGGTAATATGAAAACTGTCGATGTTGGACCCGT
>CP070793.1:507110-509630 GCA_020346965.1 Chloroflexota bacterium | reverse complement strand
GCCTACGGGAAGAAGTGTTACCGGGCTATCCACGTTTGCCTTTTGCTTTACCCAGTCTACGGCGACCGGATTATCTAAAGGAGGCTCTGTATTTGGCATACAGCAAACAGTGGCAAAACCACCTATTGCAGCTGCCCTTGTTCCAGTGGCGATTGTTTCCTTGTCCTCAAAGCCCGGCTCTCTGAGATGGCAATGGAGGTCTATAAATCCGGGGCAGACGGTCAGTCCAGAGACATTGAGCCTCTTCGCTTTACTCAGGATGGCAGAAACTGAGGGGCTCGGAGCGATAGTCTCCCCTATCTGTATAATCTTGCCTTCAGCAATAAGCAAGTCGCCAATCTGGTCTATGCCCTGGCCAAGGTCAATAATATGACCGCCACTGATAAACAGAGAGACAGCCTCATTGTCCATTACTTAACATAGCTGCTGGGCTTAAACTGCCGCGTTTGAGCTTCCTTTTCGGAAGCAAAGATAATCAGATTCTCTGGCCTAATCTTGCGAGCCACGTGGCTATCAGCGCCGTGGTATTTCTTGCTCTCCAACCTCCCCTCATGCCAATCGGAACTGGCGACATATTGAGGGTGAAGGTCGTAGTCGCAGTAGATACACCGCAATGTTAGGGGCTGGCGGCTTATTATTCTGAACTTGGGCTTGATGTACTTTACCTCTGTTTCCTGATTTGAGACACATTTTGCATTGGAACAATTAACCCCGGAATCTCGCTTGTAAACAGGGTAATCTACATTCTGGAAAAATGAATCTTCTTTAGTAGTTACGATTTCCTTGGCCCCTAATAAAAATGCTATGAGTGCCATTCTGACGGGTATTCCATAAGCTGCCTGTTTGAAATACATGCTCCTGGGATCGGCATCCACCTCATGGGTTAATTCATCAACACGAGGTAGCGGATGCATAACCAGTGTTTTCTTAAACTCCTTTCCTTTGAGGAGCTTCTTATCAACCACCGGGTAGCCTTTTGCTGGCTCTTTCATCTCCCCCGTGGGCGCCTGCCTTTCTTTTTGAAGCCTGGTGACATAGAGAGCGTCAACCCCTGTCTTCAGTTCCACACCGATACTTATGTCGGGCAGCATGGCAAGTTGATGTGGGCTAACCGGAGTCATGTATATAGCATCGACGGGGAAGTATCCCTTCTCGAGACCCTGGTTTAGGTCTCTGCATCTTTTTAACTCGCCTCCATATTCTGTACTCAATCTCCTGAGGACATGGTCAGGCATCTCAAGTCCCGGGCCGGGGCAAAAGAGAATAGTGGCACCAAATCTGGCTAAACCGTAGATCAGGGAATGTGCTGTTCGCCCATTTTTCAAATCACCCCAGAGGGCAATCTTGAGCCCCTTAATGGTTTGCCTTTCTTTTCTAATAGTATAGAGGTCGCATAATGTTTGGGTGGGATGTTCATGGCTCCCATCACCGGCGTTTATTACGGGGATGCCAGCGTAGTCGGCAACCACCTTGGCTGCTCCTTCCCAGGGATGTCTGATAACAATCATATCGGCATAGCTCCCGACCACCTTCGCCATATCAGCAATGCTTTCACCTTTGGCTAGAGAGGTGGCACCGATATCAACCGCACTTATCACCCGACCTCCAAGCCTGTGCATGGCAGCTTCAAAAGAAAGCCTGGTTCTAGTACTTGGTTCAAAAAACAAGCTGGCCATGATCTTGCCCTGGCATAATCCAGACTGTGCATTTATGGAGTTCGCCATGTCGTCTGCTAGAGAGAACAGCGCTTCGATCTCCTCATTTGATAGATCATCTATGGTCACCAGATCTCTATTCGCCAAATTCACCATGTTTCCCCCTCAGTTTCCTCTGACCAACTGCCTGTTGGCCACACTCTCGATTACCACCCCGTCTACACCATCAATTTCCTCAAGCTGGACCTGTATCGCTTCATCTTGAGAGCTCGGTACGTTCTTGCCGACATAATCAGCCCGGATGGGAAGCTCCCGATGGCCACGATCGATAAGTACAGCTAGTTGAATAGAACTCGGACGTCCCATATCCATCAGGGCATCCATAGCGGCACGAATGCTTCGTCCAGTATAGAGGACATCATCAACCAGAATTACTCGCCTATTCGCGATGCTAATGGGGATATCAGTATGGCTCTGGTTGGCAGGATTCAATTCCGAAGGTGTAATGTCGTCGCGATAAAGGCCGATATCCAGAGTGCCAACGGGAATAAGTGTTCCTTCGAAACCTTCGATTATTTCAGCTATGCGCTTGGCTAAAGGCACTCCCCGAGTTCGCATGCCTACGAGCACAACCCCTTCCGCACCTTTATTTTTTTCTACAATCTCGTGGGCGATACGAGCTAATGCCCGCTCTATCTCCCTTGAGGTCAGGAGAATCTTTTCAGGCATCAAAAAACCCCCTGCCTTCAAACTGGCAAGAGGTCTCACTTGATGCTTTTATTGAGGTGTGCTTAAGCATATTTCCCCTTACCAGCCTCACTGGACTGATTTAAAGGTCTGATTAACTATTATGGCACAATTATAG
>CP070793.1:501326-507010 GCA_020346965.1 Chloroflexota bacterium | reverse complement strand
TTTACTACCTTGTAGGAATATCGGAAATGGCTGTCCAGTTAGAGTTCCTAAAAAGCGTCCTATACTTTTCCAATCTTGGTCCTGCTGAACTTGAGTCTATCAGAGAATTCATCTTTGAAAAAACTGTCGATAGGGCGGAAATTGTCTTGCTTGAGGGCGAATCCGCTGAGAATCTGTATTTCGTTGCGTCGGGGGTCGTAAAAGTGTTCAAGACATCGATCGAAGGGAAGGAGCAAATCTTGAGCATTGTGCGCCCCGGGGAATCTTTCAACGATGTTCCTATCTTTGACGGTGGGCTAAATCCTGTGAGTGCTCAGGCCATGGGCCCGGTCCTTCTTTACGGGATAAAGCAAACTGATATCGAGACTGTCGTTAAGGATCATCCGCAAATAGCATTGAACATAATTAAGGTACTGGCAAGCCGAGTACGTCACCTTGTATCACTGGTTGCGGATTTGTCCTTCAAGCACGTAGTCGGCCGGGTAGCTAAGATACTCGCCGAACACGTCGGCGGTGAAATGAGCCATGGACCACGGCTTACACAGCAGGAAATGGCAGCTATGGCAGGTACGGTTCGGGAGGTAGTGGGCAGGTCATTAAAAGAATTAGAAGAGGCAGGCGCAATCAAGTTGGATCACCACCGCATAGTAATTATGGATAAAGAATCTCTTCAGAATATAGCGGAGACGGCTTATTGAGACAAAAATCACAGACAAATGATAAGCTGAATTCTTAGAATAGTGGGAACGGAGATCAAAAACTGTGTTTGAAATGCCCGTTATAGAACCGCAAAAATGTAACGGATGTGGCTTATGCGTCAGTGTATGCAACTGCGGTGCCCTGGCGATAGTCGATAATGTTATTACTATTGTTAAAACAGTGGAGTGCGATTGGTGTACGAATTGCGAAGCCGTCTGCACTACCGGAGCTATAAGTTGCCCTTTTGAGATAATTATCTACGAGTCATAGAACCCCAGCAAAATCTTTCATGCAGTAGTTTCATCAGTTTTCCCAACTAGCATTTTAGCATCCCGTGTTGCCTGTCGCTTCGGTGTCCCCAGGTGAGATAAAAGTCGCATACAATAATCGCCTCCATACCTATAATGAACCTGTGTCAAGAATGCAATGCTTGAAGGAAGAATATAAAGGAGGTGAGAATGATCACTGTTTCAAAAACGGTTGAAGATAAGGAAGAAGTTTTTTCCGAGGATGAGAAATTGGATTCGGTTGATGAAGGGATTGATGAAGAAATCCCAGAATTCGAGATTGGTAATACAAAGCAAAGCTTCAGTTTTGATGAGGATTCGCTAGATCTGTATATGGGTGAAGTGGGCCAAACTGCTCTCCTCAGTGCTGAAGAGACCAAAACGTTGGCTAGTCATGTAGAGGGCGGGAAGCACCTTGTACGACTTGAAAAGGACTGGGTTGCCGAATATGGTGATCAGGCATCACCAATTGACTTATTGCCAGTATTGGCATCACGCCTCAGTCGAGCGGATTTGCTGTTTGAAGCACTCTATCGGTATTTTGACCTCCCTTCGCACTTGACGATAGCAATGAAGGTATCACACCCAGATGTACGTAGTGCAATCGATGGGAAGATTGATGAACATTTATCTGCCTCTATAGCTGAAACTATCGGCGTGAGTCAAGCCAGAATCGAAGAAGGCTTGATCGAATTGTCACTGGACAGTCGACTGACGCCTTGGCATTTGATAGACGAGGCGAACCAGCAAGGTTCCTTAGCCGAATTCGGGGATGTGTTGCAGTCGTCAGAATTTCGTGACAAGCTGGAAAACTGTCGAACAGAAATTACTGAGCACTTTGAACAGATAAGAACGAGGGCACGCCAGGCGACTAATGAATTGATTCGAGCTAATTTGCGCCTGGTCATAAGCGTTGCCAAAAGACGTATTGATTGGGGTGTACCCTTAACCGACCTTATCCAGGAAGGCAACATCGGGTTGATGCAAGCAGTACAGAAATTCGATCATCGCAGAGGCTATAAGTTTAGTACTTATGCTATTCCCTGGATCTGGCAAGCAATCAACAGGGCAGTCAATGATCAATCACGTATTGTGCATCTGCCTGGACACATAGTTGATGATTTAACGAAACTATCGCGTGCAAAGAATAACCTGCCTCAGGAGCTTGGTCGACGGCCAACCGAGGAAGAACTGGCTTCTGAGACGGGATTATCATCCAGGAAAATAGAATCGTTGCTTAAGATGATTTCCGGTGCACCTGTTTCTTTGAATAAACCCGTTGGAGAGGATGGAAGCCAGATTGGTGATTTCATTGCAGATCAAACGATTCTGCGACCGGAGGAGCGGTCCAATGAAATTTTGCTCAAGGAAGAGTTGAGTAAAACATTGGAATCACTGACACCCCGAGAGCGACGTGTTATTGAGTTGAGGTACGGGCTAAACGATGAGTATAGTCATACCCTCGCGGAAGTTGGCACGGAGTTAGACCTCAGTAAAGAGAGAATACGTCAAATTGAGAAGGAAGCACTGGCCAAGTTGCGCCATCCGAGTCGCAGCCGAGAACTGATAGGATATCTCGGATGATATGTTATTAGGTCTTTCGGAAATACCCTGTTGTGCGGCTTTCTAATCCATAGTTAATATCAGGTAGACTCCGGTGTCTGGCTTACGAATTCGCTATGCGCGGAGATGTAATAACTTCTTCACAAGAGGATTAAACAACTCACTCGCAACAACCAGGTTCACCCGGATGTCCGCAACAGTTCTGTCTTTTAATTATCTTTATTCCCCAGTTGCGTAGAACAAGATAGAGCTTCTTACGAAGCGGCATTTCAACGGACATATTTGAAAAGAATGATCGTAGATTCGGCATAGCACCTCCTCAAGCATTAGGCCATAGTCTTGTCCCCATAGCCCATCCTTTCTGAAAATTCTAGCTTATGAATCTTATTATATCAATCCGTATCATCCTTCCAAAATTCTTCAGCAATTCCATTCGCATTCGGGAAGAGTCAACTGCTCTATAGATTGACCTAGCGGTCGTAGCTAGCAATGTGAGTATGGAGGAACGATGTAACCAAGTGCAGATGTAATATTATAACGAATGAACTGCCGTGACGATTTATGGTAGAATAGACCTTCGCTTATGAATATGAAAATCCTTCGCGAAGTTGTCATAACTATTATTATCGCCGCAGCCGTTTTTGCCCTCCTGCGACTCACTGTACAGAGCTATACAGTAGTAATGTCAAGTATGGAACCCACTTTCCAGCAAGGAGACTGTATTATGGTTAGTAAGGTGAGTTACCGCTCATCTGGTCCACAGCGAGGAGATGTAATAGTCTTTGACCCACCCCCTCCGCACGATGATTCTAGATACCCTTTCATCAAACGCGTTATTGGTTTACCTGGCGAGACCGTGGAGATTAAAGATGGGGAGGTTTCTATCAACGGCACGCCCTTGGCGGAGGACGAATATATCGAGGCACAGCCAAATTACACGATGTCAGCCATAGAAGTTCCCGATAACGAATACTTCGTTCTTGGCGATAACCGAAATAACAGTACAGATTCAAGTGATGGTTGGACTGTACCGCGGGACAACATCATCGGGAAGGCTTGGTTCAACTACTGGCCACCGAGCAAATTGGGCGCAGTCAAACACTACAGATACATGGAGCTGAGCGGAATCGGCGAACAAGAAATGGGCATTAACTATTCGTTCGGGGTGCAGCTTGAGTGACGAGGTACTAGAGATATTCAAGACGGCTGGTGCAGTGAAAGAAGGCCATTTCCTGCTAGCCTCCGGATTGCATTCACCTGTTTATTGGGAGAAATTTCGCATTCTGCAGCATCCGCATCTTACTGAGAGACTCTGTCGCCTTATCACCCAACATTTTGGAGGACAAACAATAGATTTAGTGGCTGGACCAACCACTGGTGGCATCATCCTGGCCTTCGAAACCGCCCGCCAATTAGGAACGAGAGGCATTTTTGCTGAAAAGGAGGGAAAGGTAAGAGTCTTCCGGCGCGACTTTGAAATTGCACCTGGCGAACATGTCCTTATTGTTGATGATATCCTCACCACAGGAAGCTCCCTCAAAGAGACAATAAACGCTGTAACCAAACAGGAGGGGATTGTCACTGGTATCGCGGTGCTTGTCGACCGCAGTGATGTTAATTTGAACTTCAATCTTCCCTTTTTCAGTTGTCTTCGTGCCCCTGCTACCGTCTATTCACCTCAAGAATGCCCCCTTTGTGCCGCTGATATCCCCCTGGTCAAGCCTGGTACCCCAAGCTAGCAGCCCGTTTTGCGGTCCTGCCGCCGAATTCCACTGTTAGGAAATCACGAGTACGCTTGCTTGACACTAGGATGGGATAAAACCTACAATATCATTGATGCCGAGGTAGCTCAGGTGGTAGAGCAGCGGACTGAAAATCCGCGTGTCAGTGGTTCGACTCCACTCCTCGGCACCAACTATCAGGATGTAGACCATAACCAGGTTCGCAGCAGAATGCCTGCTGAAACCACTTAGATGTTGAATGTGCATTAAGGTCTCTAACGTGACTGCGCCGAAGTGGCGGAATGGTAGACGCGGCAGTCTCAAAAACTGTTGGGGGGCAACCCCCGTGTCGGTTCGAGTCCGACCTTCGGCACCATAGATAGTGAACTTGAATGTGTGTGTCAGTGCCGGGTTGTGTAGCGGTAGCACAGAGGACTTTGGATCCTTTAGCCCAGGTTCGAATCCTGGCCCGGCAGCCAACCAAAATCAACAAGTAAGAGCAATAACTATCATGGAAGAATTGAAACACGTGACTGTATATACTGACGGTGCATGTCTTGGAAATCCAGGCCCCGGTGGGTATGGAGTAATACTCCTTTATCAGGGTCACAAAAGAGAGCTATCAGGGGGCTATCGTAAAACTACTAATAACCGAATGGAAATCATGGCTGCTGTTGTTGGATTAGAGTCTCTAAAAGAGAAGTGCAGCGTGACGCTGTATAGTGATTCCCAATACTTGGTTAAAGCTATGTCAAAGGGATGGGTTCACAAATGGCAGGCAAATGGGTGGAAGCGCAATAAAGGGGAACATGCGTTGAATCCCGACCTCTGGAAAAGACTCCTGAGACTATCCGAACGTCATGATGTGCAGTTTAGCTGGGTTAAAGGACATGCTGGATCCCCAGAAAATATACGCTGCGACGAGCTAGCCATGCAGGCCGCCCGGCAAACACATTTACCGATTGACAGGGGCTATATTAAAGAGGCTCAGGGAAACACACCTTGAGGAAAATCGCAAAAGATGCCAGAATCAGTCTGTTGGATTTGAGCAATTTTGCTCAGGTATTCGTTCCCCGGTAGCTCAATGGTAGAGTGGGCGGCTGTTAACCGCTTGGTTGCAGGTTCGAGTCCTGCCCGGGGAGCTTGGAATTTACTATGCCCACAATTCCCTTAGGGAAATGGGGGTGATATAATGCAAATTAGGAGATTAGAAACGAAACTATCATAACGGTAAGTCGAGCAGAATCTCCTCAAACAGCATGATCCAACTGGAGCTTAGGAATTAGCACCGGAAAGGGAATAAGAAAATGAGTGAGAACGAAACTTTTCAGCAACTAAAGAAATTGATAGTGGAGCTGTTGGAAGTTGATGAAGCGGAAGTAGTACCCAAAGCATCATTCGTGGACGATTTCAA
>CP070793.1:490523-501226 GCA_020346965.1 Chloroflexota bacterium | reverse complement strand
GTCGAGCTGGACGGCATTCTGCTGTACAAGCTCATCGATAATCAGCTGCTTGGTCTTCTTTTCACAGAGTGGGGAATGGTAGATAGACGCCAGACCCGGCAATAGCATTTCCACCAGAAGGTGTCGCCCACCCTTCTCCTCGTGTAGGTGAGGGTTCCTCGTCTCCGTTTGAAATATCTCAATGCCATATTTGGCGGCAGCAGGGTGCACCGTAGGTAGGATACCACCAAAACCTTCGAAGATAGATATGAGTTCCTGGGGTTCTACAGCATAGCCTGAGGCATAAGTGAGTATTTCTGCCAACCTCAAGCTCATAGCATGTTCCCCTGCGTTGCCAGTTTTGATAATCTCAGTTTCAAGTCCAGTTCTGTTTGAGATCAAGGAGTTCATGCATCTGTTAGTTATCTCTGATACTCGCCCCCATCTATTAAAGAACATGCCTGCCGGAATTTTCGGCTTGTATCGCCACAAAACCCTGACCATGCTATGAGGAGATTTCGCCATACTGAAGCCGCTGGCGTAGCATCTGACATACTCCCATACAGCGCCGGGAAAATAATTATCAGCATCAATGAACCCTATAAAATCTCTCTTAGTAGCCATAGCAACAAGGATCGCAATTACCATACCTTCTGCTTTGCCATCCCTTATCAGTTCATCCTCTCCCAAAATACCAGTATAGCCAGCCTCAGCAAGAGCTCGGGCTAGTACAGGGTCTTTCTGGTGCACAATCAGAGCTTCACGTCGCGCAAAATGACAGAACTGCTTTAGCGTGTCTTTCTCCGCCCTGAATCGGTCAATCCCCCTTCTCTGGCTGTTGGAGACCACGATTATCGGGCACTCATGGGGAACTCCACTGATAACACCTTCGAAGAGCTCGAGTTTTTCGTCCTTAGTGGGTATGACGATAGCCATTCTCTCTT
This sequence comes from Chloroflexota bacterium, assembly GCA_020346965.1. The sequence goes on along the minus strand of CP070793.1, from coordinate 500,303 downwards.
CGAAGTCCTTGATAATTTCCTCCTCGATCTTCTGCGCGGCGATATTCTCTCTAAGGGGAAGCTCTTTGACTCTGCCAGAGTCCAGTTCCAATACCTGCTGCACATCGTTAATCCGTACTGAGCCAAGACATTCAGTGTATCTGGGACTTCTTATTCTCATTCTTCTTCACTTACGTCTTGAGGCATGAACCGAAGTGCTCTTTCAAGCAGTTGTCCACATTGCGATCTTGTCGTGACTGCGTACCTATTCCAAGTTCCGATTAGGAAGACATTAGGAGTCTACCAGTTTGGACAAGTGAGGTCAAAGTAACAGTCGTTCGGGCGGGGCAGCAAGGTCGAATGCGAATTGAATATACCCAAGTATAGATTTGTGTACTCTATCATATCTGTATGACCTAATGCCGAATCCCTGGCGCCTGTCGGTTTAAGAGAACTGTAAGTTCACTTAATTGATCCGGATGAACCTTCTAGCCCGATGTTCAAGCACAGTCAAAATCTCTCTCATTCGATGGAGAATAGACGACACGTTGGCCTCTCTTTGACCGTGAAGGTGTCTGATAACTCCTGAAGCACCTTTTGTCCTTATTAAACCGCTTGTAGCCTTTTGGGCAAGCATGGTAAAATCAGCCCAAGAAGTGGCGGGAGGTGGAGAATGAGCAATCACCTGATTAGTGATGGGAAACAGGCAGTCCTGTGCCACTTATTACGCTCAAGAATACAGGAAATGGGGACTCAGGCATAACTTGCCTTTTTAACTCAAGGGGTCGAGGGTTCGAGTGCCGTTTCCCGATTGACGCGAAATTGGCTGCCATGAGAGATGAGGCTTTTCATGGGTAAAAGTGCGGGCTCGTAGCTCAGTGGCAGAGCGGCCGGCTCATAACCGGTTGGTCGCAGGTTCGAATCCTGCCGAGCCCATTTCGCAACAAACCCGATAGAATGGCGGTATAGTTATCGGATTGTGCTCGATCGCTTCTCCTTTCTTATATCTTCCAGTAATTCTGGGTATTCCGTGTGGGGTAGTTTGATCTTGAGGCAATTCTGTAGATGCTTAAATACGTTATCAGCCGGTGATACCTAGTAAGAGTACCTAGGGAGAAGATATATTGACAATAATTAGCGACAGTGTATAATGTAATGTACATAGCATACCGATGTATCAGGAACTAGTAACATGCCGGACAGAGCGATAAGCTATGAAGAGTTAACACCCGGTTACAAGTTCCCTCCCACCACCTTTGAACTGAGTGCGTCCTTCGTTTCCAAATATCTGAAAGCTGTGGATAGTGGAAATGATGGATTTGTCCCTCCTCTAGCGATTACAGCCTGTGCCATAGCGGCTACAGCAAAATCTGTTCCGCTACCACATGGCACTACTGCTATACATGCCTCACAGGAGTTGGAGTTTTTTAGAATAGTCCCAGTTGGAGCTACTGCAGAGTGTCATATTGGAGTGTTACAGAAAATAAGTCGGGGCCAAATGAGTATGCTAATCCTGGAGATAGAGGTTTTTGATGGAAATAAGGAAAAAGTGCAATCAGGGAAGGCAACTATAGCATTGCCCGCCTAGGTAAGAAATGCTAAAAGAGATTCAAGAAGGTAAGGCTCTTAATTCAGTTGTAAAACATATTACCCAGGAGACCATTAACCTTTATGCTGAGGCATCCGGTGATTTTAATCCCATCCACATAGATAAGTCTTTTGCTGATAAGACTCCCTTGGGTGGAACTATTGCTCACGGTATGCTTAGTTTGGCCTATGTGTCAGAGATGATGACTTCGGCTTTTGGCCAAAAATGGCTGTCTGGTGGTACGCTTCGTGCGAAGTTCAAAGAGCCAGCACGTCCTGGAGATACTCTGACTATCAATGGCAAAATTATTTGCCTTGAGCAAAAAGATGATGTATCATACGCAAATTGCAATTTTGAGTGCCTCAATCAAAAGGGCGAGATGATAGTTACAGGAGAGGCAACAGTCAAGTTCTCAAGTGACAATAAATAAGAATATGATTCGAAATGGCAGAGTACGGGTGGCTGTGGATGCCATGGGTGGTGATTACGCTCCTGAGGAAATAGTAAAAGGGGCGGTTCTTGCAACTCAGAAGGATGATGTAGAAATCTTCCTGGTAGGCACCTCCACTACTCTGGAAAGAGAATTAGCCAAGTACAAACTCATCAACGGTTCATCCATTAATGTCGTTGAAGCCAGCGATGTTATCAAGGAAAATGAGTCGCCGGTTGACGTAATTCGCCGCAAACCTAATTGCTCTGTCGCAGTAGCGGCAAAGATGGTAAAATCGGGCGAAGCAGATGCGTTATTGAGTGCCGGATCTACTGCAGCAGCTGCGATAAGTGCTATTCAGTTTATGGGGATGGTTGATGGAGTATATCGTCCGGCGCTTGTTGGCTCTTTAGGGAGCTTTGCACCTAATACTGTAATGGTAGACCTCGGAGCTAATGTAGACTGCAAACCGCATCAATTTCTTACTTTTGCTATTGCTGGTTCGGTCTATGCCGAGAGATTCCTTAACATCAATGACCCGAAAATAGCCTTGCTAAGCACGGGAAGTGAAGAAAGCAAGGGGAATGATGCAGTGCATGAAGCTTATGCGCTTCTAAAAAACAGTGGTTTGAACTTCATTGGCAACATAGAAGGCAGTGATATTTTAAGCGGCAAAGCCAACGTAGTTGTCTGCGACGGCTTTGTAGGCAATGTTCTTCTGAAGTTTTATGAAAGCATAGGAAGTCACGCCCAGGTTTGGACAGAGCAGAAACTAAAAAAGCACCCACCCCTGCGCATGTTAACAAGATTATTGTTTAAATCATTGTTCCCAGCAACAAAAATATCCAGCGAAACTGAGAAGCAAGGCGGTGGTATTTTGTGGGGTGTTGATGGGGTTGTGAAGATAGCACATGGAGCCAGCCGGGCTGCTAATATAGCTAATGCTATAGAAAGCGCTAAGGAGGCTGTTAAAGCGGGGGTCGTTGAAAGTTTGAAATCGGAATTAGCAAAATTCAGCCAAGGAGGTAAATTATGACCGTCGAAGACCAGGTAAGGGATATCGTAGCCAAGATTACTCGTGTTGATAAAAGTATTATCACAAGGCAAAGCACATTTAAAGAGATTAAGGCAGATTCCCTGGATGTAGTGCAGGCGTTGGTGGCAGTGGAAGAGACCTTCGGGATTGAAATCCCTGATGAGGAAGCCCAGAAGTTTCAGAACTTCGGTGACTTTGTTTCCTATGTAGAGGCTCGAGTAGCACAAGAGGAGAAGGTTTAGCATGTCCCTTCAAGGGAAGCTGGCTTTAGTTACAGGCAGCGGGCGAGGCATTGGAAGGGCGATTGCTCTAAAACTCGCTTCCCAGGGCATGAATATTATTGTCAATTATTTTCGCCACCGCGAAGGCGCTGAGCAAACAGCTAAAGATATCGAATCTCTAGGAGTAAAAGCTGAGGTGATCAGAGCTAATGTGGGAGACCCCGAAAAAATAGACGAAATGTTTGACATGGTTGGCAGCAAATTTGGATGCCTGGATATCTTGATTAATAATGCTGCTTCAGGCGTAGGTCGCCCTGTAGCGGATATAGATGTTAAAGCTTGGGAATGGACAATGGACATCAATGCGAGAGCTCTTTTGCTCTGTGCCCAGAGGGCAGCCAAACTGATGGAGGGTAGCGGTGGTAAGATAGTCAGCATCTCTAGCTTGGGTTCACGATTTGTCTTGCCCAATTACACTGTCGTCGGAGTGTCCAAGGCTGCCCTGGAAGCTTTAACTCGTTACCTGGCGATAGAGCTAGCTCCTCAGAATATATGCGTCAATACTGTAGCTGCGTCGGCTGTGGAGACGGAGGCTTTGAAGTTCTATTTCAAAGAGGGGCTAGTAAAAGATAGTAGTCAACTAACACCAGCGGGTAGAATGGTGGTCCCCGAGGATGTCGCAAATGTAGTGGCCTTTTTGTGCAGTGAAGAAGCTTTTATGATAAGAGGGCAAACCATTATTGTTGATGGAGGTACTTCGGTAGGATTATTTGCCCTTGCAGGAAAGTGAAAGCAATGAGCAAAACTGAACTATATGCGAGTACGATAAAAATACCGAGGATTGTAGTTACCGGTATGGGGACTGTTAATCCTTTGGGATTAAATGCAAAGGAGTTTTGGGAGGGATTAGTCGCCGGAAAATCGGGTATCGGTCTTATTACCCATTTTGATGCTAGTAAGTTTCGGGTGAAGGTGGATGCTGAGGTGCATGGCTTTGATCCTGCAAAGTATATGGACTTGAAGGTGGTTGACCGAACCTCAAGGACTATTCAATTTGCCATAGCTGCCACCAAAGAGGCAGTGCAATCAGCTGGCCTGGATATGTCTAAGGAAGACTGTGAAAGAGTGGGTGTTACGATTTCCACTATGACAGAGCAGGGTTATGTTGTTTGGGGATGGGAACAATACCAGAGAACTGGACCTAGGAGAGGTGCCGACCCACTTTTCATTAACAAGTCAACTGCCAGTGCAGCATCCATGCAGGTAGGGATGATGTTGGGGGCTAAAGGTCCTAACAACGCTGTAAACAGTCTTTGTGCCAGCGGCACTGATGCCATAGGCACGGCGGCCAATTTCATTCGCTTGGGGTATGCAGATGTGATGATAGCTGGAGGTTCTGATGCCAGTCTGGAACCAGTGGGGATGGCTGGCATAGATATTCTGGGAGCCCTGACCCATGAACCGGACCCAACCAAGGCTTGTCGCCCATTCGACCTCAATCGCAATGGTTTCGTCTATGGTGAGGGGGCGGGATTGCTTGTGTTGGAAAGCTATGAACATGCCAAGAAGCGAGGCGCACTTATCCTAGCCGAAGTTGCCGGTACTGGCTGGTCCTTTGATGCTCACGATGCAACAGCTCCTGCTCCTGAATCAGAAGCTTATGCTATGCGTACCGCTCTGGAAAACGCCGGAGTGAAAACTGAGGAAGTTGACTATATCAATGCTCACGGAACCAGCACGAAACTGAATGATGTTACTGAAACAAAAGCTATTAAACTGGTGTTTGGAGAGCAGGCGTATAAGATCCCAATAAGTACTACTAAGTCCATGATTGGGCATTGCATTACCGCGGCCGGGACTATTGAGACGATCGCTGCCATATTAATCATGAATAAGGGCATTATTCATCCAACCATAAATTATCAGACTCCCGACCCCGCCTGTGATCTGGATTATGTGCCCAATACGCCTCGGCAGGCCCAGGTGAGTGTATGCCTGAAGAATAGTTTTGGTTTGGGTGGAGAGAATTGCAGTCTGGTATTTAGACGCGTCGATGGTTAGAGACCAATAATGGAATTAGAAGGCAAGGTTTCTCTGGTTACTGGTGCTTCTCGCGGTATAGGTAAAGCTATTGCCTTGAAGCTCGCCGACCTCGGTTCCAAGGTAGCAGTCAATTATGTGGCAATTGAAGCCGACAATAAAGTGGACGCTGATAATTTAGTAGACAGTATAACCCATAATGGCGGGGAGGCCATGGCGGTTGAAGCAGATATGCGGGAAAGTGAAGCAGTGAAGGTCATGGTGGAGCAGGTGACTGATAGATGGAGCAAAGTTGATATTCTGGTGAACAATGCCGGGATAAATAGAGATACCCTCTTGTTGAGAATGTCTGATGATGCCTGGGACGATGTAGTGAATACTAATTTGCGGGGAGCTTATCTGTGCACGAAGTTTGCCCTGAAGTCTATGATGAGGCAGGAGTGGGGGCGTATTATTAGCATATCTTCGGTGACTGGAATTGTAGGGAATATAGGGCAGAGCAACTATGCTGCTTCTAAAGGTGGAATCATTGCTTTCACTAAGAGCGTAGCTCGAGAAGCGGGCTCTCGTAATATAACTTGTAACGCTGTAGCTCCAGGCTTCATAGTTACCGGGATGACGGATAAGTTACCTGCGGAAAGAAAAGAGGCTATACTAGCAATGGTCCCGTTGCAGCGCTTTGGTCAACCTGAGGATGTAGCTGAACTAGTAGCTTTCTTGGCCAGTGAAAGAGCTGGCTACATCACTGGACAGGTTATCACTATAGATGGGGGAGCATTTCCTTAATTCAGTCTTAATTGGCAGACAATAATATAACGCTGCTATGGTTTTACACGTTATCTAGTTATACGTAATAGGAAAGGGGTATTGACAAAAATATTCTTTATGTTCATAATGCTGCGGATTATAATACAGAGCTATATAAAGTGTAACTTGAGTTTTGTCCCTTTCTATTCGGTATCGCAGTCTCCGTTGAAGGGTCCCAGCGTAATTCCTTGGTGACAGAATGCAGAATAGTGACCTATTAATTTGGGGGTATTGACAAAAAATCTGTTTGAATTCATAATACATCGTATCACGATATAGCATATGATTTCGCTGAACACGAGGAAATATCTAGAATCCGGTACATCTGCCCAGCTTTATCTTAGTATTATGTGCCATAGCGAGGTGTCATGAAATTACTAGTACCAACGAATTGGGATCCAGACTTGATATTGCCCCTAAGCAGACTGGACGCCGAGGTGCAGATATATGGCGTATTGCCCACCTCAATGATAGGTAGTGGAGGCAGAGGAACTGATAACATCCATATGGTAGAAAATCAAGCAGAGGAATACATCGAACGTGCTCATTCCGCGGGTCTGAAGTTTGATTATATCTTGAATGCTCCCAGTATGGGTAATATGGAATGGGATGAGGATACTCATCGAGAATTATTAGAGCAAATTAGATGGATAAGTAGCATTGGCGTGGATAGCGTTACGGTGAGCATCCCTTATCTAATCGAGCTTATAAAGCGCCAGTTTCCGCAGCTGGAAGTAAGGGTATCAACCATTGCACATGTGAACAGCGTTGCCAGAGCCAAGTTATTTGAATCTTTGGGCGCTCATTCTATTACTCTGGACATTAATGTAAACCGGGACTTTGCTTCACTTAAGGCTATCAGAAGCGCAGTGAATTGTGAACTCACCGTACTACTTAATAATCTCTGCCTATACCAGTGCCCCTACGAATATTACCACCATGATACCCTGGGGCATGCCAGTCAAAGTTATAATCCACTTAATGGTTATTATGAGGACTATTGTGTACTACGTTGTACTCTGGACAGACTGTGGGATATCTCGCAAGCCATTAAATGCCGATGGGTAAGACCCGAGGACATTCATGTTTATGAAGATATAGGTATCGATATGTTCAAAACCAGTGGCAGGTCGATGCCCACCGAGCGAATTTTGCATGCTGCCAGGGCATATTCATCGCGTCATTATCAAGGGGATCTATACGATATTTTAAACATCATTACTCCGAAAGTTGGATTTGGTCAATCTGATTTGTCTGGTGTAAGAAACGACGTTATTGCATCACCACCCAAATTATATATAGACAACGAAGCTCTGGAGGGTTTCATAGATTTCTTCAAGAAGCAGAATTGCTTATCCGGGTGTAGCAACTGCAGTTATTGTCAACGAATAGCCGATGAAGTCATACAATTTGATCATACAGAAGTAGATGAGTACGTAGGTATGCTCAATACCTATTTATGCAACCTCGCCAATAGCGGTATGTTCAAAGTTAGGGCAGGAGTAAGGAGACACCTGCCTTAGCAGTTAGTATTCGAAGTTTCCCAACGAGTAAGCTTTTTCTAGAGTAATCCTACCCTTTCAGTCGCTTGGTTTCTACGCTGCAATTCAATGCTGATTGACCATTCTCCGGTCATATCCACGCGATGAAGTACAGATAGACTGCTGCTTATTCTCTATATTGGGATTGGGTTCTGTATCGATTTCAATCCTGCTGGTTGACACGCTAATTGCCTTGTGTTAAATTAGTAAGTTGGCGTCTACTAGAAGGTAAAAACGTAGAGAGTTAACAAGCCGGCTGGCTGAAGCCGAGCAAATTTTCCTGGAGTAGACCGGCATATGACCAGACGGCTTTTTGATTGCCTGAAACAGAGGAGTAATAGGAATGCCAACAGTTAATCAACTTGCTCGTAAAGGGCGGCAAAAGGTGGGAAAGAAAAGCGATGTCCCAGCGTTGCATTACACCCGAAATACGATGAAAGGGGTAGTTAGATGGATTGAGGGGGGATCACCTCAAAGAAGGGGTGTATGCGTCCAGGTCAAAACTGTTACACCTAAGAAGCCCAACTCAGCATTGCGTAAAGTTGCCAGGGTTAGGCTAACCAACGGTATGGAAGTGACCGCTTATATTCCTGGCGAAGGACATAATTTGCAGGAACACTCAGTAGTGTTGATTCGTGGTGGTCGTGTTAAAGATGTTCCTGGAATTCGTTACCATATTGTCCGTGGCACCTTGGACACTGAGGGAGTATCTGATCGTAAGCGGGGTCGCAGCAGGTATGGGGCCAAGGCACAAAAATAGCGAGGATATCTAATGCCAAGAGGAGCTAGAAAAGTAGTAAAGAGGATACCGCCACCTGATGCTAAATATAACAGCATTACGGTAGCCAAGTTTATTAACAGGCTTATGATACGAGGGCAAAAATCTACAGCTGAGCGCATTGTCTATAATGCCCTGCAACTCACTGCCCGGCAAGTGAATAGTGAGCCTCAAGAGGCCTTAGAGCGGGCGATCAAAAATGCTACACCACTTCTCATGGTTAAGTCCCGCCGTGTTGGTGGGGCTACTTACCAGGTTCCCACAGAGGTAAGGGAAGATCGAGGCCGCGCTCTTGCTATGAGATGGCTTATTGCTTCAGCGCGGGCTCGTAGTGGCAAATCTATGGAAGAAAGGCTGGCGAGCGAGTTGATTGATGCTGCCCAAGGTCGGGGAGCAGCAATTAAGAAACGTGAGGATCTTCACAGGATGGCAGAGGCTAACAAAGCCTTTGCTCACTATCGCTGGTGATAAGTCGTGCTAAAAACAGTAACTGAAGCAAAGGATAAACTGATGTCGCGGACTTTCCCTTTGGCAAAAATACGGAATATAGGGATCATCGCTCATATTGATGCTGGCAAGACGACAGCCACAGAAATGATATTACATCACACAAGGCGAACTTACAAGGTTGGAAGTGTAGATGAGGGGACTGCGGTAATGGATTGGATGGAACAAGAGAGAGAACGAGGTATTACCATTACTTCCGCGGCTACGACGTGTCACTGGCATGATCATTGTGTAAACATCATAGACACCCCTGGGCACGTAGATTTCACCGCTGAGGTGGAGCGTAGCCTCCGTGTGTTGGATGGAGGTGTAGTGATTTTCGATGGTGTAGCTGGAGTGGAAGCTCAATCGGAGGCTGTTTGGCATCAGGCAGATAAATATGGCGTGGCCAGGATTTGCTTTATTAACAAGATGGACAGGATTGGTGCTGATTTTCATCACACGGTGGCAATGATTAATGAGAGGTTGCGAATCAAAGCAGTACCCATACAGCTCCCCATAGGAAGTGAAAAACTCTTTCGGGGCATTATTGACCTTGTGGAGAATCAAATTGCTCCTTTCTCGGTCGATTCTAATTCAGCTTCAATTGACGAAGATAGCGAGACTTTGCTGACCAAACATCGACAGAAATTGATTGAGGACTTAGCCGAGCTCGATGAGGATATTATGATGATGTACCTTGACGGGCAAGAGGTGTCTGCATCTCAAATTAAGGCAGCTATAAGAAGACTGACGCTTGCTAATTGCATTGTGCCTGTTCTTTGTGGCAGTGCCTTGAGAGATAGAGGTATCGAGTTATTGCTTAACGCTATTGTAGATTACCTCCCTTCACCGTTGGATATCCCTCCCATTT
>CP070793.1:487787-490423 GCA_020346965.1 Chloroflexota bacterium | reverse complement strand
CCTATGCCAACCATCTGGCAGACTTCGGCAGTTCTATAATAAATCCGTCCATCTATTTTTACAGGCATATGTAACACCCCCTAAAACTAACTGAATATAGTCTAAGATTCGTTCGTATTCCCGTCAATCACCCATTGGTAACCTTACTTTAGTAGGGGATCAAAATTGTCCTACGTTTTACCGGCTTGCCTGGAGGCAGTTGATTAGGAAAGTCACGAAGCCCGGCTGGTTCCTAACAGCTATCCGCGCAAGGAGAAGGGCTGGATTTCCCTGATATCAGGATCTCCAGCCCGTGAATCTGGCAGCTCAATTTATGTGCTTCCGTTCAATCTGCACTCATGTGTGATTCACACTCCGATGCCGCCACCTTATCACGAGCAAAGCCAATATCGCAGCCATTATCATTAACAGACCTAGCACGGTCATCTCCTCTACTGGAGTACTGTTGACTACCATCTTGCCTAATACCACAATGGGCACCAACCCAGCCTTTACTATTATCTTCAGCGGCGGATGCTCAGCTATGAGCTCGGCTATTGGCGGACTAGTGTTGTAGTATGCATCAACGAAAGCAGTTCCAAGCGGATTGGTGAGCAGGTAGCTATCTCTGAATCTGCGCAGAATCTGTATTTCATCGGCCATGGGAGTCCCGTAGGCTGCCGTGGCAATGAAGCAGTCCCCTCCACCGGACGATAATGTCCTGAATTGCTGGGTCGCCCCCTCAATCACAGTGCCGTCATACTCAAGCTGGGCTTTAAATTCATGGGTGGTGCCGGAACTAATCCCAGGGAGCAGTAAGGCATAGGTATCATCTGCTTCTTTAGATTCCCAGCCGGTGTACCACCAATATGTCTCATCGAAGTGCCTGAAACCAAAACGCACTTGCACCTCACCAAAATCCCCGACAGTGTAGCTCATATTCAAAACGGCCGAGTTATCGGTGATGCTGGTGGCGGCCTCTGTAATAACCGTCGGGTATTCCCCAATGATGCCGTGGCCTTCATTAGGAGCGACGTCGGTGGGCTCCCAGTAGTCGCCGATGACATCCACCACGCCCATGACTCCATCATCCTCCAGCATGTCGAGCGGTATGCCAAACCAGAAGTAATCGGTGTCGGTGAAGACGGAAAAGTCATCTGCGTAGTCGAAGTATTCATAAACTGGATCCCATAGTAACAGCTCCCCCTGCAGCCCCGGCGACAGAGTCTGCGGTGAGCTAGTCTCAAGCTGCCGTTTCTCGCCGGCTGCGCGTAGAGGTAATGACCACTCCTCACCCGTCATGCCATAGCCACCTGCGGGGTGAATAAGGGCAACGGCATCGGCTCCGATGTCGTTGGTGGGGTCTTCAGGATAATCTGATACGTACCCTGTCGAGTCATCAAGGTCGAGGTCGAGCCACATTATATTCACAGTACCATTGGGATCAATCGGCTCAGCGTTCCTGACCCGGAAGTGAATATCTGTGTCATCACGATGAAAATCCACGCCTACGATATCGGGACCATAGCCATGAAACTGGTCGCCAACGGGGTCGGTGATAAACTCGGTCCACACCAGGACTGTATTGGTGCGGCAGTTATTTCCTTCACTCAGTTCGTCGACAACGTCATCAATGTCGGCGCATACCGTTACTTCATCGGTGCCCTGGCTCAAGGTGACAACAGTGTCAAATGAGTCTTCATACTCCTCTTGAGGACCAAGTGCTACAGGTATAAGCCTGGTTTCAAGCTGACCTCCATCCACAGTGAGAGCTGTCATGTGATTCGCTGCGGCGGCCAGATTGCCCCGGTTTTTCACGACATAGTGGACCTTGTAAGTTCCCCCCTCTTCATCCACCCATTGCTCCCATTTGTCGACGATGACGAGGTCGGTGCCTTCGCCAGTGATGCCATGAGCTTCGTTAGGAGCAGCGTCGGTAGGCTTGTAGTAGTCACCGATAACATCCACCACGCTCATGATGCCATCATCGCCAAGCATGTCCAGGGGGATGGCAAACCAGAAGTAATTGGTGTCGGTGAAGACAGGGAACTCGCCTGCATAGTAGAACCCCTCATAAACCGGATCCCATACCAATAAATCTCCCTGCAGCCCTGGGGATAGACTTCGTGGCGAGTCCATCTCAAGCCGTTGTTTATCGCCCGTTGTGCATAAAGGTAACGACCATTCCTCTCCCATGATGTCATAGCCGCCTGCGGGGTAGATCCAGACAGCGGCATCGGCTCCAATGTCGTTGGTGGGGATTTCAGGATAGGGGGATACAAAGCCGGTCGAATTGTCGAGGTCGAGGTCGATCCACATCTGATTTGCGGTATCATCGGGGTCAATGGGCTCAGCGCTCCTTACCCGGAAGTAAATATCGGTCTCATCAACCTGGAAGTCGACACCGACGATATCGGGCCCGTAGGCATAAAACTGGTCGCCAACGGGGTCGGTGATAAACTCGCTCCACGAGAGGACCGTGTTTGCACGGCAGTTATTCTCTTCACTCAGTTCATCGATAACGTTATCAATATCGGCGCATACCGTTACTTCGTCAATGCCTTCGCTCAAAGCGATGACGGTGTCGAATGCACCCTCGTACTCCTCTCCAGGGCCAAGTTCCACGGGTACCGTTTTGGTTTCGATTTGGATACTAT
>CP070793.1:483731-487687 GCA_020346965.1 Chloroflexota bacterium | reverse complement strand
TTGGACTTACGAGAGTCAATGAGGTTTCTCCCTGGTTATGGGATAACGGGGAAGACTTTTGCCCTGATGGTCCAGAAACTCCTGGATGCTGGTGGGGGTTCTATGGAGAAGAAGGGACTGAACAAACCCTGGAGCATTTTGTCTGGATGTGTACTTGGCCGGAGACTAATTTTGGGTATTGGCAAAGCCTTGGGAACGATCTGAAGGTCTATGCCCAGTGTTACGCGTGCGAATTTCCAGATCCACCACCAACTGCCGACGCCGGTCAAGATCAGTCAGTCACGTATGGGACCATGGTTACCCTAGATGGAGGAAACAGTACCGACCCTGACGATGATTATCCATTGACCTTCTTCTGGGATATCTCTTCTGCACCCAACGGCAGCACTGTAGCCCTGGACGATTCGAGTAATGTAACCCCCAGCTTTATGCCGGACCTGCTGGGAACTTATGTCATTACGCTTGTTGTAGACGATTCTTACGGAGTCTCAAGTGATCCGGACCAGGTGATTGTCACCGTTGAAAACCCGCTGCCAACGCTGTCCATTAACGATATAAGTGAGAATGAGGATGTTGGCGTTGCAGAGTTCATCGTGTCGCTAAGCTCACCCAGCGCTTTTCCCGTGACCTTTAATTACTCCACCGCTGACGGAACGGCTACAGCAGGTAGCGACTATACTGCTACCTCGGGTAATCAAACTTTCGCCCCCGCTGAGACAGATAAGACAATTCCCGTCCCGATAATCGATGATTTTCTCTATGAAGACCCTGAGACCTTCTATCTAAACCTTTCAAATCCGGCTAATGCTACTATCAGTGATGGCCAGGGCATGGGGACTATAGTTGATAATGACCTGCCCGGGTATCCCGTTGACCTCACCATCTCCAGCACAGCTGGAGGCAATGTAACCACCCCTGGCGAGGGGACTTTTGCCTATGACGAGGGCATGGTGGTTGCCCTGGTGGCGACTCCAGATGCCGGCTACCGCTTTGTCAACTGGACCGGTGATGTGGGCACCATTGGCAATGTCAACGCCGCCGCAACCAACATCACCATGGGGGGCGACTACTCCATTAGCGCCAGTTTTATAGAGAAACAAGAACCCTGTGGAAGCTTCATCTCCATTTCGACCTACTACGACACTCCAATAACCGGGCAACTACAAACTCTGTCGGGATTACTGGTGCTAGTTTCAGTGCCAGCGGTTCTATGGGTCAGAAAACGGCTGAGCAACAGAAAGGGCTGTCATTCAGCCTAGAGTTAAGCTATCCCAGAATCCAAACAACTCAGAGACAGATATCAGAATATCAAGAGGGTGGCATGCCCTTCGGATTGGGTGATGGGCAAGCCTCTAATCACAGCTCGAAATTCGGCGTTATTTTGGCGTCAAGATACTTGGGATGGGCTGCCATGTCAGGAACACGTGTGGATTTTTCAGATGATAACTGGACAACTTTCGCTTGCCTTATCTGTGTGTATGCCACACCGTTTAGAGTAATATGCCTTCCAAGCAGGGTGTCGCGGGTTCGAGTCCCGTCTCCCGCTCCATCTTAATATTGTAATCCACCCGAAGGGTGGGTTTTTCTTTAGAAAGCCTTTGATCCTATTTGTGGACAGAAATTCCCAAATCAGTATTACTGTCTGCCGTATAGTCCATTATGCGAGCTTTATGTCGGAGTGTATATTCACTTCCTTGAGGAACTGCAACAGAATCCAGCTTTTCAAGTCGTTGCGACCGCGTAATGGAGCCACGAACTTGCCCTTGATCCAGATGTGCTCTGGCTCAATGTGGATTAGAACACGAGGGCCGTTTCTTGCTTCGTTCAGGAATTGAGGGTAGCCGTTTTGGAATACTCGACTGGCCTCTTTCAAGTGGACTTTGTCCTGGCTTCTTAAGATACCTTCCAAGATTTTACTAGCTTTCTCTACATCGCTATCAGTGGTGACGGGGATACGGACCTCATCAAACATATAGTCAGAGGAAATGATATTAGAGTGCACCGAATAGTCTTTTGAGTAATTCAATACGGGCTGGTCTAGGACGAGCATGTTAGGCACATGCAATAACCTGCCGGTGAGTTCACCTCCTAGCTTCTCGTCCTCTCCAACCTCTTCCAGTATCGTATGGAGCAGTCCCACCCTTCGCACATCGCCCTTCACTTTATCAATACGAATTCTATCTCCTATGCTATAAATGCCGGAAAAGGTGATAGCGAAGTAAGCCAAAAAACTAGCGGTGTATTTTTGCAGAGCCAGAGCTAACCCTAAAGTGATAATAGGCACCCAAACAGCTATCTGAGGCACGTAAATCGCTGCCACCACGGTAGCTGCAGCTAATGCTGCAACTGCAGCCAAAGCCACGACCGCTGTGAGTATCCTAACACTACGCGTCTTGTCTCGAACTATGAATGCCATTGCCTCATTTTGGACTCAAATGCTACTTGAAGGCACCTACGACGTATTTCTATCCTTTTCTTTCCCCAGAATGGGAAATTACTACGTCCCAAACCGAAGGTGGGAGATATATCTCTCCCACCCTTTCGTCCCGTCGATACGGTTTATTTACTTTTTGGGGCTGCCTTTCTTGGCCGGTTTCCGTGTCTTTTGCATTTTTATCACCTCCTTTTTCTTCAAAGATAATCTAGAAGTTTTAACTAGCTCATTAATGTGTTATAAATAACCTACATTTCATTTGAATTCATGCTAATTGAATTATGATATATTATTCATGCATAATTATACATCTAATAAGTGGTTTGTCAAGACCCTTGGCGGAAAATCTACAGGATATTTTATGAAAATCTCTTAACAGGAGGTGCAACACGTCGGACTGGACATTCCTTAGTAATCATGCTCTGGTGTTGAGCTATATCGCTCACCACCCGCGGATAACTGCCAGGGAATTGGCTGATGCCGTTGGTATCACAGAGAGAGCGACGAGAAAAATAATCGCTGACTTACTGGAAACTGGGTACATCGGCAAAAAGCGCGAAGGACGGCGCAATCATTATAGGGTCAACCCTGACCTTGATCTTCGCCATCCTATACATGGTGAAACCGCAATAGGGGACCTTCTGGAGGCACTAGGCTGGAAGAGGCCGAGAGGAACTGCAAAAACACACTGATTTGAGTATAACTGCAAAATACTCTGTACTTACTAAATGAACGAGAGTAGTAGATCTTGTAAGAAATGGATTGTCTCTTCCATAACCGCATATTCCCTAAACATTCGGCGATCTCACTATGAGCACCGAGGCTTTCGCATATCCTGCTACACGCTGAGCCACGCTTCCAAGAAAGAAACCACGGACCCCGGTAAGACCCCTGGTACCAATAGTAATTAAGTCTACATTTTGTTCGGCAGCCTCTCTCAGAATCTCTCGAGAGGCGTCACCGCGAGCAACAATTGTTGAGACCCTATAGTCAGCTTTACGGAATTGGCTTTCCGCTTCAGCCATCAGTCGCCGGGCGGCTTTCTCTTCAGCCTCTTGGAGTTCAGCAGTTATTTGCTGGTCGCGTTCCAGGTCCAAGGTGTATGCTTTAACAAATGCAGCTGCAAAAGACTGCACTACTGTCATAGCAAGGATTTCTGTATGCTGCGGAAGCGGCATCCGCAGTAAAAATCGCACTACCTCATGAGAGTATTTCGAACCATCGAGTGGTACCAATACTTTGCTGATGGCCTCACTTTCTCTCTTGGCTACCAGAACACTACACGGCGCGTGTTTTATTACCTTATGAGCAACGCTGCCTAACAGGAATTCCGGGGAATCACTCGCACCCTTGAGCCCTACCAGAACAAGATCTGCCCCGATATTCTGACATGTCTTTATGATTTCGTCGGCGGGGTTTCCTCTACGGATCATAGTTTCAACTTTCGAACTCCGAGTAGTGATACGTTTCGACAGGGTGGTGAGCAGCTCCAGTGCTCTTTCATCTTCGGATTTCTGCAAAT
>CP070793.1:479265-483631 GCA_020346965.1 Chloroflexota bacterium | reverse complement strand
CTTTTGAAGCTGAAGAGAGCTAAGAGCAGGGCAACATAATCGCTATTTTGGATTCTGGACTCAGCGTTAGATTGGCTGCTTCAGCTGTTATCCCTATCACTGTTTCTACTGCCATGGGCAGTCTGATTCAGGCGGTCTAACGCCAATTAACCTGTTTCAGTCCCCGCTGCACTCCCCGCAGGTAATCTATCTGCCCTACGTGCAGGGCTATCTCGGTAATAAGGTGGGCTAGTATACCACCTACTGTCTCCCTAGGGCGGTCCGGTTCAGGTATTTCAAGCAACCTTGCCGGTGTAACAGAGTCCACGAAAGCTAGTGTCTTCTCACGTACGGCTTGCGCATACGCTTGCAGGTCTTCCAGCTTCGGCGTTGGCCAGGCCTGCAATTGCTCCTCTGAGAAACCAGTACCCCCATCGTCAGGCGTGCCTAATTTCTCCCGCCAGCCCTCTGCGGTGTCGATTTCACTGCCCTGTCTGACGACACGGTTCACCCAGAAGTCCTCCGCCTTTGTAACGTGCCACAGGATGAACGCGATACTATTGCTGTGTGGTGCCGGTGTCCAGGTAATCTCTTCGTCGGTCAGGCCTTCTAGAGAGCGCGTCAGATATCTCCAGCCTTCGTCGAGTGATGCTTTAATGATTTCCTTTGCTTCCATTCTGTTCCTCCCTTCACTGGCCCTCCTATCTCATGCTAATCGTCACTATCCCACGGTATTGAGCCGTGGGAGTTCAGGTTGTGCCCCGAATCCAGATAACTCAGGGGCGCGTACTCAAGTATCCATAGGGGGCATGCCCCTCAGATCGGGCGCGCCAATCTGTCCTGAAACCGGGCTTCTAGGGGTTTCTCTTCCTGCGGAACCGCACAAATAGACGATGACCCTAATGAGGAGTCTCTATTCATCAGGCACTCCGTAGGGATAACAGCGGATGTCTACGTATGCGAAACCGGTCTTTGCTCGTTGCTCCTGTTCGTCAATCCATGCCTCAATACCTATCTTCTTCATGCGCTTTCCGTCAGCGAGGAGAGTCGGGTAGCCTTCTGCAATTCCAAGTACTCTTTTGCACGGATAGTCTTCACAAGAAACACAAATATCAATACTCTTTCCTTGAGCACACTTTCTAATCGCACAGAATGGCGGTCCGCAGTTACCTTCACGGCAACTGCTTACGGTTCTGGATTCGATCAGGCTATTCAGAAACGCCCAGAACTCCCTGAATCCGGGGATATCCTGGCCCCAATGCTCATATCCTTCCTTCTGCATGGAGTCCTTCAAATCCAGCGCTCTCTGTGGAGTCCGATTTACCTGAGAACAGAGCCCACAGTACAATCCGCAGTACGTTACGAGGCGCAAGTCAGCCATTCGGTACTCCTGATCTGTTATGTATTCCCTGCCTTCCCCTCTTTTGATTTACCCAAACATGAGTCTAGTCTTCTATCAAGGATTTGTCAAAGAACTCCGGGTAGATCCTTGCGCCAATGTCGTAGTGCACCAGAGAGTTATCTGGCGCAACGGCGCCTTGCCGAATCCTCCAGCCCACCTCAAGCTCTTCTCGAAATCCGGACTGTTCAGATACAGAAGTCTGTCTATTGAGGAAGGTGGGTATACGCTTTGGATTGGGGGGTGGGTTACTCAGAACCTATCGGCGAACTACACTGAGCGAGTGTGTTGTATAATTACAGTTACTGGTCGATTATGCTGAGTGATGAAGCTACAGTCCGTTAGTTTGGTTGATTCTAGGATTGTCAAGCATTACTACAAAATGAGGAGCAGGTCCAATGGCATCTAATGGTTCGATGTTATGGCGTGGTCACAGTAGGGGTGGGCTACTACTGGATGCCGGCGGAGTCCTGAGCATAAGCGGGGGAGTAGTGGAGCTAACTGCAGGAGCGATAGTGCTCGGTATAGTGGGACGCATTATGATAGGGGGTCCGTTGCCGACTATTCCGCATATTCCTTGGATGCCAAGCCTTGAGATTCAGCTGGTCTTCTTCCCAGCTAGATTTATGATTGTGGGGATAATCATTCTGATATTTGGCGGAATAGGCATAGCAGGTGGCATCTCAGCTGTGAGAAGGAAGAGTTTTGGCGTGTCGTTTGCAGGCGCTATATGCACACTTCCGACAGTCCTTTTCGGGATAATGGCAGTTATCTTTGTCGCACTGTCGAAGAGGGAATTTGGTGCAGAGGCAAAGGAAAATAGTATCACCAGTAGGAACAGGTTACTTACCGTCGCGGGGATACTAAGCATAATAGGAGGAGAGGTTGAGGTGATGGGTGCAGTAGCTCTTGTGTCCTATGGGAGCGTGACTTGGTGGCCTGTAACGGGAGGTCTTCTATTGTTGGGTTTTCTGTCAATAATAGGTGGCATTTTAGCTGTAAGAAGGAAGGGTTATAAAGCGGCGTTGGCCGGAGCTATTGGTGCCCTGCCGACAGTCATTTTTGGGGCACTGGCGATTTGGTTCATATTTGATGCAGAGGCAAAAGAAAGTGGCATCACTAGTAGGAGCGGGTTACTTACCGCTGGGGTGATACTAAGCATAATGGGAGGAGAAGTTGAGGTGATTGGTGCACTGGTGTTGGTTGTGTACTTTTGGGATGCGTTTAGGCATTTTCCTATTGTGACTGTCGCAGTAGTAATTCTTCTATTATTGGGTTCTTCGTCGATAAGAGGTGGCATCTTAGCTCTGAGAAGGAAAAATTATAAGGCGTCACTAGATGGAGCTTTTGGTGCCCTTCCGACAGTGATTTTTGGGGCACTGGCGATTTGGTTCATATCTGGGAGAGAGTGTGAATTTGGGGCACAGCATGAGGTGTTATGGTGAGAGAATTCGAGGTGTAGATGGGCAGCTGGATAAGTGATCATAAAAGGGATTGGATTGGACGATGGAGTAGCCCAATCGTAATTCCACCAGAAAACCAATCTCCAATTAAGTATAATGTGGGATTAAGGAGGACACCATGCCACCAAATAAAAGTGAGTTCGAACATGAATACGCTGATGTCAATGACATACGCCTCCACTATGTAACAGCGGGCGAAGGGAAGCTAATAATGTTCCTCCACGGGTTTCCGGAGTTCTGGTACGAGTGGAAAAACCAGCTTGCTGAGTTCGGACGAGATTACCGGGCGGTGGCTCCGGACATGCGTGGCTACAACTTGTCATCGAAACCGGTTGATGTCGAGCAATATCGAATGAAGTATCTAGTTGAAGATATCCGTGCTCTTGCCGAGCACCTTGGGTATAAGAGTTTCATCCTGGTAGCTCATGACTGGGGTGGTGGGGTAGCCTGGCCGTTCGCAATGCGTCATCCTGAATACCTGGAGAAGCTCATAATAGTAAATGCTCCGCATCCTGTTACTTTCATGCGAGAGCTTCGTGAGAATCCGGCACAACAAAAAGCCAGCCAGTATATTCTGGTCCATCGTACTCCAGAGGCCGAGGACATACTGGCAAGAAGCAACTATGCAATACTTGTCGATAACCTTTTGAAGGACGGTATAAAGCACGGTTATTTCACAGACGAAGATAAGAATGCATATATAGAAGCCTGGTCGCAGCCCGGGGCACTCACCGGTGGCTTAAACTACTATCGGGCCGCTCGTCTCGGCTCTTTTACAGGGGAAAGAGATGATAGTATGCCAGCCGATCCTTCGTTGTTTACAGTCAAGGTGCCGACGCTGGTCATCTGGGGAGAGAAAGACAGATACCTGCTTACAGGAAATCTGGACGGCTTGGATAAATACGTGCCAAATCTGACTATCAGGCACATTCCTGATGGCTCCCATTGGGTCATTCATGAACAGCCGGGGCTGGTTAATTCCTATATCAGGGAATTCATCGAAGGCTGAATCTGTTCGTTATCTTAGCGGGCATGCGCTGGAAATCGAACCCAGTTATGAGTTAGCGGATACCTATTTTCGCCAATATGCTATTCTGTGAATTCGACCACTACCTCTTTGATGTCCCATAAGGTCTCTATCCTCTCCCGTACTTCGTCTCTTACATTGCTAGCGAACTGGTGATCTTGAGGCAAATCAACAAGCACGCTGACGGTACCGTCCTTCACCTTAATATCTTTTACCAGGTTTGTGCGTACCACGTTTAACCCGGTCAGCGGGTTAATGACTCTCCTGAGGCGCTGACGGACTACCTCTTCCGTGGTCGGCTTCCTTTCTTTAACAAGGCCGTGGCGCTCTTCATAGTTTTGTATAGCCGAACGCAGGCCTTCCACAGCAAGCACCGAGCAATGGGCTTTTATTTTAGGGAGACCTCCCAGGGCTTCGGAAGCTTCCTGCCAGGTAATGTTCTTTGCTTCATCCAACGTCTTTCCCTTGGCCAGTTCCGTGATTATAGAACCCGTAGCT
>CP070793.1:474846-479165 GCA_020346965.1 Chloroflexota bacterium | reverse complement strand
GTCTGTTGCACCATTGATTATGCCACCAACACCTTCAATGTCCTGAGTGATCTCCTTGGACGTTGGTCGTCGCTGTGTGCCCTTGAAGAGCATATGCTCAGCAAAGTGTGAGATGCCCGCTTCTTCCTCGCTCTCGAAGCAAGAACCGGTTCCCACGAGGATGACAAGGCATACCGAGCGGCTATGAGGCATAGTACTGGTGACGATTCGCAAGCCATTATCAAGCACAGACTTGTTGTACATGACCATGAATTTTACTTTGCATCTCCACTCACCGTCAATAAAGCTTTGCCGCTTGCTGGTATTGAGTCTTTCTTCTATCATGGTATAATCGATGATATTCAGCCGAACCGGGGACAAGTAAACTATGTCAATCTTGGCCGAAGACAGTACATTGCGGATTGAGAGACTTGAACTGGGTCCTTTCGGAACCAATTCGTATATTGTGACCTGTCGAAGAACGGGAGATAGCGTGCTAATAGATGCTCCCGCGGAGCCGAACATAATCAAAGAAAAACTGAAAACCACCATACCGCAATATATATTGTTGACACATAACCACATAGATCACATCGGTGCTCTCGCCCAGTTACGCGCTGAATTAAAAGTTCCGCTGGCCGCCCACGCTTCGGATGCAAAGAACCTGACCCCGTTCCCAGAGACGTTGCTGAATGATGATGACACGATTTGGTTAGGAGAGCTTAAATTTACGGTGCTTCACACACCGGGGCACACCCCCGGTAGTCTGTGCTTCCTAGTTGGTTGCTACCTGATATCAGGGGATACTATTTTCCCCGGAGGGCCGGGAAGGACAGGCTCTCCGGACGATTTTAAGCAAATAATCAACTCTATAACCGAGAAGATCCTTGTATTGCCAGACGATACGCAGATATACCCCGGCCATGGGAATTCCGCTGTTTTGAAGAACGAGAAGGAAGAGTTTGCTGTCTTTTGCTCCCGACCTCACGAACCCAACTTGTGCGGTGAAGTACTCTGGCTTTCAACATAGGCTAAAACTGGAGAATTGCCCACCGAAATCAGAAGCTCCCTACCACCATATCTCTATCCGGTAGAAAGCTTCGGCTAGTTCATAATCTTCACCCTGAGCCAGTGCCCTATGTCGTTCCCTGAGACGTTCCTCCAACCCACCAAAGGGATTGTCGCTCATCTGGCTCTTATGGCAATGAAGGGCGGCAATCTTAGTGGTGAAAGTGCTGGTAATATCGGTGCGGTAGTTGGGCTCTTGAGCAGCCCAGAGCCATACTTCTTTTACCTTGTGAGGCGGAAGCCCTTCATCCAGTAAATCAGGATAGGAATGAAAATCCCTGGCGTATGGAAAGATGGCATCGAGCGCAACCTGCCCGGTGATTCGATGGTCACGGTGCCATATGTAGCGACGGTATGGGTCAGCAGTAACTACCGTCTCAGGTTTGTACGTCCTTATCAGTCGCACAATCTCTTTTCTGAATTCCGGTGTATCTTCCAATCCTTGGTCCGGATGACGAAGGAATATGACCTCCGTTACACCCAGTAGTTTGGCTGCTGCTAGCTGCTCCTGCTCTCTGATTTTGGCTAACTCATCCAGTTTCACATTGGGGTCGCTGGTACCCTTGTCGCCATTGGTGCACACCACGTAGATGACATCTTTTCCCTCACCTGTCCAGCGAGCTACAGTCCCGGCAACACCAAATTCGGCATCGTCGGGATGCGGCGTAATCACCATCATATGTACTGCTTTAATCATTGCAACTGAACCTTCTCGGATTGCCGTATATGGTGGCAATTGTATAACATTCGTCAGGCTGCTACAATTCAAATTAGTAATGCCAGCAAAGGCAGTCAGCAATTCTCCCTATAACATTAGAACCTATCAACCTTCAGATTTCGATAAGTATGTCTTATTGATTACTGAAGCCGAAAGACTTAATCCTACGGGACGTTGTGTTTCGCCGCAGTTCATTGCTGAGCAACTAAGGCGACCAAATTACCGTCCCGAGCAAGACCTATTTATCGCTGAGAAGGATAATAATATCTTAGGTTCTATCAACATTGAGCCGGAGTTGGCTATCGGGCGGGTGATTCTGGACTGCAGTGTGCGCCCTGAACAACATAATAGCAGAGGCTTGACCATGGAGCTCTATAATAGTGCCATGAGGAGAGCCAGAGAATTAAGAGCCAAAGTAGCCCACGCAAATATAAGGGAAGACAACATAACTGCAATAGATATACTCGTGGAGCTAGGCTTCACATTTGTCCGACGGTTTCTCGAACTGACAAGAGACATTAGTTGCTCTGACGGATTGGGTACTCATTTAACTAGAGCATGTCATTGTCTTCGACCGGGCCAAGAAGATACGCTGGCGAAGCTTCAGAACTGTGCGTTTGCCGGTACATGGGGATACAATCCCAATACCGTAGAGGAAATAATCTTTCGTATAGGTATCGGCTCCTGTTCACGGAAGGACATAGTTCTAATCTACGATGGAGATAAGGCTATAGGCTGTTGCTGGACCGGGATAATCTGTGAGGAAGGGATACCTAGCCTAAGCAAAGGGCGGATACATATGCTTGGGGTGGACCCGGATTACAGGGGTAAAGGAATAGGTAGAGAATTAATGATGGCTGGATTGGCCCGCCTGAAAAATAGAGGTTTAAAGGTTGTTGAGTTGACTGTAGACAGCGAAAACACAATAGCCTGCGCTCTCTATGCATCCCTCGGTTTTGAGATTCAGTCTAGCACGCTTTGGTATGAAAAAGCTGTCGGTTCCGGCACCGAGGCAGTGTAACTAGTCAATGCCAGCTGGCAATCCCTGATAATTGCTTCAGCGATGTTCGACCAACTAAATCTACTTACTGTCGACCGAATTAACTGGGCAGATTCCTTATCTGCGCCTGGCCGGGAAAGAAGCAAGGCTATTCTGTCGGCAAGATGTTGTGGAATGTTGTCTCCTACTACATACCCGGTTTCGCCTTCTAGAATGATGTTGCTGAAGTCACCTACATCCGTAGTCACCACCGGGGTGCCGCAGGCCAGAGATTCCAGAGCTACCAGCCCAAAGCTTTCATAGTAAGAAGGAACTACACAAACATCAGCTCCGCTGTAAAAATAAGGTAGTTGCTCATGCTTCACCAAATCCATAAAGGTAACTGAATTCTCCATTTCGAGATTGGAGGCTAGTTTCCGTAGTTGCTCTATTTCGTGCTGGCTGTGTTCACCGCCACCGATTACCAGCAATCTCAATCCTTGAATATTCCGTAGATAAGGCAAAGCCTTTATCAACTTGTCTATACCTTTCAATGGATCAATTCTACCCACAAATAGAATAATCTTATCGTCACCGAAGCCCAGATACTGCCTGGCCTGCGCTTTGTCCACTGCCCTGAATTGCTCTAGATTTACACCACACGGTACCACACTGATTTTCTCCGATGATGCGCCATAGTGCTGAATAAACTCTTCCTTTTCCCTTTCTGTTGGAGCGATAATATGATCGCACCTTTGAATAAGGTCCCTTTCTGTCTCAATACGGATTTTGAGCTCATCCTCGTCCAGTTCCAAACCAGTATCCCCCTTGATTGCCTCTTTAACTGCCCCTAGTGTATGGAACATAGCAATATGAGGAATATGCCACCACTGTTGCAAATAGGCTCCTGCCAGCGCGGAAAGCCAGTAATGGCTGAATATCAAATCATACTGCAGGTTATTCTGCCTCTTAAAACTCTCCAGGTTACTGGCAAAGTCAGGAAGATGGGAGTAAACGGCTAGCTTATGTATCTCCTCGTCTCCCCCTGCCCTGAGGTGAATAAGCCTTGCATTTTGATTGAGCTCATAGATTTGGCGGTCTTCGGGATCATGAACGCGAGTATAGATATCCACTGAATGTCCCTGTCGACCCAACTCGCAGGCAATCTCCCGGATATATACGCTCATACCGCCGGTGTCTTTTGTTCCCAGTTTTCCCACTGGGCAACTGTGGGCACTGAGCATAGCTATTCTCAGTTGACTGACTGGCATTAAAGTGCGCTCCTCCCCATTGTTGTCAAGTGATAGTTATCTGGCAACTGTAAAGCGGTACTTCGTGGCCACCGAGTTGATATTTGTACGGTTCTCCACCCTTTAAAAAGTTCCACGTCTTTTTACCCCTTTCGATGCCCTCTTTCAAACAAAGGACTTTGCAGAGCAGTCCTACGCTTAAATAGCTGAATTGCGGATCATATGCACTGTTATACAGATAGTGCGAGTCATTGAAGTCGAAACCGATAGTCATTGCTGCCGGCACTTTATCCAGCTGCAAGATACCCAATCTCAATAACCCAAG
>CP070793.1:467766-474746 GCA_020346965.1 Chloroflexota bacterium | reverse complement strand
TGTTCACTATGCATGCCATGACTGCCGCCTCAGCTGCGGCAGTGCTGCCGTCATACATCCCGGCGTTACTCACTTCCATGCCGGTAAGTTGACAGACGAGGGACTGATACTCGTAGATCGGTTGCAGCGTTCCCTGACTGACTTCGGCCTGATACGGAGTATAGGCCGTATAGAATTCGCTTCGCCCGATGATATGACCAACTACAGAAGGAGCAAAGTGGCGGTAACTGCCCGCGCCCAGGAAACACGCATAATCCTCCAGATTCGCATTACTCTCAGCTAATTGACGGAGTTCCCGTTTCAGTTCGAGCTCTGACATAGGGGCAGGTAGACTGAATTGGGTGTGACGCAGCTTCTCAGGTATATCTTGAAACAACTCGTCAACGGAGGCGGCTCCAATCTCACGGAGCATGGCGCTGCGGTCAGCATCCGTATTGGGCAGATAAGGTGACGATGTCGCTTTCATCTTTTGCTCACCCTGAGCTTTCTCCCGACAGCGAGTCTACGTAGTCATCATAGGCGTCGCTGTTCATCAATGCATCAAGTTCTGAAGGTTCACCAATTTCCAACCTGACCAACCAGCCTGCCCCATACGGGTCTTCGTTAACCAGATTGGGGCTATCAACGGTCTTGGTATTGATTTCAATCACTTTGCCACTGGCCGGTGAGAACAAATCCGTAACTGCCTTGACTGACTCTACTTCTCCTATCTTCTCGAATTGCTGAACTTGAGTGCCGGGTGCTGGCAAGTCCAGGAAGACAATATCTCCTAACTGATTCTCCGCATACTTCGTGAGTCCGATCTTGCCCTTATTCTCAGACTCAGGGCAGATCCACTCATGCTCCCGCGTATATTTGTATTCCTTCGGATTCATTCTATCCCCCTTTCTTGTAGAATCTCCTATCAACTATCTGTGCCGAAACCATTTTGCCACGAATGAGTATGTCGATTCCAGTGCCTATGCGTGACAGCTCCACGGGAACGTAACCCAGACCGACGCTTACGCCCAGAGCTGGCGCATATCCACCGCTTGTAACGTTGCCCACTTCCTTACTTGACTTAAAGATGGAGTAGCCTGAACGAGCTATACCCCGCCCCTCGATCTTGAAGCCAACAATCTTGCGTTTAATGCCCCGACGCCTGATCTCAAGCAAAGATGTCTTACCGATGAAGTCACTTCCGTTGAAATCCACTAACCAAGCCAGGCCGGCTTCAAAGGGATTTGTGCCGGCATCAAAGTCCTGGCCCGACAACATCATGCCCGCCTCCAGTCGTAATATGTCGCGCGCTCCCAGACCGCAAGGCTTCACACCTTGATCCATGAGAACCCGCCATAGATGCGAAGCGTCTGCCGTACTGCTCATAAGCTCAAAACCGTCCTCCCCGGTGTAGCCGGTCCTGGCCCCAAACACCTCCACCTTGTCCACTTTGGCTCGGGTGTGTCCGAAGCGCGGCAGACTGCAAAGGTTTCTCATGCTGTCTAGCTGGTAGACAGCCGGACCCTGAACCGCCACCATAGCCGTATCGTCCGAGGTGCTCTTGATTGTGATATCAGCGTCCGATTCTGACCAGCGAAATAACCAGTTAAGCTTCCGCTCAGTATCTCCGGCGTTCCAGACCAGCAGGTACTCATCGCCCCCCACATGGTAGACCCACAGATCATCTAGGATGCCGCCGTCCTCCCTACACATGAGACACAACTGCGAGGTACCTATTCCTAACCTACGGACCGACCTGGTCAGTACCCTGTCGAGAAACCGGCTGGCCTTCTTGCCACTTACCAACACCCTGCCCATGTGAGAAACGTCGAACATACCTGCCCGAGAGCGAACTGCATTATGCTCCTCCAGAACGGACGTGAACCACAGAGGCAGCTCCCAACCAGCAAAATCCGTCATCCTGGCCTTCAGGTCGTGGTGTATCTGATTAAAGGGAGTCTTCTTAACTAAGTGCACTGCCTGATTTCCTGTAAAACGGCTACTGAACCAACTTACGTCTCTACCAACCAAAAAAGGCAATCTGCATTATACAGATTGCCCCTGTCCCTTTACCTGAGAGATTGGCCGCTCACCGTTTGCGGACTTACACCTTTGGTGACCTCATACTGAGGCCTCTCCAGGGAGTTCTACTTACGGTAGTCCTTCTGCCTGAGAGTTTCAAGACCTCATACCAGTGCTCGGTCCCTTGCACCTTCGGCTCCCCATTTGGGGCATCTCCTACCGCAAATCAATCCAGTACAGCTTATAACATGCCCCGCCATACTGTCAATAGAGACTACCCGTTTCGAAATATCGTTTTGCGATTCCTTAACTCGACGGTACGCCTAGGCAACGGCAAGGCAAACTGTTGACACTCTCTTAGGTAGTAATATAACATTAGACTACATCCATCGGAAACAGCACCTCAAGTAACAACAGGGTCAGGGTCAAGTGTGTGCATTATAGTGTTGCGATAGTTTCTGCAATACTAGGCCCAGCGTATCTAGAAGTGTGAATTGGGCTCTTCTCTACTGCATAGTAAAATCAGTTCTCTCTGCCAAAACCTAGGATTGCTAGGACTATAACGATCTAATTCATTGTAGAGAGTAGAAGGAGGCAATGTGAATATTAGAGTTCAAACAATATTGGTGGCCTTATGTATCTTCCTTATTCTGACCGTAACGGGCAGTTCTTGCACTCCGACGGAACCGTCGGAGCAAGAAGGGGAGGAGGAATACTATTACCTGGCCGCCAACTTAACCGAGCAGTGTACTGTTCTTACAGACGAGAAGGACGAGATAGAATCAACGTTGTCCGGGATGATCGTGTTCCGCGTCGTTTCTGGGCCGCAAGGCGACCTTGACATATCCTTGGGCTGGCTGAACCTAGTTGTGAAAGGCGTTCCTACAGAAAAGGGAGATTCCGGAGTTATTGGTCTTGCCCTTGTAGCGCCTGAATACGAAACGGCGTACGATTCCGACACGGGTCGGATAACTACAGCGTTCGACTCCGATCTGCACTATGCACTCGTTGACCAGGAGATGGGCTACCGACAGCTTGAGCCGGAAGGCGAGAATGATATGTTCGTACCCTATACCGAGGAAATGGCAGGGAATCTCACTGGTGCGTTCCCGAAGGACCTGCGGGCAGTGGAGGGAGAAAGCGCCTACTTCACGGGCGAAGTCGAACTACTTATCGATTATGCTTCTGTCGAGCTTGGTTCATTGATGCGCATCAAATTTCCCATCGAGAAATCGCTAATCTGGCAAGTGACCTTCTGCGAGGCGATAAGAATCCAGCCGGTGTTCATCGGCACTGGGCCCACCGACCCTGACCGCACTGGCACAGCATTTGACGACCTCATGACAAAGGCAGATGAGCTTTGGGACAGGTGCGGCACCGAACGCTGCTTGAAGTTCACAGTCCTCGAACCAATCTACCTTAATGAACCTGCATACAAGGTGCTCGACGACGGCACTGAGGCTGCAGATCTACGTGCGGAGGTCAACGAGGATGATGCGGTGGAAGTTTTCGTGGTTCGGGAGATGAGTACCGCCCTCGCATGCTACTGGGGTGGCGGCGCATCCTTCTCCTCAGGGACGGCGGCAAACAAGATTGTGACCTGTGACCAGCAACTTTCTGTGCCCTGTCCATGCCCAGTCGATTGCCAGGACTATTGCCCATGCGGAGGTTGTGGCGTCGACGCCAGTACCTGCGGGGCCGTCAATCCGTACCATCTTGCTCATGAGCTTGGACATACTCTGGACCTCTCCCATCCTCCCGACGCCAGCAGTACAGTTGATTCGATCATGGAACCGAGCGGCTTCTGCTGCGACAACCCGGATGTTCAGAGCGCCAAAAACTGCCGCAACGCAGAAAACCCCCTTCTGTATTGGACCCTCTGCACTGCCGGAGCCTGTAGTGGGAGTCCGGACATCGACGACTAACGATGTCAGCGGCTGGGACCTGAATCAAACATATCCACACCTCCGTTCCTGCGGGCGGAGGTTCGGATATGTTATCGTTGGCACTCCTCCGTACTCCACCACATAGAACCCTCTTACTGTTGCTGTCCTTGCTGTTGATCTGCTAGATTCAGGCTATATCTAGTAGTCTGGCGTTTGAGTTTCGGTATCCGGATTTGGACAAGAGATTGCCTCGTCAGCCCAGTTCTGTCCATCTTACTCTCATGACTGCCTGTCACTAGTCGATCCGTACTAGTTCAAACGGGTGATTGACACCCCCTTCGTCACTGATACAATGCCACTGCGAAGGAATACGTATGAAAAGAATCGGCAGTTTACTGATTGTGCTAGCGCTGATTGTAGCGACGGCAGGCTGCACTGTTGCTAGCCCTAGCGGCGGCCCTGTCGGAGAATATTGTATCCTCAGTATCGCGAGTACCGCTGGGGGCTCGGTAACCACGCCTGGGGAGGGGACTTTCACTTATGATGCAGGCACAGTGATCAACCTTCTGGCCGAACCTGAGGAGGGCTACCAGTTCACCAGCTGGTCTGGCTGTGTGGGCACTATTGCCAACGTGACCGCTGCCTCGACCACCATCACCGCGAGTGCCAGCTACTCGATACTGGCTAATTTCTCGGGAAATGTATCAAGCCCTCTAGGGACAAACTATACCGAGGCGGAAGTCGAGGAACTAATAATTGTGCTGGTCAATGATGAAAGAGAGCAGTATGAACTGACTACCCTCAGCAAAGACGCTCTGTTAACAGATCTGGCGAGGGAGCACAGCATTAGTATGGTTGAGAACAACTTCTTCGGCCACGAACGGTATCCAGGGGAGAGGCCGCTTAGCTATAACATGTCTCCCGGGACCATGCGAGGAGAAAACCTGGCAAAGATTCCGACCCAACAGTACATTCCAGGTCCCTATCTTTCCTTACAAGAAGTATGTGAATGGGCCGTCTCTGGCTGGATGGATAGTCCTGGACACAGGGCAAACATACTGGAACCTCGTTACTATAAGACAGGTGTAGGAGTCGCACTTTCAGAGGAGGGAGACTTCACCTACTTATACATAACCCAGATTTTTGAGGGCGACTACTAAAAAACAATCAATTCTTCTGCATCACAAAGTAAACACAATTACTGCGCTCTGGATTACTCTTGAACATCTCTAGCTCCCTCCGGGCCTGGTTGAGTTCTTTAAGAGTGTGCGGATCATCTGAATAGCTTGTTTCAGATTTAGCAACCAACTTTTGGAGAGGAGCGAAGTATTCAGTCCGCCAGGTGTCTTCACTTAATATGCAGTAACCAAGTAGCTTATATCCACATCCGGAGACGGGGATATTCAGAGCCGCTTGTGTCAGATCAGTAATGACCCAGCAGGCCTTTATCGCGGGCCACGTTCTCAAAGAGCTTGAAGGCCAAGAATCCTAGTCCGAAGTAGACGGCAGAGTTGCCAATCAGGAACAGGACATCGCCCGGGGGAAGCTCAAGGAGAGAGTGCCCATCGATCATCACCTCCCCGATGAGGCGGGTACCCAGTGATAACGGCAGAAACCTCATGAACGGCGTCCATCCCATGGGGGCCGCGATAAAGACCGCCAGCACAAACTGCAGTGTCTGCAGGGCCGATTGGACCCGCTTGAATACCAGGGCCAGCCCGCCCATGAAGAAGCCGATCCCGTAGGCCCCGGCGACCGTCAGCAGCACAAGGGGTATAAGGCTGAGCACGTCGAGGTTGAGCCACCTGCCAGTCGTGGCCATCATCAACAGGAGGATCACGAGCACTATGATCACGTTAATGATGAAATGAGCGGCGACACGGAGGATGGTCACCCACCCGAAGCCGAGCGGGCTCATGTATAGCTGCTCCAGTGTCCCCTGCTGGGCTTCCTCGATCATCCCCCAGGAGAGGGTGCCGTAAGCCAGCACCGCAAAGCTCCAGACGATGAAGCCGACCACGACCCCGTCCAGCGTGTCGCCAGTGGTGATGGAGGCTCCCAGCAGTGCGGCGGCCCCGTAGAAGATGATCAAAAATACCAGGAAGAGGGTGGCAATCATGGAGAGCGTATCGAAGTAGTAACGCTTCAGGTAGATGTATCTGATCTTCAGTTGGGCCATGAACAGTGCCAGGTGTCTCATCTCGCCCGTCCTTTCACGATCGAAAGGAAGATCTCCTCCAGATCGGGCTCTTTATGGCTAATCGACTCGATCTTCGTGCTCCCGTCTTTGAAAATCTCCAGCACTTCGTAAAGCTCGGCCCCGTCCCTCAAATCGGCATCGACGTAGGTACGATGATCTGTTGCTGAGAGTGTGAGCAGCGGGAAGCGCTCCCTCAGCTTCACCTCCAGTTGGCCGCTGAGCCGACCCTCGATCTCGAAGCGGTAAGCGCTGGCCTGGAACAGCTTCATCAGATTGGTTACCCGGTCATCCGCCACGACCCGCCCGTTTTTTATGATGATCACACGCTCACAGATGTCCTGGACGACGTGCATATCGTGCGACGAGAGCAAAATCGTCCGCTCCCCCCGGGCAGCCATTGCCTTGAGCACGTGCCGCAATTCGTAGGACGTCTCAACGTCCAAGCCCAATGTCGGCTCATCGAGCAGGAGGACCTCGGTCTGCCTCACTAATGCGCAAGCCAGGGCCAGCTTCTGCTGCATTCCCCTGGAGAGCTTTCGCGCCGGCGTCTGTTCTTTGTCCCTGAGACCGAAGACCTCAATCAGTTCCTCGATGTATGCCTTGACCTTCCGCACCGGGTGTCCCTGGATGCCAGCGAAGAACTCCAGGTTCTCGCGCGGCGTTAAGCGCCAGTAGATGTTACGGTTCCCCTCCAGTAGCGCGGCCACCCTCTCCATGGCCTTCTTCGGATGGCGGAGGGCATCCACACCGTCGAGCCATATCTCGCCAAGGCTCGCCTTGACCAGACCGGCGATGCATTTGATGGTTGTGGTCTTGCCTGCGCCATTGGGGCCCAGGAGGCCGACAACCTCGTTCTTCCACACGGAGAAGCTAACATGATCGACCGCCACGAC
>CP070793.1:464942-467666 GCA_020346965.1 Chloroflexota bacterium | reverse complement strand
GGCCGGGTCTTAGTTTGATTACTTTTGGGCCTTCTTGGGCTTGGCTCTCTTGGATAAAGCGTCCTTATATACCCTCGCTAAGCTCTTGCCATGCTGGGGAATCTTGGCCTTCTTCTTTGCTCGCCGCTTTTCTCTTCGTGCTTGCTTGGTTTCCCCACCGAGCAGGTTCTGCTCTGAAAGCTGCTCGTTTACCACTTAATTTCGTATGAGCCAAGGATAAAATCAAGGTCATTTTGGAAAGTGGAGAGCTTTTCTTGAGGGAAAAGGGTTTCGTCTACATCAAGGAGCATTTTTGTTTCGCCCAGCGGTGAGCCCAGGATGTGCGCTCTGCCGCATTCGTTTTGGTCTTTCTCTTGCTCAGCCTGCGTTTTTAAGGCCAGTGTAGTACGAGATTGAGTGTCGCCACTGGGAAGACCGTATGTTTGCGATTCGGTTTCAATAGCCATGAGCCCTTGTTTCTGCAGCAAAATCTGTACCTCATCGCCGAGCATCCCTGGATTTAAGCCCCTGTAAGTCTTTTTAATCTGGATCGTCATTTCATTCTCCTACCGGATATTATAGCATGTTCTCGTCTTGGTTTCGCTGCTCATATGATATAATTAGAATCTGAAATGAAAAAAGAGCTGATGGGAATATTAGCCTGTCCCGTGTGTAAGGGGGATTTGGAGCTCAAAGTGGATGAAGCGGAAGGAGAGGAAATAGTCAAGGGTTCCCTTTATTGCTCTAAATGCGACTACTCATACCCTATTGTAGATACGATTCCCAATTTGCTACCACCGGAACAGCAATCTTAGCTCAAGAACTATATGACACGCCTGCCGTGGGCGATTCCCAAACTTCTACGTTCACTAACTTTACTGGAGAGACGGAAAGACGGGGCTGGAGTGCTTCATATATAGTTGCAGCAATATTCTCGCTGGAGGGTCCAATCTTATCAAGAGGGGGCACATCATTCAGACAGGTGTGGTCAAATTGAGCCAGGATTTCCCTCAGGTGTTGCTTCAATTGAGCGAAATCATAAGCCAGGCCAGTCCTATCAAGTTTAGCTGCTTCCAAACGGGCTACTACCTTGAAGCGATGACCATGTAGCCTTTCACACTTGCCATGGTAGTCCGGGAGATAGTGAGCGGCATCAAAGTGCTCTTCCACAAATAGCTGATACATTAATGCCTCTTGTGTCTATCACGTCCCAAACGATATCTAAGATCTAGGTCAACAGGTGTTATTTGGGTGTCAAAACAAGTACTTGATATTTGCCCGATCCCCTTTTACTTCTTCTTTTCTTTTTTCTGCTTGGGTTTCTTAACATTCTTTCTTCCCTTAGTTCCCATTGTTAGCCTCCTGTTTTTGGCATCGTTTGCTATCCGCTTGTGTTTATGTCATTTCATATAATACCATTTTCGCACCCCTTTTTGCCCCTCAACATCATTGGCTAATTGGGCGATACTCTTGCCCAGCTTGGGATGAACTAAGTCCGGGGCAATTTCTGCTAATGGGATGAGAACGAAGGCCCGATCTTTCAAACGGGGGTGTGGGATGCTCAGGTTCTGAGTTTCCATAATCTTGTTGTTATAGAAAAGGATATCTATGTCTATAGGGCGTGGTGAATCTATTTGCCCATTGGGAACCCTGCCCATTCTGGCCTCAATGTCTTTGGCGAGATGGAGAAGCGCCTCGGGGGGCAAATTGGTGGAAATGCGGCAGACCAGGTTAAGGAACAATGGCTGCTCCTTGTAGCCTACCGGCTCGGTTTCATAGATTGATGAGACCTCATCAAGGGTTACTTTCAAAGAAAGCAGTGTTAAAGCCCGGCGGAGATTTGCCTCTCGCCCTCCCAGGTTTGAGCCTAGACAAAGATAGGCAATAGCCAATTCGCTTACACGCCTCTCACAAGAGCATCGCTCATTTTGCACACACGCACCATCTGTCTAACATCGTGTACGCGAACGATATCAACGCCCTTACAGATACCGATGGCTATGGTGGCTGCCGTTCCTTCCAGCCGCTGGTCGCGCGGTTGAACGAATGTCATTTCACTCGATCTTTGCTCGGGAGTCAAATCAAGCACCCAGCCTATAAAGGACTTGCGTGAGCTACCCAGAAGAATAGGCCTGTCCAGAGCCTGGAGTTCCTCCAAGCGTCGCAAAATCTCAAGATTTTGCTCCTGTGTCTTACCGAAGCCTATGCCGGGATCTATGATGGTATTCTCCCGCGGTACTCCTGCATCCAATGCCTGCTCGATGGCTCTTCTGAGATCGGAAATCACGGCTGACATGATGTCGTTGCACGGAGAACCACGCTGATTGCTCATTAAAACAATCGGCACACTTTTTTTAGCTGCTAATTCGGCTAACCGAAGCTCCTTCTTGAGACCCCAGATGTCGTTTATCATGTTGGCTCCGGCATCTAGAGCTTGACGGGCTACTTCCAGTTTATAGGTGTCTACACTTAGTGGCACAGATATCTGCTCAGCTATCTTTTCCACTACAGGAATCACTCTTCTTAGTTCTTGGTCGGTTGAAATTGGAGTTGAGGTAGGACGAGTTGATTCGCCGCCTATGTCAATTATATCTGCTCCTTCGGAGGCTAGTCGTCCTGCCCGAGCTACGGCCTCTTCGACATTCGCCAGTCCATCGCCGGAGAAGGAATCTGGGGAAACATTTATCACGCCCATGATGTAGGTGCTCTTGCCCCAGTGAAATACACTCCCGCCGCATCGGGTGG
>CP070793.1:461727-464842 GCA_020346965.1 Chloroflexota bacterium | reverse complement strand
GTGTGTGGAGTCGTGTCCTACGGGGGCTTTGATTTTCGGTGACCTGGACGACCCTGGGAGTGAGATTGCCCGGCTTATAGCATCGGGCAAAACGGAGATGTTACACGGTGGATATGACATAAAAGAGAAGGTGAGGTACATGGGACTGCCCGGGAAATTCATTGCCGGGACAGTAATCTATGGAGACAGGGATGAGTGTGCTGAGGGGGTGACAGTGGCTTTAAGTAGAGATAGTGAGCGCCAAGAGGTGAAGACGAATGCCTTTGGCGACTTTGAATTTGAGGGATTAGAGGACAACACGGAGTACAGTATAAGCATAACAGCAGGTGGGTATAAGGGACGGAATATAGTAGCTACAACACGGAAGGATATCTACCTGGGTGAAATAACGCTGAAAAAGTGAATCAATATTCTCGCTGCAAATGGAGTGATCGGTTGCGCAAACAGGTTACAGCATAACCGAGAATCTAAGGAATAAACTTAACAGGGGACAAATATGGCAGAGCAAATTCTCACGCAGTGTACAGTGGGAGGTCCCGTCTTCGCCCACGTGGAAGACGGTAAGATAACCAGGATGCGCCCCATTGTCTTTGATGATACCGATGCCCCGTCATGGACTATTGAAGCCAGGGGAAGGAAGTTCACCCCGCCGCGCAAGACTACATTGCAGTCATATGTAGTCGCCGAAAGGATGCGGGTTTATTCGGAGAACAGGATTAAGTATCCGTACAGGCGAAAGACGTTTGATCCGCGCGGTGACCGGCATCCGGAGATGAGGGGCAAAGACGAATACATAAGGATATCCTGGGACGAGGCTCTTGATACTGTGGCTGAGGAAATCAAGCGTATCAGGAAGACCTATGGGCCGGCGGCCATCACTGCCATGACATCGTCTCACCATAACTGGGGGCTTCTGCACTATAAGTTTGGGCCCTTCGGCCGTTTCTTCAATATGCTGGGCTACACTCAGCTCTTCGACAATCCCGATAGCTGGGAAGGATCTCACTGGGGAGCGATCCATACGTGGGGTTATTTCTGGTTGCTGGGGCATTGTGACAACTACGATATGCTGGAAGACGCTTTGCAGAATACCGAACAGGTTATCTTCTGGTCGGTAGACCCCAATAGCAGCTCCTACCAGTACTGGGGACAGGATAGTGCTATCTGGCGGATCTGGTTAAGAGAACTGGGCGTAAAAGCTATTTTCATTGATCCCTATTGTAATACTACAGCCAGTATACTTGGTGATAAGTGGTTAGCCCCACGTCCTTGTACCGATGCCGCGCTGGCAGAAGCTATAGCCTATGTTTGGATAACAGAGGGGACATATGACAAGTGGTTTGTGGAAAACCGTACCGTCGGCTTTGAGGAATTTCGGAAGCATATCCTGGGAGAAGATGGCGGCGTTCCCAGAACGCCGGGGTGGGCAGCTGAGATTTGCGGTATCCCGGCTCATAATATTACTGTTCTAGCCAGGGAATGGGCGGCGAAGAAAACCATGCTGGCTACCGGTGCGATGTTTGGCACTGGAGGAGCAAACCGGGCAGCCTATGCCACCGAGTGGGCACGGCTGATGGTGCTGCTGATAGCCATGCAGGGATTGGGCAAGCCGGGGGTTAATGTATGGGGCGGCACAGCTATGGGTGCCCCAGTGGACTTCAGTTTCCAGATGCCTGGCTATTCATCAGTAGGCTGGGATACTTTCGGGCAAGTGGCAAAGAAGAAAGCGGAGAACTCGGTGTCACAGAAGGTGTATCGGATACTGCTGCCCGAGTCCATTTTGAACCCGCCGATCAACTGGATAAGTGAGGGAGTCTGCGGTCAATCAATCGATCAGCAATTCGTTCCGTATACATATCCGGAACCAGGGCCCAAGGGCGCAGAGATCAAGATGATTCATCGCCATGGGGGCTCATTTATCAGTACTATGACCGAGACAAACCGGTGGGTGCGCATGTATCAGAGCCTCAAGCTGGAGTGCGTCGTGATGCAGGACTGTCACTGGCAGGTCGAAACCCGCTTCGGCGACATTATCCTGCCTGCTTCCACCAATTTCGAACATGCCGATATCTGCGAGTGGGCTAACGCCGGGGGCTATGGAGAAGGTGACTGCGGCGGAAACCACCGGGTGATGATTTACCAGAAGAAATGCATCGAGCCGTTGTGGGAATCCAAACCTGACTGGGAAATCTACAAGGCGTTGGCCAAGAGACTGGGATTCCTGGATGACTACACTGAGGGCAACTCAGAAGAAGACTGGATAAAGAAGGTATTCAATATTTCGTCGCTACCCGACTACGTTAGCTACGAAGAATTCAAAAAGAAGGGCTATTTCGTTGTTCCGTGTAAATCGCCTGACCAGAAACGTACGGTCGCCAATCGCTGGTACTACGAAGGGCGACCTTGTGATACTCCAAACTCGCTGAATCCTAAGAAGGGGACAGATAAGGCACACGAACTGGCTACCTACAGTGGCAAGATAGAGTTTGTATCGCAAAGCTTAACTGAGTTCGACCCTAATGATGAAGAGAGGCCACCGCTGCCGCGATATATTCCAAGCTGGGAGGGGCACGAAACGAAGGAGCTCACGGCAAAATACCCTCTGCAGATGATTACACCCCACCCAAGGTATTCCTACCACACACATCATGACAATAAAACTCTCTGGCTCAATGATATTCCACAGCATCGTGTTAAGAAAGATGGCTATGATTGGTGGCCGATACGTATCCATCCCTCAGACGCGCGGGCCCGTGATATCAAGCATAACGATATCGTCAAGGTCTACAACGACCGCGGAGCAGTCCTGTGTATCGCCCAGGTAACAGAACGTGTGCGACCTGGCTTGGTGCATTCATATGAAGGCAGTG
This sequence comes from Chloroflexota bacterium, assembly GCA_020346965.1. Next base: position 461,972 of record CP070793.1, on the reverse strand, counting down.
CTAGTTACGACCCACTGGAACCGGGCAAGGCAGGTAGTATAGACAGGGGTGGCTGTATGAACCTGCTCACTCCATCGAGGATGGTATCCAAGAACGCCCCGGGCATGGCTAATAACTCCTGCCTGGTAGAGGTATGCAAATGGGAGGCATAAGGTAGAGATGGCGAGATACGGCATAGTAATAGACATCAACAAATGCATCGGTTGCTATAACTGTTTCTTGTCCTGCCGGGACGAGTTTGCGGG
>CP070793.1:456341-461627 GCA_020346965.1 Chloroflexota bacterium | reverse complement strand
TTTCACGGGCAGGTACGTCGTGGTGGACGCAGATTACGACCCGGTAGATTATGTGGCATTCAGTTCAGAATCCTACGATGTCTCAGGGTATGTCTCACAGGAGTACGTAACTCTTGATGTCCTGGCAGTCGAGGGAATGTTTCAGAAACAGAGTGGCGGGAATGAGACGCTTGAGGTCAAAATTTGGAGAGGTGACGCTGGAACTGGGGTACTAGTAGACACAGCCAGTACAACGAATCCTCATGGCGCTGTTCTCGTAACGGCCATAAAAGAAGGATAGGGCTGCGCGGTGTTCTGATATCCGAAGTATTGCTTAGTACCAAGAATTCAACACACAGACTAAGGTCACATCCTAATCCAAGTATTGACAATATCCGATGGCACTGGCTATAAATGATAATTGGGGGAGTGAATTAGAGAGAGGCAAACCCATGAATAAAAGAATGCCTTTGGTAGTTACGGTATCAGTATTGCTGCTCTTGGCCTCATCCTGCACGGCGCCAACTAACCGTGAGCCAATTATTACTAGCTTGTATGCTGATCCAGTCAGAGTCATTCCTTTTGCAAGCTGCCAGGTCGCGTGTAATGCTTCAGATATTGATGGCGATGAGTTAAGTTACAACTGGTCGATGAGCGGAGGCGAATTAGGCGGAGACGGAGCCGTGATTACCTGGACAGCTCCTCATTCTGAAGGTTCACATAACATTACAGTCGTCGTAACCGATGGTCAGGGTGGTGCAGTCTCAGATTGGGTACTTATCATGGTGCGAGCAAATAATGCTCCGGTTATTAATGACCTGGTAGCAAGTGCAGAATGGACCTTTCCTTTGGGTAGTCTCGATGTGACATGTGATGCTTTGGACCCTGATGGCGACGAACTGAGTTATGTGTGGTCAACTAACGGAGGTACCATCACTGGTGCGGGATGTGAGGCTGTCTGGACTGCTCCCGAGCAGGTTGGCGAATACGCCATCACAGTTATGGCTAGGGATACCTATGATGGCTCGGATACTATGGCATTGGCCACGGTCGTGGCACTAGAGGAACCACTGATTATTGAAGACTTGCTTGTTACGGCGGAGCATTGCTACTTGAAGGCATACTCCTGGGGATACAAAGTCGGCAAAGGACAAGAGTATTATATTGAGTGCATTGTTGCAGATACAAGTGTCGAACTGATTTACGACTGGTTCTGTGAGAACGGACAGCTTACCGGAGGAGGCTCAATTGCTATCTGGACTGCGCCTAATACATCGGAGCTAATTACGGTTAGCGTAACGGTGTCTGACGTTGATGAGCGTACCACAAGTGAGTACGTGGTTCTCGGGGTAGTAAGTTGCTCAGCCTGCACTTTCCCCTGTGAGTGATGCTAGCTGACTTGCCTATACTAGCGATGTCTGACACTAACGCTTTGCTTACTGACGGTGGTATTACTGGCAGCAAAATGGCTATAAGCCAATCTAAAGCAGGTAATCCCTCGCGAGTGCCACAATTAGGATTACAACATATTCTATGGCCGTTAAGTGATATAATCAGATGAATTGGAGAGGAGAGCAGATTGAGCAGGAGAAACCTTGCGGTAATCATCGTAATTGGTATTATAGCTATAGTCCTAGTAGTGACCTTGGCTACACCTACACTTACACGCACACTTAGTGTCAGTGTCAGCCCCCTCCAAGCAGGTTCCATCTCTCCCTCGAGTGGCGAATACGAATTAAATGCGCAGGTAACATTGACAGCTAATGCAAATAGTGGTTACGCTTTTGACTCCTGGAGCGGTAGTGCGGCTGGCACTTCACCCACTGTCACTTTGACAATGGACTCGGATAAAAGTGTCACTGCTAACTTTGAGGCGACACTTACAGTAACTCATAACCTTACCGTCAGTATTAACGGTCAAGGGATCATAAATCCTAGCGAGGGTATTCATGAGTATACTAGCGGTACTCAGGTGACTATTACTGTATCACCCATCTCCGGTTGGGACTTTGACCACTGGAGCGGTGATGCCACGGGCACCTCGTCCACTATCGTTATTACTATGGACTCCGATAAGCATGTTACTGCCTACTTCGAGGACGAAACTAGCATCTCAGGGGGAAGCTCGGGGGGGAGTAGTGGTTGTAGCGCTTGCGGTCGCGGCTAACGCTCGTCCTTTTGAAAGAACGTCCCACAATATCGTAGTATGACGAGCCAATATAAAACACTTCACGTTAGGTTGCCAGAATAGAATTGGCTCAGGGACAGATAGCTCAATATCAAGAATGGGGTATACCCTTTGGATTAGGCTATCGTACCCGACTGCAATTACCTCAAAACAGCTTTTAGGCTTGATGATCTTTTGCTGCAGACAAAAAAAGCATATAATGAATAAGACCATATGTAATCCATTTTCAGTAGTAATTCGAGAGGGATAGACGATGAAGTTGTCGATCTTAGTTGAGATTCAAGGTCAACCAGAGGAGTTATAGCTATGCCTTCTTGTCCTATTTGTGGAACCAAAGTGAGCGAAGGCTCCGGATTTTGCTCCAAATGTCTACGTCGACTGATGAAAGGACAAGCCTCTAAAGGGAAGAGTAAGAAAAGGCTGGTAGGAATCATAATAGCTTGCGTGATAGTTATCAGTGTAGTGATTGCTGTGACTACACAGTTACCAAAGGTGCCATCTGGAAGCGTAGCGGAGCTTGATTACGTTGCGGACTCTGCCTATGGTTTTGCTGAAGAATTCTTTGCCCCCAAATTGACAGGCTTACAGAGAGATGACCTTTGGGAAAACTGTGAAGGAAAGCGGGTCGAATGGACAAGTGAACTGACACATGTATCATCGGAAAAGGAGGGGTCAGTAGCCTATTTTGTTAATCCATTGAACTGGATCAGAACAGAGATAGTGGCTGTTTTTGATGAAGGACAGGACTCTAGCCTGGAATACCTTAATGTGGGCGACCTGGTTACGTACACCGGTGTCCTGGCTAGCTTTGGAGTAGCTGAGATTCGCTTGACAGATTGTACTATCGTGTCCCTGTCTGTCGTACCTTTGTGGTGGGAAGAGCGTATTGATACTCAGAACAAACGAATTATGGTTGGGGATGAAGTGATCTGTCTCGGTCCAAGTACATACGATGATGCTACTAAAGGTACCAACCGTGTCCTCCCCAAAATCACAACTATCAGCAGGCAAACGGGGAAGCCGCTGTGGGAAAGTGAGGGAACGGAATCCGTCTTGGTAGGAATTGACTCCCATTATGTATACACTTGGCATTTGCTGGGACAGCTTGTTCAGAGATCCGAGCTAGGCGACCCCTACTATTGGTATGCATCCAATGTAGCAACTTTGAATATAACATCTGGTCAGATTCTTTGGTCGTCCTACCTCGCCAAGGACATTGATTGCAGAGAAGACAATGACTGCCTTCCCGTAGAATGGTCGGAGTCTGATTTTGTGGATTGCTGCGTATTGGGGGGAAGCGTGAGGGAGGAAATAGCTGAAGAAGGTGAATCCGGGTTGACTTTCTTAGTAGATAAACCACTCATCTCCGAACTGACTTATGGAGATCAAGATCAAGGCATAATCTATAGGACCACCTGTGCTGTCTATGGAGGGGCAGGAATAGAGTGCCGTGCACTGCAGGCTCTTGACAAGCAAACAGGTGAAGTCCTCTGGATGATGACTTTTCAAGAAGAAGGCGTGAATGATTTTTCGATAGTTGATGGCATTCTCTATGTATCAACCGATAACGGAGTTGGTGCCTTCGAGCTCTGATTAATCAGCCCTAGCCTGAAGACCTCCGCCTTTGATCTGCCAAACGGAACTTGATACAGTCATTTTGTGCTAATTACCATGGACTTTCTGGTCGCCCTAGCCAGCCTTATCTTTCCGGCTTCTCTCTTCTATACCTCCTGAAATATCTGCCCTGGCGTAATCTCACGCTTCTACAAGACTCTGGTTCTATAAAGGGTCTAAGTGCAGGCGAAAATAACCATACTGTCATCATAAAGTCTTGTATGTTAAGATTCAGTTGTATAGGATGCATAGGGATCAGGCCTGTGATATGCTCATGAACAGGTGCTGCCTAAGTGCAGTATACGGGAGGATGAGATTTCATTCTTGACCTGTGCTACCCGAAGTGATTGGGAAATAGAAATCGGTTATTATCCTCAAGGAGGAAGGGGAAATGGTAAAGGTTATCGAAGGTTATGAACTGAAGAAAGGTGCAGACATACAATCTCTGTTTCTAAAACTCAGGTCGTATGCTATGACATTTCCAGGTTTCATCAGCGTTGAGCATATTCGAAGCGTGAAAGGCACTCCTATTTCCGCTCTATTATACAATTGGGACAGGATTGAGAATTGGCAGGCATGGGAGAGTGCAAAGCTTAGGCAGCAGATATTGCAGGAGGCACAAGCATTCTTGGCATCAAAACCCAGGGTGACAGTATACACGGTAATGCCTACATCCGCCTGGACATATACCGGATACAAGTCATAGTTTAGGCAACTGGAAATTTGTATTAACAGCGATTCTATCCACAGCGATAGAGGTGTCAAGTTCAGATAGGATTAAAGTCTTACCGGTCTTTTAAGGTCTATACTCTTTTGGTGGATGGACTGGCAAAACAGCGTTAACAGACGTGGGTCAAGGCAAGATTCGGTAGTGCTAAGCGTTCTCAGCTTTGATATGCGGGAAGGCAATTCTGAAGGGAACCTCTTTTTTGTGTAGCGATTGATAAAGTTGCAAAGCTTCATTTTTCTCTAACGGGGTGATTCTATTAATTTCGCCTGGCAATAGCGTTTGATATTGGGCAAAGAAATTGCCATTTGGCGTTCTGAACAAAAATGTGTTACGACCATTCTGTTCAAAGTGATAGCCATTCCAGTATACATCGTGGGCTATTAGCGTGGCTGTTTCTGTACTGTACCGCTTCCCTGCGGCAACCCAGATCATATTTTCTGGTTGCATCGATTCACCTCCAGCTGCACTCTGTACCCAGGCTAGACCAAATACTACTGCGGCCCTACTATTATCGTCTTATATTATACCTCAGAAATACATTTTTTGCTTTACTACAACACGCCTAAACCCATTAGCTTCAATCTGGAAATTTGACCTTTATTCTAGTTGACTATAAAATGGATTCGGGTGAGTAAACTGGGTGACCGCTTTGGCTTTTAGTAGCCAGAGAGGAAAGTCCGAGCTCCACCGAGCAGGGTGCTGGGTAACACCCAGGAGGGGTGACTCTACGGATAGTGCCACAGAAACACACCGCCAGCGACTGGCTTGACCAGTA
>CP070793.1:451891-456241 GCA_020346965.1 Chloroflexota bacterium | reverse complement strand
TAGTATTCGGCATTGAGCAACTTTCGCAAGGTTTAAGGAGGCGACGATGATACAGTGTGCTTTCTACCTGGCACCGGATGGGAAACTTCTGGACCAGCTAAGTACGGAGCAAATCACGAGCTTTCTGGCAACCGGGGAGGGGCTGCTCTGGGTTGATATTGAAGATATGACGAGCGAGGACGCCGAGATATTATCAAACGTATTCCATTTCCATCCTTTGGCAGTCGAAGATTGCGTCAGCAGGAGTATACATCCACCCAAAATAGATGATTTCGAGGGCTATTTGTTTATTATAGTTCACGGCATCAATTACTACGTTGAATCTGACGTGGTGGAGACCACAGAACTTAACCTTTTTGTGGGGAAGAATTACGTCGTCACCAACCACGATGTACCAATGAGGTCAGTTACATCTATGCTGGAACGCATTCGAAAAGACGGACGTCCTATGCGGAGGGGAGTTGACTTCTTAGCTCACGACTTCATCGATGCCCTGGTGGATAATATCGTGCCTACTATCGATGAGATGAATGATAAGAGTGCTACCGTCGAAGCTGAGGCGCTCCAGGAGCCAAAAAGAGAAACATTGGCATCCATCATGCAACTCAAGCGGAGTATACTAGCGCTGGAACGAGTCATGGCTCCTCAGAGAGGGATACTCGACAGGCTCAGCCGCGGTGAATATAGCCTGATAGGCGAACGAGCCCGCATCTACTACCGCAATATTTACGACCATTTACTTCGCATCGAGATGCTCAATTATAATCTGAGGGATATTGTCGACAGTACCCTGAGCACCTATCTTTCTTCGGTGTCCAACCGCATGAATGAGGTGATGAAGGTGCTGACGCTGATAGCCACTATCTTCATTCCGCTCACCTTCATTGCCGGTATTTATGGCATGAACTTCGCGAATATGCCGGAATTACAGTGGCGGTATGGCTATTTCATCATCCTGATTGTAATGGCAGTGATAGGCATTTCTCTGGTAGTCTATTTCAAGAGGAAGAGCTGGCTCTAAGGTTACTGAATGAGGGGTCTCTCCCTGGGATCTAGAGTTTGAAGGTGGCGCTATTACTAACTCGCAATCTCATACATAGACAGTACTATTCAAGGTTCAGCATGGTCTAAATAGGAGGCGTCGATATGGCTTATGTAGGTATTCTTTTGATAACCATTCTGGTTTCTTTCATCATCGTTCGAGTTGGGGGCTTTGCCCTCCAGCTGACCGGGATAGAACCTGATGTAGCTAGATTTCAGGCGTTATCTGCTTTCTCAGGAACAGGCTTCACGACGAGAGAAGCTGAACGGGTTGTGGGCCACAGAACCAGGCGAAGAATTGTGACCATTCTCATCATACTGGGAAATGCCGGCATGGTCACTGTAATTGCCACTTTAGTGGCATCCTTCACCCAAGTGAGCGGTTATATGTGGTTTTTCATTCAACTGGCCATAATAATTGGAGGTATATTCGTCCTTTACCGACTGATCATAAGAAGCAGTATTGGCCAGCGGTTTATTGACTGGCTGCAAAGGCCGGTTATGAACCGGATTCTCAGGGAAGCTCCAACGGTTGACGAAATATTCCATGTGGAGAAGGACTGGACTATTAGTTTTGTCCTGATGAAAGGAAACTCGAAGAGCATTGGCATGTCTGTGGCTGATATCACTGCGGAAGGGGATATAGAAATCCTTGGTATAGACAGGGCAGGTAATTACCTAACCAGGCTTGATAGGGACGAGAAAGTCGTGGAAGGGGACCGGCTTCTGGTTTATGCAAATAGAAAATCTGTGAAGCAAATTCTGGACTAGCAACTTTGCGGATGACCATTTATGCGTATTACTATCATTCTATGGTATAATCACATAACATAATATTTCGGACTTCACTAGGAAGAACTGGCTCCGAAATTACCTATTGAAATTAGAGCGCTGGTAGGAGAGACGGACGAGTAAATCAAGCAGGTCTATGCTTAACCAAATTCTCCGTGTACTTGACAACTGCTATTGACCAGTTTATAATGCGAAATACCTAGTAATACGATGTAGTTTAAGAAACCGAGGATTACCCGGAGCCGATGAATGCTCGGGGGAAGTTTAGGCGATATGAGCTCCTGAAGGTAATTCGAGGATAATGCTGGATGAAGGAGCCACATACGCTACGTCGCTTAGGAGATTTAGCCAGGGCTGTTGCTTATCGCCAAGCTTTGATCAAGCATGAGTGCTGGTCACGCGCCAGGCTTGAAGAGTTACAACAGCGCCGGCTGGCTGATCTTCTTGACTGGGTAACTCAGAAATCTCCCTTTTATCGTGAGTACCGAAGCACGCACCGGATTGGTCCGCCCTATAGCCTCCAGGATTTCCCTATTCTGGATAAGAAAACCTACATGACGCACTTCGACGAAATTGTCACTGACCCAAGGTTAAATCTATCGCAGTTAAAAGAGCACATGGCTCGAGTTAGCGGTGACGAGTACTATCTGGGCGAGTATCGTGTGCTCACTACAGCAGGTAGTTCCGGGCATAAGACAGTTATAGTGTTCAATCGAAAAGAATGGAGCATTCAAGAGGCGACAAGTATGCGAATTGCCGCTATGATGGGAGTAATTCCCTTCTCTAGGAGGCGGCCGACAATTGTGACCATCGGCTCCCATAGTCCTCTACACGATAGTTATCGCCTCCCATTGAGCATGGACATTGGTCTCTACCGGTATCACGTGCTGCCCGCTACCGCTCTTATCGAAGATCTCGTTCAGCGGTTAAATTCTCTTCAACCACATATGCTTCGAGGTTTTCCATCCATGCTTGGGCTGCTTGTTTCGGAGCAACTTGAGGGGCGCTTGAATATCAATCCCTTCACTATCGCCGGTGGCGGCGAACCGCTGACCGGCGAATTAAGGAAGCAACTCCAGACTGCCTGGCCAAAAAGCTCCGTCTTTGACATTTATGGCACTCAGGAAGGACTCCGCGCTATGGAGTGCAACCCTGGTCAGGGTATGCACATCTTCGAAGATCTGGGCATTGTCGAGGTAGTGGATGAAGATAATCGCCCCGTGCCCGACGGGACTCTGGGACACAAGATCCTGTTCACCAGTCTTTTCGGCTTTACTCAGCCCGTCATCCGCTACGGAATTTCTGACATGATGGTACTTGCTCCGGAGTCATGCCAGTGTGGCCAGCCATTTCGACGTATTCTTGCCATCAACGGCAGGAATGACGATATTCTCTACCTTCAAGGTCGAGGAGGGAGACGGGTTGCTGTTCATCCTGTTCATTTTTGGAACGTTCTGGAAAGCTTCGCGGATATACGGCAGTACCAGGTGGTCCATGAGCCGGATAGCATCTGCCTGCGGCTGATGTATGAGGAAGGCAATGGAAAAACAGCTCGAAGCGTCAAGGAGCAACTGGCGCGCAAGTTAGATACCCTGGGCGTCGATTGCCCATCTATTCGAATTGAACTGGTTACTACACTAGAAGACCGTTCCCGTCATATGGGAAAGTGGAAGAACATCATCTCCAACGTAAGCCCGGTAGATGCAGTAACCGCGAATCGTTAACAGCCGGATCACAGTGCATTCCAGCGAGCCATATTTGCAGTTGCTGTGTGAGCAGGTGGTAAAAGCACGTCCCCGGGGCAATACATGGCATCTTCTCTGTTAAGGATTATCATACGGGCTATCCTTCCCGTCATAAATAAAGCTCATACAGTAGTCCTCGGTATCAAGCCCCTTGAAAGAAACAGTGTCATCTGTATCGAGGTAAAACGTCACAGGGGTCGTCCTGTTAAGCTGGAGGACGGTTGCCGGATTGGGCTGGGCGACCCTGTCATAAAACTACACTTCAATGATGCTTGGATTACTAACGCACTGCAGTCAACGTCGGCATCAAAGGGAAAAGGCTTCCCGCGGGGAGTCTTCTACAACTTCAGGGACGGCTTACATCTCCTCGCCGCCGAAGTAGCCGATGGGAAATATGGTAATATCGTTGCCGTATATGGCTGGACCGCATTTTATGCTTACGCCAAACGGTTGGGATTCCAGGTAATTGATTTACCGAATACCTTGAGGATAAAGCTGGCCCGGCTCCACATCTCTGCACTTATGCAGTCTCATCAGGCGCCGCGGTCTGGGAAACGTATAAGCTCTCGTAAACCCGTGAAGGTTAAGGCGGTTTGGCTCTCCCTTGCTGAACTCTTGAGAATATACGGGTCTGTCTAGTTATACCTCTGTCGTAGTGACACGGAGGTTAAGGCCGGACCTGACCGTTGCCGTGGACAATCCATTTGTAGCTGGTTAACTCTTTTAAAGCCATGGGACCACGGGCGTGAAATTTTTGGGTGCTTATGCCTAT
>CP070793.1:448279-451791 GCA_020346965.1 Chloroflexota bacterium | reverse complement strand
TCACCTGTCATGGAGGATATGATGAGATTGTAATTACCAACACAGCAAAACAATCTCAGCTTCCACCATGTCCTTTCCCCCCGCTGCCAGGCGAAATTCCTCTTGAAGTGCCTGGTCAGACAATTTTCCCGGGATGGAATGTGACGGCCAGCATAGTTCGAGAGCGAACGGAGTCTCCGTCATTGCAGCACACACTGGGCACAAGCAGGAGAACCTACCCAGGTAATTTCGTTGCCGATTTCGATTTATGCAAAACAGGAGGCAAGCTTTTTGTCCGTCAGCGTCGTCCCGGAGACAGATTTCAGCCGTTGGGCTTGAGCACGCCCAAGAAACTCTACGAATTTATGATTGACGCCAAGATACCTCGCTCCTGGCGAAGCCACATTCCAATCGTTTACTCCCCCCAGCAAATCATCTGGGTAGTAGGCTGGCGCATTGATGATAGAGTCAAGACTACTAAAGCTAGCAAGGAAATCCTCCATCTGGAGTTTGCTAAGTCAGAATGAAAGCAGTAGACAGGGAACTACGCCTACGCTACCTTACTGTTGACGAAGCCCTATGGCGGCTTGATAGATATCTCAACGATGCCTTCATGGCAAGCTTTTTTTCTGTGCGTATTGTTCACGGCAAGGGCACAGGAAAACTACGCCGTGCCGTACATGAATCGCTATCCGGACATCCCTTAGTGAAATCATATCGCCTTGGCGACTACGGCGAGGGAGACTATGGTGTCACTATAGTGGAGTTGATAAACCAATAGGAATTGTCTCCAAAATCAGGAATATCGTGTGGCCCTGCCAGATTGCTAGCTTCCGCTAGCTTCGTCGTCCCCCTGTGATTCCTCGCCCTTATCCAATAGAGTACCTAAAGAACGCTGAAATGCCTGGAATACAATCTGCTTCGCGGTTTGCCTGGCAGCAGCTATGATTTCTTGAGCTTCCTGTTCCGCTTTGCTCCTTGCTTCCGCTATGATGCCAGCCGATTGCTCTTCCCATCTCCTGTTCCCCGTCTCTACGGATTCGTTAATGATGCTTTGCGACTTCTGGAGGGCGGCACCGATGATTGCTTTTGCCTTTTCCTCACCCGCCCTCTGGCCCATCTGTTTGGATTGGTTGTGGAGCTGTTGAGCTTCCCGCTGGGCTTCCTGCTTCGCTTGCCTAATCTCTTTTTCCGCACTTCTCTTCAGCGCGTCGACAGTCCTAGATGCTTCCTCAATCTCCTGGGTAGCTTTCTTTATTAAGGCCTCCGCTTCCTTCCCAGCATTAGCCAGTATTTTGCCCCTTTCATCCTCAGTCTTCCCTCTTAGCTCTCTTGCTTCGTTCAGGAGCTGTTGAGCTTCTTGCTGGGCTTCTTCCTTTATCCGGCCAGTATCCTTTTCAGCGCTCTGTTTCAGCGCATCGGCAGCCCTTGACGCTTCTTCCATCGCCTGGTTGGCTCTTTTTACCAAGGTGTCCGCTTCTTTCTCGGCAGCAGCCAGTATCTTGCCCCTTTCATCTTCAATCGACTGTTGCGCCTTGTCAACAATCTTGGCCGCTTCCTGTTTAGCTTTGCTAATTATGCGTTCTACTTCTCTTTGCTTTGCTTCCGCAGCTTGCTTTTTGGCTGTGGTTTCAGCCTCCACAATGATCTGGTCAGCCATCCCTTTCGCCTCTTCGATAATGGCGGTAGCTTCCGATTCAGCATTTTGTCTTGCTTCCTGAATCATTTGTGTTGCCTGTTGGTCAGTCGCTTCCGCCGTCGAAACTGCATAAGCCGCTGCCTCTTCCTCGGTTTTCTGTTTCATTTCGGCTTGATACGCCGCTGCCTGTTCTTCTGCTTCTAGCTTTGCTTGGTTTTTGATTTGCTGTGCCGCCTCGCGAGCTTCCGCAAGAATAGCGGATGCTTCTTGCTCGGCTCCTTGTCTGATTCTCTCTACTTCCCCCTCCAGAACTTCACTGAGCCGCTGCTTGTACTCATCCATGATCTTGGCTGATTGCTCGACTGTCTGCCTGACCTTATCTGTCGCCGCTAGCATACGGGTATCCCCCTGATCTTCATTGCCTTGATCTTGAGCGAGTCCCTTGTCTGTTCGATTTCTGCTTGTCGCTACCTGATGTTCGATACTCAATTTTACAGTCCCTGTATCTACGTAACGATTTGGTTATTCCAGAGTTTTTGGCTTCGAACTAATGGTATAGTACACCGCCCATACTGTCAATCCCCCTTTGGCGAGCACAGGCATAGAGGTCGAGCGAATAACTTTGCAGGTTCTCCGACTCCCCTTCTTAATTCTACGGTGATAACACTAATTGAGCCTTCTACAAATCCGGTATTATTGCTGCAGAATCATTGATTCCAAGCGTAGTTTTCTAAGACGTAGCGGTGCACTGGTTATCAGTTCAGCTTGCCCACACGGTGGCTTGGATGACCCCCGACAAGAGACACGACAGTTAGCAGTACAGCCTGGGACAGGCTTGAATCTACCATCAGCTTGCTTTCGGGTAAAGGGAAGTGCCAATCCCTCGCAATGCGGGATGCCCTGGGAATCGCTCTCTCCGGCGGAAAGCTCCTGGCAGGTGGCATAGGTCATCCCGTCGGCTTCAACCAATTCCCTTACCTTATGGTGGAAATCAAGCCTCAAGTCTTTGCGCAGGCGATAACCTCCGCCTGACCAGTGTGCCTCGTAGATGTATTCCTGCTCGAATTTCTTGGCTGCCGACGGCGACTGGCAGTGGATGACTTTGTGTAGTCGCTGCCATATGCTTGTACCTTTTTGACTGCCTGATGGAGAGCGTTTTTTGGATAGTCGGCCGGTGCTAGCGGTGACATGCCTGGCTCCCATCTCAGCAAAGACATCAACGAGCCCTGCTACTTTCTCAAACCAGAAAGCTCCGTAAAGGGCCTGGAATAAATGGATGAGAACAGGGTCGAGGCGAATGACGATGTCGATACCCATGCTGGCCAGCTTACCAGCCGTGGATACCCGGGCATCGAACGTAGGCGCCCCTGGCGATAAAAGCCCAAGAATTTCCGGAGTCCCTTCGATGGTTATAGCTATAAATTTGGGCTTATACTCGATAAAGCCGGGCAATTCAAGGAGAAAGAACGGATCTCCCTTGGTGGTGATGAAAAACGAGACACCGTAGTCCATAAGAAGCCGTATCAGCCTTTTGACCTCTCCCTTTAATTCCGGTATGTCCTGGCAGGGGTCGGAGATATTGGACAGGGAAATCGGCGGGCATAAAGTCAGCTTTTCGAGGTCTCTCTCCACCAGCTCAGGCAAGTTGTTATAAATCAGGGTATTCTCGGAGTAGTTGGAGTAAATAGCTTCCCTGGCATAGCAGTATATGCAATTATGCAGACACTGGTTGGGACCTGCCGGAGTCACATTGATAATCCAGCAATGGAAGCACTTCCGTTCCGGATGAGAGTAGGGGAAATCATGAAAGGTCGAGCCTTTCTTCGCTATTAACTTCACTGCCACATTCCCATCTTAGCAGTTTGGACAATTCGTTAACTCGCTAACGGATCCT
>CP070793.1:445537-448179 GCA_020346965.1 Chloroflexota bacterium | reverse complement strand
TCAGGTCGCCAGCCCCAGTTGCAGGCTCGCTTCATCAGCCGGTAGTGCAGGGCTATCTGGTCTTTGAAATCGAAGCGTGGAACAGTGTATCTGGTATCATGAAGCAAAGGCGCATCTGCAGCCAGCCGCTTGGGCATGCCAAAAGCATCCAGGATCACCCCGTAAATGTCTACGAGGAAACGTCCAGGCTCCCAGAAGACGAAGGGTAGTTGCTTGAAAATCGCTGTATCCGCATCCACATCTCTGAACTTCCCTGCGTTAAGCGGCGGATAGTGGCCATCATATCGGAGAACCAGGCGTATTTCAGGAGCCCAGGAGACTTGGTGAAAACGCACCCGAGGTAGCTCTGCCGCATCGCCCAGGCTCTCCAGATATTCATCGGGAGTTACAAAGCCCACCTCGGCTATCTTCTTGCTGATCACATTCTTCCAGGCCTGCTCCATTATCCGAAGGGCGATATCGCCGAAGTCCATGAGTTCCAGGTCCTGAATGTAGAGGATTAAGCCCCCGTCAGGCGACTCTATTAATGCCCTTTCCAGTACAGCGGTATACTCAGCTATCGCCTCCTCCCAGCATACGGGAAAGGGAACGTAAGATTTAGTGCGGTATTCTTCGGCAAAGACCCAGTACTTTCCCAGAATATATCCCTGATTTTTCACGCCCTCGGGTTCATGACGAGTTATCGGTCGCCAGATATATTGAGATACCGGGAAGTGTCGGGGTAGCGCCAGCAAATCAGGTCCCACCATAAAGGCACGATATTGGACATCACCTTTTCCTTCCACGATGAAATGTGCCTTACGGTCGTTCAAATGGGGAAAGACGATGTACTCCATGCCGCTGTCCTTATAGGCAGCTAATTTAGACGCATCCACAGACCCCTCTGTAGGAAATACACCGCTACGCCCTGGCTCGGGAACGCCCATCACGTTATGAAGTAGCTCTCTATTAAGGCGGAGTTCGTCGGCTATCTCATCGGAGGTTAGTAAGGCAGTGTGGGTGTGATGGGCATGTGTGTACAAGGGATATATAGTGCCACTTTTATAAGCTGCCACTAAGTTCTGGAATGTCTCCGGTATATGCCAGGCTAGTTGCACCAGAAGCTCATTGGTGACATCCAGGGATACCGGAGCACCCAGTGATTCAGCGGTTTGTACTAAGCGGGCGTATATGTCACGTTCCTCTCGTGCCCTTTTCAAAACATAGTTCTCTCCTCGAATGGCATCGCGGATTTCGGGGTCATCCATCAGGGCAGCAAGCTCATTGGGCAAATCCCACAGCGGCTCGTGGGCGTGAAAGGCAAGGATAACATAGACCTGCTTCATGATAGTGCGCTCCCTAACCTCCGAAGGTGAGCTCGGTACTAACCTCGGGGTGCTCTTCTCTATACTTCTGTTTCAAGCGTCGGGCCTCACCTGATTCCTGCCATTCCCTGACTTTGCTCCCTACCGCCTGAAACAGCCTGTTGGTTTCCTCTTTGCGTTTTTCATCGATGTCGTCCCCGACCAACTCTACAGCTTGGTATAGTTTCCGGGCACCCCACTCAACCATCTCCACACTCCACCAAGGCCGGCAACTAGCCCACCAGTACTGGCAGCTATGCAGTCCCTCATCCAGAAGTTTGCGTGCCTCTGAGAATCCGGCCGTTCTTGGCGGAGCCGCTTTAATGGTATGCAACACAAAATTGGTGAGTTGCCACTGTAACCTGTGCAACTCGTGCCCCGGATACTGCCACTGAGGATAGGGGATACCCTGTGCCATTACATCATCCCATGTGCTCCAAGAAGAAGGAAGAGGATTCACCGTATCCACCTGAACTAACTGTTCTATAAGCTCCGAAATGGTGCAGGTCTTAGGTATTCCCCGGGCAAAAACCTCGGATAGCAGCTTATCTTGCCCCGGCCGATGGTGTCCGTAGACTTCGCCGTCTGTACCTGTGAGGAGATAGCTATCTCCCTCTAATTTGCTTTGGATAGCTGCTAGAAAAGGGTCGGCTGAGGGATATGCGCCATAGGTAATCCCCGCGCTGAAGGGGCGTTCTTTGAAAAACACCAGAAAATCTCCGAGTCCCCCTACTCTATAAAGTCGGTCATACTTAACGGAGCCAATCTTTCCGTTAAGAGAGATTTCATCCACGATTATCCAGCGAAAACCAAGCTCAGCCACGGTTCGGGCAACTTCATAGCTGTAGCACATCTCCGGCGGGAAAAAGCCTTCAGGCTTATAGATTTCCCCGAAGTAACGCTGATTAACATCAGTATTAAGTTTAATCTGCCTGATAACTTCCTCCTTGGGAATAAGAGGTAGAATAGGATGATACATGGCACTTCCGGTGAACTCGATCTGGTCCCGTTCGGCTAATTCACGAAGACCCTGAATCACGTCTTCAAGCCCGTATCTGGCAAGCTGTTCTGTGAGGATAGCACTTATGTTAAGGGTGATTTTGCCTGCCGGTGCTTGCTTCAAGACACGCACCAGCGTTCGGTAGCTCTCCCCAGTGACCTTTCGGACTATTTCTTCAGTCTGGGTTGGCGGCTGATATATGTGGAGGAAATTGCTCCAGTACATATTTCTACCCCGCATGCTATTGCACAAACAACCTATCTTCGAGCTTGCTTCTGATATCCCGGGCAGCAATGGTG
>CP070793.1:441749-445437 GCA_020346965.1 Chloroflexota bacterium | reverse complement strand
TATTGTCTTGGCTTTCCTGACTTTTTCGTAAAGGTCCAGAGGATAAGAGGCATTGGCAGTAGCGATATAAGGGATGCCATGTGCCTCCATTATTGCCGTTATGTCCTTCTGGTTCTGCTGCTTGCCCAGTATGGGTGTAGTGCCTGAAATCGCGCCCAGTGGCGTGGAGCCTGAGCGCTGATTGCCGGTGTTCATATAGCCTTCATTGTCATAGCAGATATAGAGAAAGTCGGTTTGTCTTTCCGCAGCAGCACTCAATGCCTGGATTCCTATATCGTGTGTCCCGCCATCACCAGCAATTGCCAACACTGTCACTCCCTCTTTCCCCAAGGCTTTCAACCCGGCGACCAAACCGGTAGCCGATGCCGCGGTGGAGGCAAATGGAGTATTTACACAGGGGACAGCGACAGATGTCACGGGATACATGCCGTGCAGTACTGTGAGGCAACTGGCGGGCACCGTCTCAATAACCTGACCTCCCAGTGCCTTCAGAATGTGGCGGTATGCCAGGGACAAAGCACAGCCAGGGCAGGTTCTGTTACCCGGCAGTATATATTCCTTTTCGGGCATGTTGACAGCATTAGTCTTCATCGAGCAAGTCCTTCAAATGGAACATATCCATTCTGGATATTCCTTGTTTATGACGCCCTCTTTCAGCGATACCATCGATTTGCTTACCGCATCAGCTAACTCTCTTGCTTTGATGTCACGACCACCCAATCCAACAATGAAGTTTCGTATTACCGCCTTTGCCGGACTTCCATAGAGGGCCGATTTTATCTCCGAGCAGGTGGCTCCTTCTATGCCATAGCTGATATTCTTATCGAAAACCACCACCAGGCGGGCTCTTTCTAATGCCCGAACCACATCTGATTTAGGGAAAGGCCTGAACACTCTCAAGCCCAGGACACCCGCTCTGTGGCGTGCCTCTCGAAGCATGTCCGCAGCTACTATCGCTTCCATTGCCAAACTGCCCATAGCTACAATGACTATATCGGCGTCATCCAGCCTGTCTTCCCAGAGCATATTGCCATAGCTCCTGCCAAATAATTCGCCAAATTCTCGCCCCACTGTGGTTATCGTTTTTCTCGAGTTCTGCAACGCTTCCTGAAGAAGATACCTCAGTTCCATATACCCGTGGCAGAGCACCCCCTCAGCGTTAACTCTGGGATTAGCTAAGGTCACAAGGTTATAGTTTCTGGGATTGAAGGGGTCCAGTATCGTGTGTGGTTTATAGGGAGGCAGGAATCTGTCCACATCTTCTTGCGACGGCGCATTGACCGGCATTTCAGTATGAGACAAAACAAAACCGTCGTAGCAGACCATAACCGGGATATAAACTGATTCGGCGATTTTGTAGGCCTGGATAACCGAGTCCAGTACCTCTTGATTATTCCGAGCGTATATCTGTATCCAACCGGTATCCCGCTGAGATATGGAGTCCTGCTGGTCATTAAGCACGCTCCAGGGCGCTCCAATAGCACGATTAACGCACGCCAGGACGACCGGGAGACGTGCCCCCGCAGCCCAGTGTAGCATCTCGTGCATATAAGCCAAGCCGTGCGCACTGGTAGCAGTAAAAGTCCTGGCTCCTACCATAGAAGCTGAAGTGCATACCGCGAGGGCACTGTGCTCGCTTTCAACGGCAATGTACTGGGCACTGAGTTCCCTTCTTTCGACGAATTCAGACAGTGTTTCAGTTACGGGTGATTGCGGCGTAATAGGATAGGCAGCGACTACTTGGACCCGGCTGAGTTTTGCCCCATGGGCCGCGGCATGATTCCCATCGAGCATCCGGGTGCGGGCTTTTCTGGTCTTTTTCTTACTCACAAGAATCACTCAGTTCGTCTCAGTTAAACGGAACCCTTCTTCGCGCACCATAGTTATGGCACCTGCTGGACATACCTGCGCGCATATTCCACAGCCTTTGCAGTAGTCCATATCTATCTGGATGGGTACGGTTTTAGTTATGACAGCTTCCGGGCAGTAGAGCCAGCATAGAAAACAGGAAGGTTTGCTCTGTTTAGCTGGGAGACACTTTTGCTGGTCTGTCACGGGTAGTGAGTCGCGCCAATCCCCTGTTTTGCCCGCTTCGCCGATGGCTGGTGATGATTCCCCGCATATATGTTGGCAGTCCCTGGTTCCCATAGTCTGTTGTTATCCTGTTCTTTTGAGTTTAGTTATCTCATATGTCTGCGCAATTGCAGCAAGATTAATATCAACATTGCCGTTGGAGAATCTCTCCCTTACTACCTTCTCCACGCTTGCCATCCTCACTACCTCCGTAGCCCGAATAAATGCACCCAGCATTGCTGTATTCACAATCGTGAGGCCAGCTACTACCAGTCCTAGCCTTGAACATACTCCAGTAGCGTCAGCACTAGCGATGCTGAAATCGCTTCCAAAATCAAGCTCCCCGGGTGATTGCCTAGAATTCACGATGAGCCACCCTCCTTTGATAAGCCCACTGGTTACCTCTTCGAATTTGAGCAGGGTATGATCCAGAACTATTACTGTATTGGGATTCTCCACCTGGGATACGACCATGACTGTCTGCGGGGAAATTCTGGTTGATGCGCTGACTGGAGCGCCTCGCCTCTCGGCACCGAATGATGGTGCAGCAGTCACTCCATGATAGCCTTCGAGGTACGCTGCTTGAGCCAGAATCTTGGCTGCTGTTATAGCTCCCTGACCACCTCTCCCATGCCACCTGATTTCATAATAGTCTTGCATGCACCGACTGTATCCTTGTGGCTTCACTAATTTCAGGAGGCCCTCATTTCCTGCTCCAAAGGTGTACTGGCTGTATTGTATAGACCACTAGCTGTACGTGTCAAATATAATTCACACTCTAAAGCAATGTACCGCCAAGGAGCAAATTCCGTTTATGATTGTGCTGGCAGGTTTCGGCACGAAATCAGTCGACTACTCTGGGTGAACAGACAAAGTCTGCTTTCACGGGAAAGCGAGCCCCCATTGTCCCTCGAAGGTTCTTAACCAGGCTGATTTAGAGACCTGCCAGCTTTTTACCTTCGTCCAGTAGTGTCTCTGCCCTTTCCAGGCTTTCCGCTTCAGAGTAAATGCGGACCAGTGGTTCCGTGCCCGAAAAGCGGATGAGCAGCCAAGAATCATCGCCAAGAAAGAATCGGAAGCCATCCGTAGTATCTACCCTAGTCACCTTCGTGCCAGCTATGGCATCCGGAGAACTGGAACTGATTAGGTGCTGGACTGCCTGACGCTTAGCTGCCGAAATATGGAAATCCCTGCGGTCATAGTAGTGAGGTCCAACCTTGCTGTAAAGATGGTCTAGAAGCTGGGATGGTGTTTTTCCTGTTTGCACCATAAAGTCCAGGAAGTAGAGCCCGGCAAGTATAGCATCCCTCTCCGGGACATGCCCACGGAAGCCGTAGCCACCACTCTCTTCCCCACCAATAATAGCATTTTTCTCCATCATCAAGGGCGCGACATATTTGAAACCCACCGGCGTTTCGTAAACAGGGACATCAAAGAGCTTTCCCAGGCGGGAAACCATCATTGTGGAAGTTAGTGTTCTCACCATAGCGCCACGCTCGCCACGAACTTCCAAGAGATAGAGACAGAGCAGGGCAAAAACCTGATGCTGGGTTAAGAACTGACCCTTTTCGTCCAGAATGCCAATACGGTCGGCGTCTCCATCGGTGGCTAAGCC
>CP070793.1:432004-441649 GCA_020346965.1 Chloroflexota bacterium | reverse complement strand
TGTCATGCCTCAGACTGTGGAAGCAATAGACCACGCGAAGGCTGCCAAAGTGCCCATAGTGGTGGCCATCAACAAGATCGATAAACCTGATGCTAACCCCGAACGTATAAAACAGCAACTTACCGACCTAGGTTTAGTTGTTGAGGAGTGGGGTGGCGATACTGTCTGTGTACCTATATCAGCCAAGCAAGCGCAAGGAATATCGGATTTGCTGGAAAACTTGTTTCTAGTTGCTGATATATTGGAGCTAAAAGCTGATCCTAATAGCCCGGCAGAAGGGGTAATCATTGAGGCTAAGTTAGACAAAACTAAAGGTCCCTTAGCTACCTTCCTTGTCCAGAAGGGCACCCTCAAGCCAGGCGATATTGTGGTAGCTGGTCGTACTTGGGGAAGAATAAAGGCAATGTTTGATGATAAAGGGAAGCAAGTTAGCAAAGCTGAACCATCCATTCCGGTTGAAGTCCTCGGCTTAAATGAAGTAGCAAAATCAGGAGACCTTTTCACTGTGCTTCCTGATGAACATAAAGCACGAGACATTGTTGAAAAGCAAAAAACTTCCAGGCCACATACTACACTCAGTTTGAGTGCTCTTTCCAGCCAAATAAGTGATGGGCAATTAAGAGAACTAAACATAGTTCTGAAGACGGACGTCGAGGGCAGCATTGAGCCTATTAAAAGTTCCATAGAAAAGCTGGGCACAGAGAAGGCAAAGGCTAGAGTTATCCATGCTGCCAGTGGGAGTATCACGGAAGGTGATGTTCTATTAGCTTCAGCCTCGAAAGGTATCATTATCGGTTTTAACACACCTGCTTCACCCGGAGTAACACAGCTAGCCAACACAGAAGGAGTGGGCATCCAACGGTACGATGTGATCTACAAGCTAATAGAAGATATGGATAAGACATTGCAGGGATTGCTTGAACCAACTTATGCAGAAGTACTTAGTGGGCGCGCTGAAATAAGGGCAGTCTTCCCCGGCGGCAAGCTTGGGAAAATAGCCGGAGTCCATATTACGGAGGGAAAGGTATGGAGGGATGCCCAGGTTAAGATACTACGCCAAAGTAAAGTCATTGGCGACTCTCGGGTCTCCAGCCTAAAGCGCTTTAAAGAGGTTGTCACCGAAGTTTCTGCTGGGCTCGAATGTGGTTTGGGCATAGAAGGAAATGTAGATTTTCAGATTGGCGATATCATTGAATTCTACAGAAAGGAAAAAATCGGGTGATTGTATCTACCGCCTAGGTAATACAAATGAGCAGGCGCAGTGAGCGAACTAGCAAATTAATACAGCGAGAAATCAGCGGACTACTTGAGCGCGAAGTGAATGACCCCAGACTTAGCAAGCTTATCTCGGTAACAGAAGTCACGCTTTCACCGGATTTGAAGCATGCCAAGATATTTGTTAGCACGTTGGGCGACGAAATGGACAATAAAGCAGAAATGCTGGCGGGATTTAATAAGGCTTCAGGATTCTTACGCAGGGAACTTGCTTCACACCTAAAATTGAGATATACGCCACAACTCAGTTTTCATTATGATGATTCTATTGAGCGAGGAGCACGGTTACTCAAACTAATGGGGGACCTGACTACTACTGAGTAGCTTTTTCGACTTTCGCTGAAACCGCTTCGAAGGTATTGACATTAGTACCTATAAATATGTATAAAGGGGAGATTGAGAAACTTCCAGAGCGTAATCCATATTAGACAAGAGACTAGTGAGCCATGAAATCCGTCCCCTGTGTGGAACAAAGGTATTTGGATAGGGTCAAGCCTAATTCCCATAGCAAGTTCTCCACATCTATAAAATGGAGGTTAGAATGGGAGCAATAAATGTAGCCATCATAGGTGTTGGTAATTGCGCCTCTTCTTTGGTGCAAGGAGTTTACTACTATAAGGATGCTAAGGAAAATGAATTTATCCCTGGGCTAATGCATGTCAACCTGGGAGGGTACCATATATCGGATATAAACTTCGTGGCAGCATTTGATATCGACAAAAGCAAAGTAGGCAAGGATCTAGCTCAAGCCATATTCATCAAACCAAACAACACAATAAAGTTTTGTGATGTGCCCAAGACGGGTATTCGAGTTGAGCGTGGTATGACCCACGATGGACTAGGTAAGTATCTCTCTCAGATTATCACAAAGGCGCCAGGTCCCACTGCTAATATTGTGGACATCCTCAAGAGGACCGAAACTGATGTGGTAATTAATTATTTGCCTGTAGGAAGCGAGGAGGCAACCAAGTGGTATGTAGAACAGGTGCTAACTGCTGGTTGCGGCTTCATTAACTGTATGCCTGTTTTTATTGGTCGTGAGCCTTATTGGCAAAATCGATTTGCCGAACACGGGCTGCCCCTCATTGGTGATGATATTAAGTCCCAAGTTGGTGCCACAATCACCCATCGGCTGTTAACCAGACTTTTCCGGGACCGCGGTGTAAAATTGGAGCGAACTTACCAATTGAATTTTGGTGGAAATACCGATTTCTATAATATGTTAGAACGAGAGCGCTTGGAATCTAAAAAAATCTCCAAGACCAATGCCGTCACTTCACAGTTGGATTATGTTCTTGATCCCGACAATATATATGTCGGCCCCAGTGACTATGTGCCCTGGCTAACCGACCGTAAATTCTGCTACATAAAGATGGAAGGCCGCACATTCGGCGACGTGCCCCTGAATCTAGAACTGAAGATGGAAGTATGGGACAGTCCCAATTCAGCGGGGGTGGTTATTGATGCCATAAGATGCTGCAAACTGGCCATGGACCGTGGTTTAAGCGGGACCATAGTCGGGCCTTCAGCTTATTTCATGAAATCTCCGCCGATCCAGTACTTTGATGATGAAGCCCGTATAAGAACTGAAACATTTATCGAGGGACAAGAGCAACAGAGCCCCATTTCCTTGCCTGAGTTGGACTCAGCCAAGGTCAACGTATAAGTCATTCTCGTGGCAGAGTTACCAGCTGCAAACAACGTGGGCTAAAAACTAAAGCGCAATTTTGAATCCGGCAGAGGACAGAGATAGCAAGTTGTTCGGAGTTTCCCTTTCCACCATGTGGGCTAAAGGCAGATTTAGTAGCATGGCAGGGTTTGTTATCAAAGCTAAGGAATTCGGCTTTACGCACATAGAAGCAAATGCCTCAGTTTCCCCGCAAATGCTCAGTGAGCTTCGCAAGACCAGAGTCTCTATTTCAAGTATTCATTCTCCTTGTCCAGCGACATTGTCGTCCAGAGGAACTCCCACAAGTAGTCTTTCCTTGAGTTCTCTTAATGAGAGTGATCGAATGGAAGCTGTTAGCTTCACCAAACGCACGTTAGACCTTGCGTCAAGTGTGGAAGCTAGGGCGATTGTTCTCCATATGGGCGAAGTGCCAATTGATCTAAGTCTACAAGATAGGCTATATGAGCTTCATAAAGGGGGCTATGCTCAAACCAAAGAATATGGCCGGGCCAAGGAAGAACTAGTTTACCGACGCAATTCCCAAGCTCTTCATTACCTTTGCGAGGCGAAAAAAAGTCTTCAAGAAATTACTGAATATGGCTTACAAAAGGGTATAATTCTGGGGCTTGAGACAAGATTCCATCCTCACGAGATACCAAATATGGACGAGATGGCAGAGCTACTTAACAATGTGCCAGGGAATTTGGTGGGTTACTGGCATGACGTAGGACATGCTGAAGTGCAACAGCAGCTTGGATTTGGCTCGCATGAAGAATGGCTCTCACGGTTCACAGACAGGATGATCGGCATCCACTTGCATGACGTTCTGGGCATCGCCGATCACTATGCTCCGGGAAAGGGAAACATAGACTGGGAAATGGTGACTAAATATCTCCCTCCGAAAATACTAAAGGTTTGCGAAATCGGCGAGTGGAATAACGAAGGGCAAATACAAGGAGTAATCGGATTTCTTAAGAATAGAGGGGTGCTGAACTGACCGGAAGAATTGGATGAATCTAATAAATATTAGACGTAATTTTGCCTATCGTATTACCGGTCCTGTAGTCAGGATTCTGAGTAAAAGCGGGATAACTCCTAATACTCTTACCTTTGTCAACCTCGCTTTGAACATAATCGCGGCCTATGTTATCGCCATGGGGGGCTTCCTTCTTGGAGGGGTTTTAGTCTTGGTTGCTGGTCTATTTGACCTCCTTGATGGAGCGTTAGCTCGCTTCACCAAACAAGCCACGAGGTTTGGAGCTATTCTGGATTCAGTAGTTGACCGCATTTCTGAGGCAGCGATACTCTGTGGTCTCTTAATTTGGTATGTGCCACAAGAGGAAGCCATTCTGGAAATCGTACTAGTTCTTACTGTTTTAGTTGGTTCCTTCCTGACCAGCTATATAAGAGCTAGGGCGGAAGGGCTCGGCTGGCAGTGTCAGGTCGGCTTGTTTACTAGGGCAGAACGGGTTATAGTATTAGCAATAGGTCTGCTGGTGAATCAGATTCTT
Organism: Chloroflexota bacterium; assembly: GCA_020346965.1. The sequence goes on along the minus strand of CP070793.1, from coordinate 437,194 downwards.
ATCGCCTTATGTGTACTCGTGGTCTTTGCTTTTATCACTGTAATTCAGAGGTTAGTTTACCTAAGGAAACAAGGCAATATTGAAGGTGATTAAGTGGCTGTTGTAGTTATTGTGGGAGGACAATGGGGTGACGAAGGCAAAGGGAGAATAATTGATCTCCTAGCTGAGAAGGCGAGGGTAGTAGTTCGTTTCTCGGGGGGAGATAATGCCGGCCACACCGTAGTCAACCCCCACGGGGAGTTTCGGTTGCATCTGGTCCCTTCGGGCATTTTCTACCCACTGGTGACCTGCATTATCGGCAGCAACGTGGCTATTAACCCGGCAGTACTACTCGAAGAAATGGACGAGTTGAAGTATCATGGCACAGATATAAATCGCCTCCTTATTAGTGACCGTGCTCACATTATCATGCCTTACCACATCCTTCTCGACGGACTAGAAGAAGAAAGGCGCGGCAAGGGAGCAATTGGTACCACACTCAGGGGAATCGGTCCTGTATTTGCTGATAAAGTAGCTCGTTTGGGAATTCGCGCTGGAGATTTGCTAGACAAGGGTGCACTTCTGAACCGCTTGAAATCGGTTCTGGAAATCAAGAATGCGATCCTGACGAAAGTATACCAAGTTTCGCCTTTGGTATTAGAAGAGGTTCATCAACAATATTGCCACTATGGTGAGCAATTAGCTCCTCTTATCCAGGAAACTGGCTCCATAATTAGCGAAGCCGTGACGAAAGATGAACCTGTTTTACTAGAAGGTGCTCAGGGAGCCTTACTTGATCCTGACTTCGGCACCTATCCCTATGTGACGTCTTCTTCACCATTAGCCGCGGCGGGCTGTATTGGAGCAGGCCTGGGTCCACGGCGAATTGACCGCGTGCTCGGCATATTCAAAGCCTACAACACCAGAGTCGGTGCCGGACCCATGCCCACAGAGCTCAAAGACGAAATTGGTGACTTAATACGTAAGAAGGCTCATGAGTACGGCGCTAGAACGGGAAGGCCGCGAAGATGCGGCTGGTTTGATGCCGTAGCAGGTCGCTTCAGCGTTCGGATAAACGGTCTCAGTGATATGGCCCTGACCCACCTCGATATCTACGATGGTTTCCACTCTATCAAAATATGCACTGCTTATAGATTTAATAATGAGATCCTGACCTCTTTTCCTAGCGATATAGCCATATTGGACAAATGCCAACCGATTTACGAAGAATTGGACGGCTGGCAAGAGTCAGTAAGTGGAATTCGAGATTTCGAAAAGTTGCCCGTGGCAGCCCGCAAATATATATCCCGCCTTGAGGATCTCCTCTCTTGTCCCATCAGTCTTGTTTCCACAGGACCAGATAGGAGCCAGACAATATTGCTTGCAGACCTCTTCAGTTGATAACCGTCAGCTGTCAACCCTTGGGGAGCAGCAAATCTATCTTATAGTTCTTCAGTGCAGTCTGTAGGAAATCAGTTGTTTTTTCATCAGGCTCGACTAGAGGCAAGCGAGGTTTACCTACTGAAAAACCTACATAATTCAGAGACCACTTGAGAGGCACAGGATTGGAAACGATGAACAGCGCATTTATGAGGGGTAACAAGTGACGGTGAATCTTTGCTGCTTCTCGAACTTCACCGTTAAGGAGTTTCTCCATCATATCCTTTATCTGAATTCCTACTAGATGAGAGGCAACGCTAATCACACCGTAACCGCCCAAGGCAAGCGTGGGAAAGGTATCACTATCATTACCGCTGTAGACTAAGAAATCTTCCAGGGTTCCTCGAATAATCGCAGATATCTGGCCGAGATCACCACTGGCTTCCTTCACACCTACAATATTATCAATTTGGCTCAACTTGATTAGCGTATCGGCAGCGAGGTTAGTAACCGTGCGCGATGGTACATTGTAGATGATGCAAGGCAAGGAAGTACTCTGGGCAATATTTCTAAAATGCTCCCACAGGCCTTGCTGTGTTGGCCGACTGTAATAAGGAACTACTAAAAGGCAGGCATCGACACCAATTTTCTCCGCTTCCCTAGTTACCTCCAGGCTTTCTTTGGTATCATTGTTGCCGGTGCCAGCAACGACCACTCCGCGGTCGGCTATTGCTGATTTCGTTTCAGCGAAAAGCCGTAGTTTCTCTTCCCTGCTCAGAGTAGGAGACTCGCCAGTGGTGCCCGAGACCACAACACCATCGCTACCTGAATCCAACAAGGCTAGGGCCAATTTCTTAGCCTGCTGGTAGTCAACTTCGCCGTGAGAATTAAAAGGCGTAACCATGGCCGTTAACAAACGACCCAGCTTACTTTTGCCCAAAGAATTCAAGGAGTCACCTAAAACTCTCGGTTTATCTAACTGGCTAAACTCTCCTTAAGACCTATCCAACCCCTGCCTATACCTTCTTCAGCAATTTGTACAACATTCAGCGCGCCACCTTTGCGCAGATTATCGGCCACTATCCACATGACAAGTCCATCGAGATGTGAAATATCTCTCCTGATTCGACCCACAAATACATGATCTGATCCGCTAGCAGCCCATGGTTGAGGATAGAAGCTGACCGTGGGATCATCAAGCACCCTGACCCCAGGAGCTTGGGCCAGAATCTTCCTTGCTTCTTCAGGTGTAACGGGCGAACCGAATTCCACATTAACGGCTTCACTATGTCCAAAGTAAACAGGAACTCGGACACAAGTAGCCGAAATAGCTATGTCCTCGGCATGTAGTGTCTTCCGCGTTTCTTCAATCATTTGCTGTTCTTCCTTAGTATATCCATTGTCCAAAAAGACACCTATCTCTGGCAGTACATTAAAGGCTATTTGATGCGAATAGACATGAGGGCAAATACGGCGCCCTTCCAAAACTAACCGCGCTTGATTTGTCACCTCTCTCAGTGCAGCACCACCGCTACTTGATACCGATTCGTAAGTACTCACTACGATTCGCTTTATTGGATTCGCTTTGTGTAATGGATAAAGTGCTACCACCATTTGGATTGTAGCGCAATTCGGACTGGCGATTATCCCTTTATGCCATTCAATATCCTCGGGATTAACCTCCGGAACTACCAGAGGTACCGTAGCGTTCATTCTGAAAGCACTACTATTATCAATGACCACTGCTCCAGCTTCTACAGCCAAAGGTGACAATCTCCGACTGATATCAGCATCCGTAGAGAAGAAGGCAATATCAACATCGCGAAACGCCTCCGGTCGCGCTTCTCTAACTTCAATTCTTCTGTGATTAAACAGTATTTTCATTCCAGAAGAATATTCCGTCGCTAGTAATCGGATGGAGGCTACCGGGAATTTACGCTGTTCAAGTACCTTAATAATTTCTTGACCGATAATCTCGGTAGCTCCAACAACAGCAATATTAAATCCTTCCATGGCTTTCCCTACAGCTTTAGCAAGGCATCCAAACCATAAATCAGCCCTTTGTGCTTTGCTACTTCCTTAATTGCCAAGACAATGCCAGGGATAAAACACTCTCTACTTATAGTATTATGACGTAAGCTTAGAGTTTCACCCGCTCCACTAAATATGACTTCCTGTCCGGCCATAAATCCCGGCAACCTCAAACTATGAATAGCTATCCCATCCATCTGTCCTCCCCGGGTATTGCTCACTACTTCACGTGTAACTTCGGGATGAGCAAACGGTTTGCCACGCGTCTGCAGCATTTCCTTGGCAGTAGCTATAGCAGTCCCCGAAGGAGCATCCGTCTTTCCATCATGATGCATTTCAATAACTTCAGCGTGGTCGAAGAATTTAGCAGCAAATTTCGATAGATGCATCAAAATTGCTGCTCCCAGAGAAAAATTAGGTGCCACGATCACTCCTACCTTATATGCCTGGCATAATTCTTCGATCTCTGCCAAGTTTTCTTCAGAAAGCCCTGAGGTTCCTATAACCATATTGACTTTTTGCTTTACGGAAACGCGAGCTGCTGCCATCGCAACATCGGCATTAGTGAAATCTACTACCACGTCAGCGTCACAGCTTTTCAGAAGTGATTCTAAATCAGAAGAAAGGAGTATCAGTTCTGAAGCCTCAGCCAAAGGAAGATATTGTTGAGTTACTTCCTTTTCCACGGCACCGACCGGTCTCAATCCGGGTTCGCAAACTACAGCTTTAGTTACCTCCTGCCCCATCCTGCCCAAAGCACCATTAATAACTACTCTTATGGGTTCTAAAGTAGAAGTCATGTTCTTTCCCATCCCTCATCAGTGAATAATCTATTTACTACGATTGCCACGATTTTCACTTCTACCACGCGGACGAGCAAATTTCTTCCTATAGTCCTTGGGAGCTGAGGAATTCTTGACTTTAGCACCGGGGAGACGCGAAAGTCCTTCAAATACCGCTTTGCGTGACAAATTTACTCTGCCAGAATTATCAATTCCTATGACTTTGACCATTACTTCATCACCCACCTTAACGACATCCTCAACTTGAGGTACGTGGTAATTAGCAAGCTCACTAATATGGACTAAGCCCTCCTTCCCGGGTAGAACCTCTACCATGGCACCAAAATTAAATAACCTCGTTACTTTTCCAGTGTAAATCGCACCTTGCTCCACTTCCCGCGTCAAATCCTCTATTATTTTCATCGCTTTCTGAGCTCCCTCTTCATTTGGAGAGCCAACGAGAACAGTACCGTCGTTCTTTATGTCTATTGTGGTTTTTGTTTCATCTATAATAGACCTGATAACCCTACCGCCAGGACCAATGACACTCCCTATCTTACTCGGATCAATCGTCATCTCATACATCCTCGGCGCATAAGGACTAAGTTCAGAGCGACTGGCACTTATGGTTGAACCCATTTTCGCCAGTATTTCCAATCTCGCTTCGTGAGCCTGGCTTAAGGCTTCAGCCAGTACGTTATAATCTATTCCTCGGAGCTTTATATCAAGCTGTAATGCCGTGATCCCACTATTGGTACCGGCAACTTTGAAATCCATATCCCCATAAGCATCCTCCATACCTACAATGTCAGTTAGCACAACATACTCACCGTTTTTCCCGGTAAGTAAACCCATGGCTATACCAGCCACAGGCGCCTTGATGGGTACACCTGCGTCCATCAAGGAGAGGGTCGAAGCACAAGCGCTAGCCATGGACGTGCTTCCGTGAGAACTAAGCACCTCGGAAACCAGGCGTATAGTGTAAGGAAAATCATCTTCCGATGGCAGTACTGGTGCG
>CP070793.1:427716-431904 GCA_020346965.1 Chloroflexota bacterium | reverse complement strand
TTCCAAGGCCTCTGCGCATTCTTGAAGTGCTCAACGCTGTCCCACTTCTTGTTTCGCCATGCCCACTCATTTCCCTTTATGCCAAGAACGATAGCCCAGGCAAGACTAAAAAGGGGAAAGGGAATAAGGACGAGTAGCGATATCAAGACGCCATTAAAGACTCCCCATATCCAGGTTAAGCTGAATCCAGCCCAACTCCATCCCTTGACTTCCTCCGGCACTATCGCCGATTCACCCTGTCCCGATGAATTCTCGGGCGTCACCTCAACCTTAAGGTCCTGTCCGCACTGAGGGCAAAACTTGATGTCCTCGCTTACTTCTTTTCCACAACTAGGGCAGAACGGCATAGCAATACCTTCGCTTCCTTTGATACATCATATGAGCATTGAGGGGAGTTGTCAATACGCCGCCTATGCTATCTGATCTAATACTGGGAAAGCCAAGATATGGTTAGCTACGTACAGGAAATATGACACTCGATGATGTCCTTGAGCTCTATAAGCAGGTTAACGGAGGTGAAGTTTACGCATACGTCTAACAGTATGCCTGACAAAGCAACTCTGGATAAATGATTTATTCACGGCTCGGTCAAAGCAGGTATGATATATCTGTCAAGAAGTGTGAATGTCTTGACAGTTCGAGTATATGTACCGCCAGTGAAAACAACCACTGTATTCAGGTCAGGCAAGACAAAGATATTCTGTCCTCCCCAACCCGAGGCATAAAGAATGTTTATTTCCTCGCCTGATTTCGTATATGTTTTGGTCCACCACGAATAGGAATAACCTACATCCTTCTTATCCGTACCCGGGACATCAATCCCTTTGTTATCCCCGTATGGCGTTGCGCTTTCCTCGACCCATTCCTCGGAAACGATTCGTTCCCCATTCCAAATCCCACTATTGAGATATGTCATACCGATTTTAACCATATCCCTCGGTGTCATTTTCAAACCACCGGCTGCCTCAATCACGCCACTTGGATATCGTAACCACCAATCAAAGGAATCAATCCCTAACGGCTCAAACAGATATTCTTCAGAGAATTCATCAATATCCATTCCTGTAGCATTTTCAATAATTCCGCCCAGGACAATCTGGTTTCCACCGAAGTACCGGAAGCTTGTTCCCGGTTCATCTATCAGTGACCCCTCCAAAACAAAGGTGAACGGATGTTTATTCTGCTCTTCATCTTGAAACCAGATTTCAATGATAGGATTATCCCGACTACTGTAAGGTGCATTCCACTCCATCCACTCTAATCCGGGGGTCATGGTCAACAGATGCTCGATGGTAATTTGGTCTTTCCCATCAGTATTGAGATGGTGATGTTCCGGTAAGTAATCAAATATGGATTGGTGAACGCTTTCAATAAAACCATTATCTATCGCGATTCCGATACATGCTGAAGTGATACTTTTGGTCACGGATTGAAGAACATGCGGCATAGACCTGTTCCAGGTCACCAGTTCACCGTGATGATTAGAAGCATCCCATTCGTATCTATGCCCCTCGAAATACTCCTCTAATACCAGCTTGCCATCCTTGAAAATAAGCACTGAATGCACTTCTCCATATCTTCCCCGGCTTATGTCACTCCATGCTTTTCCAATCAATTCTGAGTCAATACTAACTTCATCCAGAGTGCCGACTTCAAGCCCATCATTGATGTTCTCAGGGGGTCGATAAGTGTATGGAATGGAAGGTCCTGATAACGTAATAGCAAGATAGGCTCCAACTCCAATCAATATGGCTGCTATGCCAATAAGCAGAAACCTTTTCTTCATGGTGCTTCCCCTCCAAAAGCGAATCATAAACTGCAATCCTGATTATATACATAGCCGATGGCAAATGGAATACTGGTGCGAGGCTAGTATCTGCCTAGGTAGCAGGTATTGGAGGTCTGAAGTTCACAAGCTGGGACGAGGGTCTCTCAATCTCCGAGGTTACGGCTACGAATTAGCTTAGCAGCAATTATCTCATCCGGGGGGTGAGTATCCCCCCGCGACCACTGACCGAGCCACCTGGAAGGAAGAAAGTGTCTACTCGCTCAATTGCAGAAGCAAGAAAAACCACAGTAGCAGCAACACCACGGAAAGTCTATTCGTCTACCTTCAAAAAAACGGAAAAGTAGACAACCACAAAGTTTCCAGCAAACGCCAACCAGGGCACTCCCCGTGCTCGCTGACTGCGAGTGCCTACAAGCACCAAATGCTGAGAGCCCTCTTCCTTGACTCTCATTGACCTCACCCTCTCTTGAATCAATTATATCACAACTGAACCTTGCCACAAAGCCATGTATGAATCAAGCAGAATTAGGCTTCTAGAATCCCTGCCTACCAAGCAGTGATTCATGTTCAAGCGTTCACAGACTAATCGTAATACTGGTGTGAACTATTGATTCTGCCAGTGGTACGGTAAGTCAAGTTTGCGGTGGGGTCTATATCTGCATTAGCCAGGCGCAAATTTCCTGCAGTGAAGACTCGGCCCTAGGATAGGTAGGAAAGAACCGTATGCCCATTGAGGTTAGGCACAATACTTGAATGAACAGCAGCTTGTTGAAGTCCTGGTGCTACATGTGAGTAAGTATCCAATGTTGTGCTAATGGTTGAATGCCCGAGCCTTTCCCGGACTATTTTGGGGTGCACACCTTGTTTCAGCATTATGGTGGCATGGCTATGACATGCATCATGAAGGCGTATGCCGTTTAGCCCACATTTACGGACCAGTTTGACCCAGGCATGAGTTACGCTATCCGGCAGCAAGGGGCTTCCATCCCAGTGAATGAATACGAGGTCGTTTTCCGCTATCAGTGGAAGCTGCAACGATTCTCTCATGTTATCTCAGAATCCAATAGCAGTCCAAAAGAGCGTCTGTTATAATTAGCAGTATAGAATCAGAATAAAAACGTAAGTGGTATTTAGTAAATGACCGCTTTGATAGCAGCAGTTGTGTCGGTAGGATTACTAGTGATTGGTATGGTATTGGGCGTGTTTGGCTTAGTAGGAACCATCTTGGCGGCCTTTGCCACTGTCATAGGTTCTGTTATTATGGTATTCCTTCCTAGACTCCAACCCGTTTTAGAACGGTACACTGCCGAACTCTGATGCCTAAACAGCAGCGGGTCGTGGGTTTGAATCCCTCCCGGGACGCCACTTCTTCAAAGCCAAATAAGCGAGTTAAGGAGTAACACGCGGAAAGTTAAGAATGAATGTAACTCACGTAAAAGTCACAAGCCTTGACGAGGCTTGGTGGCAATGTATTAAGGAAGTTCTTCTCAACGGTTATGAATACACTATAACCAGAGGGAGTTTTGTTGGTGAAAGGAGAAAAGAACTTGACCTAATTGTTTGTCAAATAGAACATCCGAACATCAGACCGTTGGTTCCTAATGTACCAGATGGAGTTCCTCCACCAACGTCAATAGAATATGTGCAAAAGGAATATTTAACATATCTGATGGCCAGTATAAAACAGCCAGATGAGCAATATACGTATGGGGAATATGTCGAGCCACAGTTTAATGCCATATGCGAAATGTATAGAAGCGGATTCAATACAAATCAAGCAACCATAACGATAGGCGATGCTAATTCGACCGAATTAGAAGATCCGCCGTGTCTGAAGCTAATAGATACCAGGGTAAGATATGGAAAATTGCATTATATTGTTTATTTTCGCTCTTGGGATCTATGGGGTGGTTTTCCATCAAACCTAGCAGGTATTCAATTAATGAAAGAAATGATGGCGAAAGAAATCGGAGTCGATGACGGAGAGATAATTGCCATAAGCAAAGGTTTACATTTGTATGAACACCATTGGGAACTCGGCAGAATCGTAATTAAGGAGAAATAGAAGAATTCTTAATTCCTCTGAATATTGTGACTTCAAGGAACGATTCAGTGAAATAGTGAAGGAAATAGCCTTCTAGGTATTCGGGGGCTTTGTGAGTGATGGTCCTTAACGGACAATTTCTGCCCTTCTGTTTCAGAAGGAAGGAGGATACTGTGGATGTCAGTCAAACAACCACACGCAGGTTGTTGTGGAATCTTAAAGCTTGGCAGATCATCCTTATTTTCAATATCCTATTATGTTGTATTTATGGATTTGGTTCATTTACTTTCGACTTCTTTGCTGGTGCAGCTACGGCCGGGCCTGGGACATGGGGTGATGTTGGCGGTGTCGGTAT
>CP070793.1:424093-427616 GCA_020346965.1 Chloroflexota bacterium | reverse complement strand
GAGTCTACAGTTTCAGCACTGATCTCATTCCCCCCGGAGATTACGAAGCTAAAGTAACCATTAACGAGAGTTGGGATGAGAATTACGGGATTGACGGTATCCCAAATGGTCCGAATATACCCTTCACCGTGGAGAACGATGAGAGTGTTTTATTCTCCTATAACGAAACAAGTCATGTTCTGACGATAAGTATGACATATAGGGTCGGTGAACCGCCCTATGCTGTCATTCACTATTACCGGGAAGACGGTGATTACGGCGATCATACAACAGGTGATTATAATGACTTCTGGGGCTTGCACCTTTGGGGTGATATCGCTGAGGCTATCGCATGGGCTAACCCCAGGCCATTCCTGGGAGAGGACGAATTCGGTCGTTTCGCCTGGGTACAGCTGGGCCCGAGACCGACAAGTGTCGGATTCATTGTCCATCGCGGTGATACCAAAGATGGTACTAATGCAGACCGTTTCTTTGATCCAAGCATCAATCCGGAAATCTGGATCAAGGGCGGCGACCCAAACACATACACATGTCAGGCGGATGCGCAGGGTTTCGTGACTATCCACTACCACCGTGACGATGCGAACTACACCAATTGGGGACTTCATTTATGGGGTGATAGCATTGACCCATCGGAAGCAACCGCCTGGAACAATCCCAAGGCGCCGACTGGCTCCGATGGTTACGGCATCTATTGGGATATTCAGATCATTGATTCGGCAGAACCGGTAGACTTCATTATCCATAACGGGGATGACAAGGATCCCGGGCCGGACCAGAGTTTTGTCCCCATAAATGACGCCACAATATGGATACAGTCGGGTGATGAGACGATTTACTCACAGCGTGGAGCAGCGGAGGGATTCGTGACATTACACTACCACCGCCCCGCCGGTGATTACGGGGATTACACAAGTGCTGATTACACCGACTTCTGGGGACTGCATACGTGGGGCGGAGTAGGGGACCCCGCATGGATGACCCCCAGAAAACCGGTCTCATTTGATACCTTCGGTGCCGTCTTTGAAGTTGCTCTAACGGAAAGTGCTGAGGACGTGAACTACATCCTGCATCGTGGTGACGAGAAAGATCCCGGCCCAGACCAGTCCCTGCTTCTGGGCACATACGGCTACGAGGTATGGCAATTGCAGGGTGCCGATCCGGACAGACCTTACATTCTACCCATTACGGGCAACAGTCCACCAAGTGTGGACATCGATGAGGAAACAGTCATTGTGGATGAAGGCCAGATTGCAGCAAATAGCGGCACTGTTGTCGATGCAGATGGCGATTCGGTAGCTTTGACTGCCTCTGTGGGCGTATTAGTCAACAATAACGACGGCACCTGGTCCTGGTCTCTGAGTACAAGCGATGGCCCTAATGAGAGCCAGATTGTTACAATTACTGCCGACGATGGTCATGGTGGTACCTGCCAGGACATGTTTAACCTGACTGTGAACAATCTAGCTCCATTAATAAACTCTATAAGCAACAACGGTCCGACAATAGCAGGAGAGAATGTTACCGTTAGTGTAGAGGCATCCGATCCGGCCGGAGCGAATGATCCGCTGACCTATGCTTTTGATTGGAACGACGATGGAGTATTTGAAACAGGGCCTCAGTCAGATGCATTCGCAGTCCACAGTTTCGCACTTCCGGGTCAGTATATCGTCAATGTGCAGGTAACAGACGATGATGGAGCTATAACACCCGGTTCGACAACTGTTGTTGTCCTGAGCCTACAAGAGGCGATAGATGAATTCATTGTGAGCAAGGTAGAGGTCTTAATTGCAGACGGAACTGTTAACCAGGGACACGGCAATGCATTATTGAGCGCACTCAACAATGCTAAGAGACAACTTGACAAAGGCAATATGAACACCGCAATCATAATGCTCCAGACGTTTGTCAGGCAAGTTGAAGCTCTTGTTAAAGGTGGGGTTCTGACTTTGGCGGATGGCCAGGTTCTGATTGATGCCGCCAATACCTTGATTGCAGCCATAGACGGCTGACGGTGGGGAAAAACGGTTTACAGATAATAGACAATAATGATTGCAGTTGACAAGGAAGGCGGTGAGATTACTATAGCGGGACTTGACAATTTTAGTAAGTGGTGTATGATGTATTCAATAGTCTAAGGTTAGGTTATTACAAGCTTCTTTCTACCAGATTCACATCAAGTATTGGATGACCCAAACCCCAGCTAGAAATTTTAAGAAAGGAGGTCATCCAATGAGTCTTCAGGACAAAACAATCCAGTGTTCCGATTGTGGGACTGACTTCAGCTTCACTGCTGAGGAACAAGAGTTCTATAAGTCCAAGGGCTATACTAATGAGCCCAAGCGATGTCCCCCATGCCGACAGGCAAGGAAGACAGAGCGGAACGGAAGTCGTGGCAACAGCTACGGGCTCCCACGCCAGACGTTTGCTGCCACATGCGCCCAGTGCGGGAACGACACCCAGGTGCCTTTTAAGCCTGCTAGTGGCAGGCCGGTCTATTGCAGCGATTGCTACAGTAAAGTCAGACCGGGTAGATAACACCAGTTTGACATGGACATACACGGGCCGGGGATACCTGGTCCGTGTATATTTATAGAATGTGGCGACCTCGCAATTACGTTTACCTTCGCCGCTTCCAAACAGAGATACCAAACTAATATGAGCCTGACCAATGACGCAAAAATGCTGACCAGGTCATAGGAGATTGAAGACAACAGAATCAAAGTGACAGGTACGGACCATAGATATGACCTGATAGAGGCAGGATTTCGCCAACATATATGAATTATCGCAACGACATCAGAAATATAGCCATTGTTGCCCACGTCGACCATGGTAAGACTACTCTGGTAGATGCCATGCTTAAGCAAAGCAAGGTATTCCGGGATAGCCAGAAGGTGGGCAAGTTGATAATGGACCAGAACGCTTTAGAGCGTGAAAAAGGCATTACAATTATGGCTAAGAATACCGCTGTGATTTACCGGGGAGTCAAGATTAATATCATCGATACCCCCGGGCATACTGATTTCAGCGGCGAGGTAGAGCGTGTCATCAATATGGCTGATGGTTGCCTGCTTCTGGTGGATTCTATAGAAGGTCCCATGCCCCAGACTAAGTTTGTCCTTCGCAAAGCTCTGGAAAAGGGCTTGAGACCCATTGTGGTTATCAATAAGATAGACAGACAGAATTCGCGGTTAGCAGAGGTGCTTAAGCTGACCGAGAACCTGTTCCTGGAATTAGCCACCAGCACTGACCAGCTTGACTTCCCGGTAGTATATGTCAGTGCCACGGAAGGTACAGCCGTAAACGAACCAGGTACTGAAGGCAGAGACATCATTCCTCTGTTCGAACGCATCTTAGAAGAAGTGCCACCACCGCAAATTGAAAGTGGGCCATTTCAAATGCTGGTTTCTAACCTGGACTATGACAGCCACAAAGGTAGAATAGCTATCGGTAGAATCTGGAGAGGCAAAGTTGCTGCCCACGACCCCGTAGTCTGTGTGAGTGCTGATGGGAGTCTAAG
>CP070793.1:419500-423993 GCA_020346965.1 Chloroflexota bacterium | reverse complement strand
GGTCGACCAGCAGTTGCCTCCGACAAATCAGCCATTATGATACACTATACTTATAAAATATCGATAGCCCATATGCTTGTTTGCTTCTGTTCTCCAAATTCCGATAGTTGCCTGGCTTGCCAGGCATCATTGATAATAGCTCTGCGTTTCGAATCGTCATCCAAATTTAGACCTTGAATTTCAAATTGTACCATACAAATGCTAAAATCCTATTAAGATTCGCGGATATGCGGCAATTTTATAGTGGGTTGGGGCTATAAGCAATCAGATGTGCAGGATATATCTGGACCACGCTGCCACCACGCCGACACACCCCGACGTGGTAAAGGCCATGCTGCCTTTTTTCACCGATGCCTTCGGTAATCCTTCGAGCATATATTCTTATGGTCAGGAGGCAAAAGCAGCAGTAGAGAAGGCTAGAACTAAAACTGCCGAATTAATCGGCGCCCGTAGCGAGGAGATTGTTTTTACCAGCGGAGGAACTGAGGCGGACAATTTCGCTCTGAAGGGTGTTGCTTATGCTAACGGACATAAGGGGAATCACATCATCACCACATCAATTGAGCACCATGCTGTCATGGAGGTGTGCAAGTTCCTAGGAAGAAGAGGGTTTACGATAACTTACCTGCCAGTAGACGAGTACGGCCTGGTTGACCCTGACGATGTCAGGAAAGCTATTACCACGAAGACCATGCTTATATCTATTATCCATGCCAATAACGAAGTAGGCACTATCGAGCCTGTCAGCGAAATAGGTAAGATTGCCAAAGAGGCTGAAGTCTTCTTTCACACGGATGCTGTGCAGACCGTGGGGCACATCCCTGTTAACGTGGATGAACTTAAAGTGGACCTGCTCTCTATTTCAGCGCACAAGTTCTACGGACCAAAAGGAGTAGGAGCGCTATATGTGAGGAAGGGCACCAAATTGGTCCCCCTTATGCAGGGGGGAGAGCAAGAGAAGATGCGCAGGGCCGGTACCGAAAATGTTCCTGCTATCGCGGGATTAGGTAAAGCGGTGGAACTCGCCGGTCAGGAGATGGACAAGGAAGCCGAACGACTGGTTGGTCTTCGGGATAAGTTAATTAAGGGCCTCATGGATAAGGTTGATCACATCCGCTTAAATGGTCATCCTACGACAAGGCTGCCCAATAATATCAACGTGAGCGTTGATTTTGTGGAAGGGGAATCCATGCTTTTAAATCTTGACTTAGAGGGCATCTGTGCTTCTACTGGCTCAGCCTGTAGCTCGGCGAGCCTCGAACCTTCTCATGTTCTTCTAGCATTGGGACTCTCCCCCGAGCAAGCTCATGGATCGCTCAGGTTCACCCTGGGCAGAGAAAATTCCGAGGAAGGCATGGAACGGGTCCTGGATGTCCTACCCGGAATTGTCGGCAAGTTGAGAGCAATGTCTCCACTTTTGAAAACTCAGAAATAGGAGTGAAATCAATGTCTGATGCCTGGTCACAATACAGCAATAAAGTCATGGACCACTTCAAGAATCCTCGCAATGTCGGGGAGATAGAAAATCCGGATGGCGTCGGGCATGTCGGGAATCCTGTTTGTGGCGATATTATGGAGCTTTATATTAAGGTAACTGATGGAATTATCGTTGATGCTAAATTCAAGACCTTTGGCTGTGGAGCGGCTATTGCTACGAGTTCCATAGTCACCGAGTTGGTGAAGGGGAAGGACATAAACGAAGCCCTGAAAATCTCCAACAAAGCAGTAGCCGAAGCTTTGGACGGACTGCCGCCGCTCAAGATGCACTGCTCGGTACTGGCCGAGGAGGCTCTTAAATCAGCTATTGAGGATTACCTAGCACGACAGATACTGAAGGAGTAGACTCAATATTCGGCTACGCCTTTCCATTTTACTGTTGTTTCACGCAGTAGATTATTCATTTCAAGCTCTATTCTCGTTAAGTTTTGACTTTCCAAAATATATGAATTATAATTCATATAAACGGAGATTCATATGGCCATATTTGAAGAGCAGGCCAGATTTTTGAGGTGCATTGGTGAGCCGACCAGACTCCAGATACTCAAGCTGCTAGCGGAAAGCGAGAGATGTGTTGGTGAACTAACCGGCGTTCTGAACAAGGAGCAATCCTTGATTTCGCACCATTTGAGAGCCCTTAAAGAATGCCATATTGTTCAAGAGAGGCAAGAAGGGCAAAAGGTTTACTATAAGCTTACGGATGCCAGATTAGCCGGGTTAATTATTGATTGCGAGGCCCTAATGAAGGGACTATCACTATGTAAATGCAAGGAGGTGAATTATGAAAGAAAATGAAATCAAGGAAGTGGTGAAGGGGAAATACAGTCAGATAGCTAAGCAAGACCAGCAAAACTGCTGCTCAAGTTGCTGCGGCGGGGCTAGTTCCGTACTGCAATCCAAGAGTATAGGATACGAAACAGATGATCTGGAACGGGTTCCGGAGGAGGCGATTATGGGATTGGGTTGTGGCAACCCCACCGCTACCGCAGACCTCAAAGTCGGTGAAGTAGTACTGGACCTGGGGTCGGGAGCCGGAGTAGATGTGTTCCTGGCAGCTAACAAAGTTGGTCCTAATGGCAAAGCTATTGGGGTTGATATGACCAAGGAGATGATTGATAAAGCGAACAGAATCGCCGTTAACCACGGCTATCAGAACGTAGATTTCCGATTGGGAGAAATGGAGAACCTCCCAGTCGAGGACGAATCTGTGGATGCAATCATCAGCAACTGCGTTGTCAATCTCTCCCCGGACAAATCTAAGGTTTTCCAGGAGGCTTACCGAGCCCTGAGACCCGGCGGAAGGCTCACAGTGTCTGATATTGTCTCTGAGGAACAGCTACCCGATGAGATAAGAACTGACTCAAATGCCTGGGCTTGTTGTATAGGAGGCGCTTTGGAGCAGCGGGAATATTTAGAAAAGATAAAGGGGGCGGGATTTGAGGATGTGAAGGTAGTATCAAGCCGGGAATTTTACATAGACAACCAAGCAAATCAGACGAAAGAGAAGCTTCTGAGCATAACGGTAAAAGCATACAAGTGAGATCATAAGCCGAGATATGTTCTCCACGGCTCCAATATACCGGAGGCTAATAGTTGATAGTCCAGTATTTTATAGTATTCAAGGATTATCTCATTGAGGTATTGCCCTTCCTGGCTATAGGGTTCCTACTGAGCGGTCTAATTAACGAATTCGTGCCCTCAAGCTGGGTGGAGAGACGCCTGGGTGGCAGCGGCATAAAGCCAATCCTTTACTCCACCCTTATCGGTACAATCCTTCCTATCTGTTGTCTCGGCTCACTACCGGTGGCTGTGAGCCTGCGTCAAAAGGGGGCGCGTTTGGGACCGGTCCTGGCCTTTTTGGTGGCAACGCCAGCAACGTCCATAACTGCCCTGCTGGTCACCTACGGCCTACTGGGATTGAATTTCACCGTATTCATCTTCTTTGCCGTGATAGTCATGGGTTTAGTCATGGGGCTGGTGGCAAATAAGGTCGACGGCAAAGTCAAAGTTATTGGTACTCCAGCGCAGCAAGCACTTGACCCGGTTTGCGGGATGAGTGTCGAGACAGATAATGCAGCTAAGGCAGAATACGGGGGAGAGACGTATTACTTTTGCTGCTCCCACTGTCAACAAGCCTTTGAACACAGTCCGGAGGAATATATGCGGGGAGGCTCCCAACAGCTCGCTCACCGGATAAAGCATGTGTTTAGATATGCCTTTGTGGATATGGTCAAGGAGATTGGCCCCGAACTGCTTCTGGGCTTAGCCCTGGCCGCCTTGGTAGCAGCGGTAACCCCAGTCGGGCAGTTCGTCGGTGCCAATTTCGGTGGAGGGTTGGGGTATCTTTTCAGCCTGAGCTTCGGCTTGATCATGTACATATGTTCCACAGCGAGTGTCCCTCTGGTCCACGCCTTCGTCTCTCAGGGAATGAATATCGGTGCAGGGATGGTCCTCTTACTGGTGGGACCGATTACCAGTTGGGGCACCATCCTGGTTCTCAGGAAGCAATTCGGTGGCAGGATTTTAGCTATCTATCTGGTGGTCGTCTGCGTGTTATCTCTTGTTTTGGGCTACTGTTTTTCGCTGATATAGTGGTATCTGGTACAGCAAAATGAATACCGGCTGCTAATTATGTATAATTATGGATCTTTTGCTGCCGGGTCGGAACATGAGGAACAGTACATGTTAACGAAGAATGATTTAGCCAGATACGAACGCCAGATTTTGTACCCGGACCTTGGCGAAAAGGGTCAAGAAAGACTCAAGCAGTCCCATGTAGTGGTAGCAGGACTTGGAGGACTGGGATGCGCTGCTTCTCAATATCTGACGTGCGCCGGTATAGGCCATGTCACCCTAGTAGACTGCGACCGCGTGGAACTGTCCAATTTAAACCGACAGATCCTCTATTACGACGAAGACATTGGAGAGCAAAAGCCCTTTTCGGCAGCTCAGAAGCTAGCCAAATTGAATCCCTCAGTAGAGGTCACTCCTGTTTT
>CP070793.1:415313-419400 GCA_020346965.1 Chloroflexota bacterium | reverse complement strand
TCAATGTACCCAACTTGGCTTTTTGCGCTAACTGGTACTTTCGGGTGATTGTGAAAATAGTTGAAACTAGTTAATATTAGGTTAGGTTGATTGAAGAGGAGATGGGGCAAGGTGCGAGAAATGGTTAACGCAACCTAGCACGAGGAGATTATTATGAAAACTTGGGGAATTATAGCAACAATCTTTCTCATTGCCTCTTTGTTTCTCAATGCCTGGTATTACCGTGAGACAACGAATCTGAATACCAGCATCAAGGAACAGAACGAGAGTTTGGATTTAGAGTTGGGACCAGAGAGAGATTCCAAATATCAGCTGCCCTTTGAAACAATGTATGAACTGACGTCAAATGCAAATATTCTAGTCGATTCTATCTTGGCATACCGCATGCAGCATTTTCAGTTGGTTCAGGAGCATGATGGATTAGGGGACGAGAAAGCTATAACCACAGCAACGCATAACCTTACCATTAGTATTAATGGTCAAGGCATTATTAACCCTAGTGAGGGTACTCATGAGTATCCTGGGGGTACTCAGGTGACTATTAATGTATCTGCCATCTCTGGTTGGGAATTCGACCACTGGAGCGGTGATGCCACGGGTAAGTCGCCGACTATTGTTATTACTATGGACTCCGATAAGAATGTTACTGCCTGCTTCGATGATGGAACTGGCACCTCAGAGAGAATATGTAGTAGCGGGGCATACGGTTGCGGCTGACGCTCCTCCTATCCCCAAAAACCGAACTACTCGGAGATAGGTATCTCAATATCAAGAAGGAGGTATGCCCTTTGGGTCGCGTAATGGCATAGCCTCAAGTTATCCTGAACTTTATTGATTTAGTGAGTGTTATAATAGGGTTGCGATCTATGCTGTAGTGAATGAGTAATCAAGTCCACGGGAAAAGAGAAGTGAGAACACGAGCAGGTCGTAGAAGCTTTGTCCAATATCTGAAGATAAACTACCCGACAATATTTACCATTGGTCGCTTTGGCAAGTGGGGCTTGACGCTAGTAAGGAGAACCTTCTTTGGCATCACTGGAATTGCTATTCTTGTTCTCGCAGGGCTCTACATTGCCGGAGCCTTAATCGAACCTGCACGCTGGTACCTCGTGGGAATCGCCTCTGCTCTGCTATTATTAGGCGGCGGTCTACTGGCGGTATCTTATATCAAGTTACAGTTAGATGGTCCTGTCCATCACGTAAGTGAGTTAGCGAAGTGGGGACCGGATATCAACAGGAAACTATGGCATATTAACAGGAGAGTATCGGATACCAACAAACAGGTGTCCGATATCAAAAAGGCTCTCGGTACAGTAGAGGCAACTCTGCCGAAAATGAATGTCAGCAACTTCACATTTTTTCAGCCGTTTAATAGAACACTAACAAGCAAGGATTTGAAACGATTTGCTGGGGAATGGGTGCCAAAACTCGGACTTGATTTGGATATAAAAGCACTGGCATATATGGCGCATCATATTTGCCTTGCTGAGGACACATGTATTGGTCGCCTAGATGGCGATATTGAAGATATGCTATTACGCATTTTGATAGCTCGTAGCATAAAGGAGCCGGAACTAAGCATTCTCAAGATAGGAACCTTATTCGGTGTCGGCATGGCCATAGTCTACGAGAACTGCAGGGGCTTCTTTACCAGTGTGCATATTACTGTTATCGACCCGTTGCGGGGATACCATGGTAGACCACTGGACCCAACGACCATGATGCCGGTTACTCGTGATACATTTGCTCGCAACTTGGAGAGAATGAATATTCCACAATCGGATTACACCATCATCGAAAGGCTCAGCACGGAGAATGAAGCGATACAGCAGGCGTCAGGAAATCGCTACAACGTGTGCATTATTGATGGTGACCACTCATATTCTGGAGTTAAGGATGACTTTCTGAATTATGGGCCTCTAGTGAAGCATGGAGGCTACATCTTATTCGACAACTATGATGACCCTACCTGCCCGGACGTAATGGAGTTCGTCGACAAGGAAGTAGTCGGACTACCTGAACTCGAATTTGTGGGAGCAAAGGGCATAACGGCTGTATTCAGAGTAGTCTCTACGAACAACTAATTGGAATAATAGTCTCGATTTGGATAGCACGCAGAGACGTCGAGACGGGAGATTCGCGTATTCGGTCCAGCCAGATGTAGCTGTCGTTACCTGGCTCGGTGCTTACACTGGTATTCCATTTTTACTCGCAGCATTGAGAAACGATCTTAAATATGGGTAAATAGTCATCTGTCTTCAGAATCAAAACTGGTCAGAGACAGGTATCTGAATACCAAGACGGGAGTGTGCCCTTTGGATTGGCTTATGGTGCTCTACGATGAATTCTCTGGGCGGTAACGCGGAAAAGCGCGCCTAGGACGGGTGTAACAATTCCACTCTTTCTTCGTTATGGATGTGTAGGTAACAGCCAAGAAATCAAACTAAGGAGGAGCATTTTGAGAAGAATCATTGGAATATTAGGATTGGCCCTCGTACTGGCTGCCCTTTTGTCGGTCTTCTTTACAGGCAGCCTGCTGGCAGCAGGTGACAACGCGGAAGCTGCCCAGAACCATTATGAGGAGTGTCCGTATGATGAGCCCTATGGTGATTGCATCCCTAATCTATGGGGTGAACCTGGCCCTCACGGACAGTCAAACGGCGCTTAGACAAGCCGAAATCTAGAATAATCAGAAGCAAAGACAGCAAAGACAGCAAAGAAAGACATAGTCCACATATAGTGGGTGATTGACACAAGGGCTGTTACCATAGCACCAAAAACCCACATGTTGTCCAGATGAACAGGAAGAGGAAATCAAACGAGCTCCTCTTCCTTCTTATTCTAAAGCCCGGCTGTAACCGAATCTAGGAGCCGGTATTAAATGAGTGTCATCTGCTGTCATAGGGCATGATATTTTTATTGCTGTGGTATTTATAGCGTTATTCTGCACTGATACAATAGCAATCTGAGGCTCGTATAATTGAAAAAGATTAGCATTTTCTTGATTGTGGTAATCTTAATTGCAGGCATGGTAGTTTGTGGTGACATTCAAGACGATGGTAATGTTAATAATAATGGCGATGGGGATGAATCTGTTACACTAACTGTAAACAGTACGAATGGAGGCGTAGTTGCCGTCAACAATATCACTATCTCTGAAAAATCAGTTCTTACGTATGAAGTTGGCACGGTGGTTAGCCTGAATGCTACTCCAAATAGTGGCCATCAATTCGTGCGCTGGACTGGAGATGTGTATGCCGTTAACAACGTTCGTGCCTCAGAGACAATCATTACCATGAGTGACCACTATTCCATAACGGCTGACTTTGACGTACTTCCACCTGTCCAGTACACACTGAACATCATCGGGCCAGTTCATGGTTCAGTAACGACCCCTGGAGAGGGCAGATTCTTACTATATGAAGAGGGAACAGTGGTGGACCTCATCGCAGAACCGGATAGCGGATATGAGTTTGCGAGGTGGACGGGTGACGTGGATACCATAGCAAATGTCAATGCCGCGGTAACCACCATCACCATGAACGGTGACTATTACATCAGCGCTCACTTTCGAGAGACTCCCTTAATCTGCTGATGAAACTGGGGAAGCAAAGAACCGTTCCTTCTTGTGGTAGCGCCACAATCTATCCCAAAACCCGTACTGCTCAGCGACAGGCATCTGAATATGAGAAGGGATATTCCATTTGGATTGGGCTGTGGCGTAGCTTCAACCATTGTCTATCACGCCGGCTATCCTTGAAGTTTACTGAGTTAGTCAGCGGTGTAATGACGATTTGCCCGTGGTTCTTCGGTTACTGGGGGCATATTCGTGTTAGTATTATGCCATCTGAATTGAAGGAGACATTTAGATGGATATATGGAAGTTCTACGACGTAACCCATCGCTATCACGAAGTCTGCAATCCGACAAGTAGAGCGAAACTCGATGAACTAGTTGGGCTCCTGAGACTGAATCCAGGGTCTACCGTGCTCGACATTGCCTGCGGCAAGGGAGAGTTATTGACAAGGCTGGCGGAGCGGTACGAGATATCCGGCATAGGGGTCGACATCTCTCCATATTGCGTGAC
>CP070793.1:410899-415213 GCA_020346965.1 Chloroflexota bacterium | reverse complement strand
CTACTTCCTCTTATAGTCCTCCAGAGTCACCACTACTATATCTTCATGGCTAACGGTCACTGTTATCTGCTGGATTCCATCGTCATCGTCAGGATTCAAGTCTTTATTCAAGCGAATAGCTGTGGTCTCAACACCATAGTCGGGGGGAAGTGTAATCTGTGGATCCAACGAGTATTGGGGATGTCCCTCCGCCAGGTCATCATCGTAGTTGCTATATCTGACCCACTCCATTTGGGTGCGGGCGATGCTTTCGGCAGTAGCCCGCCTGTCGGCGCTGATAAGAGCGAGGGCTGCGGTCTGAAGAGCGACCAAAACGGAGACGGCAATTATACCGAGGAGACCAATAGCTATCACAACCTCAAGCATGGAGAAGCCGCGGGAGCTGCCATGGAAGGCTTTCCTTGCTTTGCTATTCAATCTTAGTCTTCTCATCTTTCTGAATATCCTCACCATGATCCCATCATCCGTACCTAGATTGCTTCGGCTGGCTTCGCCAGCCTCGCAATGATAGATAGGACTCTTGCGCCATCATTTCTCCAAGCCATAACATATGTTGTCTCAATAGCCCTCGTTCATACTCCGAGCTGACCGTAGATTGAATACATCGCTGAAAACATAGCCAACACAAGAAAACCAACTACCAGGCCAATGAATATCGTGAGTGCCGGTTGAATAAGCGCAATAGCTGCCTTGGTCTTGTCCGCAGCCAGGACCTCAAAATTGTCGGCTACAGTGGCCATCGTGTTCTCAAGATTACCGGTTTCCTCCCCGACTCTTACCATCTGCGTCATCAAGGGCAGGAAAAGCTGTCTCTTAGCCATGGGCCGTGACAGACCTTCACCCCTGATCAAGTCCTGCTGAACTCCAATTAGGTTCTCAGCTACGAACTTGTTGTTGCTGGCACCAATGGACATGCCCAGCACTTCCGGCAATGGTAAGCCGATCCTTACCAGCATGGACATAGTCCGACAGGCGCGGGCAAGCTCCGCGAGATGAACTATACGTCCGATTACGGGCACACCAAGCATAAATTTGTCCCACCGGTATTTCCCGTCTGGGCTCCTGATGTATACATAGATCGCAGCAATAGCAATCAAGATGCCGAGAATAAGATAAAGCCCGTAAGCACTGAACCAGTCGGTAATGGCTATAAGTATCCTGGTGGGTAGAGGCAGGTCAAACCCGAATTGAGAGTACAAGCCCGCAAAGGTGGGAAAAACAAAAGTGATCAATAGCACTACCACAATAACAGCGGCAACAACCACCATAATGGGATAGGTCAGGGCACCCTTTATCTGCTTCTGGGTAACGACCGACCGTTCCATATAATCAGCCATCTGCCTCAGTACCACGTCCAGGTTACCACCGTGCTCACCGGCAGCCATGGCTTCACAATACATGCCAGAGAAAGCCCGGGGGTGTTTACTCATTGCCTTTGACAACGGGCTGCCACCCCGAATATCCGAGGCTACCTCACCAACTATTGAAGCCAGGGTCTGGTTATCTATCTGGTTCTGTAATAAATCTAGAGAAGTAACAATATCAGTGCCTGATTCCAGTAGCAAAGCAAGCTGGCGGGAAAACATCACCAGGTCCTCCATCTTTATCTTGGAGAACTGGGACACCAGCTTTTCTTTGTTAATGAGAGACCTGGATGATTTGAGGCTGACCACCCGGTAGCCTCCATAGCTCAACAATTCAGATGCCGCTTCTTCAGTAGTAGCCGACACCTTGCCCTTAACCAGTCTTTTATCTTCCGTGTAAGCCGTATAAGCAAAATCCATTTATAACCTCCGTGGCTAAGTAGTACTGTAAGCATTACGCAGCACCTCAAAGGGTGTGGTAATACCTTCCTTTACCTTGCGCATGCCGTCGCTCATCATAGATATCATACCGTCCTTAAGAGCCTGTTCTCGAATAGCAGCGCTGCTGGCGCGGTTACAGACCATGGCCCCTATAGCATCGCTGACTGGTATAATCTCGAAAATTCCCGTACGCCCCAGGTAACCGGTATAGGCACAGGATTTACAGCCGGTACCATAGATAAACTCGGCCTTTTTGTCCCCCGTTTCCTTTTCATAAGCGATCTGTTCCGCCGACGGGACCTCAATAAGGCGGCCGCAATCAGGACAGACGCGGCGCACCATCCGCTGTGCGATAACACCGATAACCGACGAAGCTATGAGGAAAGGTTCTACCTTGAGGTCAACAAGACGGGAGAGCACACCGGCACTATCATTGGCATGGATTGATGATAGCATCATGTGACCGGTTAAGGCTGCCTGAGTGGCTATATTGGCTGTCTCTGCATCGCGTATCTCACCTACCAGTATTACATCAGGGTCAAGACGAAGTATAGACCGGAGACCACTGGCAAACGTAATACCGGCCTGTGGGTTAACCTGGATCTGGACGATATCCGAAAACCGATACTCAGCGGGGTCTTCAATAGTGATTACATTTCTTCCGTGAGTGTCAAGCGAATTGATCGAGGCATATAAAGTGGTGGTTTTACCTGCTCCGGTGGGACCACTGACCAGAATCATACCGTAGGGAACCCTGAGCATATCCTCAAACTTCGCCAGGCTGTCAGGCAGTAGACCAAGCTCTGATAAGCCGAGAGTGGCTAATGATTTATCCAGAAGCCGCAGGGTCGCTGTCTCACCCAAAACAGCCGGGGCAGTGGCGACTCTGATATCTATCTCTCGTCCTTTCGATGTGGTAGAGAATTGACCGTCCTGAGGACGAAAGTGGTCAGCGATATTCAGTTCAGCTAGAATCTTAATCCTTGAAATCAGTGCCCGATGCACGTTCAGAGGCAAAGACATTGTATCTTGAAGAGTACCATCTATCCGGTAGCGTACTCGCACTCTATCTTCTTCCGGTTCAATATGAACGTCGGATGCACGGGCTTTGACTGCCTCATCAATTATTAGGTTTAGAGCCTGGACCAGAGGGGTATCGGTAGCGGCTTTAATGGCGAGTTTTTCATCGGTTGCCTCATCCGGGAAGGAGATTTGAGAAACCTGCGCCTCAATTTCGCTGAAGCCTTTATAGTTGAAATCAATAGCATCCCTGACGTCCTTGGCGCTAGCAGCTATGGGTTTGATCCTCATTCGGCTCTGGGCAGCAAGAGCTTCCAGGGCAAAGATATCAGTCGGGTCCACCATAGCTACTTCTAATGTTCTCCCGGATATAGCCACAGGTATGACATTGTATCTCCGCGCCATTACCTCGGGAATCAATTGCAGCGCTTCCGGCTGCGGTTGCTGTCTCAGCAACTTACCCGCTTTTTCAGTTTTAACCGGCTTCTGTGATGCCGGTGTGGGAACTTCTCTAGCCCCAGGTTTAACGGGCAGTTTCTGCCCCAACTTAAGGACTCTTATTTTCTGATGTTGGGCAAATTGCTCCGCCTTGGGGCTAAGGTCTACCGAGACTACGATCACCTTCTCGTCAACACCAACCTCGAAAGCCTTGGTATCAAATAACATTAGCTGATCAAGATTTATTTCTTTATCGCTATTAAGAAAATCTATGGCCAGCCTGTGCCCAACTTTGTCATCCTCAGTTTCAGCCAGTATATCGAAGGTATATTCAACGCCTGACCGGCCCTTAATCTTGGCTTTCTCTCTTACTGCATAACCCCGGTTGGCAAGAGATTTAACGAGATCCGCTATTGTTTCGACCTTGGCCGGCTCTTCGGGCTTAACTGGCAGGTCGGTTTTCAGCGTAAGTACCTGCTCGATTCGTTCTCCATCAATGACCTTTATCCGCTGTTTCTGAGCCAGTTGTTTCGCCTCTGGACTCAGGTCGGGAATTGCAATAAGCATCCTGTCCAGGATGCCGCAGTCATAGGCTTTATTGGCAAAGCTGAAAATAATACCTGCTTCTGCCTCCTTATCACCACCAGCAACAAGGCTGACCGCCACAGTATGGTTAGTAATACCGTCATCTCTCCGGCCCAGCATATCGAAGCTTTGTTGAACTCCAGACTTGCCGAGCAGTTTAACCCCCTCGGTTACCTCATATTTCAGTTGTGCCAAGTACTTTTTAACGTGCGTATTTAGCTCTGGACTAATCTCCATCTGACGTACCTTCGTATCCATTTTCACCGATCCAGCCAAAGTCTAATTTCCCACCCAGTTGACTAGAGTCAAGACTGTTAAACACATCCTAACCCGAGCTAATTGGGGGCACAATAATATGCCTTTTTCACAATGCAAATAAAATTTAGCATATCACTTAGCTTTGTCAATAGAACTTTTGGGGGGTCTCTAGCGAGTTTCCGTGGATTGAGAGGAGTTCTGTAGGTTT
>CP070793.1:408006-410799 GCA_020346965.1 Chloroflexota bacterium | reverse complement strand
GCCAGGTAACCTGCCCGCTGGGCCTCCTGGTAGACCAATGCCTCAACCACGAGCCGCCCGAGTGCCTCCTCAAACGAATATTGCTCTCCGTAGTAGAATTCATACCTCGCCTGCATCTGTGCCACGTCTTCCGCGGTTATCCCCTCTCCATTCACCGTGGCTACAAGATCGTCGTTCACCGCCCCCGGAGTTGCAAGCACTACCGCCACGACCACTATCGCAGTCGCCGCTGCAGCGATTGCCATGACCCGCCAATTCCTGAGTTTTGACGTAGCGCGGTTCGTTTTTTTGGAGCGAGCTTTCCTAACTGTCATCTGCTTCTGTCTCCTCGTCGTTCATTTTATCAGCTGCAGCACCGTAATGATAGCTCGGTGCCTGTCGCCATCTCGATAACTATCCTGGAGCCTCACAGGAAAGCCATCGAGCTCGTGAAGACTCGCCCCGGCAAGGCCCTGTCTTGGCTTTCGGCGGGTGAACTGTTATAATTCGTCGCTGCCTGTGTTGGGCTCGACAGTTCACGACGTTAGCCAGAAAAAGCCAGTGTGGCTCGGCATGGAGGAGGACATACGTCAAGGTTCGACCGGATTGGCCGGGAGTACGCTCAACGGTCAACCTGTGGTGTCCGTCATGCCATCCACAGGTAGTAAGGCGGAGCGGCTAAGGGTAGCACGCTTCGCCGAGGAATGATTACTTTGATCCAGCAGAAGTTATCTTCGTGGCTTAGTCCAGGGCCGAGCCGGAAGCGTTTGCTGATAACTGTCTGCATCGTCGCGGCCATACTGGTGCTGGCCCTTGCTCGTCCGTGGCACACTCCGGAGTACGAATGTGCGGTGACGGTCCGCGCCGGTGAATCGATCCAGGCAGCGATCGATGCCGCGCGGGCGGGCGATGTCATCTGTCTTGCCCGCGGGGAGTGGACAGAGAGCGTGGTTATCGACAAGTCCCTTACACTCGTGGGGAGAGGTGTCGACAACACTGTCATCAGCCCGGCTCAGTACAATCTGCCCGTTGTGGAAGTGCCCGGCCGGGGCACCGAACCGGTCAGTGTGAAAATACAGGGGCTAAGTATCTCCGCCGACAGGGGGTACATCAGCGTGGCAATCTCAGGCACCGCCGAGGCAGACATCAGGAACAGCCACATTTCCGGGACGCACTACGGGGTACAGGTCATGGACTCGGCCCATCTCACGTTCAATGACTGCACCGTCTCTGATAGCAGGCAGACTGCGCTTCTTGTACTGGACTCCGCTGCGGTAGACGTTACCGGATCACACATCTCGGGCAACATCGGCCGGGGGCTGATGATCAATCGCTCTGCCGGGGTAACACTCCGCAATACCGAGATCTCCGACAATGGTAGCTCTGGACTCATACTGGGCGACGAGACTTCTGCCATTGTTATCGACAGCTTTGTCCGCAATAACGGCGGGCACGGCCTGTGGCTGACCGGACGGAGCCAGGCGGAGCTACTGAGAAGCGATGTGTCTGAGAATTCCGACCAGGGTATCAAGGCAGAGGGTCTGGCAACGGTGAACCTCACAGGGAGTACCCTCGTCTCCAACTGGCACGGCATCCAACTCACAGGCACAGCGCAGGCGACGGTCGCCGAAACCCATATGTCAACCAACACGTTTGACGGTATCAGGGTCGAAGGCTCCGCGCACGCCACGATCTCCGATTCTGTCCTCAGCTCTAATAGGAGAGGGGCCTCCCTTCGGGGTGCCGGGACCGCCCGCCTGGAGGACTGCCTGGTTGAGGGCAATGAGCACTACGGGCTCTTTTCGGGTTCGTCAGGACAAGTCATCGGCGGGGGCAACCGGTTTCGTGGAAACGGGATCGATTTGGGGGGAAATCTGCCCGCCGCCTTGCGGCTTCCCCTTTTGGAGCCCGTCGAGGCTGTCATCGACTGGCCCGATGACCGTTTTGAGTCTCTCCAGGAGGCAATCGATGCTCTGCTCCCCGGAGGTAGCCTCATGCTCCAGCCCGGGACTTATGCCGCAGGGCTGACCATAGGTACTGACGTCTCCCTCGAGGCCGTGCAGGAAGAGGTTGTGCTTATCTCAGAAACCGGGACGCTCCCGGTCCTGTCGCTGGTAGGTGGAGCGGACCTTCACCTGGCCGGGGTCACCATTAGCGGCGGCTCTACCGGCCTGTCACTCGCCTCCGGCGCCAGAGCGGTGCTTGAACGGTGCACGGTCACCGGGAACACTCAAGGTGTATATCTCTCATATTCATCTTCGGTCGATATGGTGGACTGCGACGTCGTGGCCAATGCCGAGAGTGGGGTCTTCGCCGTCGACACCAGCGGGGCCAGCATCACCCGGTGCTCTATCTCCGATCACAGCGACTACGGGATCGGAGCGGCTAACTCCGCCCGCCTCACGGTCAATGACAGCATCCTCACAAGGTGCGGATGGGACGGGGCGATCATCCTCTGGGACAGGTCGCAGGCAGTCCTGGAAAGCAATACGATCACCGATAACAGGGGATACGGAGTTGCCATATACTGGCATCACTGTTTCCCGGGGACATTTCTGCCGTTTGATGGGCATATATCGGGCAGTGGCAATACCATTGAGGCAAACATGGGGCGGCCCGATATGAACGATGTCTGTCCGCCGGAGCTCGAGTTCCTCTCCACCCCAGAGGGTGGCGAGCTGGATTATCGGCCTGCTTCGTCCCCCTGAGCCTTGTCCAGGGCGATCGCGGCCTTGAAGGGGAACCTTGACTCGGGCCGCCGGATGGCCTAATGTATATTTGAAGGCCCGCTCGCGAGAGAGACACCGGGCTTCG
>CP070793.1:401083-407906 GCA_020346965.1 Chloroflexota bacterium | reverse complement strand
TCAAGCCAAGGAATATATCTACGCCGGTGACGTTATTCAGGCTGTCTTATCACAGCGATTATCAAGACGTACTTGTGCTGATCCGTTCGCGATATATCGGGCATTGCGCTCCATCAACCCTTCTCCTTATATGTATTACCTCCACTTAGGGGACTTCTATATTGCCGGGGCTTCTCCTGAGCTTCTGGTGCGAGTCGAAGATGGGACAGCATCCACACATCCAATCGCCGGAACTCGCCGCCGGAGCAAGGATGCTACCGAAGACCGGGCTCTGGAAGAAGAGCTTAGGCATGATGAAAAGGAGCGTGCCGAACATACCATGCTTGTTGACCTGGGTCGTAATGATATCGGGAGAATCAGCGAGCCAGGCACGGTTGAGGTAACTCAGTTCATGGATGTGGAACGGTATTCACATGTGATGCACCTGGTATCCCACGTTCAGGGCAGGCTGAGGACTGGGCTTTCGCAGTTTGATGCTCTCCGCTCCTGCTTTCCGGCCGGTACCGTTTCGGGCGCTCCCAAAATTCGGGCTATGGAGATAATTGCCGAACTCGAAAAGGAGAAAAGGGGACCCTACGCCGGCGCAGTGGGCTACTTCGACTTCTCAGGCAATCTGGATACTGCCATTACTATACGCACCATTGTCATTAAGAATAATATTGCGTATATTCAGGCGGGCGCTGGTATCGTCGCCGATAGTGTCCCTGAGCGCGAATACAAAGAAAGCTTGAATAAAGCTCAAGCGTTACTTGCGGCTATTGACCAGGCAGAGGCTGACCAGTATGTTTCCACGCGTTCAACCTCACCTGAATCATCAGGTGTTAAGCGAGGAAGGATTTATTGAATAATACTCTGAAACCAGGAGCATAGCGATGATTAAAGAAGCCATTGAAAATATTGTCAACGGTCGTTCACTGACCTTTGAGCAGGCGACATCTGTAATGGAGGAGATAATGATTGGCGAAGCCACACCAGCCCAAGTTGCCGCTTTTGTAACTGGCTTACGCATTAAGGGTGAGACAGTAGATGAGATTGCCGGTCTAGTCACTGTAATGCAAGCCAAGGCAACACCGGTTGAAGTCACTACACCGGTTGTCGATACGTGCGGTACAGGTGGCGACGGCTCTTCGAGCTTTAATATCTCCACAACCGCCGCCTTCATTGTGGCCGGGGCAGGGCTTAAAGTAGCCAAGCATGGTAACCGGGCAATATCCAGTCACTGCGGAAGTGCCGATGTCCTGGAGGCACTGGGGGTGAGGATTGAGCTTGGAGCTGAGGCTGTCAGTCAATGTTTGGAGACAATAGGAATTGGCTTCATGTTTGCTCCCAGTTTTCACCCAGCGATGAAACACGCCGCAGCCCCCAGACGTGAAATCGGAATTCGTACTGTGTTTAATATTCTCGGTCCCCTTACTAACCCGGCCAGAGCCAGGTTTCAGGTCATTGGTGTTCCTTCAAGGGAACTGGGAGAGAAAATCGCCTCTGTTCTCCACCGTCTGGGCACAGAGCATTCACTGGTAGTACATGGAACAGATGGCATGGATGAAATCTCCATCAGTGGAAAATCTCTGATATGGGACATCAATCAACATAGAGTATCGCCACCTTACGAAATTTTCCCCGAAGACTTGGGGTTTATGAAAGCCAGTGTGACCCAAATAAGAGGAGGGACAGCCCGGCAAAATGCCAGGATACTGCGCGGCATACTAAGCGGAGAGGTTGGGGTCAGGCGGAATATAGTAGTCATGAATGCTAGTGCAGCGCTGGTAGCTGGCAACAAGGCGTTAGACCTCAAAGAAGGTATTTGCATTGCTGAAAAGACGATCGATAGCGGAAAAGCCCTGGCTAAGCTCGACGAGTTTATAAAACTCAGCCAGAAACTCAGAAAGGAGTAGCTAATACTTGACCGATATCTGGAAGTTGTGAAAAGAAATGTTAGATAAGATTGTCGCCCAGAAAAGGGAAGAGGTAGAGCAAAGAAAGAAGGTGGTGATTACAGCTTGTCTGCAAGAACGCATTGCACGGCAGAAACCTTCGTTTGACTTCGCCCTGGCGCTTAAAAGCGATAATATTCGGCTGATCCCAGAGGTGAAGCAGGCATCCCCATCACGAGGGATGCTAAGGTCCAACTTCGACCCGATCAAGTTAGCGCAAATCTATTCTGAAGGCGGCGCTGCTGCTATTTCGGTACTCACTGAGGCCAATTACTTTATGGGCAGTATTGAGCATCTAACAGCAATTAAAGATGTGGTGCAGCTTCCATTGCTGAGAAAGGATTTCATCTTCGACAGTTATCAAATATATGAGTCTCGTGCATATGGCGCTGATGCTTTGTTGCTAATCGCAGCCATTCTAAACCAGAGACAGCTTAAGGAACTAGTGTCACTGAGTCACAGCCTCGGTTTAAGGTGCTTGGTCGAGGTGCACAATGAAGGCGAGGTGGAAAGAGCAGTTCTCAGCGAAGCGGAGATTATCGGCATTAATAACCGAGACCTAAGTACTCTTACGGTTGACATCAATACCACCCACCGCTTACGACCGCTTATCCCCAAAGAGAAAATCGTAGTCAGCGAGAGCGGTATTAAAAGTCGGAGTGACATGGAAAAGCTGGCAGGATGGAGAGTTAATGCTGTACTTGTTGGCGAGGCTCTGGTTACCGCCCCTGATGTTCCAGCCAAGATGAAGGAACTGTTATCATGACTCGTATCAAGATTTGCGGGATTAGAGACAAAGCTAATGCTTTGGCAGCGGTCAGAGCTGGTGCCGATTATATTGGGTTAGTATTCGCTCCCGGCCAACGGCAGGTAACTCCGCCTAGTGCACGTGAGATAGCCAGTGCAGTAAAAAAAATCAGCACGACCACAAGAGTGGTGGGTGTCTTTGTCAATGCGCCAGTTTTCCAGATAAATGAAATTGCCGATTTCTGTGCTTTGGATGTGGTCCAGCTAAGCGGCGATGAGTCCTGGGAGTACTGCCGTAAGATTGCCAACCCGGTTATCAAGGCAGTTCGAATAGGCCAGCAATCCCTGGATGACCTCTACATAGAACTATCCACTGCAAGCAAATTACTGACTGGACACAGGTTCATCACCCTTCTTGATTCCCAGGTTGAAGGCAAATACGGCGGAACAGGAGAAAGCTTCAATTGGGATTTAGCTCAGCAGATAGCCAGGAAGTTTCCGGTCATTATCGCTGGAGGACTCACCCCGGCTAATGTTGGTCAACTGGTCAGGGATGTTCAGCCCTGGGGGGTCGATGTCTCCACAGGTGTAGAGAGTAATGGTCTGAAAGATATTTCAAAGATCAGAGCCTTCGTCAAGGCAGTTAGGTCAACACAATAATGTGATAGATTGTAGATACAGAGGAGTAACGGTCAGATGCTTGTGGTTATGAAGAACGATGCCACAGAAGTACAGGTACAAGCAGTTATTCGTGAGATTGAGAGCTGGGGTTTCCGTGGTATCCCAATGCCAGGCGCCCAGCGAACTGCTGTTTGCATCATAGGCAACACAGGGCCGGTTGACGATTCGAGGCTGCTTGCGATGGATGGCGTAAAGGAGACTATCCCTGTAACCAAACCGTATAAACTTGTCAGTAGAGAAACTCATCCGCAGTCTACGATTATTGCTATTGGCGATATCAAGATTGGTGGAGAGAAACCGGTAATAATGGCTGGGCCCTGCGCTGTGGAAAGTGAAGAACAGGCACTAACAATCGCACACCTGGTGAAACAGCACGGTGCACAGATATTTCGTGGAGGTGCCTTCAAACCTAGGACATCACCATACAGCTTCCAAGGATTGGGAGAGGAAGGATTAAGAATACTGAAGAAAGTCCGTAGCAAAACCGGCCTGCTAATCGTATCTGAGGCTACTGACCACACGAATGTTGAAGTTGTCGAACAGTACGGTGATATTATTCAGATTGGGGCTAGGAACATGCAGAATTACTCGCTGTTACGCCGTGCCGGTCGTGCCTCGAAGCCAATCCTGCTGAAGCGAGGATTCGCCGCCACAATCAATGAGTTATTGATGTCGGCAGAATACATCATGTCTGAAGGGAATACACAGGTCATTCTGTGCGAACGCGGAATCCGCACATTTGCTGACAATACAAGAAGCACCCTGGATCTAAGTGCCATACCTGCAATCAAAGAAGTCAGTCACCTGCCTGTAGTAGTTGACCCTAGCCACGCTGCCGGACGAAGGGAGTATGTCATCCCTCTGTCAAAAGGAGCCATAGCTGTAGGCGCCGATGGACTCCTAGTTGAAGTACACCACGACCCTTCGCAAGCTCTTTCCGATGGAATGCAGTCCTTATATCCAGAGCAGTTCGAGAAGTTAATGAAAGAGATAGAGAGCATACGTACGTAACACTTTTGATCTTTAATGAGAAAAACGATTGAGATTCAAATAAGACAGAACGAGGTGTACAGTGCTACCTGATAGTAAAGGCTACTTCGGAGACTATGGTGGCAAGTTTGTGCCTGAAACTCTTATGCCGGCTTTAGATGAGCTGGAAACAGCTTACGAAAAGGCGAAGAGTGACTCATCCTTCTGGGCTGAATTCAATTCCCTGTCACATGATTACTCGGGAAGACCTACGCCACTCTACTTTGCGGAAAGGCTAACCAGGCATTGTGGCGGGGCGCAAATCTTCATCAAAAGGGAGGACTTACTTCACACGGGAGCCCACAAGATAAACAACGCTCTGGGGCAGGGTCTCCTAGCCAGGAGAATGAAAAAGCAAAGGATCATTGCTGAGACCGGCGCCGGCCAGCATGGTGTAGCTACTGCCACTATATGTGCCAAACTGGGGTTGGATTGTATCGTCTATATGGGTGAGGAAGATGTTCGACGACAAACAATTAACGTCTTCCGTATGAAACTGCTGGGTGCGGAAGTGCGCCCTGTTTGCTCGGGCACGAAGACACTGAAAGACGCCATCAATGAGGCGATCAGAGATTGGGTGAGTAATGTCGAAAACACGTACTATCTTCTGGGCTCGGTGGTAGGACCCCACCCCTACCCGGCAATGGTACGCGATTTTCAGTCAGTTATAGGCAAGGAGACCAGAGAGCAGGTTTTGGCCAAGTGCAATCGTTTGCCCGACTATGTCCTTGCCTGTGTGGGCGGAGGAAGCAATGCCATGGGTATTTTTCACCCCTTTGAGAACGATAAAGATGTCAAGTTTGTCGGGGTAGAAGCAGCAGGAAAAGGAATCAAGACAGGGAAACACGCCGCCTCCCTGGTCGCAGGTACAGTGGGTGTTTTGCATGGAACGAAATCATATGTGCTCCAGGACGATGCCGGGCAGATTCTAGGGACCCACAGTATTTCTGCCGGGCTGGATTATCCGGGAGTAGGGCCTGAACATAGTTATTACAAGAAAACCGGCCGTGCTACCTATGTAGCGGTAAACGATAAGGAGGCACTGGAAGGCTTCCGTCTTCTCTGCCTGACCGAAGGTATTATCCCGGCCCTTGAGCCGGCCCACGCTATATCCTATGCCGTCAAGATGGCAGGCTCTCTCAATAAGGAGCGAATTGTTGTAGTCAACTTGAGCGGGCATGGCGACAAGGATATGGACATTATAGTCAAGGCACTGGGGGTGAGGATTTGAGCCGTATTGCTTCAGTCTTTACGCGTGCAAATCGTACTGCTCTCATTCCCTACATCACAGTAGGCTATCCCGATATTGCAGCAACGCTGGAAGTAGTGCCTCTTCTAGCCAGCAGTGGATGCGATATCATTGAGCTGGGCATCCCTTTCTCCGACCCTCTGGCTGACGGTGCCACTATCCAGCGAGCCAGTCATGAAGCGCTCAGACAGGGAGTTAGTCCTCATCTCTGCTTGGAGGTGGCTCAGGAGCTGAGGCGGCAAGTAGAAATTCCCCTGGTGTTTATGACCTATTACAATCCTGTACTGAAGTTCGGATCGGAGCAGTTTTGTTCGAAATGTGCCGGGGTAGGGATTGACGGCCTGATTATACCTGACTTACCACCAGAGGAAGGGCGGGAACTGGAAAAAGCAACCAAAAGCCACGGGCTCGATCTTGTTTATCTTCTCAGTCCGGCCAGTACCGAAGAACGCATCCGGCTCGTAGCGACCAAAGCAAGTGGCTTTATCTACCTAGTTTCATTGACCGGTGTCACCGGCGCCAGGGATGAACTTCCCAAGGAACTTGAAGGTTTCGTAGCCAGAGTGAGAAAAAGGACTGAAAAGCCTCTTTGCGTTGGTTTTGGAGTCTCCACCGCCGAGCAAGCCCGAAGAATCGCTGAGGTCGCCGATGGTGTAATTGTGGGCAGCCGTATTATCCAATTGCTCGACGAGGACAAGTCGCTGAAAAATGCCTGCTCTTTCGTCAAGTGTTTAAGAGAGGCCTTAAGTTATAAGGAGGTCGACATGTAGTGTAGCTAGCTAACTAACTTACTCTCAAACTTAGCCGATGACAAAAGAAAGGAGAATAAAATGAATAAAGGAATGTATTTTCTTGAGCAGAAAGATATGCCAACCCGCTGGTATAACATTTTGCCGGACTTGCCCGAGCCACTACCACCCTACCGCCACCCGGGAACCAAGGAGCTACTACCACTGGATATGGCCTTGCCGCCTCCCCTGTTCCCTATGGATATCATTAAGCAAGAGTTCAGTACCGAGCGTTATATCGAAATCCCAGAAGAGGTACAGGACGTTTACCGTACGTGGAGACCAACCGTGTTACATCGGGCATATCGGTTGGAGAAGGCTCTGGATACGCCAGCCAAGATATTCTATAAATACGAGGGAACCAGCCAGGCTGGGAGCCATAAACCTAATACGGC
>CP070793.1:398260-400983 GCA_020346965.1 Chloroflexota bacterium | reverse complement strand
TCTTCTTCGCTGGGCATCTGTCCCGTCTTCTTGTCTGGTTGAGGTGCTGCTTCCGTAGTCAGGATGACATACTTCGTTCCCGATGGCAACTTAACCTTCTTCAGGAAACGGCGCACGCCCCAGGTCGGTCTGCCCATGCGCCCGGGTGAGCTAAACAGGTACAGGTCGGCCGGCGGCATCTCCTTCGGCTTGGCATCCCGGACGTGATGGATGTTTACGGTGACGCCCTTGGCAGCCATCTGGTTCTTGAACTCCTCTGCCACCATGGCTCCGTTTCCGTACTTCGAGGCATGAAAATACTCGATATTCATGACGAACCTCCTATCTCTTTTGACTCCAACTCTTTGATTTCAATTGGTGCTGTCTTTATGACAGCTCTCTAGTTCCCTTGGCAATCGATTTCTCAACAAGCTCCGCTTTATTTAAGGAAAATGGTCTGAGTTGCCAGGCTATTTATTTCTTTCCGGTTCTTTACCAAAGCCCATGGACTGAGCCTGGGGGCAAATATTCTGTGAACGGCAGTGAACGCACGCTATCTTCGGGAAAATCACAAAAAAACGAAACAGAAGTAGACCCACTACTACAATCAGGATTATCAACACTAATAGAGAGAAATTCAGGATTAGTGCGGAAATCATCGCGATGATGGGTATGATTAAGCTGGCTATGTACAGATTGTTAGAACAGAAAAGTCCCTTAGCACGACTTGGAAAGTCTTTCACATTCCCTTCCTTTGCGATCTTTCTTGACACCAAATTCAATCCCGATATGCAGATAGAATTATCAAGCTTGTAGTAGACGCAATTTGGGCATACTTTTAGCGGCATATGTAGGTACATCTCTGCAAAGGAGAACGCAAGATACAGTGCGCCTAGTATATACCCTATTGGAGAACTATAGCCAAGGATTATGCCAGTTCCCCCCAGCAAGAAGTGGAGAACTGTTACGCCATTGTAAATCAATATGCTGCGCCTTGGATACCTGGTGTAGAGTTGAACCTTATTCGTCTTCAATGTTTCTCCTCATCAGTCACATAAACGGCAACTTATAATCACTGAGGGTATCTGTCTACTTTCTCCCAACGTAGATCCCGTAGCCAAAATACTGGTCGTTCTCCCTAAAGAACTTGTCCATTGATTTCATCCGTTTTCTCACACTATTGTTGGTCAGATATCTGTACATAATCTTACTGGCGCTTACCAAGCCTTCATCGGCTAACATACCCCGCATCCCTTTAAACTCCTGAGAATAGGCCGAGGTTCGGAGTTCTTTGACTCCGGCATCCTCAAATAGCTTCTTCCAGTCTTCAAATGTCTCGACCCCAAGCATACAGTACGCGCAAATTACATTAGAAACTCCATCTAGAAACTCTTTTGACACTGGCTTTTTCCAGCTTAATTCGAGCCACCCTATATATCCTCCCGATTTTGTGACTCTGAGTGCCTCCCTTACAGCCTTTTTCTTATCACCAACGAGGATAAGCACTGCCTGTCCAATAGCACGGTCAAACTCATTGTCAGCAAACGGTATATTCAAAGCATCACCCACCCGAAAACTCACCTTGTGTTCTAGACCTCTCCTTCTTACAAGTGTGGTTGCCTGACTCAACAGGTCTTCAGAGAGATCCAAACCAACCACGCTACAGCCATAATCTTGAGCAAGGAGAATCGAGGTTGTACCTTTGCCGCAACCGATGTCCAGTACTTTCGAATTCATGTCTATTTGACAGGAACCTAGCAATTTATGTGTAGCGTCGAAGCCACCAGGGTGAATTACAGTTAATCCAACATGATTGGCCATGAAGTCGAAAATGTCGCATTGTTCAATTGAACATTTTTTGCTTTCCATGGGAGGCACCTCTTTCTTCTGGCTTTCACCAGATTATACCACCTCTGTGTAGGTCGGACATTGCGCTTGAACTGGTAGAATCTGTTTTAATGCTACTGTCAAAGACCGATGTTTTTTGGGACTGTGGAGGATTATTTCGTGACGATCGGATTTGAGTCTCCTGTATCTCTACCAAGAGATTCAGAATAATTAGGGTTTGATGATGGTGGCTTTTACATATTCTTCCTGCAACCGTTCTGCTCTGAGATTTCTACTCCCGTGAAGAGTTAGTTGGCTGGCTGAATAAGTTAGCTGGCGCTGCCTTCGGCACTATCACGTTCAGCGATGAGGGCACGGTATGAATGGCAACCGGGGTCGTGAAAAAAGGTTCACCGTCTACTTGAACCGGTAATGGGCGCGCTGACTCAATAACTATTTCACGACATTTGTAGTACTCTACATTCGGGTCCTGGAGGTGTCTGTGTGCGAGTATCTTCATGGCATGTTGCACAAAAGTGAAGAAACCTCCCCCCTTGAAAATGCACACATCCAACATGGCGTCGTTCACACAGGCTTTAGCCCCAATCGCCATCATGCCGCCATAGAGCTGGATATTGCTGACGACGATGAATGGCGTGCTGGCCTTTACGACCTTTCCGTCCAGATTCAGGCAAACATCAGTGCCGGAGTATTTATGAATTGACTCAATTGTCGGGAACACGTATGCCCAGGAACCTAAAGCCCTTTTTTCCCACAGCGGTATGCTCTGGGCGACGACGGCATCGAAACCCATGCCTGCCCACATCAGAAAGTGGCGGCCGGAAATCTCGCCCACATCGACGGCAACGGTGCGTCCCTCTACGAGCACACGAGCGGCATCCAATAGCACCTTTCGA
>CP070793.1:395140-398160 GCA_020346965.1 Chloroflexota bacterium | reverse complement strand
GAAAAAATACTGGTAGAAAACGATAAGGCCGTAGGCATAAGGCTGGCGAATGGTACGGAACACCAGGGTGACATCGTTATCTCTGCCGCCGACGGTCATACCACCATTTTCGATATGCTGGACGGTAGATACATTGATGACGAGATACGCGGCTATTATGACAATCTTCCGTTACGCCAACCACTGGTATATATTGGACTGGGTGTAGCTCGCAGGTTCGATGATGTGCCTTCTTCTGTCGAAGGTCTTCATTTCGCTCTCGAGGAACCGGTAATCATTGCAGGTAAGGAACATAACATGCTTGGTGTACAAATATTCAACTTTGACCCCACACTGGCGCCTGAGGGTAAAACTGTGGTCAGAGTATATTTCATCACGGACTATGATTACTGGGAGAAGCTGTACGAAGAGCCGGAACGATATAAAGCGGAGAAGGAGCGAATAGCAGATACCGTGGTTACGCTTCTTGATAAGCGCTTTCCCGGGCTGGCTGACCAGGTAGAGATGCGTGACGTGGCCACCCCGATGACCTGGGTTCGTTATACCGGTAACTGGAGAGGTGCCTATGAAGGGTGGATGATGACTCCCAAAACTCTCATGCATCAGTGGAAAAAGACTCTGCCGGGGCTGGACAATTTCTATATGGCCGGGCAGTGGGTCGTTCTGGGTAGCATGCCTACGGCAGTTATGTCAGGGCGGCAGACGATCCAGATTATCTGCAACAAGGACAAGAAGAAGTTTGTGACCAGCACACCGTGAGGCCTACTTCAAAGTCTTAGTGCCTTATATGTGATATGCACCTTATAGGAGGTCACTTTCTGGCTTCCGACTATTCATCTCTTGATAGATACTGAGAACGGTATCAGATAATTATACGCATCGCTGGACAAACATCCCGATATTCGTCCAGTGGTGACTCCCTAACTCCATAATGTTCCATTCATAATTCCTGTGCTATTAGTCTATCTGTACTGGGTTGAATGGGTGATTGACACCCCATTCGTCACTGATACAATCACACTACAAAGGGTTACATATGAAGAGAATCGGCAGTTTAATGACTATGCTAGCGCTAATTGTAGCGCTAGCAGGCTGTACTGTCGTTAGCCCTAGCGGCGGCCCTGTACCCACAAGCCCTGCACCTCCTACGGGTGTTACCTGTGAGGCACTTTCCAGCTCCCAGATTGACCTTTCCTGGGATGCTTCAACAGAAGCAGACGGCTACTATGTATACCGTTGTGAAGGTACAGATTGCACACCCGCCACTAAGGTCCATACAGCATCAGGTACTTCCTGGTCCGACACGGGGTTAACCTCCAGTACCACTTACCGCTACAGGGTAACTGCCTTCAACGAAGCAGGCGAGAGTGACTACAGCCCAATTGTTAGCTCTACCACTCAGGGGATTCCCCCTGAAGCGCCTACCGGCTTTAACTGTATGGCGGTTTCTTCTTCCCAGATTGACCTCTCCTGGGATGCTTCAGATGGAGCTGACGGCTACTACGTGTACCGTTGTGAAGGCACAGATTGCACACCCACTACCCAGGTGCATGCCGAATCAGGTACTTCCTGGTCCGACACAGGGTTAACCTCCAGTACCATCTTCCGCTACAGAGTGACTGCCTTCAACGAAGCAGGCGAGAGTGACTACAGCGTGACTACTTGCTGCACGACCTACGACAATCCTCAAGTCGCCTGGAGTAAGACCTTTGGTGGGTCAGATTACGACGAAGGCCAATCAGTCCAACGGACTTCAGATGGCGGATACATCATTACGGGTTGTACGAAATCCTCAGGCGCTGGCAATTATGATGTCTGGCTGATAAAGACCGATTCTTCAGGAAATGAGACGTGGAATAGGACTTTTGGTGGTTCGAGCTCTGACTTTGGCTACTCTATCCAACAAACTTCAGATAGCGGATACATCATTACCGGTTGTACATATTCCTACGGAGCTGGCAATGCCGATATCTGGCTGATAAAGACTGATTCTTCAGGAAATGAGACGTGGAATAAGACTTTTGGTGGTTCCAGTTATGACTTTGGCCAATCAGTTCAGCAAACCTCAGATGGGGGATACATCATCACTGGCTACACAAGATCCTCAGGGGCCGGTAATTATGACGTCTGGCTGATAAAGACCGACTCTTCAGGAAATGAGATGTGGAACAAGACATTTGGCGGTTCAAGTGCTGATTATGGTTACTCAGTCCAGCGAACCTCAGATGGCGGATATATCATTACCGGTTATACTTATTCCTACGGAGCTGGGAATTATGATGTCTGGCTAATAAAGACCGACTCCTCAGGAGATGAGATGTGGAATAACACCTTCGGTGGTTCAAGTACTGATTATGGCTACTCAGTCGAGCAAACTTCAGATGGCGGATACATCGTCACCGGCTGTACATATTCCTACGGAGCTGGCAATGCTGATGTCTGGATGATAAAAACTGATTCTTCAGGAGATGAGATGTGGAATAAGACCTTTGGTGGTTCAAGTACTGATTACGGCTACTCAGTCCAGCAGACTTCAGATGGAGGATACATCATTACCGGTTGTACATATTCCTACGGAGCTGGCAATGCCGATGTCTGGGTGATTAAGACTGATTCGTCTGGAGATGAGAGATGGAATAGAACCTCTGGTGGGTCAAACGTTGACTATGGCTATTCAGTCCGGCAAACCTCAGATGGCGGATACATCGTCACCGGTTGCACCGATTCCTACGGCGCCGGCAATTATGATGTCTGGCTGATAAAGATTACTGTTTGAACTTAGTCCTAGTGAATTCAATAGCTCTAATTTCTGCCTTGGAAGGACAATACTGAAGTTAGACAGAATACTCAATTAGGGAAACAACAACTCTCTAGCTCAAGGCGGACTAGGCCGGACTTGAACAGCTGACGTACCGAACGGTACATTCAGGATTCACTTAGGAATCAATTTTCTCCTAAGATACTGTACTCCACGGAGAGCGTGGACTGCTATGATAGCTAAGACGAACCGGGGTATCAGT
>CP070793.1:386018-395040 GCA_020346965.1 Chloroflexota bacterium | reverse complement strand
TCCGCCACCAGGGCGAGATGCTTATTATCCAGTTCACGAAACAGATCCGACCTCTTAAGTACTTCAATCTTGTTCATTAGCTCACCTCTCTTCTCTGTTCAGAATACAGCAGTGTGTTTTCAATGCGCATAGCACGTTACCAACCTGCAATTAGATTCCGGTAATTCTCCCAACCATTTGACCGATCACCCTGATATCGTGCCGGAAACGCCATTTCCAACAGCGGCTTTTCTTGTCACTATTCGCATTATTATACAACTATCTTATAGTCAGTCGATAGTCCCTCATACGATCTGAAGGGATTAGCTGGTAAATGATGTTTTCGTTTTCGCGACCGGGAGGTGGTCGGGCCAAAGACAATCCCCACCGCCAAGACAAAGCTAGGGGCGCTAGATAGTGTTCCTCTTCAATTCTCCGAGCAACGACGTCGGGGCATTGACAGCGTAATAGCCGAGTGAAGGATTATGACTGCCAGCTAAGGAAGGGATAGGTCACTCCATTGACTATATTCCAAGTACAGGTAGAATTAGTCGAGTCGGGAGCTACCGTACATATATTCCACCCTGCCCATGAAAAGGTCACCAAGTCCCTCATTTCAGCGGTAGTCTTGCCCGTCCCACCGTCAGAAGTAGTTTGCCCGCTGGTTTCGGTGTTCCAGAATGAATTGTTCGCAGTTCCTTCATAATTCCGTCCTACCATACCGCCAACATCCTCATAGCCAGTCACGCTACCGGTGGAATAGGAGTTGGCGACAGTACCATTATTACTGTATGCCACCAGGCCACCGACACATGAAGAGCCAATCACGTTACCCGTAGAATAGGAGTTGCTCACCGTGCCATGCCAATTATCTCCTACCAGACCGCCAGCATTCACAACACCACTTACACCGGCGGTGGAATAAGAGTTGCTCACAGTACCAGTATTCTTTCCCACCAGACCACCAACCATCCCAATAGTACCACTCACGTTGCCTGTTGAATAAGAGTTGGTGATAAGACCATTATTAAATCCTACCAGACCGCCGGCATAATAGTAGCCAGTCACAGTGACGTCCACCATATTAGTATCTTTGATAAACCCTTCCTCTCCAGTATAACCAAAAAGCCCGATTGGACTTTGGTTAGGGCGGTTGACAAACAGGTCCCTTATCTCATACCCCTGCCCGTCGAAAGCACCGGTGAATGCCCAAAGAGACCAGGTACCAATCGGCTGCCAGCCCTTTCCCTCATCGGCTGTCTGACTGGCCAATTCCTCATAACCCGGAGTAGTGGAATCGAGATCGTTCATTAGAGTGTGGCTGCCATAGGGGTTGTCTCTGATGGCATCCAAATCATACCAATCGCGTACTTCCAGACCAAAAACAGCGTAGATAACGTAGCTGCCGTTCATGGTTATGGTGGTTGTGGAGGCCTCGACATCGGCAATGGCGGTTACATTGCCGCCCCAACGAACAAAATAGCAGCCCTCATTAGCTTCGGCTACCAGGTTAACCACCGTCCCCTCGTTGTAGATGAAATTCCCCTCTCCCGGTTCGGCCACCTCTCCGTCTTCGGTGGGGATAATCATGAGGGCATGCTTAGTAGGAGCGTTAGAGCAACCTACCATGCCAGCAATTAAGGCTGTCACAATCAGCGAGATAGAAACTATTGCCGGATAATGGCGTCTTCTTGAACTAGATACTATCTTCATATACTATGTTCGTCTTACAGTATGTATGATAACATTTCACAGTGCCGTTCTCGAATTCTCATTGGGGAAATTGTCAGTAATTTTTATGCGGTGTCGGGACGTAATCACCGAGCTCTTTTCCATTTTCGCCGCCTGGAGGTTGAGGTTTCGAATCCTGCTCCAGCCACCGGGAAAGAACTAAGGGGAGCTGTAATACTCCCCTTCAATCTTCAGGGTGAACGACCCAGATATCAAATGAGGCTGCAACATCCAATAGCGCCATAGATTAGTAGATTTCCTCGCCGTACATCATGTGATATCCGTCCTGCTTAATCATCGGCATCACTTCCTTTAGAAAGTCCTGGAATTGCTGAGACGGAACATCCCTTTGGTAGAATTCATTCAGGTTATCCACATGCAGGATGCCGATATAGGTATAGGGGGACTCCCCCGTTACCGCTCCCTTTATCCTGACCAACTCGAACCTTCTAACCGAGGGTAGGCTCTCCAGAAAAGGACCTTTGATATTTTTAACGTACTCCTGGTATTGCTCGTCGGTCACGCCATCGGCCAGGTTGCAAATAGAGAGTTCCTTTCCCATCTTGGCTCTCCTTTGCTTAGACTCTATCCGGCAGGCACTGAGGCTCGGTCTTTGAGGTTGTGGCAACTGGATCAAGAGGGAATATAGTCGGCTCACACATGTTTGTCAAGCACCTCACAAGGTCTCAAGATATCCTTTTACTCAGCAAAGATTGCTAGTTCAGGTCCAACCAACATCCACCGCCAAGAAACTAGACGGGCAGAATGGCTTTCATGATTGTCTTGTCTTCTTATTCTTTACTGCCCAGCTGACGTATTCGACTATCAAAATGGTTTCTGCTATGTTATTATCGCTGAAATTGTGTTAAGAAGAGCATAAAAAGGAGCGTAATTTGAAAATACTTTTAGTCTATCCGCAGTATCCGGATACCTTCTGGAGTTTTAAGCATGCTTTAAAATTCATTCTCAAAAAGGCCGCTTTTCCCCCCCTCGGCTTATTGACTGTGGCTGCCA
The DNA here is from genome assembly GCA_020346965.1 of Chloroflexota bacterium. The sequence goes on along the minus strand of CP070793.1, from coordinate 392,316 downwards.
TGCTTCCCGAGGGATGGGAGAAAAAGCTCGTCGACATGAATGTCACAGCCCTGACAGACGGAGACCTTGAGTGGGCGGATTATGTTTTTCTCAGCGCCATGGTGGCGCAGCAAGATTCCGCGAGAGAGGTCATCGATAGGTGCAAAAAGCTAGGGACCAAGATTGTGGCAGGCGGTCCCTTTTTCAACCCCGGGTATGAAGACTTTGGGTTTGATGAGCTAGACCATATTATATTTGGTGAAACTGAAGATAAGCTGCCGCTCTTTATAGAAGATTTAGAGAAAGGCTGTGCCAAGCATATCTACGCGTCTGAAGAATTCCCGGATATAGGGAAAACTCCTGTGCCTTTGTGGTCACTTATCGACATGAAAAAATACCAATCGATGACTATTCAGTATTCTCGTGGATGTCCTTTTAATTGCGAATTCTGCGATATCGTTATACTGAACGGGCATAAACCACGAACCAAGGGCAAGGATCAGGTAATAGCCGAACTGGACGCATTATATGATAGAGGATGGCGAGCTAGTGTATTTTTTGTTGATGATAATTTCATCGGCAACAAACGAAAACTAAAGTCGGAAATTCTGCCGGCAATAATTAAGTGGATGGAAGAGAAGAACCGTCCCTTTTCATTTTTTACGGAAGCATCCATAAATCTTGCCGATGATGAAGAGTTGATGCGTATGATGACTACGGCGGGATTTAACATGGTATTTGTGGGCATCGAAAGCCCCAGCGAAGAAAGTCTGGTCGAATGTAATAAATTGCCGAATAAGAATCGTGATTTGCTGGCCTCAGTCAAGAAGATACAGAACTATGGGTTGCAGGTACAAGGAGGATTCATTGTTGGGTTTGATAGCGACCCACTTTCCATCTTCAGAAGCCAAATCGATTTCATTCAGAAGAGTGGAATCGTTACCGCCATGGTCGGTGTACTGATGGCTCCTCCAGAGACAAGATTATATAAACGTTTAAAGAAGGAAAACCGCATACTGCCAAAGGGCTCTGGTGATAACACAGATGGTTCAACCAATTTCATCCCCAAAATGGGTCGCGAAGCGCTTACCAGGGGCTATGAGCATGTTGTAGATACAATCTATGCCCCCAGGCAATACTATGAGCGTATTAAAACCTTTCTGAAAGAGTATCAACCTAGCAATAAAGGGAGATTCAAGGTTTCTCTTCTCCATCTCATAGCATTGATACGGACCACATGGGTTTTGGGGATCATGGAGAGGGGGAGAATACATTACTGGAAGCTGGTCGGCTGGACATTGTTGAAAAAGCCAAAAACTTTTCCTTTATCCATGACGCTTGCTGTCCAGGGATTCCATTTCCGCAAGGTCGCCAAGAAAATACGTGTATCCCTAACCAGTGATGTCCGCAGGTTGAAGCCAGCAGGGAAACGAAGCTAGCCTCACTGAAAAGCCACGTCAGATGTTCTCGCCCTGGAACACGCCTTGATAACCCTGGTCTACCTCGTGGCTTAAAGAGAGAAAGATCATCTGGACAATTCGTGCGTTCCTGTGCAGACGGAATCCCTGTGCATTGTATACGACCATAAGGGACTGCGACCTGCCCGAATACCCAGCATCCCAAACTGCGTTATGAATACTGACCCCGCAGCGTAGAAGACTTGACCGGGGCCTTGCCAGAGCCATTATGTTCTTGGGGAGATTGATCACCTCGTTGTATGTTACCAAGTAGCAACCGGGTAATAGATCTATACGGTCCCGCCCATTGAAAATGAGTTGAGAAGTATTGGAAAGGGCTCTGCCTTCCGTGCCAGGGCCTAAGCTGCCCGGGGAGTCGATCAAAGCTATTTCTTTGAGGGTTAAATCTATGCCATTGGGTTGAACCTGCTGCTGAATATCACATAAGTTTTCCACCAGAGGGGGATTTGCCTCCAGCATCTTTAGAATATCTTCTCTGGAAAGAGCGCCAAACATTTGCTCACCAACAGGTTGAATCAGTGCAACCCAACTTATCGATGTTTAGTATAATCTGTGCTGAATCACCAGACAAGGTATACCGATATTTTGCTATGTAGGTAACAAGGTTTTTCCGTTTGGGGACGAGCCAAATCTATTGCAGTCTTGGCAAGAATGGTTAAGAGCCTGTCCACGGTTTGCCGGGGATGGTGGGGACTAATTTTTCGTTGAGGTCTGGGATTTTCACTATGATAGTTGTGTAGAATCCTGTTAATATAGGTGCTATCGCAGTTCATTTGTTAAATATGTATAAGCCGTGAAAGTGGTAGCAATTGTCGGTATGGCTGGTGCGGGAAAATCTGAAGTAGCCAGGGTGTTTGAGGAACATGGCTATAAGAAAGTGCGGTTTGGAGATATTACAGATGCGGAACTCAAAAATGAAGGGCTCCAACGGAATGAGGAAGGCGAGCGCTATATTCGACAGCAACTCAGGAGAGAACATGGAATGGCTGCTTACGCTAAATTGAACTTGCCCAGGATTGATAGCTCGCTTGAATCATCGAATGTTGTGATTGATGGTCTGTACTCGTGGGAAGAGTATATTTTTTTGAATGAATACTATGGTAAGCAATTAACCACGGTTGCCGTCTGGGCGTCGCCAACAACGAGGCATGGAAGGCTCGCTGATAGAATGGAACGGCCCTTGAAGGTGAAGGAAGCAGCCAGTCGAGATAAATCGGAGATAGAGAACATAAACAAGGGCGGGCCAATCGCCATGGCTAACTTTACAATAGTAAATGAGGCTTCCTTGGAGGAACTGGAAAAGGAAACGGAACGAGTTATATCTGCTTTGAAATGAAAAAGAAAACCAGGCCGGATATCGATGAATATTTCCTGAAGATAGCTTCGGTAGTGGCGGAGCGCTCCACCTGTCAACGCCATCACATAGGCGCCGTAGCAGTGAAGGGTAAGCACATATTGGCTACCGGATACAATGGGGCTGCCGCCGGACTAAAAGATTGTCTTGAACTCGGCTGCTTAAGGGACGAGTTGGGCATAGAATCTGGAACCAGGCATGAAGTATGTCGGGGTATTCATGCCGAGCAGAATGTCATTATCCAAGCCTCGTTACATGGTGTCAGTCTAGAGGGTTCTACCATCTACTGTACACACACGCCCTGTGTACTCTGTGCTAAGATGCTGGTCAATTCCAAAATAAAACGATTTGCAACCTTTGGTAACTATGCTGACAACTCCTTTGCGGACCTGTTTCATGAAGCCGGCATAGAGTTTGACCTGCATAAGAAACCACCATCCGAAATATCTTGCCTGCCTTGAAACGAGGACGCTCCGCTTCAAGTTCAGAATCCCGAGCACGAAATTCCAAATAATCTGAAAGCATTAAACGAAAGTGTTTGAAAAGCCTAGGATTTAGAGTTCTGATATTTGGATTTGCTTAGAGCTTGGCAAGTAGGATTTAGATGATGGCGTGAGGATCTATCGTATCTTCCCCCTGACGAGCGAAGCAAATATGCCACCAAAGCAGAGGGCAGCAAAAACTGTGAAAGATGTCTTCATACTTTGCTGGAAAAGCGGATAGTATCCGGGTGTAATTTGGACATTCGCGATGTTGTATAGGGTAAACATCGACATGGCAACTCCCATGCTTAGCACGGTGCCAACCTGCCGCATCGTCGCTAGAATTGCCGAAGCTACGCCGTAAGCCGTCTTCGGTGCAGAACTCATAATTGCGTTAGTATTGGGTGACACGAAGAGAGCAAGGCCCAAACCAATTAGAATCAAGTTGGCTATAATGAACTTCAAGGGGGTCGCTTCATTGAGAAAGATGAAGATGACAAGTCCTACGGTAGTCAATGCCATTCCTGCCGAGGCAATTAGCCGTGGTTCAATCCTGTCCGAGAGCCTGCCGGCAAGCGGGGCAAAAATAGCCTGCGTAGCGGGCATGGCGATCAGAATCAAGCCGGCATTTTGGGGGCTGAATTCCTTCATCCACTGCAAGTAAAGGCTCATGAGGAAAGTTATGGCGAATGTGGCACTGTAATTGATCAACGCTGCCACATTGGATAGGGTGAAGGTTCTACTATTCTTGAACAAGTTGATATTCAGCACCGGGCTTTTTGCTTTCATCTCCCACCTGGTGAATGCCAAAAGCCCGATAGCGCCTCCAACAATCAACCCCACTCCTAGCGTCGCCGGCAGAAATGTGAAGCCATAAACTAGCGCTACAAGCCCGAGGACATAGATTAAGGAGCCGCCAAAGTCAAATCTCTCTCCCTTCGCCCCGGTCCATTCACCTTTTAGCTTCCGCAAAACGATGATTATGACTACGAGTCCGAGGAGTGCCCCTAGGAAGAAGATGCTACTCCAACCAAGATTGTGCGTCAGGATACCGCCCAGAACCGGACCTAGAGAGAGGCCGAAGTATACCGCCGCGACATAAATCCCCAGGACCTTTCCCCTCTCGTTGGCGGGAAATACCGTGGTAAGCAATGCTATCGCGGTCCCGGCCAGCATGGCACCGCCCATTCCTTGGAAGACCCGGCAAGCAATAAGTATAGCGGCGGAGTTTGCCATTCCCGCAGAGAAGGACGAGATAGTGAAGATAACTATGCCAAGGGTAAAAATCTTCTTTCTACCATATATGTCCGCTATCCTGCCCAAGGGGACAAGAAGGGCTGCCGAGGATAGCAGGTAGGACGTAGCAATCCAGCTCAACGTGATAGCATCCACAAACAGCTTTTCCCCGATTGTAGGGAGGGCGATATTCACAGCGGATACCATAAACGGAAAAACAAACGAGGCCAGCGCGGCGACAATGAGTACAACTCCCTTACTGGTACCCCTACCCGTGGAGTCATTCATAACCAGCCAGTTTAACGTATTTACCGAGCACTTTGCCAGTCCTTGCGGGTATTATTTAAACGATTGCTTTACAGCCCCGATCGCGTTACATAGTGAATCAGCGGGAAAATCCTGGTTAGCGGTTGCCTTAGTGCAAATATAGCTGTAAACTTCTAGTCCCATATTGTTTTACATCGGAAAGCGCAAAGGACAGAAATGTTTTCGACAAAGACCGGAGCTACCAAACTACTGATCGGAGTAGTCGTTGGTTTAATAATATTTAAGGTGATCGTTGGCTGGCTGACGGGTAGCATCAGTATACTGGCTCAGGCAGCCGATAGTTTACTGGATTTGTTTGCCGGGCTAATTACTTTCTTTGCTATCCGCATTGCTGCGAAGCCAGCCGATGCCGAACATCCGTATGGTCATGGCAAGGTAGAGGACATTGCTGGTGTTGTGCAGGGAGTTCTCATCTTTATCACTGGCGGACTGATTATCTATTCGGCAATAGTCAGGATAATAGAAGGCTCTAGCATTGAACTAGCCGAGGCTGGAATAGCTGTGATGGCGGTTTCCATAGTGGTCAGCATTTTCCTTTCTCGGCATCTAATGAATGTATCCCGGGCTACTGGCTCAGTAGCTTTGGAAGCCAATGCCCGCAATATTGCCACCGATGTCTACTCCGCGTCAGCCGTGCTAGTAGGACTGGCAATAGTGAGAATCACCGGTCTCAGCATTATTGACTCTGTGATTGCTATCGGAGTTGCTATTTACATACTGAAAGTAGCTATTGATACTATCCGTAAGCCTGTATCGGGACTGCTTGACGAAACGCTACCTTCTTCCCAACAAGCAGTTATCGAGGACTGTTTAAGGGAACATAGCCGCGAGGTGTCTGGCTTCCATGCACTACGGACACGCCGGGCTGGAAATCGGAGTTACATAGACCTTCATCTGGTGATGGCTAGGAATATTAGTCTGGAGCAGGCTCATCAAATATGTGACCGGATTGAAGTCGAGATACAAAGCCAACTAAGCGAAGCCAGTGTAACGATTCATGCTGAGCCGTGCGACAATGCATGCGAGCAATGTGCTGCGATCTGCTCAAAACGCCGAACTAACTAGTTACCTCAAGGAATTTGCTTTTCAGGGTCCTGAGCACCCCAATTGCTGGAGTAACCAGCCACCGCCGTAAACTATGGCGAAGCCAATTGCCAGGCAAATCAAGACTATAATTGGACCTCTGAGAAGGAATTTCTTTATCATAGCATTGGCCGGGTTTTAGTTTGATTACCTGTGGGCCTTCTTGGGCTTGGCTCTCTTAGATAAAGCGTCCTTATATACCGTCGCTAAGCTCTTGCCATGCTGGGGAATCTTGGCCTTCTTCTTTGCTCGCCGCTTTTCTCTTCGTGCTTGTTTAGTTTCCCTACCGAGCTGGTTCTGCTCTGAAAGCTGCTCGTTTACCACTTAATTTCGTATGAGCCGAGGATAAAATCAAGGTC
>CP070793.1:382500-385918 GCA_020346965.1 Chloroflexota bacterium | reverse complement strand
TGGGCACAAAGCCAGCCGTTATGGAATAGTTGTTGGTCATGATGATGTAGGTCATGGCGGAATCGGCGTCGCCAATACTGCCCACATCGCCGGTCCACTCGACGAAGCGGTAGCCCTCCTCAGCCTCAGCCACCAGGTCGACTGATTCACCCGGGTCATATTGAGAAATCCCCTCTCCCGGTGTAGTTACCGACCCTCCAACGGTGCTGTTGATATTGAGTTCGTAGTAAGCAGGTTCGGGCTCCCCTTCCCCCTCACAGCCAGTTGTCATGGCAATTAAGGCTGCCACAGCCAAAAAGATGCCAATTCTGGTCAGGCAAACGTGTCTCCGCGAACTCAGTATTGCTTTCATACCTCGTTTCCTCCTTAACAATTTGGTTTCCTGAGAATCCGTAGTCTTCGACACGGCTTCGGCCAGGATTCATTAGAAGCTTTCGAACAAGTTTCTACTCATCTTCTTACTACAGCGGTGCCTCGCCCAGATTCCATTCGGCAAGTTCGGCCACAAGATTTGCGGCAACCGCAGTGCCGTTCAACTTAAAACCTACAGTATGAAAGCAGCCCGCGGCGACCTGGCTGATATCAATCCAGCTGCCGACCTCAAGCTGTCCGTATCCGTTGTATTCAGCAGCGACTACGGTGCCGCCAAACTCGAGCCCGACTGTGTGAAAGGGGCTTGCGGATACCTGCGCGACGTTCACCCAATCACCGACATCGCACTGCCGGTAGTCGTTATTTCCCACGGCGAAGACGGTGCCGTCGGATCTCAGCCCTACTGTATGTCTCTCCCCTGCGGCGACCTGGGTGATGTTTGTCCAGCCGCCGATATCGCACTGTCCGTCGTCATTATCTCCCGTGGCGACCACCGTGTGGTCGGATTTTAGTCCTATTGTATGCAGTTTGCCTGCCGCGACCTGAATTATGTCTGACCAGGTTCCGACATCGCACTGTCCGTCGTCGTTATCTCCTGCGGCGACGACGGTTTGGTCGGACTTAAGTCCTACTGTATGCAATTTGCCTGCTGCGACTTCAGTGATGTCCGTCCAGTTACCGACATCGCACTGACCATTGTCGTTCCATCCTGCAGCGACTGCACTGCCATCGGACTTAGCCGCGGCCGTATGCCAGTAGCCTGCTGCGACATCGGTGATATCCGTCCAGTTGCCGACATTACACTGCCCACCCCAGTTATCTCCCACGGCGGTTAAGGTGTCATCGGCCTTAATCCCCACTGTGTGATAACGGCCTGCTGCGCCTTCAGTGATCATTGTCCAGGTGTCAACGTCACACTGCCCGGAGTCACCTCCTCCCACGGCGACCACGGTGCCATCGGATCTAAGTCCTACGGTGTAATATACACCTGCAGCGACATAGGTAATGTCCGTCCAGTCGTCGACTTCACACTGCCCGTCCAAGTTGCTTCCGACAGCAACCACGGTGCCGTCGGACCTAAGCCCCACAGTATGAGTGTAGCCTGCTGATATCTGAGCGATGTTTGTCCAGTCGCCGACTTCGCACTGCCCATAGTCATCGTAGCCCGAGGCAACCAAGGTGCCGTCCGACCTGAGCCCCACTGTATGATACCAGCCTGCGGCGATCTTGATGATGTCCGTCCAGTCGCCGACATCGCACTGCTCGTAGTCGTTGTGTCCCACAGCGACAACCGTATTATCGGACTTGAGCCCCACTGTGTGGAGCCCGCTTGCGGCGATCTTGATGATGCCCGTCCAGTTTCCGACGTTGCACTGCCCGTAGTCGTATCCCTCGCCACCCGAGGCAAGCAAGGTGCCATCGGACTTCAGGGCCACAGTGTGATACTCGCCTGCAGCGACCTGGGTGATTTCAGTCCAGTTAGCGATACCATCTCGCTGTCCCTGCCAGCCTGATCCCGCTGCGATCACAGTGCCGTCGGATTCGAGTCCCACCGTGTGATACCCACCTGAGGCGACTTGGATGACGCGACGCCAACTGCCGATATTGCACTCCCCCCACCAATCGTGCCCCACAGCAATTACTGTGCCATCGGACTTAAGCCCCACAATATGATACGAAGCCGCAACCATGGGGGTATATTCATTATCATCTGGAAGACAGCCGCCCATACCGGCAATTAAGGCCACCGTGATTAATAATATGCCGACTCTAGTTATGTAACGGTGTGTCTTCAAACTAGTTATTATCTTCATGCCTCACCTCCTCGGATAAACTGTGTACAAACTCTTAATCCCATCTAAAGATAAAAGGGATTGACCCGGTTGTGCCTGACAATAGCACGACGTTTTAAAAGGAAGGATCGATTCTGTTAAAGCAGGGAAAAAGGAATCAATCCATGTTCCCATATTTGCCAGGCTGCACATCGTGGGAGCTACCGCATCTAATATACTGACTTGATTATCAATCTGGGGCTGCATTATGCAAGTCATGGAAACATTATAATATGCGAATGTTAAAATTTTATTAAGGAAATTGTCATACACGGTGCAGTGATGAGAATTTTGCTAAAAAATTATGAACGTTTCTGGATTTGGGAAAGGGGGAATCCTATTTTCCTTGATATGAACCGTATCACTCCAGTGAAACCAGCCACTCGCAAGAGACAATTGTACGTGTATTCTCAGGTTTAGCTTCAGGCGGGGTGAAAATCCTGCGAACCTTTGCCCTGGCGTTGATACCTTTAAAGAAGCCACTGCGAATCTGCAAGCCCCCATTTCTGCAATCATAATACTGCATGCCCCATTTCCTGGCGGCGCGTTGTGCCGAACAATCAAGTGTGCGCATTCTGAAACTGCTCGCTGTCGGCTCCCCTATTTCGATGTTCTCAAAAATAGCCCAGTGAGAATATTTCAGATACTTGGCGAGGTCATTCATTTCCTCTCTCGGGAAACCCAAAGCTTTAACCAATCGTCTGGCTTCATCCAAACCATAGTCTTCGAAAAGTTGGTAATACTGCTCACTACCATAGAGTTCGGGAGCTTTCTGCTGTATAAAAACTTCGTACGTCAGCCACACGTGATTAAGGCTGTACATCTGCTGAAGCATAACTGCATAAATGACATCTTTCTTGATTGCCTGGATGTTTAACATATCTTATTCCTCCGAGGTAATCACTGCTTTTTGGAAAACATTGGCTCGTATTATATCACCGCCCACACTGTCATATATTTTCCCGTTTGAATGGTGTTGAATATTCTTGCGTTCGCTGGTAAAGATTCAAAGCTACGGTATTTAGTATTTCCAGTCGTTTGGTTATAATGCCTCAAGTGATTATAGATTTTCATACCCATGTATTTCCCCCATGGCTGAGGGAAAGGCGTGACGAATATATCAAAGCAGACCCCTGCTTTTCTTCGCTTTATTCTCAGCCGAAAGCTAAGATAGCAACGGCGGAGGAACTGGTAGCCAGTATGGATGAAGCGGG
>CP070793.1:371585-382400 GCA_020346965.1 Chloroflexota bacterium | reverse complement strand
GCGGTCTGCTCTCTCACCCCTTCCTGTTTTACTATTGCCTGCTTACTATAATTGTTAGACATGTCTAACAATTATAATGTAATTCATTTCCCCTGTCAATATTGCCTACGTCTTGTGCAAGTCTATGGGACTTATCGCTAACCATCACTCGGCCCAATAGATCGCAAGAACATCCAAGAACACAGACGAAAGGCTCGTTACAAGCGGAAATAAATTCGGGAAGGTGGCATAATTATATGAACTGGATGGAGATAGAAGCATTAGCTCTTTAGGGGGTAAGATACATGCGATTAAAAGATGAAGTAGCTATCATTACTGGGGGCGGGAGAGGCATCGGGCGAGCCATCTCGACTGCTTTTTCTTCTGAGGGGGCAATAGTTGTAATAGCCGCTCGAACCCTCTCCAGGTTAGATGAGACCGTAGAAAAGATTAAATCAGGGGGAGGCAGGGTAAAAGCCGTGCAAACCGACGTTTCTGATGAAAAGCAAGTGCGGCGGCTGGTAGCCGAAACTCTCAATGAGTATGGCAAGGTCGATATACTGGTTAATAATAGCGGTGTTGGCGGACCTACTGTCAATGTTGTTGACTTGAGCCTGCAGGATTGGAACCAGGTACTGGCAATTAATTTAACCGGCAGTATGCTGTGTGCCAGGGAGGTGCTTCAATACATGATTCCACACAGAAAAGGCAATATTATAAACATGGGTAGCGACGGTGGAAGATTTGGATATTCTATGAGAAGTCCTTACTGTGTTTCTAAGTGGGGGATCATTGGGTTGACCGAAACCCTGGCTATCGAATTGGGACAACACAACATTCGTGTCAACTGCATCAGCCCTGCTGCAGTTAAGGGAGAGCGTCTTGTTAATGTGGTAAAGGGTAGGTCCGAGGCTATGGGTGTTCCTTTTGAGAAGTTAATGAGCAAGATTACCGTGAACTATTCTCTCCAGAGACCGACTGAAGAAGCTGAGGTAGCTGCTGCTGCGGTGTTCTTGGCCTCAAATGAGTCCAGTGGGATCACTGGGCATACGCTTGTTGTCAATTGTGGTCACCATATAGGTCAATAAATAAAATACAGTTATACTGTAAAACAGAAGGGTGCTTGACATGAATTCAATACAACGGGACTTATCCATATTTAACAGATTCAAATTTGAGAGGAAACCCGTGGGTGTTAAGTTCTTATCTTCTAAACCGGGTGGAATCAAGAAGTTGGACAAGGTTCTAGATTTCTGTGAGATGCTCGTGGAAGCGCAAAATGGCAGCACTTTTTATGCGGAACAAGAGAGCTTCACGTGTCAAATAGGGCCACTGATATTAGGCATGGTGGACAGTGACCAGATTTTCGAGAGTGGACGCGTAGGACCTAAGTTAGAAATCTTCAAGGATGCACGTGCCAACAGGGGAGTCTATCAGGTCGTACCCAGACTAGTGAGGGGAACCGTTAAGTACGTTGCTTTCTCTCCTTTACGCAAACTATCGTTCGAGCCAGACGTTTTGATTATTACCGCTAACTTAAGCCAAATAGAGATCTTATTGAGAGCAATGAGCTATTCGACCGGGAAAATGTGGTCTAGTAAGGGGACCGTGGTTATGGGGTGTGCATGGTTATACATCTACCCCTACCTGAGTGGTGAACTGAATCTAACACTTCCAAGTTTCGGCATGAAAGCAAGATACTTATTCCCAGAGGGTCTGTTACCCGTATCCATGCCCTGGGACCTGGTCACCGGCCTGATAAAGGATTTGCAGGACATGAACTGGGTTCCGCATTCATATACCATAGGTAGAGAGGGACATAAGAAAAAAGTTAAGGAAATCGTGGACGCTCTGAGGCAGGAAACTGCCATCTAACTACCAGACTAAGGCATTGGCTACAAGTGACAAAACCACCTAGAGGAGACAGATCTATCACTAGCAACAGAGGGCAAAATGGCTATCATAGCAAGACTTAAGGAGGATAGGGAAAGGAGTAATCATGGACTAGAACCCCTATTAACTGAGGAAACCAGCTAATCGAAAGCAACGTTTGAGAAGGAAGTTTGCGCTCAAAGGAGGAATAACTAATGAATCAGACCAGTCAGTGGTACAAGCTACAGTACCCAGAGTGTTTTGTTAATGAAGAGCACCGGATGCTGCAACAGACTTTTGCTGATTTTACCGACAAAGAGATTATGCCCGTTCGCGACAAGATTGACGATGATGTTACCCACGAAGAAATAATCACACCTATTCTTAAGAAATTACAGGTGGACCTTGGTTCCCAGAAAAGCATGATACCGGAGGAGTATGGTGGTACTGCCGAGAAAGGTACCGTTGTTGGCGCTGCTCTAAAGCAGGAGCAGATAGGGCGTGGCGACTATGGCATAAGTATGCACAGTGCCTGCACGGACTGGGGTTGGCAACCGGCTTTTACAGCCTATGTCGGTCCATTCTCTTCGACGGCAAAGGCATGGGCGAAAGCGGTGCTTGATAAGTTTGCCCCGAAGTTTACGGGCAAAGAGTTAGCTGTTGCCTGCATGAATTTCAGCGAAGTCGAATCGGCCGTTGATATTGAGAATACGCTGAATGAGGGCAGAACGATAGGGCTAAGGGCCAAACTTGAAGGCGACGAATGGGTAATAAATGGAAGCAAGTTTTGGGCATCCAATAGCGGTATAGCTGACCTGAATTGTGTAGCTTGTAATATGGACCCGAGGCTGGGGATAGATGCGTTTACTTTAATCTATGTTCCTGAACCCTGGCCCGGTGTCTCCCATGGCAAATTCGAGGTCAAATGCGGTATGCAATCAGATCGAAATACCTCTACCTATTTTGATGATGTCCGTGTGCCCAAGCAATGGGGACTTCAGGGACCTGAAGCCTGGGCTATCTTTCAAGAAATCTTGGCTGCTCCCATGGCTATGAATTCAGGACACGCCACGGGTATACTGCAGGGAGCATTTGACGTTCTTGTTAACTACACGGGAGAGAGGGTGGTAGGCGGTAAACCAATCAACCAGCACCTTTCATCGGCTGTCATACTGGGCGAGATGGCTTCAGTAATAACTGTGGCCAGGTCTGCCTTTTTGGAACTGGCCTATCAGTTTGACCATCGCGAAATTTATGGCCCCTGGGATTCGGTAAGTATGGCAGCTAAAGGGCACGCGGTGCATGTATTTATCACCAGGAGAGCATCAGAACTAATCCTGAGAGGAATGGAGCTAATGGGTTCCTTCGGCTATGTCCGTGAGAACAACTACGAGAAGTACTATCGCGATTCTGCGGAAGCCAAAATAGTTCTAGGTGGCGTGCAGTATGGTTTATTTACCATATGCAGACAATTCTATGACCTGGATTACTCCTCGTTCGGACCGGGTAAGCTTCAAGAACCAGCTTAACTCCACTCCCGCCCCTTTAGGTCGGGACTATGATGCAGGTCACATTGGGTGGACCGAGGGATTATCCCTGCAACTCCAGGGATACTATACTAATTAGGTACTATGCCCCCTAGGACCGACTGTATTTGAAGTCAACCGTGTTCCCACCAGTCAGGGTAGATCTGCATCAATATCGGAGACGGGTCACAAAGAGGCCCAAGATGCATAATAGGATAGCCAGCTCCCCGTTCCTTGAGCGCCCTAAGTCCCTCGACAGCTTTGGTCATCATTCCAGGCGGCAGTGCTATAACCATCTCATCGTCAGTAACGGCGCCAAAAGCCCTTTCACCCATGCAGGGAATAGCCAGGGCAGGTTTGCCGCTGGTATAACACTGAGCCAAGCCATCGGCACACGCGCCCTCACCGATGAAGAAAAACTGGAAGCGCTCATAGTCTTTGAACTGAAGCCCGTTCATCAGCAGCATCATCTGCGCGGGATTACCGTAGATCAGGATAACATCGGGGTAGAATTTGCCGGAAGCTAGCGGAGCCAGCACGACGGCTTCTCCAGGCGGAACCAGTGGATAGTCCGCCATCTGTTTTCTGGCCTCTTCCACGTTGGCAAACCAGCTAGTGGCGAAGGCATTTGCCTCCCAGGCGACCTCCTTTTCAGTAGTCGGTGCTAGACCGTTAATTCGAGCGCAACGCTCACTGAAGTTTTTTCTGGTGGCAGCTACGGTTAAGCCCATGGTTCGAACCATCGCCGGTACCTGGCAGAAAGAAGCCCGGCGGTCAAGCCGCATTACGTCGGGTATTTTTTCCAACTCAGCCATTTTCTCCAGCCTCTTGTAAGCAATGGGCCTCGTTTTCAGACGAAGCAAACACTCCATCTCTTGACTAAGCTCTGCCCAGTCAATCGTTGCCGTTTCCTTTTTCACCATTTACTGTCTCCTTTCTTGTGCTATTATAGAAACTCTCCGATCCCGAATCAACAGCTGAAGACCACACAGGAGAGGCTTAGTAGTACTTGGATTATCCCATGACTAAAAGTCACTTCTGGCAACCTGCACAATGATCGGGGCGTATGTCATCGATGAGAATATTCATAGGGTCCTCTTATTGCTGCTTTAGACTTGTGAGAAGGAATGAGCTATTATTCTATAGAAGACAGGCGAACAAGGGCGACTCGGAGAATGTTGCCTAAAAGGGAGCATTACTGAGTCAGTATAATTTCGCCATGCCACTGATGGCGGATGGCCGTACATATACGCTGGTTTGAAATAGCTCTATAGAAGGTAAGACAAAGAAAGCCTGAAAGGAGGAACGATGGTACGTACTAAGAAGCAAGTTGGATCTGAGCCGATGTATGATGTAAAGGTCGAACGGAATGTCTATGTTCCGGCGCGTGACGGAGTGCGGCTGGCGGTCGATATTTACCGTCCGGACGCCCCTGGTAAATTCCCAGCCTTACTTGCTTTATCTCCTTACGGTAAGGACGTACAGACATTTGACACACCTCCGCAACCGTTTGGGAAATCGGTTTTTGAAGCATCAATAGAAGCCGGCAATCCGGATTTTTTCGTGCCCCGTGGCTATGTTTACGTGATAGGAGACTTGAGAGGCACGGGCTATTCGGAGGGTGAATACGAAGGCCTCTTCTCCAGAAAGGAAGGAGAAGACGGCGCCGATATTGTAGAGTGGTTGGCGCGACAGCCCTGGTGCGATGGCAAAATCGGGATGGCGGGCATATGCTACTTTGCCACAATCCAGCTCTTTGTAGCCGCGGAGCAACCGCCACATCTGAAAGCAATCTGCCCCTGGGAGATATTCGGCGACGACTTATATAACCATGGCCTGTATGAAGGCGGAGTTCTGAACATATTTCTCTACGGTCTATACACGGGCACGTATCCCGCACGGTGTGGTTATGCCCCCAGGAATGTTGTATCAGCCATGATGAAGAACACGCCTCCAAAGAAACTGAAACAGCTTGTAGAGAAAGCCCTGAGCAATCCGGATTTGAGACAATACCCTTATCTCTATCATCTGCTCAAATATCCGGAGAAAAATCCTATCCTTTTCGACTTCATGCTGAATCCCAATGATGGGCCGTATTATCGGGAGAGGTCAGCCTGCTACAGGGTTGATAAGATAAAAGTCCCCACTTATGTGGGAGGGCCTCTATTTAGCTTCTTCTCCCAACCCCAGGTTAATATCTATAACACACTGAAGGTCCCCAAGAAATTCCTGCTGTATTCCAATATGGGGACTCGTCCGTGGAAGGCACAACAAGAAGAGGTCCTGAGATGGTACGATTACTGGCTCAAGGGTATTGACACGGGTATTATGGATGAACCGCCGATAAGATACTACACTGCCGTGGATAACAAATGGTGCAAAGCAAATAAGTGGCCGATTGAAAGTGCTGTCTGGACGAAATTCTATCTTAATAGCCTGGAGAGTCTATCGCCTGAACCGGACAACTACAACGATGTTCCCGATTGCTTTGTCCAGCAGCCCCTTTACGTATCGGAAGAAAGAGCACGCGTTCAGTATCTGACTCCACCACTGACCGACGACCTGCAGGTAACCGGGCCCCCAAGGATAACCTTCTACGCTGCCATAGATACAGATGACACAAACTTCAGAATAGATGTAAGAGACGAACCTTCCGATAGCAGCAGCATACTGCCATTGTCTTGTGGCTGGCTCAAAGCCTCTTTCAGGGCACTCGATAAGAAGAGGACAACGCCCTGGGAAATCGGACACGACTTCACAAAATCAGTTCCCGTAAAACCGGGGGAAATCAATGAATACTCCGCTCAGCTACGCCCGATTTCTTATACGTTTAAGGCGGGCCATCGCATCAAGCTGGAGATATCAAGTATCGATATTCCTACGGATCCTGAGACATATGATGTAATGTGGCATATCTGCAACAGCAAGCCAACACTCCATAAAATCTACCGCGACGGTAAATACCCCTCCCACTTGCTCCTACCGGTCATTCCGAAGCATTAATATACTGCCTGTGCGGGTACCGTAATTTGTCCGCGCAAAAGCGTGTTTTCGATGCCAATGTTGTCTTTTCGGCAAAACACCTAATCTACGATTGTACCCTAAGCAATCTGACGAACTGCGGAGCACATCAAATCATCACTAAGGAGAGCAGGTTCATGTGCGAATAGTATGCTGCTGTTGGATGTGATAGCTGAGCGCTCAATTCAGTGTCTTTTCCGGGCAGCTTTTTTCCGACTCCGCTTCTTCGTCCCGGCAGCTCTTTTTCTACGCACAAAGAAAACCGCCAATCCGACTGCCACCACCACTGCTGCTGTTATTCCACCGATCAGCTGCCGGCTGATGCCAAAGTTGGCGGTTATAGTGTAGTCACCGTGCATAGTGACGATGGTTGTGGCGGCTTTGACGTTGGCGATGCTATCCACATCACCAGACCAGTTCACAAAGCGGTAGCCCGTCTCGGGCTTGGCAACCACACGCGCTACGATCCCGCCACTATAGGTGAACATACCCTCGCCTGGGGCGATTACAGAACCGTTAGGAGTGCTGGAGATGGTGAGAGCATACTCAACAATTCCCAGATCCCATTTGGCGAGTTCGATATCAGGACCTGTAGCGACTACTGTGCCGTCAGTCCTGAGCCCCACCGTGTGATAGCAGCCTGCGGCGATCTCGGTAATATCCGTCCAGTGGGTATCAGCATATTGCCCACCGGCATTGCTTCCCGCGTTAATCACAGTGCCGTCGCTCTTAAGCCCCACCGTGTGATAGCAGCCTGCGGCGACCCCAACAATATCCGTCCATCCGCTGACGTCGCACTGCCCAGAGGCGTTGCTTCCCGCCGCGACCACGGTGCCGTCAGCCTTAAGCCCGACCGTATGGCTCACGCCTGTTGTGATATCGATGATATCTGTCCAGTCGATGTTGCACTGCCTTTCGTCGTTCCGACCCACGGCAACCACGGTACTATCATTCTTGAGTCCCACCGTGTGTGCATAGCTTGCAGCAACCCCGATGATATCCGTCCAGCCGTTGACATTGCATTGTCCATAGCCATTGTCTCCCACGGCGACCACGGTACCATCATTCCTGAGCCCCACCGTGTGAATGTAGCCCGCAGCCACCCCGACGATGTCCGTCCAGTTGCCGACATTGCACTGTCCGGAGGCACTGTTACCTACAGCCACCACGGTGCCGTCGGCTTTAAGTCCCACCGTATGCTGCCTAAAGCCTGCGGCGACCTGGACGATGTCTGTCCAGTTGCCGACATCGCACTGCCCATAGTAGTTGTTCCCAACGGCCACCACGGTGCCGTCGGTTCTTCGTCCCACCGTGTGCCCCCAGCCTGCGGCGACCCCTGCAATGTCCGTCCAGTCGTTGACATCGCTCTGCCCGTAGTGGCTCCTTCCCACAGCAGCCACGGTGCCGTCGGCCTTAAGTCCCACCGTGTGCCAGCCTCCCGCAGCAACTTGTATGATGTCCGTCCAGTCGCCAATATTGCGCTGCCCATCGTAGTTCCTACCCACGGTAACCACGGTGCCGTCGGCCTTAAGTCCCACCGTGTGGTCATAGCCTGCGGCGACCTGGATGATATCCGTCCAGCCGCCGACATCGCACTGCCCGTCGGTATTGGCTCCCACAGCAACCACAGTGCCATCTGCTTTGAGCCCCACTGTGTGATACTCGCCTGCGGCGATCTGGACGATACCCCTCCAATCCTCGACATCGCTCTGCCCACTGCCAACATATCCCACGGCGACCACAGTGCCGTCCGACTTGAGCCCCACTGTGTGACCAAAACCCGCAGCGGCTTGGACGATATCTGTCCAATCATCCACATTGCACCGCCCAACGTCGTTGTCTCCAACGGCAGTCACTGTCCCGTCAGACTTAACCCCCACCGTGTGGTCGGTGCCTGCGGCGACCTGGATGATGTCCGTCCAGCCGCCCACATTGCACTTCCCGTAGGCGTGGCTTCCCGCGGCGACCACTGTGCCGTCGGGTTTAACTCCAACCGTGTGGTCAGAGCCTGTGGCGATCCAGATAATGCCCGTCCACCCGCCGACATCGCACTGCCCGGCGTCGTTCCGGCCCACGGCGACGACGGTGCCGTCGCTTATAAGCCCCACCGTGTGACTGTAACCTGCCGCGACCATGGGTATTGCTTGCCCTTGCCACACGACAGAGGTTTTGTGTTGCGCCATCGCTGAGGCAAGGCCGGAATTATCTACCTCGGGATGAGTAGCCGTGTAGTCATCTGGCGAATACATGAATGCTGAAGCTCCTGCCGCCGAAGCAGGAAGAAGCAAGCTGAAAACTAGGAAGATAGCGAGTAGAGCTGGCAGGTGTATCTTCCTATACTTGGCGAAGTTATCTCCCTTATATCGACTGAATTTGTATAATATATTCCTTGTTGGCATTGCTTTCTCCCTGTCATTTATTTTCTATTGTTTCTCTTGCTTCGGGTGCTGTCGATACGCTTCGATATATCGTCGGGCACGATTATCACGGCCAAGAACAAGATCGGCTGCCAAGATAATGGAGCGTACGTTGGCCACATCCACAATGAGACAGGTGGCACCGGCGGCGGCAGCTATGACGACGAAGGCGTTATTGAGCAGTTCGCGGTCAGGCAAGCCAAAAGATACATTGCTGGCGCCCATCGTCATGTTCACCCCCAGTTCGGCCTTAATCCGCCGGATGGCTTCTACAACTGCTAATCCTGAGGCGGGTTCCGCTCCTACCGCGAAAGCCAGGCAATCGATGACCAAGTCCTCACGTGGTATACCTGCCTCCTCAACTTCTTTCACGATCTTGTGGGCAACCCGCACCCTTCCGTCAGCATCTTTGGGGATACCATCTTCGTCTTGCACCAAACCGATCACAGCAGCCGAATGTTTCTTGATCAGGGGGAGAACTCTCTTCAGGGAGTGCTCTTCACCGGTAACCGAATTTACTAACGCCTTACCCTTATAAACCTTGAGCGCCGCCTCAAGGGCATCGGGGTTAGAACTGTCAATACACACGGGCGTATCGACGGTTTCCATCACCGCTTGCACTGCCTTGGGCAGCAACTCGGCCTCATCGATGCCGAATACGCCCACGTTAACATCGATGATATCCGCTCCGGCTTGTGTTTGAGCCACTGCCTCTTTACGTACGATCTCCAGATCGCCGACCTTGAGAGTCTCGGCTAGCTTCTTCTTGCCCGTGGGATTAATACGCTCGCCGATAAGTACTGTAGGCTGGCTATCACCAATGATTACTTCCCTGCCATGGCTTGATACTCTGGTTTCCATCAGTCGATTCCCTCCCTTTTACCATTTATGATCCGGTATCTTCCCAGATAATTTGCCTGTATAAATGTTGGCTGGAAGCCGGGGCTGCTGGCCAGTTCGATATAACTGACTCTGGAGGCGATAGCCTGCGCCTTAGCTCGAGATTTAAGGGAAATCAAAGACATCTTGGCTCCCATCCCGGCGGCGTTGCCCACCTGCCGGAAGCGGTTTAGAGGTAGCGCTGGCAACATGCCGATTGCCACGGCACTGGCTATATCAATGTAGGTACCAAAGGCTCCGGCAATTATCACCTGCTTGATATCGTCTTCAGTGCAGCCACTCATTTCTAGAAGTGTCTGGATACCGGTGCGAATGGCAGCTTTAGCCAGCTGTAGTTCCCTCACGTCACTCTGGGTAACGGTAATGGCCGACTTCCCTTTACGCTCCTCTCTGCTGACCACTATAAACTCGCGTTGTCCTTTATAGGTACGAACCCGAGGTCGATTGCCTATTATTCTGCCACCCTCATCAATGATTTCGGCTGCGTAAAGCTGAGCCAGTGCATCAAGTATGCCCGAGCCGCATATACCGACCGGCGGCGCTCCGTTGATGGTCTGGTAATGGACTTTCCTGCCGTCTATGCGCAGGCGTTCGATAGCCCCTGTAGCTGCCCGCATGCCGTACTTAATGTGGCCGCCTTCAAAGGCAGGTCCAGAGGCACAGGAGGTGGTGGTTATCTTCCCTTCGCAGATTAGGGAGACTTCCGTATTAGTCCCGATATCCAGAGCCACCGTTGCTTTTCTTGCCTGCCAGGCATTTGTTGCCAGCAGCATGGAAACATGGTCGGCGCCAACGAAGCCAGCGATGTTGGGCAGCATGTGTATGTAAGATCCAGGGGCAATATTCAGCCCCAGCTCACTAGCCCTGATCTCTATTGCTCGGCTGACAGCAGGTATGAAGGGAGAGAGAGCAAGTTGCTTCATTGGTAGGCGGAGAAAAAGGTGGTGCATGGCGGTATTACCCACGACTACTGCCTCCACAATTTCTTCAGATTTGACACCGGCTTCAGCACAGAGCACAGCGCATAGCTCAT
Source organism: Chloroflexota bacterium (assembly GCA_020346965.1). The sequence goes on along the minus strand of CP070793.1, from coordinate 371,652 downwards.
TAATGGCATCAACTGCCAGCTTCTGCAACTTGACACCTTCATCTGGCGACTTTACCACACTATTAAT
>CP070793.1:368282-371485 GCA_020346965.1 Chloroflexota bacterium | reverse complement strand
GAGAATATCTGCTCGGGGTGCGGTCTTGTGATAACATGAACGTTCTTTTCCACGGTAGGTGATGCTTCAGTTACCCGCTCATTTTGAGGTGCCCCCAGTCCCTCGAAGCGACATTTTCCCCTTGTTCGACGGCACGAATCAAGCCTGCTACAAGTCAGGCGCCATGTTCCCGGAACACCTGAAGAAGGTTCTTCCCTGCATAGAAGGGTGGAATGCGTCGTGTACCGAATCGCCGTTGCACATTCCTGATTGAGGTGCAATCTCATTGAAGCAGAAGCCACGGGCGTCTCGTGGAGAATAGTCGGGACATGACTTCTCGTCGCCAGGCGGTACCTCCTCTCCGACCAGAACGGGCGAGAGATTCAAGAAACACGGGCATAGCTGGTCTACTGAGCGAGTGAACAACCTTCCCAAACTAGGGACGTTGTGATATAATAAGAGCGAATGGGAGGCGGTCTGGCAAGGCAGGGACTGAGTTTCCCCAACAAATTAGCACAGCCACAGATTCCGGGCAGCAACTTCAGGAGGTCTTCCTGAAAAAGAGAAATAGCAATGGCGAAAGGAAGAAGCATCAACTTGCGTACCGATGAGATATTGGCTGCAGACTCACTCAGCGATGAAGCCGAAGTTGAAGTCGTTAGCCCGATAGCCGAGGAAGTCGAGGAGAAAGAAGAAGGCGAAGAGCTGCTCGCCGACGAAACTGAAGAGAGTAAGCATCCGGCAACACCAGGGGACTATGAGGTAATTGACGACTCAATTCGTATGTATCTTCATGAACTGGGCAGGGTGCCACTGCTTACAGCCCGCGAAGAGAAGGTACTATCCCAGAAGATAGAACTGGGTAGATACGTAGAAAAGCTCGAGGATAACCACTTCAGGGAATATCAGAAATCGCCTTCACCAGTTGACATAGCTCTTCACGTAATTTCTGAATTATCCAGGGTATATCCCGTTGCTCGGATTATCGAAGAGCATATTGGTATCGAGCCATCCAACAACGTGGTAGAGACGATCAGGAATCCTGAATTTCGCTCCGCCATCGACGTTTTTATAGATCCATCGCTAATAGCTGTAACCGCTGAGGGGACGGACAAAGAGATCACTGCAGCCGAAGAAGCCATAGTAAATCTTTCGATCAATAGTCAGCTTTTGCCCCATCAGTTGCTGGACCTCCTGGCTGAAGATAAACCTTCGCGACAGGAACTAAAGGCACTCCCGACTAACAACATGTTCCTGTCTCAACTCGATTCTCATAGCAGTGAGTTCAAAGCTTACTTTGAAAACGTGAGGACCGAAGCAAAGGCATCGGAAAAGCACCTTACTGAAGCAAATCTGCGCCTGGTGGTCAGTATAGCTAAGAAGCATATTGCGCGTGGCATGCCCTTCCTTGATCTTATCCAGGAGGGGAATATCGGCCTCATGCGAGCTATAGAGAAGTTTCAGTACAGGAGAGGCTACAAATTCAGTACCTATGCTACCTGGTGGATCAGGCAAGGTATCACTCGATCTATAGCTGACCAATCCCGTACCATCCGCGTTCCGGTACACATGGTAGAAGCAATTAACAAGCTATTGCGCACAATGCGACAGTTAGTTCAGGAACTTGGGCACCAACCGAGTTACAAGGAAATTGGCGGCCGTGTAGATATGACGCCGGAAAGAGTAGAAGAAGTCATGTCTGTGTTTTTCCGTCAGCCAATGTCGCTAGACCTACCCATTGGCGAAGATGCTGATAGCTGTCTGGGTGACCTTGTTGAAGATCACGGCAGTCTAGCGCCAACTGAAGCCACTTCACAGCAGCTACTCAAAGAGCAAATAGATAAAGTGCTCGATGAACTTACTGAGCGCGAGAAAAAGGTTCTACAGCTTAGATTTGGCCTTAGAGACGGACGTGCTCGAACACTGGAAGAAGTGGGCAACGAATTCAGTGTAACTCGAGAAAGAATACGGCAGATTGAAGGAAAAGCTCTACGCAAGTTACGTCATCCCTCCCGCAGTCGAAAGCTCAAGGGCTATCTAGAGTGATTTGCCTAAGTGGCATGTTAAGGATCATACCCATCTCTTCAGGCAACTTGCCCTTTTGTCCATAATAAGAAAGTACTCAGGAATTCCAGGGACACCATACCAACCACGCCTACTACGAATCAGGTATTACGACCCCGGAATACCGTATAATAAGCCCATAGCAAGAGGATTTCTTATATAGAGGTTTAAAAGGAAGGATAGCTTGAGCGAAGTCAATAACAAGGCACCGGACATAGTACCTGTGTCAAGGTTGTTCCACGAGCGATTGGTGTTTCTCAACAATCTTGATAGCCTGGGATTTAAGGAATGGATATTTCATCCGGCAATGTTGTTCGGCTCCCTCCAGAAATGGTGGGGCGATTCGGGGAAACGGCAAAGGCCGCACGAGGGACTGGACCTGTGCCTCTACCGGACCAGAGAAGGCAACATTGATTATCTAACTGGCGAGACGAAAATTCCCGTGGTATTTGCAGGTCAGATCATAAAGGTCAGCGACGATTTCCTGGGACAATCCGTGTTCGTTGGCCATGATGTCTACGATTCAGACGGTCGCCAATTGTACACAATCTACGGTCACATAAAGCCTGGTAATAATGTTCGCCCGGGGAAGAGGTTGAGCGAGGGCGACATTATCGGTGTTATCACTGGCACAGGAGATAGCGAAGCACTTACTCCCCGTCACTTTCATGTCTCGGTCGCATGGATACCAGAGACCATGCACATACCGGAACTGGGATGGCGAACGATAAATGATCCTGCCAGGGTCGTGCTCCTGGATCCGCTGAGCGTCATTGAGTGTCCCTACTCAATCATATCAGGGCCCTAGCTACCCGGAAAACCAAATCTACCCGGCCGGTAATTCCAGGGAAAACATACCAATCAGACTTACTGCAAATAAGGCATTGCGATTCCAGTAGCTATTGTGGGCTGGGATGCTCATATTCTGTTGGCATGGTCACAGAAAACGGGCATACTTCAGCTTCGTTCTACGGAACAACTAGGCAAACAAGCCCAGAATAGGAATTTGACAAAGAGGGCACAGATACCTAAAGTAATCAATACTCAGCAAAGGAGGTTAGGAATGATTGTTTCAGGAAAGTGTAACCCCGGATTCGAGCGCGTACGCCAGGAGTTCGAGCGTAACTTTGGAGAGCGGGGAGAGGTGGGGGCCTCTGTCT
>CP070793.1:364842-368182 GCA_020346965.1 Chloroflexota bacterium | reverse complement strand
GGGACTTCCCGGCCAACAAGCTGGAAACTGAGCGAGAGCCTATCGAAAACGTTACTGCCTGGCTCGGTTTCGACTAAGCAGCAATCTCACAAGTGCATGGTAGCCAGCTTTCCAAGGAGCAAAGTCTGTAGGCATCAACCCATGACTCGCGTGCTAGCAAATAGCTCCCGACTACTAAGAAGTGAGGCATGCTGAGATGCTGAGTCCGTCTGTTGCTTTATTGGTATGTATCGCAGGGATTCTGATTCTGATCAGACTGAAGATCCGTCCAAGCCTGGCCATCTTCGCAGGAAGTCTTACTCTTTCGCTGCTGCTCCTGCCCCCACGCTCCGTGCCCGAGCATCTGCTATCCACCTTGGTAGATCGCCAGACCTTAACACTGCTGGCAGTCGTTTTCAGTGCGCTGGCTTTAAGTCGTCTCATGGAGGTGAAGGGCTTACTCACGAGCCTAGCAATCACTATGGAGAGGCTTGGGCCCAAACTTGCCATGCACTTTGTTCCTGCTATGATCGGGCTTGTTCCCATGCCGGCTGGAGCTCTAGTTTCGGCGACTGCTCTAAGGGATCTAGCGGACAGGATGGGTCTGGCGCCGGAACGAGTAACATTCATAAACTACTGGTTTAGGCACATATGGGAGTCTTCCTTACCAGTATATCCAGCGATTATTGCGACTAGCGTAATACTGTCTGTCCAGCTTTCTTCGGTAACACTGACACTCTTACCTATGACGGCTTTGGTCATTGCACTTGGAGCAATCTCCAGTTACCGGATACTTAAGCCGAGCAAGGCATACGAAGCAAAAGAGAGAACGTCAAAGAAAAGCATAGTATATAACCTTTTGAGGACTTCCTGGCCGATCCTCTTAATAGTGGTATTAGTCCTAGTGGGGCTAGATGCGGTTATAGCTTTTCCTCTCGCATTAGTCCTCCTGGCCTGTCAACAAAGAGCCAAATGGCCGGAATTGAAGATTGCACTGAAATATGGCGCCGATCTCCAAATCCTGTTTCTGCTATATGCCATAATGCTATTCAAGGCAACGATAGAATGTGCGGGAGCTGCCGACACCCTCTTCTTAGACATGCAATACATCGGGGTGCCTACACCTGTCCTCCTGGCGCTGCTGCCCTTCTTGATGGGCTTTGCCACAGGCATCAGCATGGGATTTGTCGGCATTAGCCTGCCACTGCTGGTTCCTTTCATAACGCTCGGCTCACAGGTCAACAGCTATGCTCTTATGTTGGCTTATATGAGTGGATATGTGGGGGTTCTGCTCTCCCCTCTCCATCTTTGCCTCATACTATCAACCGAGTACTTCAAGGCCAGCTTCGCAAAAGTATATAGGCTTATACTGCCTCCACTGTTGGCAATAGCAGTGGTTGTCGTACTCATCTACTACATAGCAGCCTAGGATTCTCGAGCCCGTTTTTGCTTGCAGCGAATTCAGCATGATTCGAGTATCCCGTGCTGTTCTTATTATTAGCTTAGATTGCGTGGGGAATTCGCGGAATAGCGTCGGCCAAAGAAGCTATCTCCGACCCAGGACGTAACCAATGAAATCCCTCTGCCCTCGGACGAAATCATCTACCGCCATTTCACGCTTTCCTTCTAACTGAACCTGGCAAAGCCCCAAAATACCCTGTCCAGTTACCACTCCGACTCCGGGCGATTCTGGCAGAGCCACTACTTCGCCTATTTCCTCTTCTGCTTCATTGCCAACAGGAATGGCTTTGCCGATTTTTAGTCGTTTTCCCTGATACCAGGTGTAGCTAATTGGCCAAGGATTGTACGCCCTCGCCCGCCGCCAGAGTTCAACCGCGGAAAGATGCCAATCAATCTCGGCATCCTCACTTGTTATCAACTTACTGTAGGTAGCCTGGGATTCATCCTGAACCTGCGGTCTTAGTTCCTTGTTAAGCCATCCAGGTAAGGTTTCCAGCAAGAGCTTGGCTCCTACATCAGCCAGCGTTCTACTAAGAGAGCCTGTGGTATCCATAAAGGAAATCCCTGCTTTTTCCTGAGCTAAAATCGGCCCGGTATCTGTTCCAGCGTCCATCAGCATTATCGTAACACCAGTGACTTCATCTCCACAGAGAATGGTATTAGCAACTGGAGACGGACCCCGGTGCCGTGGTAATAATGAAGGATGAACATTAAGACAGGCGAATTCCGGTAAGGAAAGCACTTCCTGGGGAAGAATAGCTCCATAGGCAGCTACAACTATTAGCTCGGGCTGAAAGCTGACCAGCTTACGCACCACGTCGCTTGATTTCAAAGTCGCTGGTTGGACAACTGGTATTTGTCGTTTCAGAGCCAGCTCTTTCACCGGAGAAGACACAACTGAGCGCCCGCTACCAGCTGGCTTATCGGGTCGCGTATACACAGCACGCACCTGGCAGGAACTCCGGAGCAAAGCTTCCAATATGGTCGCAGCAAATTCCGGAGTACCCATAAAAACGGTACGCAATTTCAAAGCGAAACTATTTTTAATTAATTTCTTGAATTATGTCAAACATTGCCTAGCGCAGTCTTGAGATAACTTGTTATCCTATGTGCGGTAAGTTCCTCAAACGCAGACTGCGTCTTACCATTCTTTCAGCTATCTTTGGGGCTGAGTATTGTTGGGATTAGGGCAGCATTGGAACCAGCTAAAGAAATTTGGCAGAACGCTTTAGGTAAGCTTCAGCTTCAGGTCAGCAAGGCAAATTATACTACTTGGCTTAGTAATAGCCAGGGTCTTCGCTGCCAAGATAGTACATTTGTCGTCAGTGTCCCTAGCATTTTTATCGCTGAATGGTTATCCAAGCGGCTTTATCCTATGGTAAGGAAGACCTTGGTTGATATTATGGGGAAGGATATCGACGTCCAATTCGTAGTTCAAAACAACGAGCAATTAGCAGCTAGCCAATCGGCGAGGCAGACCGATGGAGGTACCAGCACAAAAGCCAGACGGTATACATTTAACCCAAGGTACACATTTGACAACTTTGTCGTCAGCGATTCTAATCGCCTACCTTATGCTGCCGCTTTAGAAGTAGCAGAGAATCCAGCAAGCAGTTATAATCCCCTTTTCATTCACAGCAGCACCGGGCAAGGTAAGACCCACTTACTACATGCTATCGGAAATCTAACGACAAGCAACGGTGCACAAGTGGCCTACATTACCGCAGAGCAATTCGCCAATGAATTTGTTTTGGCTGTGCGAGAAAAGCAGGTAGATAAATTCCGCAGTAAATTCAGAAATATCCACATCTTTTTATTCGACGATGTCCACTTCTTGCTTGATAAGAAGCAAACACTACAATGTTTCTTCCACGTCTTCAATGAGTTGTACAGCAATAAT
>CP070793.1:361049-364742 GCA_020346965.1 Chloroflexota bacterium | reverse complement strand
GGTAACTTTCTAGTTTGTCCGTCCAAATTCCTTGTCTAATTGATGAGAACTTAAATGAATCATAGTCGGTCGGCCGTGGGGACATGCTCGCGGTTGCTTGGTTTGCTCTAGCTGTTTTATTAGCTCATGCATCTCTTCTTTGGTTAGCTGTTGCCCTGCCCTAATAGTACCGTGGCAGGACAGAGATTGGGCTATCTTTTCCTCCCAGGGATTGGTACTGTCTTTGCCGGCAAGCTTGCTAAGGAGCGCAGTCATTATCTCGATTATATTGGATTTGGCCATCAATGCCGGTATGGCTCGTATTACATAACTTCTATTTCCAAAAGGTTCGATGGTGAAGCCAAACTCGACTAGAAACTCTTTACAGGCTCTCAGTGTCTCCTCTTCTCTGGGGCTAAGCTCCATAGTTATCGGCTGGAGCAATCCCTGTACTTCAACTTCCTTTTGTGCCCACTGTGCCAAAATCCGGTCATATAGTATACGTTCATGAGCAGCGTGTTGGTCGATGAGATAGAGTCCATCAGGTCCCTCTGCGATAACATAGGTGTTGGCCAGCTGCCCCAATACCCTCAAAACTGGCAATTCCATAGTCGGCAACTGATCGACAGCAAAAGTTGGTTCATTGTCCATTAGCAGGCGAGGGCTTTGCCACTGCTCTGAGCTGACCGAGAAAGGCACAGATTTTGAGCTAGCTATAGGAGTCCTGGCTAATGCCTTTTTTATGGCTTTCTGTATACTGCTAAAAACTGCTGGCTCATGGCAAAACCTTATCTGAGCCTTAGAAGGGTGAATATTGACATCAAGCTCCTGCGCCGGTACAAAGATATTGATTACCGAGATAGGGTGCTGACCATTCATGAGCAAGCCATGGTAACCTTCCTCGGTAGCTCGGCTCAGCAAAGGACTCCTCACCCATCGACGATTAACGAAGAAGCTAAGATAATTGCGGCTAGAACGGGCTAAAGAAGGCGGGCTTGTTAGGCCATTAATTCTACTCAAATCATCACCATGTTCTACATTTAGCATTCTTTGAGCAATCTCTGAACCGTATATCTCGCCTATCACCTCACGTAGTTGACCATTACCTGTCGTACGCAGACTGTTACGGTTGTCAAGAACCAAAGTAAACTTGACCTCAGGAAAAGCCAGGGCATACTGGCTTACCAAATGAGCTATATGGCTATTCTCTGTACTTACTGATTTGAGGAATTTTAGCCGCGCGGGAAAAAAGCGAAATAAGTGGTGTACTATTACAGTAGTACCTTGGGGCCTAGGTCGGCTTTCTCTCTGAATTATATCGCCTTTTCTTAAACGAAGATAGCTGCCAACAACCTCCGAAGATGCTCGAGTAATCATTTCAACTTCGGTAACAGCGGCAATGCTGGGTAGAGCTTCACCCCTAAAACCGAGACTCGTGATTGCCTCCAGATCGTTTAAACCATCAATCTTGCTCGTGGCATATCTGTTAAAGGCAGTCTCTAGGTCAGATACCGGAATTCCATGACCATTATCACTTACCTTTATTTGCTCCACCCCACCAGCCTTAGCCTCTACAGTAATTTGAGTAGCACACGCGTCCAGGGAATTCTCTACCAGTTCCTTGACAACGGAAACCGGCCGCTCAATCACCTCACCGGCAGCAATCTTGGCGATAATATCTGGCTTTAAAACTTTGATAGACATCTACGTTATAATTTACACGGTTACGTGTATTCTGTCAATAGCTTACGAGGAAGAATGGAAATCCTCCTCGATTTTTTCCAGAGGTGCCAGACTCGCCAAGAGCTTCTTAACACCAGCCTCTTCGAAGGCTACAGTAATCTCCTGGTCATCCCTGGTATGAAAACAATTCATTACTATACCGAAGCCAAATTTACCGTGTCGAACATGATCGCCTACTTTCAGCGCTACTACGTCAAGAGATGAATTCAGGGACTGGGGAACCCGATTAAAAGTGGCATTGATTACAGGAGTCGAGTTCTCTTCCCATAATCTCTTTGAACTGATAAGGTGGGACGAGATATCTTGAAGAAAGCGGGATGGTGGGTTTGCTGTGCTACCACCAAATAAGCTCCGACGATAACTGCGCAGAAGGTAGAGCCGCTCCTGAGCTCTGGTTATTCCAACATAACAAAGGCGGCGTTCTTCCTCCATCTCCTCGGGGTCATCAAAGGACTTCCTGTGCGGAAGAATTCCCTCCTCCAAACCAACGATAAAAACCGCAGGGAATTCCAATCCTTTAGCTTGGTGCAAGGTAATCAACGTTACAGCCTCAGCCCTTTCATTCAGTTCGTCTATGTCTGATATCAAGCTTACCTTTTCCAGAAACGTGGCTAAAGCTTCTTCGGGATTAAGGTCATCATATTCACTAGCGACACTTCTCAGTTCGACGATGTTCTCCCATCTATCGTCCCCATCCTCACGGTTTAAGATATGTTCTTTATATCTGGTACGTTCCAATACTTCGTCCAGCAAGACAGAAAGACTTAGCTCACGGCTCTGGGTGATGAGTTCCGTCATGATAGTATGGAATCCAACCAGGGTTTGAGTAATGCGTTGAGGAAGGATTTTCTCATTCGATAATTGTGTTATAGCATCGAAGAAGGAGGAATTATGAGCCTTTGCCCATGATTGAAGCTGACTGAGGGTACGATGCCCGATTCCCCTTACAGGAATATTTATTATCCGGACAAGGCTAACATTGTCCTGAGCGTTGTGAATAAGCCTGAGGTAGGCGATGATATCCTTGATCTCTCTTCGTTGGTAGAAACGCGTACCACCAACAAGTCTATAAGGCACACCATATCTAAGGAAGGTCTCCTCCAATGCCCGTGATTGAGCATTGACCCGATACATGACGGCGCAATCTTTGAGAGATACATGTTCTTGCCCAACGAGTCTCTCGATTTCATTGACCACAGATTGAGCTTCTTCCTCCGCATTGTAGCTTTCGATAGCAATTACCGAAGTCCCACTTTCATTTTCCGTCCATAGTTTTTTGGGTTTGCGCTGTAAATTCGCTGAGATGATGTCTGAGGCCACCTCTAGAATGGTCTTAGTGGAGCGGTAGTTCTGATTCAGAAATACTACTTTGGCTTCGGGGTAGTCCTTTTCGAAACTCAAAATGTTACGCAAATCAGCAAATCTCCAGGAGTATATAGATTGATCGGGGTCACCGACCACACAAAGATTTCGGTACTTTCCTGCCAGGTTTTTCGTCAACATATATTGGACAAAGTTAGTGTCCTGAAATTCGTCGACCAGAATGTGAACATACTTGGTCTGGTATCTTTTGAGGATTTGGGGGTGGTGTTGAAGCAATTGCACCGTCTTCATCAATAAGTCATCGAAATCCACCGCCTGACCCTGGCTGAGCAACTGTTGATAGAGTTGATAGACCCTGTGCACTATCTCCTCGAAATAGCTGCTGACTCGCTGGCCGTAATCCTCAGAATTGATAAGCCGACTCTTAGCCGCGCTTATGGTTGAGCGCAAAGCCCGAGGAGCGTACTGTTTGGGATCGAGATTAAGTTCTTCCAGAGCTTGTTTAATTAGGCTTAGCTGGTCTTCTTCATCATAGATAACAAAGCGTGAGTTAAGTCCGATCGCTTTACCCTCGCGACGGAGAATCCGGGCACAGATAGCATGGAAAGTACCAAGAGTTAAGGATTCTACTGCCTGTCCAAGGAGTTG
>CP070793.1:358348-360949 GCA_020346965.1 Chloroflexota bacterium | reverse complement strand
ATGATTCTTACCTTGTCTCTTAAGCCGGCAGCTTTCATCGCTTCCACGGTTTCTTTCATAGAATCAAAAGCCAGTGTTAGAAAGCCGCTCAAGCCAACAATGGGGGCACCGGTTTCCTTTATCTTATCTACGAACTTGTGCACCGGCACGTCCACACCGAGGTCATGAACCTCAAAACCATTAACATCGAGCATGAAGACAACAATATCCTTGCCGATGTCATGTATATCTCCGGCAACGGTACCGAACACAATCTTGCCCAGCTTCTTACTCTCTCCCGTCGTGGTTAGCTTTGGCTTAACCAGTTCGGTCACCGATTTCAATATTTCGCCAGAATACACTAGGTCAGGTATGAAGTACTCGCTGCCGGCAAACCGGCTGCCTACGATTTCCATGCCCTTTCTGGCATCTCCCAGGATCTTCAGGGGATCTTCACCGGCACCCAGTCTGTCCTTCACGATCTTAATAGCCTCTTGTTCTTTCAAATCAGCCAGGGTATTCACTAGGTCTTCAGCCATTTCTACTCCCTCCTTTACGTTTATTGAACTCTATATTCTGCTAGTGTCAATGTTATTTAACAACGAATTATATCATCACGGTTCCTCCATCAACGTATATAATCTGTCCCGAGATCATATCCGAGGCAGCTGAGGCTAGAAACAGGACTGCTCCCGCTGGATCGGTTGGCTGCAAACGTTCGTGAATCGACGCTTCCCCGGTGGCAATCTCGAATATTTTGTCACTATCCGGCTGGGCTAGACTGGCTTCAGTAGACACATATCCCGGGGCAACAGCGTTAACATTGATGCCCGAGGGGCCCAGAGCTCTAGCCAGGGCGTGAGTTAGTATGTAAACCGCTCCTTTGGTACAGGAATATGGTAGAAATAGTTGAGCCGCGGGCACTCTGGCAACATTGGAGGCGATGTTGATAATCTTGCCTTTTTTCTGTTTTATCATAAGAGGAGCTATGGCTTTGCACACTACCCACGTCCCTCTTACATTCACGACAAACATCTGATCCCACTCCTTCACCGACCAGGAATTCCAGGGTTGAGCGCTAACTCCGTACCATATAGCAGCATTATTGACCAGGATATCGACTCTGCCATATTGCTTCATGACGCTCTCTGCTATCTTCTCCCCGGCATCTTCGTGCGAGATGTCAGCTTCCACGATTGCTACGTCCCCACCTTTTGCCTTTACCTCATCGACTGTACCCCCAGCCCTTTTCAAATTGGTAGTAGTTAATAGTAGCTTGGCTCCTTCTTCCGCAAACTTTAAGGCGAAAGTTTTTCCCATACCACGACTGGCCCCCGTTATAATGGCAACTCTATCCTTTAATGCTCCTGACATATCTCCCTCCTTTTGATTTTTCAATCTGCCCCTGGTAAATCGCATAGTGCCGGAAACTCAAGCTTCAAAGTCCAAACTACCCACATAACCCTTGACATTCCCTTTCTCAAATTCATCCAAGATGATTTCGGTGACCCACATAGCGCCTTCCACAATAACACAGCCTTCTGAGATTCCCAGGAATTCCGCACTCATTTCATCACGTGTTAAGTCCCATGCTTTTCCGAAAAACTTCCTCTGGATATCCCTGCAGAGCACGGAATTGTATTTCTGGTAATATTTATTCAAAAGAGCACCCCGAACGATAGCGCAGCTTTGGCGAAAAAGGCTCTCATTTATGCTGTCTCGCTGGAACCCCAGAGCCAGCCCAATTGCCAGAACACCACTCGCTACAGCACCACAGGTGCCATCTCCACTCAAGCCAACACCGCCGGTGAGAAGGCATAATCCGGGGAAAAGCCTATCCTCCATGTCCCTGGGAATAATCTCCAGGCCACCCCACCTCAGTGCATCAACTACTGCCATAAATGTGCACTGGCCGCAGCCTTTGTACTTTGCCTCATATTCTACGGCCAGTTCGTTGGCTTTCTGCACAATTTCGTCTCTCTTCTTTGTGAGCTTTACCATAGTCACCATACCTCCCTTTCGATTGCGCATTACCAGCACGAATTCTCGTCTGAACTATCCCTGCTAAGGCCAAAGTTCCCGAGCCACATCCTCCAGCCCCAGTTCCAGCAGTTTCTTCTTGCTCGGCTTGGCTGTCTTGAGGTCCCAATCCATAACAGTCAAATATTCTTTAATCATGGTATCTTCATCAACAGTTATCCCAGCCACCGGACCTTCTTTCAGCGGTGGTTTACCCAGCACTCTGTCGGGAAGTTTAGACTCCAGCGCGTTCAACCCCTCTCTAATATTGAAAGCCTGCCGGAGGTTAGAGATTCTCTCTCCTGTCTCAATCAATTCGTCATCGGTTACTTCCCAGCCAGTAATCGCCCTCATAAACTCAGCGATAGGCTCAACATTAGGAAAAGCCCAGAACACAAACAGGCACGTCCCGGTACAAACTACGACATGGTTGAAACTGCTACCTAGCTTGCGCGCGTCCCCCCTGCCGGCAAAGGACTTTAGGTCGAATTTGGGGAGCAGTCCTGAAGGGTATGCGGGCGCGTCCGACAATTCTGAGCCCACAAAATGACGACCCGGAGTAGGGTCGATCTTGTAGCTGGTGGCTAAGTAAAACGCGTGCTT
>CP070793.1:355517-358248 GCA_020346965.1 Chloroflexota bacterium | reverse complement strand
GTCACTAAAAAAGATGAAATTTCCACTGCAAAGCGATAAAGCCTTCTCAAAATTCCTTGTTGGACCAAGTCCTTGTTGGTTCCTATATATGCTGACATGAAATGGGGCTTCCTTGCTGAATTGCTCCAAGACTCGAAGCGTATTATCGGTAGAACCGTCGTCGCAGGCAATGAGCTCATCGGGTCGCTTTGCCTGCCTTAAGAAACTAGCAAGCTGATCGTTAAGGTGCACTTCCCCATTGTAAGTACACATCGCAATTGATATTAGAGGCCGAGCATTATCCGCAGTTCCATTTCCAGAACTTGCTTTCCTTCCTCTCCCAGCGTAGGAATTCATATCCGTATCGTTCCCTACTTTAGCTACCTTCTCTTAATATTGTCAAGCTAATTCCAGTTGAGGATTATGATAGAGATTCTGGTTCATTATTGGGACATCTGCCAAGGTGTATCGAGACCGCATCTGGCAACCTTAAAGGTCTCAACCACGTTGACGGCTAAGCAATTGATGTGCCCAAGCGTGACAAAAAGCCCCCGAACGATTAAAATACTAAGCAAAAATGTGGCAATATCGAGAGTTAATCAGGAATCTGACTTTCGCCGACCTGAAAAATCGCTACCAAAATACCGCCCTCGGCTTCTTCTGGTCTCTGCTCAGCCCATTTCTGCTGGCAATGGTCCTATACTTTGTCTTCAGTCACCTCTTCGGGCGCGAGGGAAATTTCGCCATAAACCTGCTGGTGGGTATAATGGCCTGGCGGTTCTTTGCCACCGGCACCTCCTCTTCGCTTCTTGCTATCGTCAGCAAGGCCAGCCTGGTAACCAGAGTCTATATACCGCGCCAGATACTGGTCTTGAGCAATACCCTAGCCAACATCATAAGCTCCCTGCTCGAGTTCATAATCCTGCTGCCCATAATATTTGCCCTGCTGGGATATCTACCGGTCACCGTGCTCCTGTTCCCTGTTGTTCACATCGTATATTTCTTCTTCATCTATGGCGCCGGGTTGTTCCTCTCTTCTCTTTTCGTTTACTTCCGTGACGTCAATCAGATATGGCAAGTACTGATCCAGGTCCTTTTCTTCTGCTCACCTATTATCTACCCTCTGAGCACAGTTCCGGAATATCTAATGCCCTATTACGTGCTCAACCCTGTAACTCAGTTTATAATCACGTACCGCGATGTAATGGTCGCTGGCAATCTACCTTCACTGTACAGCATCGTGGTCGTCATAGGGTTTGCCGTCGCTTCCTACCTTGTAGGTAGTTATGTGTTCAGCAAATTACAGCGACGCTTCGCCGAGGAGATGGGATGAGTGCCATCATTGTTGATAACGTCTCCAAGAAGTTCCGCATCCCCCACGAAAAAAAGAACACGATTCTTCGGAACATAGTCAGCCTGATTAAAAGACGGTTCGACTATGAAGAGTTCTGGGCGCTGAAAGATGTCAGCTTCGAGGTCAACAAAGGTGAAGCCCTGGGCGTAATCGGCAGAAACGGCTCCGGAAAGAGCACACTGCTCAAAATAATGGCTAATGTCTTATACCCTGACAGCGGCTCGGTTAGCCTGAACGGCAAAGTTGCCTCCTTTCTTCAGTTGGGCGTTGGTTTTCAGCCCGAGCTGACTGCCCGGGAAAACGTTTACATCTACTCTTCCGTCCTGGGCCTGGGTCACAAGCATGTGGATAGAATATACGATGAAATCTTCGAATTCGCCGAACTCAAGAGATTTGAGAACATGAGGCTGAAGAATTTCTCGTCCGGTATGAACATGCGGTTAGCCTTCTCCATCGCTATCCATGGTAACCCCGATACCATGCTCGTAGACGAGGTCTTCGCCGTGGGCGATGAAGCCTTTAAGGAAAAATGCCGGGATAAGATGAGCCAGTTCAAAGCCGAGGGCAGGACCATAGTCTTCGTCTCCCATGCCCTGAATACAGTGAGGGAGCTGTGCGAGCGGTCGATTCTATTGAACGAGGGCCGCATTGCTGTCATGGGCGATACCGAAAAGGTGATAAACGACTATCTGGCAATGGTACAGAAGAAGTAACCAGATTAGCCGGTGGCAATGGTTTCAATCAAAGATTTCGGTCACATACATTCGATATTCTTTGCACACTCCAGTAACGAAGCTATACGCTTTCAGGCTTCATCGGGAGGCTTTGTTAAGAGCTTCTTAGCTTATCTCTTGGAATCCAAGACTGTCGATTCTGTCATAATAACGAGAACGGGAGGACCAGACGACCCGTTAGTTCCTGAAACAATAATAACTAGTTCTAAAGAAGATATCCTGTCCACACGTACGAATTCCGTTTATGCAGTCAATAATCCTGTTCCCGCCTTCAAAGAACTCGTTTACAGCAAAAAATATACCTTTGTAGGATTGCCCTGCCAGGTTAGAAATCTGAGAGTACTCCAGAAGAAAGGGCAATACAGGAACATAGTGATTATCATCAGCCTGTTCTGTCATCATACCCCGAAGATTGAATTTACCAGGGGGATTCTGCGGAAACTAAACGTTAAAGAACGCGATGTTCAGCAAATTGAATACAGGGGCAGCGGCTGGCCGGGTGGCTTCACAGCCTACCTGAAAAACGGGCGAAAAAAGTTCGTAGCTCAGCGAGATTGCTGGTCTAATGACCTGAACAACGGCCCCGAGATATGCAAACACTGCTCGGAGATAGCAGAAGATGCCGATTTTTTTGTGGGTGACCCCTGGAACCTAAAACTCGAAG
>CP070793.1:352630-355417 GCA_020346965.1 Chloroflexota bacterium | reverse complement strand
TAACTCAAGATGGACATATCTGCGAAGGTAGCGGTGAGAATATCTTCCTTGTCTTGGGGGGGCAATTGGTGACTCCCTCGCCATCCGATAATATCCTCGTGGGCATCACCAGGGACACGGTTATGAGACTAGCCAGAAATGAGTTGGGCATAGATGCAATTGAAAGGCAAGTTGACAGAAGCGAACTATATGCGGCCGAAGAATGCTTCTTTACCGGGACGGCGGCCAACTTGGCCCCAATACTGGAAATCGACCGTCGCCGCATAGGCACCGGCGAAATTGGCGAGATAACTACCAGATTACAGAGGCTCTTTGCTGAAGTGATCCTCGGAAGAAATCCTAAATACCATGACTGGTACTACCTGGTTTCCCCTAAAACCGTGACGGCATAACCGATCCCTCAAGGAGCTCAGGGCAGCTTTCTCAAATGGGAGTTATCCCAGGATTAACCTGTAGAGCTTTCAACAGGTAGAGGAGACGGCAACTATGCTCCAAAACAACAGTATAATAGTATGCTTCCTCTAACAACTGGCTTGCAGCAAAAGTCCCGTGCCCGCGCACTAGAACCACCCTGTGCTCTCCCATCAATCTAGCTATCTCATCGGCAAGTTCTCCAGCCTCCGCAGCCGTGTCAGCACGTAAGACAGGCACTTTAGACAACAAAGCCTGACCTTCCAGATCGGGGGGTACAATTTCTTTTTCCAGGAACGACAAGGCAACAGCATAAGGCGGATGGGCATGAACTACCGCCGATGCCGACGTATTCTTGTAGATACAGCGATGTACTTCCAGTTCCTTTGAAGCCAGGGGTGTAGCCCGATTGTTCCTACATATTCCGGTCTCCACCAAATCCCCTTCTTGAATGGAGCCCAGCGGACTACCCCGATGAGTAATGACTAGATGCTCTCCGAGCTTAACGCTAAGATTACCACCCTGTGGAGAAACCAATCCCTGAATGAAGAGGGCTTGTCCCACCGATTGGAATTGGCACAGCATTTCTTAACACCTATGGTATATGCCGTATCACAGCCACCACCTTACCCTGTATCTCAACATTATCTGGAGAAGTATAAATAGGTTTCATCTGACTATTTGCTGGTTCCAGGCGGATACGATTTGGTTCAAAGAAAAACCTCTTAAGTGTTACCTCTTGCTCTTCCTTAAGCCAGATTGCCACCATATCACCATTCTCAGCACTGTTCCCATAATCCATTAAAACTATGTCTCCATCACCTATCAAAGCGTCCAACATGGAATTCCCTTTTACCCGAAGGGCATAAATATCTTGCTTGCCTCGAACTAACTCCTCGCTGACTTCCAATCCCTCATTGGAACCGCTAATTCCTGTGTCAGGCACGCGAATAGGCTCGCCAGCAGCTATTACCCCCACTATGGGAATATGAACTAGTTTCCTTCCGTTTTCCTGCGGGGATAAGAATTCAATTCCACGAGATATGTCACTGTGGCGGCGAATATATCCTGCTTGTTCTAATTTGTCCAGGTTATAAGCTACGACAGATGTCGAGCTTATCCCACATCCGGCAGCGATATCCCTAATAGTAGGCGGATACCCCTTATCCTGTAAAAATTCGGGGACAAAGTTGATAATTCGTTCTTGCTTTGGCGAAAGAGACTTAGTAGCCATCGGTTACCAGCAGATTATTTCTTATTTAGTTTTTTCATTAAGCGAGACTTAAGCCTGGCGCCTTTGTTTCTATGAATAATCTTCTTGCTAACTGCTTTGTCTATACCGCTCGTAGCCAGTATCGTTTTCTCGTGTGCTGATTCTTCCCCCGTATCCATTGAACTCCTCGCTTTAGCTATATGAGTCTTAACACTACTGCGCACTAAGCGATTCCGCAACCTTTTTCTCTCCGCTGTCCTTGCTACTTTGTTATTCTGCCTGCTAGGTGACACTTATTTCCCCCTTTCTGGTTACACTTACTACGTTCCATACGGAATGAATTCTAGACATTATCTTACTCAGCTGGGCAGCACCTTTTACATCTAAGGTAAAATATAATGAGACACTACCATCATTATGATTGCCCATGCTTACCTCGTCAAGGTTTACGCCTTCCTCTGCTATAATAGCACTAATATCTCGAATAAGGCCAACTCTATCCCAAGCATCAACCTGAATCATCACGGGGTAAACCTGTGCCACATCACCCCAGTCTACTTTGACTAACCTTTCTTTCTCCATTTCATGGATAATATTGGGGCAATCCTTCCGGTGCACGGTAATACCACGGCCTTGAGTAATATACCCAATGATTTTATCCCCAGGCAAGGGATGGCAGCAATTCGCTAACCGAGTAAGCAAATCTCCTACACCCAACACATTAATACTCACAGGACTGGCCTTTCGCCGTGGCAGAACTTCGACCCCGTCTTCAGTCGACTCCAATTCTCCGCTTAGTTTGAGCATTATTTGAGTGGAACTGATGCTGCCGCTGCCTAAGGCAGCAAAAAGGTCATCTGCGTCGTCATAGTCAAGTAGACGTGCAACTTCGTCTGCACCAGGCAAACCGATGCCTAGTCTCTTAAGCTCCTTATCCCAAATCTGTTTACCATATTCAATAGATTGACTTCGTTCTTGTTTGTTAAACCACTGCCGAACCTTGCTTCGCGCGTGAGAAGTCTTAAGATAGCCAAGTTCAGGATTAAGCCAGTCCAGACTCGGGCCCTTATCTGCTTTGCTGGCCATAATCTCCACCACGTCACCATTCTTAAGGGTATAATGCAAGGGTTCAAGCTTACCATTCACTTTCGCTCCAATACACC
>CP070793.1:349948-352530 GCA_020346965.1 Chloroflexota bacterium | reverse complement strand
GGGCAGTGAGATGTCGGCAGCTGGACGGAAATCACCCAGGTCGCGGCGGATTCCGCACACACCGTTGGGCTTAAGGCTCGTGGCACTGTGGTCGCCGCGGGCCTTGATGATGATAGCGTGCTTGCTGAATGGAACCTGGGACTTGTGGTATCACCAATCAACTGGCCGCTAATCGGCGGGATCATAGCAGTCGTGGTAGTGGGATTGGCGATCTTCTTCGAACGTAGAGATAGACGTGCCTAGACCATATTTCACCACATTCGGCTTTTGAGGCTATCTAGGCGGCCTAACCACTTTATTTCCGAAATCGGGGAGGATTTGAACCTCCGCTCCTGAACCCCGTATAGCCAGTGGAAAAGCCGCCGACCGCCTACGTCCCTCTTGAATCAGAATATCAGCAATGAATCGAGCACGTCAATTTGTAGTGAAGTTTCGTTGACGACCCCTAGAGTCTACCTACAACGCCTTTTTCAGTCTTCTTTGCCGCCGTACGTTTCGCTTCATAGCCTTGGGGAAGAAGGGTCTTCACCATCCGTCTGTATAAATCAGGGTCATTTGAAAGACTGTTTTCGACAATCTCTGCGGTATCCATTTCGGGCTCCAGGTAGCCAACTAACTCCCATTTTACTCTCTCAAGCATATCGGCTAAATCACGCTGCTCATCATCAGATAGCGGTAACAGGACCTCGTGTATAAACTCCCAACCCGCTGGGATTGCTGGTTCAACGGCTGTCTTTCCCTTCTCGGTCATAAACACAGTTACTACTCTACGGTCCTTCCTATCCCTTGCTCTTCTGACTAGGCCAGCTTTGACCATACGGTCTATCAGCATACTCATACTGTTTGGCGTGCGTTCCAGAATATCGGCTAAGTCGCTCGGTCTTAAGGGCCCTCGGGCCTTAAGAGCCGTCAGCAATCCCCACTGTTCCGTAGTCAGCCCGTATTTACCGAATACTAAATCCTGGCAACGCACAAGCGTATCGCCCACTCGGCGCAAAAGAAGCCATAGTCTCAGCACCGTATTTTCCTGTTCAATATTCACTGCCATATCTGGATCCTCCTAACTATTTCATGGATAGTCTGCTCGTTAGCATAGCCTAAATTATATCACAATGCTGTGTTTCCCACCTATTTCATCTTGCTCTTCGGGATCTTGATGGCGAACCGGCATCTTGCGTCACCCTTCAGCGGTGTTTCCAGCAATTCGACCTCTACGGGTTCGTCGAAGATCGCGTCGAAATGGATCTTCTCATAACCGGCGCTGCAATAGCAGAACGTGGCTGGTATCCTGGGTTTGCTGTCGCGCAGGGCCGTT
This sequence comes from Chloroflexota bacterium, assembly GCA_020346965.1. The sequence continues at coordinate 351,215 of CP070793.1, read as the reverse complement.
CTGACAAGCTGGCAGTGGCACGCATAGTACTGCCTCATCGTAGGGTCTTTCTCGTTCAGGAATTGCTTGGGGGCGTAGGGTATCTTGGTCTTGTAGACCTTGTCACCCCGTCTCATCCCGGTGCATATTTCCTGATTGCCTCTCACGAACTCCACGACTTCACGAGTGATCTCCTGCTCGAACCAGGGTCGTCCTTCTCTCATACAGCTTTCCAGCTCCTCAACGAGCCTCTCATGTTCACCCTTCAGATACTCGTCGATGCTGGCCGCCTTCTCAAAACGTTCCTTGCTCTCCTTGAACGCCTCAACGGGGATGTTGTGGTAGTTCCAGGTCATAACTTCCCTGCAAGTCCGGGCTGGCAACTCGGCTTCCATTCTGTCTAGAACCATCTTGGTCACCCTTGGGTAGTTCTCCTGTGGCGAACCCAGAGGCGGCATTTCCGTATCTTGAAAGACCCTCCGCTGGGTGGCCCTTCCGGCGATCTTCGCAAGTCTTTCGCCCATTGCGGGCAACACGTCTGAAGCACCGAGAATCATGGTGAAGTAGATGTACAGGTCATACTTCTTGGCAAAATAGCAGTAACGTGCGATGGCGATCAGCCTATCTTTCGAGTTCTTGTCTTCCTCTATCAGCAGCGCAATATAGTCCCTGAGCGCGTCCACGCCGGCGGATTTGAGCGTCAGCTTTCTCCTCCTCAGATACTTCTCGAATTCCCTCACCGCCTCTACCGACGACTCTATTCTTGCCGCACTGAGTTTGCGCCCTTTGAGAAACTTCCTGAAAGCTATTTCCTTCAATTCACTTCTTCGTCTTGGTTAAGCCACCTTCGAGATTGCTATCCGGTGACCAACTTTGACTCAAGCCGTCCCTTCTATATTGACTCTCATAAGATTCACCACACGCGGTGAAGAGGTATTCGGGGTCTAACCGTTTTACCTCTAATACAGAATCGGGGTGAGAGGATTTGAACCTCCGGCCATCTGAACCCCATACAGGCAGTAGAAAAGGCGGCAACCGCTTGCCTCCTTTCTTGAATTAGCATAACAGCGATGAATCGAGCACGTCAAATCTTATTGAGGTTTCCCTGACGACCCCTAGAGTCTACCTACAATGCTTTGCTCAGTTCTCTCTCGCTCTGTCTCTCGTTTCACATCCAAGGGGAAGAAGATTCTTCACCATCCGTTTGTATAAATCAGGGTCATTTGTACGGCTGTCTTTAGCAATTGCCTCCTTATCCAATTCGGGTGCTAGGTAGGCAAGTAACTCG
>CP070793.1:342235-349848 GCA_020346965.1 Chloroflexota bacterium | reverse complement strand
GGAAAGAATATAATCATCATCGGCGGGGGTATCGGAATGGCGCCACTGCGTCCGGTTATTAACAACATACTGCAACGACGAGATGGTTACGGGGAGTTGGTAATAATAAACGGTGCACGAACCCCTCAAGACTTGGTATTCCAACCGGAGTTCCCAACATGGATGAAATCCCCCAGAACTAGACTGGAACTCACTGTTGACAAGGGTGATGAGCAGTGGAAAGGAAGGGTGGCCCTGGTCCCGGATGTAGTGAAGGAGTTGGCACCTTCGCCGGATAATGCTATTGCTATTATTTGCGGACCACCGATAATGATCCGCTTTACCCTGGCCGGGCTAAGGAACCTGGGCTTTAAGGATAACCAGATTGTCACCACTCTGGAGGCCAAGATGAAGTGTGGCCTCGGCAAATGCGCCCGATGCAATATTGGTGAAAAGTATGTTTGCCAGGATGGTCCGGTATTCACTCTGGAGCAGATTTCGCAGTTTTTGGAACAACCATGACAGCAGGAATTGAAAGCAGTAAGGATGGAGTAAGGACAGGAGTATATATCTGCCATTGTGGCACTAACATCGCTGGAACGGTAGATGTGGCTGAGGTAAGCCAGTATGCCTCGCAGCTGGATTCGGTGGTGGTAGCCCGGGACTACAGGTTCATGTGCTCTGAGCCGGGGCAGGAGACGATAAAGAAGGATATAAAAGAGTTGGGCTTAAACCGGGTTGTGGTTGCCTCTTGCTCCCCAACAATGCATGAACCCACCTTCCGCAAAGCATGTGAGCAGGCGGGGCTGAACCGTCATTTATTCCAGATGGCTAACATTCGAGAGCATTGCTCCTGGGTAACCGACGATCGTGAAAAAGCTACCGAAAAAGCCAAGACGCTGGTTCGGGCCGCAGTGAGGCGGGTCTTCTTCCATGAGCCCCTTGAGGTAAGAGAGGTCCCGGTAAATCCCAGCACGCTAGTAGTGGGTGGTGGTATTGCCGGTATTCAAGCGGCCTTGCAGATCGCTAACTCTCGGCACAAGGTTTACTTGGTGGAACGAGAGCCTTCCATTGGGGGACATATGATTCAGCTGGACAAAACCTTCCCTACATTAGACTGCTCAGCCTGTATACTTACTCCCAATATGAGCGAATTGGGTTCGCATCCTTATGTCGAGCTACTCGCCTACAGTGAGGTCGAAGAGGTATCAGGCTACGTCGGCAACTTCAAGGCTAAGATTAGGAAGAAAGCCAGATACGTCGATGAGGAGAAATGCACCGGTTGTGGGGTCTGTCAGGAGAAATGCCCCGCGAAAGTAACCAGCGAATTTGAAATGGGTCTGGGACAACGAAAAGCCATTTATACTCCATTCCCCCAGGCAGTGCCCAATGTCCCTGTCATTGATCGGGAGAACTGTATCTATTTCCAGAAAGGCAAGTGTCGTGCCTGTGAGAAATTCTGTGAGGCAGGAGCTATTAATTTCGATGATGAAGAAAAGCTAATAGAGGTGGAGGTGGGTAATATTATCCTGACTACCGGTTTTCAGACCTTCGACCCCTCTGTCGCTGCTCAGTACAGCTATGGGAAATTTGACGACATTATCACCGGGCTTGAATTTGAGAGGCTATGTAATGCCACCGGTCCTACTGGTGGTAATATTCAATTAAAGGATGGCTCTGCCCCCCGAAGCGTGGCCATTGTCCACTGTGTCGGCAGCCGTGATGAAGAGTTTCACGACTATTGCTCAAGAGTATGCTGCATGTATGCCTTAAAACATTCCCACCTTATCAAGGAAAAGACTGATGCTGAGGTTTGTCAAATATTTACTGATATCCGCTGTTTTGGCAAGGATTATGAAGATTTTTACGAGCGATTGGTTGGGGAGGGGGCGAACTTCGTCCGGGGGAAGGTTCAGCAGGTCGCCAGCGCCGATGGAAAGGGGATGGACCGAGGCAAGCTGATTATCACTGCGGAGGATCCGGATAACGGCAAGGTGACCCTGGTATTCGCTGATATGGTCGTCCTCTGCACTGCCATTGAACCCCGTGAAGATGCCGATAAATTGGCTCATATCTTCTCCGTGAATCTCAAGGCTGATGGCTTCCTTTTAGAACGCCATCCCAAGCTGGATCCAGTAGCGACCAGAACTGATGGAATATATGTGGCGGGTTGTTGCCAGGGCCCCAAGGATATCCCGGACACGGTATCTCAAGCCTCGGCGGCGGCTGCCAAGGTTCTAGCTGTGATTACCAAGGGCAAGGTGGAACTTGAGGCGAGCACGGCAGTTATCGACGAAGAGCTTTGCTCAGGGTGTCGAATCTGTAATCTTCTCTGCCCTTATAGTGCCATTTCCTTTGATGATGAAAAGAAGGTCTCTAATATCAATGAAGCTCTGTGTAAGGGCTGTGGCACCTGTGTCGCAGCTTGCCCCAGCAGAGCGATTACTCATAGACATTTTACTAGCGAAGAAATTATGGCTGAAATCGAGGGTGTGTTAGCATAGATTTCAGGCCAATCATCGCATCCCCAAAAAGCGTCTCATATGTCAAAAGTAACAAGGCAATCCATCAAATCAGCTTCTATCAGCGTTCGGGGCATTGTTCAAGGTGTTGGCTTCAGGCCTTTCGTCTACGGACTGGCTGTTAAACATAATCTCAAAGGGTGGGTTTACAACACTTCAGAAGATGTCAGGATTGAGGTAGAAGGTGAAGCAGAGGCTGTTGGGCAGTTTGAGCTGGAACTCGAGACAAAAGCCCCACCGTTAGCTCACATCGAGGCTGTAACTATTGAGCATCACCCGCCCCGCGGTCATAAAAATTTTGAAATTCGGCATAGCCAGGCACAAGAAGGGAAATATCAGCTTATCTCTCCGGATGTTGCTACCTGCCAGGCTTGCCTTGGTGAGTTGTTAAATCCTGAAGACCGCCGCTACCGCTATCCCTTTACCAACTGCACAAATTGCGGACCACGTTTTACCATAATTGAAAATATGCCTTATGACCGCCCCCAAACAACCATGCGCTACTTCCAGATGTGCCCCCAATGCCAGGCGGAATATGATAATCCCCTGGACCGCCGCTTCCATGCTCAGCCCAACGCCTGTCCAAAATGCGGTCCCCATGTCGAGCTGGTTGATAACAAGGGCAATCCAGTAACCCCGATAGAATCGGAGTCGAATCCTATAGCCGATGCCAGTCAGCTCCTCAAGGAGGGGAAAATCGTGGCCATTAAAGGCCTGGGGGGCTTTCTCCTGGCCTGCGATGCCACGAACGATACCGCAGTTAAGACGCTGCGGCAGAGAAAGAAGCGCTCATCCAAGCCGTTTGCCATAATGGTTACTACTGTAGACGAAGCCAAAAGGCATTGCTATGTCTCATCGGAGGAGGAAGATTTACTTTCCTCACCCCAAGGTCCCATCGTGCTCATGATGTGGAAGGAGGACTCATCTGTGTCTCGGGAGGTAGCACCCAATTTACGATTCTTAGGCATTATGCTGCCCTACACACCGCTTCATCACATATTGCTCAGAGATACAGGCCGGCCTTTAGTGATGACCAGCGGTAATCTCAGTGAAGAGCCTATCGCCAGAGACAATGATGAAGCCTTGAGGAGGCTTTCGGGGATTGCCGATTACTTTCTGATCCATAATCGGGATATATACTCCCGCTACGATGACAGCGTTGCCATAGTGGAAAGGGGTACAAGCCAGCTTATAAGGCGGGCGCGTAGCTACGCTCCATATCCTATCCACCTCCCATTTAAAACCAATCAGGTGCTTGGTTGCGGTGCTGAGGAGAAAAATACCTTCTGCCTGACCAAAGATAACTATGCTTTCCTATCCCAACACATCGGCGATATGGAGAATATGGAAACCCTGGAGCATTTTGACAGCACTATATCCCTGTATAAAAGGCTTTTCCATATAGAGCCTGAAGTCATTGCCCATGACCTTCACCCTGATTACTTGGCCACGAAGTATGCCCAGGAGTTAGGCGAGTCTGGCATGAAGCTTGTTCCTGTACAGCACCACCATGCCCATATTGCCAGTTGTCTGGCTGATAATGGGCTGGAATCCCCGGTCATCGGCGTGGCCTTCGATGGCACGGGGATGGGTGCGGACGGAAATATCTGGGGGGGAGAATTCCTGGTTGCCGACTACCGTAATTTCACTCGAGCAGGACATCTAGAATACCTGCCTTTGCCTGGGGGAGCCGCAGCTATAAAAAAGCCATGCCGCACCGCTATTGGCTATATTCTTACTCTATTAGGGGAAAATGCCCTCAACGCTGTGATAGCGAGCGACCTGCCCGCCGAGGTTTGGCAGGCGGGAGCGAAGCAATCTCCACTAGCTTATATCGGGCAAGTTACTGAAGTTGAGGTGGAGGTCATCAAGCGCCAGATAGAAAGAAAGATAAACTCACCGCTTAGCTCAAGCATGGGACGCCTTTTTGATGCCATATCAGCCCTGTTGGGCATAAGGGGCGAAATAGATTACGAAGGACAGGCGGCAGTGGAACTGGAAATGGCTGCTTACTCTTCTGTCATTGCGAGGCGTGAAAGCGACGAAGCAATCGATGGTACTCAGAAAAGCTACCCATACCACATAGTAGAAAAAGAGGGAATAAGAATCGTGCAGCTGAGGGACCTGCTGTCAACCGTAATAGAAGACTTACGTCAGGGTATGTCCAGGGGGAGGATATCAGTCAAATTCCACAACACTGTTGCTCAGATGACAAATGACATGTGTCAGTTGATAGCCAATGAAACTGGCATCAGCCAGGTGGCCTTAAGTGGCGGCGTATTCCAGAATCGCTTGCTGCTGGGGAAAGCTGTCAGCTTACTGGAAAGCAGCAATTTCCAGGTTTTTACCCACAGGCAAGTACCCTGCAATGATGGTGGCATTTCTCTGGGACAGGCAGTTGTCGCCAGCTTTGCTGTATAGTAAAGTTATGACTCTTGACTCAAGAAAGGGTAGGTCTGTTCGTTAACGATATTCCAGATGTAGGCAACGTTACGTGTACCGGCATTTTCTACTGCGATTATGTTCCAGCCTGCCCCTAGGAACGTAGTAATGAGCTGCAGCTCCGCTGTAGTCCTGCTTGTACCGCCGGCAGAAATAGATTGTCCGCTCGTTTCGGTGTTCCAGAAGGAGCCGCTCACAGTGCCCTGATCACTATAACCTATTAGACCACCGAGGTATTCGTTTCCATTGACGTTGCCGACAGAATAAGAGTTGATTACAGTGCCACTATTAGCTGCAATCAAACCGCCGGCGCCGGAATTACCGGTGACGTTGCCTGTCGCATAGCAGTTGCTCACCGTGCCTGCGTTTGCACCCGTTAGACCGCCAGTACCTAAATCGCTAGTGACGTCACATGCGGAATAGGAGTTGCTAGTAGTGCCCTCATTCTGTCCCACCAGACCGCCAACCCACCTAACGCCATTCACGTTACCTGTAGAATAGGAGTAGCTCACGGTACCTCTGTTAACTCCCACGAGAGCGCCAATATAAGCAGTGCTGGTGACTTCAGCATTCACCAAGCCAATATTCTCGATGCGCCCATCCTCTCCGACAATACTAAAAAGTCCTATATAACCTGTTTCGGGAAGGTCGATGAACAGGTCACGTATTTTGTATCCTTGCCCGTTGAGAGTCCCATTAAATGGAGGATTAGTTCCCTCCAGTCCCGGTCCATTAAGCGGATGCCAGCCCTTGCCATCATTGGCTGTCGGGCTCGCCAGTTCATCATAACCGTCTGTGGTTGAATCGAGGTCGTTCATGAGCATATAATCGCCGCTGGAGTCGTTCCTGATGTTATTCAGATCATACCAGGTTCGTATTTCTATGTATTGGGAAGAAGGACCAAAAATACAGCCTTGCGTCCCGGCTATTAAGGCTATCATAACCAGAAGGATGCCAAGCCTTTTAACGTAAAGATTCACTTTATCCGACATCCCAACCTCATAGCATTAGTATAGCACATCTACCGTTTCTTTTAGACGTTGATTTAGTGTATCCTGTTATCGCCTCACAGAAAGGCTTACTTCCCGCGCCACATAAAGAAGAACATAAGCAAAGCAGCGATACTTTTAGCGTCGCAGATTTCACCTGAGGTAATGAGTCGGGGTATCTCATCTGGGGAAATGCGAACTAGCTCGATGTCTTCGGTATCCTCAGCCATGAGACGACCGGGCACAAGATCCGTGGCCAAATAGCAGTGGAGATATTCCGTGCCATAGCCGGGGATGGAGTAAAAGCCGCCTAATTCGTCTATTCGTCGAGGGAAATAGCCGATTTCCTCCTGTAGTTCCCGGCGTACAGAGTCAAGGGGCTCTTCACCCGAGTCGATGCCACCGGCCGGTATTTCTAGAAGAAATCTATCTACTGGATGGCGAAACTGGCGCACCAACATGACATTGTCCTGTTCATCAATAGCCACTACAGCAACACAGTTGCTGTGCTCCACCACGTCTCTGGTGGTTTTTCTGCCGCCAGCTTTCTCCACTGTGTCCACACGTATATTTACCGCGTGCCCTTGATAAATCTGCTGGGTAGCTAATGTCTTTTCTGGCTTCAACATACTATTACCACGTTGCTGGGATTGGGCGCGACTTGCTCGTGGAGGTTCAGAGGTGGCGAATAAGCGCTACCTCGTCACAATTAGGAAACTTGGGGCAGCGAAAGCATTCCGCCCATACTTTCTGGGGCAATTCCGTTTTGTCGATTAGCTGGAAGCCATGTCTTTCAAAGAAAGCGGGCTTACGGACGAGACAAAAAACCTTGGGTATCCCCAGTTCCTTGGCTTCGTCAACACAGGCTTGCACCAACAAGGAGCCAATCTTCTGTTTCTGTTCCTGTTCATCCACGGCCAGAGACCTGATTTCTGCCAAGTCGACCCAGGTGACATGCAATGCCGCACAAGCGACAACTCGATCTCCTTTCCTTACAATGAAATAATCTCTAATGCCATCGTATATTTCGGATAAAGCACGAGGTAACACCTCTCCCTTATCAGCAAAACGGCTGATCAGCCGGTGCACGGAGCTAGCGTCGCCCACCCTTGCCCTGTCAACTTTTATGTCCGCTTTCATTTCTCCTTCCGCTCAGTTTTTGCCACAGCAAGCTATAAAAGTAGGTGGGCTCGTGAATTCTTAAGAAGCGGGCTATGTGAGAGCTGAGTTTCACTCGGATATTCTGGCCGTCTGATAATGGCAATTCAACTTGCCCGTCAATGCTAAGTATCACCTTTTCCCCACGGGCGATTTTCAAATCCACTGTGCTCTGCTGGGGCAGTATCAGGGCGTGACTCAATCCCAGGTGGCAGGATATTGGTTGGAGAACAATTTCCCTGGATTGAGGATGCAGGATCGGTCCTCCGGATGCCAGAGAATAGCTGGTACTCCCCGTAGCGGTAGCTGCAATCACACCGTCGGCCCGGTAGGTGGTTAACCCCGCACCATCAATTCTGGCTTCTATGTTAACCAGGCGAACCGCTACACTGCGCAGCACTACATCATTGAGGGCATGAAAGCTCCTATTTGCAGCCTGAGCCTCGAGCATAGCCCTTTCCTCTATCCAGCCTTTACCCTCGAGCAAATCAGGCAAATTGGATAAGGCGTCATTGCCATCTAT
>CP070793.1:337648-342135 GCA_020346965.1 Chloroflexota bacterium | reverse complement strand
TGAGGTCGCGACCTCACCTTTTCGTCGTATACAATATATGTATTTTCGAGCGGCAGCACGCTCAGTTTCGGTGACCGGTATAACTTCCGCCACAACTCTGGGTACTCCGAGTAAGGAAAGCACTGCATCAGGCGGATTAATACGTGATATGTTCGTGTAACTCAAGCCAGCTCCCCTAGCTTGCCGTTGATTCACATAGTTCGAGAAGGCGCCACTTGGTAGTAAAGTGACCTGTAGTGGCTTCAAGTCAAGCCCGGTTTCCATATCGCCGATAAGGCTGTAGAAGTTGCAGCGGTATTTCTTATCCAATTCTCTTAATTGCTCCCGTATAGCTACAGCTATACCTTGCTCACTGGCGACATAATCATCTCCAGGCTCGAGATAGAAATGTAGCATTGGATTACCATTTACTACTTCCTTGGTAGCCACCCAATCGACATAATCAATGCCGCTATTTTCAACTGCCTCCTGGATTACTCGCTCTGTCAGCCGGCCAAGGCTGGCGATATCAATGAGATCATCGGCGCGGCTATGGAATAACATCTGCGGAATATCAATATCTAACTTCTCATTGCGGAGCGAGGTTATCTTGATTAGATCACCAACTCTATATCTGACCAGGGCACCACCGTGCAGATTAGTAATGACCATTTCATATTTCTCACCTGCTTTTAATTCATCCATCAAGACAGTCTTTGGCTGGTAGGAATGATCTAGTTGCCATTTGAAATATTCCCTCTCGGGAATGAACTCAAAAAAGTTCAAGTTGGGAACAAAGGTCATACCCTCATAATCCCAGGTCTGAGTGGCGTAGATGCCGCCCTCCGTGCCGCCATATGCCTCCAGTGGGCGTCTCCCCCATACGTCTTCCACCCTCTCTCGGAAAATGGCACTATCGGTACCTCCCCCCGCGATTGCCTTGACCGACCATAAATCCTTCGGCAACATAGGACGATGAGCCAATTTACTCTTTATTAATCCCTTCATGTACCGAATGAGTGCACTGGGATGAGATAGCAAAAACCGACCATCTATGTGCATTGCCCCTTGTTTAAACATCTCGCCGACGTAGGCCAGGATAGATGGCAATCCACCCAAAGCATCAACACCCTGGCGCAAACCCTCCTGAAAGCCAGCCTCTATTCTCCTTTGAAATGTCATTTCTTCGGCATTGGCAGGCATGAGATCAAAGCCAAGGGCGTCCTGCATCAGGTATCCTGCGATGCCTGACCCGTAATGTCGAGAAGCCATGGTGGTCAGAGTTTTCAGATGCTCCTTTAGAGGAAAATTGCCTCGCGAGTCGCAGGAAGCCAGAAGCCCGACGCCACCGGCCACGCGCTCGAATTCGTACACAAATCTCGGGGATAGGGGTACAAACTTTAGGTTGTATTCTCCAGCCCTGCCCACAGTACGTATCCACATAGCGGGTTTTTTCGGCAACCTGTCCTCCCTTCTTTCCACAAGGTCGGGCAGATAATCATCGTAGATGGTCAAAGGCACCTGCTCCCGGAATTCCTCTATCGTCTCAGGCAAGGCGCCACGCATGATCCTTACGCCTAGGTCACAGTTCTTCAATAGCTCGATTTGCTCCAAGAGTAACCTCTCCTGGATGGTCATAAATTGCTCCAGGCTGAGATGGATAAAACCGCAGCACATCTGCCACAGTTCTTCTTTCCTGCCCTCACGCAGTAAATCGATCGGTCTGGTCATAGCTATATTCTTACTTTTCCCGTGTCACTCAAGACGGCAAAGCAGGAGTTTCAGTATCTTGAAGATAGTATGACAAGGCTGGGAATAGCTTGGGAAGAGATTATGTTCTAGAAGATAGTTCTATTTGAAGCTGTGGACTACGAACATTCCAGGGAAACTCAGGGAGAAAAAGTGGGATTGAGATTCTTTTGTCAAAGGGGAATTGGGTTATATACCGTCGATTACAGAAATGCTTTCTCGGTATTGCCCTGTGGGGCCGAAGCTATAGCCTGGATAGCTGTAGCATTATGGTTTTATCAATTTGATGTAGGACTTATTTTGTCCAGCTTTGAGTCTGCTAATTCTTCGGGGGCCTCTTCTTGCCTCTGAGGAAATCCAGCTTCGATAAGTCCAACAAAGGTTTTGACCATTTCAGGGTCAAACTGAGACCCAGCCCCACTGCGCAGCTCTTTCAATACTTTCTCACTGCACAGGGCAGGACGGTAGGGGCGGTCAGAACTCATTGCCTCAAAGCTATCAGCTATGGCGAGGATGCGGGCCTCTACGGGAATCTCTTCGCCTTTTAGTCCTTCCGGATAGCCACCACCGTCCCATCTCTCGTGGTGATGTAAAATGCTACTTATACAGGGAACTAAATTAGGTATGTTGCCTACGATAGTTGCTCCCAGTTTAGGATGGGACTTAATCGCCTCCCAATCCTCTTTATTGAGCTTTCCTTTCTTGTTAAGCACCTTATCGGGAACGCCAATTTTGCCGATGTCGTGAAGCAGAGCAGCTGTACTCACCCTGGATACCTCTTCAGGTGATAGGCCAATTTCCTCCGCCAGAGCTACGGCATAGGTATTAACCTTACGGGAATGGCCATAGGTATAGGGATCTTTGGCCTCTACGGTGGAAACCAAAGCATATATCGCACTTAATCCGTTACGTCTGGCATAGATCCCGGCATCGTCCTGAGGTTCGGACAGAATCTTTGATGAGAGATAGACTCGATTACCTCCTGTACGCTTGGCGAAATAAAGAGCGGTATCAGCCACTGTTATAAGCTCTTGGGATATCACTCCATCTGAAGGATAGCTGGCCAGACCAATGCTGCAAGTCACAGCGATCTCGTTATTCTCCATCTCTTCGGCAATTCGCTGCCGAACTCGGTCAGCAACAGCCCGTCCATTGTTTATCGTTGTGTTTGGTAGAATAACGACGAATTCGTCGCCGCCATACCGAAAAGCTTGGTCGGCATCCCTGATAGCTCTTTTAATGATTCTACCGGTTTGATTCAGAATAATATCTCCAGATGGGTGTCCATATATATCGTTGTAGGTTTTGAAGTTGTCCAGATCAAGCAGAAATATAGAAAATACGTCGCCACGGCGGGAATGCCGGGAAACCTCCTCTTTCAGCCGTTCCTCGAAGTGCCGTCGATTGAATAAGCCCGTAAGCTCATCGATACGAGCTCTTTGCTCTGCTTGAGCATATAACTGAGAATTCTCAATCGGGGTAGCAATCTGCAGAGCGACTTGCTCCAGGAGTTTTATTTGCTTGGGCGTGAAAGCATTGGGACTCTGACTGGCTACAATTAAACTGCCGATACTCTCGTCTTTTATAGTCAGGGGTAGATAAACGACAGAATGAATCCCTTTCTGCAGGTAATTCTTGCCAGTATAGAACCTTCGATGCTGTGACAGGTCAGCTTCATAGAAGCTTTTCCTCTCTCTGCATACCCATTCTGTGGCTGTCCCTTCGAGTGGGACCCTTTCTTCTGGCTGCCAGGGAGAACCTCCGATACTTGATAGAGCCAGAACGCAAATTTCTCCTTCATCAACCGAAGTAATAGTAATCCAATCAAACTGCACTAATTTTCTTAGTTCCTGAACGAAACCATCAAATATCGTCTCCATACTAACACTTGAGGTTATGATTGTAGTTAGACGGTTGATGAATGCTATTTCTTTATCTTGTTCTCGTAATTGCTCGTACATATATTCCTTTTCCATACCTGCAGCTACCTGCACACCGATGGAATTCAGTAAGTCAAAGTCCTCAACTGTATAAGGTTTGCCATCCCGCCTTTCACTTATTGCCAGAATACCCACTAGCTGGTCCATATGTACCAGGGGGACAAATACCTGTACCCCTGCTAATTGGATCTTATCCCTTTCCCCCTGCCATATAGATTTGAATTCAGGATGGATATGGGTATTCGTCTCTGGAAGCAGAACTTTCTCTCTATTCAACCAGAGAACAATAGGATCATCTGCCTTTAGTTCCAATGTACTCATGGGATCATTTTCCACAGGTGGATAGGTAAATCTGCTAACATAGGTGCCGTTTTCAGCTTGTGGCAACAGCAGATGAGCTCTGCTACAACCAACAGAGTGGGCAACAAAGCGTACGAAATCGTTTCCAAACTGTTCCATGCTGGAAACACTCTGTATTGTGTTGATAAATTGGAACAACTGCTTGCGATAATCGTATCTTTCTCCAATGAATATCTTCTCTATTTGCGTTCGCCAGGGGGTACCTAGCCTATGAGCCAAGTAGAGCACGACTGAAATTCCCCCAGCCATGGCTATCAGGAAAGAAATAATACTAAGTTCAACACCTGCGTATTCATAGGCGAGCCAGAATAACAGTAACGCTAATCCTATGCCGGTTCCGTAGAGGACTACGTTGAAGATGGCTCGGCGCAACACAACCCTGATGTCCACTAGTCGTACTGTCACGACAGCATAGGTTAGGATGCATGCATTCAGAAAGTTGCCGATATGGCCAATTGG
>CP070793.1:334664-337548 GCA_020346965.1 Chloroflexota bacterium | reverse complement strand
ACCCGACACACGCTCTCCAGGCGTGCCTGTTAGACCACTCCAGCACCTCTCCGCGGAGAGGGTGGGATTCGAACCCACGAGGCATTTCTGCCCACCGCTTTTCGAGAGCGGCACCATAAACCACTCGGTCACCTCTCCTGATACTAATTTCGAGGATGTTGGTTTACATAAAACAGTTTTTGTCAATAATTGCTACCGGCAACCTCGTTTTCAACCGTCTCATTATACTGTGCTGATACCAGTTTATCAAAGCTTGCTGCGACAGCTTTTTTGAAGCCGGGGGGCTACGAGGAGATTTGCTGTTATCAAATATTGCTGTTTTCATTGCTATAGTGTTATCGTTATTGCTGCGCGGCAACAACGGGCACTCCTTAGATTGAATTCAGGCAGGAAAGAATATGACTGGGGACTATTTGGAAAAACTGGGGCAATTTGAACTGGCTCGTTACGCCATTGATGCATTGAGACGGACAATGTTGCATTATGGGATATGGTTTAACGAGGTTGTCCATCAATTAGGTCTGGAAGAGGCCATTCGGCTTGAAGAAGAGGCTTTCTCTTCATTTCTACCCGCTGCTGTGAACCGCCTGTCCAAAACCCTGGGCTTTGAAACCGAGAACAGTCTGCCACTCTGGCTGGTTGAGATGGAAAAGGACAGCTTAATTAGTCTGATAAAAGCTCTGTCCCTTAATTGGTTGACAAGCGATGGAATGTGGTTCCGAACTGTTGAGGATAACCATGATATGTATACTGGCAAAAGGTGTAACGATACCTGTTGGACCAGGTACTCGCCTTTGGAAGCAGCCATGATAAAATCATTCTTAAAGCTTCCTGCGCAGAGCGGACTGGATGGTTTAGAACAAGCTTTAAGTTTGCGGCTTTACACACACATCAATGAGCAGGTCATTGAAAGATCAGGCAACGAACTCGTTCTTCGCATGGCGAAATGTCTAGTTCAGCAAACAAGAAAGATCAACAAGCTGCCTGATTATCCCTGCAAGTCGGCAGGAATGGTAGAATTTCCGACATTTGCCAGAACGATAGACCCCAGAATCAAAGTCGATTGCATCAATTGCCCTCCCGACGAACATCCCAAAACATCATTCTGTGCCTGGCGGTTTTACATTATTGAGTAGACCCGGTCTTCCAGTATTTCACCGTCAAGCCTAGAAGAAAAGGCAACTCACCTCTGCATAAGTCAGTCCCGACTGTCCCGCAGGAGAGGTAAGCAGGCTAGGACTACGACGATTATAGCCACACTGGCTACGGTAAAGCTGGTGTAGAAGCCGAAGCGGTCAAGGAGGAAGCCCATTGCCGGGGCAAATACAGCGCCAGACTCTGTCATGGAGAAGTAGTAGATTCCGTATATAGTGGAGCGGTTACGCTCTGTTGTTTGACCGAAGATGTAAGACTCCGACACTGGCAATCTGACAAACGTGGTTATGCCCATTATCCATATAAGGGCAAAGATACCGATTCCATAGGAGGCTATGTTCAGCAGGTAGATGGCAGCAGCGGCAATAAGACTGATCACCACTATTACCGGCACCCGTCCCAAACGGTCAGAGATGTGACCGCCCAGAGGGCTTGCCCAGAGTCCGGCCGAATAGTAAATGGCCATCAAGGATGCCGCTGTTTGCTCACTGGCCCCGAAGTGGTCAACCATATAAAGCGGGAGGGCCCATGTTGCGGAGGCAACTAACCCCCCAGTGACCACACTTAGAATCATAAATACTACCAGACGACGTCTATAACCGGGTTGTGGCGCTGCCTCTTCATGATGTTTGATTGTCTCGGGCTGTGTCAGGCTCATGGCCGCCCGCCGACCCAAAACTCTGTAAAGTATGATTCCGAATATTAAGGGAGCGATAGCCAGCCCAATGAACGAGCTACGCCAGCCCCAAGCTGCCGCTATGGCAGCGGCGATAAGTGGTACCACGAAAAAACTGGCACCGCCGCCGATCTCATGAATTCCCAGAGTTCGACCCCTTTTCTTCGACTCAACCAATGTTGAAACCATCGGCGTTGCCGAAGGGTGATATCCACCACCCAATACTCCCATCAATACCAGGAAGACAATCAGCATAATGTACGTTTGCGAAAATCCTACCAGGACTCCAGCCACCCCTACGCCGCAGATGCCTATGACCGTCAGTATGCGGCGATTGATGCGGTCAGCCAGCCATCCGGCCGGTATCTGGCTGATGCCATATGGCCAAGTGAAAGCCGAGTATACCATTGACGTGCGCGTGTAGCTTAAGGAAAACTCGTTGTGTATAAACGGCGAAAGCGGTACTATCAATGCCGGCAACAGGTGATGGACAAAGTGCGCCACTACGAAGAGGGGCAGTAAGCTAGAAAAAAATGAGCGGTGCTCAGGTTCTTTAATGACAGCATCCTTTCAAGATCGTTTTCGAACTTCAATACGGGTGCTAATGTATTATAAACTGTATCATCGTAAAAATGTTGGGTCACATCAATGACCCTGCCAACAATCATATTAAAAATTCTAAAACACTATGAACGGGACTATAAAGAGCTGCAGTAGTTTCCTATGATTGTGGTAGTTGAACCATGGAAGGAGCTATAATAAATATATTGAATGGGCATGAGCATACTTCAACTCGTGCTGGCTTGATGTCTTGAAGCTGACGCTGGATGAACGGAGGGAATAAGAAATGCCATTTAAGGATTTGAGAGAGTTCATTGCCAAGTTAGAAGAGGAGGGTGAAGCTATAAAAATCGAAGAGGAGGTTGATTGGAATCTGGAGGCGTCAGCTATTCTCCGAAGATCTGCAGAGGAGGGGTTACCGGCACCAATCTTTCAAAAGATCAGGGGATATCCGCAGGGATACAGGCTATTTGGCAATAGTGCTAATAGCTT
>CP070793.1:330436-334564 GCA_020346965.1 Chloroflexota bacterium | reverse complement strand
CGCGAGATTCTTGCTCAGATCCGCTAGCTATATTTATGCAAAATAGTCTTGAAAGAATCTACGACAAAAGCTAATTGCCGCCTATCGGCAGCAAATGTAGAGAGTTTGAAAGACCTGGCTAAACCTGGTTGTGGCCCCCAAATTCCCCTTTCCTTTAGTTCTTTATACAAGAAAAACCCTCTCTCTCTAACTCGCTTGGAGATTTCATAGAGTGCGGGGGCATCAAAGTGCAGTAGGTCATGCCTGTGTGGCTTTTGCCCTAGCTGCTCAAACCCCAGTTTCTCAAGCTCAGCAGAAAACCACTGTGCTTTGGATACCTGTTCATCCCAATGCTCAACTCTTGTTTTCACAACAGGGAAAGAAGCCATAAGTGTTATCAGAGGAACACCCCTTATAGTACAGCCGAGGAGTTCGATCTCCTTTTTTCCATATTTACCCGATTTTCTCAGCGCTATCTCTTCCCATTTCTTCTTCATTCCAACCACACCAGCAGGTCCTGCAGAAGCCATGCTTTTGTGCCCGCTGCCGATGATGAAATCAGCCCCTATCTCATTCATCCTTATAGGTAGTCTACCCACAGCGTACGCTCCGTTAAGGATATAAGGGATGTTGTATTCTTGGGCGATTTCTCCTAGTCTTTTTGCATCAGGAAGATTCCCGTAGTTACCATCTGGATAAGTCAATAGAATTAGCTTAGGGGCATGTTGCTTTATGAGTGGCGCGTATTCGTTAACGTCGACTATGAATCCCGGATGTCCGGAGTTGGGTACCTCTATTATATTCAGCCCAGCCCTTTCAGCAGCGACGACTGTTGTATAATGCTTGCTGGCATCAACAATAATAGAGTCCCCCGGCTTAGCAAGGGAATGCATGACCATGAATTTGCCTTCTCGAGCCCCATGGGTTATAGTGGCAACTTCACAGCCCAGGAATTGCGGTAGAATCTCCTTGACGAAGTCCCGGATGGGGGGATTGTTTACATCACATAAACTGCCCTCACAAAAGTCACATACAGAGTATCCATCCCCAAATTCTATTAAGGCCTTCCTGGCGACATCGGTAAGAAGACCACCTGTCTGTAGAGGCATGAGGTTAATAAGCCCTTTATGCTGTCTTTGGAGATTAGCGAGTTCTTGCAGTGTCTTGTTTCCCGCCTGATTAGTCACTTTCTCCTCCGGCAGACTTCGACTCTATGGTCACAAATACAGCACCGGCGACTTTTATCTTCTTTTGCTGGCTTTCAATATGTTCTCGAACACCTTCCGGAATCTGAAGATTAAGGTCAGATAGATGGCTTATTCCCTTCACCTGATAAGTCAGGTTACCGTTGCCCCTTTCTATTGCTGCTGCGGCACCCATGGCTGTAGCACGCATATAGTTTATCCCCGTGTGTATACCCGATGGCACAACATCACTATAAATACTGCCATCGGCAACGCAGATCTCATTGAAACCAGCGGGACCTACCAGTCTCTTGCCGGCTTCTTTTTCAGTAACTTTCACTTCAATAAACTCATCTTTCCAGGCCAGGAACTCACATGGAGCAATATCATCTTTGTGTCTTCGGGCAGTGTCTTCAATTGCCCGGGCTATTTCTTGCCCCTTGGTTGTCTGAGGGTTGGCTATATAGGTGATGGATGCGGCTATCTCCTCGTCAGAATATTCTATTATGGAAAACTGGGGATATGCCAGCTTCCTGACGTCTTCAATTTCATAGATAAGCATCCCCAACCGCTCGATTCCAAATCCTGCATTGAATACAGGGTATCTAATGTTGAAATTAGCCAGGGCTATAGGCGAATACATCCCAATGTCAGCTATCTCGAGCCAGGTGCCTTTATGATTAACGAAGACCTCCTGCTCTTGCCCGGGGGCATAGTATTTCGATGTTGCCATCTTGGTTTCGAATCTTATATCGGAGAAGCCATATCGTTGCATTATATCCCTGGTAACCGCCTCTCCCGCATTCAAAGACATCTCCGGGTCCATCACTACAACGGATGCCGAATGGTGGACTCGCAAATGACAGGCATCTTCTCTCTGTTCGTTGCGATATCTGGGACCCACAGAGAATAAAGCAACTGGAAAGCTGACCCTGTCCTGTAATGCTGCTATGGTATGAAACCATGTAGCCGTCATGTGACTTCTTAGAGTCTTATTGGAGGGTAGCGGTAAGAGTTCTTTCATCTCAGGAAGAACTGTGTCTAGAAGCTCCGTTGCTTGGTAATCAGAGATATCCAGTCCAGTAATGAGCTCTTCAATAAGATTATCCGCTTCGATTTCCCCCCTTTTATAATTTCTCAAAATTGTCTGTAATTTTTCTGTGTCGATTTTTTCCGCTATCTTCTTCAATTGAGCTATCCTTGCCGCGCTCAGCCCGATGTCAGGTCGGGGCAATTCAGCTAAGTAAAAAGCCCTGTCGAGGATGACTCGGGCTTCCGGCCCATATTGCTTGGCCACATCGCTGTCGGGCAACAGTGTGAGGTTCTCGACCTCGTCAAAGCCCAGGTTTAATAGAATCTGGCGAGATTTTTCAATTAGTTCCCGTACTAGATGGGGCTTGCCTTTCGTCGCCAGGGAGATTTCAGTACCGGTTGGGATAAGCTCCGCCGTAGCTGTCCATGCATCGATAAAATTAGCTTTTGCCCGCGCCCTTATACCATCTAAATCGAAACCCATCGTATTGTGAAGTATATCCTAAAGACGTAGCTTTCTTCTACCGAGTGAAAAGCAGTTCAGCCTGGTTTTTCCGGTTCTTATCCTCTTGACAGTCGAAATTAAAGATTATTACAATGGATTTTGTTCGCAAAGGAAAGGTTATATTAGAAGAGTAATCTACTTGGGAGGCTGTCATGAATAGTACAAAGGTTTTGAAGAAGGTCGAGATATTTCGTGGGTTGAGCTTGACCCAGCTTGAGTCCCTGGCGCAGATCTCAGAAGAAAAGAAGTATCGTGGAGGCGAGACAGTGTTTGCCGAGCATAGCACAGGCGATGAGGTGTACATTATCAAGAAAGGTAAGGTGTGCATAGAACTGGGGTTAAAGGGCAAACCTAATACGGCCACTATACAAAAATTGAGCGTGGGGCAGATTTTCGGCGAATTGGTGCTGGTAGATAGAAGAAGTCGTTCTGCGACTGCTATGTGCGAGAATGACTGTGAGATCATTACTATAGGTAGAGATAAGCTTGATAAGCTTTTTGAACAAGATAGTCGCCTCGGCTATACAGTTATGAGGAATCTAGCCCAACTGCTAGCCGAGCGGCTACGCAGGACAGATTTAATGTTAGTAGCTAGTGTCCTGTGGGAATAACTTGGGGTCTTAATTAATGGAAGAACTACGGGTAGACGCGTATTCCCCGCCTGAAATCGCTAAAAGGATTGCTGCAGTTGCCGAAAAGAAGTCGGGCCTAGACTTCTTCAGGATGTTTGTACTTGCCATCTTGGCAGGTGTTTTCATTGCCCTTGGTGCCCAGTTCTATACTCTGGTAGTGCATGATAGCGGGCTTGCCTTTGGTTTGAACAATCTAATAGGTGGGCTTGCTTTCTGCCTAGGGCTCATTTTAGTTGTAATTGCCGGAGCAGAACTATTTACAGGCAACACTCTGATCGTCATGGGTTTTATTGAGCGAAAAGTCAGCGCCCGGCAACTTCTAAAAGGTTGGAGCATAGTATACCTCGGCAATTTGGTAGGGTCACTGGTGATGGTATTACTTATCTATTATACGGCTCAGTGGGGTTTTCATGATGCAATGGTTGGGGGTAAGGCTCTGCTGATCGCTAATGCCAAAGTGAATATGACCTTCCTTGAGGCATTCATAAGGGGTATCCTCTGTAATGTCTTGGTCTGTCTGGCAATCTGGCTTGCTTTCAGTGGTCGCAGCACAATCGATAAGATCCTGGCGGTTATTTTCCCCATTACTGCATTTGTGGCGTCTGGTTTTGAGCATAGCATAGCAAACATGTACTTCGTCCCTATGGGATTGGTATTAAAGGGGCAACCTGAGGTTCTAACTGCTGCCCAGGGTATGGTAGGCCAATCTATAATACTCGGCAACTTAACCGTGGCCGGTTTTATTGTTAAGAACTTGATCCCGGTCACCTTGGGTAATATTATCGGTGGGAGCTTG
>CP070793.1:327446-330336 GCA_020346965.1 Chloroflexota bacterium | reverse complement strand
GTGAAAGATTGGCCGCCGGGCCTATTCCGCATTACGC
Source organism: Chloroflexota bacterium (assembly GCA_020346965.1). The sequence continues at coordinate 330,299 of CP070793.1, read as the reverse complement.
AATTCTTCTGATCACGAAGCCGAGTTCAGCGTGCCACGCTCCGACAGGTCAGGCCCCCCCATGATTGGGAGCACTTAGTGATTTTCGCGGAAGTCTATTGTGCAATATTGCACTCTGATGTAAAGCGTGCGAGGCGGAATTGTCAAAGGATAGTGAGTATGCCAGGGAATCAAAAGAGCTGTTGACAATTCCTCCCGTCGTTTCTATATTTGCTAGAGTCAAATAGCATTGTCTTAACGAGTTCTTAACAAAGTGGTAGTATAATTGGTACGATATCGATGATTGAGGAAGCCAGTACGGGGACGACGACCGGATGGTTATGTATGAGGACTATGGAGAAAGGCGGGCCGTGGCGGTCAGCCAATCGAGTTGATTTTCCATGCCCATGGAAAGCATCCTGCTTTGTGGAAATGGTCGGTCATGGGCGCCGAGCAACACCCCAAATCTTTCTGGGGTGAAGCGAAACAATAAGCAAAGCAAAATCTGTTTGCAAATATAGCTGCCCAATTAGTGGGGCAAGCAAAAAGGAGGAAATATTTGAGAGCAATATTCAGTTTTAGGAAACACTCATACCTGAAGACAATCGGCGCCTTCATAATTGCAGTAGCTTTGATTGCCGGCGTAGCAGGCTGTGAAGGTGAAGGCGAACCTGTTCGGTACGACCTGACGATATCTAGCACTGCTGGCGGCGTGGTAACCGCTCCTGGAGAAGGGACTTTTACTTATGATGAAGGAGAGGATGTCGGTCTGGTGGCAGTCCCGGATTGCGGCTACGGCTTTGACGTGTGGACCGGTGACACGGCTGGTATCGCCAATATCAACGCCGCCGTGACCAACATTACCATGAATGCCAACTACTCCATTACTGCCAATTTCGTACCATTGCCGCCCGACCACTATAAGTTGTACTGGACGGATTGGTTGGAGTCGGTAATGCCGGAAACTCTGCCGGTGGACGTAAAGCTGGAGGACCAGTTCGGGACCTTCTACGAAACGGTGGGAGAGGTCGAATGGTTCGGCAACCCCGTCAAGAAGGTTCACGGCAGTACAACGACAGAGATATCGGACTGGGACGGCCACTACACGTTCTACCGATTCGAACATGACGAAAACTGGACACCTAGTTCATTCCAGGTGACGATCAATAACCAGTTTCAGGATGATGAGCAGTTGACAGTACAGGGTCCGGTTCTCCTGGGTGTACCGACCCAGAAGGAAGACCAACCAATGTCGGATTGCCTCGACCATCTTTTGGTCTACTACGTCTTGCACCCAGTGGAGTATGTCCCCGAGCCACTACCAGGGGATATAACGGTCGACCTTTATGACCAGTTCCACGATGAACTAGGGGTCACGGTTTATGAACCCATGTTCTTCGCCAACCCGGTCACGAAGACAATAATTGACACCAGCGAGGTAACGCCCGCCACAACGGATGATCATTTTGTGTTCTATCCGTTGTATGACCAGCCTTTCGAGAAGAGCGGACTGCCAATCAGTAATCAGTTCGGTGATCAGACCCTTGATATAGGCGACGCAGCACTGCTCGCAGTTCCGTCCGAGAAAATAGGTTGGGAGCAGCCGCTCGACCACTTCAAGACCTACTGGTCCTATTGGGCTGAGGGACCGATACCGCCGGGGTTCCCGGTGACTGTGCAGCTGGAGGACCAGTTCATAGCAGGCTGGCTCGGTGAACCTCTCGTCGCAAATGTAACGGAGCCCGTTCTCTTTGCCAACCCTGTCGAGAAGTGGGTCGACCCCATTATGCCGACGCCGATCTGGAACCCGAACAACCACCTCACGTTCTACGGTATACACCACGCTGAAGGTGACCAGGTGTGGGAAGTGATTATCACCAACCAGTTTGACCCGGGTGTCACCCAGACGCTGTGGGTGGTTGGTCCGATCTTGCTGGCTGTGCCAACCCAGAAAGCGGAACACGGCCCGCCGGATGATCTCAACCACTTCCTGGTCTACTTTGTCGAAGACTGGACTGTCACGCCCGGGGAGCTGGAGGTGTACCTCGTTGACCAGTTCCTGGAACGACCTGCCTGGGTGTATGACCCCGAATTGTTCGCGGTCCCCTGCCAGAAAACAGTGGCGGGAGGTGCTCCAACGCCGATCATAGGTGATGAACATCTGGCGTTCTACCAGATAACCGGCGGGGAGTTCTGGATACCAGCGCTGCCCGTTGAGAATCAGTTCGGGCCGCAGGACCTTTTTGTATACGAGAGCGGTGAATGGGATCTCCTCGGACTACCGTCCGGGAAGATAGAGTGGACCTATGTGGGACCTTATATGCCTCTTTAGTCGGCAAGCGGTTAATCCGCTCACTGAAAGTATCGCTATGTGAGTGAGTGATAGGGGGTGGGGGAAACCCCACCCCCTTCTCTTTGCAACGATAACATGTGAGATTTGCGAGTCGGTCCAAGTGGATACTCCAGATATGCTGCCTTTGCCGTGAGTTCCGATAAAATGGGTACAGCTACAGGAGAATGGAGGGAAGTTCTACAAAATTATACGAGGGACAATAATTGAGGTAGAATTGATAGTAGTTGGCGCACATGGACTTTCAAGGTGTAGGTAAAATTCTGATCCTGAGTGGCGCATTTCTGGCCTCTCTTGGATTGCTGTTGTTTTTCTGGCAGCGAATTCCCTTCCTGGGGAAGCTTCCCGGCGACATATTTGTGAACAAGGGTAACCTTCAGTTCTTCTTCCCCATAGTAACCTGCATCATAATCAGCATTGTGCTCACCATCGTTCTGAACCTTGTCTTCCGCCTGTTCAGATGAACACCATAGTGGCATAAGAGACAATAAGAAGAGCGAGCCCCAGATTCTGGAGCTCGCTCCT
>CP070793.1:324136-327346 GCA_020346965.1 Chloroflexota bacterium | reverse complement strand
TTCCTTATACCTTCCTTGGTCTTCATTTCCTCGCAGCGGGCTGTTTCCAGGAAAGTGCCCCCCCGGTAGATAATATTGCCTACCGATCTACTGTCTAACTCAACAAAGTCCTCCTCTAAGATACCGCAGTACCCTCGGCGAATCCCCAGGACCTCCAGCCCGCAGCTGACCCCGCAGCGCACGACAGCTCTGATGCAGGCGTTCATTCCCGGAGCATCGCCGCCGCTGGTCAGGACGCCAATCTTTTTCATGTTACCTCCCGATGCAGCCTTGCTTTGATATACAATCCCTGGCTTACTAGCTCTCCTATATCTTATAGCTATCTCGATAATATACCAGCAGATACAGTTCTCTAAGCAGGTCAGACTCGTTGTGCCTAATGATTTGGTGCAGGTAATTGTTGTCCTCGGTGTAAAGGAAGCTCTGCCATAGCAAAGGAACATCTTTGCCGCTTATTACCGGCTCGTTAAAATAGTGCTCGGCGTGAGAGAACAGCTCATCCAGCTTGGGCCACTTGAGGGATAGTGCCTCGGCTTTTTCCTTCCAGGGTCGGAAGAGGTCTATCCCTTCTATTTCAATCCCTTTAGCTTGAAGAAACCGTCTCTCGAAGGCGAGATTGTAGGCGTAGAATGGCCTGGGGAGCGTCGGAACGAGTTCAGCGAGCTGGGCTATGAATGGCGTTTCTTCTCTCGAACTCCGACAAATTATCTCAAGGTGACTTCCTTGAATATAGCCGAAGAGGACTACTTCATCTTGATCCATATTAAGGCCGGTGGTCTCTATGTCAATTAGCGTGCCTTGAGGAATACCTAGCATCAACTCCCGGCTGTATGACGCAATCATGCCTCCATCCTCGCATTTCCTACCAATATTATACAATCTGGATTATGCCAAAGATAGCGTGTAGATAGCTGCATAAATAATATAAATCCTCTCTACTGCTGTAATGTTGGCTCTCCCGATAAGAGAAAGTTAGAGGAAGAGGAGGAACTCGCTGAATTTACCCTTAGACAAGCCCGTCAACTAAAGGAGCATGGTATGCAGTATTGACAGCTTTCTAAGGAGTTGGTATTCTTATGTTAAGTATATTTATATATATACCTTTTATAAGATTCACGAGTACATATCGCTAGCCCAGTGAAGCGGATTCAATGGGCAGGGTTGATTCGTAGAGACGGGAGGTGGTGATGAACGAGGATAGGCACGGCATATTACCAGCGCCGGGCTTTACCGGTAATGCTATTTGCGGCTGTGACCCGATGTGGCTTGGGAAAGCCACAGAAAGTGGGGAAGACAGCATGGACCAAGGAAGCGGAAATGAAAAGAGACCTGCCGATGCAGGTCTCTCTTTTGATTGGGGCGAAGGAAATGGCTACTGTATTCCTCTAAGAATTTGTAGATTAGGGGCGATGAGCATGTGTGAGAACCAAAAGAGTTATTGACAATCTCTTCGATGGTTTTTGTGGTTTAAAGAGGCGAATAGTTTCTTCTTAACAAGTTCTTAACAAAGCGGTATTATAATTATTGATATTGAGTGGAATAGTGTAGGAGGTGGATACCAGGTCGGTGGTTAGATGAGTGTGTCGGAGAGTTATGTAGAAGGGTGCGTGGTGGTGCCTACCCAATCGAATCGATTATCCTCGCTCATGGAAAGTATCCTTCATCATGAATGTGGTCGGTCATGGGCGTTGAGCGACACCCCAAATCTTTCTGGGATGGAGCGAAATAACGAATATAATATAATCTGTTTACAAATATAGCTACCTCAAAGATTAGATAAACAGAAAGGAGGAATTATATGAAGGCAATACTTAGTTTGAGGAGGCACAGTTACCTGAAAACGGTTGGTGTCTTCCTGATTGCCGTAGCCTTGATTGCCGGCGTAGTAGGTTGTGAAGGTGAACCCGAACCTGAATACCAGCTGACCATGGCAGTTAACCCTGCTGCAACTGGAACGGCAGCTGACGAGACAGGCACCTCGCCTTACACAGCAGGCACCGTAGTCGACATCAAAGCGGTGGCCGCTGACTGCTACCAGTTTGACGCCTGGACGGCACCATCGGGGACACTCGGTGATGCATTCAACGCAACGACTACTTTCACCATGCCGGCTAGCGATGTAACCGTCACCGCCAACTTTGCACCCGTACCCGCCGACCACTTCAAGTTCTACCAATTGGGCGAGGGAGGGCCATCCGCTGGGCAGGTTGTGCAGCTAGTGGACCAGTTTGGCGATTGGGATGCAACGGTGACGTATCCTTTCTGCTTCGGCAACGCTGCTGAGAAGGATCACCCCGGCATGCCGCTGGCGCCGATGGTGGATGAGGATCGCCACTACACGCTCTACGACCTGGAATTAGAGGGAATGCCTCACTCGTTCGAGGTGATGATCAACAACCAGTTTCAGGACGATGTGGAACTGACTGTGCATGGTCCGGTTGCGCTGGCAGTACCGACTCAGAAGGAAGACCACGAAATGGCGAAGTGTGTAGACCATTACTTGGTTTACATAGTCGATGAAGGAGATTACCACGAGTTCACCCCGGTGGAGGGTGTGAATCTCAAGGACCAGTTCATCCTGGACGGGGAAGATGTTACGGTTAGTGGGCCCGTCTACTTCGCTAACCCCGTGGAGAAAACAGTGCCGGGTGCTGCTGCTCCGACACCGATCGAGCACGCGGATCTGCATTACGTATGGTACGCCATAACTGGCGCGCCTTTCGGCCCGTTGACGGTGCAGATTGAGAATCAATTCCATGACGCTCCGGTGGACATCGACGTGCTTGACCCAGAACTGCTCGCCGTGCCTTCCCAGAAGATAGATTGGTGGCAGCCGGTCAACCACTTCAAGACCTACCGGGCGGCTTGGCCGATCGAACCGCCACCGGAATGGGAACCGCCGTTGCCGGTTGATGTGCAGCTGGAGGACCAGTTCGTTACTATCAACGCAACTGTGTGGGAGCCCTACCTGTTTGCCAACCCTACCGCCAAGGGGCACGGCGAAGACTGGACCCCGATCTGGGACCCGAATGACCACCTCACGTTGTACTACATAGAACCCTGGGCAGATCCTCAGGTGTGGCAAGTGTCGGTCGATAACCAGTTTGGTCCTGACCAGGTCCTGACCATAGCCGGTCCGTACTACCTGGCTGTACCGACCCAGAAAATTCCCCATGACCCACCGGCGGATCTCAACCACTTCCTGGTTTA
>CP070793.1:320784-324036 GCA_020346965.1 Chloroflexota bacterium | reverse complement strand
GGGCTGGGCAAGCTTTCACACATGCGGAGCAATCTCGACATATCTCATCCATAGGTATTCCAGCTTCTAGGGGAGCATCTGTAAGCACCGTGCCCCACCTGACGCGTGGACCGTGTTCCCGCGTAATAAGCAAGGCACTCTTGCCAATCCAGCCCAGTCCAGCCAGATGGGCCGCCAACTTATGGGAAAATACACCCGTAAGCTTGTCTCTATCCACTGTTTGCGACGACGGAACTATTAAGCAGTGAAAGCCAGCTTTATCCAGAACTTGGGCTACCATTAGGGAAATTGAATCTAACCGAGGATTAACAATTCTATACACGTAATACCAATAACTGTGGAGCACAGCAATATTACGGTGTTCAAGCAGGGTATCTACGATACCATCGAAGAGAACAAGACCATGGGAAATAGCTCTTGGGAATCGGGCTAGGAATTCTCCGCCCTGCTCGGTAATACTCTGTGTAGCAGTAGTGAGGTCGGCTATACCGAAGTAATTGGTGCCCATGTCCGTAGCCAGAGATTCCAGCTTAGCCCTAAGGTTTCCTTGCCCCAGATCTGTCATAGCTAGTTCCAGTGTCCAAGTATAGCACAGTGAGGCTACTGGATATTCAATATGGTTGCAGTCGAGAGTCCTTAACTCACCTCCCAACCTTGCGATATTTGCTATAATCAAGGCACACTTAGAGTTAATAGGATGGAATACAAATCAGAAGGAGGATGAAGCATGGCTACCAAACCAGTTGTAATCAGATTCTTCGCCCCCGTAATTGATGCTACCGTTAATGCTCTGATGAGTGCAGTCGATCAGAAAATGAAAGAGGGGAATAAAGATTTTACCATCCTCATCTCGTCTCCTGGCGGCTCCGTCATCCACGGTTTAAGCGCATATAACTATCTGAAAGGATTACCTGCCTCCATAATTACGCATAATTTTGGCAGCGTGGACTCTATAGGCGTTGTTATGTACTGTGCCGGTTCGAAGAGGTTATCAGTACCACAGGCAAGATTTCTCTTTCACGGCGTTAGTGCGCAGTTTAGGGGAGAGCAGAATTTGGAGGAGAAACTGCTGGAGGAAAGGCTGAGGGGATTGAGGATTGATATGGAGAACATTGCCAAGGTAATCGCAGCCAATACAGGCAAAAACGTTGAAGAAGTAACTGATGCCATGCTTGATAGGATAACGTTAAATCCCGAGGAAGCTGAATCCTGGGGACTGGTGCACGAAATCAAATCAGAGCTATTCGAAGCTGGTAGTGAAGTAATTGCTATACAATACCAGCAGCAAGCACAGCTACAACAGCAACCACGGCCACCAGCGCCGCGGAAAACTTAACAGTTGAGGTCTTTACGGTATACCTCTTACTACGATATACTTCTTTGTAAGGTTTCTCAGCAGCAGAGATGAATATCGAGCAAACCCTGCAAAAGATTGCCAGCGAAGTACCACACAAAGAAGCCATTATTCTTAATAATCAGAGAATCACTTATGGGAAACTGGATGAAGCTTCCAACAAAGTAGCCAATGCCCTCCTTAGGGCCGGAATGAAGAAGGGTACCCACGTAGCTATATTGATGTCCCATAGCCCTGAATGGGTAATCAGTTATTTCGGAGTTATTAAAGGAGGAGGCATTGCCGTGCTACTCAATACTGCGCTTAAAGTACCGGAACTTGAAGTTTTATTGCGAGATTCCGACTCCGAAATTCTGTTAACAGAGCAGGAATTCTCGCGGATGCTTTCTTCAGTTCTAACCGGTATTCCCTTACTGAAGAACGTAATTGAGGTTGATACGGATTCTTACACCAATATGGTAGCGAAAAGCCCCACAATATCACCAGCCATCGATATAAAAGACGAGGACGAGAGCACCATATTCTACACTTCCGGCGTATTGGGTAAGCAAAAGGGTGTCGTGCATACACATGCGTCCATGATGGGAACTCCGCCCATAGTTAATGCAGGCATACAAAGGAAAGGGGAAGATGTCATTATAGACCTTGTTCCCTTTTCCTATCTTTACGGTTTATTCGAGGTCCTTTTTGGTTCGATTATCGCAGGTTCTACTGTCGTACTTGTCCCGAATTTCACTCCCAGGGCTATTCTGGAAGCTGTAGAGAAGGAAAAAGCAACTGTCATCTTTGGCGTTCCTGCCATGTTCAATGCCCTCGCTATGTCGCGTGATGAAACTCTAGAAAGATATGACCTGAGTTCACTTCGATTGGTTGTTAGCGCGGGAGCGAAGTCCTTTCCCGAGTTAATGGAGACTCTGGAGCACAAATTCGGATTATCCCTTTATGAGGTATACGGTTTAACAGAAGTTTCGGCCGTTTCCATAAGCACCTTTCACAGCCGTAAACTGGGTACTGTCGGCAGACCGATTTGCAGCCTTAGGATACTGAATAATGATGGCCAAGAAGTTCCCCGGGGCGAAATCGGAGAAGCTGTGTTCAATGCGCCCTGGGTGATGAAAGGATACTACAAAGCTCCTGAACTCACGGCTCAAGTCCTCAAGGACGGCTGGTTTTATACCGGGGATTATGTAAAGATGGACAGGGAAGGCTATTTGGAGTACATAGAAAAGAAGTCGTTCATAATAGTCACCCCGTCCGGACTCAATATTAGTCCATCAGAAGTTGAATTCGTTCTACTGAGCCACCCCAGTATAGCTGAGGCAGTCTATGTAGGCATTAACGATGGTTATGGGGGACAGATACCCACGGCCTTCGTAGTACTTAAGGAGGGACAACATGCCACGCCTGAAGAGCTTTCCAATCTCTGTTACTTGAACCTCGCTGATTTCAAACTCCCCAAGAGAATTGAATTTATAGATAGCATACCTAAAACCAGCTCGGGGAAGATATCTAGAGGAAAGCTGAAGGAGACAAACTTAACCAAGAACTAGCTGAAAGGGTAGCTGCTAGCTTTGTCTATTGGTCACTTCAACACTATATTATCAGACGTTCACATTATCTTAATGTTGACTTGGTTAGTGCTTATTGGTAACATCATGAATTGAGCCGTGCTAGGCGGGGAGCTAGCGGTGCCCTGTACCCGAAAGCCGCTATAGCGGGGCTGAATTCCCGTTTGAGGTTTACGGCCGGCTAGCTTTGCTTTTGTTGAGCAGTGTTGATAGTCGGGTTCTATGCAACTGGGGGCTATGAACCCCGTCAGGTCCGGAAGGAAGCAGCGGTAAATAGCAATTCCAGTGTGATATAGAGTTGCCTGGTTGGAGCCAGCTGGCAGAGACAGC
>CP070793.1:317805-320684 GCA_020346965.1 Chloroflexota bacterium | reverse complement strand
CGTATGTGCACCCAACGCATCGTGCATCATAGCCCGGTCCACAGAGACTTCTACGATCTCGTCTGGCTTCACAGATTTCTTGCCGGCTTTTTTGGCTAATATCTTCTCTACAAGAGTCATGGTCATGGTTCGTCCGGGAAACCCTTATATTATCCTATTGACCCAAGTAGCCGCAAATACTATCAATCAACAGGCACCTTTGCACCAAGAGGGTCCGACATGATATTTTTCTAGGTTGTGGGTATAGAAGAAGTCATTGAGCTCTTAGAACAGGAATATGGTCCTCGCCATTGGAAGTCGGACAGTGACCCTATTGATGTGCTTATAGAAACCATATTGTCACAAAACACCTCAGATGCAAACTCGGGAAGAGCTTTCGCTTCTCTTAAAGCCGGCTTCGATACCTGGGAAGCTATAGCTATAGCTCCGACAGAACATATCGCCGAGATCATTAAGTCCGGAGGGTTATCCCAAATCAAGGCAGTTAGGATCAAGCAGGTGTTGGGGCAAATTGAAAAGGAACAGGGTCATATCAGCCTTGATTCTCTCAAATCAATGAACATATCTGAAGCTGAAGACTACCTGATACGTCTGCCCGGTGTAGGGCTTAAGACGGCTAGATGTGTGTTACTTTTCTCCCTCGCGAAGCCATTACTGCCCGTGGATACCCATATTCTTCGGGTATCCAAAAGATTAGGATTGATTGACTCCAAGGCGTCCGCCCAAAAGGCGCACAGCTTACTTCAGGAGCAAATCCCACCGTCAAAGGTATATCAATTCCATGTCCATATGATAGAGCATGGTAGGCGAATATGCCGCGCTCGTCAGCCTAGCTGCAACATGTGCGCATTGAAGGACATTTGCCCCAGTTCGCTCTATTAATATAGCCCCTGATCGGCAAGTGGTATAATGGTTGACATGGCGCAAATACTGCAGAGCAAAAACCTGGCTACCAAGTTTCAGATAATGGTGGAGATAGCTGCACATCAGCCCAATATACAACAGAAAGAGATCGCTCTGAGATTGGACATCACTTCGCAGGCGGTTTCCGAATACATAAGAGAATTGATAAGGGACGGTTGGCTGAACTCAGACGGTCGCTCCCGGTACAAGGTTACCAAGGAGGGCGTAGATTGGATCCTACAGATGTCCCGCCAACTGCACAGTTACGCATGGTTTGTGAGCAAAGCCGTGGCCGATATATCCACTACTACTGCCATAGCTGATAGTGACTTATCCGTTGGCCAACCAGCGTCCTTATATATGAAGGATGGTCTGCTTTTCGCCTCCGAGGCCATTAGTGGAAAGGGAGCTAAAGGAGTAGCCGTCACGGCAGCTAAAAGAGGACAGGATGTCGGTATCGGAAAAGTTGAAGGGGTAATAAGACTGGAGCCAGCCAAAGTAATGATAGCCAAGGTGCCCAACGTGCAGGATGGAGGTTCCGGCAGCACTAATTTCGCCCGATTGAGAAAAGAAGCAAAAGAAGTGAGATTGGTGGGGACAATGGGCACAGAAGCCCTGGTAGCATTAGCACAGACCGGCGTAAAGCCTGATTATGTTCACGGTGTCCGAGAAGCCTCTATTGAAGCAGCCTACTGCGGCGTGCCGTTCCTGGTTGTCTGTAGCGAGGACAAGATTTCAATTCTGGTGCAGAGGTTGGAGGAAGAAAATCTGGATTACGAGATTATTGACCTGAAGAAAAGATAGGCAGTGGTCTGTCTCTCTTGACCTTATACGCCTCCAACCAGCAAAGATTTCCTCAAACGCTGCACCGAAATCCCTTGACATTTTATCCTTCAGTCTTTAAACTATTGAAAACAAGTACACTTGTTTAAATTCAAGTAGTTTTGCATAAAAGGAGGTAAAACTGAGTCTGATGAAAAGATCCTGCAAGCAAATCCTCGCCCGGCGCGCAAATTGGTTGCTAGCACTTGTAACTATAGCTCTTGTCATGACAAGCTGTGCTCCTAGTGACCAAATACCACCGGAACCGGAATGTATATTCGATGACCTGGGCAGGCTGGTCTGCCTTAACGAAACACCCGTAAGAATCATCTCACTGGCTCCCTCTAACACTGAAATCCTGTTTGCCCTGGGTCTGGGAGATAAAGTGGTTGGAATCACAAGTTGGTGTGATTATCCTCCGGAAGCACTGGACAAGGAACAGATAGGGGAATATGACACACCGGATATTGAGAAGATAGTTGCACTTAGCCCTGACCTCATACTAGTATCGTATGGTACGAGCATGGAGGTCATCAATAGTATGGTAGGATTGGGACTCACGGTATTTGGCATAAGGTCTACTGATTTAGATGACGTGCTGAATGATATTAGAACAATAGGGGAATTAACCGATAAGGAAATAGAAGCCCAGGCACTTACATCTGAAATGGAAAACAGGATTCAAGCAATAACTGATCAGACGGCAGAATTAGAACCCAAGCCAAAGGTCTTCTATATCGTTTGGGGAGATGAGAGTAGCGTATTGTGGACTGCCGGTTCAGACACCTTCATCCACGAGTTAATTGAAAAAGGAGGTGGAGTAAACATCTGTCAGAATATCACCGGCTATTCAACGATCTCAATCGAGGACGTTATTGCGCACGACCCCGAAGTAATTATCACCAGTGAATTGTCGTATGACTGGGCAATGAATTCAACTGACCTTGTCGCCACCAACGCAAGCCAAACTGATAGAATCTTCACATGCGATGATGACTTGGTTCAGCGTCCGGGTCCCAGACTGGTTGATGGCTTGGAGTGGTTTGCCTATTTCATTCATCCCGAGATATTTGATGAGCCAGAGGATTAGCCAAGTAAAGGGCTTTTCTTTCTGAAGCAAAAGGACGGTGCAGATGAAGAAGAAAGGCTTAATT
>CP070793.1:314862-317705 GCA_020346965.1 Chloroflexota bacterium | reverse complement strand
TCATGAAGGGACGCACCTGCCTCATCATCGCCCACCGGTTGTCGACCGTGACTAATGCCGACCGCATCGTGGTCATGGATCACGGAAGAATCGTTGAAACCGGTACTCACGAAGAGCTGTTGGCCAAAGAAGGGCTCTACCATAGCATGTTCAGCACTCTGAGCAAACCGGATTGAGAGGTCCACGGTGTCCAGTGACGCACAATGACAGGACGCTTTGACAACTTCTTCCACACAATTTAAAATATGGCGTCAAATCGACAGGAATTGTCATAATATTCTCATGCTCAAAGGAGGTATGTATGGATCTTGCCCTCACCGATGAACAGAAAGTTCGCAAACAAGAGTTCTACGACACATGTAAGGAACTCAAAAAAAAGAAACCACCAAGCTATCTAGGATTTGAGACCATCTATGAAAACGAAGAGGCTTGGGAGTACAACCTGTATTGCGCCAAAGAATTTGCCAAAAAGGGATGGCTTGCCCTGGGCTGGCCGCCTGAATATGGCGGCAAAGGAGACATGATGGACCGCGTCCTCTTTGCTGAAGCCAGAGGGTACTACGGAGTTCCCGGAGTAGATATTTTTGGAGTGCAGATGCTTGCTCCGACCTTGCTGCAGGCTGCCAGCGAAGAGATAAAGAGAGAATTCCTGCCGCCTATCGCCCGGGGAGAGACTATGTGGTGTGAGCTGTGGAGCGAACCCAATGCCGGCTCCGATCTAGCCTCTCTGAGCACAACAGCAATCAAGAAGGGCGACGAATACATCATAAACGGGCAAAAAACCTGGAATACGGGCGCTCTCAAAGCTGATTGGGGCTTTGGTGTATTCAAGACAGACCCAGAAGCCCGAAAGCATCATAACCTGACCTTTATTCTACATGATATGAAGACACCTGGGATCACAATAAGGCCGATTCCGTACCTGGACGGGCATGCTCCTTACTGCGAGGTTTACTTTGACGATGTCCACGTGCCAGCCAAGAATATTGTCGGCCAGGAACATGAAGGCTGGGCTGTCGTAAACCTTCTGGCTGGTTTCGAGAGATCCGGCATAAATGAAATTATGAGCATGGTCCGTGGGCTGGAAGACTTGGTTGAATTCTGCAACAAAACCAAACGGCACGGGCAGCCGCTGGCCAAAGACCAGCTCGTCAGAAATCGCCTAGCTCAGCTAGCCTGCGAATTAGAAGCTGCCCGGGCCCTGGCATACCGTGTCGCTGATCTGCAAAATAGGAATGAAATGTCCCTGATGGACGCCTCGGCAGGTAAGATTTTCTTCAGTGAACTGGGCGAGCGTTTTGCTTTCCTGGCTACGGACATTTTAGGTCCATACGGCCAGGTCAAGACTTCCCGATGGGCCCCATTGGACGGTGCCTGGGAGAGGATGTTCCACGAGCATTTCATTACTACAGTATCCATGGGAACGAATGAGATACAAAGGAACATAATCGCCTGGTACGGCCTCGGCCTGCCCAGGATAAGATAAACCAAGCTTCGATAAGGAGGAATCATGGATCTGAGATTTACTGAAACACAAGAGATATTGAAGAAAATGGCGCGAGATTTTCTCACCACAGAATGTCCCAAAACACTGGTAAGGAAACTTGAGCAAAGTGAGGAAGGATACTCACCGGAAGTCTGGAAGAAGATGGCTGAACTGGGCTGGATGGGTCTCATCATACCTGAGGAATACGGCGGTATGGGTTACACCTTCCAGGACCTCATCGTTCTCCTGGAGGAGATAGGCAGAAACATCCTTCCTGGACCGTTAATAGCTACTATAACCAGCGCTTTCCTCATACTCGAGGCGGGAACTGAAGAGCAAAAGAAGGAATTGCTTCCCAAGATAGCCCAGGGTGAGCTAATTCTTACCACTGCTCTACTCGAAGGTGAAGGTGTCTTCGATGCTTCTGGAATCACCGTTAAGGCAACACCAAAAGGAGACAACTTAGTAATAGACGGTACCAAACTCTTCGTGGAAATGGCCCATGTTGCCGACTACATCATCTGTGTCACGAGGACAAATGACAGCACTGCACGCGAGAAGGGAATCACCCTCTTCATTGTCGACTCCAAGGCTACTGGAATAAGTCATGAGGTAATGCCTACCATCGCCGCAGATAAGCTATGCGAGGTGCATTTCAAGGATGTCACCGTGCGCAAGAAAGATATACTTGGCAAGATAGATGAGGGGTGGCCTATTGTGGCAATGATGTTGCGTAAAGGTGCCATCGCCAAATGTGCCGAATCACTGGGCGCTATTGAAACCTGTGTGGAAATGACGGTGGCCTATTCCAAGGAAAGGACTCAATACGAAAGACCCATAGGCGCTTTCCAGGCCCTTCAACACAAGATGGCTGACATGTGGACAGCGATGGAAACCAGCCGTTATCTGATCTATGAGGCAGCCTGGATGGAGTCGGAGGATCTTCCCTGCGCAAAAGAAGCCTCTATGGCCAAGGCATATGTTAACGAGGTCTACAAGGATGTCAGTAAGTGGGCAGTGAGACTACACGGGGCTATCGCTACCAGTGCTGACCACGATATACCCTTCTATTACCGCAGAAGCAAGGCCGCAGACATTGCTTTTGGCGGCACTGACTTCCATAGGGAGATAGTTGCCCAGAAAATAGGGTTGGCCTGAAATTCCGCTACGATAAGTAGCTTAATAAGCCACGTTTTTGGGATTCTGAGTTCGCTTCCCTTGCTTGACGTTGCCTGGTGATTGCGAAAATTCAAGCTTTGGGTATTCTATCGGCGAAGTTAGCGATTCATAGAGATTGCTGGACTTGTAGGTCGCGGTATTGAACTCGGTACCTGTACAAATTGGAGAGAGCTTTAAT
>CP070793.1:310836-314762 GCA_020346965.1 Chloroflexota bacterium | reverse complement strand
GAGTATGCTGGTCGACCGTATGGTCAACGCCGGCCTGGTCAAAAGGACAAGGGACAGGAAGGACCGTAGAGTAGTGACTGTCTCTATGACCGAAAAGGGGAAGACAGCTGTTGAACCGGCAATCCCGGCGGGTTGGGAGTTTATACATGAGATCGTGTCAACGCTATCTGACGATGAGCAGCGTGATTTAGCCGATATACTTGAGAGAATAAAATGCGAGTTAGTTGGCTACCTAGATCCCGAAAGGGATATGGCGGAATTCACTAGAGATAGTTATACAAAGCGGCCTGATTTGTACAAAGGCTTTGTGAAGACCCTTCTTCCCCCTGGCTATGAAGCTAAACGTACGGCGGGAAAGAGGAGTGGGAAAAGCGTTGCAGGTAGACTCTAGGAGTCGTCGGCGAAACGCCGCTACAGTTTGAAGTACTCGATTCATTCTTGTTACCCCAGTTCAAGAAAGAGGCAAGCGGTCGCTGCCTTTTCTACTAGCTAAATGGGGTTCAGGGGGCCGGAGGTTCAAATCCTCTCACCCCGGCTTTGGAAATGAAAAGGTTAAGCCACCCCAGTGACCCGAAAAGCCAAGTATGGCTCAATATGGTCTAGGCACGTCTATCTCTACGTTCGAAGAAAATCGCCAATCCCACTACCACGACTGCTATAATCCCGCCGATTAGCGGCCAGTTGATTGGTGATACCACAAGTCCCAGGTTCCATTCAGCAAGCACGCTATCATCGTCAAGGCCGGCGGCGACCACAGTGCCACGAGCCTTAAGCCCCACGGTGTGAGCGTAATCCGCCGCGACCTGGGTGATATCCGTCCAGCTGCCGACATCACACTGCCCGAACTCATTGTTTCCGGCGGCAACCACGGTGCCATCGACCTTAAGCCCCACGGTGTGAGCGTAGCCTGCGGCGACCCGGGTGATATCCGTCCAGTTGCCGACATCACGCTGCCCGTAATCGTTCCATCCCACGGCAAGCACAGTGCCATCGGTTTTGAGCCCCAGCGTGTGAATGTAGCCTGTGGCGACCCGGGTGATATCCGTCCAGTTGCCGACATCACACTGCCCGAACTCGTTGTTTCCAACGGCAACTACTGTGCCGTCGATTTTTAGCCCTACCGTGTGAATGTAGCCTGCCGCGACCTGGGTGATATCCGTCCAATTACCGACAGCACACTGCCCAAACTCATTGTTTCCAACAGCAACTATGCTACGGCCGGTCTTAAGCCCCACGGTGTGAACGTAACCTGCGGCGACCTGCGTGATATCCGTCCAGTTACCGACATCACACTGCTGGTAGTCGTTCCATCCCGCGGCGACCACGGTGCCGCCGATCCTAAGGCCCACCGTGTGAGCGGCACCTGCGGCGACCTGGGTGATATCCGTCCAGTTGCCGACATCACACTGCCCGGACTCATTGTTTCCGACGGCGACCACAGTACCGTCGGTATCAAGCCCCACCGTGTGAGCGTAACCTGCGGCGACCATGGGTGTCACCTCTCCTTGAGCCACAACAGAAGCCGTATTCAGTACCGAAGCAGGAAGAATCAGGGTGAGTGTCAAAGCAATATAGAACAGAGTTCGTAAGAGGGTTCCTCTATTTTTCATTGCTACACCTCCCTTGTTCAACATTCAATTATTGACGCTTTGCTTCATGGATTACACAAGCATATAATACTACAGGAAAGGAAGCAAGCGGTTGCCGCCTTTTCTACTAGCTATATGGGGTTCAGGTGGCAGGAGGTTCAAATAGTCTCACCCCGATTCTAATCAAATACTAAAGAATAAGATTCTGATGCAACTGAATTATTACAATCGCATTGTATTATTAGAGTATATAATCCATAAATA
This sequence comes from Chloroflexota bacterium, assembly GCA_020346965.1. Next base: position 312,909 of record CP070793.1, on the reverse strand, counting down.
AACAGAAATAGGGGAAAGGAACGGATGAGCAGGTGGGTTTTACTGGGTATTGTAATATTATTGTTAGCCGGAATATTGGCCACGCCAAGATGGTCTCCGGAACAAGAGCAAGCGGTAGAGATTGGCAGAGGATTTCTGGAAGACATAGGTCTCCAGACAGGGAACGTTCTTTCAGTCGGTCTTACAGACGAGGTGCCCGCAGGTTATTTGCTTTATTGGCACTCAGCACAGGAATCAGAGATACCTGATATACCAGAGCCTGAGTGGTGCTGGATAGTTAGGTTCGAGCAGGGACTTCGCCCAGGACATGTCTGGGAGGTTTTGATTGATAGGAACACAGGTGAAGTAGTGGGTGGAATGTCGTGCAGATGACACCGCTAAAGGGCGGTTTAGTGGCTGCTGTAATTTTGCATAATGGCAGTTGAGCGAGTAATGAAGCCAAGGTATAATAGTGTTTCAGATAGCTGCCTGGGATTCAGTTAGTTGGAGGTTCAAATCCCCTCACCCCAACTTCGAATTGAAAATTGGGTGGGGAGCCCACCGGAGTAGTTTAGAAAGCAGATTGTGTACTCAGTTTCCGATTCGATTACTGCCTTTGTTTCCCGTTTGTCTCCGTCAGTTTACAGCCTGAGAGGGGCTGAGTGTCCATAGACTGGGGTACATGCCAGCCAGGATGTTTTGGTAAATTATGCATCTTTCATCTTCGGCGATATCTCACTGATATTGGGTGAATCACCAAGAAAGCAGCACTTGAGGTGAACCAGTCATATCGCATAAAATACGGGGACAGTTATGTTTTCAGGAACTTATAGAAAATTCATCTGGGCTGGTGTGATCCTGTTAGCCATCCTATTGATAGGCACAGTTGGTTACTGGTTCATCGGCGGCAGACAATACTCATTTGTGGACACTCTGTACATGACTATCATCACTATTTCCACAATCGGCTTTGGAGAAATCATTGACCTGTCGGGCAATACTGCCGGCAGGATATTCACCATATTTATTGCCATTTCCGGAGTTGGCGTCCTGTTATACTTCATTACCAATCTTACCGCCCTCGTGGTAGAAGGGAAGCTAACGGAATCGTTCAGGAGGAGAAGAATGGAGAAAGCAGCAAATAATTCTAGAGACCACTATATCGTGTGCGGGCTGGGGCGGGTGGGCTTCCACATAGTAAACGAGCTTCACGCCACTAAAAGACCCCTTGTAATCGTAGATACCGATAAAGAGAAAGCAGAGAGGTGCCTGGAATTATTCAAGGACGAAGCCTTTATAGAGGGAGATGCTACCAACAGCGACACTCTCTTAAAGGCCGGCATAGAGAAGGCCAGGGGACTTTTTGCTGTAACGGGAGACGATAACCAGAATCTGGTAGTGAGTCTGACGGCAAAGCAGCTTAATCCCAACCTGAGGGTAGTGGCCCGGTGCAACGAAATCGAAAACAGCCAAAAGATGAAAAAGGCCGGTGCCGATGCTTTAGTTTCCCCTACCTCTATTGGTGGATTGAGAATGGCCTCCGAAATGATAAGACCAACAGTGGTATCGTTTTTGGACACTATGCTGCGGGACAGGGAAAGAAGTCTACGGATTGAAGAACTGCCCGTACCCCGCTCATTCGCGGGTAAATCCCTTTCAGCATTGGATCTGAAGAGACACCCCCATGTCCTGCTGCTAGCCGTTAAAACAGGGGATGACTGGGTTTATAAACCGTCAGAAAACTATGTCGTTGCGCCTGAAAGTACTCTGGTCTTCGTGACTACCCCCGAAGAAAGAGAGGAACTGGCTGGATTGCTTGAAGGATAAATGATGAAACCGTGAGGTGATTACGAATGATAATAAGATTCCTGGGGACACATAATGCGGAGTCCAGAAACACCAGGCTTGTGTCTTTTCTCATTGATAATGTGCTGGCTATTGACGCCGGGAGCCTGGTTTCAGAACTGACTTTCTCAGAGCAAGAGAAGATAAAGGCGATATTGCTTTCCCACGCTCACTATGACCATATCAGGGCAGTCCCTGCTTTTGCTTTTAACAATTACGACCGCACTACCAGAATCATCGCTACTCAGG
>CP070793.1:307462-310736 GCA_020346965.1 Chloroflexota bacterium | reverse complement strand
TGAATTCGACTCTTCATACCCGTTAACATGTTGCTTACGTCTCTGTGGATACGCTCGAAATCAGCAGGGAAAGAATCTATAACGTACACATAAATCTTGAGAAAACAGGATATGCACATGCAAGGATGGACGGAGGAGGAAATCAGGACACGGGATTTGATGGCACCTTGCGGGTTATATTGCGGTACCTGCGGGGTTTACATCGCTACAAGAGACGGCAATGAAAAATTCAAGGGTATTATGGCAAACCTCTATGGGACAAAACCGGAGGAGACAGAATGCCTCGGGTGTATGCAACCTGACCCGCCGAAAAAGCGCTACGCCTGGTGCGATACATGCAGGATAAGGGACTGCGTAAAATCAAAGGGATATTACTCTTGCCATCAATGCCAGGAGTGGCCGTGCAGCCTGATCCAGAATTTTCCTCTTGCCACCGGCCTCCGGGTAATGAAAAGAGCAATTCCCATATGGCGGGCGAAGGTAGCCGCCCGCGGTGATGAAGAAGGCAGCATTGAATGGGCGCGAGCAGAATGTGAAAGATATCACTGTCCCTCATGTGGTAGCCCACTTTTCAGGGGCGCACAGCGTTGCAGAGCCTGCAAAAGACAGGTAGCCGATGAACTAGATGGATCCCTGCAAGCCGATTTCGATGCCCAGCAAGTGAGCCGATGGCTCGATAAATAACTCTTGCTTTGTCATACCGAAAACGGAAGGGGAGCATTATCGCTCTCCTTGTCTTTGTCTTGGCGGCGTCAGGCGGATCTGAACCAACGTCCGCGTTATGCATGGGTAGAAGCCGGTCTGTGTTCATGACGCAATATGCTGTAGGCAGCGACGTCACGCCACTGTCCATCCCGAAACATGGCGCGTCTCAGGACACCTTCCCGCTGGAATCCCAGGCCTTCCATGACGCGCCGGGCGGGAAGGTTCTCGGTATCTGTGAAGGCAACGATCCGTTCAGTCGGGTACCCAGAGAACAGGTAATCTATCAAGAGCCCGACCGCTTCCTTGGCATAGCCCTTTCTCTGTGCGCTGGTCACGGGTATTCCAAACCCTATTTCGGGACAGGGCAAGTCGGCATCTGGGTAGGGGATGAGCGTGTAGCGGACAAAACCCACCACCTGCCGAGCGGTAAGAGTCTCAGCAAGCAGCAGTCCAGATTCACGCCTGAGCAGGCCGGTCTGCTGATACGCTTGCCGGAGCAATGGTAGGTGGTCCAGTTGAAAGCGCTGAAAGGGTCCCCACAGCCCTTCCCGCTGTCTGCTCCATTCTTCGATCACTGGCCAGTCCTGGTCTTGGATCGGCCGCAGCAATATGTGCAAACCTCTGATCATCCCTTGTCTCCTGCCTTATCTCGAATCACGGGTGGCTGAAGCGAATTGAACGTGTATCTAATATCTCTTGATGCTTGTCTTCAATGCCTGTCAGGTGCGTAGTGTATAATGAGGATGTATGAAATGTCAAAGGGCACAGCACCAATGTTTAGCCGGTGTGGCCCCCAGGCACCGGAAACCCATGACCTAGCCCCTTCGCCTCGCGAGGCCGTGAAGGCCAGGCGTGGGGCTCCTGGGGCCCGTTTCCCGGAATTCCAGACAGGCCTCCTTCTCCTCCGGTCCTTCATTGCGAAGGAAAAGAGGATAACGGGAATCATAAGACTCAGCAAGAGATTACTCTTAATCGTTGCTGTATTGTATAATACAGACTAATCAGCAGACTACGAGGAGAATATGAGCTATGAGCAACACCTCACAGCCGTTAATGGGTACAGTTAAGTATAAAGAAGGTCTCGATTTCCGCAAGATCCTGAATCAATCCTTGAACGTCTTTTTCAAAGATGCCGTGCGCGTTGCCGTTACCAATCCTGCACAGGCTTATCATCTTCTGAAAACAGTAAGATGGCAGAGGAAAGCGGCTCGCCTGAGATCAAAATGGGAACAAGAGGGAATTCATGTTCCACCGATCATGATTTTCAGCATCACAAACAGATGTAATCTCCACTGCAAGGGGTGTTATCACTGGGCTCTGCATGAATCAGGTCAGGTAGAGATGAGCGAAGAAAAAATGAGGAGCACAGTTGCCGAGGCGAAGGAGCTAGGTATTTACTTCATAGCACTTGCCGGAGGTGAGCCATTAGTCCGCCCACAAATACTAGACATTATCAGACAGTTCCCGGAAATAATCTTCCTAGTATTTACCAATGGTCTGTTAATCAACGATGAGGTCATGAAGAAACTGAACAAACTGAGGAATTTCGTTCCCGTTATTAGCCTGGAGGGATACGAGCTAGATACCGATTACCGTAGAGGAGAAGGAGTCTACAAGAGACTGCAAGGGATAGTAACCAATCTGAAGAAACTGGGGATCTTCTGGAGCGTTTCTCTGACCGTCACCAGCATCAATTTTGATACCATAACCAATGTGCACTTCATCAAAGACCTCGTTGATTTAGGCTGTAAACTGTTTTTCTTCGTTGAGTATACGCCAATTACAGAGGATACCGAAGACTGGGTCATCACTGACGAACAGCGGGAAAGGCTTCTACTCATAAGAGATGCCTTCCGTTCGCAATTCCCTGCCCTGTTTGTTGCTGTTCCGGGTGACGAAGAGGAAATCGGAGGCTGCTTATCTGCGGGAAAGGGCTTTGTTCACATCAGCGCTGAAGGCAATGTGGAACCGTGTCCTTTTGCTCCATATTCGGACACCAACTTGAGGGATTCATCATTGAAGGATGCCCTGCAATCTGAGTTTCTACGGGAAATCCGCGACAACCATGATCGCCTGAGTGAGGCAGAAGGAGGTTGCGCCCTCTGGGTGGAGCGTGCATGGGTACGCGGCTTACTCAACAAAGAGTAAAGAGGGAAACCCTGTGATTGCCCGTCGGAATACAATAATAGCACTGGGGCTTGGCGCCCTGGCACTCATATTATTCGTAGCTGTTTTGACTGGAAGGTATTCGCCATTTGTCATAGGAAGTATGACTAGCTTCATTGCGCTAGCTATTATTGCGTTCGGTATTTGCGTGATTAATGTGCTTAGTCTGGCTCGGTTCGGGTGGACCAGTCCAACCTACTGGACCAACCCGGCCAGTATTATTGGCGTTGTGCTTGGGGTTACTTCCCTAGTTATTATTATCATTACTTTCATCGGCATCACAGAAAGCACTGCTACTTTCACAGTTCTCGGAGCAATCGTCTTTGCCAGGGTTGGAGTTAAGATATGGCAGAATGCTGTATTGAAGTATTAACCTCACTATCAAGGGGGCATGAATAGTCAC
>CP070793.1:304797-307362 GCA_020346965.1 Chloroflexota bacterium | reverse complement strand
AGGTGCCAGTTCCATCATCGAAGCAGGCAGTAACATTCCTATCGGAGTCCATAGTAATAACAATAGTCGGCGACGTACCCGTGGCATCACCGCTCCAGTGGTCGAATTCCCAACCAGAGATGGCAGATACATTAATAGTCACCTGAGTACCGCCGGGATACTCATGAGTACCCTCACTAGGGTTAATAATCCCTTGACCGTTAATGCTAATGCTAAGGTTATGCGTTGCTGTGGTGATAGCTTTCTCATTCCCTAATCCGTCATGCTCCTGAACCGACTGAAAATGCTGCATTCGGTATCCCAAGATAGAATCGACTAGAATATTTGTATTTGACGTCAGTTCATACATTGTTTCAAAGGGCAGCTGATATTTGGAATCTCTCTCTGGTCCCAACTCTAAATCCAAATTCTCGTTCTGTTCCTTGATGCTGGTATTCAGATTCGTTGTCTCACGGTAATACCAGGCATTGAGAAACAAAGAGGCAATGAGAAGGATTGTTGCTACAATTCCCCAAGTTTTCATAATAACCTCCTCGTGCTAGGTTGCGTTAACCATTTCTCGCACCCCGTCCCATCTCCTCTTCAATCAAACTAACTTAATATTAACTAGTTTCAACTATTTTCACAATCACCCGAAAGTACCAGTTAGCGCAAAAAGCCAAGTTGGGTACATTGATGCTCATTAGCAGCACACAGGTATCATGAGAAGGCGAGCCCGGATACAAATCCTTGACTACTGGGAGACCTGGTTAAGAGAGATTAGCTAAATGATACTGGTGCAAACCCCTTATCTTTAATCTAACATGGGTTTCTCAGCTGCAATTTCGAGACGCGCCCATAACCCAACCCAAAAGGCATATCCCTTTCTTGATCTCAAATATACGTATCTCTGAGCAGTCCGGGTTTTGCGAATAACCGGTTGAGAAAACACCGCCAGAGTCGGAAGCCAGACGGAATTTATGTTAACTAATGCACCCGCCCTATTACAGCTTGAACTTCTCTTTGAAATATCTATGCTTGACGTCTCTGGCTTTTGTCTTTGCCCACGATTCCAAGCCCATTCTTTTTATTAAACACAGATTGAAGACCTTGGTATTGTGAGGCACTTCCGATGCCCTGTCCGCGTAAGGTTGAAGATGGTCGCATGGAAAGTCAGAACACTCGTAGCAAAAGTCCAGCTTTCTTCTCGTGATGCACCTGCAAACATTACAGGGTTCGTTCCAACCGAGAAAATCTGGTTTCCCTGCTTCTTCACGACACCCCCTACACACAGCCTGCTCAAATGGGATGCCAAGGTTCTCGGAGATTTTAGTCCTCAGTTCCTCGTTCTCGTTCGCCTGGTACATTAAACAGTTAAAGCAATCCAGTCCGCAAGGCGCCGTCATCCATTTATAGTCCATCGGTCTGTCTTCTCCCTATCTCCGTTTTTTGTACCAGTCGAATGAGATTCGAGGTAATTCTAATATCTATCTTGGCTGGGGATCCAGGATTCGAACCTGGCCTAACTGATCCAGAGTCAGTCGTCCTACCGCTAGACTAATCCCCAGTACGTTAACATTATAGCTGTTACTCTTGTCCGAAGCAATAGCACAACACCTATAACGCTGGGGTTAATAAGAAGCGAACAACTCACGCTGCCGAGCATCAAGCCAGAGCACGGTTAGCGCTTGGTATATTGTGGTGCCTTACGCGCCCGCTTGAGTCCGTACTTCTTACGTTCTTTGACTCTAGCATCCCGCGTAAGCAAACCTTCTTTACGTAATACCGGCCTAAATAGCTCGTTTTCTTTGACAAGAGCTCGAGCAATGCCGTGACGAATGGCTCCAGCCTGACCACTCAGCCCACCACCATTCACCTTCACCGTGACGCGAAATTTACCCATGTTCTCTGTAGCCAGTAATGGATGCTCAATCATATGGCGATGTTCAGCTCTGGGGAAAGCTTCTTGATAAGGCTTATCGTTGATAATTATCTCCCCCTTACCGGGGAAAATCCTGACCTGGGCTATAGCATGTTTGCGTTTACCAGTCCCCCAAACGTAGCTTTCCTCGCTCATACTTTATCACCTTTCCTTCGGTAATATTTCTCTTTCTTCAATCTCAGTCACTCCCAGCGCTTTGCTCCGAATGACGAAGGGAAACCTGGGCCTGGTGAGGATGCTCATTTCCAGGGTAGACTTTCAGTTTCTTACACATAGCTCTGCCCAGGTTATTATGAGGCAACATTCCTTTAACGGCAAGCTCAATCACCCGACCAGGGTCCTTACGAAAGATTTCTTCAAAACCACGGCTCTTCAAGCCGCCCGGATACCCAGAATGTTTGTAATAAATCTTCTGTTCGGCTTTCTTCCCGGTTACCTTCACCCTAGCAGCATTGATTACCACCACGTAGTCACCGGTATCAATATGAGGGGCATACATCGGCTTATGTTTGCCCATAAGCAAACTAGCCGCCTGTGTCGCTATTTTTCCCAGAGTTTTATCCCCAGCATCAATCACCCACCACTCTCTCTCGATATCTTTGACCTTCGGACTATAAGTCTTCATCTTTAACTTCCTAAGGGTT
>CP070793.1:301668-304697 GCA_020346965.1 Chloroflexota bacterium | reverse complement strand
CTACCAGAGGAGAGGACGAAAGAGGTAAAGTAACCCGGATATGATAGAAGTGCCCTCACCTATTACAGGCAGCGTCTGGAAGGTCTTAGTGGAGAATGGAGCATCAATTGGCGAAGGCGACACCATTGTAATCCTCGAGTCCATGAAAATGGAGATTCGGGTGAAGTCTCCACATGACGGGCGGGGGGTAGAGATCCGAGTAAAGGAAGGTGACTCTATTCTCGAGGATGATATTATTGCCATTATTGAGTAATGGGCATCGTAATTCACAGGCTGGTGCTTGGTTAATATGGATTTCGAATTTACCGAAGACGAGGCAGTATTTCAACAGCAAGTTCGCCAGTGGCTAGAACAGGAGATCCCGCAGAAGTGGATTGAGCTTGATCCCGGAATCTGGGAGGAAACGGAGGAATCCTGGGCATTGGCACGCGAGTTCCAGCGTAAGTTGGGCCAGAAAGGATGGTTGGCGCCGGCATATCCTAAAGAATATGGAGGCCTGGAACTCAGCCACACGAAACGGCTTATACTCGCCGAGGAGTTGGCTTTCAACAGGGCTCCGTTAAGCCACGAGGTGGAAGTTACAGTGAATTGGGTGGGACCTTCCATCATGCTCTTCGGCACTGAGAAGCAGAAAAGGGATTATATAACCGGCATAGCTAAGGGCGACACAATCTTCTGTCTGGGATATAGCGAGCCGAACGCTGGCTCTGACCTTGCCGCACTTCAGACGCGCGCTGTAGAAGTTGGAGATGAGTATGTGATTAACGGCCAGAAAACATGGTGTAGCTACGGCCACCTTGCTAACTACTGCTGGCTTGCTGCCAGGACGAATCCAGATGCTTCGCGGCACGAAGGAATCAGCATATTCATTGTGGACATGAAGACGCCGGGAATTACTATACGCCCCCTCATAAACATACTGAATCACCATTCTTTCAATGAGGTGTTCTTCGACGATGTTCGCATTCCGAAGGAAAACCTGGTAGGGCAGAAGGGCAATGGTTGGTACCAGCTTATGATAGCTCTTGATTTTGAACGCTCTTCCATAGGCTACGCTGCCGCGAATCAACGAACCATTGAAGAATTGATCAAGTACGCCAAAGAAACCACCAGAAATGGTGAGCCTCTTGCCAACGACACTCTAATCAGGAACGAGCTGGCACAGCTGGTAGTGGAGAATGAGGTTGCCCGCATGATGGCGTATCGCATCGCATGGATGTTCAGTAACGGTCTTCATCCCAGCTATGAAGCGTCCATGTCAATGGTTTTTGCCAGCGAAGTGATGCGGCGTACAGCTGACGTTGGCATGCGACTTCTTGGCCACTACGGAGAACTGGGCAGGGATTCCAAATGGACTGTCATGAATGCACGGATAATGCGTATGTGCCTGAGTTCACTTTCGATTGGTGTGGGCGGCTGCTCCAATGAAATTCAACGCAATATTGTTGCCATAAGAGGACTGGGACTACGGCGAAGGTAAGTCTGTATAGCCCTGATAAGGGGCATCTGGGAAGACGAATCAATGGATCTCAAATTTAGTAAACGGGAAGAGGCATTCCGAAGAGAGGTTGAGGACTTTGTAAAGGAGGAATTGCCAGCAGACTGGGTCGAGAAGAATATTTACTGGCCAGGTGGATGGGGCACCTGGACACAATTTGAGGAGTTTGGCCCTCAAGTAGAGCAATTCACGCGTAAGCTGGCTAAGAAAGGCTGGCTGACCGTTTCATGGCCCAGAGAGTATGGAGGGGCCGGACTGAGCCATATGGAGCAAGCCATCTTTCACGAACGGATGAGCTATCATAGGGCACCCGGTGCGGGGATAGCTACAGGGATTAGTGGCCCCACTATCATGCTTGTTGGCAGTGAGGAAATGAAGAAGGAATGGTTACCCAGGATAGCCAGAGGTGAGGTACGATTCTGGCTGGCTTACAGTGAACCAAATAGCGGTTCTGACCTCGGTTCAATGCAAACTAGGGCAATAGAGGACGGTGATGACCTTATCATAAATGGCCAGAAGATTTGGGGCACGGCTGCCCACGTGTCGCACTATGCCTGGATGGCTGTCAGGACAGACCTCGCGGCCACACCACATAAAGGTATTTCGTTGGTCATTGTGGATAATGCATCACCAGGTGTCACTATCCGTCCATTGATAAACATATGCGGCTCTCATTCTTTTAATGAGGTATTCTTCGATAATGTTAGAGTCTCTAAAAAGAATGTCGTCGGTGAGACGAATAAAGGCTGGTATTATCTGATGTTAGCCCTAGATTTCGAACGGCTGGGAATCCCGATAGGCGGGTTCAGGCGAACCTTCGAAGAAATAGCCCGATATGCCAGGGAGACAAAACACAATGGACAGGCCTTAAGTCAACAGCCGCTAATACGGAATGAGTTAGTCAACATTGCAGTCCAAATTGAGGTAGCCTATATGTTCCTCTGGTATACGGCATGGATGCTTGATAGAGGTCTTGTCCCCAATATCGAAGCATCAGTGCTGAAATTGGTGACCACCGAGTTAAGTCAGAAGCTAGCAAGTATTGGGATGCAGGTTATGGGGCATTATGGTCAACTAGAAGGAACCTCTAAGTGGTCATGTTTGCAGGGACGAGTCTGCTTGGGCTACTTGGATTGCATCTCAGCACTAGTAGGTGCCGGTACTTCTGAAATTCAACGCAACATCATTGCCACGAGGGGTCTTGGGCTGCCGCGAAACTAAACGAGTTTCGGTCATGTTGAGCAAAATAGCAAAATAGGAGGAATAGGATGAACCTTGGTCTGAGCGAAGAACAGGAAATGCTAAAGGCGTCGGCCCGTGACTTTCTGCAAAAAGAATGCCCTAAACGATTAGTCAGGCAACTGGATGAGAGTGACGAGGGTTATTCATCTGAATTGTGGCGAAAAATAGCAAAACAGGGCTGGATAGGGCTGGTATTTCCCGAGAAATATGGGGGCAATGATGGTAACTTCCTGGATTTAACAGTCCTTCTGGAAGAAATGGGATATAATATCCTGCCCGGCCCGTTTTT
>CP070793.1:298247-301568 GCA_020346965.1 Chloroflexota bacterium | reverse complement strand
TCTACTGTGTATCCACTCATATCCCTTCAGGAATACGGACTTCCCGTTCTCTTTTGACATGGCAACTATCCCCAACCTTCCGCCTGGCTTTAGCGCCCTCTCTATCTCGGCAAGCACCATGGGAATCTCAGGTGTGTCAAAAACCTCAAGGGTGAAGCTCATGAAAACCGCATCAAAACCGCTCTCACGAAAAGGAAGGCTAGCTGCGTCTCCGCAGCATAGCCCCGATCTGCCAGCAAATCCCTCCTTCCCCAGCCTTTTCTTCGTTCTTGCTATCATTTTCGGGGATATGTCAATGCCATAAGCTCTTCCCGCCGACCCGACGAGTTCCGCTATCCATTTCAGGCAATGTCCGGTGCCAAAACCAATCTCCAGCACCGTCTCCCCTTCTACAACTGATAGGTACCTCAACGCCCTTTTCGAATATTTCCGCCCCGCCAATCCCAGTGTGTAATCATAAGACTTGCTGAGCCTGTCGTAGACTTGCCTAGCTTCCGCTTTGGTTCGGAGGACCGGAAGTATATCCTGCGCTCCTGGCTTGCTTCCCCTGTCCACGTCTTCTTGTCCAAGTTTACCATATCCCCGTTCGTATTCTGAGGCGCATGATTCCTGATTCATGGCAGGCCTCATTGGTATGGTACCGCTAGTATTGCTAATTCCGAGAACGTGGTACTGACTTCTCAGTACGTAAGAGTGATTGACAACTATTTTATGCATGTCTAATATGGAAACCGTCCCGAGTAACCGAGCGAGGACCTGGCATGAGAGTTGGGCTTGGGGCAGGCTGAAAAGTGCGAGAGTGGTCGGCACAAGGTAAGCTGAAAGCCAGGCCGGAAAGTGGCAGGTGAAGCGAGCAAGGTTACTCGGGGCGTCAAATTTCCTGCTGGCCAGGCGCCCTTATCTCAATTTGAGATGGCCCGATGAATAAGACTGCCTGGTATCGTGTACCGGGAAATCAGATCTTCCAGGACTGAAGAGTTTTGCAGATATAACCGGAAGTGCGCTTCACAGGAGCATGGAGTATATTACAAGCCGGTCAACGCCGAATCCAACATGTTCAAACAGACCAACTAAGCTCTTGTCCCGGTAATCTACTCCTATGCGCATCACCTTTATGCCCTGGGACCGATACTTATCGGACAGAGTGCGGACAAGTCGGCTACCAATGCCCCTCCGCTGGTAATCTGGATGAACTCCTATTATTTGGATTACGCCTATTTCCGTGGCGCTGCTACGTACATGTGCTACCTGGCCTAAGATGAAGCCACGGACCTGGCCATTGACTTCTGCCACAAAGCTCAAGTTCAGCAATGGTGCTGCGTCTCCGGTGAGCGACCGCACGTAACTGGCCGGGTTTTCCTGAGGAGGTATTCCTTGCCCGGCAGACACTATGTATTCAGTGGTCAAATTACGATACGTAATAACATTCCCCGCCGCCCTTATCGCCTTGTCAATAGAAAGTATAGCGTCGACGTCTTCCAGTTTGATGGGTCTGACCTCTACCTTATCCTGTTCACTCACGCTAACCCCTCAGTCAGAGTGTTTCCAGATAGCTACCATTATATCATGTAGCTAAGAGCTTGAAAAAACGACACAGGTTGCCAACGTGACACGCTAGGGCTCGCTTGACTCCAACTTAGCCCGAATCTCGCGTTCTTGCTGCCTGAGTGTGTCCAACCGCTTTGTAGCTTCCTCAACCTCAATCATCCGCTCCTTGCCTGTGATGAAACCCGCTCCCGGTTTCCCCTTCGTGCCTTCAGCCTGCTGTCTTCGCAGGGCTTTCAGCTCCCTCTTAGCCTTGCCTATTTTGGCCAGGACATCCTCGAGTTCCTCATTGAGTTTCTTCTTTGTCGCCATGAGCTCAGCCTTTAGTCATCTCTCTGCTAGTTTTATCCATAGTAAGCTAACCGGCCGTCATAGTCAATACCGCTCGTTCACACAGAAGTCAGTCTTGCTTACCGTGTTTTGGGTGTATCATGCTTGGTTTTTACTAGGCCTGATTGGTAGGCGCCCCGGGGAATTCCGGCGATAACCTGGTACTAACTTCCCAGTACTTAAGGGGAATTGACAATTACGTTAGATATGCGCTACTATGAACACAGTCCCGAGCAGCCAAGCCGAGACCTAGCATAAGAGTTGGGTTTGGTCAAAGCTGAAAGGTGCGGGTAACGACCGGCGCAAAGTAAGCTGAAAACCAGGCCGAACGATAGCAGGTAAAGGAAGTGAGGTTACTCGGGGCGTTTTATTCTCTGTTGGCCAGGCTCAATCTGACAGTTCTCTCAACCTGTCCACAACCCAGATCATGCCTTCGGTGTCCAGCTTGCAGTATTCGACTAAATCCGCCCGCACTTTAGCGATTTCCTCTTCTGTTTCATTGCCGTACATTATTCTCCCGTAGGCCATACTTGCGTCCATCCCGGCACCTATACCCATTTCTTCGTATCCCTTTCCGGTGACTGCCGGCAGCACCTTCTTGAGCGAAGCTGTGTCCTTCTGTGAAGCATTGTAGTAATGGAAGTTGGTGAACGGGTACAGCAAATCTACCATCCTGGTGAGAATACCTTCCAGCCAATCCGTGTATTCGGGAAAAGCCTCGACCAACTCCCTCAAGACGCCCTCTTCAAAGCCGGCGTTATAGGCGATAATGCTGCCTTCGGAACCGAGCAACCTCTGCAGTTCACGAAGAATCTGCGGCCTGGGGTCATCTGTCCCCTCGGCCAGGAACGAGTGATGTACCGGGTCGGCCCCTTCATTTGCTACAACATGCAATGAGAATTGAAACGGTATATCCTGGTACGGTCTCGTCCCGTCAAAGACAGGTATGGCCGGACCGAATGTCTCGAAATCGAGATAGTATAACGGGTATTTCAACTTACTCAGGAATTGCCGGATCTCCTTCTTATCAACATGTACATTTCCTGTCGTTACACATTCTTTCTGGATCTGCTGCTGCCTGGACAAAGGAACATCTTCGGGAATGTCCTTTATGGACGCAATTCCCTGCTCCCACAAAGAAAACTGCTTTGTCTTCCCACCCCGCAAATCAAACACGCTGTTCTCAGGCAGGAACCCCCAGCATTCCATTCGGAGCGGACACTCGTATGGCGCCAGGCAATGCTGGCCGATAGTCATTTCGGGACATGATTTATTCGAGATAATCTCGAGCAGGTCGGATACCCGTTCCTCTATACCCTCGCTGATTTCTTCTACCTGGGAGGAGATATCCTCCAAAATGAATAACTCTTTCGGGTCTATTTCTCCGCTCTTCACAAACTGCCTGTTTATAAAACCCAGCTTACAGCTCGTTATTGCTAGCCCGGC
>CP070793.1:294966-298147 GCA_020346965.1 Chloroflexota bacterium | reverse complement strand
CCGTTTGCTCCGGGTCTGGGTAATTATGATAATAAGGATATGCAGCTAGAGCCTGATAGACCTTTGGGGAACATCCATAAGGATTCTCGTTGCCGTCAAGCTTTATTACTTTGATCGAAGGCAGTTCAGTTCGCTGGCTTAAAACTTCTGTAGGTTCGATAGGGACGTAACCTTCCATTGTCACAAGTTCAGGCCTGATAAGTTTTTCGATGTTCATTTCAGCCTTTCTTCTACCGCCCGGGCATGGGCACCAAGCCCCTCAGCTTTGGCTATCTCCACGGCAACCTGGCTCAGTTCTCGCATAGCTGGCTCATCCAAGGCAATGATATTGGTAACCTTGAGGAAGTCGGCAACACCGAGAGGAGAATCAAAACGAGCGCTGCCCCCGGTTGGCAATACATGACTGGGACCAGCAACATAATCACCCAGAACAACAGGCGAATTCTCGCCTATGAAAATACAGCCGGCATTGCGAATTTTGGGAATTAAGGCCGAAGCATTGGACGCCATAATGGAGAGGTGTTCCGGCGCGAAGAGATTGACCAACTCCACTGCCTGGACCATATCAGCGACTAGCACAAGTATTCCCCCCCTAATAGCAGTTCCAGCCGTGGAACGCCGTTTCAATCTTGTCTCAATTTCCATATCCACTTGGTTAGCCAGGTCAGCCGAAGTTGTGATCAAAACTACTGAAGCCAGCGGGTCATGTTCAGCCTGAGCTAGCAGGTCGGCAGCACAAAGGACAGGGTTAGCTTTTTCGTCGGCTAGAATCATTATCTCACTGGGGCCTTCGAGCCCATCCAGGGCTACTGTTCCGTAGACCATTTTTTTGGCCAGAGTTACAAAAATGTTTCCTGGCCCGCAGATTTTGTCGACTCTCGATATCGACTGGGTTCCAAAAGCCAATGCCGCAATAGCCTGCGCGCCACCAACTTTGAAAATACTATTTACCCCGGCAATATTGGCGGCTACTAATGTAGGTGCAGGGATGCTGCTGTCCTTAGCGGGTGGGGAAACCATGACTAATTCCTCAACGCCGGCCACTTTGGCAGGTATAGCCATCATCAGTAGGGTGGAGGGATAGGCAGCACTCCCGCCGGGCACATACAGACCGACCCTCTGTAAGGGCAGAATCTGCTGCTTCAAGTGTTTGTCGATGGGGATTAAGCCGGCTTCGCGTCCACAGGCAACATGGTAGTCCCGTATTCTTTTAGCTGCGTATTCGAGGGCCGAGATAAGCTCCTTGTCTGTCATATCATAAGCGGCCGTTATTTCCTGTTTGTCTGCTTCTAGCGAATCAAGACGTACTCCGTCCAGTCTTTCCGTGTAGTCCAAAAGGGCTTTATCACCTTTCTTTCTAACATCACCGATAATGCGGTCGACCACCCCTTGAACCGAAAGCTCCTCGCCAAAGACTTCTTTTATTTGATCCGTTAACCCGGGTGGCGTGGTGAAAGACTCCCAGTAATTTTCCCTGGCGAGCAGTTCCCTGGCTTTGTCAAATCCTTTGACTTTTTTCACGATAATCCTACCGGTAGCGGAGATTGCTTTGCCTTCGGCTCGCATTGATAAAAAAGAGGGCTTCTCACTTCAGCCCCGCCCGCAATTTCTGTGTGAAGAATCCTATCTTCTCCTTTTTATTGGGAGATGCCAGACTAACTTTGTTAGCAATCAAACAAGCCGAAGATTGGAGGAGCACATCAATAATCTTTAACTTGTGCTGCTCGAGGGTCTTCCCTGTCTGGACATTATCAATAAGCATATCGGCGTCCTCGGGCAAAAAAGCTTCGCTCGCTCCCCAGGTTGGAATTAGCTTATATGGATTAATGTGATTGTCCCGAAGATACTTGTCGGCAATATTTATGTACTCCGAGGCCACTTTTAAAGGAGCCCCGATGTAATCAGGGCTCCTCTGGACGAGTGACCTCAATTCATCAATATCGGCCAAAGGCATTTCCTGACTCACGGCAGCGACAATTTTGACGGCGCCGAAGCCGAGAGCAAACAATTTCTTCACCGGGCTCGAGGGGAAGCGATAGAGGTGTTCCCGCAGCCAGTCCTCACCGGTTATGGCCAAGTCGAAATTGGCGTTAGCTACCTGCAGTGGCATATCCTGGGGCCTGATTACCTTAATGCCCAGCCAGTCTAAATCAGCGGAAGGTCGGCGATTCACCACCTCCTCAGAATACCCCTGAAGTACCAGCCCAGCTTGCTTCAAAAACTGCGAAGCAGGTGCTTGCTGGTGTCCATCGGGCAAAGCCAGGTTGATTTCCTTTGCCTGCCACAAGGGACGGGAAACCTTTAGTTCCTCGGAGATGTCAAGCCTATTTTCTATTGATGCCTGCGGCTCGGCAGTGAGCTTGGAGCTAAAGCACGTCAATATTTGGCTCAAATCCTTGTTCTCCAGACTCTCCCGATTGGCTATTAGAAAGGCAGTAACGGGGAGTAATCTTTTAAGGGGAATTAAGCTCTGAGTCGCTATATCCGCTCCACTCTTTCCCCAGAGCACCGCCAGGTCGGCATTTTCCGGGGGATAAGCTTCAGCAGCTCCCCACACCGGGAAAATCCTGAACCTTCTCATTCTGAGATTTAGGGCAAAAGCCTCAGCCAGATTAGGATACTCAGTTACTATACGATAATCATTTTTCCCGTCTGATAAATCATCGAGATTAGCTATCCCAGATTCGGCACTGGCAACCACATGTATACTGCCTTCACCATAATTTAGACTCGATATTTTTACCAGAGCTCCTGCTGGATATTTCACCAAGAATTCTTCAATCCAATCCAAACCACAAATACCCAGGTCGTAATTCCCGACAGCCACCTGTATGGAAATATCCTTTTCCTGAAGTATTTTAGCGGAAAGACCGGGAAACCTTGCCGAGCGAAGGCGATATTGCTTTGTTTTATCGCCATAATCCTCAAATCCCAAGCCTATCTCGGCAAGCAAGCTAGCTGTAGGCGATAGAAACCTGCCTTTAGGAACGGCGAGTTTTATGTAGCCGGCTTGGTAGTCCTTCATCCCTCACCTACCACTTTAAGAATCTCCGCCATGGAAGCGACATCTCGCCGTCGCCTTTTTATACAATCCGTGAGCACAAACGGAGAGGGCTTCTTTCCCGAAACCAGGACGACCCACCTATAATTAGATTCTTCTCGACCCGTGAAGTCAAGCTCT
>CP070793.1:286696-294866 GCA_020346965.1 Chloroflexota bacterium | reverse complement strand
TACCCATATGTATGTATTTGCCTGGGCACTCGTATATACCTTCTGGTTCCATCCCATGGCGACCGATCCGCAGTTGCTCTCTGGATTCTTCTATATGTTCTTGCTGTTCACACAGGTTACATTGGCTTGGACCTCGATGCATTTCAATAAGAAATGGATAATCCTGCTCGAGAGCTATGTCGCAATTCATGCCGTTATAGTCGCTATTTTTAATACTTCATTTTTCAGCAGTCCCGACATGTGGCCCATGTTTTTCTCTGGATTTATCTTCATGTTTGTGTTCACATACATGTATGCTTTAAAAGCAAACAAGAAAGTGTATTGGTTGGTAACTGCAATCTACGTTGTATTCTTAATATGGCTCTACCTGCCTACACCTATAGGATATGGGAGAAGCATAGTAAATCTGAGTCGCCTGGAATTCATGTGGATACCGCTGATACTACATGGTCTTGCCTGGGTTTTTGCCGGACTCGCATTTCTCAAAATTAGAAGATAGGTTGGTGATATGACTATCGAACTAATCCTAAGGAGGTGTTCCAAAAATGCTTAAAACAAGATTTCTCAAATTCGTACCAATATTTATTGCATTACTAGTTCTAGTTCCGGCGGGTACAGCTTTAGCTCATTCTCCAGTGTTTCCCGGAGAGAATCACAGCCCAGCGACTGCATATCATATTGACGATCCGGTGAAATCATGGGCTATTTATGATGAGCTAGATCATCTGGACGAAGGAGAATATTATAAATTCAGTATGTCACGTGGTGAAAAGATACAGTTAGCTTTACTGACACCGGAAAGCCCGGCTGAAGGTGGCTTCTTGCCTTCGTTTGCATTACTGGTTCCTGAAATGACTCAGGGCGATGAAGTACCCGATCATATTGAAGTGCCTGCTGGATATGGCGCTACCATGGTAGAGGGCCGCGATCCGGGAAGCGCGACATATGAAGCCTTTTCCCCCGGATGGTTCTATGAGGTCGCTACTATGACCACTAATGCTCCCGTAGACGGCATATATTATGTTGTTGTTTTCGGTACTGCGGAGAATGATGATACCCATACCGATGAAGACCATGAAAACCATGATCATGATGAAGAGGCTGCAAAATACGGTCTTGTAGTCGGCTACACTGAATCATTCACTCCGCTAGAATTGATAATGGTTCAGTATAGTCTGCAGAAGGTTTATGCCTGGGAAGGGCAGAACCAGTTCGTCGCATTATTGCCGATAATCTTGGTATTAGTTATCGGGGGAATAATATTATATTTGCGCAGTCGGAAGGGCAGGGCGCCGAAAGGCATATCCAAGTGGCTTGCATCGTTCGCCGGCCTGGCCTTTCTGGGATCAGGTGTTAGCATTCTCTATCAAATGTTCTTAACCTTTACAGTTACCGGTTTTCATGGAGAAGCTATGATAACTGTAATTATCTTTGCTGTTTCGGTTATTCTCGGAGTAGTCACTTTGCTCTACGCCGTACGCGATAAGCCGATACTGACCACTCGGAGAAGAATCGGGCTGATAATTACCGGTTTGATAGCACTATTTTTGTGGTCAGGTTTATATATCGGGACGGCCTTGGCAATTGCAGCAGCACTTGTGCCGTCTTATTCGGTGGGAAAGGATTAAGCACATAATACTAAAGGGTGTTATTAGCAGTTCACATAATTCCTGCCATTGAACATTTCTGACTTCTGTACAGTCACATATGCAGCTGTGTCTTCCTGAATTCCAGGGACGCCGTACCAATCAGGTCTACTTTGAACTAGGTATTATTTCCCCGGAATGACAGCATAAAGGGCAATGCCTACAATAGAGTGACGCCAATAAGGCGCCGCTCTCTGTCCCCACGGAGAGCTGGCTATTAACCGCTAACTACTGACTATTGAATCCTGGCTACTGTCTACTGGTGTCGGCGGTGATTGTCAAGGATATCGGGCAGCTATTGAGATTGTGAAAAAGCGTGAATTAAAGTGAGGATAAGTCATCTTTACAGCGACAGGTGTCATTACTATAATGGATAATAGAGGACTAATATACAGAGGTAAATCCGGGAAGGGGAGAGACTTCGAGACCAAAGCAACACAAACCCTAGGACGACTGTTATCTTGCCCGGGGGAATTCACCTTCTGAAGGAGGAGACGAGTCGGTGCCCGGGAGATAATGCACACCTCAAATATACTGCTGAGGTGGAGCACAAATAAACAAGAGGAGGCCAAACAGTGAAGAAAAGAATACTGACCTTTGGGGCGGTGCTGGTACTGGTGATCGTACTGGCGGTACCGGGTGTGGTTTTGGGTGCTGATACCACTGTTGTTAGTGGGACTGTAATAGGAGCTTACGTTTTCGAAGCGCCATGGGCAGTAGAAATTGGCAGCATGGGTGGCGCTGGCGTAACCTGGTACGGCCACACGTCGACCCCCGGATACTTCTGGGGCAACAGTCCCGCGGGCTACACAGTGAGCGGCGCAGATATCAAGGCGACCAACGCGGGCTACATGACGAACAGCGGAGGTACTCCACTGACCAATAAGCTTGAGATAGGCGAGGAGGAGTACATTGGATACGTGACTGCTGATGTTGGAATAACTTACATAGATAGTTCGGGCCCCGCATCCGATAGTATTGATCTCTATGTCAGCCAGTTGGTCGATTATACGGACGAACCCGGTGAATACAGCTTAAACATTACCTTCACCGTTGTAGAGAAGTCGTAAGAGCTACGGACCAAAGAAGCAAAGGTGCACCTGAACGCTGCCTGACTCTCGGTTCCAGGTGAGCGAATGCTGCCGTATGCATATCACGTTGGCTATACCGTGCTGTGCGTACAGCATTGCCCCGCAACAGAATACTTGGCGTTTAACACTCTAAGGTTATTTGACGGTACGGATATTGACTCTATGCTTCCTCTTAGCTTGTCTCCGCTCATTATGGTATTTCCCTAGCTAATTAGACGACACGACGAGGAACTGATTCTATCATCCCTGCGTGCCCCAGAATGCAGTGCCATTGCGAAGGTTGTACAGAGGTGTTAATTAAAGTTAGGATAGGGCATCTTTACAGCGGCAGGTGTCATTACTATAATGGATAGTAGAGGACTAATATACAGGAGTAATTCGGGGAAGGGGAGAGACTGCGAAACCAACACAACATAAACCCAATAATGACTATTACTATGCCCATGGATATTTTCTCCTCAAGGAGAAAGCGGGTCGGTCCTGGGTGGGAAGGCACACCTCAAATATATCTCTGGGGTGGAACTACAATATATGAGAAGGAGGCCAAATTATGAAAAGGAGAATTCTGACTTTTGGAGTATTGCTGACACTGGTGACAATCTCGGTCCTGCCGGGTGTGGTCTCAGCTGCTGACAGCACCTACGTTATGGGGGAGGTGGTGGAAGGCTATACCTTTGCAGCGCCGGGCCCCATATACCTTGGCAGTATGACTCCAAGTGACACGCCCTACAAGGGCAGCTCCACTGACGGCAGCCTAGTCGGCAATAATGCCAATGGCTACACGGTGACCGGGACAGACGAAAAGGTAACCGACACGGGCTACATGACTTGCGCGGGCGGGGCCCCAGTACTTACAAATAGGCACGAAATAAGCGATGAAGACGCTAACTACGTGTCGGCCGATACTTCAAAGACATTCGTAGATACTTCGGGTCCGACGGACGTTACGTTTTCGCTCTTTGCTAGCCAGCTGGTTACCCATACCGATGCGGTCGGCTCAGACTACTCGATAGAGATTACCTTCACGGTTGTAGCGAATCCGTAAAGCCCGATACAGACGAAATAGAAGCTGCCCTGAACTCGGCTCAAATAGCGGTGCCGGGTGAGCAGATACTGATTTGTGTGTATCAAGGTGGCTGCGCTATTCTATGAGATAGCAGGGTGAACCGTGATGTGAAGATAATGACGCGCGTTGTCATAGCATTGCTGGCCGTTTCCGGGCTTCTGTTCTTCACGTCCGGGCCGCCTCTGGCCGGCGAGGATGCAAGCCAGGAAAAGCCACTGGCGGAGGCACGGGAAGTCCTGGAGCAGCAACTAATAAGCGTGCCCGGATTTGCGGGCATCGCCCACCTGGAGGAAACGGGAGAAGTCGTGGTCTTCCTGGAGAATGAACAGGCGAGGGCAACTGTCCCCGACCGCTTTGAAGGCTTCCCCGTGCGAGCGGAGGTCACCGGGATATTCCAGGCACTTCCCGCTGCGGTAGGAGAACCAATAGTACCCAGCCAGGCCAATCAGATAAGCCCGGACAGAACCGGGGTGGTCAGGCCGCTTCTCGGAGGGATAAGCGTATCAGCCCTGGCCGGGGAAATTTATGTTTATGCCGGAACCCTGGGCATGGTAACTTACGATGACAAGATATTGTCAAATGCCCATGTTATAGCGATGGACCCCGACGACAGTACTTTTCTTGAATCGGGGACAGCAATTATTCAACCGGGGACCCTGGATGGCGGGACATCGACCAATCAGGTCGGTATACTCGAGAGTTACATCCCTATCGTTTTCCACAATAATCCCAATATACCTAATCCGACCCATAACTACGCCGATGCAGCCATAGCCACCATCGATCCTGAAGTTGAGGGACTGGGCGGCTGGCAGTTCAGTGAGACGGGCGACTACCAAGTGTGGGGCACAACCACGGTTGCAGAGGAGGATACTGTGAGAAAATCCGGCCGGACGACTGGAGTAACTGAAAGCGAGGTATATGTTACCAATGCCGCTGTCTGGGTTGAGTACGACACGAATAAATATGCGTACTTCGATGACCAGATTGTAGTACATAAGCCATTCTCAGGCGATGGTGACTCCGGCGCCGCGGTGGATAGAGATGGCAGCCTTGTGGGGCTGGTTTTCGCTGGCGGTGTTGACTACTCTATTGTATGCAAGGCGAGTTATATAATCGACGAGCTTGGCATTTCAGTTGCCCCTCCGGGATACACATTCGCCGCGCCCCCGGCGATAGGGCTGGGCGGAATGGCTCCGGGCGGGACTGGCACCGGCAATTCCACCGGAAGCCTGGCGGGCGACAACTCAGCCGGTTACACCGTGACCGGCGTGGATGCCAAGGCGAGCAATACGGGCTATATGGTCAGTGGAAGCTACGTGCTGGCTAATAGGTTATTAGTGGGGCCCGCTGCTGATAATCTTGGCCCGGCGGATACATCGCAGACCTTCCTGGATGTAGATGAGGCCGGCACGTATGATGTGCCATTCTACGTTAGCCAGACGGTCGCCTACACAGATGCGATTGCGGCGGGTTATACTATAACGATTACCTTTACAGTGACCGAGAAATGAAGATTATTGCCGGCATATTTACAGGAGTGGCGGCACTGGCGCTGCTCATTTCTCCAGCCCTGGCCCAGATAGCTATCAGTCCCGGCTCCATGGATATGCTGGTGCCGGAAGGTCAGCATACCCTGCCCTCCATTACCGTAAGCAACGATTCAGATAGACCCATGGATTTCGAGGTTCAACTGGCCGGTTACGGGCAGGGAACAAGCGGCAGCACTGAAGTGCTGGAACCCGATACCAACCCTTTATCGGCGGCGCCATACATCAGCTTCAATCCTGCCGAATTCGCGCTTGAGCCGGGGGAAAGCCAGGAGATAGAACTAACTGTCTCCGTTCCCCAGGGGATTGACGGTGGCAGATACGCTGTCGTCCTCGTTATCGGCGCGCCCGGAGGCGATGAGCCCATTACGACGATCAGCCGTATGGGCATTCTGGTCAAGCTCACCATCGCCGGGTCGCAATTGGTAGAGCAGGGCAGTATAGAGTTCATCGGATCTGAGCTGGTTGAATCCGGCGAGCCCATTCCAATAAAAGTAACGTATGCAAATGAAGGTAATGTCCACTACGAGGTCCAAAGCAGTATAACCATTTTCGATGCCCGGGGTGATGTCCTGGACGCTGCAAGGACGAGCTGGGCAGTAGTAATACCCGGATATTCCCGGGAGCTTGTAGCAGAATGGATTCCCGGCAGTGACCT
Source organism: Chloroflexota bacterium (assembly GCA_020346965.1). The sequence goes on along the minus strand of CP070793.1, from coordinate 288,855 downwards.
TGATCCGGGCACATATGGTGCACAGGCCAGCGTTTATCTCGAGGACGGCACCCTGCTTGATGAAGCGGCAGGCAGCTTTGAAATAGGAATGCCCTATGTGCCGCCGTCCCCGCCAGTCAGCATAACTCTCACCGCCGACAGCGCCGCAACCCTGCAGACAGAGGACGGCAGGTTCTCCATCAGCTTTCCCGAGGGCGCGGTATTCAGCGATGTGGAAATTTCACTGCGGAGCTATCCGCTGGACCAGCTTGCCCCGCTGCCGCCCGGCTATAGCCTGGCGGCGACCGCCTTTCGCATTGACGGGCTGCCCGGCCTGCTGGCCAAGGAGGCAACGGTAACTGTGAAATACCTGTCGGCAGACCTGGAATGTGCCGGGGGTGACGCGACCAGGTTGAAGTTGGCCCGCTGGGACACGGCGGACAGCCAATGGACAGTGCTTGATACGAGCCTGGACCGCGGAGCGATGACAATTAGCGCTGAAACCAATCAGCTCAGCGTCTGGGCAATTATGGTGGGGCCGCCTGCCGGGATGAACTGGGCATTAATCGGTGGTGTGGTGGGTGGCGTTATAGTCATCGGTTTACTGGTCTATTTTCTCGTCGTTAGACGAAGGCGTACCAGTTAGATGAAATGGAAAACAGCCTGCTGTGTGATTCTACTGCTCTGCCTGATGTTGGTCGCCGGGCATGTCATGGCAGTAACCGGGTCTACGACGATTACCGGCTCTGTTCCACTGGTAACCTATGAAGTATCTACCTCACGCATCGGTCATTTGACAGCTACCGTATCCTGGAAAACAAATGGCGATGCCAGTTCACAGGTATTCTACGATACAGTTTCGCACGATAATATTGTTGATTATGCCTACTATACTCGCGAGCGAAAAGCTTCAGTTTCGGAGCACAAGATGACTCTGAACAAGCTGTCTCCGTCTACAACCTATTATTGTCGCGTCAGGTCGGCGGCAGGGGGCGCGGAGTCGGTATCGGATGAGTACACGTTTACTACCCTCCCTGCCCCGGGACGACGGGGAGGATGGCTGGCCAGCCTACTTCTGGAATTCATATACCCAACATTTTTGTGGTGGTTATGGTAGGGAGCTGCCCGTCACCTCACCTGTTGATAGGACGATGCCTATAGTAGAGTAGGTCTGATCAGGCATCGGTCTTTGCTCTCACCGGGCTGGGGTTAGCGGATTAAAGGTGATTGGCGAGCCGCGGAGATAGATAGAGGCAGCCCTCCGATGTGTGCCAGGCGCGTTGACAATTACACAGTGGACAGCTAGACTGAAATCGGCACATATAAGGTAACATTCGACGAGGTAGCCTGAGGCATAACAGGGAAGGAGCCTGCAGGCGAGAGATGAAAGGAGGCGACAATGATAAGAGGTATCATAGGATACCAGGTTTCGAATTATAAGGACGTAGAGTCCATATTCAAACAACTCAGGTCGCATGCCATGGAATATGCCGGTTTCGTTAGCGCCGAGAATCTCGTCAGCGAGGAGGATCAATCTGTCATCGTAATGGTAACCACATGGCAGACGATTGAAAACTGGAGGGCATGGGAGGAGTCAAAGAAAACGAAGGATTTGCTCCGACAACTTCAAGAAGCCAAAGCAGTTGTCATCGGAGCGGCCAGATTGACAGCATACAGAACACTGCCCACAATAGAGTGGAGCTAATGAAGCGCCATTCTTTGCCCCACATAGCACGCATCAGTGTTCCGAAAGTGATTATCGAGCCACAGAGATAAATAGGGGATGTTGTAGTTCGAGTTCCTCTTCTTAGCTGGGGCCCTCGAAAATCTGGGTTATGTATACGTAGTCCCAATCGTCTGAGAATGCAACGCCCATACCTGTCTCCGTGTAATCGGAGTTTACTATGTTTGCTCTGTGCCCGGGACTCTCCATCCAGCCCGAGACTGCCCACTCACATACTTCTTGTAGCGAAAGATAGGGACCTGGAGTCACCAGCCTGGTCGGAATCTTTGCCACGTTCTCTCCTCGAGCAGTCCCGTAAGGCTGCTCGTAGGTAAGACCCCTGTCCCCGGGATATCGTTCGTGGCCGAAGAAATCGTTCTCGACCATGCTGATGCTGTGCTCCCAGGCCAGGCCGGTTAAGAGAGCGTCTTCGCTGAGAGCAGCCAAGCTAGGCTCC
>CP070793.1:282120-286596 GCA_020346965.1 Chloroflexota bacterium | reverse complement strand
GATGTGACAATTGATCGGATTGTAGCCATGGGTTTTGACCGTGAGACTGTATTAAGAGTAGTTGAATTGGTAGATAGGAACGAATATAAGCGCCGCCAAGCCGCTCCTGGTATAAAGATAACCCCCAGGGACTTCGGGCGAGATAGGAGATTGCCCATCACTAATAGATTCAGGGAAGCGTAATATGAGAAAAATCGGGGGCATCTTACTAGGAATTGGCTTAGGGACTTTGGTAGGCTGCGGGCTTTATTGGTTCTTCCGTTTGCCTTTCTTAGAGCTGGCTTTGCCACTTAAGATTGCCATCGCTGCCATAGCCGTAGGGCTTATCCTGCTGCTGGTATCACTAGGAGGAGAGAGATATAGAGCATCCAAAGAAGAAAAGGAAAGATTCAAGGGGGTAGAAAAATGATTGTCGTTACCACGGAGCAGATAGAGGGCAAAAAGACAGCAGAAACGCTGGGTTTAGTTAGAGGTAGTACCATAAGGGCCAGGCATATGGGACGCGACATTATGGCTGGCTTACGCACCATCGTTGGTGGTGAAATCAAGGAGTATACTGTGATGCTGGCACAGGCTCGCGAAGAAGCTCTGCAGAGAATGATTGAGCAAGCTGAAAAGATGGATGCTAACGCCATAGTAAGCACCAGGTTTGTAACCTCAATGGTGATGTCCGGAGCTGCTGAAATTGTAGCCTACGGGACGGCAGTGAAAGTGGTCTGAGTTGAAATCCGTGGACATGCACATGCTTATAATTGTCTGCGAGACCCGGTTCCATAATTCATTAGCTAACTATATTCTGGACTACGGTGTAGCAATAAAGCAGGATTTCTGCCATTCAGGATGCGCCTTTACTGTGGTATGGTAGTAACACAGAATCCTCGATTCGCCTAGAGCAGCGGTTTCCTAATTCCGAGACAGACGTACCGAAGTGTCCCCATACGTATAAATATGACCTTTGTCTCAATGACTGAAACCCTGTTTTGCTCGTGAAGTTCCATGATGTCCCGACCTCTCCCAAATGCTTTTACGCCAGTTTTTCGGGTATTTCTTAAGAGACTACCAGAGCAACAATAAGGTTAATGGAGATTGGGTCGCTCAGCGGATGAGTCCTGTTATAGTAATCGAAAGTTAGCAATTGAGGTTGCCACACATCTCTATAGTAATCATTGACATCGTAAACCCAATCGTTTACGCTTTTAATGCTGGCTAAGAAAACGACTGTGATATAGATATCGGTTTGATGGCCGAGACTTGAAGAGGCTGGAATGATTATTGTTGGTGAGCAGATAAATACAAGTCGAAAGCTTATCGCGGAAGCAGTTGAAAAAAGAGATGCCAGTTATATAGTTAAGATAGCCAGGGAACAATCAGAGGCGGGCGCCCAATACATCGATGTCAACGCGGGGACTTACTTGGAGCGTGAAACCGAGTGTCTTTGCTGGCTGGTGGAAACGATACAATCTGAGCTAGACCTGCCTCTATGCCTAGACAGCCCGAACCCACTTGCTCTTGCAGAAGCAATAGAGCGCCACAAAGGTGAATCAATAATAAACTCTATCTCTCTTGAGGCAGAACGCTTCCAAGCCCTTCTTCCCGTGGTTACTTCTCGACCCTGTCACGTAGTGGCTCTCTGTATGGCAGAAACGTCGATGCCGACAACTGTGGAGGAGAGAGTGCAGGTTGGAGCAGAACTCATTAAAAGATTAACTGATGCAGGGATACCTCTGAGAAAGATCTATGTAGATCCGCTGATACAACCTATCTCTGTAGATACAGGGATGGGTTTTGCCGCACTGGGAGCGATTTCAAGAATAATGAACGATTTCCCTGGAGTAAACACCATCTGCGGGCTCTCCAATATCTCATTCGGGCTTCCGGCGCGCCGTCTGATAAATCGTAGTTTTCTATCCCTTTGCGTTGCCCACGGTCTATCCGCTGAAATTATGGATCCGACGGATAAACAGCTCATGGCGATCCTCCTCGCTGTTGATATGCTCCTGAATCATGACGAGTACTGCGAGAACTTCATTACAGCCTATCAGACCGGTCGAATTTCAGATAAATAACCCTGGTTGATTATAGTAGAAGACGAATTTAAGGAGGCTGAAATGAGTGACTTAAAAGCATTGTCTGAAGCCGTGATTAAGGGAGATATCAATTCAGCGACACAGGAAACGCAGAAAGCCCTAGATTCCGGCAATAGTGCCCAGGATATTCTCGATAAAGGACTCATAGTTGCTATGGACGAAGTGGGCAGGAGGTTTTCCAAAGGACTATTGTTTGTCCCTCAAATGTTGCGCTCGGCTAAGACGATGCAAGAGTGTATGAAGCTGTTTGAAGCGTTATTTCAAGAAGGTGATATTAGCTCCAAAGGGAAAGTGGTTATCGGTACAGTCAAGGGTGACTTGCATGACATTGGAAAAAATCTGGTATCTATGATGATGGAAGGCGCCGGGTTCAGTATAGTTGACCTGGGAGTGGATGTTCCTCCGGAACGCTTTGTCGAAAAGGTACATGAACTAAAACCAGACATTGTCGCCATGTCCGCACTGCTCTCCACCACCATGCCATCAATGCGACTGACCATAGAAGCCCTTAAGCGGGCCGGTATAAGGGGTAAGGTCAAGGTCATGATTGGCGGGGCACCCGTTACCGACAAGTATGCGAGGCAAATCGGGGCGGATTGCTATGGGCCGGATGCTGGTTCTGCTGTCACTAGGGCTAAAGAGATACTGGGGGTTTCCTAGGCAACTTCTTGTATCTCAAGGGAGTTAATTATGAAACCAAAAGAGACACCTATTCTAGAACCTCGGTTGAGAGTATTGAACCGCGAGCAAGCCCTGGCCATACATGCGGCTGCTCTGGAGATTTTGGAGAAAGTAGGATTCAAGATGGAGCATGCCGGTGCTCTGGAAATGCTCACCAATGCCGGCTGTAAGATTTCTGCTGATGATCGACTCAAGTTACCGGCTCCGCTCGTTGAAGCTGCTCTGGACTCTGCCCCCAAAAAAATTGTCCTTTACGACCAGAGAGGAAAAGAAGCTATGCCTCTGCTTGACGGCAATTATTTCTACGGAACAGGTTCAGATGCTACTTTTACTCTCGATCTCGAGACAGGTCAACGCCGTCGCACGGTACTGCAAGATGTGATCGATTTTGCCCGGCTGGTGGACAGTCTGGATAACATTGCTTTTGTGATGTCCATGGGCAACCCTGAGAATGTGCCGGTGGAGGACATCTATATTCATGTTTTTGCCGAGATGGTCAAAAATACTAGCAAGCCTATCGTATTTATAGCTGATAGTGGCCGCGATATCTCCAAGATTTATCAGATTGCCTGCCAGGTTATGGGTGGGGAGAAAGAGCTAAGAAGCAAACCTTTCTTACTGAGTTATTCAGAAGCAATCAGTCCCCTGCGTTTTCCTGAGAACATTATGGAGAAGCTTATTTTCTGTGCCCGAAGGGGCATTCCAATCTGCCTGCCCTCGGGATCCAACGCAGGAGGAGGCGCACCAATTACGCTGGCCGGAGCCCTTGCCCTAGGCATTGCGGAAAATATGGTCGGCCTGGTGGTACACCAATTAGCCGGTAAAGGGTCTCCTTTCCTGTTTGGCCCTAACGTCAGTACTTTGGATATGAAATCTACAATTGTCTCCTACGGATGCCCGGAATGGAGCCTTACTCAAGCGGCGCTGGCCGACATGCGTGACGAAATCTACGGGCTGCCAATATGGGCTTACGCGGGAGCTTCCGATGCCAAAGTGCTGGATGCTCAAGCAGGAGCGGAAGCTATGTTCTCCATTATCAGTTCAATGCTTTCCCGCTGTAATGTAATACATGACGTTGGTTTTTTAGAGTACGGAAATACCTCTTCGCTCGAAATGGTGGTTATGGCTAATGAACTGATAGCCATGAGCCGATTCTTTACTAAAGGCATTAAGGTGAATCAACAAACACTGGCTCTCGATGCCATAGAAAGAGTGGCAGGTGGGGAGCCGGGTTCTATCTTCATCATGGACGACCACACTTTTGAGAATTTTATGGAGGCTCAATTCCTGCCCGTTCTTCTGGACCGCAACCGCTATGATTCATGGAAAGAAGCCGGAGCCACTGACCTGTACCAACGCTGTAATTTGGAGGCAAAAAGAATCCTATCGGAACATGAAATTGAATCCAAGCCAGATGAAATGATCAAAGGGATTGAACTAATCCTTCAAGGACACTAACAGACTCCACAGCTATGGGAACGAGTTTGCCATTCTATAAGCCGCTAGCACCTAAAGACGTTAAGCGAATTGATGATACCGCACACAAGATATTGGAGGAGGTTGGAATATGTGTTTGTGATGCCGAATTCCTTGATAGGCTAAAGGCGGCGGGAGCTACAGTTGACTATAATGATGAGCGAGCACGCTTTCCTACGGATTGGCTTGCCGAGACCTTAAGCCGTGCTCCATCCTGCTTCACTCTTCACTC
>CP070793.1:277982-282020 GCA_020346965.1 Chloroflexota bacterium | reverse complement strand
ATATGCATGCTCATCTTGCTGATCATGATGGTGTTGCCAAGCCTTTTTGGGATGGATGGGCGGAGGTCGGTGCGCTGAGGATTAACAGGCCGCCGGAAAACGTCAAGAAGCGATTGCCTGAGATGTGGGATATTTCGGGGGACATGATAGTCAAAGATATGGACGCTGCCGGGATTGATAAGAGTGTATTGTTACCCGTTGATTGGGGTCTGGCTCGCTATCTGGGTGAACTCAAGTTGAGCGTAGAGGAGATAAACAAGGTATACGCTGACGCAGTGAAGAAACATCCCCAGCGATTAATTACTTTCGCCGGCATTGACCCCAGAAGAGATAAAGCCGCCGAATTGGTTGGAAGATTTCTCGGGGAATGGGGCATGAAAGGGATTAAATTCCATACGGCTGCCGGTTTCTATCCCAACGACAAGGCGTGTTATCCCATTTATGAGAAGGCATTGGAATATGGAGTCCCTGTTCTTCTTCATACAGGTGAGGTACTCAAACCACTTTATTTTAAGTTCTGCCAGCCCATTTACGTACAGGAGGTAGCCGTCGACTTCCCGGATTTACCCATCGTTCTGGCGCACGCCGGCGGATGCTGGTATTCGGAGGCAGTGGCAGTCTGTAATAGCACGACAAATGTTTACCTCGATGTATCCGTCTGGCAGTCACGGCTTCTCCGCCCCCTCGAATTTTATGAGGCTCTACGAACATTGTTGGACTCGGTCTCATGGCAGAGGGTACTGTTCGGCAGTGATTACCCTTTTCTGAAATTGCTGGTTAATCAGGAGAAGTGGGTCAAGGCCTTTACCGAAATCCCCGACTCCGTAAAGGAACAAGGAATCAAGTTTAAGGAGGAGGAGATCACAGGTATAATGGGCGGCAACGCCGCCAGACTGTTGGGCCCAGCAGAGTAGTGTCCTCAGGCGCTAGATTCTCATACCTCCGCTCACTACGAAGGTGCCGCCGCTAACGTAGGAGGCAGCGTCGGAAGCCAGCCAGATTACCATTTCAGCTACTTCTTCAGGTTCGCCCATTCTCTTCAAGGGTACGCTGCTCCGGATGAAGACATCGGCGTCTTTTTGAGCGCGCAGTTCTTCAGTCATGGCGGTGCTGATCAAGCCCGGACAGATGGTCACTACACGGATGTTGTCCTTGCCATACTCGATCGCGGCTGCGTTGGAAATCCCCACGACGGCGTGTTTGGTCCCGCTATAGACGGCGAGTCTTTCCGCAGTGGCCACCCCCGAGACGGAGGCGTTATTTACGATGACTCCTCCGCCCTGTTTCTGCATCACTGGTATCTCGTATTTCATGGACAGCCAGACGCCCTTGAAGTTGGTGTCCACAACTTTGTCGAAGGTTTCCTCGGTCGTTCGTACCAGGCGGGCCATTATGCCGCCTACTCCAGCGTTGTTGAAGGCGATGTCCAGACGCCCGTATCTCTCTACCGTCTGGTTCACCATGTTTTCAACCTGGGAGGCGATTCGCACATCCGTTTGGACGAATGTGGCTTCACCGCCGGCCTTTCTTATCATCTCCGCCGTCTCTTTCCCCTCCTTTTCCCTGCGGGCAGTCACTACGACCCTGGCCCCCTGCTCTCCAAACTTGATGGCCGTGGCGCGGCCGATACCGGAACTCCCGCCGGTTACCAGTGCTACTTTACCCGTAAACTCATTCATCTTTGGCCTCCTTGTTGGTTACTGGACTAACTTTGATTGGGCAACTTTATCACCGATGAGCGTACGACTTCAATATGGGCGGCATTTGAGCAAAGTGTCATCTTTCTATCCGCACTGAAACAAGAGGTTATGACTGAGGAGGGGCTTTCTCCAGAGCCAAGTGAAGCCGCTTTTTCTCTTCAGGGGAGGGGAAGAGTTCCTCCAGCAGCATTATCTTCCCTTCGGACTTGAGTTTAGCCAGTCCCTCCAGACATTCGGGCTTGGCAAGGGTAGGGGCCCATTCCCGACAGGCCTGAGGGCGGGAGGGATGTATGGCACAGCCGGCTTTTCCATCTGCATCCCAGGCCAGGAAGACGCAGCCTTCCTTCTTACGCTTGAGCAGGTAACCTTCCTTTATCGGCACCCTACGGGCGTATCTGGACATGAACTTGGCCCGAGATATTCCCAAGGAAGAGACAATGTTGTCTATGTCCTCGGGGGTTAGGGGAGGATAGTAGCAGGTGCAGCAGATGCCGCAGCGAAAACAGGGGATGGGAGTCTGTTCCAATACGGTGATTTCCCTCCCTTCCGACGTCTTTATAATTGCTTTCTCTATTGACATAATGCTATCTCCTATTACTATTGAGAAAGCAGGCTCAATATCCTTTCGTGAAGCTTCTGGTTTGAGAATAGCAGGTCATCCGTTCGGGGCTGCCACGGGTTGCCCTGAAAATCACTGACTTTTCCGCCCGCTTCCTGGACTAGCAAAACACCCGGAGCAACATCCCAGGGCTCAATCCTGGTGGTGAAGTAAGCCTCTCCCTTGCCGGCGGCAACCCAGGATGTTTCCAGTCCGGCCGAACCCAGTTTGCGTATGTCTGTGACCCGCGGATAGACCTTCTGCAGAAGCTCACCTGTTCTTGCCCGGTCTTTGTCTCCACCTTCACAGTAGAAGATATAGCTCTGACCTAGCTCCGATACGTCGGATACTTGAATCTTCACCCCGTTCAGGTAGGCGCCTTTGCCCTTTTCGGCGAAGTAGAACTCATCTATAGCAGGGGCATAGATAGCTCCCAATAAGAGTTCGTTCTGGTGCATCAAGGCTATGCACACAGAAAAGAAAGGGTTGAAATCGGCGAAATCGCCCGTGCCGTCCAGCGAATCTACAATCCAGAGCCAATTCGGATCATTCTGGAGAGAACCGCTTTCCTCGGTGAGCAGGCTGTGGTGAGGATTGTATCTTCTAATCTCTTCAACAATTAACCTGTCCACCTCCTTATCATATCTGGTGACTGCTTCCTTGGCCGTGCTGCGTTCTTTGAGCAATGACCAGTCCTGACGAAAATGCTTCATCAGGGTATTGCCAGCCTTCCTGGCCAGGCTCTCAATTAGATCCTTTTCCTTCATATTCACATCTATTTTAACATCACTGCTGCAGCCGAACTAGACACAAAGGTTCTCCAAATGCTGTGCGAGAGCCCACATTCGTCCTTCTCTATACTATTAACCGGTCTACATCTTCAATATTGTCGCCCAGATTAAAAATGATCTGAATCGGTGGGTAGAAAGATACCGCCGTCATTGCTATAATTGCGTCCTGTACGCAACTATCAACGGTACTCAGACAGACATCTCGTTGATCGAAGCCAGTTGCAGAACCCGCGCATATTAAGCGGGCGACATTCTGGTTCGTGGTGCATCTAGTCGTAATAGCCGATGGGGTAGCTGACTATGCTTAACATACGACGTTTTGTGAAAGGAGCGGATGAGCACCTCTGGGTCGAGGTATTGAACGCGGCGCGCAAAGAGCGTAAGGACTGGAGGGCCATTACGGAGGAAGAACTAATTGCGGACACAAGGGGGCCTAGCTTCGACTTTGAAGGAAGGTTCATCGGGGAGCTCGATGGAAAGGCTATCAGTATAGTACATGCCAAGGTGGATAAATCGAGTGAGGAGAAGAAAGGGTTTGTTCACCTTGATATCGTCCCGGAGTTCCGTAGCTGCGGAATTGGAACATCCCTCATGCAAACGGCCCTTGGAGAGCTCAGAGCCCGCGGTATGACAATCGCCCAAACGTGGGCTGACTTCAGCGATAAGGAGCGTTTAGAGCTCTTGCGTGGCCTGCACTTCAGGCATGTTCGACTATTTAGTATTATGGAGATGGAGCTAGTAGAGCTTCCTCAAACCCTCGGCGAGAATAAACAGGTGGCTGTCAGGCCTCTTCGCAAAGAGTTGGAGGATGACATCAAGCTCCTTAACTGGCTCGGTAACGAAAGCTACAGGGAAGACCTGGATTACAGCCCGAGTACATTGGAGGAGACGCGCCACTTCTTGTTCTGTGCTCCGTACCTTGGCGATAAGGAGGTTTTTTTGCCGAGCT
>CP070793.1:271709-277882 GCA_020346965.1 Chloroflexota bacterium | reverse complement strand
TCAGGCAGATAAATATGGCGTGGCCAGGATTTGCTTTATTAACAAGATGGACAGGATTGGTGCTGATTTTCATCACACGGTGGCAATGATTAATGAGAGGTTGCGAATCAAAGCATTACCCATACAGCTCCCCATAGGAAGTGAAAAACTCTTTCGGGGCATTATTGACCTTGTGGAGAATCAAATTGTTCCTTTCTCGGTCGATTCGAATTCAGCTTCAATTGAGGAGGATAGCGAGACTTTACTGGCCAAACATCGACAAAAATTGATTGAGGACTTAGCCGAGCTCGATGAGGATATTATGATGATGTACCTTGACGGGCAAGAGGTATCCGCATCTCAAATTAAGGCAGCTATAAGAAGACTGACGCTTGCTAATTGCATTGTGCCTGTCCTTTGTGGCAGTGCCTTGAGAGATAGGGGTATCCAGTTATTGCTTAACGCTATTGTAGATTACCTCCCTTCACCGTTGGATATCCCTCCCATCTCAACTATAGATCCTAGAAGCAGAAAGGAAATCCTTCGACTGGTGAGCGATGATGAACCTTTTTCTGCATTGGCATTTAAAACGGTTTTCGACCCGTTTATGGGTAGACTGGTTTACTTGCGTGTATACTCGGGCAGGGTGAAAGCCGGAGCACAAGTTTTGAACTCCAGTATAGATAAGAAAGAGAGATTGGGAAAACTATACGTAATGCATGCCGATCACCGTGAGGAGATTAGTCACGTTGAAACGGGAAGCATTGTGGCTAGCCTGGGACTTAGGATGACCTCGACAGGTGATACTCTCTGCGATCCCACAAGACCAGTGCTACTGGAGGCCATAAAATTCGTTGAACCGGTGCTTTCTATGGCTGTTGAACCTAAAAGTAAAGTCGACCAGGACAGATTAGATGATTCTCTGGCTAAACTTACCATGGAGGACCCTACCTTCAAGGTTCACCATGATAAGGAAACAGGTCAGACTTTGATTTCGGGAATGGGTGAACTTCATCTCGAAGTGTTAATGGACCGTATATTTCGAGAGTATGGAATAAGGGTTAATGCGGGGAAACCTCAGGTCGCTTACAAGGAGACGATAACCGTCCCTGTCGAATCTGAGGGGAGATTTATACGTCAATCCGGTGGCAAAGGGCAATATGGGCATGTTTGGCTGAAAATCGAGCCGGGTGAGCGTGCTAGTGGATTTGAATTTCGTGACCAGATTCGAAGCGGAGTTATACCTAAGGGATTTATTCCCTCAGTAGAAGCCGGTGCCAAGTCAGCCTTACAAAGCGGTGGATTAGCTGGTTACCCTGTAATAGATATAAAGGTGGCTTTGTATGATGGCAGTTTTCATGAGGTTGACTCTTCAGACGTTGCCTTTAGAATGGCAGCGTTCATGGCCATGAGGGACGGGATAGATAAAGCCAAACCTGTTATCCTCGAGCCGATTATGGAGGTGGAGATATCAACCCCCAATCAGTTCCTCGGAGACATTATTGGCGATTTGAACTCTCGAAGAGCTCAAGTTGAGAGCGTTGAGAGTCGTGACGAGTTCTCCACTATCCGTGCTCTTGTTCCTCTAGCGGAAATATTCGGTTTCGCTGGAGATTTAAGGTCGCTCAGTCAAGGTAGAGCAACTCATACTATGTGTTTTCATCGCTATGAAAAATTGCCCCAGGATTTAGCTGGGCAAATTGCTGCTAGAATGGGGAGAAGCAGATGATTAACCAGAAAGTTCGTATCAAAGTCAAAAGCTTCGATCATAAGTTAGCTGATCAAGCAGTAAGGCAAATACTGGAGACAGTGGAACGTACCGGGGCTATAGTGATTGGCCCCGTGCCTCTACCCACTCGTATTGAGAAATTCTGCGTTATTCGCTCCCCTAATATAGATAAGGATTCCAGGGAGCAGTTTGAGATCAGGACACATAAGAGGCTAATAGATATTATGCAACCGAGTTCCAAGACTATAGATGCATTGAGTCACCTCGACCTGGCATCTGGAGTGGAGATAGATATTAAACTGTAGGGAAAAGCAATGTTTCCAGGCATTATCGGCAGGAAAATAGGTATGACGCAACTGTTTCAGGGAAGCGGAGAGGCTATCGTAGTAACCGCTATTCAAGCTGGGCCTTCCGTGGTAACTCAGATAAAGAGTCGAGAAAAGGATGGTTATGATGCTGTTCAAGTGGGTTTTGTTGAGGATAAGGTGAAACAATCTCAGCTTAGCTCTGCGGAGAACGGGCATCTTCGAGGTCTAGCGAATGTCCGCTACCTTAGAGAGTTCAGAACCAATAATGTTAGCTCAGTCAAAAGAGGGGACAAGGTAGATATTGGTTTTCTGAAGCAAGGTGACCAGATAAATGTAACTGGCGTGTCTAAGGGGAGGGGCTTCGCTGGCGTGGTTAAGCGATACCATTTTGCAGGTGGTCCGAAAACCCACGGTCAAACCGACCGCCATCGAGCTCCTGGTTCAATTGGAGCTACTACTTTTCCTGGTCGGGTGCTTAAAGGCAAGCGCATGGCAGGACATATGGGAAATAGAAGGGTGAAAGCGCGTAATCTTGAAGTAATTCAAGCAGACCCAGACAGTAATTTGCTTTTGGTGAAAGGTGCAGTACCCGGAGCCACTGGTGGGTTGCTAATAATTGAAAAAGTAAGGTAACAGGAAGTGAAAGTGCCAGTTTATAACTTAAACGGTGAAGTTGCTGACCAGATGGAACTTAGCGCAGCCGTTTTTGATGTTCCATTTAATGGGGCGATAGTTCATCAGGCAATGATCGGTCAATTGGCCAATAAACGCCAAGGTACCGTATCCACCAAAACCAGGGGAGAGGTTAAGGGGAGCACGAGAAAACTCTATCGGCAAAAACATACTGGTAGAGCACGAAGGGGTGATGTAAAATCACCGCTGCTTAGGGGAGGTGGGGTAGTCTTTGGCCCCGAGCCGCGTAGCTATCGCCAATCAATGCCCCGGAAAATGAGAAGGTTAGCTTTGAAGTGCCTGCTCTCCGATAAAGTTAGGGAAGGAAATATAAGGCTGTTGCAGGAAATTGATTTCGAGGAACCAAGGACGAAAGCCATGATAGATATTCTGTCTTCGCTTGGCATCGATTCCTCCACTTTGATCCTTACTGTTCAGTCAACTCCAAATGTGGTTAAATCAGCGACCAATCTACGTGACATCAAAGTCCTACCTTCGAACTTGGTTAATGTATTGGATTTACTTTCTTATGAAATGTTAGTAGCAACCGTACCAGCAATACACAACATTGAGCAGATTTGGGGTAAATGAATTGCATCTTTACGAAGTTCTACGGCGTCCTTTAATTACTGAGAAGGCTACTTCACTTAAAGAGCGAGACAAATATGCCTTTGAGGTCGTCAAGAGGGCTACAGAATCTCAGATTAAGGAAGCAGTGGAACTAGCTTTTAAGGTAAAGGTAAGCAAAGTCAATGTGATGATGGTGCCTGGCAAGACAAGAAGATTTGGCAGAAGGCAAGTAACCAGCTCACCTTGGAAAAAGGCAATAGTCACCTTGGCACCGGGACACAAAATTACTTTCTTTGAGGGTGTTTAATGGGTTCAGTTGTTAAATGGAGAAAAAAGAAGATGTCTAAACACAGACATAAAAAACTTCTTAAAAAGACTCGCTGGCAAAGGACGCATAAATAAGGAGCGATTCGTGGGATTAAAGACTTATAATCCAACTTCCCCAGGCAGGAGGTTTATGTCTGGCGCTACTTTTGAGGAGTTAACCAAGAGATCTCCTGAGAAATCCTTACTGGCACCGCTGAGAAAGAAAGCGGGGCGTAATAGCCGAGGTGTTGTGACTGTGCGGCATCGAGGTGGCGGCAGTAAGCGAAAACTTCGCCTGATTGATTTTAGGAGAGATAAGATTACCGTACCGGGGAAAATAGCTTCCGTTGAATATGATCCCAATAGATCAGCTCGCATTGCCCTGGTTCATTATGTTGACGGAGAGAAGCGTTACATAATCGCCCCTTTGGGTATCAGGTTGGGTGATACTATACAGGCGGGCGAGGATGTCGACATAAAACTTGGAAATGCTCTCCCGTTGGAATCTATTCCTGTGGGAACTTTGGTACACAATGTTGAGTTTGAGCCAGGCAAAGGAGGAAAGCTTGTTCATAGCGCAGGGAGTTATGCCCAAATCATAAATAAGGAAGGCCAATATGTTGTACTTAAACTCCCTTCGGGTGAATTACGTAAGTTCCATCACAGGTGTTGGGCTACTATTGGTCAAATAGGGAACGTGGATCACGAAAATATAAGGTTAGGCAAAGCTGGTAAGAGGCGCTGGTCAGGCTGGAGACCTTCAGTCAGAGGTTCTGCTATGACTCCTCGTGACCACCCGCATGGTGGAGGGGAGGGCAGAGCTCCGCGCGGTATGCCTCCGAAGACTCCTTGGGGAAAGCCTGCTTTGGGATATAAGACACGTCGCCGGAAAGCTTCAGACAAGATGATTGTCAAGCGGAGGAGAGAAGATGTCAAGGTCGCTTAAAAAAGGGCCCTTCTGCGATACTAAATTACTTAGGAAAATAGAGGCGCTCAATAATTCGGGTGAGAAGACTGTGATAAAGACATGGTCTCGCTCCTCTACTATTTTACCTGAAATGATAGGGCATACTATTGCAGTGCATAATGGTAGGAAGCATGTGCCCATTTTCATCACTGAAAATATGGTGGGGCATAAATTAGCCGAATTTGCGGCTACCAGGACATTCAGGGGGCATATCACAAAATCTAAAATAACTGAACAGGC
Organism: Chloroflexota bacterium; assembly: GCA_020346965.1. The sequence goes on along the minus strand of CP070793.1, from coordinate 273,111 downwards.
GAGGAAGAAATAAGGCGTTATGAAGGTAAAAGCGATAGCTAAGGACGTTGGCATTTCGCCTCAAAAGGTTCGGTTGGCGATAAATATGGTCAGAGGCAAAAAAGTTGACGAGGCATTGAATATCCTGAGTTTTACACATACCCCCACAGCCAAGGCTGTGTCTAAAGTGATTAGATCAGCGGTAGCAAATGCTGAAAATAATTTTCAAATGTCGCCTACTGAGCTTAGGATCACCGATATATTTGCCGATAAAGGACATACGTTGAAGAGATACCGCCCTCAGTCGAGAGGGAGGGTGAGTCCTATCTTAAAGCGGTCCAGCAATATTACAGTTTTCGTTGCTGAGGAGGAGGAATAATTTTGGGACAGAAAGTTCATCCTTGTGGTTTCAGGCTGGGAGTTAACCAGGATTGGCGAGCCAGGTGGTATGCCGAGAAGAACTATACGCAGTTTTTACTTGATGATTTAAAGCTACGCAGAGTTGTTAAACAGCAGTGTTCTGGCGGAGCCGTAGCGCGCGTAGAAATTGAACGTCCAGGAGATGAGGTCCATTTAACTGTCTACTCTGCTCGTCCTGGCATCTTGATTGGTCGTGGGGGACAGAATGTGGAAATACTGAAGTCGGAATTGGAAAAAGTCAGTGGGGACAAAATTAGGCTAACCATTAGAGAAGTTGACCACGCAGAGCTTGAAGCTCCATTAGTGGCTCGCAGCATAGCTGAACGACTTGAAGAGAGAATCCCTTTTCGACGAGCTATGAGACAGGCAGCCTTCCGAACTTTGCAGGCTGGCGCTAAGGGAATCAAGATAAACTGCGGTGGAAGACTTGGTGGACTTGAAATCGCTAGAAGCGAGACTATCCGTCAAGGGCAAATGCCGTTGCATAAGTTGCGTGCGGATATCGATTATGGTTTTAGTGAAGCACATACGTTGATGGGACGGATTGGAGTCAAAGTATGGATCTATAGGGGCGATGTTGTCCCTGAAAAGAAGGAGAAAAGTGCTACAACCGAAAAGAGTGAAGTACCGCAAGGTACATAGGGGAAGGATGAAGGGTAGTGCCCAGAGTGGGGATACCATTGTGTTTGGTGATTTTGGTATTAGGGCTGAGGAATCTGCTTGGATAACAGCGCGGCAGATTGAAGCAACCCGTCGCGTATTTGTTCGCCGCTTGCATCGCGGTGGTAAGCTATGGATACGAATTTTTCCTGACAAAGCTGTAACAAAAAAACCTGCGGAGACAAGGATGGGTAGCGGAAAAGGTACTCCGGATCACTGGGTAGCTGTAGTCAGGAGAGGCAGGATCCTGTTCGAATTGGCTGATGTGAAGGAAGATTTAGCTTCGGAAGCCGTCCGTCTTGCTTCGTACAAGCTTCCTATAGCTACTAGTTTTGTCAGGAGG
>CP070793.1:268651-271609 GCA_020346965.1 Chloroflexota bacterium | reverse complement strand
CGTCGTTCAATCCCACTGCGACCGCAGTACCATCTGTCTTGACAGCGACTGTGTGATACCAGCCTGCAGCGACCTGCGTGATGCGCCCCCAACCGTCGACGTCGCACTGCCCGTCGTCGTTCAATCCCACCGCGACCACAGTGCCGTCACGCTTAAGTCCCACCGTGTGATAACCACGTGCGGCGACCTGGGTGATGGCCGTCCAGTTACCGACAGTGCATTGCCCATCGCCGTTCGATCCCCCGGTGACCACCGTGCCGTCAGGCTTAAGCCCGATCGTGTGAAGGCTACCTGCGGCGACCTGGGTGATGCATCGGAAGTTAGCTGTGATCGAATAGTCGCCACTCATAGTAATAGTGGTTGTGGCGGTGTCAACATCGGCAATTGTGCTCACATCGCCAGCCCAGTTGACAAACTGGTAGCTCCCATCGGCCTCGGCTATCAAATTGACTACGGCTCCCTCGTCGTAGGTAAACATCCCCTCTCCAGGTGCGGTGACGGACCCTCCTGACGTACTGGCGATATGGAGGGCATAGGATTCACCATTACCATCACCGCCGTCGCAACCTACTATCCCAATATTCAAAGCTACTGCAATCAAGACGATACTAACTCCTGTGATAAAATGATGTCTACTCGAACCAAGTGTAATCTTCATTCTTGACCTCCTCGCTGATTGACCTACCGACAAAAAAGATGTCAACCTTAAACATAAGATTAACTACGCACTGTCCTGCTGAAAACTGCTTTGCATGCATCTATTATTGATTCCGAATATGTTGGGTTCGGAGGTATGGTCTTTTGGATTTCTTGGACTGGTAATCCGGCTTTCTTTGCGATGATAAATCCTTGGATGAGCTCAGCAGCCTCATAGGCGAATATGTGAACTCCCAGAAGCTCACCTGTCCGACTATTGGCAATAACCTTGATAAACCCTTCTCTTTCCGAATTGATACTGGCCTTGAATGTGCCGATAAATGGTTGTCTCCCAACCGAGTACTCAATGCCATTGGCGACAACCTGTTTTTCGGTTAATCCTATACTAGCCACTTGAATCTGCGTATACACGACGTTGGGGACAGAACTGTAATCTATTGGTTCTACAGTCTGTCCTGCAGCTGATAATGCGGCTATCTCTCCTTCAACTAAAGCTACATTAGCCAGCATTGGTGTCGGGATTACGTCCCCCGCAGCCCAGATGTGCTTCTTATTAGTGCGCATATAGTTATCGACAGGGATGTACCCTTTTTCATCTCTGTCAACGCCAGCATTATCGAGACCGAGCGAGGAAGAGGAAGGAATCCGTCCGGTGGATACCAGAACAACGTTACATTTCTCGGTCATTTCTCTATCCGCACCTTTGATCAGTACCTCTAGGCAATTCGATGCATCTGATATCTTTTCAACCTTACTGGAAGTGTGTATTTTGATTCCTTTCTTACTGAATACTTGCTCCAAACTTGCAGAGACATCCTTGTCTTCAAAAGGTATCAACGAATCTTCAAATTCGACTATTACGACTTCGCTCCCGATGATATTGAAAAAAGAGGCGAATTCAACCCCTATGGAACCCCCTCCCACGATTAGTATCTTATCAGGAGTTTCCGCAAGACTAACGGCATCGGTACTGGATATGACGTTATGACCATCAAAAGGAATGCCAGGTAAGGGCTTCGGAACTGATCCTGTTGCAATCAGAAATTTATCAGCTGTTATCATGGACGCTTCATTACCATTTCCAGTTGCTTTCACGGAATGCTGGTTCTCAAATTGGGCAAACCCATTTATGACGTCAATGTTGTTCCTTTTAAGAAGTCCACCGAAACCCCCTCTGAGCTGCCGTATTGCTTTCTTACTTCTCTCGATTAATGCCGCCATGTCCGCTTTATTAGATTGCATTTCGATACCGTACAGATTTCCATGCTTCTTAATGGCACTTAAAACACCTGCACTATGTATGAGGGATTTTGCTGGAATAACACCCTCCTCAAGACAGGCACCCCCTAGCATATTTGTCCCATCCTGGACTATTCCCACCTTTAATCCCAATTGAGCCGCCTTAATCGACGATGCAAATCCTGCAGGACCGCTTCCAATCACCAAATAATCATATTTCCTAGTTGCCGAGGATCCATTCTCCATATCTATCTCCTTCTACTAATACTACTAGAATCAATGTAGTTATAGAATCCACTATTCCAGCAGATTCTCTGAGACCGAATCTGCTTATTAATATCCTATCGATTTACTATTGCGTCTTTTTCAATGCCATAATCGCATCGTTAAGATCTTCTTCTGTCGCCGGCGGAATGATCTCTTTGGCTTTCTTTACAAGTTTGATAGCATTCTCGGGGCAAGTAGGAACGCATAAACCGCAGCCGATGCATCTACCGAGATCGATCGAGGCTACATTGTCTGCTAACTTCACCGCTTCCATAGGACACCGTTTCACGCATGTTCCGTGTCCCTTGCACAGCTCCGTGCTCGCTTGAGCGAAATAATTACTTACCATAATGTCGGCTGGTCTTGGGAAGCTCCTCATCGGACCCAATACCCCACAACAGTCTCCACAGCATGCACACATAAATACGGGCTCCTGTTCATTACCCGGCTGCAGGACCAAGCCGTCCTCCTCGTTCTTCCGTGCAATCTCAAAAGCCTCCTCCTGGCTTATTCTTCGACCCCATCCCTCCTTGGCATACAGGTCAGCCCGGTCACCGAATGTCATACACACTTCCCTTCGATCCGTGACCTGGCACGGCTTTCCCATCATGTCGCTTACTTTTCTGCATATGCAATCCTGCACGGTGATCTGCTCTCCCGATTGTTTGATGATGTGGCGCAATTCATCGTATGTAGCGACACGGTGTTCGACTTCTATACTCTGCTCTATCGGAATGACCCTTATTTTGGGAACCCTTGTGTTAGCTAGCTCATTGGCGAATTCACCTTGCATGT
>CP070793.1:265742-268551 GCA_020346965.1 Chloroflexota bacterium | reverse complement strand
CAAAAGGGTTAAACCTCTCCGATAACTGCCCGTGAAGAAACTGCCCAACGAGGTATGCCGTCATAAATCCGCTAGCAACCATCCCGACATTATAAAGCGTCAAATCCTGATAAGTTGCCAAAAGTACAGGGATTATGAGTGAATAATTAACCCTCCCAAAGTAATAGCTGGCATATGTCGACCACAAATTCCAGAATACTCTTCTATTCTTCACCTTGCCCTTCTCTTGCTCTTTCGCGTCAGTCACCCTAGTCCCACACCTTCCTTGCCGTGTTGATGTCTTCGACTGTATCAAGCTCCATCCACTGACCTTTGATATCAACGTTAGAAATAGTGTAACCCCTGTCAATCAATTCCTGGAACATGTCTGTTAAATATGCTTGCTCAACTGAGGGAGCCGCGTGGAATTTTGTTTTGCCGAATTCGGCTACTACTCTTTTGTAGTTTGCTTTTAATACCTCAGCACCGGTACTGGTGAATTTTGCCAATCCAATGAATTCACCGTATGCTTTGTTTGGGTTAGTGGCCTTGCCGATTTCTACCACTCTATTGTCGCTGACAGTTACTTTTTCTGCTTCCTCTATAGGATGCTGAAAACGCTTCTTGTAATGCGATTCCCAGTCTATATCAGTGACTATAGAAATATCAGCCTTGCTTTCCAATAATCTCCTCACAACACTTGCCTTGAAAAGGATATCGGAGTACGAGACTACAAACTCGCCATCCATATCACTTTCGGCATACATTAGCGACTCCAATATATTATTTCGCCTGTAATTCTGATTATAAATATACTTCACGCCGGTATAATTGATTATTTCCTTTTTATAACCCCTGATAACTACTATTTCATCTATCCCGCATTGATTGAAGGTCTCTATTTGCCGTTGTAAGATTGTTTTGCCTTTTATCTCAAGCATGCATTTCGGCTTGTCGTCAGTTAGTTCCGCTAAACGAGAGCTCATACCCGCTGCGATAATTATCGCTTTTACGTTTCTCTGCCCTTTTGCCTTAGCGCCTTCAATCACATAGTCAGTCAAAATTTCTCCCGCCAAATCGCGGACATTTCTGCGTTTTGCTACCGCTTCTTGTTTAAGTTTAGCCCAGACCTCTGAATCAACCTCAATGTTTCTTTGAACTAGAGGCATTAGAATATTCCTCCAATCTTATGAAATAGTCCACCGCGCTTATATTATTATATTTTCTGACATGTGTCAATATATATTTTACCGGATGCAATACACCGTGCTGATGCGCAAATCTATGTCATTAGTCATTCGGGACCATCCTTTCGGTTTGCCCCTTGCAGCATGCCGTAGCCTGTTAAGGTTGCGCCTTGTTGCACCGAGGTCAGGGGACTCCACTCAGCGATGCACATTGAGGTAGACGTCCTCGCCTTTAGTCTTGTGCGTCATTTTGCTCGACGCTATCACGACTTGCTGGCGAGTAAATACTATGCTATCTTTTACTCACTATTTCACAAGAGATGATTCTGCCGATATCCGAGAATCACAACGGACACTGTATCTGATGCACCGGATACAGAGATGAAGCAAAGGCTAAAAGCTATTTTCAAGAAACCAGTAGTTTTCTACCCGCTACTGTTTGCTGCTTTTCCCATCCTGTTTCTCTATGCCCACAACATAAGCGAAACACGGGCAAGTGATATCTGGCTGCCGCTGGTAATATCAGTGGCTGCTACCCTGGTGTTGTGGGCAATCTTGAATCTTATACTTCGTAGCTGGGTTAAGGCAGGATTTGCCACGGCTATATTCCTGGTCCTGTTTTTCGTCTACGGACACCTTTATGACGTACTTGAGCGAGTGGGCTTTGTGCCCAAGCACGGTTACCTGATTGCCGGTATGCTGTTAGCCTGGGGCATCTGCGTTTATTTTATCGGACGGGCAAAAAGGGACTTTGGCATCACTACTAGGTTTTTTAACATAACGGCGCTGGTGCTCATTGTCATTAACCTGTTTAACATCGTTAGCTATCAAGTTAAACTAGCCGGACTAGAGGAAGATACACCGGATGAGTCGACTGCACAGCACACCACCAACGCCACAGAACTAGGCACGTTGCCCGATATCTATTTCATCGTCCTGGATGAATACGCGCATCCCGACACTATGACGGAATATTACAATTACGATAGCAGCGAGTTCATCGATAGCCTGGAGGACAACGGCTTCTTCATAGCCGGCGGCAGCGAAACGCAAACGTCGCTTTCACCTCTGATAATCGCCCAAATACTGAACCTGGAGTATCTCGATTACGAACCCTGGAGCGAAAATACCTACCGAAAGATAGCTTACAGCCAGGTGGCAGACTTCCTGAGGACGCAGGGTTATCAATACATTGTTTTCGGAAACAACTTCGCAAATTACACATGGGAGAAGTATGCCAAGGACTACGTGGACCTTTACCTCGGTTCCTATGGGTATACTAACAGCAGTATAGTTAGTGAGTTTGTACATATACTATGGAATACCACCATGCTGCGACCTTTCTATTATCGCATTTTTGGGATTCAGTATGAGCATAGCTATCGGAGCCAGACCTTGTACATGCTGGAGAAACTCAAAGAGCTGCCTGAACTGGAAGGGCCTAAATTTGTTTTCACCCATTTCATTTGTCCCCATGAACCATTTGTATTCGGTCCAGAAGGTGATTACATCGCTCCTGCAAATTGGGATAATCATGAGGACAAGCAATTTTACCTGGGGCAGTATATCTTCATCTCCACACAGATAGAAGCAGTGGTTGAAGCATTGCTTGAAAAATCTGAGATTTCCCCAATTATCATTCT
>CP070793.1:257863-265642 GCA_020346965.1 Chloroflexota bacterium | reverse complement strand
GTTTCTATTCGTCCATTCAGTCGCCGTCAGAGCAAGTAGAAAAATATCTCAGACTCATAGGGCTCTGGGAACGCTCCAATGATAGGGTAGGCACGTTCTCCAAGGGTATGAAGCATAGATTGGCCCTGGTACGGGCTCTGCTGCACGAACCAAAGGTCCTGTTTCTTGATGAGCCAACTGCCGGACTGGATCCCGAGGCGGCTACAGAAGTGCGTGAAATGATACGCAGGCTCGGCGGGGAAGGACACACAATCTTCCTTTCCACTCATAATCTCAATGAAGCGGAAATGCTCTGCAACCGTATTGCTGTCCTTAATACCAGGCTTCTTGCCTTAGATACCCCCGAGCAACTGCGGCGACGTTTCTTTCGCCGTCAGATAATCGTACAACTGGAAACATTAGATGCAAAGGTGACGGATACGGTAAAAAGGCTCCCGTTTGTTCAGGAAGTCCGTGAGGAAGAGAATCAGCTCATTCTAGAGTTGACCGACTCGGAACGCAACCGCCCTGAACTGGTCAAAGCAATGGTGGAGGCAGGAGGCAGGGTAATTGCCGTTTCCGAAAAGCAATATCCGCTGGAGGAAGTCTATTTGAAACTGATACGTGAGGAGGACGGGAATGAGTCGTAGGCGCATTCGGAACATTCTGCTTAAAGAGTGGGTACTACTGTTTACTGACCCGAATGGTGCTCTGGTCATATTACTGCTTCCATTTTTAGTTGTTGGGCAGGGTATACTTTATATCTGGCTAGCCTTCAGGTTTGCTGGCGAGAGCATGCTGACCACTCAGGTGTTTCAAGCTGCCCTGCAAAAACTTGTGGCGGCTATACCTGCGATAGCACAGCTACCGGACAACGAGCAGCTTCTCGTGCTTCTGCTCAGTCAATTCACGTTTTTTCTGCTCCTTATCCCGACCATGATTGCAATGACCGTGTCGACCTTCAGCATTGTTGACGAGAAGGTCTCAGGTAGCCTGGAGGCTCTCCTGGCAACACCGGTCAAAACCTGGGAACTCTTGTTAGGCAAAGCACTAGCAGGAGCGATACCGGCTCTAGTGATGACCTGGATTTCGGCCGGGGTCTTATTGCTGGCGGTATCAGCGATCGGTTGGGGAGACGTCAGCGGATTCGTGGTCACGGCCGGATGGTTTCTTACATTGTTCCTCCTTACGCCTGCAGTGGCGATTCTGAGCTTTATGCTAGGAGTTGCCGGATCTTCAAGAGCAAGAGATCCCCGGGGCGCACAGAACACAGCTTTACTGATCATCTTACCCGTGCTCGCTCTTATTGGCATTCAGGTCACTGGAATTGTGTGGTTCACTCCCTCATTGATTCTTGTGCTAGTGCTTGTGATTGGCGTCGCAGATTTCGTCTCACTGCGAGCCGCAGTTCGTCTTTTTCGGAGGGAATCCATCGTCGTCCAGTGGCGATAATCCAGCCTTAGTTGCGTGGGACTCCTTACTAACGAGGGCCGCTGCAAATGAGGAATGTGATTCCCGAATACAACCGGAGTCGTGGCGGCCACGTATAATAGAACCAAAGCATGTATACAACGAGGACAGTTATCGGAGGCTGCGTCGCGGGTTCGGCCAACACAAAGGGGAAATCTCGTACTTCAGTACGTCGTCAAGCAAATAAGTGGCTGTTCGGGGTACTTGGCAATGAACTCACGGAAATGAGATAATACATCGGAATATCTGAAGTGGAAGGAGATTGAGACAATGTGCGAGTTCTGCCACAAGCATGGCGAAGGCGAGAAATGGTACCTGAGAGCGGAGAACTATTCGGATGATCTGCTTAGTGACTTGAGGCGGCGCAAGTTCATTGCCGATTTCTTTTCCCTGGCTGAGACGACTCCTGGACTCATTGAGAGAGTCGGGAGGCTTCGAGTAATGCCCCGCTTTGTGAAGAGCGCAGTAGTGACACATAGAGTAGGCAGATGGAAGGAGCTGCATTACGGGCAGGTCTTGCCCATCGAGGATGTAGAAAGAGTTCTCGGCGTTGTCAGCGCTGTAGTACGGCTTCCCTGTTACTGTCGCCACATTAATCTCGGTACTGAACAGCGTTTCTGCTATGGGGTAAGCCTGGCACCACAGGAAGGGGAGATGTTCAAGATAATGAAGGAAATCGACATGGACTATCTGACGGGCCCGGACACTTCCGGCCTTGAAGAATTGACGAAGGAAGAAGCCTTGGAGAATTTCCGTCAGTATGAGAAAGAAGGCCTCTGCCACACCATCTGGACGTTTGTGACGCCATTCATTGGAGGGATCTGCAATTGCGACCGTTCTGACTGCGGCGCTATGCAAACCACCGTAACAGAAGGTGTTCCGCACATGTTCCGAGCCGAATACGCGGCTGAGGTAAATCTGGAGCTCTGTAACGGCTGCCGGCAATGTATGCGTGTCTGCCAGTTCGGTGCTATAGGATATAGCGCCGCCACTGAAAAGATCTTCATTGACCACCTGCGGTGCTACGGCTGCGGTATCTGTCGCGCCAGCTGTACCAAGGATGCCATCGAGCTCCGCGATCGAGTCAATGTGCCCGTGGCGGCTAATCTCTGGTAGTTTCCTGAGTTACGAATCGGGCGCGGGTCCATCGGTAGACAAGGGCTTCGGGGTGGAATCGGTAGCAGGAGCATTATCCCAGATGCCGCTGCTTTTCTGTCGGCGGTACTCACGGTAAAGCCAAAACCCCGCGATAGCGGTACCGGTCACATCTGCGATGGGGATAGACAGCCAAACCCCGTTCAGCCCAAGGTAACGCGGCAGGATGAATATAGCCGGGATGAAGAAGATCAACTCGCGCGCCAGCGAAAGAAAAATGGCTGTCCAACCTTTGGATAGTCCTTGAAAGGTCGTAATGAACATAATGGCCGGCCCTATCAAAATGAGTGTTGAGACAAGAATACGCATCCCCGGCACGGCAATAGCCAGCAATTCGGGGTCGTCATTGAAAATGGCGATTACCTGAGGAGCGAAGACTTCCAGAAGGACAGTGGCAACACCCATAAACACCACCAGACTAAGGGAGGCCAGTCTGACGGCTGCCCACAGCCGTTTCCAAAGGCGTGCCCCCAGGCAGAAGCCGACGATCGGTAGAAGACCATGGGCAACTCCAATAATGGGCATAAACGCGAGGTCGATAATACGTATCCCGATTCCCAGAGCTGCCAATGTTATCGAACCGAAGCCGGCCACAACCCGGTTGAACAAAATGAATACAATTGTCTCCGTAAGTTCCATCAGAATCGATGGCAGTCCCACGCGGTAGATCTGTGACATGATAGAAAGGTTAGGTTTCAGGTGGTGCAGCGTTAGCCTGTAGACGGATCTTCCGCCGACCAGATAATAAAAGCTGAGTGCGGCAGCGATTCCCCCGGTTATGGTTGTAGCCAGCCCGGCTCCGCCAACACCCATCTCCGGGAAAGGCCCCCAACCAAAGATAAAGAATGGGTCGAGGACGGCATTGAGCACAGCGCCGACGACAGTGAAAATCATCGGCTTGACAGCATCACCGGCCGCGTGGAAAACATTGCGCGACATGAGCCGGAACAGAATGAACGGCATGCCCCACCCTAGGAAAACAAGGTAATCCGTCGTCATGCCCACAATGTCCGGCGTAGCTCCAAGCAGAATGGCTACAGGCCTGGCAAAGAAAACACTGACAACGGTGAAAATAACACCGAATGCGGCAGTCAGTGGAAAGATCTGGCCGGCCACCTGGTTGGTTGCCTCGATGTTTCTCTCACCGAAACGCCGTGATGCGAGGGCGTTAGCGCCAACACCTGTGCCAACGCCGATCGAGATCACGGCAATATAAAACGGAAAGGTGATAGTCACGGCGGCAATCGCCTGATAGCTAAGCTGACCTAGCCAGAATGTATCTGCTAGGTGGTATAAAGAGATGGTTACCGCTGAGGCAATGCTGGGCGCACTTAGGCGGAGGAGCAGCTTGCTTAGCCGCTCTGTACCAAGACGTGCGGTAGTCTCATGAAGCTCATCAGGCTTGTCTGTCTTCATTGTCCTTGCAGCTAAACATAGCTATTCAGTCCGTTATTGGTTGACACAGGAAACTGACGGGGTCATAGTACAGGTGAAGATGCGGGTGTTCTGTAGTACTCCGGTGCTTCCGCGCAATTTTACTCCTACGCTTGGAACATGGCAAGTCGTTCACACTCGGTTTCATGGAGAGGTAGCAGTCAACCTAGCTCTAAATGGAGTTTGGAAGTGCAAAACGGTTGGCCTGCAGTAGCTAGAGGAATGTACTTCCAATCAAATCTACCGCGAGTCGTGTATTATGACATAGAATACTAATCGTCGAAGATGCATTTTGGATGCTGGCTCAACGTCTTCGCCTCCGTCTGAACAGCGAAAGGCACCACATTAAACCGATGACGATGAAAAAAAGGTACGGAGGGGAGAACGATCTTTCGCCGGTGCCGGCAAAGGCTATCGCTGCTGCGGGAGATGGTGTTAGGGGAGCTACTGATCCGACAGGTATTTCGTAGGCAGGTATCTCGGCAAGGATTTCATAGGCAGCTATTTCAGTACCGAGATATTCCTTGGGCGCCCAACCCAGGTGGTTGTTTCTACCGGTAGCTTCGGCCCATACCCATCCTGACTCACCTGCCAGCTCAAAGAAAGCCGTTGCCTCGTCATAGTCAGGTAGATAAACGAGTAAGGCAGTATGTTCCGGTACAAGCACTATGGCCGAGCGAAATCCGGCGGCTTTGTACATGATCGCCAGTAGTACCACCATATCTTCACAATCACCTTGCCCGATTCCGTCCTCCACAATGGTTGTAGCCAACTCGTCGGCGTTCTGGGCAAACTCTTCACTTCCATTCAGGTCTATATCAGAGGCATATTTCACCCTATCACGGACAAAATGAAATACCGCCTCTGCCCTCTGTAGCCGGTCTGGATATTCGTTGGTAATCTGTTCACCCAGGCTATAGGCGGCGTTAGCCTGGTCACCTAGGCTTTCGAAGGCTATAACCGGACGAAACCCTGTCTCAGTTATTTGATAAAAACCATCTTCACCGAAGGCCCTGGTTCTGCATATCTCCCAATCATCGAGGATGTCGACACCTCTTGTGGAGAAACCCTGGGATGGAAATGCCGAGGCGTAGCCTGTCGTTGCCAGCCCGGTTAGCAGGACAATTACTAAACCGAGTAGAATCCAGACTCTCTTCATAACGGTCCGGTCAGTGACGCGTGCAGTATTAAGCCAAAGAAGATGAGATAACCAAAGATATGTAGTCCTGCGGCTATGGGGTTATCGGTAATACTACCAAAAGGAATTTTTGGTGTTAGCTTGTCCACGATATAGAATAGAGCTACCCCAAGCAGCAAACTTATCACGAAACTCAAAGCCAGTAGCCCCCACGTCCTGAAATCGAAGATGTACCATACTATTGGAGCTGTGACCGCAGTTAGCGCAGTAATAGCACCGTGAATAACAAGGCCAATCAGGATGAAGAAACCTGCCACGAACAACCCGACAGCCACGGGGCTCTCACCTATGCGTTCGCGATATGGAACCTGACCAATAAGCGCATCCAGTGCTCTGACTCCAAGCCATGCCAGAATAGCAGAGACGAAGACAAGTAAAACAACCTTGGTTAACCATATTAAAACAATTACCCAGAAAGGAATGCCCAAACCTAGCTCTGCCAAGTTAGTTCCTCCTTATTTGATGGATTCGACTGACAATGACGTAGCAACATGATTTCTTAGCAGGGGCCGCTGGTTTTGTACCGTCAACCGGTGCATTTTTGTGGAAATTTCGGACATTTCATAGTACCGGGCACCACCCGCCTACAACGCTGTTATATATAGTGTAGCACTTTCTTGTCCTGAATGTGAATTTCGGGGATACCGTACGAATCAGGCTTGTTACATATCATGTACCATATCCCGGGGTACTTGCAGGAAGATGAATAGATTTGGGAAGACTAGATCTGGAACTCCGTCTCCTTCACGTGGACGTTTTCCTGTTCTTATTGGGGGATAAGAACACATTATACAGTAACAGTCCGGCGCAGGCTGCCAGGACGGGAATAAAACCTAACGAGGCAATGAGCATCGGTTGACCGAGACCGGCGGCGCTAAAGAACGTTAGTAAGGGGACTATAAGCCAAAAGAGAACGATGCTCCATCTTGCATCTTCGTTAACGCCGGCTTTCCTGAGCACATTCCTCAGTATTATGGAAAGTGAAAAGAGATTGACGAGAAATAATAGAATTCCGAGTATGAAGGCAAGTTGTTGCGTCATGATCCCGGCAGATATGAGGTTGGCAATATCGCCGAACGGTTCCATGCCCCCTACAACAAGATATCCGGCCGGGTTTATGAATGTCCAAAAAGCCAGCCAGAAAAGCATTGATGAAACCGCCCAGTTTCCCCTTTTGGAGAAACTCAATAGCAAGATGAGTTGTACTATGAAGGAGACTGCTAAGCAAATGATTATGCCGCCTCCATCGACTAAGACCTCCTGCCAGGGCTGGAAACCACCCGGTGGATGGGAGAATCCGATGCTGGATAGCTTATAAGGCCACAGCAAAGAGATATTTATATTAGTTATTCTTCCACCAAACGCCACAACGAATAGACCATGGCCCATAACCTCGTGAACTACCTCGCCCAGAATCTTTGCTACGAAGCCCAAAGACAGAAAAGCCAGGAGGAACTTGAAAATCATCTGGTCTCTCTTCTTTTCTGAATGAAGATACCGCTGGACGCGAGAACTGCGCTTATGATTGCGAACGCCGAGGTGTAATCGCGTAACGGGTAGGTTATCACTGGCAGAAGCCCGGTTGACCTCGATTCATAAAAGTAACTGAACAGGGTCACTGCTAAGAATATGACCGAAAGAACAATGCAGGCTAATGCTCTTCTCTTCATCTCCTCCTCCCTTTATAATACAATGTAGAAGATTGGGAAAGGTTGCATCGTCGCGCTTCGATTAATCTCTCTTGGATTCCAGGTGCTGCATACCAATCAGGACTGCTACAAATCAGGCATTATGTCCCAGAATATGACTATTGTATAATAGTTACAAATAATTCCGACGCAATAGAGAATTGAGGGATTGGAGATCCCCACAAGGGAGGGTTAGCTTTATGAAAGTAGCGATCATTGGAGCAAGTGGTCAGATTGGTGCATTCATTCGTGATGAGGCGTTGGCACGGGGTCATCAGGTAACTGCAATTGTGCGTAATCCTGAGAAAATAACTGTGCGCAACCCGCACCTTACCGTTGTGAAAGCGGATATTCTCAAAGACAAGGTCGACGAGCTAGTGAAAGGTCATGACGCCGTCATAAGTGCCTACAATCCTGGCTGGGGCAATCCGGATATCTATAATGAACAAATCGGGGGCTATAAGGCGATTATCAGCGGTGTAAGGATTTCTGGAACTAAAAGACTGCTGGTTGTCGGCGGGGCTGGAACTCTTGAAGTCGCCCCCGGCGTGCTGGTCTTGGATACGACAGACTTCCCGGAGCAGGTGAAAGGCGGAGTGCTGGCAACTAAGGAAACACTTTGCATGCTAAAAAAAGAAAAAGAACTTGAGTGGACATTCTTGAGCCCGCCAGCCTCAATCGCGCCTGGAGAGCGGACGGGGCATTACCGGATTGGAAAAGACCAACTACTTAAGAACGAAAAAGGCGAAAGTAGAATCTCTACACAGGACTACGCCGTTGCCATGCTCGATGAACTTGAGCACCCGCAACACATTCGTGAAAGATTCACCGTGGCCTACTGAATTTCCGGAAAAT
>CP070793.1:251553-257763 GCA_020346965.1 Chloroflexota bacterium | reverse complement strand
GTCGAATTTGGGGAGCAGTCCTGAAGGGTATGCGGGCGCGTCCGACAATTCTGAGCCCACAAAATGACGACCCGGAGTAGGGTCGATCTTGTAGCTGGTGGCTAAGTAAAACGCGTGCTTGGGGTCATGTGCCGGAAGTTCCTGCCCCCCAGCATGTACGGCGTATTTATCGGCGCCCCGGCCAATCTTCTCCGCTGCTACCTTCACCCCATCGGCTATCACATCACCAAAGCCTTCCCTTCTGGCTAATTTTTCTGTCATAGCCACGATGGCTTTATGGTTGCCCCAGGTCATTTCGATGCCATCGGTGTCTGCCTTGGTAATAAGCCCCTTCTCATAACATTCGATAGCCAGGGCGATGGTAGCCCCGGCCGAGATGGTGTCAATTCCGTAGCGATCGCAAATATCACCTGCCTTGATTACTGATTCCAGGTTATTATTGAGACAATTGGTACCGAACATGGCAGTGGTTTCATATTCGGGTCTGCGGGCACCGTCAGCATATGTGTACTCTCCGGTCCCTGCCTTCATGTATCCTCCACATCCTATGGGGCACATGTAACAAGCGAACTTCCTATCTGTTCGCTCAATCACAGCCCCTTTTGCCAAGGGTAGAAAATCCGGAAAGTCAATAACTCCTACTCCTGCCCAGTTCTTGATTGGTGAATCACCACTCTGAACACCGATATCAACGAGGAAAGGCGTACCGAACGGCTTTAACCAGACAATATGTCCTCCCAGTTCAGCCTGCCACTTCTTTTTTAATTCCCTGGCTTTTTCTTCATTGGCTAGAGGGACCTTCATTTTGCCCTTCACAGCCACTGCCTTGAGCCTCTTGGAGCCCATCACGGCACCGAGACCGGAACGCGCTGCAGTTCTGTTTTTACTCAGCACGGCTGCGATGTGAGAGAGTTTCTCCCCTGATGGGCCAATGCAAGCTACCTCCACATCCTTGCCCAGTTCCGACTTGAGAATCTCTTCGGTCTGGCGAGTATCCTTCCCCCACAGGTGGGCAGCATCCCTCAACTCGGCCTTTCCATTATTGATAAAGAGGTAGACTGGCTTTTCTGAAATGCCGGTAAAGAACACCGCATCGTAACCCGCAAATTTCAGGAAAGCACCGAAGTAACCACCGGAATTGGCATCGCCCCAGCCTCCGGTCAACGGTGATTTTCCCACCACGGTAAACCTCGTGCCTGAAATCGCCGGGGTACCGGTAAATGGGCCGGTAAGGATGCCCAGGGTATTATCCGGTCCCAGTGGGTCAACACCCGCCTTTTGTCGGCTGAACAGGATTCTGGCGCCGATGCCATAGCCTCCAATGAACTGGCGGCAGAGCTTTTCGTCGAGCGCTTCGTCCCTTAGCTTATTTTTGGAAAGGTCCACAAACAGAACCTTCCCCATATAACCTCGTGCCATACCTTACCTCCTGTCTCAAAATCCTACATTCCAAGCACCAAATCCTAAACAGTATTAGATAACAAGAATCCCAGAAGACCAAAGGTTTTGAATTCGGAAATCAGGATCTGTTTAGGATTTGGTGCTTGGAATTTATCCCCTCGTTGCATTTTCATCAACCCGCAGGGCGGTGTATCTCATCAGCTAAGCTACAGCCCTAGATAGGCTGTCTTTACCTGTTCGTCTTGTAGGAGGTCTTTACCTTTTCCCTCCAGGATAATCTGCCCGTTTTCCAGCACGTATGCCCGGTCGGCTACCTCAAGGGTCCGTCGAACATTTTGCTCAACCAGGAAGACGGTAATTCCCTGCTCACGCAAGCGCTTTATGACCTCGAGGACTTCCGAGAATAATTTCGGGGCCAGGCCATACGACGGCTCATCAAACATGCACAGTCGGGGATTGGACATTAAGCCCCGACCGATGGCTACCATTTGCCCTTCACCGCCGCTTAGTTTGTCAGCTGATTGCCTTCGTCTTTCTTTTAGTACTGGGAAAACTTGATAGACCTGATCAAGCGTTTCTTTCCTCCGCTTCCAGGCTTCAGAGGTATACGCACCCATCTCCAGGTTTTCACGCACTGTCATGTCCGTAAAGAGCTTTCTGCCCTCCGGTATCTGAGAAATACCCAGCTTCATAATTCTATGAGGTGCTAGCCTGTCTATTCTTTTACCCAGAAACTCCACATTACCTGAAGCCGGACGGAGCAGACCTGATATAGTATTAAGCAGCGTCGTTTTGCCGGCGCCATTAGTGCCCACCAGAGCCACAATTTCTTTCTCATTGACCCTCAAAGAAACGTCTCGTAAGGCTTGAGATTTGCCATAAAAGACATTCAGGTTGCTAACCTCCAGCATGAGCCTCCTCTCCCAGATATATCTCGATAACTTTCTTATCAGTGGCGATTTCCTGTGGTGTTCCTACAGCAATCTTCTCGCCGTGATGGAGCACTATAATCCGGCCACATATGCCCATGATTGCCTTCATGACATGCTCAACCATAAAAATGGTAATCCCTGTATCCCGAATCTTTGCTACCAGCTCCATAGCCTCGCTTACCTCCGTGGGATTTTGACCTGCCATTAGTTCATCAAGTAGCAGCAGCTCTGGCTTGGTGGCTAGCGCTCTGGCTACTTCAACACGCTTCTGATAACCTAGGGTTAAGTCTTTAGCCGGGACTGCGCTCATTTCTGACAACCCGACAAACTCTAATGCCTGGCTGGTTTCCCTGGCAGCATTTGCCTGTGATAGACGGTTTGGCGTCCCGAACGACGCCCCTACTAATACATTCTGAAAAACGGGCATATCGGAGAAGATTTTAGTCTCTTGAAACGTCCTGGCTATTCCCATCTGGCAGATTCGATGGGGTTTTAAGCCATTGAGCTTCCGGCCTTTAAATGTTATTTCCCCGGAACTAATAGGCAACGCCGCCGATATTAGATTGAACAGCGTTGTCTTGCCTGCTCCGTTGGGACCGATGAGACCCAGGATTTCGCCCTGTTCGATATGGAAATCAACATCGGATACCGCGGCTAAACCCCCAAAATACTTGCTTACACCCTGGCCTTCAAGTATCGGCATGCTGCTCCACTCCGTTTCCTTTCCGCAACTTCGATGTTTGTCCTCTCAGTCTATCCAGTAACCTTTGTATCAAGCCGGCAAATCCACCGGGCAGGAAGAAGATAATCAGTATTAATATAATACCAAAGGCGAGCATATAGTAATACGGGTACTGGGGTCTTAGCCTTACTTCTGTAAAGGAAAGGACAAAGGCGCCTATTATCGGACCATAAAACTGCCCCATCCCGCCGAGGACAGCCATCACGACCGGCAGGAAAGAGTAGCTTACATTAAAGGCAACATCCGCGTGAACGTACACTATGCGAGGCGCCGTGATTGCCCCGATTGCCCCCATGAAAGCGGCGCTGATGGCAAAGGTGACAACCTTCACCATGGTTGTATTGACGCCCATGTGCTCCGCAGCTTCCTCGTTCCCACCGATGCTTTGCATGGCTAACCCCAATCTGGAGCGTCTGATAAAATAGGCGGCGATCAAAGTCGCCACAAGGATGCCAAACGATATGTAGAGAATAGTGTCGATACTTACCGTGCGGGGATATCGACCAGATATTTCATTTATATTAAGCTCCACCCACAGGATAAGCTCGTGGAGGAGCACAACGAGTCCGAAGGTAAAGACAGCAAAATATATGCCCTTTAGCCTCAGGGTTACCAAGCCAACGATAAACGCAAGTATGAAGCTGGCGAGAGCCCCAATAAGGATAACGGCAGGCAGTGGTAATAATGTCTCGGTTTGCCCGTGCAAGACAGCCGAAACATATATGCCGACCCCTAGAAATGCCGCTGGTGCCAGTGACATATACCCGGTGGGACCTGAGAACATAGCCCAGCTCACTGCAAGGACGATATACATGATAATCGTGCACAACGCACGGACATAGTATAAACTAGCATACATGGGAAAGGTGGTTACAAAGATTGCAATTAGCAGGAAGAACCCCACCAACAGTAACCTTCTAAGTGTAAATAATCTGGTTATTATATCCAATTCTCTTCACTTCTTCCCGAAAATACCTGTTGGTCTTATGATAAGCAGGATCATGAATATTGCATAAAAAGCAATCAGGACAAAAGAAATGTCCCAGCTACTAACTAAGCTACCGACAAGACCAAGTATTAGCCCTCCCACAAAACTGCCTGTGATACTGCCCAGCCCGCCCAGGACGACGACGATAAGGGCGATTACAGTATAGGACAGCCCCATATATGGAGTACTTCCTTGATAGACCATGCTTATCAATACAGCGGCAAGACCAGCTAGGAAGGCACCCAGCCCGAAACATAAAGGCAGCACCCAGTTGATGTTTATCCCCATTAGCCCAGCTGTCGCCGGGTCTTGGGCTGCTGCCCTGATGGCTTTGCCCGGGCGGGAGCGGGTCAAAAAGAGATAAAAAACCACGCCTACGACTATGGCAATCGCAAGGGCTACCAGGCGGTTGAGGCGAAATGCCGATCCCGCCAACCAAACTACAGAATCCAGGTAATTATATGACCTCGCAAGAGAACTCCATCTTAGTAGGGCTATGTTCTGGATGATGAATAAAAGACCGAAAGTAACCAGCAAAGAGTTACCCTGAAAGACTTCCGGTGACGGTGACCTGTTGCTAAGGCCTCTGAATAGAGTCCTATAGAGTACAAAACCGATTCCGAACAAAATAGGACCACTGATAGCCAAAGAAAGCAGCGGGTTAATTCCAAAGCTTCTATATAGCGTCCAGGTGGTGAGAGCTCCCAGCATAATAAATTCGCCATGAGCGATATTCAGCACCCGGGCAACGCCGTACTGCAAGCTGAGCCCCATAGCAACCAGGGCATAGATGCCGCCGTTCAGCAGACCGGACATAACTACTCTTAGAGCTGTCTCACCCATGGTGTTAACTTATCATCCCTGGTAATCACAGATGGACAGGCCGCCTAGGAAAACACCTTTCCTGGGGAGTAACTCCCCGCACGGGTCTTCCTAGACAGCCTGCCTATTATTCTAGACTCCTATTTCTTCTTGGTTAATGTCTAGCCTCATCCTCCACTTCTCATATTATGGGAAAGCCGGCTTGGGATAGTTGTAGGCTCCAGTAACTATGTACCTCGGCAAATCTGAAGTTATACCGCTATATCCGATGGTTTCGAATGCCCCGCCTATCCACTGGCCGATCTCACCGGTGTGGCATTCGTATGCCAGGATTCCACCACCAGCCGACCCGAACTGGGTGTACCATGTGTCTCCCAGAATCGTTTGGAACGGGTCAGAGGCGCTCTTGCCAATAAGGACATCCCTTAACCCATCCTGGCTAACGTAGCCGACCTCCTCTACAGCTGCCTGCCACATCTCCAATGCTGCCCAGTAGAGAGGATGGCCCCAATAATCTAAGAAGCCCATTCCTATGCCGAGCCCCCAAAGGTGGGGAGGTAGAATTTCTTGCTCTATCGTGGTCGCGAGTTTGTCATATACCGCGTCGATTTCAGGCTTCGCGCCGTAAGCGGCCGTTGTGAAGCTCATCACTCCCTCTATTTGGGTCATGTTAAGCCCGCTTGTACCTGGATCGCCGTACAACCCGAAGTTGGCGCCCGGACCACATACGAAAGCCTTGGGGTTGAAGTCCTGCGTGATTGCCTCTTGGGTAGCCGCCCAGACATTCCAGGGATAGGTATAAGCGCAAAAGATATCAACGTCCAAGGCCTTGGCTTCCGCTATTACGTCGCTGAAGTCCGGCGTGACATAGGGATGGCCCACGGTTTTAACGATTTCAATGTTGTTGGCAGGGAACTCTGTGTTGGAGACCTGTGTATACTCTGTGCCGTGTTGCTCAGAAATAAAGGATATGTACGCCGTTGCATTCACGCCAGGCTCATCTAACTCCTGGCCTTCTGCCAGTATCTTGGCCAGAACCGGTATCTCATACCAGTCTGAAAAACTCAGGTTAACGAACACATAAGGCATACCAGCAAGTGCGGTTTTCAGGTCAGTCGCACCACCCTCGGAGGTCATTAGTACATACTCCCTCAGATTGGCGACCGGGGCTTGAGCGAAGATATGGGAGGTGCCGCATCCGCCAAGCAAAAAGTCGACTTCGTGAACGTCTATTAAGAGATCTATGTTCGACGCCGATACTGCAGGGTCATCACCATCATCTAGTCTTACTACCTCTATGGGCACCCTAAAGTCAGCACCATATT
>CP070793.1:248087-251453 GCA_020346965.1 Chloroflexota bacterium | reverse complement strand
GTCCGAGAGGCATTGTGGAAACGAGGACCATCGGGCACGTCATAAATGCTTTCCTGGAAAGCAGGAAAAGCTCCCCTTGCTTGAGCTAGCTCTATGGAGACTTTATCCGACTCTTCAGATATGAAACGGGCAACTTCCTCGGCCACAACAAGCCCCTGTTCGCTATCGTAAGGAATACCAAGCTGAATCAGCATATCAGCAAAGCCCATCACTCCCAGTCCTATTTTTCTAGTAGTTCTTGTCATCTCAGCAATCTCTGGCAGGGGAAATTGGTTGACTTCGATAACGTTGTCAAGGAAGCGAACTGCCAGTTTAACTGCTTGAGACAACTTGTCATAGTCAATGTATGGCTTATTATCTTTGACCGCCACCATCTTGGATAAATTTATAGAGCCTAAATTACAGGATTCAAAGGGAAGCAAGGGTTGTTCTCCACAGGGGTTAGTGCTTTCTATTTTTCCCAATTTAGGCGTGGGGTTATGCCTATTTATTTCGTCAATAAACACAACACCTGGGTCGCCGGTACGCCAAGCCATATCAACTATTTTGTCAAATACTTCTTTAGCATTAAAATTATCGGTCGCCTCTCCAGTTCGAGGGTTTACCAAATTGTAATCGGTGCCTTTTTCCACCGCTTTCATAAACTTATCGGTCACGGCTACGGAAAGGTTAAAGTTCGTTAGAGCCTCCGAGTCTTCCTTCGCAGTGATGAATTTCAAGATATCGGGATGCTCAACATTGAGTATTGCCATATTTGCTCCGCGGCGCATTCCACCCTGCTTTATGACATCGGTGGTTACGTCAAAAGCTCGCATAAACGAGACGGGGCCACTAGCAATGCCACCGGTAGAACCTACTCTATCACTTGTCGGTCTGAGCCGGGAAAAGGAAAAGCCGGTACCTCCGCCACTTTTATGAATCAAAGCAGTATATTTGACCGCATCAAAGATGGACTCCATGGAGTCTTCAATAGGCAAGACAAAGCAAGCTGATAATTGCCCCAGTTCGTGACCAGCATTCATTAGAGTAGGGGAATTTGGTAAGAAATCCAGGTTTGTCATTAACTGGTAAAACGCCTCTTGCCAAAATGAGACGTCTGCTTCGGTATTATAATGTAGCTCGGCCGAGGCAATGTATTTGGCGACGCGGTGGAATAATTCTTGCGGCGTCTCAATGACCTTTCCTTCCCCATCCTTGGTCAAATATCTCCTTTCCAGGACCCTTAGGGCATTTTCACTAAGTTCGATTCCGGAAATGACTTGGCTTTTAGCCTGGGGAGAAAATTCATCTGCGGTAAGAATTTCTTTAACCATGGCCTGAATCTGGGAAGAGGAAACAGATTGCTTGGTTTGTTGGGGAATAAGTTCCTCCATGCCTGGCAAAGGCTGAGCCACCTCTAATCGCTGGCTAACCTGCTCGGTGAATTTCTCCAGCAATTTCCTATCACTTATACCCATTGATTCGGCAGCAGCGAAAACGGCTCGAGCTACTCTATCCCGACCAATCACTTTTTTGCTCTGCTTGCGATGAGTTTCTGGCATATCTATCTTCCCTTACGGCCGGCCACGGAATTAACTACCTCAGAAGAAAGTAGCGGCAGTTGGTTCTCTGGTGTTAGTTCTTTTCGTATTGCTAGACTATCCACTTCGAGTTTCAAATCGGTGATATCAGCAAATTCCCGATAAACACTGGCAAATCGAATGTAGGCAATGTGATCCAGTTTTTTCAGTCCTTCCATTACCAGATCACCAATATAGGAGCTTGACACCTCTCTTTTACCGACCTTGTAGAGCTCAGCCTCGATGGTGTCTATAAACTTGTCGATGGCGCCTGTAGGGAGTGGGCGTTTCTCACAAGCTTTGTGAATACCCGAAAGCAGCTTATCACGGCTGAATTCCTCACGGCGTCCATCCTTCTTGATAACAAAGATATCGTGGGGCTGTATACGTTCATAAGTAGTGAAACGAGTACTGCAGGCAATGCATTGCCTGCGGCGTCTCACACCTTCGTCCAGACTTCGAGAGTCTATAACCCTTGATTCTTGCCCACCGCAGTTAGGACAGTCCACAAATCCCCCCTAGACATTGTGGCAGAAGAACATTCTACCACTAAATGTAGTAAAATGCAATAGCTATGTATGGAAAGAGTGATTTTTTTGTGGATTCAGGCGTAACCTTCGATGATTGCGTAATCTTGCTTCCCGGGTGCTATCTGAAAATGGAAGGGGTATCACCCAAATAATTCCCGATACCGAGTTACTATTTTCAAAGGCGTTTTAGGCTGTCAATCACTACTTCTATGGGCACAGTTGAAACTAGGGTGACTATCACACCCACTCCCCATCATTCACAATACATTATTTACCAGGGGATAGTGTGGTATCCTTTATAATCGTCCTGTTCAGCGACCAGGTATTTCTGATAGCTTCTATCGTTCCGATCCCGGCAGCAGCTGGATGCCCGCAGGGACCGAAGAAGTGCCACTGAGGGGCTCCTGTGGTTCGGGCTCTGATGCCCGCATATGTTGTCCCATTGACCGTCTGTCCCAGTACGTTGTTCAGGAAGTCCGGATCATTATCGACGACTCCGGCAGTAAGATGATGAGTTATAGAGTTGCATACGTTCATTAGCACCTTGAGGTCATCCTCGGATTCCCATGTTGTTATGACCTGAAAAGGCCCGAAAACCTCGGTTGTAACCAAGTCAATATTTGATAGAATACTGTTCAGTGGTACAAATACGGCAGTGGGTTCAAAGCTACCGTAGCATGAGGGTATCGAATGCCCCTTCAACCGTTTGCCGCCAAACTGTATCTTCGTGCCTCTGATGCGTAACAGCTTGTTGATATGCTCCTCAATTAACTCGTTGGTCCAGGTCAGTACTGGACCAATAGTAAGATCTTTCAATTTACGTTCAGCAGCAATTTTTGCCACTTTTGCCAGGAGCCCAAGCTTAACCCAATTCTCGTGGAGGGCTAATAGACTCTGGGCTGAACATTTCTGACCACTGGCCGCGTAGGCATCTCTATCACACTGTGCTGCCACGAGGTCGATCATGGACGGGATTGCATTCGGCCCGATTATCTTCCAGTCAAAGCCAGCATCTTCAATGCGGCACTTCCCTTTTGTCAGCTCCAATAGTCGCTCTGCAACTGAACTGCTGCCAGTGAACTGGGTGAATCGAATAACAGGGTTGGTAGCTAGTTTCTCCATTATCTGACCACCGCAATGAATCAGGAGGAGGTCTTGCCCCGGCATTCCACAATGCAGAAGCAGCCTTACAAAAGCTTCGGCAACAATGGAAGTAGTTGTCGCTTGCTTGAGAACTACCTTGTTCCCCATGTACAAAGCACCCATTATCTGCAAGG
>CP070793.1:241084-247987 GCA_020346965.1 Chloroflexota bacterium | reverse complement strand
TCAATCAATCCTCAAAAGAACGTTGTATTATAAATGGCTCGGGAAGAAATTGCAAAGAACCTGCTGCGCCACAAGACACACAGGAGAAACTACGGGAATATATTGTTTAGAAGTTAAGTCAACCTGATCCTTCTGGTTAAATAAAGGATTTCAGAAATCTTTCAATACTGAGATTCATTTGATTTCGTCAGAATCACAATAATAAATGCTCTTTTGAGGATTGATTGACATTAAAGCTGGCAGCTTCTAAAATCAAGAGGGTGAAAGGTCAGTGACTGGCGACGAACTGCGGGAAACTTTTCTGAATTTCTTCCGGGACAAGGGGCATACGATTATCCCCAGCTCATCCTTGGTGCCTCACAAAGACCCAACTCTTTTGCTGACAAGCGCCGGTATGGTGCAGGTCAAACCATATTATTTAGGATTGGAGACTCCCCCCAGCCAACGATTGGTTTCCTGCCAGAAGTGCTTCCGCACTACTGATATAGATTTGGTGGGTGACAATAAACACCTAACATTCTTCGAGATGCTGGGCAATTTTAGCATCGGGGATTATTTTAAGGAAGAGACTATTTCATGGGCTTGGGAATTTGTTGCCAGGCACTTAAAATTGCCAGAAGAACGGCTATGGATAACGATTTACCTCGATGATGATGAAGCGTTCGATTATTGGCGACGGCTGGGGATTCCTGCAGAAAGGATTTTACGCTTTGACGAGGACGAGAATTTCTGGGGCCCAGTCGGCGATTCCGGTCCATGTGGGCCGGACAGCGAGATTCACTATGATCTAGGTGAAGAGTTCGGGTGCGGAAAACCTGAATGTAAGCCGAACTGCGACTGTGGGCGCTTTTGCGAGATATGGAACCTGGTGTTCACCCAGTACAATCAGGACCGAGAGGGACACCGAACTCTTTTGGCGACACCAAACATCGATACGGGCATGGGAGTGGAAAGGACATTAGCTGTCATTCAGGGCAAACCTTCTCCGTATGAAACGAGCCTGTTTTCACCTCTGGTCAATCACATCTGTCGTTTATCTGGGAAAGAATACAGTCGAGATCAAGCTGTCGACCAGGCGATTAGAATTGTGTCTGAACATTCACGCGGCATTGCTTTTCTCATTGCTGATGGGATAGTACCCTCTAATGAAGGCAGGGGATATGTCCTGAGGCGAGTGCTCAGACGTGCTTCGCTCTTTGGCCGGAAGCTAGGACTGGATAAGCCTTTTCTTAATGAAATGATTGAGGTTGCCATCAGCACCACGAGCCATGTATATCCTGAACTCACAGATAAACGAAACTCGATTAGCGATATAGTTAAAATGGAGGAGGAGGGCTTCATTACTACCTTGGATACGGGGCTCACTTTCGCCGAAAAGTTCGCCGATGAAGCTTCAGCTCAAGGGAGAGAGGGGCTAACAGGCGAAGAAGTGTTCAGACTTTACGACACCCATGGCTTTCCCCCAGAGCTAACCGCCGAGATTGCCCGAGAAAAAGGGCTATCCATGGACTGGGAAGGGTTCCAGGCTGAAATGGAGAAGCAGAGAGAAAGGGCTAGATCAAGACAAAAGGTCGTCTACCTAAGTGGGCGCAGCAATGGCAAAGCAGAGGTGAAGGGCAAGCCTACAGTCACACGACAAGAAACAGATTTTATTGGATATGAGGTGACTTCGTCTAAATCCAGAGTCATTGAGCTAAGTGCTAATGAAAATCCCGTACAAACCGTGTCTCAAGGACATAAAGTTGACATAACGCTTGACAGGTCGCCCTTCTATGGTGAGATGGGAGGGCAAGTTGGAGACACCGGCGAAATCAGCAGCACAAGGAGCAAAATCTGCATCACGGATACTATCAAGACTCCATTTGATGTGATTGTCCATCAGGGGGTAGTTGTTGATGGAGTCATGTGTATCGGAGATGAAGTGGAAGCCAAAGTTGATGTCGCACGTCGTCTGGATATTGCTCGTAACCACACTGCTACGCATCTGCTGCAGGCTGCTTTAAGACAGATAGTGGACAAGCGTATTGAGCAGAAAGGCTCATTGGTGGAGCCGGAAAGATTTAGATTTGATTTCTCCCATTTAGGTCAGGTAACTGAAGAGCAACTGAATAGAGTTCAGAGGCAGGTTAATGACTGGATACGGCAAAACTTGAAAGCCCAAGCGAAAAGACTCACTTATAAGCAAGCCATCGCTGAGGGTGCTATAGCCTTATTTGGGGAGAAGTACGGAGAAGAAGTTCGAATGCTGGAAATCGGGGAGCCGGCGATAAGTAAGGAACTGTGCGGTGGTACTCATGTGAATTCGACAGGGGAGATTGGTGTATTCTTGGTAACCGGTGGAAGTAGTATTGGCACGGGGCTGTATCGTATTGAAGCAGTAACGGGAAGGAGAGCTGAATCTTTGGTTGAGTCTCGTACAGTTGCGCTAGAGAACATAGCCAAATCAGTAGAAAGCTCGCCTGACGAAGTTCCCAGCAAGGTGAAAACCCTTATCAATGGGCTGGAAATAGAGCGCAAGAGAGCGCTCTCACTGGAAAGGGAATTGTTACGAAGAATGGTGGGGGACCTAGTCAATCAAGTTGAGCAATTGAACGGTGTGACAGTTCTGGTTGCCAAGGTGCCAGCACTCAGCATGCCGAGCCTCCGGGAAATGGGTGATGTATTGCGAGACAAACTGAAGAGCGCCATTGTAGTTTTAGGGACAGTCTATAGTGGTAAGCCTAACTTTTTGGCTATGGTAACTCCTGACCTGATCGCCAGGGGATTCCATGCCGGCGACATTATTAATCAAGTGGCTAAGGTTACCGGTGGGGGTGGAGGTGGTAAGGCTGCCATGGCTCAGGCCGGTGGGAAGGATTCAACCAAGGTTGACGAAGCCTTAAAGTTAGTTCATAAACTGATTGGAAAGGTTTGATATGCGTAGCCTTGGGCTAGATATCGGTGACAAGAGAACCGGGGTAGCGGTAAGCGATGCCCAGGGAATTCTGGCCTCCCCTCTAACCGTGATTGCCAGTGAAGATGAAGATACCCTTTTGAATGAGATTCTCAGACTTGTAGAGCAGTACAAAGCAGATTGTGTTGTAGTTGGCTTACCTCGTCGCTTAGACGGCGAATTGGGCGAGCAGGCTAACAAGGTAATAGCTTTCACCGACAGAGTATCAAGACGGGTGAAGCAAAGCAATCTCAACCAACTTAATATACAACTATGGGACGAACGACTTTCTACCAAAGCTGCCCAGCGCTTGAAGATTGAGGGTAACAAGAGAAATAGAATGCCCTCCAAAGCAAAAAGAAAAGCTGGAAAGCGAAAGTTTACTGCTAAATCTGAGGTAGATGCTATAGCGGCAGCCTATATACTCCAGGGTTTTCTAGATAGTCATCATCCTGACCAGTAATAAAGGAACATGAGTAATGTCGAAATCTATAGGTCTTATCGGTTATCCCATTAAACATTCTATTTCTCCGTTTTTCCAGCAGGCAGCTCTGGATTATTATCAACTTGATATTCACTATCAGGCTTGGGAGACAACCCCTGAACAACTTGAAGAGATAGTGAATAAGATAAGAAAACCTGAGAATATTGGAGCCAACGTAACCGTGCCCTATAAAGAGACGGTATTGCCTTTACTAGACGAAGTCGATGACTTGGCCGGTTCGATTGGTGCCGTCAATACCATAGCCAAAAGAGCTGACAGGCTAGTGGGTTTTAATACTGATGCCTACGGTTTTATCGAGGTACTGGACAAAGAAGGACATTTTGACGCTGCCGGAAATAGAGTATTCATCTTGGGCGCTGGCGGTGTAGCGAGAGCAGTGTGTTTTGCTCTAATGCAAAGGAAGGTGGCTTCACTGGCTATTACTGATGGTATCTTCGAGCGGGCATGTGCACTGGCCGAGAATTTGATGAACTATGCCAAGCGAGCTTCAACAAGCCCAAACGGTTTGAGAACAGATATTAGTGCTTTCCAATGGGAGAAACTGAGCTCAACAAACACTCTTGGCAACTGTGATTTGATAGTTCATTGTACTACTATAGGGATGAAGGATAGTCCTCAGGAAGGACAATCACCTTTGAGCCTTGAAGTGATTCCTAAGAATGTCTTAGTATACGACGTGGTATATAACCCCTCGCTAACACCTCTGTTAAGACTGGCACAGAAAGCGGGAGCCAATATACTTGGTGGACTACCTATGTTAGTATATCAAGGAGCCGCTTCATTCAAACTATGGATAGGAAAAGAAGCTCCAGTTGACATAATGTTTACTAAGGCTAAGGAAGCATTGACAGGAGGACAGCGATGAAAAAGAGACGAATAATCATCATTGTGATTGTACTGGCAGTGCTTGCCGCCATAATAGTGCCGATTACCCTCATCCCTAGGCCAGTAGTGAACAAGATTGCAGTAATACGACTCAGTGGGTTTATTACCAACGTAGGCTCTTCATTGTTGTCCGGTGCAACTATCACACCGGACTTAGTGAAGGATTATTTAACGAAAGCAGAGGGAGATAAGGCAGTTAAAGCGATTGTTTTTCATATAGAGAGTCCGGGCGGCGAGATAGCGCCCTGCCAGGAAATCCTGTGGGAAATAGAAAGAATCGGGGAAGCAAAAACTGTTGTCGTGAGTATGGGAGGCACGGCTACCTCGGGCGGTTACTATATCTCAACCAAAGCAGACAAGATCGTTGCCCTTCCCACTACAATGACGGGGAGTATTGGGGTTATCTCTCAAATAACGAATGTAGAGGGGCTTCTAGAGAAGCTAGGTATCGAGATAGAAACATTCAAGGGGGGAGTGTACAAAGACATGTATCGAGGATTCCGCGAGATGACACAGGAGGAGAAGGAAATCATGCAGGGGACGATCGACGAGTTTTACGAACTGTTCATAGAAGTGGTGGCTGAGGGCAGAGGGTTAGACAAAGAGGATGTAAGAGATCTGGCTACCGGCCAAATGTACACGGGTACCACAGCTAGGGAATTAGGCCTGATTGATGAGTTAGGTAACCTGGATACAGCCATAAATTTGACAGCGGAAGTAGCTGGCATCGAAGACCCGGTAGTGGAATACTATAGACAACCTGGGCTGACCCTGAGATCATTATTAGGGTTCATCGATGCTATCCGGGCGAGAATAACAGGGTTAAGTGCCCAGGATATGATTCTGTTAGAAATCTTGAGCTACAATTACAGGCAACCTCTGTTTCTGTACCAGAGTTAATGAGTAATTTGCGTTTTCTTACTGGTGGAGAATCCCATGGAAAGGGATTGACAGCTATCGTGGAAGGGATGGTGGCGGGCGTTCCCTTAGAGGAAAAGTATATCAATAAGGAACTCAAGCGTCGTCAGCGAGGCTATGGGCGCGGTCCCCGCATGAAAATTGAGGAAGACAAGGCTGACATTATAGCTGGTGTTCTTCATGGGTACACTACTGGTAGCCCAATCGCTCTCTTGATCACTAACCGTGATTGGCAAAACTGGAAAGAGCAGTTGAGCGTCTCTCCAGTAGAGAAAGCAAGCGAACCCATAATTTGTCCCCGCCCGGGACATGCCGACCTGGCTGGAGTAACCAAATACGGGCTTAAGGACATCAGGTGGATTATAGAGAGAGCCAGCGCCCGGGAAACGGCAGCAAGAGTAGCTGTGGGATCTATAGCCAGAAGGTTCCTGGAGGAGTTTGGCATTTTTATTAACAGCCATGCCGTGGTAATTGGGCGATGTCACTGGGAACGAGGGGAAGCAGATTCTATTGATTGGAAAAAAGTGGAAACCTCGCCGGTCCGTTGTGCCCACGGCGAAACAGAAAAAGCGATGATGGCAGCCATTGATGAGGCTAAAGCTAGTGGGGACACATTGGGCGGCATTTTTGAGGTTATTGCTGCTGGCGTTGTTGTCGGCCTGGGTAGTCACGTTAGTTGGGACCGTCGTCTAGACGGCAGGATTGCCCATGCGATGATGAGCATCAATGCCGTAAAAGGGGTTGAAATCGGAAGAGGATTTGCTTTGGCGGGACTTAGAGGCTCACAAGCTCACGACGTCATCGAACCCATGAAACCTGGTAAAGCGAATGGACTTCCCTGGCGACATACCACCAACCGCGCCGGTGGCATCGAGGGTGGTATTAGCAACGGAGAGGACATAATAGTCAGGGCAGCGGTCAAACCTATTGCCACCTTGGCCAACCCTTTGCCTTCTATAAACCTTAGTAGCGGTGAAAAAGTCAAAGCGCACTATGAGCGCAGCGATATTTGTGTTGTCCCGGCAGCCGGAGTTATCGCCGAAGCCATGTTAGCCATTGTCCTGGCTGATGCCTGCCTGGAAAAATTCGGCGGTGACAGCTTAAAGGAAACTGTGGCAAATTATCGTAATTATTTGCGCAGTATAGCTTGATTGAGCAATTATTAGCCTGGGGCGAACGGCGAAAAACTAACGAAAAAACAGGATTATCAAGGATCTCTAGAGCATAATCACTGGAGAAAAGGGTTCCCTCGACGTTCATCGCCGATGGTGGTCGCTGGCCCGTGGCCGGGATAGACAACGGTTTCGTCAGGCAAAACCATAAGCTTTTCACCAATGCTTTTTATCAGGCGTTCATGGCTCATTCCGGGAAAATCGGTCCTGCCGATCCCAAGCCTGAACAAGGTATCCCCGCTGAAAACTACTCCATGTCCCAAGAGGCATATTCCGCCTGAACTGTGTCCGGGCGTATAAAGTACCTCAAAATGCAAGTCACCTAAATCTATCAGGTCACCATCCTTAAGTAATCTATCCGGCCGGGGAGGTGATTTGACTGGAGAGACGCCGAGGGATGTTAGCATACGCATCGGGGCGGAGAATACGAATCCTTTCTCGGCCTCGTGAATGGCAAACTGGGCATTGGTCTTTTGTTGAACTTCGCGAAG
>CP070793.1:236741-240984 GCA_020346965.1 Chloroflexota bacterium | reverse complement strand
GAAGATGGTATGATACTGGGGCTATATGGATTTGGAGCCTCCGCTCATATTGTTATCCAGGTTGCCAAATATAAATATCCTGATAGCATGGTCTTTGTGTTTACCCGACCGGAACAGAAAGAGCACCAGGATTTAGCCAGGAAGTTAGGAGCGGACTGGATTGGAGCCACGGGCGATACTCCCCCGGAAAGGCTCAACTGTGCCATTGATTTTACCCCTGTGGGAGAACCGGTGCGACAAGCTTTAAGGAATCTACAGAAGGGAGGTAGGGTGGTCATTAATGCCATTCGCAAAGTGACACCTATTCCGGAATTAGATTACGCCGAGCACTTATGGTATGAGAAGGAAGTGAAAAGTGTGGCCAATGTGACCAGGAAAGATGCTGAGGAGTTCCTTCCCTTGGCTGCCGAAATTCCTATTATCCCTGAAACCCAGGAATTCGAATTGAGAGAAGCCAACGAAGCCTTAATCCTGCTCAAAGAGGGGAGAATGCATGGGGCAGGAGTTCTGAAAATAACTGAATGAGGATTATTCAAGAAGGCCAGTATGATACGAGATCTAATAATAAGGAACAGAAGCTACAGGCGATTTTATGAAGAAGTTGACATAAAACTTGAAACATTGAAGAAGCTTATTGACCTTGCCCGACTCTCAGCATCGGCGATGAATGCACAACCGCTTAAATATATCCTCTCTTGTGAACGCCAGATGAATTCGCTGATATTTCCACATCTAACTTTAGGTGCGTATCTTAAAGACTGGTCGGGCCCCGGTGAAGGGGAGAGACCAGCGGCATACATCATTGTTCTCGGAGACACAGCGATAGGCCGATTTTGGGACTACGATGCCGGCATAGCAGCGCAGAGTATCCTGTTGGGCGCTAATGAAGAAGGCTTGGGCGGATGTGTGATTGCCAATATACGAAAGGAAGGTCTTCGTAAAACCTTGAGGATATCCGAGCGATACGAAATACTGCTAGTTTTGGCTCTGGGCAAGCCCAAAGAGAAGGTCGTAATAGAAACGGTGGGACGTAACGGAGATACCAAATACTGGCGTGATAATGAAGGTGTGCATCATGTGCCCAAACGCCCCCTTGAAGAGATAATTATCCGTTAATTGACGCGCTCAATCGTTGCTTTGAAATGCAGAAAACTTCGCCAGGAAGGAGCTAGTTTATGGAGATTAGGCTTAATACGCACGGGCGGAACTCGTTAGCGACAAAGGTTTTTTTCAGTGACGAAAGCGGTTTCGAAGTTGCCTCTGTGATCGTGACAGGTAAGACTGACGCTGTTCTCATCGACGCACAGTGGACGTTATCAAATGCTCACCGAGTAATCGCAGAAATATTGGAGACAGGCAGATGTCTTAAAGCAATCTACATTAGCCATGCACATCCTGATCATTACTTCGGATTGGGCACTATTGCTGAAGCCTTCCCAAAAGCGCGAGTTGTAGGTCTACCCGAAGTATCAAGTGTCATCAATAAGCAATTTTTCGGCAAGATAGAGCACTGGGAAAAAGTAATAGGAGTTATAAACGTACCCAGAAAAACGGCCAGAATTGAATCTCTCAACGAGAACCACCTGGAATTGGAAGGAGAACCTATCGAGATTATCCCCGAAGTTATGGGGGACATGAAATACAATACGGTAGTCTGGATTCCTTCGATAAGGACTCTGGTGGGCAGCGATGTTCTTTTCAACCAAGCACATCCTTTCACGTGCGAACTTGATGCCGAAGAACGACAGCAGTGGATACGCGATATTGAGCGCCTGGAGAGATTGGATGCAGAGGTAATAATTCCTGGCCATCAGAAACCGGGAATGCCCTTCGACTCCAGTTCCTTTGATTTCACCAAGGACTATCTTGTCGCTACCGAAGAAGAACTGGCAAGAACGAAGGATGTTGCCAGTTTCTATTACGCTATGGTTAAACGCTTCCCCGAAGCCAATCTGTTCATCAGTAATGAAATGAACGGAAATGTCTTCAAAGGGGGAATGAACTGGAATTGGCGGGAATATTAGGCTATGTTTATGGAGCGTTAAAAACAGCTGAGGAGGATGGAATCCATGAGACTAAAAGACAGAGTAGCTATCGTCACAGGTGGAGGGACTGGCATAGGGAAAGCCATTAGCCTAGCCTTGGCTGACGAAGGAGCGGCTGTGGTTATAGCCGCTCGTAACCTATCCAGACTGGAACAGGCCGCCAAAGACATCGCATCCAGAGGCGGTGAGGCGAAGGCGATACAAGCGGATATTTCCGAGCATGAGCAGGTAGAGCAGATGGTAACTGAGACTATCAGAGAATTTGGACATATTGACATATTGGTGAATAATGCTGCTAGGGGTACCTTTAATAACGCTGATGTAGCCGATATGAATCTGACGGAGTGGCATGATAGTTTGGCGATAAATCTGACTGGCATGATGTTTTGCTGTCGAGAGGCACTTAAATACATGATTCCCCGCAAGAGCGGTAATATCGTTAATATCAGCAGCGTGGCGGGGATATCTGGGGTCCCCAAAGAAAGCCCATATGCCGCCAGCAAATGGGGTGTAATCGGCTTAACTGAAACGCTGGCCATCGAAGTTGGTAGATTCGGCATTCGCGTTAACTGCATTAGCCCCGGTGCTACTCGGACTCAAGAATTTGAGGACTGGGTGAAAGTTTCAGCCGGCGATGCCAGTATCTCCTACGAGGAAATGATGAGGAGGATTACTGACAATAATGCTGTAAAGAGGATCGCCGAGCCGTCCGAGATAGCGGCTTGTGTTGTGTTCCTGGCTTCAGATGATTCCAGCGCTATAACCGGGCACAACCTCATTGCCAGTTGTGGCTTTCACATAGTTCACCCAAATATGATCCATTGAGCGTATGTCGAATCGACTTCCGAATGATATAATCATCGTGTAAACATCTGCCTAAGTGAAAGCAAGAGTACCATGCCACGCTATTTTATTTGGACCATCGGCTGCCAGATGAATAAGGCAGAGTCTCAGCAAATAGCCGGATATTTGGATTCTGCTGGCTATCAGGCAGCAAACTCTTTCTCCAATGCCGATTTGGTGGTTCTCAACACATGCGTTGTAAGGCAAAGCGCCGAAAATAAGGTTTTGGGCACACTAGGTTTATTGAAAGGTATAAAGAGTGAATTTACTCATCTCCACATACTTGTTACGGGATGCTTTGTCAACTCCCACAACGAAGAATTGCAGAGACGATTTCCTTACGTTGACCTGTTATTCAAGCCCGGCGATTACACCGAGCTAGTTGCCTGGGGGCAAAAGCAGGGGTTATCGATTGAACGGCGACCGCTTTGTCACCGCAGCAATGATGACAGGACAGTTCCCTCGCCATGCGCCCTTATCCCCATCATCCAGGGCTGTGATAATTTCTGTTCATATTGCATTGTACCGTACAGGAGGGGGAAGGAGGTGAGTCGTCCTGTCAAGGAAATAGTTTGCGAAGTCAAGAAGCGAGTAGAGCAAGGTACAAAAGAAGTAACCTTGCTCGGACAGAATGTCGATTCTTACGGACACGATTTACCCAGGCGTCCCGACCTTGCGGATCTACTTAACGAATTAAGCAGCATAAACAACCTCGTCCGGATTCGCTTTCTAACAAATCATCCCAAGGATATGAACTTAAAGCTCATTGAGACTATAGCTTCTCTAGATAAGGTTTGTGAACATCTGGAACTGCCTGTTCAGGCTGGTAACGACGATATATTAGAGGCTATGAGGCGAGGATACACCGTGGAGCAATATAGGGGGCTTGTATACACCATTCGCCGCAGAGTCCCTGAAATGTCGCTAAGCACAGATATAATAGTTGGCTTTCCTGGTGAGACGGAAGAGCAATTTGAGCACAGCCTATCAATAATCAAGGAAATGAGGTTTGACGTTGTTCACGTGGCAGCTTATTCTCCTCGCTCTGGCACGATTGCCTGCCGAGAATATCAAGACAGCGTTCCTGCTGAAGTGAAGAAGGAAAGACTCCATAAGATTGAAGGACTTCAGACCACTATAGCCGGCGAAATTAATTCACAGCTGCAGGACAGGCAGGTCGAGGTGTTGGTGGAAGGCAGTAAGGGTGGAAAATGGTTTGGGCGCACGCGGAGCAATAAGCTGGTATACTTTGAAGATGCTGGTGATTGGCTGGGCCAATTGGCAGGAGTTAGGATTGTAAAGACAAGTCCATGGTCGCTGGGAGGCGAGGTCAGCAAATAACCAATTAAAGGAGG
>CP070793.1:232460-236641 GCA_020346965.1 Chloroflexota bacterium | reverse complement strand
CACGTAACCGCTCAATCGGCCGGGTGGCGCCCGCCAGATATTCCATTTTACTCCCTTACACCAATATAATTGCCGAGCATCTGAAAAGGTTGCATTGTCTGGTACGGAAGGTGTGTAGCTAGTGGGAATAGGCATAGACCCGGCATTATTCTCGTGTTAGACTCAACACCAAAATAAGACCAGGAGGATACTATGGACGTAATTGACGCTATACAAAGCAGAAGAAGTATTCGTGTCTTCAAGCCCGACCCTGTTCCAAAAAAGGTCTTGCAGGATCTGCTGGATATTAGCCACTGGGCACCGTCGGGAGGGAATGTGCAACCCTGGTATTTTGAGGTTTTGGCAGGTGAACCGCTAGCCGAAGTAAAAGCCAAACTTGAGGAGAAAGCAAAAACATGGGACGGCCATGAATATACTAGCACCAATCCAGATCTGCCCAGAACAGGTCCCTATCCTGAGCATTTGATGCCACGATGGAAATCTTTCAAAGCGCTGACGGACGCCATCCGCTACCCTGCAGGAACTGAAGACCTCAAAGCAAAACAACACGAGTACCGAGAGAAGACGCTGCGCTTCTTTGACGCCCCCAGTGCAATAATTGTTTGCTCGGATGACCGTGGTTCTAGTGCCATAGTGAGTATCGGTGCAGTCACTCAAACCATCTGTATAGCTGCCCTCAACTATGGCCTCGGTACATGCATTATGGGTATACCGGTCTTATGGCCCGAGATATTCCGGGACGTGCTTAATATCCCCAAAGACAGGGCTATCGTGACATCAGTAGCCATTGGCTACCCCGATCCCGGCGCTGCACTTAACAAATTCGAACGACCTCGCGAACCATTAGATGATCTAGTCGAGTGGCACGGGTTCTAAACCGATTAACCGGCTTTGTACATATTCGATGGTCCAAGCAGCAAAAGGCTACAAACTGAGCGCCTGTGGTAGCGTGATTACTTCTTGCCTCAAATAACTGCGGGGGAGAAGAATATGGTAGAGGGAGTGATTGAGACTTGTCGACGTGCCTAGTAACGTATAGAATGGGAACAACATGGACGTTTTTCTATCCACTTTACAGGCAGTACTTGTACTGCTGGGCATTGGGCTACTGGGCTACTGGATTATTGGTAGAAGACGTGTTCCGTCCGATACACTGTCTTTTCTGCAATCATTAGCCATTGACATAGCCTTACCTTTACTGGTGCTCGGCAATCTCATAACCGGTTTCTCACCGCAGACATATCCAGATTGGTGGCGATTTCCGCTTTGGTGGCTTGGTTTCGCAGTTGTAACACTGGCACTGTCACTGGCATCGTCCTTCCTGGTCAGAAAGGAAATACGGGGCGAGTTCACCATCAGTCTCCTCTACCAGAACGGGCTTTTTCTTCCCATATTGGTTATTGAAGGCCTTTTCGGCGGAGACAATCAGTATTTGGTACCGCTTTTTCTGTTCGTGATATTCCATCCTTCATTGATATTTGGTACTTACACCTTGTTCTTTGACAAGCACATCCAAAAGGAAAAACTCAACTGGCGCAGGATTGTAAACCCGGTGCTCGTGGCTACTGTTGTCGGCATTGTCATTGGCCTTGCCTCTGTCAACGAGTACATACCTGAGTTCCTAACTACTATAGTCACCATGGTGGGAGCTATTACAATACCGATCATAATGCTAATACTCGGTGGGAATATCTACAACGACTTCAAGTATAAAGCAGATAATAACAGGAGGTGGTACATTACGGAAGTTGTCAAGTTTGTATTAATTAAGAACGTCGTGTTCCCGCTCGTATTTCTCGGTCTGTTAATCTTACTGCGCCCTGTAGTGCTCCCTGATACTGTTGCTTTGATCGTTATTATTCAGGCTGCTGTCCCACCCATTACAGCAATACCAATCCTGGTCGAGAGGTGCGGAGGAAACCGGCAAATAGCCAGCCAGTTTGTCTTTGCCAGTTTCATATTCTGCATACTCTCAATACCGGCGGTCATTTATCTGTTCAGCAGATTCTTCCCGATTCCTTTCTGATAGCAGTCAGCTTGTTCAAACCTAATACGTGAGAAACGTTACCCAGTTTTGCGGGTGTTAGTCTGCTTGAGGAATATAACCTGGAATTCTGAAGACTCAAAGAGGGCACAATCCATCATCGCAAGGATTAACCCGAAAAGGTAATACTTACGACTGGCTTCTTAGAACGTCCAGTATTTCATAATTCTGGAGGTTGAGGGGGTTAGTGCGAGCCACGTTTCCATCGAAATGAAACTTACGATCCCTGGATAATGGCCATTGTGTAATCTCTTTGGCGGTTTCCCCATCCTCAGCAATCTTGTAAGACGGAACTAGTCTGATAATTTCCTGGTAGATGTCCGATACTGCTGGATAATTCATCGGATATCCCAGCGAAGTTGCTAAAGCTGAGATAATCTCCCAATTCTGCTTACCAGCCGGTGCAGAGGTAGCCCGATATACATGCTGTATCCGGCGTTCACAATTAGTGTAAGTACCGTCACTTTCGGCGAAACTAGCCCCGGGAAGGACTACATCAGGGTAGGGTGGTTCTTCAGGAAACACGGTATCTATCAGAACCGAGAATACCGGGAGTTCAAAGATGGTGTTCTTCATATCACCGACAGCATCGCTGCCAATAACAAGGACACCCTGGATGGTTCCTCTCTCTACTCCCTGGATGATTTCGATGGAATTCCTGCCTTTTGTAACAGGTACAGGTTTGCCCCAGACAGCTTCGAATCTTTCCCTGTTAGCGACACTGGTAATTGGTTTTTGCCCGGGGAGGTAACCAGGAGTCACACCCATATCAATCAGACCCTGGGCGTTGCCTGTGGTGCGGAGGATGATCACACCGGCACCATCGCGACCAACATTACCGGTAATCAATGCCAGTTCAGAGAGCAGGGCTAACTCAGCCGGTGTAGCCGTATTGGCATCCACGATTATCACTGGGTTCCGGGCGCGGACGTAAAGCTGTATCGCCTCGATGATTTTGGAAGGTCTTGTCCATGGTATATTGGCAATCTCTTCTAAAGGATATCTCTTCATCGCTGAGGCAAAATCTCGGAAACCGCTGGTCCTAGCGTTAACAAACTCGTGGTCGACGAGATCATAGGCCGCGATATAAGCAAGCATTGCCTGAAGCAGATCTACGCTTGTTCGGTGGTTAACCTTCAGAGCAATCCTTGCCAGTGAATCCATTCTGGTAGGATGGGGATTTAATGTAATGAACTTACTGCCGCTTCGGACTGCCTCCCTGACCTTCATTGCCATGATAGGATACTCTTCAGCAATATCGCAGCCGAAGACGAGAAGGAGGTCGCTGTCCAGGATATCGCTGTAAGAACAGGTGGAAGCGTCACTGCCCAGACATTTCAACGTGCTGTCATTCACCCCGTTAGCGGCTAGGGACCCTATGTTATTGGTTCTCAAGGCAACTCGAGCCAACTTCTGTACCAGATAACTCTCCTCATTCGTCAGTTTGGGAGAGGATAAGACGGCTAATCCGTCGCTGCCGATTCTGTTGCTGATTCCCTTCAGTCCTTTGCCGGCTAATGCTATGGCTTCCTGCCAGTTGGCTTCAACCAAAGTGCCATTTCGCTTAATCATTGGAGTGCGGAGCCGCTTCAGGTTGTGAAGTGTCGTCGGATAGAACTGGCCCTTATGGCACAGGTTGCCATTATTCACCGGGCTACCCATCGGGGAACTAACCTCTACTATCTTATCTCCAAGAACACTCAACTCCAGATTACAGCCAATTCCACAGTAGGGGCAGGTGGTTGGTACAGTTTTCAGCTCCCACGGGCCCTGTTTGGGCATCTGTGCTTTTGGAGTTAGCGCTCCAGTAGGACATGTTGAGATACACTGACCACAGGAATCGCAGGCCGTTTCGCATAACGGAACATCAAGAGCCGGTCCAGCCATGGTGTCAAAACCTCGATTGTAAAAGCCCAGAGCACTAATACCCTCGACTTCATTACATATTCGGATACAACGACCACACAATATGCACTTATTATGGTCTCTTAGAATATGAGGATGTTCATTCTCTCTTATGCGCAAATGGTGCTTGTAGCCGCTATATTTGGTATCGTCCACATCATACTCAGTAGCCAGTTCACGCAGTTTGCATTCAAATGTATCCTGGCAACCACAGGCCAGACAGCGTTCACTT
>CP070793.1:229715-232360 GCA_020346965.1 Chloroflexota bacterium | reverse complement strand
GAGAAGCTGGAATGACCCTCGAAGGAGAGATAATCCCGAAGCGAGTTCGGCCGCGGCACTGGCGCCTTCAACTTGATTTCATTTGCCTCGTAGACTATCTTTTCGCCCCGGGGACCGAGCGAATTGCCTTTACTCCGATACTTCGCCACATAGTCGATGGTCAGTTCAGCCTTGTCTTTTCCTTCTCTTCCTCTTCGGAAGAAGGCAATCATATCAGGTGGAAGCATTGCCTTTGCCATTTCATAGGCCTGGACGTTGCCGTATTTGTCAGCCAGGTAGCGAGTATACCCTGCATTCAGATCTATAACTTTATTCTCGTGCATGGCTCCGATGCGCTGTATCCGCCCAACCGGCGTGGAAACGTCGAAAGTGACTAGCTTCATTTCCTTCTCCTTTAGCTCCCGCATACTATCGTCTTCTCGTATCGTATGTCAAGACTCTATGATTCCTACGGCTTTATATATACAAATTCTCGTCATGCATATTGTAGGAGTGCCTGAAATGACAGAAATACCAAGAGCCACGGGGGCAGAGATTGACTCTGCCCCCGCTTTCAGGTCCTTGCCATTCACTTACTTCAATTGACTAACCTTTGTTAAGTTATCTGACACCAAGTTCTTGCTTTCTATATAAGGGCTGCCCCATTTATCACCACCGCCCTTACTGGCCAGGAGCCTGCCTGGGAACATACTCAGGCCAGGAGTCGATATCCTGGACGTAGTCATTGACAATAACGCTCATTGCGTGTTGTGAAGATGCCCAGTTGGGTACATTTATCATCTGGGTCTTGCCACCGCCCCATCGCGGCGTGACCACAATGGATATCGTTCCATTTGGAGGCTCAGCTGCAGGCATATAGAGGTCAACGCCGGACATGAATGTTATGGCGTGGTATAAGGGGATCGGTTGAGTAAGGTCGCTCACTTGGTCCGCATTGTTATCGTAAACAAACAGGCCAATCAGGCTTTTAGTGACGGGAGTGAGTGCCGTAAGTACATTATCGCCGCCTATCTCAAGGACATCTTCATCCCTCCACTCGTTCTGCCTCGAAACAACTATGTTGCTGTGGTAATCGGTCTGGTCCATATATCCACCAATGCCGCCAGGTGGAGATGTCAGGAGGCGAACAAAGTAGTCGCTCCTCATAAAAGGTTGAAAATAGAAATGATGAGGTCGAAAGCCTTCGCGCAGGATGACAAGCTCATAATATTTCAGCCCGTTGGCTTCAAAAGGCCCCCAGGTTCCATCGTAATATCCCGTTCCACTCAGAGTATAGGCTGCCTCCGGATTGTCGTATTTTCTATAGCCGGTGCCGCCGTCAACTTCCCATATCTCTACGATAGCATCACCTACTCCCATATTCGCCGGGAAGAAGACTGCTCTGCCTGCCAGTCTAACTTGACCGGGTGGTTCGGGTATAATGTCCGTCGTTGCCGGCGGTCCTCCCGTGAAAAATTCGAACATTGCAGCGAATGCTTCAGCAGAGGTTGCCGACTGGACGTGAAATTGACCCGGCAGAACGACGTTCGTTGCGCCTACTATCTCACGGGGCGGCCTAGGAGTCCCATCTCCCCCAAGCTCAGCCCATATAGCCAGGGTGGGTACGCCGCCAGGGAGGGCATCAGCTGTACCGCCATCGATGTTCACGTACTTGGCGACCTTTGCTGCATAAAATGGTACAGATAGGTAGACCTGGGATACAAATGTGCCTAGAGAATGCCCCATAAGGTAAACTTGGACGGCGCCGGTTTGAGCCAGAACGCTGTCAATAAACGCATTGAGACGCGCAACAACCGCTGGAAAACTTTGGGTGGCGAAAGTGGAATCGTATTCGAAAGCAAACAGCAAGTCCACGGGCCAGCCGTTGCTCGCAAACCGCATCGCCTGCGAGTCAAATTGCTGTGCCGACCCCGCTCCGCCATGAACGAAGATAATGGGCCCCACACCTGGCGGAGGCTCGGGTCCGGCATCGGCGGAGATAGCAGAGGGGAATATCAGCGCTAAAGCAAGCCCCAGTGCTATGAATAGAATCCCCATTTTTTTCATCTTACCTCCTTATACTTATCTCATTTCTATACTGTAATCCAATAGCCCATGACCGACCGACTTATCGCGATTGCCAGCCCTAACAAGCCGGGGCACGTAATGACAATCCCAATAAAACCCAAGGGCATCAGCAAGGGTAGTAGCTAACGAATCTCCTGAACAAAGATTATCTTGCTGTGATAAAGAGTGAAAACCTGAGATTGCATGTGTGTATATAGTGAAATGAAGCTGACTACCACCCAGGCAACTCACCTTGCCGCACATCTGTTTCCCTGCCCTGCAACACCAATACTTTACGCCTGCTAAGAGGAATAATCAATATACTTTACTTAACTTTTCCTACCAGTCGGTTTTTCCCTATTGCCTCGGCTGAATATTCGATCGTATGATAGATACTTATCAATCCAGCAAAAGGAAAAAGCAGGTGAATGCGCAACTCCGCCCTCAGATATGCTATGGACGCCCGATCGACTGAAACCTTTATATTGCTAGCCCAGTCCGGTATCCCTCGCTGGTTGCCTCCAGTATCCTTCGCGGTTCAGAGGAATTGCCTATGCAGTATATTTCAGGCACTTTACCTTCCAGGGCTTTGTACAGGT
>CP070793.1:225698-229615 GCA_020346965.1 Chloroflexota bacterium | reverse complement strand
CTGTAATTTCTTATTAGAAGGAGGCAATTATGGCTTGGTTCATGAGTTCAGGTATAAGAGTCATTATAATTATTGCTATTGCCGTCGCCGTCTACTTTATTTGCCGTCCCATAATACGTTCCATTATCAAAAGAATCATATGCCGCCAGATGGCTGGCGAGGACGAAATGGAGATTCGACAGCGGACAGACACATTATCTTCTGTACTTGTTAAAATCGCCGGAATACTCATCCTGGTTGTTGCGGTAATCACGATATTGCCTGAGTTCGGTGTGAATATTGCATCCCTCATTGCCGCCATTGGTATTGGAGGTCTGGCTATCGCCTTCGCCGCCCAGAATCTGATAAGGGACTTCATCTCGGGTTTCTTTATTCTTTTGGAGGACCATTATGGAATCGGCGATGTGGTCTCTATTGCGGGAGTGGCGGGCGTCGTCGAGGATATCACTCTGCGACGCACTGTGCTCAGAGATTTAGATGCTAATGTACATTCAGTACCTAATGGCAAGGTGGAATTGTCCACCAATATGACCAAGAAATTTTCCAGGGTCAATCTTAACGTGTCGGTAGGCTATGGCGAGGACCTGAAGCATGTTATCGATATTGCCAACAAAGTCTGCCAGAAGATGGCCAAAGAAGCGCAGTGGAAAGATGATTTCATCACAGCACCCTCGGTCCTAAGGGTGGACAAATTGGGTGATTCGGGCATAGACATTAAAATCCTGGGAGATACCAAGCCAGCGAAGCAGTGGGCTATCATGGGTGAACTACGGCTTCGCCTTAAAGATGCATTTGACAGGGAGGGTATAGAAATACCCTGGCCCCACACGAAGATATATTTCGGGAACGCTCCGACTGTTATCAGCGAAAACTAAAAGGCTGTAAAGTAGCCGAGCATCCACCCTTGATGACAAATGCCATTGAGGGATGGGAAAATCCGTTAACCGATAGGGGGTATAGAGCATGGCTGTGGAACATTACGGAGAGATATTCAAGTGCAAAATATGCGGCAACAAAGTGGAGGTAATAGAGGTTGGTGGCGGTACACTTGTATGCTGCGGTAAGGAAATGAAGAGCATAGAGGATAAAACCGAATCCACGGTGAACTTACCGGATTCGGGCGGCTAATAGAGTATTGTGCCGCTCGATATTGAGTTATTTCCCGAAGTAGCCAATTTGTGCGCCAGATTCTAAGTATAGTCCCTTCTTTCCCAACTCTAAAGAATAGGTTATCTCATAGTAAGAATGCCAGGTAGCGACTTTCAATGGTTGCAATTTTAGAAACCGTTCATTATACTTGAACCAGTGGTTATAAGCGTAGGTTATCACGCCTCTGTGAAAGCTCTTCCGAGCGCATTCGCGAACGTTGGATGACCGAAACTCGAGCCAAGTATTGTAAGAAAGGAGGTCGTCCAATGGGATTTGCAGACAGAGATCTACAATGTGTTGACTGTAGTGCTACATTCACCTTTACCGCTGAGGAACAAGAGTTCCATGCCAATAAGGGATATACTAATGAGCCCAAGCGCTGTCCAGCGTGCCGTGAAGCAAAGAGATCCCAGTACAATAGCTTCAGAGGTTACAGATCTAACCGCCAAATGCATCCCGCGGTATGTGTCGAGTGCGGCAAAGACTGTGAAGTGCCCTTTGAACCGAGAGAGGGCAGGCCAGTATATTGTAGCGACTGCTACAGCAAGACTAAATTAGACAGCCGGTAGCAATTTAATACGTTCAGACTCGGAAGGGGCTGGGACTAAACCCAGCCCCTGAAACTCTAGAACTAAAACGACCCGGTATGTCCCAAGAATTTCGGCTACGCGGGGTCTGAAACCATAATAATCAAGAAGGGGGATTAATACTGTGAATATATATGTAGGCAATCTATCTCGCGAGGTTACCGAGGATGAGTTG
The DNA here is from genome assembly GCA_020346965.1 of Chloroflexota bacterium. The sequence continues at coordinate 227,704 of CP070793.1, read as the reverse complement.
CGCCAGTCATTTGAGGCTTTCGGGCAAGTTACATCGGTAAATATAATTAAGGATAGGTACAGCGGCGAATCTAGAGGTTTCGGGTTTGTTGAGATGTCAACGAAATCTGAAGCCCAGGCTGCAATCAACGGCCTTAATGGGACATCACTAGGAGAGCGAACTCTCAGCGTTAGTGAAGCACGCCCTCGCACCGAAGGTGGCAGAAGACCTTTTGGTGGCGGTGGGTTTGGTGGAGGAGGCAGAGGAGGAGGTAAAGGGCGTAGATACTAAGCTACTGGTATCTTACTAGAGAGCGAGGCCTTCTCTTAAAGCTCACAGGTCTTATCAAAATTGACAACCGGGCTACACTGGAAACCCTGCCGCTCAAAGAGGTCTTGCAGTTCCTTGCTACCTTCTGGAATGAGAGCACGAACCGTGCCAATATCTTCGATTTGGCAATGATACAAGAGCGCCTGAATTAGTTTGCGTCCGATGCCCCGCCCTTGATAGTCAGGGTGAACCAATATGGCATGAATAATGCATACTTCAGTAAGCGGTACCATTAGAAACCACGACCGGTTGATGGAGAAACCCACTATTTTACCGCCAATCTCAGCTACAAAACTCACATCAGGTGGTGTCCCGGGGTTAGCGGAAGCCAGGTCTTTATAATCGATAGCGTCGCCCTCCGAGCCTCCAATTATCCTGTAAAGAGTCAGAACCTCATGAATGTCCCTACGATCCATGCGCCGAATATTCACTTTGGCTTCTTTCGTGTTGCTCATCTCTAACACCTCCAGCGTTATCGTTCCCTAAAAACAATCCCTCCCCTATGAGGGAGGCGGTAGCAGATAACTCACAGCACCCTGTATGAGCATATTATACTCCTTTCTGCAACTCTCTAACAAAACCTTATACCAGTCAGTGATGCTTACACGTAGCTTTCGGCCTAACTTGATTTTCTCTACGGGAGCAGCTTCGTACCTCACCACTATCCAGAGGAACCCCACCCTCCAGGACTATGTAATCCAAATGCCCGACATGGTAATATCATTGCCTGCGGTCTATTAATGTTGGTCAATAATTCGAAGACATTGGAGAGAGATAAGTAGATGCGTAAGTATTCACTATCTCAGAAATGGCAGAATATCCTCTGGAGCACACTTCTGACTATCTTGGGTATTGCCTGTTTTCCGGTTAATCCCCTCGTCTTGACAGGTGTCATAAAGATAGAGTCATACCTCGTGTTGTTTATCATCGGTTGGGTGGTATGGGCTTTCGGTATGGTGCTGGTCATGATCCCATAATCACGTTCCCACGACTGGGTGGTGTTGGCAAAGGTGAATCATTTGTCCACACCACACAATTAGTAGATACCGGCATTTACGCTATTGTCAGGCACCCACAATACACAGGTGGAATCTACGCAATCTTCCTCACTACCTTTTTATGGTATCCTCACTGGCTATTCGGGGTGCTTGGAGCCATGGGAACAGCAGTTATCTATATAGGTTGTAGAGAGGAAGACCAACGGCTAATCGAGAAGTTCGGAACTGCTTATATAGACTATATGGAAAGGGTACCCAGAATAAACGTCTTTTTAGGCCTCTATCGCTTTCTGAAGCACAGGAAGTAGGCATTATCCGGGTTCAAGATTGCTTCCTCTCATGCTATTCTATCCAATCAAATTCTCTTCCTTCGTCAGCAGTCCTTTTCACTTTCTCTTAGTTTCAGGTCCACCATTGTTGCAGTCCTGGAAAGCGGTGCCACGCGAAGGTCAGCCGATGCTTCCACCTTTATCTTCCGCAGGCCGATACAGGTCAAAGGTCGCCAGATGCAATCGTAGCCTTGACTGCCATAATAGGCAACCAGTGTTTCGTCATAGGGTAGCTATTCTACGCAGCTCATTTACAGCTAAAAAATCTCTTTCTAGCTGAAGCTGCCGCCAGAGGAGCTACCGCTAACCATAACGTAATGTTCATCAGCATGGCTGTGACATAGTCAATATCCACAGTGTAGCCGAGTTT
>CP070793.1:217755-225598 GCA_020346965.1 Chloroflexota bacterium | reverse complement strand
GGGTGAACCGAAATAGTTGCCCTGGTCACGATACCGAGTGTGCCTTCGCACCCCAGAAAAATGTCTTTCAGCGAGGGCCCAACCGACCTTCTGGGAACAGGTTTGATATTCAGCAGATTGCCATCAGACAACACAACCTCCATACCCAGCACCATATCCTCGATTTTTCCATATTTGGTGGAGAACTGCCCGGCTGCCCGAGTGGAAATCCAGCCACCCAGGGTAGAGCAGTAAAGCGATTGGGGGATATTGCCTGCTGAATATCCACGGCTGTTCAGTTCAAGTTCCAGATTTGCACCTATTATGCCTGCTTCGGACTCGGCCACAAGTGAGAGTTCGTCCAGATTCAGGAACTTGTTCATCCTTTGCAGGTTCAGGATAGCGCTTCCATTCATAGGAATTGCTCCACCAAGCACGCCAGAGCCCCCACCAAAGGGCGTGATAGGCACTTTATAGTGTCTGGCGCATTCGACTATTTCCTGTATCTGGGCGGTGGAGGCTGGGGAGATGACGGCAGAAGGAAGCGCTGGCAATTCACCCTTCTGAGAAAGGAATATGCCGTACAACCAGTAGTCCAGACTGTAGGAAATGAGGTCATCTTCCTTTTGTGAGAAGTGCTCTTTCCCGACAATCCTCCTCATCCGCTCTATGAAGCCGTGGGGCAAGATACCTCCCGGGGACATGTATGTGTTGATTTTCATCGGCCTGACCTCACATCCAATTCTCAGTGGCTATATCAGTAAAAAAGTTTAGCACAAGTTTCGAGTAAATTGCTGACCATCTCTGAAAGTTCCCTAGACTGGAGAATTTGGAAACTGCTTGCACGCCAGGTTCTACTGCCAGGATGAAGGAGATTTAGGAGGATACCACCTTGAGAAAATCCTCTATGGCTTTATTGACGGCCTCTGGTTTCTCGGCAAAAACGAAGTGACCGGATTGTGGAACAACCATCACTCTAGAATCGGTGATCTTGTCACCCAGGTAATTGGCGAATTTTACCGGCGTCATTACATCCAATTCGCCACATATGATAAGTGTCGGCACCTTTATTTCGTGAACTCTGTCCATGATGTCGAATTTATTGCAGCATAGGAAGTCGTTGAGCATGACGGTAGGACCAATAGCTTTCTGTTTTTCCACGATTTCCGCCTTATAATTTTCCGGCGTTGAGCGATACATCTCCTGGACAAATTCGTGCCACTTCTGGGTATTGCCCTTAATAGCTTCTTCAAGGGGAGCCAAAAACATGGGGTGAACTCTAAGCCTGGCTCCGCTGCCTACGATGATAACTCCTCTGAGTTCCTGAGGGTATCTGAGGGCATACATCAGGGCTATGGCCCCGCCGAAGGAGTGTCCGGCCAATACTATACCTTCATATCCTTCTGACTGGATATATTTCCTGAGCCAGTCAACACATTCCTCTACACTCTCAAGGGCTTGACCTTGAGGGTGTCCGGGCAAGTTGACGGCATGGCTACCTGGGAAGTACTCGGTTTGATAGCGCCAGATATCTCCGCAACCACCTGAACCATGTATAAAAATGAGCTTCATGTCCTTATTTGATAAGATATTATTACTAAAGATGAGAGGTGTCAATTCCAAAATGCTGGAAGTCAAAAGTGTCTATTTCCCGGAACCAGGCAGTGTAAACACCGAAAAAACCCTGAAAATAGCTAAGAGAAGAGCGGAGGAGTTAGGTATAAAAAGCGTAGTTATAGCTTCTACCAGTGGAGAAACTGGATTGAAGGCGTTGAAGATGTTCACCAATTACAGGGTAGTGGTAGTTACTCATGCTGCAGGGTTTCCCACAGCCGATGTTCAGGAACTAACACAGTCAAGCAAGTCAGAGATACTGGAAAAGCGAGGGATGCTTCTAACTGCCACGCACGCCTTCGGCGGAGTAGGCAGGGCAGTTCGCCGCAGGTTTAACACGTATCAGGTGGATGAAATCATAGCTCATACCTTAAGGGTCTTTGGACAGGGCACCAAAGTAGCCTGCGAAATAGCCCTTATGGCTGCCGATGCTGGTCTCATAAGGACAGATGAAGAGATAATCTCTATCGGAGGCACGGGAAGTGGAGCAGATACCGCACTGGTTATTAAGCCGGCCCATACTCATGACTTTTTTCAGTTGCAGGTTCAGGAAATCCTGTGCAAGCCAAGGTGATAGGTTGTTTTATCTGAATCAGTGAATTATTCAACCTATAAACATACTAGAGAAAAAATAAACAACGGGTTACAATAAAGAGCGAATTTTGAATAACCAGACGCATGGAAGGAGATAATCGATGGCAAAGAGCCAAAATCTATTAACCGAGGTCGAATCCAAGGCACTTCTTAAGAAAGCAGGGATACCCGTTGTTGAAGCTAAACTCGCCCGAAGTAAAAAGGAAGCCATTTCTATTAGCAATGAAATGGGGTTTCCCGTAGTATTAAAAGTAAGTTCCACCGAAGTGGTGCACAAAAGTGATTCCGGCGGTGTCAAATTAGGATTAACCAACGCTACTCAGGTAGGCAAGGCCTATAATGAGATTTTATCCTCTATTAAACAGGCATACCCCCAAGCTCAGATTGAGGGTGTTTCGGTGCAATCGATGGCTCCATCAGGAGTGGAAGTGATTGTGGGCATGAGCAAGGACCCTCAATTCGGCCCCGTACTCATGTTCGGGCTTGGCGGCATACTGGTAGAGGTGTTAAAAGATGTCTCCTTCAGAATAGTCCCCGTAACTGCAAGAGATGCCAAAGCTATGATTAGAGAAATAAAGGGATATCCCGTACTGGAAGGCTATAGAGGCCAAAAGCCAGCCAGCATCCCGGCACTGGAAAAGCTAATAGTCAAGGTATCTCAGTTTGTCGAGAAAAATCCGCAAATAAGAGAACTCGACCTCAATCCCATATTTGCCTATCCTGATAAAGCTGTAGCTGTTGATGCCCGGATAATCCTGGAATGATAATCGAAGCACCATTATCCCGATAACCCAAAGTTTATTAAACCCGAATTTCAACAGACAGGTTAGCCCCTGAGGATTGCCCTTGTTTGAGGAAAAGATTAAGGAATTTGAGCCTATCTTTTACCCCAAATCTATTGCCGTCATCGGGGCATCGACTACCTCGATAAAAGCTGGTTCTATATGGGTCTGGTCCCTGAAAACAGCTGGATTCCCGGGTTCTATTTACCCGATTGGTTCCAAGAGTGGTCACATCGCTAACCTCGAGATTTCCACGAATCTAAGGCTGGTCCCTGGAGAAGTAGATTACGTTATTGTAGCTATTCCTCGACAATCTGTGTTGGATCTCCTCGATGACTGCGTGGCTAAGAATGTCAAAGCAGTTCAATTCTTCACTGCTGGATTCAGTGAGATGGATGCACAACAGGGACACAAGTTAGAGGAGCAAATGCTCGAGAAAGCGCGACAGGGAAATGTTCGTATCATTGGCCCGAACTGTATAGGTGTATATTGCCCGGAACGCAAAATCCCGTTCCCTATGGGAACACTAGGTGCAAGTGGTTCCGTCGGTTTCCTCTCTCAGAGCGGCGGTATCGCCGCCAAATTAGTAACAATGGGCACGACCCGCCATATCAGCTACAGTAAGGGAGTCAGCTTTGGTAACGGCATTGATTTGGATGCCAGCGATTTCCTACAATACCTTGCTGCTGACCCCAAAACCAGGGTCATTGGTGCCTACCTTGAGGGAACAAGAGACGGAGCTCGTCTTTTCAATACTATGAAAGAAGTAGCCAAGGCCAAGCCTTTAATTGTCTGGAAAGGAGGAAGAACAGAGGCTGGCATTCGGGCTGCTATGTCTCACACTGGCTCCTTGGCCAGTTCAGCAGCCGTCTGGTCGGCGATGTTGAAGCAAGCCGGGGCTATAGAAGTGCATAGTCTAGAGGAAATGACCGACACCCTGCTTATCTTTCAACAACTTGGAGACTGGCAAGGCACGCGCGCAGCCATTATTGGTGGCCTGGCGGATGGCGGCGGTGGCAATTCGGTAGCCGCTGGCGATGCTTGTATGGGGAACGGGCTCAAGGTCCCACCTCTCTCCCTTGAGACAAAGCAGAAGCTGAGCGAGCTTCTGGGCGAAGTGGGCAGCATCCTGCGCAATCCAGTAGACGTAAGCCAGGCACAATTCAGGGGCTTGGAAACCCTATTTCAATCAATAGATTTAGTAGCAAGGGATACGGCTATCGATGTCATCTTAATTCAAGAGGATACTGACATTCTTCTGCCAATTTATTCATGGAAAGGACTGGAAGAAATAAATGACTTCTTCATAGAGCTTGGAAGCAGGCAAAATAAGCCCGTAATAATCGTTCTCCCGCCTGGCTCCGCTGAGTCCGAACGAATGCAGATAGAACAAAAGCTGCTTGCGGCCTCAATTCCGGTCTTCTGTTCCATGGAACGTGCAGCTAAAGCTATCCATAATACTAACCAGCATTCCTGTAGGTAGGAGGCTAGATAAAGTTAGTTAAAGGAAACTGCAACTCTTTACAAACTACATAACCGCAAAATTAGAATCCTGAATCTGAATCATGATACAGGAGCACAATACGGAAAAAATCGACCTGGAATGGAATGACGACGACGTAGTGCCCCCCGTAGTCTACCCTAATCTCGAATTCTTATTCCAACAAATGCTCCATCTAACTCTGGAAGAAGTAAACGCCAACCCTGGCGAGCTAATACTGGATGTCGGTTGTGGAAAGGCTATTGATGGCGTACGCCTGCGGGCGAAGGGAGCGAAGGTTGTTGGGCTTGAACCATCCCGTGTAATGATAGCTCGGGCTAGACAGTTTCTTAGTGAAAGCAATTCCCAAATAGTCTTAGCCCAGGGAATTGGGGAGAATTTGCCCTTTAAGCCACACTCATTCGATAAAGTTATGTGTAAGGGAGCATTGGACCATTTTGCCTCCCCTGACAAAACAATGGAGGAGATTGCCCATGTACTGAAACCTGGCGGAGAGATGATAATCTCCATAGCTAATTTTGATAGCCTGGGTTTCCGCCTGGGGAAGAAGCTATATCCAGTAACAAAGTTTCTTTCCCCTTCCCTGGCTAAGGAGAGGAGGCTCTGGGAGCCACCACCAGACCACACGTATAGATTTGATTACCCATTCCTAAGCAGCCTGGTTAAACAGTATTTCGAAATTAAAGCAGCAAAGGGAATATCCCTCTTTTTTGGACTCCCCCTGTGGGGCAGCTTTCTTTCCAAACTTCCCCATTCGGTTTCTTCTGCTATTCTTAATGTATTAGATAAATTGGCCCGACCTTTCCCCTCCCTGGCAGACGTTATCCTGATGAAATGCAATCCAACTTGTCAGCCAAAATGACACTGCCGTACTGGACAAGTGAGAGCATCGAAAGGCGGCGCTTTTGGTTGCTGCGACAGGTAAGAACATGCGACCGAAGGCCATAGTAATTCCTGATACTCGGTAAAGCCACTCGTTGAAGAGACCAGACTCAGCTAAAGGGGCTTTCAGGAAATTTGCGTTAAGATAGAGATGGAAAGGGATCCACCCTTACTGTCGCAGGTACCATAACATTTCGATCGGAGCTGAATATTAAGCGAAGAATGCAATTGACTTTGCCGAAGCTGGAGTATAAAATCGGCTGTAAAGGCAAACAGGATGCAGGGGGATGACGGTCTTGGGGAAACAGCGGCAAAATACATTGGCAGTAAGTTACAGCCATTGATTGCTGTTCAGCCAAAAAACAGTAAGTCCTAGATACTTGGCAGTGCATCATTACTGTCGCCACGTTGCTTGGACAATCGCGTTGTTCTAGCCGACACAGAAACTTACTTGACAGGGGGCAAATATGACTAAGAAACGGATTATCATCGCGGTTGTAGCAATCGCTGTGATTAGCGTCAGTATTCCGGCTATCCGTGATTTTCGCCCGTACCCACAGAACCTGGGTGAGTATTTACAGGGCTTATTTGCTGCCAATAACATAACTCCCAGGACAGACGATTTTTTTGAACCTGTGGAAGACCCCTATCTTGCCTTTGCTAAAATGCTGAATCTGATCCCCACTTCTGCTCAGAGTAACGACAGTATAACTACAAGAAAGGCGAATCTAATTTCAGAGCAATTCCTTGCCGTTAAAGATAAACTGTACCTCGATGGGCTCTACGGCAAAATCGATATGCATGAACACTACGCTACCTCTGGTGATGTCGACCTGTTTCTGAGAGCTCTTGGCTGCTTCGGTATTTCCAAAGTGGTGCTTCTTCCTACCGGATTACCACCCGATAACAGGTTCTACAGGATTAACTCGATGCTCATGATGATGTGGGCTGATAGGTATCCTGACAAAGTTATACCCTTTTGCACAATTGATGAAGCTGATCCCCGTGCTGCCGAGCTTGTTGAGCAGTATATTCTAGCAGGGGCAAAGGGGCTAAAGTTGATGGGCGGTCATCCAGAATATTACGACGAGCCTCTCAATTCAGAAAACATGTACAAGGTCTATCAGAAGGTAGCTGAATATGATGTCCCTGTTTTGCTCCACGGTAGTGTTATTCGCATTCCCGAACTACTGAACCAATTGGACCAAGTACTTTCGGATTTCCCGGAAGTTACTTTCATCCATGCTCATTATGGGAATACAATAATGAAAGGAATTCATCTTGATGTGACTGCTGAGCTCTTGGACAAACACCCCAATTTGTATATCGATCTTTCCATGGGTGGCTATATTGCGACGTTCCACGATTACCTCAAGCGTGACCTAGAGACGATAAGGAATTTCGTCATAAAGTACCAGGACAGAATCCTGTTTGGTTCAGATGTTATCTTAGCCATCAGAATCAATGATTTCGACTGGCTGTACGAGAGGGTAAGGTGTGACATTGACCTTTGTCAGAAGGCGGAATTTACATGTGAGTTCGGAAGGTCGGACGAGGTACATGAAGGCTTTGATTTGGACGAAGAGATTCTCAGAAAGCTCTATTACGAGAATCCCAAGAAGGTGCTGGGTCTCTGAATTGTTGCGCTTAACTTAACCAGCCGTCGAGTCCTTACCTCTCTGTGTTCTAAGGTATACTGAGGATATCAGACGAATTGGCCGAACCTTCTCTCTCCCTGGCAGACGTTATCCTGATAAGATACTGTCCACTCCATAGGCAGAAACAATGCTTTTCTGCTAGATAGATGAGAGCATAGAAAGGCCTCGCTTTTGGCTTCTGCGACAGGTAATAACATGCGGCCGAAAGCAATAGTAATTCCCGATACTCGGTAAAACCACTCGTTGAAGAGACCAAACTCAGCTAAGGGGACTTTCTGAGAACTTGCGTCCAAGTAGAGATGGAAAGGAATCCACCCTTACTGTCGCAGGTACCATAACATTTCGATCGGAGCTGAATATTAAGCGAAGAATGCAATTGACTTTGCCGAAGCTGGAGTATAAAATCAGCTTTGAAGGCAAACAGGACGCAGAGGGATGACGGTCTTGGGGAGCAACAGTAAGAAGCATTGGGCGTGAATTACGGGCGCTGATTGTTGTTCAGCCAAAAGGGAGTCTTGAATAGTAAGTACTAAATACTCATTAGTCTGCTATTGGTCTCATCGTATTGCCAGGACAGTCGCGTTGTTCTACCCGACACAGAAACTTACTTGACAGGGGGCGAATATGGCTAAGAAATGGATTATCACCGCGGTTGTGGCAATCGCCGTGATTAGCGTCAGTGTTCCGGCTGTCCATGATTTACGACCATACCCACAGAACCTGGGTGAGTATTTGCAGGACTTATTCGCCACTAATAATGTAACTCCGGATGAAAGCGATTTTTTTGAGCCCGTGGAAGATCCCTATCTTGCCTTTGCTAAAATGCTGAATCT
>CP070793.1:208721-217655 GCA_020346965.1 Chloroflexota bacterium | reverse complement strand
TTTCATCCAGAACAACGATATTTGTACTTACAGCGCCAACGTCAACCCCAATATACACCTTATTCTTTTGCTGCTTCCCAGCGATAAAACCTTCATCCAGGGGAGTAGAACCATCTCCGCCATAGATCAATTTCCTTAAATGCCCTACTTCAGATTCATTAGCCTTCTTAGCTAAATGATGTTTCAAAGCCTCAGTTGCCACTTGAAGTTTGATGGGTGTGTCACCCTGTTTCTCCGCCGCCGCAATTGCTGCTCCGAAAGCTCCCATGACCTTAAAATGCTCAGGGATGATCAATTCCCCAGGCATGAGTTCTAACAGTTCTTCAAAAGCCTTAACTACCCCTTTATTGGCAGCGACACCACCTTGAAAGGCTACTGGTTTTACAAATCTCCTCCCCTTACCTAAGTTGCTTATATAATTTCTAGCCAAGGCGTAACAAAGCCCAGCTATTATTTCTTCCTGAGATGTCCCCTCTTGCCGCAAATGGACCATGTCAGATTTGGCAAAGACACTGCACCTGCCTGCAATAGTGGCCGGCCTTTCAGCTCTCGTAGCTAACGAGCTGAACTCATCTATGGAAATCCCCAGTCGATATGCCTGTTGATCAAGAAAGGAACCAGTCCCCGCAGCGCATATCTCATTAAGGGCGTGGTCAACGATGACTGTCCTTTCACTTTCTTCATCCCGTTCCAAGAAAATCAGCTTTGAGTCCTGCCCCCCGATCTCAATTATTGTCCTGACCTCAGGATGGAAGTATGCAACTGCTTTTGCCTGACTAATAATTTCATTCTCTTTTTCTGCACCGATGACCTCAGCAATGAGATTACGTCCACTGCCCGTGCACACAGTCTCACATAGTTCGGGAAAGTCTTCTTTGAGACCCTGAAGAACATCAATTAATACGAGAATAGGTTGCCCCCTTGTCCTCTCATAGACACTTGCGAGTAGATGGAGTTTCTCGTCGATTACAGCTATGTTTAAACTAACCGAACCTATATCTATTCCCATAAAGGCTTTGTTCTGGCTTGTCATTCCAGTCCCTCGATCCTTTTCTTCGCTGCTTGGGTCATCTCGTCTGAAACCGCTTGGCCGCCTCGACGTGCCAGCCAGGCTAAAGCTCCTGAAACGTCACCACCGATGGTAACCTTGGTCTTACCGTCTAAAGGCTCTAGAATATAGAAGCGTGTCAAACTAGTGCCCAGTGCTCTTCCTTGCATGACCACAGTCTGCTCCGGGACAAACTTGATTATTGTCATCAATAACTTGACCGTAAGACCGCTTACCTTAGCTGTGACAGAAAGCTGTGAGCCTATTGCCAGAGGGCCCTTAGAGATTCTCTCTATCTTCTTGATAGACGGCATCCATTGAGGCCACTGTTCAAGCTTGTCCATCAGCGCCCAGACCCTGTCCGGAGGCGCATTGATATCGATACTGCTCTCAAACCTCATGATTGTTAAACTCTTCCTCTAGATAGTGCTGTCCGAATAAATTATACATCATTACGCGATCGAGTATGATAGACCCACTCGGCGTATCTAATGTCTCTCCATTTTTGAGACTAGATTGCCATTGGTGATAGAATGAGTCGTAACGGATACCGCCAAATCAGTTTACCTGCCGCTGAATAATAATTAGCACATGACCTTCAATAGACCTGCTATCATAAGACCTCCAAGTGAACGGAAAAGCTATTTTCTCCCATTGACGAGTGGGTGCTCCAACAACACCTGCACTTTCTGTGCATACTACGGGTCAAAACTTCAAATACGAGATATCGATGATATTAAGAATGAAATAGATGCCGTGGCCTTATTCATACGAAAGGACATTCAGCTTCCTAATGCTTCTAATGTAGTATACGCCGTGGCTCAAGGTTGGGATGGAAAGAGGATCTTTCTTCAGGATGGCGATGCACTTGCTTATCCCTTTGACAAGTTGAGGGATATTCTCATGTACGTGAACGAAAAGTTACCTGATGTTGAGAGAATTGGCACATATGCTACGCCGCAGGATATTCTACGGCGAAGTTCGGATGAACTCAAGGAATTAAGACAGCTCAAAATGGGTATTTTCTATACAGGACTTGAGACCGGTGATGACGTATTACTTCAGGAGATAGGTAAGGGGGTAAGCTCAAACCAGGTAATTGAGGCAGGGAAGAAGACGAAGGAAGCGGAAATAGCATTCTCTGTGACGGTGATTTTGGGAATTGGTGGTGTTGAGGGGAGTGGGAAACACGCACTTGATACAGCCAAAGTGCTCACAAGGATTGATCCGGATTATGTGGGAGCTTTAACTCTAACGCTCGTCCCCGGTACTCCGCTCTATGAGCAGTGGGCGCGAAATGAATTCCATCCTATTTCCCCTTTTCAATCTCTATATGAACTCAGATTGACCATAGAGAATTCCAACTTTACGCATTGCTTCTTCAGTTCAATGCACGCATCAAACTATCTTTCAATTAGAGGTAAATTGCCGCAGGACAAAGATAGAATGCTCAGAGAACTAAAAATGGTTTTGGCAGCAGAAGACCCTTCTCTACTTAGACCTGAGTTATTCAGGGGGCTATGATTGTGATAGCACTAATTATGATGATACGTCAGCTCTTATATCAATTGATTAGTCTACAGTATTAGCGCTATAATTCGGCGTTAAGTTACCGGCTTTGTATTCCAGAAGCAATCCCAATAATCATTGAATTATCAATATTCGAGTACAGGCTGGCCATTTCAAAGGCTGTATTACTACTGATCTGATACTGTGAAATCCGAAGCAAACCGAGCAACGGGTATGAAAAGCGATGGTCTGCATGAAGCCGTGGAATCGATGAAGGCAAAGAAGTCTGAGGAACGAATGATTGCAACCTTCTGTTCACTATGCGGTCCAATGCCGGGGTGCGGAGTAAACTGCTATGTTAAAGACGGCAGATTGATAAGAATTGAGGGTATGAAGGAAGCTCCAACGAACAAAGGGGCATTGTGCCCTAGGGCATTCGCTTCCGCACAATGGGTCTATTCACCGCAACGTCTCAGGTATCCCTTAAAGCGGGTCGGGAAGAAGGGTGAGGGAAAGTTCGAGAAGATCACCTGGAATGAAGCTCTCAATACTATTGCCAGCAGGCTTAGCGAACTCAAGGAAAGGCACGGGCCGGAATCCTTGGCTATTCTTGTACCGCAAAGACGAAGTTATTGTGATTATTTACAGCGATTCCTAATTGCACACGGAAGCCCAAATTATGGGCACAGTGGTCTCTGTTTTATACAGGCAGCTTTCGGGTTTGCCTATACTCTGGGATGGCCTTTACTCAATAGAGCCGGTGTAGATTTCGAGCATGCTAACCTGATTGTGGTATGGGGTGCTAACCCCGCATATGCTGCTACACCTCTGGGCAACATGAAGAGAATTCTAAAGGCTAAGGAGAGGGGTGCTAAGCTCGTAGTTATCAAACCTGAGATGCAACCGGATGCGGCCAAGGCGGATTTCTGGGTTCCCATCAGGCCCGGTACCGATGGTGCCCTGGCGCTGGCGATGCTGAATGTCATAATCAATGAGAACCTCTACGATGCGGACTTCGTCTCAAAGTGGTGCTACGGTTTCGAGAAGCTTGTACCTCATATACAGCAATACACCCCGGAGTGGGCCGAGCCTATAACAGGACTGTCAGCCGATCAGATAAGAGAGGTAGCCATGTTGTACGGGACAACAAAGCCTGCATGTATTCTTACCGGGAACGCATTTGACCAGATGGCAAACTCCAATAACGCTGTGCGGGCCGTAGCTATATTGATAGCCATTACCGGCAACCTCGACAGACCCGGTGGCAATATTGTGCCTACTGGAAGTACCATACCCATGGTCAAATCCATACATCTCAGGGAGAGATATACTCAAGATTTTGTAGACCGGCTGGTATCCCCGGAAATAGCCAGTTGCTTCCAGCCTTTTATAGAGGGCACATCTTCGGCTTATTACCGCTGTATTGATAGCGTTCTCACCCGGGAGCCATACCCTGTCAGGGCGATAATCGCTCCTGGGACGCAACCTACGGTAATTACTCGTGGCAGCAGGAGGGTGGTGGAGGCACTTGACAAACTGGAATTCTTCGTGGTTATCGATGTAATGCAAAATGCGTCAATGCCTTGGGCTGATATCGTTATTCCTGTTGCCACTATGTACGAATGCGACCACCCTTTTGAAGTATCGAATAACTGGATAATGGCGCGAAACAGAGTCATCGAGCCACTGGGAGACTACAAATCGGACTACGAGTTCTGGCTTGACCTAGCTGTTAGGATGGGATACGGAGAGGACTTCTGGAACGGAAGTATCGAGAGGTGCATGAACTACCAACTGGAGAATTTTGGGATGACCATAGAAGAGTTGAGAGCATATCCTACAGGTATTATTTATGAGCGAAGACCAATGGTTTACGAAAAGTATGAGAAGATATTTTCCACTCCCAGTCCCCGGCTTTCGAGGGCTCCTTATCTCCCTCAGGGAAAAGTGGCAATCTATAATGCTACGTTCGCAGAGAATGGATTCAATCCACTACCAGAATGGGTAGAGCCACCCGAGAGTCCAACAGCTACACCGGAACTCTTAACGAAGTACCCTCTTGTCTTTTTTGACACACATACTTCGAACGTATATAACCATGGGTGGTTACGGAATCTGCCCAATTTGCGTGAGATTCAGCCTGATCCATGGGTACATATACATCCCGAGACAGCTAAGACACGAGGAATAGAGAACGGTGACTGGGTGATTGTCGAATCACCACATGGGTGGATAAGCGTAAAGGCTGTGTATTTCGAGGGAATACGGCCAGATGTGGTTATGGGCCTCCATGGATGGTGGCAGGGGTGCGATGAACTGGGATTGCCGGGATATCCGATTCTGGATGGAGGCGCAAACGTAAATGTATTGTACAGTACTGCCCCGGTTAAAGCTTTTGACCCAATGGTAACTGCTATGCCCAAGCAGACCCTGGTCGAGGTACGGAAAGGGTAGAGGTGTGGAGCAAAAGCGTAGAACTAACGTATACATTAAACGAAGAGGCGATATAAATGATGGCTAAGCAATACGGCTTTTACTTTGATGCAGATAGGTGTGTCCTGTGCCGCGCCTGTGAAGTGGCATGCAAGGCCGTGAATAATATAGGACCGGGAATCAAGTGGATACGAGTTGTTGAAATCTGGGGTGGCGTCTATCCGAATATCACCAGAGCTTTCTTTGCTCTGGCTTGCATGCACTGTAGTAAACCAACCTGCATTGAAGCATGTCCCACCAGAGCTATCAGTAAACGAGATAAGGATGGTATCGTGGTCATTGACAGAGATAAATGCATAGGCTGTGACGGTTGCCGAGAATGTTACTCGGCATGTCCTTATAGTGTGCCCCAATTTGGCGAGGACGGTATTATGGAGATGTGTGATTTCTGTACCGGACTAAACATAGCGCCTGCTTGTACAGTATGCTGTCCTACTGAAGCTCTCAAGTTCGGTTACCTTGATGATCTGTTGGAAATGGCAAAGGGCAAGGCGACTCGAAGAATGGGCGGTCCTACCGAACCATCCGTTATTATTGCAGGTGAATTACCGGTCGCTAGTTTGATTACCTGATAATATCTTCTGACCAAATGTATATCAGGTCACAATTCGATGAAAAGTGTGAAGGGTTAGGTTGTGGGCTGCACGAGGTCACTATCGAAGCTAAAGAACATCCTCTAAGATACAGGCAGCGTCATAGACAAAGCCGGGGCACTTCTTTTGAAAAACTCCGCTATCTCTTGCCAGGCTAAGCTCACTAGAGTCACTCAAGTCATAACCTATCAACTCCTTACATTCGATAGAGCCGTGAGTAGTGGTGAATCTATTAATGAACTCCCTTACCAATGTGTAGGTTCTTTGCGAAGATTCTTGGTCGGCTAAATTCACCTGTCCATGCTTCAGTCCAATCACCATTAATGCTCCAGTTACGGCTCCACATGTTCTGCCCATGCGTCCTATTCCAGCGCCAAAACCGCAGGCAATCTTTAAAGCCAATGCTTTGTCTAAACCAAACTGTTCGCTGTATGTTGATAATATCGCAGGAGCACAATGAAACCCTTTCTCAAATTGCTTTTTTGCTTCCTCTGCTTTACTCAATTTTTTCCCCTCCAGTCATCATTTTCGAGTAGTGAAGCAAGCCTAATCCAATACCTCAGGTCTTGCTCTTGCTTGTCTTGCTAACGTAGCCTCCGGTGTCAGTGTCCGCAATGATTGTAGGATACGTTATTTGTACAGGCTGGTTGAATGTATAATTGTGTCAAGCCCTCAATTCCTTGATTAAAAGAGCCATATTCTTGCCGAAGTTCCAAGCTGTTTTAAGTCCTTCTTCATCCTGTTCTACATCGCCTTTTTCGCGACCGATAGCGACATTCCAGTATGTGGAACCGGGAATAAAGAACCCTAGAATCTGAAACCAGAACGTAAGTTGTGCAATCGTGAAATTCTTGCCGGAACGTCGTGCCGTTACCAGCGGTCCGCCAACTTTGCGCTGGAAGGGTTCACCATTCCAGCGTGAGATGTAGCCAACGCGCTCCATAAGTGCCTTAATGAGAGAAGTAGCCGAGCCGTAATATACCGGAGAAGCGAGAATTATGCCATCGGCCTCTTTCATTTTGAGGTATATTGGGAATAAGTCGTCCTTGATAGTGCAAATCTCCCTCTCTGTGCATGCCATACATGCGGTGCATGGTTTTATTTCCAGGCCAGCTAGACGAATAAGTTCGGTACCCAGACCTTCCTCAGAAATTGCCTTGAGCGTATGCTTGGTTAGCAGTTCTGTATTGCCGTTTTTTCTTGGACTGCCGACTATACCTATGACTTTCATCTTGCGATTCCTCGATCTATCCGCCTTACTGATCAATTACATGTCAGGGAGTGGCATATTATAAATCATTCTATCAAGAAGGAGAAATGGTAAAAGGGATAAACTGTTGCACTGACGAAGTATAGCTCAGTGCAGAAACCGCCTTTACCGCGCAGATGTTCCACCAATGATTCTTGACAACGTGATATAATATGGGCGAACTATGTATTCCGGCATCAATGAGCTATGAGCGAGGATAGCATAGTGAAAACACCGACGACCCACTCTAAGGGGATGTCCTTCGTGTCGGTGGTCATACCAGCTTATAACGAAGAGAACTATTTACCTTTATGCTTAGCTTCTATAAAGAATCAAGATTACGCTGGTGATTATGAAGTCATTGTAGTTGATAATGCCAGCACGGACAGTACTGCTCAAATAGCTCGCGATTGGGGGGCTAAGGTTGTTTATGAAGGTAGGCGAAGTCCAGCGTGCTCACGACAAAAAGGTGCAGAAATAGCCAGAGGAAAAGTCATCGCCTTCATCGATGCCGACACTCAGGCACCAAGCCACTGGCTTTCGACCATCGTATGGCGCTTTCTCTGTGAACCAGAGACTGTGGTCATAAGCGGACCCTATGCCTTTAACGATGCTGGCAAAATCGCCAGGATTGCTTCTTACGGTAATTTCATGAGCATTATTATAGATCAGCTCTTTCGCAAAGCTTTTGATAAGGGTAGTGCAGTATGGGGGAGTAACTTCGCTGTGAGACGTTCAGCGTTATTTGAAGTGGGTGGATTTGATACCAGCATCAGATTCTATGGAGAAGAGTACGAACTTTCCTTGAGGCTTAAGAAGGCTGGTAAGGGAGTTGTTATACCCCGACTCTTTGTCCTTACCTCAGCCCGTCGTTTAAAGAGGCTAGGTGTGGTGAATCAATACTGGAATTGGGTTGTAGATTACTTCTCGGTCCTTTTCTGGTATAAGCCGATTTCTGAGGAACTGGAAGACTTGCCGACCAAGGCGTGGCAGAAAGTGGTCGGCAGTTTTTCTCTGCAACGAGCCAGGGCAATTTTGCTATATGGTGCTCTTCTCTTTGGATTACTGTGGTTGAATATCAGTCCCGTATTTGAGGCAATAGGAAGGGCCATTTATGTCTTTGATATTGGTGTTGTGAGTACACTGTTTGCTTACCACGGGATGAATCCTAGGTCCCGTTTGTATGGCAAGGTATGGTCTAATGGGAATCGGAATAAACCTCGGATTGCATTAACCTTTGATGATGGTCCAAATGAACCGTACACTTCTGAGGTTCTAGGCATATTGGACCAGCATGGAATACAAGCCACATTCTTCGTAATTGGGCAAAACGCTAGACGTTATCCTGATGTTTGTCGACGGATAGTGACAGCGGGAAATGTGATTGGGAATCATTCGTACGATCACAACAAGGCACTGTGCTTAAGAGGGAGTAAAGCGGTTGCTCGAGACGTTAAGCAGGCTCATCAAGCAATCTATGATTGTACTGGACTTGAACCCAGACTTTTTCGTCCTCCCCACGGCTTCCGCACCCCCTGGATGATGCGAACTGTTCGTAATCTAGGATACAAGGTAGTTACCTGGGATAATATGACAAGTGATTGGAATGCAGAAAAATCTGGTGAGGAAATTGTACGAGATATTATCGGGAGGGCAAAGCCGGGAGGTGTGATTGTCCTGCATGACGGTCGCGATAGCAGATTGAGCTATGACCGCAGCCAGATGCTTCAGGCACTACCTTTCGTAATTGGGACTCTCAAGGAGAGGGGTTTTGATTTTGTCACAATACCTGAGCTTATTGAGTCAGAAGGAGAGTTTTCAGCCTAGCAAACTTAGTTTGAGCTAGCCAGCAAATTCACGGATGTTTTGAGCCATACTTGTTTAGAAGCGCTACCCTGGAAAACCAGACCTCTTTTAGCTCCCAATGCTTCTCTCTGAGTTCAGAAACTCCACCTATCCGCAAATGATAAGCCTGCATTAACCCGGCCATATAGAAGCGAGCTGCCTTCTTCCATAAGCTATCGGGTAAGTCATCAACCTGG
>CP070793.1:204139-208621 GCA_020346965.1 Chloroflexota bacterium | reverse complement strand
TGGGTCTCTTTCCATGATGGAGGCGGAGTCGGAATAGGTTACGCCTTGCATGCCGGAATGGTCATTGTAGCCGACGGTACAAAAGAGAGGGAAAAAAGACTGGACAGGGTGCTGACAGTCGATCCCGGCATCGGCGTTGCCCGACACGCCGATGCGGGCTATGAAATAGCCTCCAGGACCGCTAAACGCAAGGGGGTCAACATCCCTGAATGACAGCTGATATCTTGATTAAAAACGCTTCTGAACTGGTCACAGCCCGGGGTGCCCAGGGCAGCCCCAAGACGAAGGAGGGCATGGAAGAGCTGGGCATTATCAGGAATGGAGCGTTGGCGATAGAGGGCAAAGAGATTATCGCCGTAGGGGAGACGGATGAGGTCCTGGCCAATATCGGGCGGGCGGGAACGGTAGTTGACGCCACAGATAGAATCGTCCTGCCGGGGTTTGTAGATTGTCACACACATCTGGTTTTTGGCGGTTCCAGAGAAGAGGAGTTCATCCAGAAAATAGAGGGTAGGTCCTACTTGGAGATCATGCGGAGGAACGGGGGCATTTTCAGCACCGTTGAAAAGACGAGAGAGGATTTGGCTTCTCCCCGGGCTCTAATGAATCGCGCTCAGGCTTTCCTTGCCAAGATGCTCGCCTTCGGCACGACCACCGTAGAGATAAAGACAGGTTATGGTCTGTCGACGGAATCAGAACTCGGCCTGCTGAAGATTATCGCCAGGCTGAAGGAATCTCAGCCGGTTGACATTGTCTCCACCTTTCTGGGGGCTCACGCCTTTCCGAAAGAATATGAGAAGAGGAAGGCGGACTACGTTCAGCTAGTTCTGGACATGCTGGAACAGGTTAGGGCTGAAGGCCTGGCGGAATACTGCGACGTCTTTGTGGAAGTGGGGGCGTTTTCGCCGACAGAGGCCAGGATAATCCTGGAGCAAGCAAATAAACAGGGCTTGAAGCTGAAGCTACATGCCGGCGAATTCAATGACATGGGTGGAGCGGAGCTCGGAGTAGAACTGGGAGCTGCGTCAATCGATCACCTAGATCACATCTCTGAAAGAGGTATGGAACTCATGTCAGAGAAGAAGACCATTGGAGTTCTCTTACCCGGTGTTCCCTTTCACTTAATGACCAACAGGTATGCGCCGGCCAGAAAGCTCATTGAGGCCGGAGTTCCTATCGCTCTGGCTACCGATTTCAACCCCGGAAGCTGCCCCACGCTCTCGATGCAGATGATAATCGCTCTGGCCTGTCGCCAGATGAAGCTGACGCCTGCCGAGGCAATTAATGCTGCTACCATCAATGCTGCTCATGCCCTAGACAGGGGCGACAAAGTCGGAAGTATCGAGGTCGGGAAAAGGGCCGACATAATCATTCTCGACATCCCAAATCATCAGCAATTGCCTTACTGGTTCGGTGTCAACCTAGTTGCCAAGGTGGTTAAGAACGGAGCAATCACATGTTAGAATTATCAAGCTTACTTCCTTGGTCAGCAATCTGACGAAAAGTTGGCTTTATGAGCTCTGTGTGCTAGCTTATACACTCTATTATGGCTCGGTGCATCTTCCATATTGATTTAGACGCCTTCTTCGTTTCTGTGGAGCAGGTGCTTAACCCGGAGCTAAAGGGGAAGCCAGTGATCGTCGGCGGAGACCCTGAGCGCCGCGGCGTAGTTGCTTCGGCTTCCTATGAAGCGAGATCTTTCGGCATCCATTCCGGTATGCCGTCATCCAAGGCACGCCGACTTTGTCCAAAGGCAATTTTCATACTATCTCACTTCTCTCTATATAGAGATGCTTCAGCTAGGTTTATGAGGATTCTAGGCGATTTTTCTCCCCATATTGAACCCCTGGGATTTGACGAAGCCTACCTCGACGTCACCGGATGTGAAGAGCCTTATGGTTCTCCTCGCAAACTGGCACTGGCTATGAAGGAGAGAATATATAAGGAGCTCAAGATCACAGCTTCAGTGGGCGTCGCTACCTGCAAAATAGTGGCTAAGATCGCCTCCGATCTTTGCAAACCTGACGGTCTGCTGGAAATAGCCCCTGGAAAGGAGCAGGCTTTCCTCGATCCACTCCCTATAGCTAAATTGCCGGGGGTGGGAAAGAAAACGGAACACGCATTGAAAGGGATGGGTATAACCACAATCGGGGCATTAGCTAGCCTTCCTCCGGACACAACCAAAAGACGGTTCGGAGCAACTGGTGCAGTGCTTCATAGCTATGCCAAGGGACTAGATGACAGGGAGGTAGAAGCACCGGGCGAAGCTAAATCCATCAGCCAGGAACTCACTTTTGCCCACGATACCCTTGACCGTAATTTCCTCGAAGCGAACCTTCACAATCTATGCCAGGAGATTTGCCAGGATTTGCGGCGCCAGAAAAAAAGAACGAAATGTGTAGCTATCAAGCTGAGGTATGCCGACTTTAAGACAATCACCCGCCAGGTCAGCCTCCAAGAAGCTAGTGACGTTACCCGGGTTGTTTTTGGCATGGCTCAGCAGTTGCTCAGTAAAGCTCTAGTACAGCAAGGAAAGCCGGTACGCCTGATCGGTATTCGAGTATCAAACCTGGTGGGCAAAGGGAAACAGCTAACCATGTTTGATTCCGGGGCGGAAGAACCGAAACACCTGGATGAAGCGATAGACAAAATTCGCAACAAGTACGGCTCAACGGCAATAAAGACAGGCGACGGCATTTTCTCTGAGAACAATTAACGGAAACTCCAAATACTAGTTTCTATACCCTAAGCAAATTCAAGGCACAAATGATCGAATGTCAAGACTTAGGATTCTGAATTTCCTGTTTGTCTCGTATTCAGTGCTCAGGATTCTGGATTTGGGACAGCAGGGCTTGTTTTGCATTTTCAATACGAAGTATAATTGACTGACTTCACGTATAATAGAGAGGATAAATATGGCAGACTATGCGTTCTTCCAGAAGCAATTTATGCCGCTCCCTGAAGCCAAAATCGGCATCCTGACCCATGCTCTACACTATGGCACCGCTTGCTTCGAGGGCATCCGCGGTAACTGGGACAGCGCGCAGGAAAGATTCTGCATTTTTAGAATGCAAGACCACTATGACCGCATGCTAGATGGTTGCCGCATACTGAAAATCAATCTCAGATACTCTATCGACGAGCTTTGCCAATTGACCAGGGAGCTTCTGGAAAGAAGTGGCTACCGGGAAGACGTATATATCCGCCCTCTCGCTTACAAAAGCTCCGCTGCTCTGGGGCCCCGTGTTCATGACCTAGACCACGACTTTCTGGTTATCGTGACCACGTTCCCCGTCTACCTTGATGTAGAAAATGGTGTGCGCTGTTGCACCTCGTCTTGGCGTCGGGTGGATGATACCATGATTCCAGCTAGAGGCAAGATTTGTGGGATTTATGTAAACAGCGCTCTGGCTAAAACGGAGGCCCAGGAAAATGGCTTTGATGAAGCAATATTGCTAACTCAAGACGGACATGTCTGCGAAGGTAGTGGTGAGAATATCTTCCTTGTCTTGGGGGGGAAACTGGTGACTCCGCCTTCATCCGATAACATCCTGATGGGCGTCACCAGAGATAGCGTCATAAAATTGGCTAAAAATGAGCTGGGCATAGATACAATTGAAAGGCAAGTTGACAGAAGCGAACTATATGTGGCTGAAGAGTGTTTCTTTACCGGGACGGCAGCCAACGTAGCGCCAATATTAGAAATCGACCGTCGCCGTATAGGTACGGGCGAGATTGGCGAGATAACTGCCAAATTGCAGAGACTATTCGCTGCAGTGATGCTGGGACAAAACCCTAAGTACGATGATTGGTATTATCTGGTTTCCCCTAAAACTGTGACGGCATAGCCGATCCCTCAAGAAGCTTGGGGCGGCTTTCTCAAATGGCAGTTATGCCGGGATTCACCTGTAAAGCTTTCAGCAAATACAGGAGACGGCAACTATGCTCCAAAACCACGGTATAGTAATAAGCTTCTTCTAATAATTGGCTAGCAGCGAAAGTCCCGTGTCCCCGCACCAGAACCACCCTGTGCTCTCCCATCAATCTAGCTATCTCATCGGCAAGTTCTCCAGCCTCCACAGCCATGTCAGCATGTAAGACAGGTACTTTAGACAACAAAGCTTGGCCTTCCAGATCAGGGGGTACAATTTCCTTTTCCAGGAATGACAAGGCAACAGCGTAAGGCGGATGGGCATGAACTACCGCCGATGCCGACGTATTCTTATAGATACAGCGATGTACTTCCAGTTCCTTTGAAGCCAGGGGTGTAGCCCGATTGTTCTTACATATTCCCGTCTCCACCAAATCCCCTTCTTGAATGGAGCCCAACGGACTACCCCGATGAGTAATGATTAGATGCTCTCCGAGCTTAACGCTAAGATTACCACCCTGTGGAGAAACCAATCCCTGAATGAAGAGGGCTTGTCCCACCGATTGGAATTGGCACAGCATTTCTTAACACCTATGGTATATGCCGTATCA
>CP070793.1:200924-204039 GCA_020346965.1 Chloroflexota bacterium | reverse complement strand
CGGTACGGTATCTTTGGAACTCACCAGCCACAGCATGCATAGCAGGTATACCACCGACTGGCCCAGTTGAGTTTCACTATGATTTCAGGTTAGCCCATAGCCCAACCCAAAGGGCATACCCCCTTGTTGATATTCAGATACTTGTCTCTGAGTGGTTTGAGTTTTGGGGATAACTTGAGGTTTTGCTTCGTATTCCCTAGCAGTAAACAGTTGCCCCCCTCATCTCAAGTTCAGGTGTGTAAATGTTGATGGAATCAGAGCTAATAGAATTCCTGGCAAGTTCAACCTTCTTATTCTCTCAAGTGATGTCGCCCTCAATTTCGATGTGTAGTTCTGACGACAGTGCCTCAAGAGTATATTCCTCTTTCCTCACACGCAAGTCGTAGTAAAGCAGCGTATTGGCGATTATGTAAATGGGTGCTACCAGAACACCCCCGATTATCGTACCTACTACTGGTATCATTCCCAGAATCGCACTTATCGCTCCGGAAATGAGAATCACTACTAATGTAATGCCCAGAACCCGCCACCAACCATTTTTGACGAGACTATAGCTCCGCGAGAGGGCGGCTATCGGTCCGAGACCTTCCAGTAGTGCTACTGGGAAGATGAAGACCCAGCAGATACCAAGGTAAACACTTGCACAAACGCAAAGGACTACGAGAATCCAGCCGATCCAAGAGAAGGCGGCCAAAAGTGCAGAGATGGCATTTATGCCGCCGATGGCCAAAAAGGCCAATACACCTGCTCCTATCATAGCCCCTAATCTTCTCCACGCAAAACCGTAAGCCTGACGAATGCTTAGGTCCTGCCGAAGGTATTGCTCCGATACAGCGTGAATCAGAGCCCCTCCCATAAAAATACCACCTACAACATTGGCTACTATCAGAATTATCGGTCCTGCAATCAGCCATCCAGTCAAGCCGCCAGTCCACCACCAAGTCATAGCCAGATTCAGCAAGCCAAAGCCGGCAATCGTCCCGATGACTCCCAAGACCCCCAGTACAATGGCCGTGATAGCTAATACCTTCCAGAAATGCCTGCCATATATTCGAAAGGTATCGCCCAAAATGCCTCCAATATTCCTTTGGTTAAGTGTGGTACTCATACTGTCCCCCTTTATATTCGGTGTTCTCCAATATTCAAGTATGCAAAGCTAGACCTTCCGCATCAGATTGTATCACACTCATCAATATCTTCAGCGAAGTCTGAGGATACCTTGAAGCCAGCGCCATAGCCCAACCCAAAGGGCATACCCCCTTGTTGATGTTCAGATACCTGTCGCTCAGCTGTTTGGGTCTTTCGGATAATCTGGAACGTCACGATTCACGCACAAACTATTGAGTGTGAGCCCAGTTGGGACTGCCTTTGCTCAATTTTACTGACCGTGTCACCAAATCGCTTTTGGGTTCAGGATTGCAGAAATACTACTG
The DNA here is from genome assembly GCA_020346965.1 of Chloroflexota bacterium. The sequence continues at coordinate 202,606 of CP070793.1, read as the reverse complement.
CGTATAATATAGCGGAGAGAAGGAATCGCTATCCTTGCATTTGGGGCGATTGCTTAAGCCCGATGACCTAGTATTTTCTAACGGCGAAGGCAGGCCACTTGACCCTTATGTTCTGAGCCACAACTTCGCCGGGATAGTCAAGCAAGTTGGCTTAAAGAATATGCGTTTCCATGACCTACGCCATACCTTCGCAAGCCTTATGTTATTGAGGGGAGCAAAGGCAAAGGTTATCTCAGAGGCACTAGGGCATAGTTCGGCAGCGTTTACAATGGACACTTATTCGCATATAATTGAAGGGATGCAATCAGAGGCTATGGCATTACTGGACAAAGTGTTACCACGAGGGAAAAATGGCGTTAAAAAATGAAACAACGCCAAAAACAGACATAATCTTGAGTAAGAACCAAAATTTAGCTTCAATGGCAGCGTAGCTCAGGGGTAGAGCAGAGGACTCATAAGCCTTTGGTCGGTGGTTCAAATCCACCCGCTGCCACTTACTTATCTGTCTGCCATATATCATTACCCTGTATACAGTCATAGAAGTGTAAATATGGAATATACTTTCATACCTATGAACCAGAAATATGCCAATGATATTCTCTCCAATTGGCACTATAGTGATGTCTATTCGTTCTATGACATGGCAGCAGATGAAGATGACCTCAGGATATTCATGGACGCCAAAAACTGGGGAAACATCATCCGGGCAGTACTGAACGAAGATGATGAACTGGTGGGATGGGCATCTTTTTATGCCGAAAACGATGAATTCTGGCTGTCATTAGGTCTAAGACCTGACTTGACTGACCAAGGACTGGGTAAGGAATTCGTATCAGAGTGCGTGAGATATGCAGTATCAAGATATGGAATTGAACACACCATTAAACTTGCAGTTGCTCTATTCAACCAACGCGCTATCAAAGTTTATCAACGAGTGGGTTTCGTAGAGACCAACAAGACAATCAGGGATACCCATATTGGCAAAGTAGACTTCATTGAGATGGAGAAGCATATCACCAATTGACTGGTTCAAATCCACCCGCTGCCACTTGTTCTAAAGCTGACCTTTCATCGCTTCTGACCCAAATTGACCAGCTTCGGTCTCTGCTGCGCCTGTAGGTTGATTACTCCATCACGCTAGGAAGCTTTGCTTATTTCTTACTAAGTTTAGACGCACCGGATGTATTGATGGTGCCCATTGTAGGCTCACCAATGTACGATAGTTTTGATGCACCACTAAGGTCAGCGTCCAGCCTACCACTCAGGTTTATAGTACCAGAGCTGGCACCACTAAAATTGACGTTGGCATTATTAACTATGAAACCGCCAAGATTGAGACGGCTGGCACCAGATACACTAGCGACCATGTCGTTAGCAGATCCTTCTAACTGAATACTGTTTGCTCCACTTATGCCAAATTTGACATTGCCTGCTGTGATATCACCATTAACACTGCTGGCTCCCGACACCTTGATATCTACGTCTTCAGTGGAGCTGAAGTCGGAAACAGTACCACGCGATGCTCCGGAGACAGTCAGGCCGCGAAGTTCAGGCATAGTCACCGAAGCTCTCAAAGCTTTGGGCCAACGCCATGTAAATCTCCCAAGCCCTATCTTCAAAGTTTGACCAACCTTGGAAACTTGGACTTTGTCTATTACATTATCTTCTGCGGTAACACTTAT
>CP070793.1:198272-200824 GCA_020346965.1 Chloroflexota bacterium | reverse complement strand
GACGAAGCAACAGAAAGTCCAGAGCTTATACATAGGGAGCAACCTGACATCGTAATTTTTCACGTTTCTCAACAATGATTGGAAACGGCACCTCCGAACTGCTTTGACCTCATAAGCCAGATGCGCAGCTTCTCTGATGTGCCCCTCATTGTCATTAGCCAGAGCGACGATGTCCTGAACAAGGTGAAGGCCCTGGACATGGGCGCCGATGACTGGATATCGCCGTCTTCTGCCCCCATGGAATTCATCGCCAAGGTCAATGCTATTCTACGCCGCTGCTCATCCAATAGCAGCATCGCTTCCTTCTGCCTGAATGGCAAACTGTCTGTAAATTATGATACGCACCAGGTTTGTATCTCAGGGAAGCCGGTGAAGCTGACCCCTATTCAGTACAAGCTCCTTTGTCATCTAGTAAAGAACCAGGGAAGGGTATGCAGCACCACCGAGCTACTCCAGCATGTCTGGGGACCGAACTATAGTGATGACAGAGAACTGCTCAAGTTGAGCGTTTACCGCTTGAGGTCTCGAATAGAGGAAGACCCCTCGAACCCGGAAATCATATTCAATGAAAGAGGCATGGGCTACGTAATTAAAGCCTCCAGTCAGAGCGAATAGAGACCTCTCAAACATTTCTGTAACCAAAAAGAAACCCTCTGCAACCAAGAAGAAACCTTTGGTAACCGCGTAGTTACCGACTTCGCCGACATTCCCCGTTACACTGGAATCACGCACTGGTATTGAGGATTGGGTTAACCGTGGAGAAGATTCTGGTTGTGTGTCCCGATTTAACGATGACAGATAACTTAGCATTTGTATTACAGCATTCCGGTTTTCAAACTGTCAACGTTGACGGCAGCATGCAAGCTCTGTCTGAGGTGAATAGAAGCTCTCCCGACCTCATCTTAATGCGTGAGAACAGCAGCAGATTAAATGGCGATGAGCTTTGCATCCGAATTCGGGAGTTATCCGCCGCTCCCATCATCGTTCTGGGACAGGAACAGGACGAGGCGGCGGGAGTCGAGTTTCTGGAAATGGGCGCTGACGCCTATCTGCCCACCCCTTTGCGCTTCAGGGAGTTGCTGGCCAGGATTCGTTCACTACTGCGCCGGACCCAAGTTCCTTCAAGGAACATGAAGGAGAATAGTTAAGGTTGACGAATCCCGAGAATCCCCCGAAAGTACTGGGGAAAGTGAGGGATTTTTGCGTTTCTGGCGACTACATATATACAAAGGTACTATGACAGAGGTACTAGCTAGTTAGTACTATTCTAAAAATGCGAAATGGACTGTGTTGGAGAACCTTTTTGACAACTACCCGCGCCGAGATGCCCTTGGGCTCTACCGGGATTGCTGGCGATGGCCCCGACACAACGGGGCCTAGCTATCTCAAGGTAGCTGGTCGGTCTTGGGCGATAAGGCGAATTTTGGATAACAAGAATGCTAAAGAAAGGAGCTAAGCAAAGAAAATGAGAAAAAGCATTATTTTAGCGGTAGTGGTGGTCGTGGCGCTGGTTGTTGCCGGCACCAGTGGCGTCTTTGCTACCTGGAGCGACAGTGAGACCAGCCAGTTCAACTACATCTCGACCGGCAGCCTTGACCTCAAGGTGAACGGCGCCGATGACCTGCCCTATGGCACAGGTGTACCGAGCAAGGTATTCATAGAATGCATGACACCCTGCCATTGGTACTATGGCGGCGAGGCGGAGCTGTGGCACGCCGGGCAGTGCGACACTCCGGCAATGGCCTACATCCACTTCAAGGATTACTTCTGCTTCAATATAGAGCCCAAGGTTAATCCAGAAGACCCGGCCGAAGGCGGTAGTGATTTCTGGCCACGAGGCACAACCACCGGGTATGAGTGTCCTGTGACCGGCGCCCTGAAGCCGGAGCCGGAGATGGTAGCCGAGTTCGGCGGCTGGGTTGGCAACACCTGGGTGGATGGCCTCGGCTTTCCACTTGGCGACACCTGCAGCATGATGTCCGCTGTGGAATGCTGGGTAACGGATGAGGCCGGAAACACCCTAATCCCGCCTACCCTGATGCAGGACCTCTATTGCAAGGAGATTCCCCTGTTCGAGCTGGAGCCCTGTCAGCCGAGGATGATCCACCTGTACTTCAAGCTGCACCAGTACAGCGAGGACGACTTCGGCCTCAGCTACATCACGCACCCTGACGACATGGACCCAGTTCCAACAGGACCTGCGTACGACGCAGCGTTGCTCCACTGGGAGAAGTTCAACGACTGGGTATCCTGGGCCTACATGAAGGACGCGATAAGCTTCAGCATGGAGTTCGACCTGGTACTACCACACGTCGAGGACGACATCTACTAGACCATCAAAGCCAATGGTAGAAAGCAGCCCCCGGGGATTGCCCTCGAGGGCATCCCTAGGGGCTGCTCTTGATTCTGGACGAATCTAGGAGCAAAGAGCAAGGTATTGTGATGAGAACGACTAAGTCATTGCTGGTAGTGCTGATTGCTGTGGCCAGCCTGGTGCTGGCCGGAGTCGGCGGCACCTTCGCTACCTGGAGCGACAGCGAGGTCTCAGAGGG
>CP070793.1:193827-198172 GCA_020346965.1 Chloroflexota bacterium | reverse complement strand
TCAAAGGAAGAATTGCCCAGCTTGAATCCAGGCTAAGGGATCATGCCTTTTTGAGCAAGGCACCGTCTCACGTCATTGACAGAGAGAAACAGAAGCTTGCTGCGCTCGAAGATAAACTGAAAAGGTTACGCCGGGAATTGCTTCAGATTAGCTCACCATCGGCTGATAACTAAGAACCACTGGTACTAGGTAAGTGCGAAGTGCAGCGATTTCGGTTTGAGCTTTCGCAGCCCGTTTAGCTTCATCAGTGCTTTCTTGGTATCGCTAGCCATGCGCGATTTATCACGATTTCTTATTCGATATTTAAATAGCCAATAGGTAAATTCGTTAAGCTCGTTGAGGCTTATAGATTTGAGGTGATTGTGATGCCTCTCCTTCCTGAATTGCTTTAATAGAGCAGATTGAGTGCCACCATAAATGCGTTGATAGGCATCATCAACTACTCCGTTATCAGTGCTCAAACCCAAAACTCTTTTTTTCTTTCGCATCTCTTCAGTTACAGCTAAAATGAGAAATCTTTCCACAAGAACTCCGTAGAAGTAATTGAGATGAGCCTTGTATTTGAAGTCACCAATTATCTTCTTAAACTCGTCTCTGGATAATTCTATTGGCGGTATACCAAAGAAAAGAAGATCTGCTCGCTCCTTCTCTGAAGCAAGTCCATCAAGTTCTTCGCATATCCTCTCCGCCACAGCTAACCAATCGAAAGCTTCGTTATCGATAAGATATCGATAGTGTCGCCCCTGGTAATCTTCCTCAGGAATACTCCAAAGGCGAATTTCTTCCAGCACAGCCACATACCAATTCTTGCCTTTATCAATAGCACTTTTTAGCTCTTGCATTGCCTGAGTATCTGGAGTGGACACTCCAGATACCTCCATGATTATTTCGAAACGTTATATTATAGCTCTATCAATCTAAGGACTCAAAGGGGCCGTATCCTCTGTGTGATTAACAGTCAAATAACCTCCGCCATCGTGAGCATATGTGTAATTGCAGGTTATTCCTACTCGTTTGCGACATTGGTCGGCTTACGCAGTGGTCTGAAAATACCGTCAGTTCCTATACTGGAGATAACTTCCTCGGCTTCCTTGATGATCCTGTCTATCAACTCCTTGACTGTGGGAACATCGTGAACAAGGCCTATTACCTGACCCACACTAAGCAAGCCTTTCTCGGTATCGCCTTCTTCAAGCAATTTCAGCCCTACCCTGCCACTGATGAGCGCTTCTAATTGATGGATATCTGCCCCTTGCTTTTCCATTTCGAGCACCTTTTCGGATGTGGGATTCCTCAAGGCTCTCATTGTGTTGCGAAATGAACGTAGCACCAATAGTGTATCACGCTCCGATGCTGTTGTTAGGAGTTCTTTGACTTTGGGATGGCCTGGCGCCTCTTGGGTTGCCATAAAGCGGGTCCCCATATTGACTGCTTCTGCTCCTAGTGATAGCGCCGCAACAAGACCACGCCCATCACTGAAACCTCCTGAGGCGATAACAGGAATTTCTATAGCATCGACGGTCAGCGGAATCAAGACCAGCGAGGTAACATCTTCCTCCCCGGGGTGACCGGCGCATTCAAAACCATCGATACTGATGGCATCACAGCCTATTCTCTGAGCAGTGCGAGCGAAGCGAACTGCGGTGCACTTGTGTATCACCTTCACTCCAGCCCCCTTAAGCCGCTCCATATATGGCTCCGGGCTTCTGCCGGCTGTTTCCACAATCTTTACTCCGGAATCGATAACCGTACTTAAATAGCCGTCAATATCCACAGGGCGAAGAGTCGGCAGCAGTGTTATATTTACTCCGAAGGGTTTATCGGTTAGCTCCCTGGTCTTTTCAATTTCAGCAGCCAGTTCCTGTGGGGTTGGAAACGTAAATGCTGTGATTATACCCAGCCCTCCCGCGTTGGATACTGCGGCTACTAGTTCTGCCCGGGAAATCCACATCATCCCCCCCTGGGTGATAGGATACTTGATATCGAGAATCTCGGTTATGCGTGTTTTGAACATCGTATTTCCCCCTTCTGATATTTGTTTTGATTATAGCATCGAAGCGATCAATCTAACACATTCACGCAGGCTCAAATGTTCGTTCTCTTCTTAGAATAGGCTCTCTCCTGGCCACGAAAGCCCGCAAGCTTTCTAGACGGGGAAGTGCGCTGCCTGACAGGCGATTCACCTTTCTAGCGTGGCTACCTATTCTATTGGGCAATCTTTCAAGGCCTGACATTTCTCGGAGGTTTCCCTGTTCCTCCGCGGACAAAGCGCGATTTAGGCTAATCGGGATCACGCCAGTCAGCTACTCATATTTAGAATGGCAAGCAATTCTGTTAGGGGTACGGTATTTAATATATGCTCTGGCTCACACCAAGCCCGCCGGGCAATACAAACACCGAATCGCATAAAGTCCAGGTGGGCGATGCTATGAGCATCGGTTCCGATGACGAGTTTTACTCCCAAATCTCTGGCACGGAAGGCGTGGATATCCTTTAAATCAAGGCGGTCAGGCATGGCGTTGATCTCTATCATCTTATTGTACTTAGCTGCTGCCTGGAAGAGGGCTTCCAAGTCTATAGCTACAGGTTCGCGTTCTCCTATGAGCCTGCAAGTAGGGTGGGCGATCATGTCGACATCGGGATTTTCTATAGCGCTTGTTACCCTGTGAGTCATTTTTTCTTTGCTTTGGTTCATGGCTGAGTGCACAGCAGCAATTACTATATCGAGTTCAGATAAAATTCCATGCTGCAGGTCCAAGCTACCGTCTGCCCGAATATCAACTTCGACACCTGTAAGCACCCGAATTCCGGTTAGGCGCTCGTTAAGAGTTCTGATTTCAGCGACCTGCTTCCTCAGCCTCTCTACGTCGAGACCGTGAGCAATACCTCGCCCAGCAGAGTGTTCGGTGATTGCGATATATTGATAGCCCATATCTTGGGCAGCCAGAGCTAGTTCTTCAATGGAATCATGTCCATCACTCCATTCAGTATGCGTATGAAGATTTCCCTTTATGTCGGACAACTCCACGAGTTTTGGTATAGTTCCTTGCTGAGCCTTCTCTATTTCACCCTGAGATTCTCTAAGTTCCGGTGGGATATATTGCAGCCCCAGCCGATGATAGAATCCCTCCTCCGTAGAGAATTTTTCCAGCTTGCCTGTATCTACAACAGTTATCCCATACTCGCTCAGCTTTAATCCTTGTCTACGCCCTCTTTCTCTCAAGGCAACGTTATGCTGTTTACTCCCGGTAAAGTACTGAAGCAGAGAGCCAAAGCAATCGTGCTCCACCATTCTCAAGTCAACCTGCAACCCGCCGCTGACAATGACACTGGCTTTGGTTGGTCCCTGAACCAGTACCTCCCCTACGTGCGGCAGGTCAACAAAAGCATCTATAACTTCCTTGGGGTTGTCGGCAGTGCCCATCAAATCAATATCGCCCAGTGTTTCCCGAAAGCGCCGTAAGCTGCCAGCGGGAGTGAGATTTTGCACGCCGGGGACGGACCGAAGAGCGCCCAGGATTTCTTCGACAACGGGCAAAGCTTCACCAATAGGGATGCGCTGATCCCTACGGCGCAATGCCTCGATTTGACGAAGGATATTAGCAGCGGTCTTCTCGCCGAGACGAAAAAGTTGACTCACTCGCCCCTCATTGATTGCTCGCTCCAGTTCATCCGTCGAGTTTATACCCAATTCGCTGGAAAGCTTGTTAGCCGTCTTAGGCCCAATCCCCGGTATGCCCAAGAGATTAGTCACCCCCTCGGGAAACTCAGCCTTTAGATTCTCATAATAGCCAAGTTTACCGGTCGTTATTAGCTCTGTAGCCTTTTTAGCTATTGCCTCGCCCACTCCGGGAATGCTCTGTAAGTCGTCTCCTTCATCAATCATGATCTCTAATTCCCTGAAGTGGTGCTCAATGGCCCTGGCTGCTTTCTGATAGGCGCGAATCTTAAAGGTGTTGTCTCCCTTAAGCTCCAGAAGGTCAGCAACATCCTGAAATACCCTGGCCACCTCGCTATTTCTCATGCTCTCGCTCGCATCCTCTTGTTCTTTGCTTATTATACCCCTGTTTCTCAAGCCCGTGACAGCTGGTATTGCCTTTCATCGGAGCACAGTCTACTCTTGGTCATGATCCTAAATAATAGGAGCCGTTGAGTCGTCTCTTTGTTTTGGTCATCCTTGTTGGAAGCTGATTGTTGCACTGATGAATCAAGTAAATGCAAAACTGTGGATAAAAACGTACAGGAATTGGTGAATTATGCGCAGTTCATAAAACCTAACCTCTTACTTAAATCAATTGCCGCGCGAAGGAACTGCCCAGATAATCGTTTGTGGTACACTAATATC
>CP070793.1:177601-193727 GCA_020346965.1 Chloroflexota bacterium | reverse complement strand
CTGATTTTGCTACTTCATTTAAGCCGAGGACTTCAACCGGAATGGATGGTTCAGCTTTGTTAACTTGCTTCCCTTTATCATCAAACATTGCCTTTATTCTTCCCCAAGTACGACCAGCTACCACAATATCGCCTGGCTTGAGGGTGCCCTTCTGGACAAGGAAGGTCGCTAAGGGACCTTTAGTTTTGTCTAACTTAGCCTCAATGATTACCCCTTCAGCCGGGCTGTTAGGATCAGCTTTTAGTTCCAATATATCAGCAACTAGAAACAAGTTTTCTAGTAAATCCGATATTCCTTGCGCTTGCTTGGCTGACATAGGTACACAGACAGTATCGCCACCCCACTCCTCAACAACTAAACCTAGATCGGTAAGTTGCTGTTTTATACGTTCCGGGTTAGCATCAGGTTTATCAATCTTGTTGATGGCCACCACTATGGGCACTTTGGCAGCCTTCGCGTGGTCTATTGCTTCCACAGTCTGAGGCATGACACCGTCATCGGCAGCAACCACTAGAATTACAATATCGGTTGCTTGTGCCCCTTGGCTTCTCATGACAGTGAAAGCCTCGTGGCCCGGCGTATCTAAAAAAGTGATCTTGCGGCCATCAACTAAGGCTTGGTAGGCGCCAATATGCTGTGTAATTGCCCCAGCCTCGCGAGCAGTTACATTAGTCTCCCTGATAACATCTAGGAGAGTGGTTTTGCCGTGGTCCACATGTCCCATAACAGTAACAACTGGAGGTCGAACTGATAGTTTCCCCTTCCCCTTTTCCTTTCGGGAAGGCAAAGTTCTAGACTCTTTTGCCGTTTTTGCTGCATAGCCTAAGTCCGTAGCTGTTGTGCTTGCAGTTTCGAAGTCGATACTCTGATTCATATTGGCCATTATGCCTTTGCGCATGAGCTGTTTAATTATTTTTGTAGGCTCCACTTGTAGTACGTCGGCCAACTGACGCACAGTTATGGAAGGCGGAATTTCAACTTGTGGCAGGTCTTTCTTCAATTTTGGTTTGCTATCATCCAAATCTAACTGTCCTCCAACAAATTACGGCTGTATTCAACTAGGATTTGTCGAGTGCCTTCATTGAGTTTTGTTCGCAGGGCGTATTCCAAGCGATTTTTCTTGAGAGCCAATTCCCAGCAGACTTTATTAGAGCATAAGTAGGCACCTCTGCCCGACTTCTTCCCAAATACATCTATCTCAGCAACTCCATTCTCAGTACGCACTATGCGAATCAGCGCTTTCTTGTCCCTAATCAGTCGACAGGCTATGCAAGTACGCTGAGGCGGATATTTACTCTGCGATTTCGTCATCTATAAAACTCTCGTCCTGTTCTTTATACTTTATCACCTTTCCTTTTCTTTTACCTTTAGGTGTGCCTTGTGCTTTGTCTGTCTTTTCCGATTTTACTGCCCTCGTTAATATATCTTCAGCAAAGCGAATATGTTTTTCTTCAGGCTTCTCAGGCCTGGCTTCGGGGAAGCCTGGAAATTCAACTATCTCTTCCACCCCAATATCCTCAGTTGGCTCTGCCTCAAATGGCTCGCCTTCCTGAACTTCAGGGAGAATGACTTCTACTGCCATTTCTGGCTCTTCTATGACGGCTTTTTCTGACTCAATAGCGGAGATGCTCTTGATATCGATCCGCCAGCCTGTGAGTTTCGCTGCTAGCCTGGCATTCTGTCCTTCTTTGCCTATAGCTAGAGAGAGTTGTTTGTCAGGGACGACAACGGTGGATATGTTTCTTTCCTCGTCGATTTTGATGCTTGCCACTTGAGCTGGGTTCAGGGCATTAGAGATGAATATTCCAGGATCGGTATGCCACTGGATTACATCTATCTTTTCGCCATTTAACTCATTAATGATGCTTTGGAGCCTTATGCCCCTAGGGCCAAGACAGCATCCTACCGGGTCAACATTTTCTTGGGTAGTTGCCACTCCCACTTTCGTCCGATGTCCAGCCTCGCGAGCTATGGCCTTCAATTGCACGACCCCATTGTGAATTTCGGGGATTTCTAGCTCGAAGAGGCCACGTATCAGGTTGGGATGAGATCGAGAGACGATTATTAGGGGCTCCTTGTCTCTCTGAATCATCTCTAGAATATAGAATTTGAGTCGCTGCCCTCTATAATAATGTTCATTATGAACTTGTTCATTCGGAGGAAGTATGGCTTCTATCCTATTCAGTCTAACGTAAATTCGTTTAGGTTCAATGAATTGAATTATTCCAGTAACGACATTTCCTTCTCTATCGGTAAACTCTTCATAAACAATACGGTGTTCTGCCTCTCGCAATCGCTGTAGAACGACTTGCTTAGCCGCTTGAACGGCGATACGGCCAATATTATCGGGTGTACATTCTATGTTTATTGCATCACCTAGTTGTGCTGTGGCTCGCAGTTTTCTGGCTTCTTGAAGGGAGATTTCATGATCTGGATTGGTAACGGAGTCAACTACAACTTTTTGAATATAGAAATTTATTTCGCCGATATCAGGGTCAACTTTTACTATAACGTCCTGTTCCAGAGCAGACATACTTTTTTTATATGCTGAGGCCAGTGCCGATTCCAAGGCAGCCAAGACTACTTCTTTGGGTAAGTTTCTCTCAGCAGAAAGCTGAGTAATCGCTGTCCTGAGCTCTGTTTTCATCTTCTTATTACTATTGAGTTTCTCGTATTCTATTTAATAAAGAAGGTGGGGTTTACCCACCTTTAATTCAAATATTTTCTTTCAGTTTAGCATATTCAGGTTAGAAATGCAAAAGATAACCTGAATACCTTATAATGGGCAATTAATCCATCTGGGGGAAATATGTTAGCTTTGGACGGTGTGAGAATTCTGGATTTATCGAGGTTGGTTCCAGGTGCATTTTGCACAATGCTACTGGGAGATTTGGGGGCTGAGGTACTTAAAATTGAGGCACCAGAAGCAACCAAATTTATGGGTTCAGCGAAATCGCTTCAACTGGCAGAAAACCGGAAGCAGGTAGCTTACTATGCCCCTGACCGCAATAAAAGGAGCATAGTGCTTAATCTAAAGTTGGAGGCAGGACGAGAAGTATTTTACCGCCTTTCCCGGCACGCAGATGTTATTGTAGAAGGTTTTAGACCCGGAGTGGTCAAACGCTTGGGCATAAATTACGAGACTATAAATAAGCTAAATCCCAAGATCATATACTGTTCACTGAGTGGCTACGGCCAGGACGGGCCTTACCGCACCTTTCCTGGGCATGATATTAACTATATATCTATGGCGGGTATCCTAGACTTAATTGGATCCAGTGAAGGACCGCCTGCTATCCCCTTAAATCTGGTTGCTGATTTTGCAGGGGCTGCCCTTTATGGAGCCTTGGGCATCGCGATAGCCTTGGTGGCTAGAAATAAGACGGGTGAAGGGCAATATATTGACATGGCTTACATGGACGGAGCAGTATCACTTATGACTTGGTTTAATTGGGGTTACTTCCTTAACAGGTCAATGTTGAAGCGGGGTGAATCATGGCTGCATGGTGCCTATCCCTATTATGGAGTGTATGAAACCAAGGACGGTAAGCATATTACCATTGGCTGTCTCGAGCCACATTTTTGGGAGAACCTATGCCGATTTATAGGAAAAGAGGAATATATGCCCTATCACTTTGCTTTGGAACACACCTTTCATAAGCCGGAGGATGAGAAATGGGATGAAATCCGCTCTTCCTTGAAGCAGGTTTTTCTAACTAAGACAAGGGATGAATGGTTCGAATTATTGATTCGTAATGATGTCCCTGCCGGTAAGGTTTACACACCGGACGAAGTTTTTAATGACCCACAGGTACTTCATCGTCAAATGCTAATAGAGATAGACCACCCTAACTTTGGTAAGATAAGACAGGTTGGCATAGCTCCCAAGTTCTCAAATACACCAGGTAAAGTGAGAAGTCTGGCGCCACTTCCCGGGGAACAAACCGATGAAATATTAGAGGAGCTGGGCTATAAGCGGGAAGAGATTGAGAGTTTACGACAGGAGGGTGTAGTATGTTAAAGGAGTCAGGTTATGACTGAAGAATGTATTTTCTGTAAAATTGTTGCTGGTGAAGTGCCCGGTGATATAGTCTATCAGGATGAAGCTTTTCTAGCGTTCAGGGATATCTTACCTAAAGCACCTACACATTTGCTTGTTATACCTAGAATCCATATTGCATCTGTGGCTGAACTCGCCGATGGGCAACAAGAGCTTGCCGGGCATCTGATAATCATAGCTAAGAATCTAGCTGAGAAAGAAGGGATAGCCAAGAAAGGTTATCGCTTGGTGATAAATTGTGGCCCTGAAGGTGGGCAAGTTGTACCTCACCTTCACCTTCACCTTATTGCTGGCAGGCAGATGGATGCCAGGCTTGGCTGAAGATCATAAGAACCTGAGCCTGTCCATCAATTCTTCTACAACTTCGTCTGGCGTCGAAGCTCCAGCCGTAATGCCAATACGGTCCTTACCCGCAAACCAAGAAGTGTCAACTTCATCTGCAGTCTCTACTAAGTGGGTTTCGACTAGGGCATCACATATTTCAACAAGGTGTCCGGCATTGGCACTGTTTGCTCCGCCTATCACTATCATGACTTGGCTCCTTCGAGCTAATCTGAGGGCAGATTCTTGTTGACCCCGCGTTACTTTACATAAAGTATTAACTAGGCGCATTTCATCGATATCAGGTCCAAGCTTATCCATAAGCTGCATGGAAAAATTGATAAAGTCTAATTGAGTTTGGGTTGTTTGAGAGATAATGCCCAGGCGCGATGGTAGTTTTCCCGATTCATATGCTTGTTTCGCGTTAAGGGCGGCTGTGCCTTTGTCTCCTGCCCAGCCCAGCAGTCCTCTGACCTCGGAGTGGTTTGCGTCTCCGAAAATAACGACGTTGAAGCCAGTTTCGGCCAATTCTTTAGCCGCGTTCTGAGCTTTACGGACTATGGGACAGGTAGTATCGATGATGCGGATATAACGGGCCTTGATCTCAGCTAGTATCGATGGGCTTACACCGTGAGTTGTGATAGCCAGGATTCTGCCCTCGGCCTGACCGAGATGCGTTATTGGTTTTATTCCCAGGTTGGTTAGCGTTTCCACCAGCAGGCGATTGTGTGCCACAGGTCCCAATGTCTCTATCTCCCCGTATTTACCGGCTGCCTTCTTCAGCAGCTTGATAGCCCGTCTGACCCCAAAGCATAAACCCAGCTTATCCGCTTTCTGAATCCTCACATTTTTCATAGGCACCTTGATATTTGGGTGGTAAGAGAGCAGCTATTTCCTCCATCAATTGCGCGGTTAGCAATTGCATCTGCGATTTAGTCATCTTACTGTTAGTTGGAGGCAACTTGAATGGCTTGCCGATCTTGACAACTATACGGGGGCGTTTCCATAACCAGCTTATGCCATGAATTCTGTCTGTTCCCGAAATACCGACAGGAAGAAGAGGGACATCTGTCTTTGAGGCCATAACTGCGGAGCCCGGTTTGCCCTTTCTGAGTTTACCGTCGTGGCTCCTGCCCCCTTCTGGGAACATTCCCAGTATTAGTCCTTCCTCCAATGCCCTCTTGGCGCTTTCCAGTATCCTCTGCTTTTCTACCACTCTGCTATCGCGTTGTAGCGGTAAAGAGCCAGCCCAGCGGAGCCAGAGCCTCAGGAAGAGAGAACGAAAGAGTTCCTCCTTTGCCACGAAAATAATCCATCGCGGAAGGCTAAATACGAGAAAAATCGGATCCATGACATGAACATGATTGGCTACCAATATCAGTGGGCCCGTCAATGGCATATTTTCTCTTCCCTCTACTTTCCAGGAAAAGCAAATATTGAGCAAAGGTCTGAAGAAGGCTAAGACAATCCTCTGAGAAAGGGTCAGGCGCTTACCGTTAGAGTGCATATCTTGTCTACCACTTGCTCTAGGCTAAGGTTCTCCGTATTGATTATTATGGCATCTTCCGCCGGTTTCAGGGGCGAGATGGTCCTATTGATATCAATCTCATCACGTTTTTTCAGATCGGCGAGGACTGTTTCCAGGCTGGAATTCTCTCCTCGTTTCAATAGCTCCCGGTAGCGGCGCCTTGCTCTCTCTTCCGTGGAGGCGGTGAGAAAAATCTTCAGTTCTGCCCAGGGTAAGACTACGGTGCCGATGTCCCTGCCTGCCATCACCACCCTTCCTCGCTCGGCTAACTTACGCTGCTGCGATACCATCGCCCGGCGTACCCCCGCTGCTTTTGCTATCAGAGCAACCAGTTCCTCTATTTCGGCGCAGAGCAACTTGGATGAGACATCTTCACCGTCAACAAAGAGCGAGAGGGCACCTTGTTTAGACGGAATGAAACCAAATTCGGTGGTATTGGCCAGGTGACAGAGTTCCTGTTCATCCTCTGGCGAGATGCCTGATTTGAGGGCTTTCCAGGTGAACGCCCGATAGATCATGCCGGTATCGAAGAAAATATAGCCGAGCCTTTTCGCCAGTCGTAAGCCGACACTACTTTTACCAACCGCTACTGGACCGTCTATGGCAATAAGCTGTGGTTTCAAACTTCCATTCATAATACCATTCTAAGCCAAGCTGTCAAGCTTTTCAGGCTGAGTTAGACATCGCTTTTCAATCAAACCGAGGACAGCTTATGGCTAGAAGGCTCTAAAAGGACCAGCTGAGTCCAAAAATATCTGCACTGATTATACTAGAAAATTCCATAAATCGGTGTACCATCGAACAGATTTGATGGTGATTCCGTGAGGTTAATGATTTGCCTCAGTCCCGTATTCACGTTAAAATAACTTTCTTTGCAGGTAGTTGATTTGTGTGAAGGATTTATATGGACACAGATGTTGACCGCTTAAAAGAACTAATAGACAGGGAAAGAAAGATCAAAGCCCTGGGGGGGCCAGAGCGGGTAGAAAAACAGCACAAATCGGGGAAATTGACTGCTCGTGAAAGGCTCGAACTGCTTTTTGACAGTAACAGCTTTCATGAGCTTGATTTATTTGTTCAGCATCGTGCAACTCTATTTGGCATGGATAAAGTTATCGTGCCCGCAGAGGGAGTTGTTACTGGATATGGACTGGTAAATGGACGCCCCATATGTGCTTTTTCCCAGGACTTCACCTCCATGGGAGGCTCGCTGGGTGAGATGCATGCCAAAAAGATATGCAAGGTAATGGACTTAGCTATGAAATGCGGTGTTCCCATAGTGGGCTTTAATGACTCTGGGGGGGCTAGGATTCAAGAAGGCGTTGATGCCCTGTCAGGCTACGGGCAGATATTTTTCCGGAATTCTGCAGCCTCAGGGGTTATCCCCCAAATCTCAGCAATCATGGGGCCTACTGCTGGTGGAGCAGTATATTCGCCTGCTATGACAGATTGGGTGTTCATGGTAAAAGGAACAAGCTACATGCATATCACTGGTCCGGCAGTTATCAAACAGGTCACTGGAGAAGAAATCACTTCTGAAGAGCTGGGCGGAGCCATGTCTCATGCCACTAAGAGTGGTGTGTGCCATTTTGCCTGCGATAGTGATGCAGAAGCTATCGAACTAATAGAGAAACTTCTGAGTTACCTCCCCTCAAGTAACAGGAAAGGTGAAACCCTTCCTCCAATCGAGCCTTCTGATAACCCAGACCGTATTGATCCCGCCCTTGACACCATAATACCAGAGGAGCCCAACAAGGTTTACGATATGAGGTACGTTATCACATCGATTGTGGACAATGGCGAAATACTTGAACCACATTATTATTATGCTCAGAACGCTATTATTTGCTTTGCCAGGCTTAATGGTAGAGCAGTAGGTGTTATCGCTAATCAATCGATGCATCTTGCCGGGTGTCTTGATGTCAATGCCTCGGATAAAATCACCCGGTTCATCAGATTCTGTGACGCCTTCAATATCCCCATGCTTACCATTGCCGATGTCCCCGGTTACTTACCGGGGAAAGATCAAGAGTGGCTGGGAATAATAAGACACGGAGCCAAGCTTTTATGGGCTTACTCAGAAGCCACGGTTCCTAAAATTACTCTGGTCACTCGCAAGGATTATGGCGGTTCATATCTTGCTATGTGTAGTAAAGACCTGGGCGCTGATTTCGTTTTTGCCTGGCCTACAGCAGAGATTGCAGTGATGGGTGCTGAAGGGGCCACTCCGATTATCTTTCGCAAGGAAATAGAAACTGCACCGGATCCCGAGGCGAAGAAGCAAAAGAAGATTCAGGAATATCGCAACCTATTATATAATCCGTATATTGCCGCCTCGAGGGGATATGTTGACGAAGTTATTCTACCCCGAGAGACTAGACCCAAGATAATCAAGGCATTGGAACTTCTTTCCACTAAACAGGAAATGAGACCTCAAAAGAAACATGGAAATATTCCCGTCTAAAGAAATCTGACAATTAGTAATTGAGAAACTAAGAAAGAGACAATGGGCACCATTGCTACTGTTGCTTCTGCTTATATAGAGATAGGTCTGGAACTGACGACACTCCAGTGAAAGCCAGTAGCAATCTCTAGCTTGCGGAGTGTTCGGAAGATTGAAGAGATAATGTTAATGCTCTGGTAGCAGACAATTGTTGCCAGAGTGACGATATTGGACTGCTGTGGTTACCTGCAACTCTAACGGAGACGAGAAAACTAGAAAAAGGTCTAGATTCTTCGTTATGCTCAGAATGACAAAATGCGAAAGACTGCTAATGACCAAAGGAGATAATCTATGAATGCTGTAGGAAAGGGTTCTATTTTGGCTAAAGATTTAACTGCTGACAAGGTTAAGGCTAGGCCGAAAGCCAAGAACCTGGTTAAGATTTGTGACACCACTTTTCGTGATTCGCACCAATGCACATTGGCTACCAGGATGCGAATTGAAGATATAGAGCAAATGGCTCCTGAAATGAATCAGTGTGGCTTTCATTCCATGGAGGTCTGGGGTGGGGCAACATTTGATGTAGCGCACCGTTTTCTGGGTGAAGATCCCTGGGACAGGCCCCGAAAGCTAAAGAAACTCATGCCTGATACTTCATTGCAGATGCTTCTAAGGGGACAGAATTTAGTAGCTTATAGAAATCATCCTGACGATTTGGTTGACGCCTTTGTCGAACAGGCTGCTGAAGTTGGTATTGATATTTTTAGAGTTTTCGATGCCGTGAACGATGAACGCAATCATGAGCGTGCTGCCATGGCAATCAAAAAGAGTGGTAAACATTATCAAGGAGCAATATGTTACTCGTTAACCCAGCCCAGAATGGGTGGACCTATCTTCAATCTGGAATATTATATTAAGAAAGCGATTATTCTCCAGGATATGGGGGCTGACTCAATATGTATCAAGGACCAGGCCGGCTTGATCTCGCCATATGATGCCTATGAGCTGATTAAGGCTCTCAAGGAAAACTTGAGTGTACCTGTTGAGTTGCATACACACTACACCACTGGACAGGGTTCTATGTCGATACTAAAGGCTATTGAGGCTGGCGTCGACATCGTGGACACTGCATTGTCTCCCTTTGCTTTGCGTTCCTCACAGCCAGCTATCGAGCCTCTTGTAGTTGCTCTATATGGTACAGACAGGGATACAGGGCTGGATATTGAACAACTATTCAAGTGTGCTCAGATGCTGGAACAGATCGCTCCTAAATACAGGGATTTCTTGGATTCATCGGCTATGTCTATTATCGATACTGGGGCGCTTGTGCATCAGATTCCTGGCGGTATGACGACTAACCTCGTGGCTCAGCTTAAGCAAATGAGTGCTCTGGATAAGCTGGCCGAGGTAAGGCAAGAGACTGCTAGAGTCAGGGCAGAATTTGGTTACCCGCCTTTAGTTACACCTACCAGCCAGATTGTTGGTGTACAGGCAGTGCAGAATGTACTGCTAGGACGCTACAAGCTTTTCTCCAAGGAAGCAAGGGATTATGTTTACGGTGGTTATGGCAGACCACCGGCTCAAATTGCCCCGGAAGTCCAGAAAGCTATTCTCAAAAATAAGGAACCTATCACCTGTCGACCGGCGGACCTACTTGAACCGGAACTGGAAAAAGCTAAACAGGAATCAAAGGAATTTGCTAAGAATATACAGGATGTACTTATTTACGCTCTTTACCCTACTACTGGCGCGCGCTTTCTAAAATATAAACATGGTATAGATAGAACCATCCCGGATGACTGGAAGCCACCCTATGCACCTGAGACTGTTAAAGAAGCGAAGGGAGAAAGTGAACCTGTCAATCGAGTTGAAGCCGGCAAGTCACAGAATAATTAGGCAAAAAACGATCTCCAAGCAAGGGCAAATATCTCACCGGCAGTATTTTTATTCGAGACGGCAAATTGGTGCATATGTTTAGCTTAGAGGGGGGAAAACAATATAGGAGGACGTAGCTATGAAGATAGACATAGAAAAATTGAAGGAGATTGTGGGAGAGAAAGGTGTCAGAGACAATATTGCCGATCTTTATGTCTACGGCTCTGATTCGTCAGTTCATGAAGCTAATCCTTGGGTTGTCGTCAAACCCGAAACAATAGAGACAGTGCAGGATATTGTACGCTATGCCAATGCCCGGTCGATACCTGTTATCGCCCGAGGTGCCGGTTCCGGCGCTTCTGGACACACTGTGCCTATAGATGGTGGTATTGTAGTCGATATGAAGGGAATGAACCGAATCCTGGCGATAAGACCAAGGGATATACTATGCAAAGTTGAGCCAGGAGTTGCCTGTGATGATTTGAACAGGGCTCTTCAACCCTATGGTCTCTGGTTTCCTTCGGCTCCAGAGTCGGGTAGAATCGCCACCATTGGTGGTGCAATTGCCAACAATGGCTCTGGGGTAAGGGCAATAAAATACGGAACAATGCGGGACTATGTATTAGGGATGAGGGTTGTTCTGGCAAATGGAGACTTGGTTACTCTTGGTGCTGATACCCGTGCTCAATCGTCAGGCTATCAACTTGACAGGCTTATGGTCGGCTCTGAAGGGACCTTGGGCGTAATTGTAGAAGCGACAATTCTACTCAGACACTTACCTAGATACAGGGCTATGGGAACGGCGAAATTCAATAAGTTAGAGGATGCAGGTGAGACAATATCAGACATTGTGGCATCTGAAGTAACGCCCTCATTGCTTGAGCTTATAGACGATATAGCAATCACCGCTCTTAACAAAACACTTAACATGAACCTTCCCCAGGTAGAAGCGATCGTAGTATATGAGTGTGACGGACGATCAAAAGAAGCTGTGGACTACGATATGGATACCATAAGAGAGATATGTGAAAAAAATAATGCTTTTGGAATTGAGACGGGTAGCGATGCCAAGGAAATGGAACGTATCTATAGCGGGAGAAAAAAGCTCTTTGCTGCACTCTCAAGATATAGGGACGGATTTGTGTGCACATCATTGGCTGATGACATGGCTGTGCCTAGCTCAAAGATAGCGGAATGTGCCCGTAAGATTCACGAGATCGGGGAGCGGAATCACGTTGTGATGAATGCTTATGGGCATTGCGGTATAGGATTGCTGCATACAAAGATTTTGATGGAAGCTATCAAAAAAGAGCAATGGGAAGATGCCAGGCGGGCAGTTGATGATGTATATGCCTATGTCCGAAGTGTGGGCGGGACAACCTCCGGGGAACACGGTATTGCCATTTCCAAAGCGCCTTCCTGGAAAAAGGAAAAGGCAGATTCACTGCAGATGATGAAGGCGATAAAAATGGCCCTTGACCCCAATAATATATTGAATCCGCATAAGTTGATGGACGCACCGGACGATTGGGTTACGGCAACTACACTAAGATACCCGGTGAAGCTATAAAGGAAAATGGAATTCAGTAGACTGAATCAGTGGGTTAACGAACTAAACCTATGTATAAGGTGCGGCTATTGCTATGAGCATTGTCCTCTTTATAAGGTATCCCGTTGGGAAATCGATACTCCCAGGGGCAGGCTGTTGCTTGCTTACGGACTACTCACGGGCGAAGTTGAACCTTCTTCGTATGTTGCGGAAAAGCTTTTTCAATGCTTTTACTGCCAAAATTGTAGCAAAGGTTGCTCAGCAAAGGTCTCGCCTACTGATATCTTTACCGACGCCAGAGCTGACCTTCTGGAATCTGGCTTCGAAGTGCAGGGTACGACCGTTACTAGCAACGAAAAACTATGTATATCCTGTGAAAGATGCGTATCGGTGTGTAAATCTGAAGCGCTTTCTATGGATACGGAGAATATGAGAATCCTAGTCGACAAGGTCAAGTGTAAGGGTTGCGGCGTGTGTGTAGCGGAGTGTCCTGTTGGAGCAATGTCACAGAAGGAGGGATTTGAAATATCAAGAAAAGAACTCTCTGCAAAGATTGAGAGTTCCCTCGAAAACACGAATGGAATGCCCAAAGTAATTGTATTCTGTTGTGACTGGTCGATATATCCTGGACTTCGACTGTCAAGGATGGAACTGAAGGAAGCGAAAGACACATCTAAGGTCCTCGTGACAGTGTGTGCTGGCCGGATTGACCCTGGCTTAATATTGGACGCTTTTTATAAAGGTGCTTGGGGCGTGCTGATTGCCTGTTGTCCCCTCGGCGAATGTGAACACGATGGCAACTATAGGGCTCAAGAGAGGTGTGCTTTGGTTGACAAATTACTCAATACACTTGGTGTTTCATCGCCGAGGCTTAAGTTGGAACATTTTGCCACTGGTGAGGCTCAAAAACTTGAGAGTGCGGTAGATGGTTTTGCAGGTGAAATTGCATCTTTGGGGCCAATATGAAAACTAAGGGGCAGAATTTCGAGGGGGGAGCAGACAACAGCGAATGAGCAATAGTGCAATAAAGGGAATCTTCAGTGTTAAGCTGTCTCCGCTGACCGGTACTAGGAGAGAGAGATGAAATCACCTATGAGAGTGACAATAGCTTACGGAGAGGAAAAGGTAGATGTTGAAGTTGAGGAAAGCAAGATTGCCGGAATAACTGAACCAAATGTCGTTTCTGTCAGCAATGAAGCAAAGACCGTCCGCAAGGGAATTGAGCAACCCATTAACTCCAGCAGTTTTGATGAATTCATAGCCGATGCCGGAGATTTGCTGTTTATTGTCAATGATTACACCCGACCCACTCCTACGGCAAGAATACTAGACATTATTTACCCTAGAATCAAGGATAAGAACATAAGGTTCATCATTGCCACCGGAATTCACCGGGCACCAACTGAAGAAGAATTCGAGTTTATCTTCGGTAATTACTACGACCTGCTAAAAGACAAAATCTGTGTCCACGACGCCCGCAAAGATCAGGATATGGTGTATTTGGGAATTTCCTCTACCGGTACTGAGATGTATGTGAATAAAATAGGTGTGGAAGCACATAAATTGGTGACTATTGGTTCAGTTGAACCTCATTATTTCGCGGGCTATACCGGAGGCAGGAAATCATTCCTTCCCGGCATTGCATCTTATAGGACAATAGAGCAAAACCATAAGCATGCTCTTAGTCCCCGCGCACAGGCGCTGGTTTTGGAGGGGAATCCGGTCCACGAAGATATGATTGATGCACTCAAGACGATAGCAGGCAAGGAGATATTTTCCATTCAGACTGTTCTCGACGGCGAAAAAAGGATTTACCATTGTACGTCGGGGCACATTCATAATTCATTTCTGATGGCTATAGAGAAAGCTCACGAGGTTTATTGTGTAGATATCGAGGAAAAGGCAGATATCGTTGTCGCTGTCGCTGGTTATCCCTCCGATGTGGATTTGTATCAATCGCAGAAGGCCTTGGATAACGGGAAACTGGCTCTGAAAAAGGGAGGTGTTCTTATACTTGTCTCTGAGTGCAGGTCCGGGATAGGAGAAGAAGCATACTTCAATCTACTGGCCAGTAGTGAAACTCCTCACGTAGCTCTGCAAAGAATCGAACAAGGCTATAAACTGGGTTATCATAAAGCTGCAAAAATGGCTGAGATTGCCACTTGGGCGGAGATCTGGGGCGTAACGGGGCTTGCAGATGGAGATATGAGGCAAGCATTTATCAAGCCCTACCACGACATTCAGGAAGCGCTGGACAGAGCAATTGAAAAGAAGGGAGAAAGGGCAAGAATCCTGTTCCTGATGGATGCTAGCCTTATTGTGCCTAAGATAATGGGATAGAGGCATTAACATTTAAGGTCAGGAGAACAGGATGAGTCAGAGAGTAAAATGAAGGAACTGAAAGCTGGTGATGTAACGAAGACTGTAAGCCGGTTATTTGAGCATAGTTGTCATTACTTGCCGCCCGATGTAGTGATCGCATTAAAACAGGCAAGAGAAAAGGAAGAATCCCCCGTTTGTCGTGATGTTCTGGCTAGAATCCTGGAAAATGCAAACGTTGCCGGTGAGGAACAGATTCCTCTTTGCCAGGACACCGGTGCTGCCGTGGTCATGTTGGAGTTGGGCCAGGAAGTCCATATAACCAATGGGGACTTGTATACAGCAATCAATGAAGGTGTACGCCAGGGGTATGATAAGGGTTACCTGCGTAAATCCGTTGTTAACCAACCTTGTTTGACCAGGGTGAACACCAAGGATAACACACCGGCTATGATTCACACTGATATAGTTCCGGGAGATAGGTTGAAGATTAGTGTCTTGCCCAAGGGAGGTGGCTCAGAAAACTGCTCTCGGCTGACTGTTCTGACCCCGGCCAAGGGGCGCCAGGGGGTGATAGACTTTGTCGTCAACCTTGTTGACGAGGTTGGTGGCAATCCCTGTCCACCGGTTATTATCGGTGTTGGTATCGGTGGGACGACAGACAAGACAATGTTCATAGCCAAGAAGGCATTGTTACGCAAAGTTGGCGAACCCAGCCCTGACTCTGAAGTTGCTGATTTAGAGAGAGAAATCCTGGAAAGAGTTAACAATCTAGGTATCGGTGCTATGGGCTACGGTGGCACAGTTACCGCCTTAGCAGTTCATGTGGAAACCTTTCCTTGTCATATTGCCAGCATGCCTGTGGCAGTCAATATGCAATGTTGGTGTGCGCGTCGTGGAGAAGCAATTCTGTAAAGCAGTTTGAAGATTGAAGAAAGATGTCTGTAACCATTTCGCAGAAGAAGCTACGCCGTGAGTTCGTGAAAAAGGTCAAGGAACTCAGCGGACAAAACCTTCAGTTATGTTATCAGTGCGGTATGTGCTCTGGGAGTTGTCCGGCGGTTTCTAATATGGATCTTTCCCCTCGTCAGATTATTGAACTGGCGCGATTGGGATTGGCAGAGGAAATTACCAATTCCAAGACTTTTTGGATTTGCGCCTCTTGTCTCGCCTGTACGGTTAATTGCCCCAGAGGATTCGACCTATCTAGGATGATGGAGGCAATAAGGCTTCTCACTCTGAGGAAGAATATTGACCACGTGCGCCCTGAGGATATTTCACCACAAGAACGCTGCGAACTACCTCAAATAGCTATGGTGAGTGGTTTGAGAAAGTTTACCGGCTGAAGAAATAGGAAATGAGTTTGGCTTATTATCCCGGATGTACCTTGAAAACCAGGGCCAGGAACTTGGAGGAGCCGGCAGTGGCTTCAATGGAAACTCTGGGATTCAAACTGAATGAGGTGCCCAGGTGGAACTGCTGTGGCGCTGTCTATTCCTTGGCTGAGGACGATTTGATCCATCAGGTAGCGCCTGTCCGCAACCTCATCCGCGCCAAAAAACAGGGAGAGACCGAGATGGTCACTCTATGCGCGTTTTGCCTTAACACTTTGAAGAGAGCCAATGTCTTAATGAAAGAGGACGCAGCAAAGAGGGATACTATCAATGACTTCATAGATGAAGGGATAGATTATGCGGGCGAAGTAAAAGTGGTTCATCTTCTGGAAGTATTGAGAGATGATCTGGGATGGGAGACTCTTTCACAGAAGGTGAAGTTCCCTCTCAGGGGACTAAAGGCAGCACCGTATTACGGATGTACACTGCTTCGCCCACGGGAAGTGACTATAGACAGTGTAGATAACCCTACGATCTTGCGGGAGTTTCTCGAAGCTCTCGGAGCCAGTCCAGTTGATTTTGCTGAGTCCCAGAGGTGCTGCGGTTCTTATCAAGTAATAAGCAGTCCTGAAGACATTTCCGAATATGCAAGGCCTATCTTGGACTCGGCATTGAGCCGTGGGGCGGAGACCTTAGT
>CP070793.1:173290-177501 GCA_020346965.1 Chloroflexota bacterium | reverse complement strand
TTCCCGGCCGGGCAACGCGAATCATCTCATCAATGGCTCTCTTCTTTTGAGAAAAGAAATTAATCCCGCCGATGTGAAGGACACTGTCAAATGAGTCTGATCTAAAAGGTAACTCTTCTGCCCTGCCCAAGAAAAGCTCTGCTGGCCATCCTCGTTTGGTGACCAGTCTGCGACAATTGGTCAGCTGCGTTATTGAGATGTCCAATCCAAATACATCACCCGCCTCTGGAGACTCGAGCAAGTAAGGAAGATTGCCACCGGACCCTATCGAGACCTCGAGGATTGGTCCATTGCTTAGTTCCAGCCTGCGTAAAATCTCTGTACGAGCCTTTCGTTCTCCCCCCATGGGCAGAAACGATAACCAATCAAAAACTGGTGCGAAGCGTGACCATCTATTATAGAATCGGGCGAAACGCCGGTTAAGGCTCTCCAATTCGTGCAAATCGATGAATTGTACAATGCCGTCTCTGATGACATAGCCTCTTTCGCAGTGGGAGCAAAACAATTCCCGCTCGTTCTCACTTGTGTTACTTGCCTCGCCCCGAAGTGTGAGTTCAGTTCGGCAGCTAGGACAACATAGCAAATCCAATGTTGATCGCTTCATTGCTGTTCCTCACAGTCTATTATACTGTGATTCAACCGTTAGCACAGCCGACACGGCCCTGCACCGTCCTGCTGAGGACATCGCCGGAAGGTTTCATTTATGCCGTACGCCATGAATGTAACCCGGAAAGGTAAATGCGGAAATTCCTTACTCTCTCCCTCAATAAACCCCAGTCTCTTGTACCAGTCTTTAAGCTCAGTTTGCTGGGCAATGATCCCTATACTCACATAGTGAACTCCGAGAAGTTTCGCCTCCGACAAGGCATGCTCAACCAGGGCCTTACCAAATCCATTTCTCCTCTGATTCGGAAGCACGGCCAGGCGCTCCAGATAACATACCTCCGGCTTCGCCTGTTCCAGGGCAACGCACCCTACAACATGGTCGCTGTTCTCTATGGCGAAATAGGTAATACCACTTTCCATATATTCTCGAATCCAATCCGCTGTACAATTTGATGGGTGACGGGGAGCATTCTCCCTGGTTAGGCCAAAGCGATCGGCGACATCCCGGAATGACTTCCGAGTAGTCTCTGCTAGGACATGGGCATCTTCTTTTGTGCAAGCACGTATCTTTGAACTCATCGTTATCTACGGTCGATTTCCAGCGATGCAAAGATCGGCGATGGCCGAAAGCCGTCCGATTGATTGATTCCCGTGCTAATCAAATGGGTTATATCCGGGCTTCTTGTACAGCTTCTCCCGGCTATCCAGAATGTCCGGTCTGTAAACCTTCTCTGCCCAATCCTCTGGCCTGATTTCCTCGATAGCTACTGAAACAGATTCTTCATTACAGTCTGCAATAGCGATAATGTCCTTAGCAATCTGTCCGGCAAGTCGAGTCTTCTGCAGTTCTGATCTGCCTGGATAGAGTTTCACGATGACATGAGGCATTAGTCCCTCCTCAAGAATTTGGGGATACTATACCTAATTTCAAGGATTGTGTCGCCTCCTCAAATATGTCTGGAGATATTCATGCTGTCATGTCGGTCGCACGACTGGATGCAGTTGTTCAATGCTTTATATGGTTATCACGCCCTCCAAATAGAGTACTGCTCTACCGGAAATCTTCACTCGGTCGCCCGCATGGATACAGAACAGCTCGCCGCCACGCTTAGATATCTGAAACGCGTGTAGATTCTTCTTGTGTAGCTCGCTCGACCAGTAGGGAACCAGTACACAATGAGCGGAACCTGTAACGGGGTCCTCCGGTATCCCGACCCCGGGTGCGAAGAATCTTGAGACGAAGTCGCTCTCACTTCCTTTGGATGTCACGATGATGCCACGGCACTCAATCCGCTCGAGTGCGTGGAAATCGGGCTGGAGTTCCCGAACAGCTTTTTCACTCTCCAACACAAACATTATGTCTTCGACTGAACCCAATACTGCGGTCGGTGACACACCTAATGCCTCCTTTAGGCCAGTCGGTGTAGTGACTCTATGAGCGGGTCTGGCAGGAAAATCCATCTCGAGCAGATCGTTGTGTTTAACGACGACCAGTTGTCCGCTTTGCCGCGTGCGGAAATGGATTTCCTCCTCCGACCAATCTCGGCAGGTGAAAAGAGCAAAAGCGCTGGCTAGTGTTGCGTGCCCGCAGAGCGCAACTTCAATTCTTGGAGTGAACCATCGCAGATCAAATCCGTCGTCGTTCCGAACAAGAAATGCAGTCTCCGAAAGGTTATTCTCGGCAGCTATGGACTGAAGTAGGTTATCGTCGAGCCATGAATCCAGGATGCAAACAGCAGCCGGATTTCCCGAGAAGACTTTGGAGGTAAAGGCATCAACCTGGTAGATGGGTATTTTCATAATGGTATTCTTCCTGCGTCCAGGACCTGTAATCTCGGGAACATCATGCTTAATTCCAAAGATTGTATCACCTCTTCATCTGCACCAATAGACATGTGTGATGTCTTCCTAATTGTTGAGCAATTTCTCCTGTGCACTGCAGCAGATATCACCTCTCAGGTCATTCCTCCGTCTACGATAATAGACTGTCCGGTGATGTACGAAGCTGCTTTACTTGCAAGAAACCAGACGACTTCGGCTACCTCTTCTGGCCTCCCGGCTCGGCCGAGCGAGGCGTTATTTGCTAACCATTCGTCATCGCCCTCGTTCGGGTAGTTGTTTTCTGTCCCTATCCAGCCAGGTATCACGCACACCACCCTTAGTCCATACTGCCCGACTTCGCGAGCCGAACACTTTGTGAGAGCCACCAATCCGGCTTTGGAAGAAGCATAGGCTGTGTGACCACCCTCGGCTTGGAAAGCAGCACAAGAAGCTATGTTTATAATCACCCCTTCACCTCTGGCGATCATTCCTTTCAGGACAGCCTTGGATAGTAGTGCCGCCGCTCGAAGGTTCGTTCCTTGAACGCGGTCCCAATACTCCTGGCTCATATCGACTAGGTCAATGAACTGAAACCCTGTGGCGGCGTTGTTCACCAGAACATCAACACACTCAGAACCGCTTGCCACTTCCCCTACAAACCGCTCTACCTCAGCGGGGGATGATAGGTCAACATTGTAATATGTGACCAGATTCTCCCCTAACAGGTCTGCAGGCTGGGGCAGAATATCAACGGCAATAACAGGGTCATTTCCTGCAACGAATCGTTCGAGTATTGCTCGTCCGATCCCACGAGCAGCACCTGTCACAATAATGGTTCTTTGAGACTGGCTCCGTCTCATTCTTCACTCACTCGTATTGCTTACCAATGCCGTCCGACGCCAAAGCTCTACAGTGCGGCTGGTTTGTGTACATTGGAGCGCTTTCTTAGTTGCCTTTAGTCTTTCCGCGATTTCCTCATGGTTTTTCACAAAGGCATCCTTACCATCGCAGTACTTCTCAATGTCGTTGTCGCATGTCTCAGCGACCTTCTTTTTCAGTGTACCATATTCCTCTGCGACACCCGGATTCGATCTGAGGTAGTCCCTGAAAGCAATGTGTCTGCTCACATTCACGTCCCCAGCTACGAAAGCGTGTATCTGGTGCGTGCGATTGTCTCCGCCTTTCTGGAAATATCGCCTTCCGGGCATGCCGAACTCACCCTTGGGCTCGTAGCCAATCAGTTCCATATCTCGATTGCGGGCATCGAGTGCAGCCAGGTCAGCGACTTCAATAAGGATGTCAATGATTGGCTTTGCAGCAAGGCCGGGTACAGCAGTGCTGCCAATATGATGTACTTCGACTGCAATGTCCCCTAGCGTCTCGCGCAGGAGATTGCTCTCTTCCTCGAAGCGCTCCGGCCATGATGGGTCATACTCAACGACTTCGATTGCTCTCATCTTGCATTTGGCGCACTAACACCTATATTCTGCAACTGTTTTCCATACTGATTCTATGATAATTGCAGGGACATCATACTTAATTTCAGAGATCATGTCAGCTCCTCATCTACATCAAGAGATATGTACGGTGTCCCCTTAGTCGCACCCGCCGAGCTCAGACTGACCGATTTAGGGTTGGTGGACGTGGGCGAGTTTGGGTTGACTAAGTAGAACTAATTCCGATGTAATCGAAGCTACCGAAGCCGATTCCAGTTGCCGACAAATCCATTTCCCTTCAATATATCTTCGCAGTTCTCAACCATCCGAATTCAGCGGACGCAAGCC
>CP070793.1:167662-173190 GCA_020346965.1 Chloroflexota bacterium | reverse complement strand
GGTAATCCGGATGGCTTTGTCTTCTGTAGCAGAGATGGTTCACCGTTGAACGGGGATAGCGTTACCAAAAGCTTCCAGCGTAGCCTAAGAACCCTTGGACTCCGAAGAATACGCTTTCATGATTTACGGCACACCCACGCTACGTACCTGCTAAACAAGGCAATCCCAGTTAAAGCGGTTCAGGAGATATTGGGACACAAATCAGCCAAGACGACGTTAGACATTTACGGGCATGTTATGCCGGGACTTCAAGACCATCTCATCGAGCAAATGGAAAATGCCGACGGTTTTCAAGCTAAAACCGGCGGCATATCTGAGCCACCCCCTGGAGCCAGCGGTCGGATTCGAACCGACGACCGGCGGTTTACGAAACCGCTGCTCTACCCCTGAGCTACGCTGGCATTGAAACTGAATCTTAATTGTTACCCAGCTTGTGTCTACTTCTAATACCAGATCAGCGCTACTTTCCTACTAGTGCCATTTTACGGATGGTAACTTTTTGCAATGACCTACGTTCCCTCCAATTATATTGCTGTAGATCCCCATTGTAAAGCTTACCCGTTCTCTCCGATATCGGTTATAGCATCGTAATATCATATGGACTTTTTATGTTGTTTAAGATTATAATGGGGGTGGCGGTATGAGGAAAAAGCTAGTCCTCGTCAGCGTGATTGTAGGGTTTTGCCTCTGTGGTGTTCTCTGCTATAAGACATGGATTATCGCTTTCGTCATTACGAAGTATCTCAGTGGTCGGACAGACGGTAAACAGGGAATCATCAGATCAATAATCATCCCCTGGAGGAACTATCAATTCCATTTACACCACTGGTTTATTGCCTTCATTATTGGCGGGGTATGCGCGTTAAAAGGTTTCTACATCCTAGCACCTGAAATCTCTTACGGCTTCCTCTCCGCCATTATCTTCCAGGGAATATATTGCTACAGAGACTGGTACCGAATTATTAAAAGAAAAAACGCTCTGCCACTCTTCGAGCAGCGGATGCCGCTAGTTACCTGCAATGATCTGGAATCCTGAACTATGATATCTAAATACTTGCCCTGATGATGACTATTCGTTTCGAGTGCTTAGTTCCCCCGTTTAGCTAATCTGCCGCTTTTTCAAGTTCTTCTTCAGCAAAGCGACCCACGTTCGTCAAGCCTCTCGCCTCGATTTTCACCCTATACCAGAAGCGAAAGTTATCCTTAGTAGGTTCTTCATCCACAAGCCCGGTGTATCCTCTATACGATGAAGGAGAATTCATATTGATTCTGACTTTACTGCCTCTCCTGAATTTCGGCACTCTGATACCATATCCGCGGGGAATGTCGTACTCTCTTCGCTTAATCGGGTCAGTCAAGATAGCGCAAATCTCATTTAACTCTTTCATTCTTCTATGGGCTTCCTCGTTATCCTGATGCCTGTCCGGGTGGTATTGAAAAGCCATCCTGTGATATGCCTTCTTAATTTCCTCCGTGTTGGCATTCGGATCAACTCCCAGGATTGCGTAGTAGTCTCTTTCAGTTTGCTTACCGCGCGCCAGTAGCTCCATATAAGCTATTATATGGGTATCATAGTAAGAGTCAATAGTAATTTTGTACTATATTCAAGCCATACTGAATAGTGTACAGTCAACGATGCATATTCTGGTACCACGCAATAATATCTAACTGTCAATCGCCCACGCCGTACAATATGGACTGATGTTTATTTTCTAAGCCTGTTTTGAATAGCGTCACTTTCAAGTTCTCTAATAGCATCAGAGGCAATCCAGCGAGCAGCCCTCGAGTCGAGTTGTTGGATCTTTTTCACGGTATTTATTGCGGCTTTGTTCAGCGTTAGGTTCCGTTTACCGATGTTTCTCAGAGCCCAGTTTACACCTTTTTTGACGAAGTTACGCTCGTCCGTTGCCTCCCGTACTATAATGGGAAGCAATTCGAGAAATTTTTCGTCAGCCGCCTTTTTATCATGCAAGGCCAGACAGGCCATCAATGAAAAGGCGGTCCTCTTAACGAACTCTTCTTCCCGCTTAGACCAATCCAGAATTTTTTCCCAGGCTAATTGGTTCTTTCTAAAAAGATCCGTACACACCTGATCGCAGATATCCCATGAATCAATATCCTTTACCCAGTCCTCCATCTGCTCTTTAGTAAGCTTACCTGGGTCATCAATCATCGCAGCTAGAATCCTTGCTTCACCTATGCCAGTCCCCCATAAGCCTATTGCCAGCTTGTGGTCTTTACCTATCTCTCCAGCCAGTTTCCTCAGATCAGGAACCGAGATACCTAATCTTCGCTCCACTGGTATCCCGTATTTGGCCATTCCCTGCAAATGCTCTGGATGAGACTCGCTCTTAAGTTTGACTATCACATCATCTAAATAAGCCATCGTGTATTCCTATTTTATTAATTTACAGTCTAATCTGCACTGGGTATAGGCGTAGCTGCTAGCTTAGCATAGACTCTCTTCAATCTTATTCTATTGTAGCGCTGAATCATGATACAGGGCATGTTTGCCAACATAGCATACACTATCATCACAATACCGACCCACCAGATATTCCAGATGAAGAATACTGGGCTAAGCAAAAACATTATCCAGTGAGCGAGTTCAGCCCGGCATGTTTCCCTAATGAAATCATCAAGGTAGCCGTCATCGAATCCCTCTAGACGTTTTTTCTGAAACCCTTTCTTGAACAGCGCGGCACCATCCGGTAATTTCTTCTTCCACTTTTTCAGCCCCAGTATTCTTACGTAAATCTTCCCGCCTTTTTCCCATTTTCTCTGTTCATACAACCATAACCCAGTATTAAATGAACTAAGCGGTACGTGCGTAATCAAGTAGGATACACCAACATGAATGATCAACCAGACGGCAATATCCAGCAGAATTGCTGGCAGTGCAGGTAAATTCAGCAGCATTATTTGCTCACCTTACGTCTCAAGTCTATTTCTCTACCTTTCCACTTGACACTCTTGACTATAAAACTACGAACAGATGAATAAGCAAAAACCACAACGAAGAACGCAACAGGCATAATGTAAAGAAGTGCTGTATAGAACTTGAAATTACCAATGCGTATAAGCATCCAGTAGATTTGAGCCGCATACAAGATATAGAGACTGCCAGAAATGGCGATCTGAACATTATTTGTAGCAATTACTGCCTCGATCAAGCTTCTGGCTGTACCAATACTACCCGCTATCCATAGAACAATCAGGATCAACAAAGGGATCGAAGTCTTCGTTGCTTCCTTGGCGATTCCTTTGGTCCATCCGCTTATCAATTCCCTGATCCCGCCTGGGTACATGCGGAATGAAATAGTACCCTTCCCAGCCATACAATGAACTTCCAACCCTTTCTTCTGGAGTTCTGCCCCGAAAGCCAGATCATCGAGAATCTCACCCTTCACCTTCTCATGGCCTCCAGAGTCAACATAGTATTGTCTTTTCATAACCACCGTCGGTCCTAGAAGCCCTATTGGTTTAATGCGTCTACCCAAAACAGAGAAGGTGCCGATTCCAGCCATCACTATTATGTTGAAGAAGGCAGATAATTGCTCATAAAGGTCGCCCATCTTGTGGTATGGCTGAATTGAAAGTACACCCGTTTTTTCAATATAGGTTTCTACTATGTTCTTGAGTCCGTTCTTTTCCAGTACTGTGTCTGCATCGAGAAAGACAAGTATCTCCCCAGAAGCCATATTTGCCCCTTGATAGCAAGCCCACGTTTTGCCAATCCAGCCTTCTGGTGTTGGCAACGATTCTAATACCTTCACTCCACTACTTTCTGCAACTTCTTTGGTTTTGTCCTCCGAGTGGTCATCTACTACGATTACTTCATCTCCATGAGACAACTGATCGGACAGGGTATTAAGTAAATTAGGTAGAGCGTGTTCCTCATTTCGAGCCGGGATGATTATCGAGATACTGGGTCTGTGCGGATTTCCATGAACGGGGATTTTACAGTAGGATATACAGAATAGTAGGAAAAAACCCAGTATCCAAAGCACAAGATGGACTATAAAAATTACGGAAATATCACCGATGTCCATCTTGGATCATTAGTATACTAGCGATATTCCTTTGGACCGTCTAGAATGTAGGCCATCCATAGATTATATTTCAGATTCCGGTAGCTAAACCTTTCCTTTATAACAAATGCTACCGCACGGTCACTATGGTTAATACACCTTTCTTCTCACCAGCTGAGCTATAACTCCGCCAGTAAGAAGTGCCAAGCCAACAATCGTAACGATTATTACGTTTTGATCGGGCATTGTCGTATCCGAAAGTCGTTTTAGCAATATCCCGAGTAACGCCCAGTCGACCACAAGGGTATAGAAGATGTCTTTGCGTGTAAAGAGTACGGACAACGCAATAGCGATACCAACAATGATAACTGCTACTGCCCAGACTTGTTCGCCCAAGCCCCAGGCATTCCAGTTGATATTCACCAACAGGGCAGTGACATTGGCAATAGAGGCTATGGTAATCCAGCCGACGTAGACACTGAAAGGAAGGTGTACCGAAAATTTTACAGCCTTCGGCGCTTCCGATTTGCCAACGTTCAGCCTGAGATAAATCGCTAGCAGGCTTCCTAAGAGAATCAGCATCAGAGCCAGGGATAGAGGAACGATTTTGTAGTGCCACGCATATATCCAACCAATGTTGGCTAGGCAGGAAATAAAGAACAGCGCCCCGATTCTCTGTATAAAGTCAGCTTTCTGGGCATCTCTTCTAACAGAGGGTAGCAATTGATATACGACGAAGATGCCAAGCAATATATAGATCAGCCCCCAGATTGCAAAAGTCAGCCCTGTTGGAACAAACAAGTTTGGATACAGGTCTGATAGTTCGCCAGTCGTTATATTGTTTATGGGGAGGGTAGTGGCTAGCGCATTAACGACAACAGTCCCAATGAAGCCCACTAGGTTTAGGATCGACAGGGTTAACACTAGCCTATTTTTATTCATAGTTTTTCCTCCTGTTATTGATAATAACGCTATGATGTATTATATAGCAGTCATATTGCACTGTAAACAATTATCCAAATTTGACAGGTGGCTTATCCATTGTCATCTGGTGCTATGGCCTATATCACAGGTTGTGGAATTGTCGCAAAAACCGTTCTATTAATATTTCTTGGGGAAGATGTCTGGTCACACGATTTCAGAGCGCTTATCATTTTTCAGCCTTCGGCTCTTGCCTTAGTAACACGTAGAAAATGGATTGCTACTACCTCTACCCAAACCAGTGCGTTGAGTATTATGATCCGCTCATACAAACCGAACCAACCTCTTTGTTCAGCAAGCAAAGCGCCCATTATCAGAGCGAAAGCTAAAACACCGGCAATAATTGTATAAATAAAGACGTTTTTCCAACCCGGTGTATTTTTAAAGCTGGGGGCGAGCGATAAAATAGCGATGGGGAATAACAAGCCAAGTCCATAGGATGCTATTGTGTGAATGGTTCCATCAACGCGTGGAGCTCCGGTGTGCCCCATATGGAAGGCGGCAATCAACATCAAT
>CP070793.1:164774-167562 GCA_020346965.1 Chloroflexota bacterium | reverse complement strand
GGCACCGCCATCAGCCCCTCGGTGTGCGACAGCTCAGGCGACTTTTTCAGAGTGCAGTTGATGAAGATGGCTTTGAGGTCGGAGAAATCCCATTTACTGGAGTCAATCATAGCCTGCTGTTTTCTGCTCAGTTTCATTCAGCTCCTCCTTTTTCAGCGAACATAAGAATATTTGTCTGAGTAGACCCATGCCCACGAAATTATATCACGATGGAAGACCCCGCTCCTTCATCAGGAATCACTGCTTTTCACGTTCAGGGAACGATCTCTTGTATCTTTTCAATTAGAGTGTCACAAGTTCGACTCCTGTACGGTTTACCCCGTCTTCCTCTACACTAATATTTGCATACCCCTGTTCAGATTGATTAGGCCCATTTCTGGAATATTGACCAGGGTGCTACAATATTATTGATGAGTGGTTATACATTAAGGGAGGCTGCCGAGGCTTTGGGGGTCTCAATTGTGACTGTCCGCCGATATATCAAGTCCGGTAAGCTCAATGCCAGGCTAGTCCCTTCCAAGTTCGGAGATTCATACATTATCGATGACTTACCCCTGCTCAATAAGCCTTTATCGGACGATAATATATCGACCCAACCGCTTATCAATAGAATAGAGCAATTATCACAGGAGGTTGGATACTGGAAAGCCAAGGCAGAATTCCTCCAGGAACGATTACTGCTACTGGAAGCCCCTAAGCAGACCCCTAAGCACAAATGGTGGCAAAGGCTATTCAGGCCTTGGCAGTGAACAGCCAGGGCTTTATCACTACCTCACAATCGGGAAGAACCAATCCATAGAGATTATTTGATAAGTCTAAATTAGAGATAACGTTGCACACCATTAGTAGGAATTGCCTGTTATCACATTTTTTTCGGAAGGCTTCTGCGGTAAGGGCAAACTTTTCGACAGATATTGCATGAAAGGACGGAACCACCACCATAGTTGTAAGAAATCGAGCGCTGTCTACATAGTCTCTGGTCAATAGTTATGCCGTCGAGAGCGTGCTGTGGACATGAATCCATACATAACGTGCATTCAGAGCTACAACCTTCATAGGATGCCATTGGATCAGGCTCCAGATCAACAGACACCAGAATAGCCCCGAGCCATATCATGTTCCCGAATCGTTCGTTCATAAGAAGAGTATTTTTCCCGAGTACTCCCAGCCCGGCAAGGACACCTGCATGTTTTAGTGACAGAATCCCTCTTCCGTGAGTCCGGTCCGCATCCCAGTAGTCATATGGGTCAGCAGAGGGGATGGGAATTGACACAAGGCTTTCGCTTTCTAATTCGCTGGATACATGAAAGGAAATCCAATCCACTTTATCGACCATTTTGCTTCTCACCAAGGTATATGGCGCATTAGTTCTAGCTTTAAGTGTGCTCAAGGGGAAACGGGCCGCATAAACGACTACCGACCTACAATCAGGATATATATCACACGGATGGAAACCTGTTGGAGCATCCACAAACCGAGCTACCGGAGCGATCCCACAGATATCTGCCCCATAGTGAATTGCCCGCTTCTTAATTGCTCCAGAATCTATCATATGTTTTTTCCTCGTCTCTGAATGCTCTACCGTACACTAAGCTACAGTTGCCTATATTAAACGAAAGCCTACACTGTGTACGGTGGAACAGTGGTGCCGTCTAAACAATACACTCATTATAACTTAGTCAGCAGGAACCATCTGGCCAGGGTTTCTCACCTAGAGCAATGCGGCACAGGTCGGTGATGAATATATTGGGTAGATTGAATTGCCTGCTGGGCCTCCTAAACACTCCGTAACATATAGGGCAGGAGGTTATGATGGCACCGGCACCACAGGCAATGGCATCCTCGAAGTTATTCTTCTTAATGTCAACGGCAAGCTCCCGGTTAGTATAGATGAGCGGGGCGGTGCAGCAGACTGCTTCCAGTCGCTCGTATTTTCTGTTCGGCCGTCGCACACCGATAAGCTCGAAGACCTCATCAAGAAGGTCTTCATATTCAGGTGTCCATCTGCTGCCACAGTTGGTCTGGTAGGCAACCTTCTTGCCCATCCTGGTGATGTTTTTTTTGTGGTCTCTCAGATAGTCACGCAGGTATTCGAATAGATGCATGTACTTGAAGGGGACTCTGAAACCATACTCCTTGGCTTTTATATGCGCCAGGACAAAGCCCTCATTATGAAGGTACACAATGTCCTTTCCCAATTTTGCCAGGTTGTCAAGGACCCGCTGGCCATACTTCTCTACGAAACTCGCCCCACCCATGTGCACATAGCCGGCAAGAGAGCTATACTGACCGCCTCTCACTATGGTCATCCCCTTGAATAGCTGGCTGTCAATTGTGCCCTCGGGGAAGTTCTCAAACCGGAACGCGTCGAGTGAAAGAGCAGGTTTGTCAGGGTCGCCCGGTATCAACTGCCCGGGGTCTTCTCCCTCTTCGAATGCCCTGACTAACGCCTCGCGTGCCGGTTTGCCGACAACCACTATAGGAGATGTCCCTATTTTCTCCTGCATTTTGAAAATAAGGTCGGAAGGATCAGCTCCGGTGGGGCAGTAACCACTACACGCCATACAGGTAGTGCACCTGTTCAGTACTTCGGCGTCCTTGCCCTCCATGAGCAAGGTAATCTGAGCGATCGCCCCATCCCTGTCATAACCGGTATACCTGCAATTCACCAGGCAGTCGCCGCAAAGGTTACACTTCGAAGCGTCCCACATTTTTACCCTCCTTTTGGTAATGACCTGGTTCTTCTAAAAAGTAAGCGTTAATTATACCAGTTTCCGCTAAGTGACTC
>CP070793.1:161045-164674 GCA_020346965.1 Chloroflexota bacterium | reverse complement strand
ATATCATCACTCCTTTCATAGGTTCTGTTCATCAAATCACCCAAAGAGAAAAGACCGGTTGCTACTTTGCTACCTAGGAGTGCTTCCTTGAAAACTGTCGATTCTTCTGCACGGAAGACTACAAAATCAACAGGATAAGCAAAAGCTCTACCTTCATCATCTGATAACTGCAGGCTTATTAGAAAGGTTATTAGCCCCACAGTACCGTCGTACGCTCCCGCATCTAGCACAGTGTCAAGATGCGTACCAACGAGAATCCTCTCTTCTCCAATGCAAGGATCAATAGCATGGAGGTTCAGAAACGAATCCCATTCGCAAAAATAACCGAATCCTTCCAGTAACTGGCTTGCCCACTCCATGGCATCCGTTTCAGCGGGTGTGAATGCCAGCCGATTAATGCCCTCTGGATATCGGCCTAACTTGGCAGTAAGCTCGGACAATGTGCGGACATAGTCCTCAATTGCTTGTTTGTAGTCTGACCTCTTCATATTCGCGTTCTCTGAGTTATTGTGTACCGCTTCTCCCTGCCATGCGTTGCAGTGCTTCTAACGGATTTGCGGGG
Source organism: Chloroflexota bacterium (assembly GCA_020346965.1). The sequence continues at coordinate 164,112 of CP070793.1, read as the reverse complement.
CCGTCTTACAAATACGAATCTGTAGTGATCCAGCGGTTTTCCGACAAACGTGTCTTCTGCCCGGTACTCAAACCAGGATTCCATATGATAATCAGCGCCAATGTAATCGCTATCATCATCATTTAATGAGAAAGACGACTCGGATTATCGGGAGAATTCACTTTATATTATATCCCACCTTCAGCTTTGTCAAACATGTACACTGACTCATCTGTTTGATCGTATTTCCCGGAATCAAGACTGGCGATGTTGAGCATACACACAGAGAACCTGATGTCGCTGGAAATGACGCTCTTTGAACGACCCTGTTCGGACAATGGATGGACAGCTTAGCCGGGGTGTATCTTGTCACAAACACACGGCTTTATTGCCAAATGGAGCAGTTACTATATTCGTGTCCGGCGCACTATCGCACAGCGGAATCTCAGATTGCTCCTGTACTTCAGTACAGCAGATCCCAATACTATGGATTGTCAGATAGCCCTGTTGCCAGCATTCTCATCATTCCCAATGCCAGAGCGTCTAACTAGCTATCTTGATTGCTGCCTTGTTAGCTCCAGACTATATGTGAAAAATTGGCGTTAATTTGACGTTAAAATGTTTGGGATGGGTTGGCACATAATGGAACTCCACGAGCAAAACAGAGTTTTGATAATTAACACAAAGTTTCTGTTTTATACGTAATGGGATTATTTGGGATATCTAGCTTGGAATTAAGAGTTAGCTGCTACCTACCTCTGCGGCTCGATAATCGCTTTTAGAGCGCTAATGCCCTGCGCCCGGTGGGGGCAAAAACTGACGCCTTATTAGCCCCACTGTACTGTGGGCATTGTCCTGTATGCTGTTATTGTGGGCGTCCCCATCGCAGATGTTCTGGCTCGCCGAAGCAATGTTTCCGTTCCCTTCGACCCAACCCAGGTCTTCCAGTTTTCCAGCGTCTCCCACTGGCTTATCAATACGCCGACAGACTCATCCCCCTCGCTGACCATGGACTCATCGGTAATGAAACCCGGACATTGCATGGCACGCGACCTGAGCTGCATCAATATGGGCTTTACTTTCTTATGATCCAACACCTTGTATCTTATGATACCTTTTATCATGCCGTTCTTTTTCGCTATCGCTTGCATTTTCCCTCCTTTTCATTCTTCCGGCATCGGACTGCCAACGCCCCGCTCCGTGGAAGTAAAAACCGACGCCTTATTAGTGTCATTCCTCTATGTGCATTGTCCTGTATGCTGTTATTCTGGGCATCCCCGTCACAGATGTTCTGGCTCGCTGCATCACTTCCAGCGTTGACTTCGACCTCACCCATGTTATCCAGTTATTCATCGTCTCCCACGTGCTTATCATTACGCCGACAGAGTGGTTCTCCGCGCTGACGATAAACTCAGCGCCAACAAATCCTGCAGATTGCATGGCACATGACCTGAGCTGCATAAATATGGGCTCTATGTTCCTGTATTCCAAGACCTTGTAGCCTATGATACCTTTTATCATGCCGTCTTTCTTCACTATCGCTTGCATTTTCTCTTCCTTTTATGCTTCAGGCCATCTCAATCGCCTCTGTAAACGAACAAGCCGCTGAAATGTTACAACAAGCCATTTTATTTCTGATATTTTCGCTTACCTGGAAAGGCAGGTGCTTTGGGTATTCTGGGGGAATAATACCTAGCTCGGAGCAGGCCTGATTGGTATTGACTGCAAATGCGGAAGCAACCTAGTTACTATTTCGAACCATTAGCCACATTGGTAAATTCAAGGGTTCTGGAAGAGTTATTCTCTTCTTAACAGAAAATCCGCACTTTTCATAGAGACTAACATTCGCTTTCTTCTGAGTCTCCAAATATATGGGCACCCTTTCTATTTCAGCCTTTTCTATAACTGCTCTTAGTAATTGTCCTCCAAAACCTTTTCCCTGGAATTCTTGTGAAACACCCATTATCAAAAGATGTATATATGGGCCCAAATTAAGACTTTTCTTCGCTTCTTCAACTGCTTTAGTGAGAACTTGCATTATCTTTGCTTCACCTGCTATTTGCATGGAAAGAAAGAAGGCACCGCAGCGAATAATTCTCCATTTCGTCATATCTTTATCATAAGGTGCAATCGCCATTACTCCTTCTATGTTTTCAGACGTCGATACGACACTACCATATTTCAAACAGAATCTAACCATAACCTCAGTCAGCGCACGGTTCTTCTCTTCATTCTTAAAAACTTCTTTCCACATTGATTCTTCAGAAAAAGCATCGGTGAGTACATTCACTGCCTTCCGAAGATCCTTTTTCTGTACTTTATGTAAATTATCAAATAAGGCCATTCCAGCTCCTTCTAACTTACTTTGTCCCTATCATTTGCAGAACAATCTATCACGATACATCCTGCAAGGTTGTGAAACCTTATAATATCCAAGGTTTCACATTTTAACTAATAATGTTTCAATGTTCGGCAATGATTCTACCGTGCTATCAAATATTTACTTTTCAGGGTTTTGTGATTTCGCCGGCAAAGTCGCCAAAGAGCTTGATCCAATCAACATCTCCATAGGAAAGACCATTTCGTATGATAAGTAGATTCTTTTGTGGTGAGACATAGATGTACTGTCCGCGGTCTCCCTGGGCTGCAAAATCGTAGCTACTATTACTCTTGGAGAAGCCCCACCACATGTATTGGTAATAGCCGCCGGAATCATAAAAAGCCTGTGCGCCGGGATAATAGGATGCCTGATGGATTGCTCGGTCAACCTGTGTGGATTCCGCAACCCACTCGGAAGGAATCACTTGAACGCCATCCCAATTCCCATTTTCCAGGTAGAGACGACCCAGTTTGGCAAAATCTATAGCGCGGGCGTTAATTCCGGCCTCCATTTTTTCAAAACCGCTCTGTTCACTATCCATACTCCATGACCCACCAAACTCCATGCCGAGGGGATCCCATAATTCATCCTGCAAATAACCTGTAACGGTATTCCCGGTAGCGCGTTCAAGAATCATTCCCAGTAATTGCGGGTGATATTTGTTGTACTGGAAATACTCCCCGGCTGAATCGATGATATGAGTGAATT
>CP070793.1:157810-160945 GCA_020346965.1 Chloroflexota bacterium | reverse complement strand
GCTCCGGTTTTGCTTTGCTCCTCGTTTTCTTTTTGGGATTGTTAGACATCTGTTTTCCTCCTTTTTGCTTTAGTGATACAGAGTTATTTGCCAGTTCATCTGTGCGACATAGATCGACTCGGGACGGGCCCCTGAGTAATACATCCTGAGTAAAGCCGCGGTGAAGGGCGGCGTACATCGTCTTCATCCGCTCGGCCGGGTGCATTCGCCTTCCTTTTCGTTTGCACCATCATTGATCTCTCATGCTCTTCAAGCATTGTCTTCACCCCCCGCTAGTTCTGTATTTCCGGACGGCAGGATTATATATCCATTTGTTGTCAGCACGTAAGGCAATCCGGTGATTGGACGTTCAGCGAAATACCATGAAAGGCGTCCTGATGAAGAGCCGTGTACTTTTCCTTCGCTGGCCTGGCGACAAATACCTATCTGGTCGCCAACCCCCATGCTACAAGTTGTACAGTGATCCTGAGACATCATCTCACCTCCTTCCTTTATTGCTCTGTTATCTCAGCCATATCAGTATATGCTGATAATTCTACTATATCAGAATTTTCTTGTCAAGTCCCAAATCTAAATACTCTTGAAACCGGAAGTGGTTACGATGGATTTACTCCGATTTCCCGGCCCTAAGGAGGAGAGATCTATCGAGTTTCTAGAGCGGACGAAAGGGGAATCGAGGCCAGCACGTTCGGAAGTTTCGGTTGTTTCAGGCCATGGGACAGAATATGATTACACTGCTGGGGATGGAAATAGTCTCAGTGACGGACTACCCAGCATTCCGCCATTCTCTGCCTTGCGGTCAATGGACCGTCAGCCTATCAAGCGAAATCTGTGCTTCATCATAGCATTATTAAAAACGGGAATAGATCTTTCCCAGCAATGGATTACTTAGATTGATGGCTCCCTCGGGGCAAGTCTCTTGGCAACAATAGCAGCGAATACATCGATCATAATCGTATCTGGGCGGGCTGGATTCGTCACCTCTGTACCAATCAACAGCCTTTGGCTGGACAGAGCACATTGTGACGCAGGTGCCACAACAGGTGCATTTCGCTTTATCGATAACCGGCCTCTGGGTTATTCTATTCTTGAGGAATACCCTTAATCGGCCGCCGGAACTGGACACCGGAGGCGTTCGATTCACCTGGAAGCTTGTGTCGACAAAGGACTCGAGGGGTTCACCCATAAGCTCTATGTTCTCAACATGGTAAGTCCCCAGTCCTGCCTTCTCACCAAGTTTGGATGTCGGTACAACTTCGGGATCGAGATGAGCAATTTTACAAGCCGTTGCATCCAGGGCCACGGGGTCGCTGGACAACAGCAAGACATTCAACTGCTTCAACTTGCCGCTTCTCGGTCCGTTGCCTTCCATAGCCACAATGCCATCCATAATGTAGAGACGGGGCTTGATGAGTGTGTTCAAATCTACAAGCATTGTAGCGAAATCATATGGGTCCGGCAGCTTAACATGGTACTGGCTTTTCCGAAGACCAGGCACGCACCCAAACTGGTTCTTCACGGCGCCGGTGAATCGAGTAAGTCCGTGTGTTTTGAATTTGGGCAGGCTTACCAGACCATCACTGTCCAGGACGCCTTTGGCCACAACGAACTTCCTAACCAGCAGGGCATCCTTATGACTGACTGACCTCCCGGAGTTAAAATTGGCTACGGTGAACCCCAGTTCGTCACCGACCTGTTTGATACCGGATCTTCTCAAATTGGGCTCGGCCTTACCGAAACTTGGGGAGTCACCATACAGGACATTAGCTCCTGAATCTTTAAGTAGTTTGCCCACGGCCCTAAATACTGCCGGATGTGTAGTTACACCCTTATCGGGGGTCGTGCCGATCAGGATATTAGGTTTTAAAACTATCATTTCGCCTGGCTTCGCAAAAACAGATACTCCACCCAGCATGTCAACCCCTTTTTGAATAGCTGTCAGTACTTGGTCATCCGCATATGTATCGCATCTTATTGCGACAACTCTCGATTTGCTCATGTTTCCCAAATGCCTGAGTCCAGACTGCATTAATCATATCACAGGTAGTTAGGAACAGGGGCTGCCATATGGGTATCTGTATGACTTTTTCTATTCCAGAGCGCCAGTCAATGAAGAACCGGAGTGTCATTTTGACTCACTGTGACGTTGCAGATCGGTCATTTCAGGCTTAAAATAAATGATGGAGGAGAAATGATTGTTGTCACGGGGGCTACCGGCCATGTCGGCAATGTTCTCGTCCGTGAGTTAGTTGCGGATGGGCACACCGTCCGTGCTCTTCTTTTGCCGAATGATGACACCCGCCCCCTGGCCGGTTTAGATACGGAGATTGTCTACGGTAATGTTACCGATATAAGAAGCCTGGAATCCGCATTTACCGGTGCAGAAGTCGTCTTTCACCTGGCCGGTATTGTCAGCATCATGCCCGGCATGAAGAAGCTTCTTGAGCAGGTCAATGTGGGTGGTGTACGCAATGTAGCTATAGCATGCCGTGCTTGTGAGGTCCGCCGCATGATCTATACAAGCTCCATACACGCCGTTGCCGAACCACCTCACGGCACGGTAATCGATGAGTCTCAACCTTTCGACCCCGACCGGGTTCTTGGCGATTACGCCAGCAGTAAGGCCCGGGCTACACTTCTACTACTCGACGAAGTCCGCAAAGGGAAACTTGACGCAGTGATTTGCTGCCCGACGGGAGTTATCGGTCCCTGGGATTATGGGATTTCCAACATCGGCCAGCTCATACTTGATTTCGCGAGCGGGTACCTGAAATCATATGTAAGAGGGGCCTACGATTTTGTGGATGTGCGGGACGTAGCTCGCGGTCTAATACTCGCTGCTGAGAAAGGCCAATCGGGGCGTCATTATATTTTCTCCGGTTCGCAGGTCCAGGTTCCGGAACTGATGCAAGAACTGGAACGAAATATTGGCTATCCGGCTCCCACTTACGAAATACCCCCTGGGATAGCCCGGGCTGCGGGAGTGCTTGCCAGCGTATACTACCGACTGTTACGGAGGAGGCCTGTTTTCACTGCCTATTCCATCGACGTGCTTGGTAGCAATTCTCAGGTTAGTTCAGCACGGGCACGAGAGGAACTCGGATTTACAGCAAAGCCCTGGCAGGAGTCTATCCG
>CP070793.1:154793-157710 GCA_020346965.1 Chloroflexota bacterium | reverse complement strand
TGGCAGAGTGTAAGCTGAGAGAACCGGGTTGCTGAATTCAGGAATACTGATTCTTCTATTTCCTTGTGGGTATAGCACTTTACCAAAGAACATCCCCAGAAGAAAAAGTCCGAACCACGGTACCAGTGGCCAGTAATCAAAAGTCCCAAAACCGTACGGTACTAGCCAGAGTAGCCAAGGAAAGCCGACAGTAACCCTGTGCCCCAATAAGTAAATGCCTACTGCCATTAGAGCAGTACCCAGTATCAAGTTGAGGTACCGAAATCTTGTAAAGAAAGGTGCGAGTATGAATGCAATCCCGAAGAAATGGAGTATGCCAAAGCGGACATACTCTGTTCTGGAAATTAACAAGGTAATCAGCGTAAGCACCATGCCCAACCCAAATATTTTCAAACCCCGCATGCGAAACGACGTGATTTTCTTTGACCTGGCATCGGCGATTGCCAGCGATACTCCGGCAAGGAACATAAAAGTTCCACCTCCTCCAGCAAACCACAACCAGTATAAATGATGTAAATCGGTGTAATGGATATTGAAGTAGCTAAGCAGATAGAGTGTATGGAAGATTATCATGACTATGACAGCGTTTGTGCGTAAAATGTCTATTTCCCAGAAGCGGTGATATGTTCTGGTATAACTCTTTGTTGCGACTGCCATTTGCTAAGCTTTCGACATAATTCTAGCACAATGATTTTATCATGTTCTGGTTTCTGATATTTTGATAATGAGGATTCGATTTTCCCCTCTATTGTTTAGGGTTTCAGTAAGGCCATAGTATAATAAGGCTGTGGCAAAGGGAGTGAAGCCGCTTTTACTACTTTTTGACGGCAATGCCCTGGTGCACCGCGCCTTTCACGCACTGCCCCCGCTGACCCAACCCAGGACGGGCGAACTGGTAAATGCCGTCTATGGCTTTGCCAGTACTTTGCTCAAAGTATTTGCTGATTTTAAGCCTACTCACTGGGCTGTTGCCTTTGATCGTCCCAAACCGACGTTCAGGCACGAGATGTTCGAGGATTACAAAGCGCAGCGTCCGGTGGCGCCGGAGGAGTTGAAAAGCCAGATAAGAAAGGTCCACCAGTTGGTGGAAGCCTTCCATATTCCCGTTTTCGAAATTGACGGCTTTGAGGCCGACGATGTTCTGGGGACCTTAAGCAGGCAGGCTGACGAGCAAGGTATTGAAAGTGTAATTGTTACCGGGGACAATGATATGCTGCAGGCTGTCCTACCTCGAGTGAAAGCCCTTGCTCCCAGGCGGACCTTCACTGATACTGTCCTTTACGATGAAGAGACGGTAGAGCAGAAATATGGCATCAAACCGGAACAACTCCCCGACCTTAAAGCACTGGTCGGCGATGTCTCGGACAATATACCCGGTTTGCCCGGCATCGGTGAAAAAACAGCCACCAAGTTACTTCAGCAGTATGGTAGCCTTCAGCGTATCTATGAACATATTGAAGATATAACGCCGGGTAAGTTGCAAGACACGCTACGCGAATATCGCGCTCGGGCTTCTCGGAATAAGGAATTATCCACGTTGGTCAAGGATGTTCCCATCAGACTGGACTTGAAATCCTGTCAGGTAAGCAACTATGACCGGAACGAGGTGGCTAGGCTTTTCCAGGAACTCGAATTTATTAAGTTGCTTTCCAGGCTGCCCCAAATACAGAGTGAGAGCCAGCAGGCCTCGTCAGTCAAGTGCCAGATAGTGAACACAGAGACAGCTTTGGAAAAGCTTATGGGCGAACTGGAAACGACACAAAGCCTTGCCATTGAGATTGAGACTACGGGCGAAAAGGCTATAGTGGCGGACTTAGTAGGCATAGCCATATCGCCGACCCGAGGCAAGTCGTTTTATATACCTTTAGGGCACCAGGGTTTGAATCAGCCGCCACAATTGCCGCTGACCGAGGTAATAGCCCGGCTCAAAGCAATTTTGGAAAATAGCAGCATGGCCCGGGTTGCCTACAACGGCAAGCAAGTCATGGCGGTGCTGGCTAGTTGTGGGTTGAAGCTTGAGAACCTGAATTTCGACGCCATGCTCGCTGCTTATCTCCTTGGTGAAAAAAGCCTGGGACTTAAAGCGCTGGCCTTCAATAGACTGGGTGTTGAGATAGAAGTTCCCGCTGAATTGACTGGTCCGGGAAAGAAGCAAAGCTCCCTATCCCTGCTGGATGTTAACCGGGTTGTCGACCATTTCTGCGCCAGCGTGGACGTCGTCTGGAGTTTAAAGGATAATCTGGAAACTGAACTCCGGAAGCAGGGATTATGGCAGCTATTCACCGAAGTAGAAATGGCTTTGGTCCCAGTTCTGGTAGCTATGGAAAGCCATGGCATTCTGCTGGATACCGAATTGCTCCGGGAGATGTCTAGGGAGCAAGGTCAGGAACTGTTGAGGCTCGAGAAGGAAATCTACGGTAGCGTCGGGCATCAACTCAATATCAACTCGCCTCAACAACTGGGCAGGGTACTTTTCGAGGAGTTAAGGTTACCCCAATCTCGCAGAACGAAAACCGGCTACTCCACCGAAGCCTCGGTCATGGAAGCATTGCGAGGCACTCATCCGGTAATCGAACTTATATTGAAATACCGTCAACTTAGTAAGCTAAAGTCGACCTATGTTGATGCCCTGCCGGCACTTATTAACCGTGAGACGGGGAGGTTGCATACCAACTTTAACCAGGCCGGCACAACTACCGGACGGCTTTCCTCAAGCGAGCCCAACCTCCAGAATATACCCATAAGGGGTGAGACGGGAAGCAAAATAAGGAAGGCCATCATAGCTCCGCCCAAGGCATACCTTTTAAGCGCTGATTATTCCCAGATTGACCTCAGGGTTTTGGCGCACCTCTCCGAGGACCCCGGTCTCATTGCAGCTTTCGCTCAAAACGAAGATATCCACGCCACGACTGCCTCT
>CP070793.1:151017-154693 GCA_020346965.1 Chloroflexota bacterium | reverse complement strand
CTTGACCATGTAGGGCTAGAGGTTGCGGACATCGCCCAGATTGTGGGATTCAACTATCCTACCTCTGTCGCTGATACACCACTGATAGATTTGGGTTGGGCAGCGATAGACAAAAAGAAGCCGGTGATACTATTTGTGGGACACAACCCGGCTACTTCTACCGTGGTCATTGATTACCTCCGAGAGAATAATCTCTACGACGAGGTTGAATTTTGTGGTGTCTGTTGTACTGCTCTGGAAACAAGCAGGTATTCTGATAAAGCCAAGGTCGTTGGCCCTTTTTCCCGGCAACTATTTTTCATCAGAAGTGGAATTGCCGATGTAATCATGACTGATGAACAATGCATCAGGACCGATATGCCGATAGAGGCATCCAAAGCCGGGTCAGCACTTATAGCTACCCTGGACAAGGCTATGTATGGACTTGAAGATGCCTCTGAGATGGACACTGAAGACATAGTTAACCAGATGATAGAGGATAAGAAGCATTTCGCTATCCTTGACCCTCGAAAGGCAGCCGAGGTAGCAGCTAAAGTTGCCATGGAGATTGCGCCTAAACGGAGAAAGGAATGGCTAACGGAACAAGAAGCTAAGGAATTAGCCAAGGAATGTCATGCCTGTGGTATTTGCGAGCAGGTATGTCCTAACCTCTTCAATATTGGTGCCGGCATAGCTGAAGTCGGCAAAGGCAATTTCGACCTGATAAGGGAGCAATTCAATCTCTGTGTCGGCTGTGGAAAATGCGAAGAGGAGTGTCCACGCAAGATTCCAATCTTCAAAATAATGCAGGTGGCGGCGAGTATGGAAAACTGGAAGGTAAGAGCCGGGCGTGGTCCCATTATGGATACGGAGATAAGAACCGTAGGTGCACCGATAACCCTGGGTACAATCCCGGGAATAGTGGCCTTTGTCGGGTGCTCCAACTTCCCTGACATAAGGGATCTAGCCGTGATGGTGGATGAATTCGCCAAAAGGAAGTATATCGTAGTGCTGTCAGGTTGCTCTGCGATGGTGGCCGGTATGTGGAAGGACTCGGATGGTAAGACACTTTATGAAAAGTATCCGCCGAACTTCGATGCCGGCTGCGTATTGAACGTCGGCTCCTGTGTTGCCAACAGTCATATCACTGGCGCGGCAATTAAAGTAGCCAATATCTTCGCGACGCTACCATTGCGAGCCAACTTTGAGGTAATAGCCGACCACACTCTTAATCGTGTAGGTGCTGTGGGAGTAGCCTGGGGGGCGTACTCACAGAAGGCTGCTTCGATTGGCACCGGATGTAACAGACTGGGTATCCCCGTGGTCTTGGGTCCCCATTCGTCCAAATACAGAAGGCTATACCTCTCTAAGAAAGGGGAGGGCGATTGGAGGGCTATGGATGCCAGGAAGAAGGAGATCGTGGATACAGTGGAGCCGGCACCGGAGCACCTGGCTTACGTAGCTGAGACAAAGGAAAAGGCTATGGTGGCAATTGCCAAACTGTGTATAAGGAGAAACGATACCCCACAGGGTAGGGCGCTTAAACTGAACCATTACATCTCCCTACACAAGAAATACATGGGCGGTGGTCTTCCTGATGACATTCATCTTTTCGTGCGCAGGGATGCTGACATACCGCTGGTCTATAAAAAGGAAGTGCGAGCACACCTGCAGGAAACTGGCTGGCAACCCAGAGAGCCCATTGGATTGCCTACCCTAATCGGTACGTATCCCACCAAGATTCCTGTGGATGCAGTGATACACTGACAACAAGGAGAACTCGCAAAAGGAGGAGAGAAAATGAGTGCAGTAATACCACGCCACAGAGTAAATGTCTTGACGGGCATCAAATCAGCTAAATTGATCGAAGACCCGGTGGAGTATGCCAATCTGATTAAGAAAGCTAAAAGGCCACTCCTTGTAGTAGGGCCTCTATTACTGGGGCCTACAGACGATGGTAAAGTTCTTATGGAATATGCCGTGGATATTGCCAAAGCACGTAATATCCCCATATGTGCGACAGCTCATTCTAGAGGGAAGCTTGTGGAGTTAGGAGTAGAGCCAGACTCCATTTACGACGCGGTCGAGATAGTAAACGCACTGAAAGACCCTGACTGGCAGGGGGTTAAGAAGGAAGGAAACCACGACCTCGTGATGTTCTTCGGGATAAGGTCGGACCTTGGTACCCAAGGCCTTTCGACACTTAAACACTTTGCACCTCACTTAAAGACCATGACATTGTGCAAGCACTACTTCCCCCATGCCAATTACTCGCTCCCCAATTATAAGAAGGATACCCAGTGGGTGGAATTCCTGGAAGGCTTAATTACCAATCTAAAGAAAGGAGACTAAAGGAAAATGGAAGGCGAATTTCATGTAGATATTGGACCTCAGTATGAAGGTGAGGTAATAAGAAAAGAGGGTCTTTATATCGAGTTCGGTGGCCCAAAAGCGGCGCATAAGTTTGAATTGGCGACGGTTAAAAGTCCCGACGAAATTGAGAATGAGAAAGTAGAAGTTATTGGACCGGACATAGGTGATTTGACACCTTACGATGAAGAGAAAGGCGGCGGTAGCTACCCAATTGCAGTTCTGGTAGATGTTGCCGGAGGCGAACTCGACAAGGATGCCGAAGCGGTCATCGAGAGAAGGATTCATATGTTCACCAACATGATTGAGGGTTGGTACCACATGAACCAGAGGCAAGATGTATGGATGAGGATGAACAAGGACGCTCATGGCAAGGGTTTTACTTCCCTGAGAGAACTGGGAGAAATCTATATCCTGCTTTATACGTCAGAGATGCCAATCATTGAGAGCATCCAAGTAACTATTATTACGGATGAGAAGAAGGTAGAGGAGCTTCTCCCGCACGCTTTGGAAGTTTATGCCGCCAGGGACGAACGAGCCAGGGCTCTAAAAGATGAGGATGTGGATACTTTCTATGGTTGTACCTTATGCCAGAGCTTTGCTCCTACCCATATTTCCATCATAGCCCCCAACAGGATTGCCAATTGCGGCGCCATTAATTGGTTTGATGGCAGAGCTGCTGCCAAGATTGACCCTGAAGGACCTATCTTTGCCATACCAAAAGGTGAGCTTCTAGACGCTGTAAAGGGTGAATATTCAGGGGTGAACGCAATCGAAGCTGAGAAATCTTTGGGAAACTACGACCGAGTCTATCTATACAGTGCATTTGAGCACCCTCATACATCATGTGGCTGCTTCGAGGCAATTGTGTATTATATTCCTGAAACGGATGCCTTTGGCGTAGTGCACAGAGAGTATAAGGGCGAAACCGTAGTCGGAGAGACTTTTTCCCATATGGCCGGTGAAACATCTGGTGGAAAGCAAATTGAAGGAAGATTGGGCACTGGACTGGAGCAGCTAAGATCTGCCAAATTCATCCAGGCAGATGGTGGTCTGGCTAGAATAGTGTGGATGCCCAAGGAGTTAAAGGAAAGGTTCAAAGATACCCTGGGAAAAAAGGGGCTCTACGATAAAATAGCGACAGAGGAAGACGTCAAGAACGTGGATGAGCTTCTAGAGTTTCTGGAAAAAGTGGGGCATCCATGGATTAAAGGGGAAGTTGAGCTTCCAACATAAGTGCAGGAAAGAATTAAGAATTGAAATCTATAATCCTATCTCAGTTTTAATTGAGGAGGTTTGCTATGCCGATTGCAGGTTCTGAGATTGT
>CP070793.1:147269-150917 GCA_020346965.1 Chloroflexota bacterium | reverse complement strand
AAGGGCGATATCCATGATATCGGCAAACACATCGTCGCTATCCTGTTGAAAGGTGCTGGTTACGAAGTGCATGACCTAGGAACGGACGTACCTACGGAGAAAGTGGTGGAGTTCGTGAGAGAAGAAAAACCGGGATACCTGGGACTGTCAGCCCTGCTGACCACCACCATGACTGAGATGGGCGTGGTGATCGAAGCTCTTGAGGAAAGCAAGCTCAGGAACAGTGTAAAAGTGCTTATCGGTGGTGCCGCTGTCTCCGAGGGGTTTGCCCAGGAGATAGGTGCTGATGCCTACTGTGTTGATGCCTTCGACGCGGTCAGAGTGCTCGATGGCTACCAGTAGACGGGCTAAGAGGCATAGACGCAGGCAGCAGAAATACGTGCGACAAAGGAGCGTTGTATGGCAAGCATAGCCGGAATCTTTTCACTGAACGGAGATGTGCTGGAGGGGTGCGGACAACAAGTTGGCAAGATGCTAGAGCGAATGCGACACCGCGGTCCAGACAATGCGATTGTGCGGACCTTGCCTGACCGCCATGGCGCTCTAGGCGCCAATGAAGTCAATCTGACGCCGGAGAGAACCTGTTGCACCTCGCTTTCAAGACCTCCATTCATCGTTTTTGATGGAGAATTGTTCAACGAAAGAGCCCCAGGCCAGCATGATGTTGAGCTGTTCAGGGAGTTTTACGAGAAACACGGCAAGGAGTGTTTTTCCCTGCTTGAGGGAAGCTACACGTGCGCCATCGTTGATGCAGGCGAAGTAATCCTGGCACGGGATTCTGTGGGCGCCAGACCTCTCTTCTACGGGTCGGAACATGGCTTGTTGTGCTTCAGCAGCGAAATGAAGGGACTGATAGACCACATTCGCTTTGACGTCAACGAATTGCCACCTGGCTATATCTACAGCACTAGCGAAGGACTGAAGCAATTTCAGCCTTTTGCTCCTGATGTTCCTGAGCCACAAACCATAGAGGAAGCAGCTGCTACCCTACGCCAACTCCTTATAGAGGCGGTTCAGAAAAGAATGCCAGGTGTACGAGGTGTCTCTTTGAGTGGTGGTCTGGACAGCTCTGTTGTAGCCGCTATCGCCAGGGAATACAACCCGGACCTGCACCTGTTCACCGGGACAATTGATAGCGCGCCTGGTCCCGACTTGGAAAATGCCGTTATAATGGCTAAATTCCTCGGACTAGAGCATCGCCATCATATTTACCGGATAACTGAGTCTGATATTTGCGATTCAATTCCCCAGTTAGTTTGGCACCTTGAGAGTTATGACGAGGACTGCATATCCGGTATCATCTCCAACTTCTACATCGCGCGTATGGCAAAGGAGTATACAGATGCTACCCTAGTCGGTGAAGGGGCTGATGAGCTTTTTGGGGGATACCGTATGGTTCTGAAAAACCCCAAAGTGACCAGCGATGCACACCGGGAGCAATTGGCCCAAAGGTTGCTAGACATTTCTTACAACACCGCCCTAAGGCGCCTCGACCGGGGCTGGATGTCCAACGCCGTGGTGTATCAGATACCGTACTTGGACGCCAGCATTGTCGCTTTCGCCAAAAAGATACCCATGGCATGGAAGATTCACGGTGGGCAGCAAACAGAAAAGTTCATTCTACGTGAGGCGTTCCGTGATATGCTTCCTGAAAAGATTGCTAATCGTGAAAAGCTTCGATTTGCCATGGGGGTTGGCACTGATGATGTCATGGACATGCTGGTATCTAAGATAATCGACCCTGAAGAGATAAAAAGGCGCCCAAGGTCTGCCTACGGAATGCCCTTCGCCTCGTTCAAGGAGCTTCTCTATTACGACGAGTTTCTGAAGCTATTTCCACCTGCATATGAGAAACAGACAGTGAGATGGGACCCCTTCAAGTGAAAATCAATGTGTAGCGTGGCATCTGCAGTCTTGAGCATTGTGCTCTCACACTGAGTACGCCATATGTTAGAGTGACAGACTCAGACGCCCAGACACTCGGATCTAGCGCCAGTAGTGTCACCCAGTTGACTTCTTTTCAAGCTTATGGTTTGATATCAGCCGACTATTCCAAGAATCAAGACAATTGATGCGTATTGGAGACCAAACCAGAGTAAATCACCGGCAGCATCAAAGGTCATACAAACCCCACTAAGAGGAGGCAAAGTTGGTTCTTACAAATGAAGAGGTACTGAAGTTTGTCAAGGCCCAGAGTATCGAAATGGTGGACCTCAAGGTTGTTGACCTGTGCGGTCGCTGGCATCATATAACTATCCCGGCGAACCAGTTGAGTAAGTCGACGTTCACTGATGGTATCGGAATAGATGCCTCCAGCTATCCTGGTTATAAGAAGGTTGCCTCTGGAGACATGCGAATAATACCGGACAATTCCACTATCAACATTGATCCTTTTCACGACCTTAAGACACTCAGTATAGGATGTGACATCTTAGACTCTGATAATACACCGTATCAAAGATATCCACGCAATGTTGCCAAGAAGGCAGAGCAGTATTTGGCCTCAACTCAGAAAAAGATCGGCCTGTTTAGTCCAGAGCTTGAGTTCTCTGTCTTTGACGAGCTCAGATACAGCTCAGGCATAAACCAGGCATTCTATTATCTAGATTCAACCAAAGCCTTCTGGAACACAGGAAGGCAAGAGAACCCGAATCTGGGATACAAGTTTGCCTCGCAGGCAGGGTATCATGGCATCCCGCCCGCAGACAGCACATTCAACCTAAGATCGAAGCTGGTCAAGCTAATAGAAGAATCCGGCATACCGGTGAAATACCACCACCACGAAGTAGGGGCAGCCCAGGTGGAGATAGAGGTGCCACACAACACTCTACTGGCATCAGCCGATGCAGTGATGCTCATGAAGTATCTGACCAAAAATATCGCCTACCAGAGTGGTAAAGTTGCTACCTTTATGCCCAAGCCGCTTTACGAGCAAGCTGGGAACGGCATGCATGTCCACCAATATCTGTCTGACGGCAAGATTTCACTATTCTATGATAAAGATGGATATGCTGGCTTGAACCAATTGGCCTTAAATTACATTGGCGGCCTACTGAAACATGGGCCGGCACTCCTGGCATTTACTAGTCCCAGCACCAACTCTTATAAAAGACTTATTCCCGGCTATGAAGCCCCGGTGAATCTCTTCTATGCTGCGGCAAACAGGACGGCAGCAGTGCGTATACCTATGTATGACATAGGCAAGCAAAGAGAAAGAATAGAATTCCGCCCGCCGGACGCAACATGCAATCCCTATCTTGCTTTGTCAGCCATGCTGATGGCGGGGCTTGACGGAATTGAGAATAAGATAGACCCGGCTGTCGAAGGATTTGGCCCTTTTGATATAGATATTGCCGAGATGTCAGAGCAAGAGCGAGCTACAATTAAGGCTTTACCCAGTTCTTTGCAGAGTGCCCTAGATGCACTAAGAGACGACCATGACTTTTTACTCAAAGGCGAGGTGTTTACCGAGGACTTGATAGGTGTCTGGATTGAATATAAGCTGAGCAAAGAAGTGAACCCACTGCAGGCTAGACCACATCCCTACGAATTTGAACTGTATAGTGATATATAGATTGCTAAAATGCAACAGTGTCGTACACGGCCAACCTATTATGCCTTAAAGCGCTCTTCATGCGTTCTTTGGTT
>CP070793.1:142019-147169 GCA_020346965.1 Chloroflexota bacterium | reverse complement strand
TTATGACAACGGCCAGTACCAGACAGCACTATCACTGCTGCGACAAGGGGGTTATCTTACAGAAAAGGAGGGTGCTACCTGGTTTGTCTCTACTGCCCTGGGTGAGGATAAGGACAATGTAGTGGTGCGCGGCGATGGCTCACCCACCTACTTTGCCTCGGATATTGCCTATCACTACAACAAGTTCATAGAGCGCCGCTTTGACCGGGTGATTAATATCTGGGGGGCTGACCACCAGGGGCATGTCCCTAGGATGAAAGCGGTGCTCAAGGCTTTGGGAAGTGACCCCGAGCGGCTTAAGATAATAATCTGTCAGCTAGTCACCCTACGGCGTGGGAAGGAGATAGTCAAAGTATCCAAGCGCAGCGGCGATATCATCACTTTGAAAGAGGTGATAGACGAGGTCGGCTCTGATGCCTGTCGTTTTATATTCCTCTCCCGTTCTGCTGACAGCCAGATGGACTTCGATATAGAGCTGGCCAAGCGGCAATCAGCGGACAATCCTGTGTATTACGTTCAATATGCTCACGCCCGGATCGCCAGCATTCTGCAGTTCGCTAAAGACCGGGAGATAGACTGCAGTCAGGGCGACGTTTCCCTGCTCACCACCGAACCGGAACTCACCTTAATTCGCCGCTTAATACTGCTACCCGAAATAGTAGAACAGGTGGCAGTTACTCTCGAGCCCCACCACTTGCCATATTATGCCCAGGATTTGGCTACCGTATTTCACAGCTTCTATAAGCAATGCCGGGTCGTCTCCGAAGACGAAGCGCTAACTAAGGCACGTCTCAAACTGGTCAAGGCAACTCAAATCGCCCTGGCCAAAGTCCTCCGCCTTATGGGTATGAGCGCACCGGAAAAGATGTAATTGTCCCTCTCGAGGTTCGAAAAGCCCGCATATGTGGAACTCTATCAGAGAAGTACAAAATCCAGCATAGTATTACGCAGATTCTCAGGCGGAATCGTGCTACTACCCAGAGCGGTTGTCTCAAAGATATAATAATATGAGGCTTGGTATCTACCAAAGGAACTGATCATCGTACGGTTTAGTCCCAACAAATAAGGCGGACAAAAGATGACAGCTACACATATATTGGCGATCCTGGGAGTCCTGTTCGCGATTGGATTCCTAGGGGATTACCTTTTCAAGAAGGTAAGTTTTCCCGACATATTAGTGCTATTGGCTTTGGGTTACGTGGCAGGACCTGTCTTGCACATCGTAGATCCAGCCTGGATAGCTCCGGCAGCGCCAGTAATAGCAAAACTATCCCTAGTTGTGATTCTATTCAACGGCGGTTTGGGCCTTGATTTCTCCGAAGTACGGGCTAATGCGCCCAGGGCAATATCGCTCTCTTTAGTGGGCATGGGGGCCAGCATGGCAGTGGCGGCAACCTTCGTTCACTACGTTCTGGATTGGGATTTAATGAGTAGCCTGTTGCTTGGCGCCATCGTGGGCGGCACAAGTCCTGCTATCGTAATGCCTCTCGTTAAGCGAGCCAAAGTCTCCGCTGAGGTCTCATGCCTGCTAAATATAGAATCGGCTCTTAATGGTGCCCTGAAGATTGTGATTGCCCTAGTTATCCTGGAAGTCATGACCGTTGGGGCAACAGGGAATATAGGTCCCGTAATTGCCAGAGCTATCGGCGTGCGCTTTCTTATAGGACTGGGAATCGGTGGCGCCGCTGGTTTTGCCTGGCTCTGGGTACTGACCTTCATAGAAGGCGAACTATACGATGATATCTTGACGTTAGCTGTACTTTTCCTGCTTTATCTCGCTGTGGAGAGTCTACAGGGCAGCGGGGCAATTTTCGCTCTCGTATTTGGGCTAATCCTGGGAAACGGCACGGATTTTGCCAGATTTCTACGCACTAAGAGGACTGCCGAGATCCACAATACCATGATGACGTTCCACTCACAAATATATTTCATAGTGAAGACCGTTTTCTTTGCTTACCTGGGACTGATGATAACCTTTGACGACCCCGACGTAATCGTACCGAGTATTCTCCTATCCCTGGTGCTATTGGGCGTAAGATTCATAGTAGTCCCTGCTATTACCATAGGCAAAAAGCGATTGCGTGCCAGCACCGGAATACTGACTACCATGATGCCTCGAGGTCTATCCGCTGCCGTGGTAGCTGAAATAGCTGCTATCTCGGCAATTCCCAATGCCCGGCTTTATCCTGAGATAACCATAGTGGTCATCGCAGTCACTGTCATAATCTCAGCCGTAGGTATTCCCCTCTTTGCTAGGAAACCGCCAGCGGAGAGTACCGAAACGAAAGCATAGGTGGAATATCGAATTCACATTGAGCTAGCCACAAGCATTACGACACGACCCTTCACCTCACCATTGTTTGACGGAAACTGGCTTCTGCTCTATTATTAAGAGAACTCGGTACTCTACTTGCCTAGCCTTGTGGCGGGGCGCGGTCGATGGCATATAAGCTACAGGCAAAGCTAGTCTGCAGGAATTCGTTCAGGCGATGTTGGTCAATATTACCCTTACTACCTGTGGATATTCAGCAAATAAGCAACATTGTAAAGGAGGATAGAAATGGCCGTTAAGGAAGTTGGCGAAGAATATCGCTGCAATATCTGTGGCAATGAAGTGACGGTGACCAAAGCTGGCGGCGGTACTCTGGTCTGTTGTGGTGAGGATATGGAATTAATCAGCTCATAAGGTTCTAAAGGGGGTGAGTGAATGGAAAACGAACAAGCCCGGACAATAGAGGTGCTCCAGCTTGCTGTTCGGATGGAGACAGAGGGCAAGGAGTTTTACCAGCAGGCAAGCCAGAAAAGCAGCAATAAGCTAGCTAAGGATTTATTTCAACACCTGGCTAATGAAGAGGAAATTCACTGTAAGAAATTCGAGGGAATATATGACACCCTTAAGAAAGGGCAAAATTGGCCTGATGTAGAGCCATCATCTGAGAAAGGGCAAAGACTGAAGTCTCTTTTCTTCGAAGCCACCAAAGCTATGGGCAGCAAGACGACAGTGGCTAAGTCTGAGCTTGAAGCTATCAAGATAGCTATGGATATGGAGATCAAGTCTTACAATTTGTATGATTCCCGAAGCGAAGAAAGCACACTCCCTGTGGAAAAGAGGTTCTATGAGACCCTGGCGGGCGAGGAGCGGGGGCACCATCTCGCCCTTGTCGATTCCTATGAGTATCTCAGTGACCCGGCGGGGTGGTTCACTAAAAGCGAACATTGGTCATTGGATGGAGCTTAAAGAATCCGATAATAGCTAGCAAGGACGATATCGTCTTATGTGCGGATATGGAGGGATTGCCACTCTGACTAACTCTTGAATTACAGCAGAGAATCGAAGCCGGTGAAAAGTACCTTATGCTAATGGTACCGATAGGAGTTTAGCGATTAATACGAAAGCTCTACGCAGTTTAAGCTACGGAATATATGTGGTGGCATCTCAAAAGCAAGGAAAGCTGAATGCACAAATCACCAATACGGTGGTTCAAGTCACCTCTGAGCCTCCCACTATATCCGTGTGCATCAACAAGCAGAACCTGACACACGAGTTTATCACCGAGAGCAAAGTCTTCACTGCTTCCATACTGTCGCAGGACACGCCGCTCTCCTTTATCGGCCATTTTGGCTTTAAATCCGGTCGGGAAATAGACAAACTCAAAGATATCAATTACAAATTAGGTGAAACTAAGGCCCCTATAATACTGGACCATACGCTGGCTTATCTCGAAGCCAGAGTAATTGATCAAGTGAATGTCGGGAGTCACACTATATTCATAGGGGAAGTTGTGGGAGCGGACGTTATCAGCGAAGGTGAACCAATGTCGTATGCCTACTACCATCAAGTTAAGAGAGGCACCACTCCCAAGACAGCCCCGGGCTACATTGAAGAAAGAAAGGAGAAGGTAACCAAAATGGCGAAATACAAATGCAGTGTCTGTGGATATATCTATGACCCCGAGTCAGGCGACCCCGACGGCGATATAAAACCGGGAACGCCTTTCGAGGAAATACCGGATGATTGGGTATGCCCTGTATGCGGAGCGAGCAAAGACCAGTTCGAAAAAATAGAGGAGTGATGGTGTAACGATGATAGAAAACCTAAGCCAAGAACAACTAGAACGAATATTAGAAACAATACCAGTGGAAATTTCTTTCGTTGACGAGAAAGATTTAGTTAGATTCTGGAACAAGCACGAAACGAGAATTTTCAAACGGCCGACTTCAGTGATCGGGAAATCGGTCCAGAACTGTCACCCGAAGCAAAGTGTGGATAAGGTGAACCAGGTATTGTCCGATTTAAAAAGCGGCAAAAGGGATTCAGCCGAGTTTTGGATAAACCTCGGGGAGAAGCAAGTATACATAAGATATTTTGCCGTGCGGGCCAAAACGGGCAAGTATTTGGGCACGCTGGAAGCCACGCAGGATATCACGGAGATAAAGAAGATTGAAGGTGAAAAGAGGCTGTTACAGTATTGAAGGAAGGCATAGGATGAAGGCAAGGCAAATAGAACCGAATGTTTACTGGATAGGCGCTATCGACTGGGACAGGCGTCTCTTTGACGCCCTGATACCGCTTCCCGATGGAACAAGCTATAACTCTTACCTGGTTCAGGGCAGCCAGAAAGTTGCTTTGATAGACACCGTGGATCCTTCCCTGACACATGTTCTAATGGCGTATCTTGAGAATGTTCCCGTCATTGACTATGTCATTGCCAACCATGCCGAGCAAGACCATGCTGGTTCTATCCCCCATGTCCTTGAGAAGTACGCCGATGCTAAAGTGGTCACCACGCCAAAGGGCCGGGATTTGCTTGCGGCTCTGTTACTTGTACCGGAGGAAAGGTTTGTCACTGTAAGCGACGGTGAAACTTTGTCCCTAGGAGATAAAACCCTGGAGTTTATACATGCCCCCTGGGTACACTGGCCAGAGACCATGCTTACATATTTACAGGAGGATAAGATCCTCTTCCCTTGCGACCTTTTTGGCTCCCATCTGGCTACCACCGACCTGTATGTAACCGATGAATGGCGGGTCTATGAGGCAGCTAAAAGATACTTTGCTGAAATCATGATGCCTTTCCGCACCAGCATTGAGAAGCATTTAGAGAAGCTCAAGAGTTACAAGATTGACATCATCGCCCCCAGCCACGGTC
>CP070793.1:138786-141919 GCA_020346965.1 Chloroflexota bacterium | reverse complement strand
TGAAGCCGTATTTCTTAACCGGCGTGGTACCAGGTTGACCCGGCAGGGGTTCTGGCAAATCATTAAAGGTTATGCTTCAAAGGCGGGATTGGGTGATAAGGTTACACCCCAGACCTTACGTCATAGCTTTGCCAGACGTAAATTACAGAGTGGCACCGAGCTAAATCAACTCCAACAACTCTTAGGTCACGCCTACATTTCCAGCACAAGAATTTATAAGCAATCTGCGTCAGGATGAGGATAATGGCAAAAAAATCAAAGCGTGCCAGAGCCAAGCATCGAGCCAGAGAGGCAAATAGAGCACAGGTGGGGCTTTCACAACAGCCAGAGTCGTCCCCTGCTGAGGTGCCATTGCCGACCCGAGCATCCCCAAAAGTGCAAACTTGGAAAGTTCCAGATTCGACCAGCCGCTATCAACATGTTATACCTGAGATCAAACGCATCGGCATCATCGCCGGAGCCATGATTTTGGTTCTAATAATTTTATCTTTTATTCTGGGTTGACATCTTCAGCTGGTGACTCGTGGCGGATTTAGAGCGGGCCAGAGAGAATCTACTTAAACATCTAGATTATGAAATTGCGGACAAGCGTGTAATTGAAGCCATGAAGCGTGTTCCGCGTGAAGCCTTTATATCGCACGAGCAATATCGCGTCGCTTACGATGATAGACCCTTAGGCATTGGCTTCGGGCAAACCATCTCCCAACCTTTCATTGTGGCCCTGATGATACAGGCTCTGGAACTCAGGGGGGATGAAAAGGTATTGGAGCTAGGTACTGGAAGTGGCTATGAGGCTGCTATATTGGCCGAGTTGACTCAAGAGGTGGTCACTGTGGAGTGTATACCTGAATTGGCGGAATCAGCTAGGGAAGTTCTGGATGATCTGGGTTATTCCAACATCCAAGTTCACGTATCTGGTAGGACTTTGGGTTGGTCGGAGGAAGCTCCTTATGATGCTATTATTGTCTCTGCTGGTGCTCCCACTGTACCTAAAGTCCTTCTGGAGCAATTAGCCTGGAACGGGCGATTGGTAATCCCGGTAGGTTCTCGATGGCAGCAGGAATTACTCCGCGTCACTAAACTCAAGAAAAGAAACCACATAGAAAACCTGGGTGGCTGCTATTTTGTGCCCCTTATCGGTGAGGGCGCGTGGGGTAAGTGAAAAGCCTGGTCAACGGAAACATTCCTGACGCTTAAAGCGAGAGCTACTGAAAGTTGCCGCATTGTTAGCCAAAACGGTAAGCCCTGATCAAGTAATAAAAAGAGGAGGAAAGCTAGGGTATGGACATCATTGAAGCTATCCAGCAAAGGAAAAGCATTCGGGCCTTCAAACCAGACCCTGTGCCCAAGGAGATTCTGAAGGATGTGCTGGAGCTGGCTTTACGAGCCCCCTCCTGGGCAAATACTCAGCCATGGGAGTTTGCCATAGTGACCGGGAAAAAGCTGGATGAAATAAGAGAAGCCTTTGTTGAGAAAGGAACAGCAGCAGAGGAAGACAACCCCGATATTCCTCGTCCGCGAGAGTTTCCGGAGCTTTACGATACCCGTCGCCGTGTTCTGGGCAGGAAGGTTCTCGAATTGAAGGGAATACAGAGAGAGGATAAAGAGAAAAGGAGATGGTGGCTCTTGCAGGGTTTGAGGCTGTTTGAAGCTCCTTGTGTCATCTATATCTGCATCGACCGTGCTTTCCATATACAGGGCGGCGGGCTGAACAACTGGCCCATATTTGATTGTGGTTTGATAGCTGAGAATATAATGCTGCTGGCTACCAAGTACGGGCTAGGCACAATTGCCCAAATACAGGCTGTTGTGTATCCCGATGTGTTGAGGAAGGTGTTGGGGATACCAGATTCCAAGCTTATAGTACTGGGAATAGCCGTGGGTTATCCCGACCGGGACGACCCTGTAAACCAGCTTCACTCCGAAAGAGAACTATTGAACAATGTGAGCACCTGGTACGGTTTTGATTGAAAGACGCAAAAGGTATATCCTTGGGCGTGAAAACAGGTAATTTTCAGCATGTCACATACGATTGTACACTGTATCGCGGAAGTGCGGTTTTAACTATTAGCAAGTTGAACGGCTAGTGGGCCTATGCCTTCAGCATCCCCTTTTTCCGCAGCACCTTCTCCACGTCCTTCCTGGCACCGACCTTCTGGAAGACGGCAAGTGCTTCATCTATGTCCTCGTGTGCCTTATCACGGTCTCCCTTGCCGCCGCGAGCCAGATACATTAATCCTCGCTCATAGAGGGTTTTGGCTTCATCCCAAGGGAGTTCGTACTGCCTGTTGGTTTCAATGGCTTTGCTAAAGGAGTCGGTTGCTGTATCCCAGTCCTTCCGCGCTATGGCCAGCGTGCCCCTGGCCAGATACACGGGTGCAGGCAGTCCATACCAGTTCTGGTCGGTTTTCATAATCTCGAAACCCCTGTTCACGTATTCCGCCGCCTTGTCAGGCTGGCCAATCTTCAAGTGAAACTCGGCCAGCACCGGAAGCACCCACAGTTTAAACAGAATGTTACCTCCATTTCGACAGATTTCAAGACTTTCCAGCAGCAATTCTTCGGCTTCGGGAAACTCTCCCTCCTCTAGGCTCAGACTGCCTAGGGCAAAGGAACAAGCACTTACAGCGGCAAGGTCGTTTCTGTCTTTGTGAGTAGCTATCGCCTCTTCCAGATAATCCTTGGCTTTGTCCCATTCACCCTGCCGCAGATAGTGAAATCCAATGCCGGCAACGTCTTCGAAGGGGCAGATTGCATCGGTTTCTGCCAATGAGTACTTCTCCTGTATGGCCTGGATCGCCTGGCAAGACTCCTCGGCCTTGGCAACTTCTCCGGATAGCGTATATATTAGCGCCAGAGGTCGTCTCAGGAAGAGCTCAATTGTCGGTATGCCGAACTTAGTCGTTTCGGGGAGAGCTTTCTCTCCCCACTTCCTGGCCGTTGGGACATCCCGCAGCAAAGCCAGGCTGAGGGTAAGCTGCTGACCCAGGATGCCGATAGGGAGCGGGCTTCCCTTGTTGACCACCGGGGCCCAGACATTCTCATTGTAGGCGATACCTTCGTCTACCCGTCCCGTGTACGTCCATGCCGTTCCCAGGCCGGAGGCCGCCTTCAAGCGGGTGCCCATAGGCAC
>CP070793.1:135055-138686 GCA_020346965.1 Chloroflexota bacterium | reverse complement strand
TCGACCTGGTGGCTGAGGCTGAGGAGGGCTACCGCTTCGTCGAGTGGACCGGCGATGTGGGCAGTATTGGCGACGCCGATTCCGCCATGACCTACATCATCATGACCAACAACTATTCCATAACGGCTGGCTTTGTGCCCAGATGTGACCCCATGGTCGCTGCGGGGTCTCTTCACACGGTAGGGCTCAAGTCCAACGGCAGGGTAGTCGCTATGGGATATAACGGCGACGGGCAGTGCGATGTCGGCGGCTGGAGGAACGTTACCCAGGTCGCCGCGGGTGTTCTGCACACGGTAGGGCTCGAGTCGGACAACACCGTGCTCGCCGCAGGATATAACCTTTATGAGCAGTGCGATGTCGGCAACTGGACGGATATTACCCAGGTCGCCGCAGGTGGCTTTCACACGGTGGGACTTAGGGCTAACCTCACAGTGATAGCCGTGGGAAATAACGAAGTCGGGCAGTGCAATGTCGGCAACTGGACGGGCATCACCCAGGTCACCGCAGGCCAGGGGCACACGGTAGGGCTCAAATTCGACGGCACAGTAGTGGCCGTCGGGTGGAACGATGATCAACAATGCGATGTAGGCAATTGGACGGACATCACACAGGTCGCTGCAGGTGGCTTTCACACGTTGGGGCTTAAGTCCGACGGCACTGTGTTAGCCGTGGGAGATAACGACGAAGGGCAGTGCGATATCGACGACTGGACGGATATCACACAGGTCGCCGGAGGCCTATGGCATACCGTAGGGCTTAAGAACGATGGAAGCGTGGTCACCGTGGGGGACAACAGTAACAAGCAGTGCGATATCGACAGCCAGAGTTGGACGGACATTGCCCAGGTAACCGCAGGCGGGGCTCATACGGTAGGGCTCAAGTCCGACGGCTGGGTAATCGCCGTGGGAGATAACGAATACGGGCAGTGTGATGTCGGCTGGTCGGATATCACCCAGGTCGTTCCAGGCGGGTATCACATGGTGGGGCTTAAGGCTGATGAAACCGTGGTTGCCGTGGGAGATAACACTAACGGGCAGTGCGATATCGGCGACTGGATGGACATAACCCAGGTCGCCGCGGGCTGGTATCACACGGTTGGACTCAAGGCTGATAATACGGTGCTCGCTGCGGGAGATAACAGCGATGGTCAGTGTAACGTCGGCAGCTGGACAAATATAACCCAGGTCGCCGCAGGTGGCGACCATACGGTCGGGCTTAGGCCGGACGGCACCGTGGTCGCCGCTGGAGACAACGACGACGGACAGTGCAATGTGGGCGGCTGGACGAACATCACCCAGGTCGCTGCAGGTTACAAGCACACAGTGGGGTTGAAGTCCGATGGCACTGTGGTTGCCGTGGGAGATAGCAGCTACGGGCAGTGCGGTGTTGGCTATTGGGCAGGTATCACACAGGTCGCCGCCGGCTACTATCATACGGTGGGACTCGAGTCCGACGGCACCGTAGTCGCCAGGGGAGACAACTACTATGAGCAGTGCAATATCGCCTACTGGACGGACATTACCCAGGTCGACGCAGGCTACTCTCACACGGTGGGGCTTAAGTCCGACGGTACTGTAGTTGCCGCGGGAGACAACTACAGCGGACAGTGCGATATCGAGGATTGGACGGACATCGCTCAGGTCGCAGCAGGCCGGCTTATCACGTTGGGACTCCGGGAAGATGGTATCGTAATCACTACTAGCCTAGTTGTTCATTGGAATCTGTCACTTGCATTGCCACCGTTGGTGTATCCGCCCCCACGTCCACCATCACCACCGACTACTCCTGGTTGCTTCATCGCCACCGCAGCCTATGGCACACCGATGGCTGAGGAGATACAGATTCTCCGTGAGTTTAGAGATGAATGCCTGTTGACTAACCCATTGGGACAGGCTCTGGTAGATATTTACTACAGGGTCAGCCCACCTATAGCGGAGTTCATAACTGACCATCCTGGCTTGAAGCCAATAGTGAGACTAGGTCTATTGCCCGCTGTGGTGATGAGCGCCGTATTCGTTTACGCTGGTCCAAGCTAGAAAGCGGATATAATATTCTTGCTGACGTCGGGTTACGTGGTTATATTTCAACCGTTCCGTATTCCGCGGGCAGGATGACCTCTATTCCTGTGTTGCTCAGATTGTCCGCGTAGAATTCTGGTTTCTCGGAGTGCACCGGTACAACCAGCTCTGGCTGAATCTCGCGGGCAATTCTCAACAGGTCGGGACCACAGGCATGCCCCGAAGCGTGAAGCCCTTTCTCCTCCTCAGGTATTTCCCATTTACCGTTCCCGTACAGAGGGAGGCCAAATGCTCGCAGCTGGAAGCGCTCGAGCCAGTGGTGTAAACGCCAGAAGTCCATCTCCTGTTCCTCGTTGTGAGGTTCGCTGGAGCTAAAGACGTAAAGGCTGCCGGCCCGGGGCTGTATACTGGGCAGCTCATTCAAGTCCCAGAAGCTGAAACAGAGGATGAAGTCACCCTGGTTAGAATTGACATCCTTGGCCAGTACAACTTTGTTGGAGTAGTCATAGTAGATATTTCGCAACCACGAATCAGGGCTCTTACTGGCAGTTGTTTTTTGATAGATGGCAATGGCATCTTCCTGGGCGATGTCAGGTATCTCCGATTCGAGAAGGCGCATTGTCTTTAAAAGGTAAGCGTCCTTGGGCAAAATGGTTAACTTTCTGTTGGTATCCCTGGCAATCTGCAAAAAGGTAAGCAAGCGGTTTACATCTCTGGGAGAGAAATCGGCAATGACCAAACCCATGGCACTGTTAATAGCTTTGAAGCCATTTTCGTACACTTCCTGCTCGTAAACATTCGAGGTTTTGTCAACATTAGTGCCTTCCAAGATTAATGCCCTGGGACGTAGCCGGGCTGCCTCCTTCATCATTGACTCGGTGAGTTCGCCATGCCTGCCGTGAAGCCGCAGGTCACCGCTGTAAATCACCCAACCGGAGCTTGTCTCAATACCCCAGGAACAGGCACCGGGAATGGAGTGGTCTACAGGGAAGCAACGCAGGTTGAAGCTACATCTGCCAATATCGTCCAGTAGTTGTGAGTCCAATTTTTTCCTTCGGGGAGCTTTTTCCCAGAATTTTTCGGCCTCCTCACTCAGTTCGAGTTTGCGAGCGATGCAGAATCGCCGTTGACGGTCCTCTCTACTGCTGGTAACGTAAGCCCCCTGTTTCCATCCCTCCAGACATTCCTCCACCCTTGGTGTGAAATAGCACACCTGCTGGTCGAAAGGCGATTTGCCTGAGTCCTGCATTGCCTTGGCGATGAAAGCTGAGGTCGCAGTGCCATATACCGGGATGTCCTCTCTCAGGAAAGATATGTGGCCGGAGTGGTCGAGATGGGCGTGGGTCAGCAGAATACCATCCATATCTTCAAGCTTGTGATAATGCTCTGTTTGGCGAAACTCCTGCCATAGGTTCTCTGCCTCTAGATCTCCCCGGTAAATGCCTTCAAGTTTGGGAAGCAGCCCCATTACTAAAAGGTCGAGGAGTCCTGCTCCCGGTCGAGGCTTCAGGTATTCTTCGTAAAAATCTCGATATTTACTGTAGGGATAACCAAAGTCCAGGAAAAGCTTACCTTTATCATCTTCAAGGAGGATTTTATTGCCGCCGATTTCC
>CP070793.1:129573-134955 GCA_020346965.1 Chloroflexota bacterium | reverse complement strand
GATGATGCACTTGGCAGTCTGCAGGAACTCAATGAGAATACAGACAACAGAGTCATCGACCAGAGTTATCGAGTAGCTAAAGCAATCCGACTCAGGGCAAGCAAGGGCGTGCGCGAGAAACTTGAAGCTCAAAGAATACTTGCTGAGATTGTTCAAGAAGAAGTTGTTCAACACACGCTCACCGTGACTGCAATGGTCCATCTTTGTGATCTGCTCCTGCTCGAGCTTAAGATGACAGGCGACGAGGATCTCTTTGAGAGTGCGAAAGATATCGCGCAGCAGATCATGGGTATCGCCAAATCACAGATGTCCTACTCCCTCCTTACCGAGGCATATATCCTTCAATCGAAATTCGCATTGGTCGAGCAGGATATCGAGAAAGCAAGAATTCTGCTTTCGCAGGCACATATCATGGCTCAAGAGAAAGGCCTCTACATTCTAGCTAGAAAAGTAGCTCACGAAAGAGATCTGCTGCAATTGGAGGTAGATAAGTGGCAGAAGATAATCAGGCGAAATCCATCTCGCAAGGAAATGATTGACTTCGCCCAACTAGATGATTATCTTGAACGCATGATCAAGAAGACGGTGGCGGTCCTTACAGCGGATGAGAAGAAGGAGTTTGGCGATGAAGCGGTGAAGAAAAAGTATGACTTGGCATACGCCAACCTACTCGAAGGAGCGGAAACAGTTGAGAAGAGTCAGTTCCGAGTAGGAATTGCTCAAATTGGACTCTCACAGAAAGGTGACCTTCTAGGGGAGTACTATGAGGAAATTGGCAGAGGGCTCTTGGTCATTCAGAAAAATAGGATTGATGAAGTGCAGGCCAAAGTCAGAAAAGCGATTAATGCGGCCAATGAAACTGGAGTCAATGTCCTTCTATTCCCTGAGATGACTATCGACTTGAATTATTCTGAGTCGGTTGACGAGATCACTGAACTCGCGAAGAAACACAACATGTATATCATCCCTGGCTCATTTCATGAGGAGGGTTCCAAACAGAATCTTTGCAGAGTCATTGGTCCAAATGGAATTCTATGGGAGCAAGCTAAACACATTCCAGCTATTGTCCACTTGAGAGGCAAACGATTCACAGAGGGGATTGATGTGGGTCAGCACCCAAGGCATACGGTAGTATGCAACACCGAATATGGCAGAATGGCTATTGTCATCTGCCGTGATTTCCTAGACATGGATTTGCGTGTTGAATTGAAGAATTTCGACCCGCCAGTGGACTTGGTGTTCAATCCAGCTTTCACTCCGGTCACAGCAGACTTTGATGCGGCTCATTTCGATGCGAGAAGGTCCATCTATGCATACTGCTTCTTTGCCAATGTCGCTGAGTTTGGTGACTCACTCATATACAGTCCTGAGAAAGAAAAGGTAGAGAGGAAACTTCAAGCAGGAGAGGAAGGGCTCATCTACAAAGACGTGGATTTATTTCAGCTTCGCTCAGAACGCAAGAAATGGGAGAAGGAGCGCAGGCAGTTCATCCAAAGCACAAAATCATGACCCAAATTGTCAATTCTATAGATGACAAAAATAGCGAGTTTCTAGAAAGGAAGAACTATGTCAGGCAAAGGGCACCTCAATACATCAGATTTGATGGCAGCACATGATTAACGTTTCAGAACAATGGAATCCTAAGCAAGCTCTGCTAAAAGAGTATCTATCAAGACGTGATAAATTTGATGAGGCAATTAAACTGTGTTTGGAAATGCATTCCCTTGTTCATACGTCAGAAATGTCTAGTTCTACTGTTAGAACTTATGAAGATGACTTGTGGGACGGATTGAATGAGCAGGTGTTTCGATGGATTCAAGAAAATGGAAAACCGACCATAGCATGGAATTCATGGCATATGACTCGTATAGAAGATATTACATCAAATATACTCATTGCTGATGATTCTCAAGTCCTCAATAATGAATGGTCGAGAAAACTGAACAGCGAAATACTGGATACAGGTAACGCGATGACAGTCAAGGAGATCGAGGATTTCAGTAATAGAGTAAATATGAGAGAATTACGCAGTTATAGAATAGCTGTCGGAAGAAGAACACAGATTATCATCGAGCAATTGAAATCGGATGACCTGAAAAGAAAAATGACGTCAAGACAGCTGAAGCGAATAGTGAGTGAAGGTGGGGTCCTAGATGTTGAAGGATCCCGATGGCTTATCGACTTCTGGGGCCGAAAAACGGTGTCCGGAATACTGCTGATGCCCATAACACGACATCAGATTGTTCACTTGAATGATTCATTGAAGATGAAAGAGAAATATGCGAAAGGAATTCCGAAATAAGAATGTGCAATAGCCAGTGGCGTACAACAGAGTCTTTACGCTGTGGCGCCTACGATAGGGCTGGTGTCTCCCTAGGCTCGACCATAGTTGTCCTTAACCTAGTGTTTCGGGCAAACGTTGCAGAGAATCGAAGCTTTGGATGATAGGCGCCTGAGTAGGAGGTGTATCATGAATGCATGGCACGAACAAGATGCTTTCTGGGAGAAATGGGCTCCGATTATGTTTCACGAGCGCCGCTGGGAAAAAACAGCAGAGGAAGTCGCAAACATCATTTCCTTACTGAATATCGGCGAGGCTACTTCCGTCCTTGATCTCTGCTGCGGACCAGGGAGACATTCGTTAGAGCTGGCACGACAGGGCTTTTCCGTAACAGCCGTAGATAGGACGAAAATGTACCTGGAAAGAGCTCGGAAACAGGCTGAGACTGAAGGGCTTGGGATTGAATTCATACAAGAGGATATGAGGAGGTTCTGTAGACCCGGCAGTTTTGATGTGGCAATTAACCTCTTTACTTCCTTTGGCTACTTCGACGACATGAATGAGGACAGACAAGTTGCAGCGAATATACATCGCTCGCTGAAAGAGAGGGGCGTTTTTCTGATTGATATCATGGGGAAGGAGGTCCTTGCTCGAATATTTCGGGAACGCGATTGGTACGAACTGGACAATACTATGATACTGGAGGAGCGCAAGGTCTGTGCCAACTGGAGCTGGATGGAGAATCGCTGGCTCATGATCAAAGATGGAAAGATGGACGAATGCAAGGTTTCCCATCGTCTCTACTCAGCAGCGGAACTCGCTGCGCTGTTAAGTGATTGTGGCTTCAAGGCAATTGATGTCTACGGAGACCTAACTGGCGCACCATATGACCATACCGCAAAGAGGCTGGTTCTTGCCGCTCACAAAAAAAACGAGGAAACATGACATCTAGCGCCATTCAGCAGGAAAGAGGCATAAGACCGGCTGAAAGGCCTACGCCTGGCTACGGTTCCCGGCACCATCACCCGAATCTACCCTTTGTGCAAATCGAGAATACAATGAGGCCTTGTGTCGAATTGCCAGTACACAGTTGAGTTAGTAGGAGGAGTAAGAATGCTAACAGGAATACACTTTCTCTTGAGTTACAAATGCGATTCAGAATGCGACCACTGTTTTGTATATAGCAGCCCACAGGCAAAGGGCACTTTCACACTGGATCAGACAAAGCGAGCCTTGTATGAGCTAGCCAAAATTGAGACCATAGAATGGGTGTATTTTGAAGGTGGTGAACCATTTCTGTTCTACCCTCTAATGCACGAGGGCATCAGGATTGCTCGTGATATGGGATTGAAAACGGGATTAGTGACTAACGCATATTGGGCAACTTCGGCAGAGGATGCAGAACTATGGCTGAAGCCTCTTCAGGATTCCGGATTATCCACCATCAGCATCAGCGACGACGTGTATCACTATGGCGACAACGAAGCAAATCCTACCGGACATGCTTTGAGCGCTGCGAAAAGGTTGGGTCTATCGTGTGGGTCGATTTCCATTGACGAGCCCGCACTTGAAGTGGGCAAGGGCAAGGAACAGGACAAAGGGAAACCAGTCGTTGGCGGGGGCATTATGTTCAGAGGGAGAGCGGTTGAAAAGTTAGCAGAAGGCCTTCCGAGGAGACCGTGGACAGAATTCACTGAATGTCCCTACGAAGACCTCCGGAATCCCAAGAGGGTACATGTCGATGCATATGGCAACATCCACCTTTGCCAAGGGCTGAGCATGGGTAATATGTGGGATGTTCCACTGTCAAAGATAGTGAAGCAGTATAATGCTGATTCGCACCCAATCTGCAGACCGTTGATCAATGGAGGCCCTGCGCTTTTAGCCGAGGAATATGACGTCCAGCACGAGGATGTATATATTGATTCCTGTCATATGTGCTATCTCATTCGCCTGGCATTGCTCGACAGGTTCCCGCAATATCTGGCGCCGACGTCGGTTTATGGTCTGCAATAGAAACTATGGTGTATCGCATATGCGACATGGCATGAATGAGCCGCACCTTATCATACTCATCCAGGTTGCCAGCCAGCACCCCCGGGATTATTCCATACCGAAGCAGGTGGAGTAAATAGGATGAAGCCATTGATAGAGATTCACGACATGCAATCAAGCGACGCATATTTCGTGGGCACGTGTACGCATACGAATGAATCGGAGGAAATGGATTTAGGTGCCGAGAGACGGCTCGCATGGCTCAAGGTTATGTACAAGAATGGCTCAAGGGTTAAGGTTGCCACTCTTGACGGTGAGTCAGCCGGGTTCCTACATGTTATCCCTATTGAATTCTGTCCATGGGGACCATTTGGGCGCGACTTGCTCGTGATACCCTGCCTTGTTTCGGTGAACAAAGGCCACGGCGTTGGAAAAGCGCTGCTGACTGCTGCAGAAGAAGAGGCCAGAAATCAGGGCAGCAAAGGGATGGTTACAGTAGGATACTACCATGATCACTGGTTCATGCCGGCAAGCTTCTTCGAGGCGAATGATTTCCTGAGATGTCCGAGTATGCGAGAGGCAAGCTTTGATGTTAAGCATAAGGCTGCAATGCTATGGAAGTTGTTCGATGAGCGCACGGAAGCGCCCGTGCTATTGAAGCCAAACTATGAGTTCAAACGGATGCCGGGAAAAGTAGTGATCGATCTATTTTGGAATGGGTTTTGTCAAACTAGCATCATCGAGGCGCAGCGAGTCAGAGAAGTCGCTGCAGAATTTGGAGATTCACTGGTACTCAACGAGTATTCCGCGGATGATAGGCCGGTCCTCCTTGGCCATCAGATAGCCCGTGGCATATTCGTCAACGGCCGTGAGATATACCGGGGCCATGAAGCACCCAGGGATGGCATAAGGGAGGCGATAAACCAGGCCTTGCGTCGCTAGAAACATGAGTATTGCGACTCACTTTACTTCGATTCTTCGCGCCGGCATATCATCTCGCAGTCAGGTTGGAAGCTCTGCGTATTTGATAGTATAATCATCATGTATGGCTGACATTTGATAATTGACTCTGTCAGCTGTGTAGACAGCTATGAGCGGAGAAGAGG
>CP070793.1:125934-129473 GCA_020346965.1 Chloroflexota bacterium | reverse complement strand
CAGGAAATATTGATGCGACAAATTCTGGACGTAGACGATGTTATCTCTATTGTGGATGCCATAACTATAGATGAGCTGAAAGATGTGGCTGGAGAGATCATAACCGATAGCGGGCTTAATATAGCTGTAACAGGACCGGTTAAGGAAGATAGTATTTTCAAGGAGAAATCCTTGAAGCGACTATTTAAGGTTGCATAAAAAGAACCGCCTCACGGCGGTTCTTTCTGACTGTAGGAAAATTCGACTGAATTTCAGCCACACAGGCTACATCATGCCCTCGTATCCTCCTCCAGGTGGCATCGCCGGCATCTTTTCTTTCTCGGGGATATCTGTTACCAGTGACTCCGTAGTTAGAATCATGGTGGCAATGCTCGCCCCATTCTGGAGAGCACTCCTGGCAACTTTGAGAGGATCTACAATGCCTCTTGCCACCATATTTACACCCAACTCGTCTTTTAGCGCGTCGTAACCTATTCCCGCCTTGCTTTCTTTTATGGCATTTATTACCACTGAGCCTTCCCTGCCACTATTTTCAGCGATGCACCTCATAGGCTCTTCCAGAGCTCGTTTCAGTATATTCAGCCCAGTAGCTTCATCGCCGTCCAGTTTAAGCTTCTTCAGGCTCGATAAGGCATTGAGGAGGGCAACGCCACCACCGGGTAGGATGCCTTCTTCTACCGCAGCTCGAGTAGCTGACAAGGCATCTTCTACACGGTGTTTCTTCTCTTTAAGCTCGGTTTCCGTAGCTCCACCTACTTTTATCACTGCCACACCGCCGGCTAATTTAGCTAATCTTTCCTGTAGTTTCTCTTTATCATAATCCGAAGTGCTTATATCGATCTCCGATCGGATTTGCTTTATCCGGCCTTCAATGTCTTTGGTCTCGCCCTTGCCTTCAACGACAGTGGTATTATCTTTGTCGGAAATCACCCTTCTTGCCCGTCCCAAATCCTCTACAGTCACGGAATCCAATTTCCTGCCAACCTCTTCGGATATAACAGTGCCTCCTGTAAGGACGGCTATATCCTGAAGCATGGCTTTCCTTCTATCACCAAAGCCGGGTGCTTTAACTGCCAGTGGAGATAAAGTTCCCCTCAGTTTATTAACTACTAAAGTAGCCAGAGACTCGCCTTCCACATCTTCAGCAATGATAACCAGATTTTTGGAGACCTGCACGATTTTTTCCAAAGCGGGAAGGATATCATTTATGGCTGAAATCTTCTTATCGGTGATGAGTATGTAGGGATCCTCCAGCTCTGCTCTCATTTGCTCGGCATTGGTGATGAAATAAGGGCTGATGTAGCCACGATCGAACTTCATCCCCTCGACGTATTCAGTCTCAAATTGCAGGCCCTTGCCTTCTTCAACAGTGATTACTCCATCTTTACCTACTTTTTCCATAACGTCAGCAATCAAGTTGCCGATGTCCTGGTCAATGGCTGATATGGCGGCTACCTGGGCCACCTGCTCCTTACCAGCCACCGGTATAGACATTTTCTTGAGCCCATCAACTAAGCTCTCTACTCCTTTATCAATCCCACGTTTTAGAGCCATGGAATCAGCTCCAGCGGCGATGTTCTTGAAACCCTCATTAATAATAGCCTGAGCTATAATGGTGGATGTGCTGGTGCCGTCTCCACACTGGTCATTGGTTTTAGTAGCTGCCTGTTTTACAAGCTGAGCCCCCATATTCTCAAAGGGATCAGGTAACTCTATTTCTTTGGCTATAGAAACACCGTCATTGAGAACAGAAGGAGCCCCCCATTTTTTATCAAGTGCTACCGGTCGCCCGCGTGGTCCCAGAGTTACCCTGATGGCATCGGTTAGGGTATCTACACCGTTCTTCAGTGATTTCCTTGCTTCCTCGCCGAAAATAATTTGCTTTGCCATTCGCTTACCTCCTTTTACTTACTGAGCTTGGCCAGAATATCACTCTCTCGCATGATAACCAGCTCTTCATTTTCCAGTTTAAATTCTGTACCTGCATATTTTGAATAGATAACCTTGTCGCCCTTCTTCACCTCCATGGCGATACGTTTGCCTTCTTCAGTTAACCTGCCTGGACCGGCAGCAATGATTTTGCCTTCCTGGGGCTTCTCTTTAGCTGTATCCGGTAGAACTATCCCTCCTCTGCTTACCTCTTCCTTGGGCGTTGGTTTTATCACTACCCTGTCTCCCAAAGGTTCGATCTTTGCCATTTTCCCTCCTTTTCTATATTTATTTTAGCACTCTATGCATGACATTGCTAACTTGCTAGTATAACAGGAAAATCCAAAAATGCAAAGTTTTTTGCCGGAATTTGGTGGATTTTTCTTGAGATATTACACTGAACAGTGTATGATTATTGAGGATATGGAGCAAAGAAAAGGGAAAAGGCGGCAGTGGAATAAGGAAGAGATAAGAGCCCT
Organism: Chloroflexota bacterium; assembly: GCA_020346965.1. The sequence goes on along the minus strand of CP070793.1, from coordinate 127,065 downwards.
CAGGAAACACCTGGATCTAACCCAAGCGAAACTAGCCGAGAAATTAGGTACGCGACAGCAAACTATCAGTGAGTGGGAAAAGGGAATGTATCAACCTCGAGGGACATCTGCGACCGTGCTCAACATAGTTGCCGAGCGGAGCGGCTTTATTTACCGGGTCGAAGAGAATCGTGACAGGCCGAATGAGAATCGACCACAGTGATTTCTAGAGGAAAAGAAGAAACATTGTGGGCACTAATATGAGCATTAACTAATTTGCATGGAGATGACAATATTTTTTTACCGTGATTACACGTAATCGGATGAAATTCTCGGAAGAGCAAGTAGCCTTAATGTGGCAACAACTCGTTGGGAATGAACTAATTTCCACTGAAAACGCACTGGTAACTGTAGTCTATCCGGGAAGGACTAACGGTGATAGTGGCCCTGATTTTCGGGATGCAGTCATTATAAATGAATCCAATTTGATGAAGGGAGATGTAGAGATTCACGTTAAGTCCAGCGATTGGTACAACCATGGACATAATATTGATGCTGACTACAATAATGTTATTCTTCACGTTGTGCTGTGGCATGACTGCAATTCGGCTACCTTATTACAGAATGGCAAAGCAGTTCCCCTAATATGCCTAGCGATAGCATTGCGACAGCAAGCTTATTTGCTGCCTTACCATCTTCCGTGCTTCCAAACATTGAACCGAACTGATATGCAAAGCTTGAAAAATCTATTGGACAATGCTGGTGAAGCAAGGTTTGAGCAGAAGGCGACTCAGTTCGGAGTAGAGTTAAAACAAAGGGAGGAGGGGCATGTGCTTCTCAGGGGAATAATGAGGGCTCTGGGTTATGCTAAGAACACGGAGCCCTTTGAACACCTTGCTGATAGAGTAACTCTCAATTCTGTAGAATCGCAAAAAGGCGCGGTTCTAAAACAGGTTTTGCTGCTAGGCACAGCAGGGTTATTGCCATCCCAAAGATGGCAAGGAGAGTTTGCAGTGGAAAAAGAAACCGAGGAACTGGAGGAACTATGGCGATCGGCGGATAGAGAAATCGAAACCATGAAGGAGGGAGACTGGAACCTGGTACACATATATCCCAACAATTCCCCAGTGCGACGTATTGTGGCCCTTGGCT
>CP070793.1:117262-125834 GCA_020346965.1 Chloroflexota bacterium | reverse complement strand
GCGAGGGGAAGGTTCCAGCGGTAATTTGGACGCCTTTTTGCGGAGTGCCTGCGATCCAGTAGCGCTTGAGGATGATACACTGGTACTAGGTTTCTATTAGTCCTTCCATAAGGAGAAAATCGAAGACACCAAATATCGACGTCTGGTAGAGCAAAAGCTTCAGAAAATCTTCGGCCGGCCCTATAAGATACGGTGTATTTTGGTTGACTCTAAAAGGGATTATGCGCCCCCGACAAGAACGCAAGACCCTGTGATAAAAGCTGCTCTGGAGATGGGGGCCAGAATTAGTGAGGAGGAGTCGTAGCCCTGAGTAAGGCGGCAGGAAAGGAGACAGATGGATAAATCAATACTACGTCAAGCCCAGCAGCTTCAGGCAAAGCTGGCTAAAGCTCAAGAAGAATTGGGCAGCATGACCGTGGAAGCTACCAGTGGAGGTGGTGCTGTTAGAGTGGTGATTGACGGGCACCAGAAGGTTCAATCCGTAGAGATATCTCCCGAAGCGGTAGAAGCTGGAGACATTGAGTTGCTGCAAGATCTGGTCATGTCAGCTGTTAACGAGGCTGTTACCAAGTCGCAGGAGCTTGTTAACAAGCGCCTCAGCAGTTTGACCGGCGGACTGAATATACCGGGGCTCCTATAGGGAGCCGTCAGCTATTAAAGGCGTTTGCTATTTTTGACTACGTCCCGAACAGCAATGACTTAAAGAATAGGTCAAAATGAGATTCGTCGCTGAGCCCATAGCTAGATTAATTGAGGAATTGAATAAACTGCCTGGAATTGGGCCAAAAAGCGCCCAGAGACTGGCTTATCATATTTTACGAAGCCCCGACGAAGAAGCCAAGGCTTTAGCCGAGGCTGTTTTAACGCTGAAGGAGAAGATAAAGCTCTGTTCGATTTGCTTTAACAACACAGATTGCGACCCCTGCCGTATTTGCCAGGATACAGAGCGCGACCATTCCAAAATTTGTGTTGTGGAGAAACCTTCAGATATTTTTCCTCTGGAACAGACAGCGAAATATAACGGTGTCTATCATGTGCTTCATGGGACTATCAATCCGACGCAGGGTGTAGGCCCTGACGAGCTAAAGATAAAGGATCTTCTAGTCCGTCTTAAAGATGGCTCGGTAACCGAAGTGATTGTAGCAACCAATCCCAATGTAGAGAGCGAGACTATGGCTATGTATCTGCAACGGATTATCGAACCTCTGGGCATCCGCCTCACACGCCTGGCTCGTGGCTTGCCCTTCGGCGCCGAACTGGAATACGCTGATGACCTGACCCTGGGGCAAGCGCTGGAAAACAGGCGAGAATTCTAAAAAGGTGTACCTTACCGTCCACCGAAGATAGAGCAGAAATCTGTAACGGACAGATCTTTCCCAAAGGGCCAAAGCGTTTTCCAGTTCACTACCTTCCCACTATGGGCAGGTCTGGGAGGTGCCCGTCAGTCCTTATCAGTCAATTCGCTGACATTCCATCCGTGTAAAGAATCCCAGAAAGTGCTTAACTGTATTGAAAATATGATACAATAGCATAGGATAGGGTCTTGATAAATCTAAGCTGTTATCAATTCTGTCCATTGTTTAACGGGCGAGGAGCGGTAGTGTGACGGAATCGCTGGGTAGACGGATTAGAGGGAGCGATCAGGCGGCACCCTTAGCTGTTTACTCGGCTGACGGAAGCTGACGATGAAGCCGACCTACGAGAGGTCGGCTTTCCGTTTTTGGCGAGGGCGATGCTTATCGAACTGGAAGTTGTGCGATTGAGAGGAAAGAAGTCAACTGAAAATTAGCAAAAGGAGAAAGAAGTGAAAAGAATATCTATTATTTTGTTTGCCCTGGCATTCTTGGTCAGCCTGGGGTTGGTAACGACGGCGCCCGTTGCTGCAGATACTATTGAAGTGCCGGGTGACTACGCTACTATCCAGGAGGCCATTGACGCTGCCTCGGCCGGTGACACCGTCATAGTGGCTGCCGGTCTATACGAGGTGAATGTTGAAATTGACAAGTCGTTGACCTTAAAGGGCGCCCAGGCCGGGGTTGATGCCCGAAACCGCAGTGGGCCCGAGACGATTATTGAACCAGATGAAGGAACAGGAATAAGAATAATTACCGATGAGGACCAGCGGGTTGTCGTTGATGGCTTTACAGTCCGGAACGCCGAGCACGGAATCGCAACCCCGGAGCCCACGATGGCCGATGATATTACCGTCAGAAATGTACGCATTTTGAACCCCGATGAATTTGGGATCAGTCCGACCTTCACCATAACGACAACGGTTGAATATTGCTATGTGGAAGGAGCCGTACAAGCAATTAATGCGGGCGCCCTTGTTCCCTTCGAGCCGACTGTGGCGACCTTCAGTAACAACGAGATTGTCGACTCGCAGTTTGGATTCACCGGGTACCTCAAAGACTCGTTTATCGAAGGGAACCTGGTGAGGGACTTCGCTACCGGGGGCGTAGGCATTGGGGGGCAGTTAATTAACACAGAAATTAGAGATAACACAATAAGGGGTTATGTTCAGGGTGCGGCCCTGACTTTCGAGGAACACTACGGCCGCGACCTTTCTGAGAATGTGAATGTGGAAGGTAATACCTTCACAAGGAATGAGTACGGTATTTATGTTTTTGATACGCAGACAACGCTTACCGGAATCGCCGTTAATTTCAACAACATCGCCGATAACTCCAGATATGGTGTGTGGAACAAGGGAGGCGAGACGCTGGACGCCACCAAGAACTGGTGGGGTAGTGCTGGTGGACCCGGCGGAGCTGGCCACGGTGGTGGCGATGCCATCTCCACCAAGGTACGTTATTCGCCGTGGCTGGGCGCCGAAACAGGTATCGAGCCGATGACCTGGGGCGTGGATACGACAAGTTCTATTCAGGACGCCATTGATACGGTAGCCCCTGGTGACACCATCATAGTAAAAGCGGGGGATTACTGGGAGGATTTAAATATTGGCAAATCCCTGACACTCCAATCGGCAGGCGGAGTTGACGTAACCACTATTACTGGCTCCGTTAGTATAGAACTGGATGATGAAATAGTCTTCCTTGGTGGGGATAATGTTGGGTTCACCGTCGATGCGGACGATGGTGACTTTGCCATATCGCTTTCGGTCGCTAACGAAAGCGAGGTCTCCATCAGTCACAACGTACTCGCCGGCGCTGTAGATGGCATAACCACCCGGAGTGGCTTGCTGGATAATAGCATCGTCGCCATAGATGATAACCAAATCCACCAGAATGACTATGGAATCTACCTGGAATCCGTTACCGGCAGCAGCACCGCGCTCATCAATTCGAACCGGCTCGCCGGCAACGACGATTATGGGCTGTATGTTGAGGAGAGCGTCGTTGTCGTTGATGCCACTGACAATTGGTGGGGCCATGCCAGCGGCCCCAGCGGCGGGGTGGCCGATCCTATTACCAGCACGATTGCAGATGGCACTGGAGTGGCTGTTTCAGAACATGTACGCTTTGACCCCTGGATGACGGCTTATCTATACACTCTTACAATCTCCAGCACCGGTGGGGGTTCGGTGGAACTACCTGGCGAGGGGGTTTTCACCTATGAGCCTGGTACAGCGGTTGACCTGATAGCGGTTACGAACAATTTCTACAATTTCGCGCGGTGGACCGGGGATGTAGACACCATTACAGATGTCAACTCCGCCGTAACTAACATCACTATGAATGACGATTACTTCATAACGGCCGACTTCAGTTTCGGGCCGTTTCCATGGTGCTTCATCGCTACGGCAGCCTACGGTACCGACACAGCCAAAGAAATAGACATCCTCAGGGAGTTCAGGGACAAAGTTATGCTGCCTACTAATCTGGGCGCCAGGTTTGTATCATTCTACTATAAGGCCAGCCCTCCCGTAGCCGATTTTATCTCCCAACACGAGATCCTCAGAACAGCGGTCAGGGCGGGCTTTGTTGATCCCGTTGTCAAAGTACTGACCTGGACATACGACTTGTGGTCGGGGGCAGAATCATGAATATAATATCAATCTTGAGCACCACTCGAGCGCTGGAATTGGTCATCGGAGTCCGGCCAAACCCAATGAGGGTTTTAAAGAACTGATTAACTGTCCAGAGAAAGCGATATAGTAAATCGGGAAATTCTGATAAATAAATGATCAATTAACAGGATTTTAACATAGATAGCTTATTATATTGTAAGGCAAAGACTTTGGGTGAAGCGAACTGTTACAAAGGAGGTGAAGAGTGAAAAAGATATTCAGCATCCTGTTTGCGCTGGTGCTGGTGGTGGGACTGGGGCTGACGATAACGGCGCCGGTGGTGGCAGAGCCGGGAGCAACTTATTACGTGTCTACTACGGGGGACGATGATACCGGCGATGGCACTGTAGGCAATCCTTGGAGAACTATCCAGAAGGCCATTGATGCTCTTAATGTTACTGAGGATGGCGACACCATCACGGTAGCAGCGGGAGAATACGATGCCTTCATAGTGGAGGGTAAAGCAAATATAAACATAGTAAGCACTGCGGGGGCAACCGTTGCTACCGCAGTGCTCGTTCCAGACCTCGGAGGACCAATAGACGCGGCATGGGTCATGGCTGCCGTGTATGCCTCGGAAAACATCAATATTGAGGGTATTAACTTCGATGCAACAGCAATCAGCGAAGCTGAACCTATTTGCGGCATTGCCTACGTTGACAGCACAGGAAGCGTGGCTGACCTGACGGTGGAAAACATTTTTGACCCCGTATTCGGGGCAGGCGTAGCTATCATAGGTGAGGTAGGCTCCTCTACTGTAGAGATAACAGGGGCCACAATCTCTCATAACAATGGAGGCATATATGCTCTCGATTCTACCCTGGAAGCTCACTTCAACAATATTGCGGGTAACACTTATCTCGGCGTGGGGAAATATGGAAGTGGGACAGCGGACGTCACCCACAACTGGTGGGGCGATCCCAGCGGGCCATACCACGAATCACTCAACCCTGGTGGCGGGGGTGACGAGATCAGCGGTATTATGGATTTCGAGCCCTGGCTGGAGGTCGGGATACTAGCTGCTAAGACAGAGACTGTAATTGGCGGCGGTACTGTTGATGCCACCGACGAGGCTGATACGGAGGTTATAGTAGACGGCACAGCTACGGTAACCGCGGCCAGGTATGATGATAATCCCGGCGGCGACCCTCCCACCGACTTCAACGCACTGGATAAATATATCGATGTCTACATTCCAGATCCTTCGGGCGCCGCCGAGATCGAGATAAGGCTTTACTATACCGATGCTGAATTAGCTGCAGCAGACATCGACGAAGAATCGCTGCGGCTCTTCTGGTGGAACGACACTACCTGGGTACAGTGCTCAGACAGCGGAGTCAATACTGCCAACACCAATGGCTATAGCGGCTATATGTGGGCAAGAATAAGAAATGATACCACGCCATCCCTGGCCAACCTGCAAGGAGATGAATTTGGTGGGTATGGAGGTCCGTCGGAACTCCCGGACGGGTGTGGTTGCTTCATCGCTACGGCAGCCTACGGTACGGATACCGCCGAGCAACTGGACATCCTGAGAGAGTTCAGGGACACGGTCCTGCTGCCTAACAACTTGGGCGCCAGGTTTGTATCATTCTACTATAAGGCCAGCCCTCCCGTAGCCGATTTTATCTCCCAACACGAGATCCTCAGAACAGTGGTGAGGGCGGGCTTTGTCGATCCCATTGTCAAAATGCTGACCTGGACATACGACTTGTGGTCGGGGACAGAATCATGAATTCGGTATCAGCCTTGTGCACAACGAAAGCACTAGAGGTAGTTATCGGAGTTAAGGATAAGATCGATGAGGATTTTGAAGAACTGATTGACTGTCCAGAGAATGCGATATAGTAAATCGGGAAATTTCTATAAGTAAATAATCAATTAACAGGATCTTAATATAGGTAGTTTATAATATTGTAAGCCCAAGATTCTGGATGAAGTGAATTGTCACAAAGGAGGTGAAGCACGCAAGAGACTTACGGAAGGATAAGGATATTAAGGAAGTGATTGCTTCCAAGGAGGTGAAGAGTGAAAAAGACATTTAGTATTCTGTTTGCCCTGGTGCTGGTGGTGGGACTGGGGCTAACCATAACGGCGTCGGTGGCGGCACAGCCCGGAGCAACTTATCATGTGTCTGCTGCAGGGGACGATGATATGGGCGACGGCACTGTAGGCAATCCCTGGCGAACTATACAGAAGGCCATTGATGCTCTTAATGTTACTGGGGACGGCGACACTATCATGGTGGCGGCGGGCGAATACGACGCTTTCCTGGTGGAGGATAAGGCAAACATAAGCATAATCAGCACTGAGGGAGCAACCATTACTACCGCAGTATTTGTTTCGGATGTCGGAGGACCAATAGAAGAGGGATGGGTCATGGCCGGTGTATCTGGGTCAGAGAACATCAACATTGAGGGTATCAGCTTCGATGGAACGGCGATCAGCGAACAAGCGGTTGTCGGCATGGGGTACCTTGACAGCACAGGGAGAATCGCCGCCTTGACCGTGGAAAACGTTGCTGGCACAGTAGTTATGGGAGCAGGAGTGGTCATCGCGGATGATGTAGGTTTCTCCGATGTAGAAATAACAGGGTCCAATATCTCCTACAATGAGATAGGCATAGTCGTTGCCACTTATTCGACTCAGGAAATTCGCTTCAACAATATCGTCAACAACGATTTGGGTGTTGTGAATGAGGGAGGCGAGACGCCGGACGCTACATATAACTGGTGGGGCGATGCCAGCGGGCCATTTCACCCAACAGGTAACCCCGGTGGCAGCGGCAACCCTGTCAGTGATGGTGTGGATTTCGACCCCTGGCTGGAGGCTGCATCCGTAATACGGACGGTAACGGACGTCCCCATCAATGCACTTGACGAGGCCGACATCATAGTTGACGTAACCGGCACAGCTACGGTAATCATTTCCAAATACGATAGTGACCCACACGCCGAAACACTCGTGGATGCAGGTGGCACTACCGTCGATCCCCTCCAAGATCGGGAATGGATTGACCTAAGCAAATGGATCGAGGTCAAACCCATCTATTATGAATCTGATACCGTGCTGCGGATAGAGCTTTATTACAAGGATGCCGAGTTAGCTCAAGCAGCAGTTGTAGCCGGCCGCCAGATCGACGAAAGTAGTCTGCGGATCCGCTGGCACGACCCAGATACTGGCGAATATGAAGATTGCTCGCCGCCGGGTGATGTCGAGACAGCACCCGTCGATGGCTACAGCGGTTATATGTGGGTAGAAGTAGATGTGGATTCCTACCCAAGTCTGGCGGAGGCACAAGCGTCGATAGAGACCTTCGGTGGTTACGGACATCCGTCGGAGGTCAATGGACCTTGCGGCATGGCCACCTTAGCCGACGTCACCCCATTTGCGCTGGTGTCAGTGGGAATAGTGGCTGTCTGGGCAACGAAGCGGAAGGGCAAGGTTTCATAGTATAAGTGAGGGCGAAATCGCCCTCACTTAACCCCCTGTCCGTGAGGGAGCTTGATTTAGTGTTTTATGCAGTTAGCTGCAGACTCGAAAATGCCCCCAAGGGGATTCTAATCCCCTGTTTTCAGCTTGAAAAGCCGACGTCCCAATCCACTGGATGATGGGCACAACGTTTCAGCATTTTCCGGCTAAATAGCAGAAGGAATACAGATTCTCCGGGAGTTCAGGGACGAGGTCCTGCTACCTAACAGTCTGGGCGCCGAGTGTGTATCTCTCTATTATAGAGCCAGTCCCCCCCCATAGCCGAGTTTATTGCCCAAAACGAGGTTCTAAGAGCAATGGTGAGAGTGGGTTTCGTGGACCCGATTGTGAGAATACTGACCTGGACACACGGTTTATGGTCAACGTGAGGTTTATATGTGTGACGCCAATCTAGAGCATTAGGTGAGCGCCTGAAACAGTGAATCGCCACGGTGTAAGAGCCGAGGCTGAGCCTCGGCTCTTACTTCATGGTACGCATGGTTTAGCTATGCTGGCAAGCCAGATTACCGTGGAATCTTAGCGAGGCTCGGTCAGTTCCTATTCCCAGGTTCACCGATCATTTCACCAATCCGAGAAAGCCTGAGAGTTTGCTTGCCGGTCCGGTGCGAGCTATACTGTAGACCACATCATTTCGCGAATAACCGGATTATTTAGGCCAGAGTTATCCATAGATCAAGGAGGGAAAAATGAGAGCAAAAGAGCAGTATATTCAGGGCCTGTCAAAAATGAAGCGGAATATCTATTTCGATGGCGCGCCAATCGATCGTACCGACGAACTGCAGATGGATTGCATAAATACCATCGGCACTACATTTGACGAGGCTGCCAAACCGGAGAACCAGGAAGTATGCACCGCCATTTCACATCTCACGGGCGAACGCATAAACCGCTTCACACATATTCACCAGAACACCGATGACCTGCACAGGAAACAGGATATGACCCGCATGCTCTGCCAGAAAGTGGCCGGCTGCATCCAGCGGTGCATGGGCATCGACGCCACTAACGCTATTTACAACGTTTCCTACGAAGCGGACAAGATGAACAAGG
>CP070793.1:113963-117162 GCA_020346965.1 Chloroflexota bacterium | reverse complement strand
GCGGCAATGTAGCTGGCAACTATTCTGTCGGCGGTCTGGTGGGATATAATTCGCATGGCACTGTGAGCAACTCCTTCTGGGACGCGCAAACCAGCGGACAATCTACTTCGGATGGCGGGACGGGCAAAACGACTGCGGAAATGCAGGATATCGCCACCTTCTCGGGGGCGGGGTGGGACATAATCGCAGTCGCCGATCCCGCCACGCGCAACCCCTCATATATCTGGAACATCGTCGATACCGTGACCTACCCCTTCCTGAGCTGGCAGCCCTGACTCTTTATGCGGCCGCTTCGGGGCAATACCTCGGAAGTCGCTGAACTAGAAATATCAAAGGGGAGCAATAATGCTCCCCTTATCTTTATCTTGGTGGCGGGGCAGGATTTGAACCTGCGACCTCCGGGCCGTCGGCCGGAACCGGCACACAGTGGCTGTGCGTGGGACATAGTAGAAAAGGTATTGACCACTCCTCAAATACAGTGGCATAATGGCCGTTACGAAAGGAGGTGGAATATGAAGGCGATATTTAGTTTGAGGAGACATGGTTACCTGAAAACAGTCGGCGTCTTCCTGATTGCGGTAGCCTTGATTGCCGGGGTAGTAGGCTGTGAAGGCGAACCCGTACCTGAGTACGACCTGACCATGGCAGTGAACCCTACTGGAACTGGAACGGCAACTGACCAGACAGGCACGTCACCTTACGAAGAAGGTGAGATAGTTGATATAGAAGCAGTAGCCGCTGACTGCTACCGATTTGCCAACTGGCACGCGCCAGCCGGCACATTCGGTGACGCAAACAACGCAACGACTACTTTCACCATGCCGGCCAGCGAGGTGACGGTCACTGCCAATTTTGAACCTGTGCCGCCGGACCACTACAAATTCTACGAAGTCGATTATGAGACAGCGCCGTACATAGGGCAGGAAGTGGAATTGGTGGATCAGTTCGGGACTTTCAACGCAACGGTGGGCGATGCCCTACTGTTCGGCAACCCTGTCGAAAAGACGTACAATGATACGTTGGCGCCGATTGCTGACGACACTCGCCACTACACTTTGTACCAGTTAGAGTACGGAGAGGGAGAGCCCATGGTAAGTTCGTGGAAAGTGACGATTAATAACCAGTTTCAGGACGACGTGGAACTGACCGTATGGGGTCCCGTCGCGCTGGCTGTTCCGACCCAGAAGGAAGACCACGAGGCGCCGGAGTGTCTCAACCACTTCTTGATCTACGAGGTTACTGAGACAGAGTTCCCGGAGTTTAGTGTGCATCTCAAGGACCAGTTCACCGAGGAAGATGTCGTGGTTTATGGGCCGACGGGGTTCGCCAATCCCGTCCAGAAAACAGTAGACGGCATGGTAACGGAGATCGAATACCCAGATGAGCATTGGGTGTTCTACTATATAGAGGGCGAGCCTTTCGAGAAAAGCGGATTACAGATTGAAAATCAGTTCGGTGAGCAGACGCTCGACCTGAGCTCTCCACACTTACTAACCTTGCCCTCCCAGAAGATATCCTGGGAACAACCGCTCAACCATTTCTGGGTTCGCTGGGTAAATGACCTGCTGCTTTCACCAATCGACGAGGTTGTGCAGCTGGAGGACCAGTTCGTCACTATCACTGCAAATGTAACGCGACCCCGGCTCTTTGCCAACCCCACCAAGAAGTGGCACGGCGTAGACGGGTCGGAGTTGACTCCGATCTGGGACCCGAGAGACCACCTGATGCTCTACGAGATAGATATACTTGATGGGGAAGAGCAGATGTGGGAAGTGGTGGTCGACAACCAGTTTGGGGCAGGCCAGTGGCTGCAGGTGTCCGGTCCAATAATGGTCATTGTACCAACCGCAAAAGGTTCCCACGGCCTGCCGGAGGATCTCAACCACTTCCTGGTTTACGAAGTCATTAGCTGGGAACTAGCCCCGGATGCAGATGTGTTTCTCTGGGACCAGTTTACGGAATCTGAACCAGAATGGAAGATGGTGAAGTCGCCTTATCTTTTCGCCGTCCCCGCCCACAAAACACATGGCTCTGTTACAACACCAATAGATGGTGATGAGCATCTATTATTGTACTGGATAAACGGTGAGGAGGCGGGCCTCTGGGAGTGGGAGCCAGCAATCTTCAATCAGTTCTTCGGTCCGGGGCCTATTCCTGTGTACTCGTTTGGCGATATCGGTGATCTCCTCGCCGTACCATCTCTAAAGGTGGAGTGGAGTCTAGTGCCCCCACCTTAGCCTACTGAAGACCAATGAGCAACATAACGGCGTCGCTACCCGAGTGAGTGACAGGGGGTGGGGGGAATCCCACCCCCGTTTCTTACTGGCCACGATCTGTGGAGCTATTCAGCTGGTTCGACTAGACTATCGACACACCAGTCATACACTCCGCTACTTCACCCATAAGCCGGCGTGCCGCAGCCCCACCTCGGCGTAACCCATATAGCCACAGCCGCACCGGAAACCAAAGGCCTAGCCCTTTGGCCTCGTGGCTCCGCGGAGGCCAGGCGTGGGGCTCCTAGGACCCGTTTCGCGGAGCTTTAACCCGCCCCCCTCCGCCTACCCCAAGCCGATACGTTGGGAATCTCGCGTCGGGGGTATCTTCGGGCCGGGGGCCATTTTTTTGCGGGGCGTATTTGGGTTTTTTCGGTCATGCGGCTTTCGAATAGTGATTTGCGAAACCACGTCGCGGAAAAGGGGACAAGAATGAAGGCGGAGAAATCGAATAGAAAAGCGGAGAATTCAATGCAAATTGAGCGAATACTAGGTTGAAACAAGTGGAGGCTGACTTGAAAACTGACCCGGAAGCAATCCGGGCAACCTGGAGACAACCTGGAAACCAAGCTAGAAACCGACTAGGAAGCTAACCCGGAAACTTGAACCAAAGTCAGCGCAAGTGGATACTAATCTGTATCTTGGCGGAAACTGAAGCAGGAACAATAAATCAGATCCTGAAGCATCAATCTGGCTCTTTGCTACGTGTAGGCTCTCTGTAAACGATGCACTTGTCGACTGTCCATTCGGAGCAGTATTGGGGTCCTATCCTGAGGATTTGCGAGCTTTGGTAATCTCACCATATATTTCAGGTCTCCTGTCACCTAGGAAGTCCAGTTCGAATTCACCCGCCTTGAATACAATATGTTTCTCTTTTGCCTCAGCTAGGCTGAGTTCACCATGAATGATTTGCTCGCACTCATTGC
>CP070793.1:110271-113863 GCA_020346965.1 Chloroflexota bacterium | reverse complement strand
TAGGTCGTTACTCTCTGGCCCGGTATTTCCCCAATCAGAGCATTAGCAAGATTCACGGTAAGCCACGAAAGTCGGGCGATGTCATTTATTACCCTATGTATCATCCTGCGGCGGCTCTTCATCAGGGCTCCCTGCGAAAAACCATCGAAACGGATATGCTCAAGATTCCGCAGATACTAGCTCAGGGTGAAGAGCTAGCTCCAGATGAAGTTGAATCTCAACAATTGAGTTTGCTCTAGAATTGCATCCCGGATGAAATAGGACGGAAAATCATGCCAAAACACAAATTAAGAATCATCCCTCTAGGTGGGTTAGGCGAGATTGGTAAGAACATGATGGCACTGGAATACGGCAACGATATCGTTGTCATTGATGCTGGACTCATGTTCCCTAGTGAAGATATGCCGGGAGTTGACTTGCTTATTCCGGATATTAGCTATCTTTTAGCGAGGCAGAAGAGTATAAGAGGGATAGTCATTACTCACGGGCACGAAGACCACATTGGAGCTCTGCCATACGTTTTATCTCGGCTCACCACTCCCATCTATACTACCAAGTTCACTCGAGAGCTTATTGTCGTGGAACTCAAGCAGCGAGGAGTGAAAACCGACGCAAAACTAAATATAGTGAGTCCGGGGAGCAGGATTACATTAGGTAGTTTCACCATAGAGTTTTTCTCTGTTTGCCATAGTATTCCTGATTGTGTAGGGCTGATAATTCACACCCCCCTGGGGGTTGTAGTTCACAGCGGTGATTTTAAGATCGATTATACTCCGGTCATTTGCGAGGCTACCAACTTTAACCAGCTAGCTTCATTAGGTGAAAAGGGTGTTTTGCTTCTTCTTTCCGACTCCACCTATGCCGAGCTTCCCGGATATACTCCTTCCGAGAGCGTGGTTAGCGAAACTCTGGATCGGATTGTAAGTGGGGCAAAGGGAAGGGTAATCATAACTACGTTCGCCTCTCTTGTATCTCGTGTTCAGCAAGTGTTTGATGTTGCCGCTAAACACGGTCGCCGTGTATTTATCATCGGGCGGAGTATGAGGGAGATAGTGAACATGGCATTGAAAACTGGTTATCTTAATGCCCCCCCCGGCATTATTTGTCGCCTGGATGAACTTAAGTCCCTGCCTCACAATCGAGTTATCGTGTTGAGCACGGGAAGCCAAGGTGAGCTGACCTCTGCCTTGGTGCGTATGGCTAATCGCGACCCCAGTAGTCGAGTTCAGATAGTGGCTGGCGACACCGTCGTGATTTCAGCAACTCCTATCCCTGGCAATGAGGCATTGGTTAGCAAGACTACAGATAGCCTTTTCCGTCAGGGTGCTAATGTAATTTATGACAAACTCGCTCGAGTTCATGTCCACGGGCATGGCAGTCAAGAGGAATTGAAGCTCTTGCTTAGTTTGGTCAGGCCCAAATTCTTTGTGCCTGTTCACGGTGAGTATCGCCATTTATGCTTGCATGCCGACTTGGCTCAAAGTATGGGTATACCCAAAGATAACACTTTTATCCTTGAAAATGGGGATGTGCTTGAACTCGGACGTGATTCAGGGAAGGTGGTTGATAAAACACATGTCGGAGTTATCTATGTGAGCGGCCTGATAACAGGTGAACTGGATAACGCTGTGCTTCGTGACCGTAAATTACTTTCGCGGGATGGTGTCGTTGTAGTTACCATTGCTATCGATACTCAAAATGGTAAACTGGCCGAGAAACCACGTATTACAACACGAGGCCTTGTTGATGCTGGAGAGGAGCAGAGATTGATTGAAGAAAGCCGGGGTGTAGTAGTAGCTGCTCTAGAGAATGGAAAAAGAGAATCAATTTCTAGACGACGCTTGGATAAACCAAGCGTCGTTGATGCCAAAGTAAAGGATTCCTTGAGCAGATTCTTTTACAAAAGAATTCATCGTCGTCCTATTATCATTCCTGTAGTTGTGGAGGTAGGGAAAACCCAGGGGAAACCGCCGAGCTAGGAGCATAACTCCATGCCCAAAGCAAAAAGCAGGTCTAATCCGGGACGGAAGGCAAAAGAAGGCCAGTCATTATGGAAGCGATTCTTCCGCTTTATCGCTTCACCGGTGGGACGAAGACTTATCCTAATCGTAGTGATAGTAATCCTGCTGTATGTATTATGGGAAGGTATGCTCAGATTGTTTGGTTATGGACTGATAATAATAGCCATGGCTTTGGGCATGCTGATCTGGGTGGCATGGCGGCGACAGTTCTCGATTTTTAGAAACAGATGGAATTGGATACTTGGGGGCATTAGCCTGGCTTTTGCTGTATGGGGAATTCTTTCCTTTTCCGCCCTGGGAGGCACATTCGGGCAGGGCATTATAGGTGCTTCTAATGTAGCGGGGGGATTTCGAGTAGCCGGGCTTGTCCTTCTGGGTGTTATTTTTATTATCCCTCAGAAGTCTTGGAGCGCTGCTAAGAAAAGCTGGAGTCTCTTAACTGGTATTTTCCGACGTCCTTCCAGGCTTGTCTTGCCCCCACAAGCTCCTAGTGAAGTTACATCTCTGGAAGCTACCTCCGCTGAAGCAGGGAAAATTGATGAGGTGGAGGCCAAGCCTGCCGTACTTCCATCTCCCCCTGTTTGGCAATCAGAACACGAACCAATTCTTACTCCCGGAGGATGGCAATTGCCGCCAATTGATATCTTGGATAAGCCGGCTGAGGTGACCTTGGACAGGGCAGATATTGACCAGCGGGCTCGATTGATAGAGGAAGCTCTGGCGAGCTATGGAGTGGAAGCTAAGGTCGTACAGGTGAATATCGGACCTACAGTGACGCAGTTTGGTGTTGAGCCTGGTTGGGATAGAAAATTAAAGGAGGTAAGAGAGAAGGGAAGAAACGGTAGCTACGAATCCAAAGTGGAAGAAGTGTCCAGGACCAGGGTAAGGGTAGACCGCATTACCTCTCTGGGTAATGACTTAGCTTTGGCCTTAGCTGCTTCCAGCATCAGGTTTGAGGCTCCCGTGCCTGGGGCTTCAGTAGTCGGCATTGAGGTCCCTAACACTGTGTTTGGCTCGGTTGCCCTTCGCAGTGCGATAGAGAGCACTGCTTTTCAGAAGATTAGAGCCCGCTCCAGATTAGCTATCGCTCTGGGTAAAGGTGCCGGGGGTGAGGCGACGGCATCAGATCTGAGTAAGATGCCACATTTGCTTATCGCTGGAGCTACTGGCAGCGGTAAAACTGTTTGCCTGAATTCTATTGTTTGTTGCCTGCTTTTGCACAACAGTCCCGACGACGTTCGGTTCATCATGGTTGACCCCAAGAGAGTAGAGCTGGTGAATTTCAATGCAGTGCCCCATCTGCTTGCTCCGGTGGTCGTGGACACTGACAAGGCTATAAAGGCTCTGAGATGGCTTACTCAGGAGATGGACAATCGATATCGTCAGTTTGCCAAGGCGGGGGCACGCAATATTGAAAGTTATAATAAAGACCGCTCGCCTGGAGAAGCGCTACCCTATTTAGTGCTCGTCATTGATGAACTGGCTGATTTAATGCTGACAGCTTTCGATGAGGTGGAGCATGGACTTTGTCGGTTGGCTCAATTAGCTCGGGCTACCGGCATTCATCTCGT
>CP070793.1:105819-110171 GCA_020346965.1 Chloroflexota bacterium | reverse complement strand
GGCAAGGAATATAGATGAACATTCTTTACATGGTCCATCAGTTCTACCCGGAATACTGGACTGGAACCGAAAAGTTTGTCCTGAAGACATCTTCGATGATGCAGAAGGCAGGACACCGGGTTAGGGTGGTAACGTATGCCTTGCGCGATGAGTATAGCTTCGACGAAACGATAGATAATATCTTGTGGCGCGAATTCACATACAACGGCATTGAGGTTATCGCATTGAGGCACAAGCAGGTACCTAACGACCTTCACACCAGTTTGGGCGACATCAGCATGACCAAGGCAGCCAAGCGTGTCCTGTCCCTGGAGAAGCCGGACATAATTCATATCGGACATGCTATGAGGGTAAGCGAGATAGCCATGGTCGCCAAGTCGCTCGGTATCCCCTATATCATGACACTTACAGACTTCTGGATGATATGTCCCAAATATAACCTGGTTATTTCCAAGGGCGACCTGTGCCGGGGACCCGGCGGTGGCAAGGTGTGTGCTCAATCCTGCCCCGAGCTTCCAGTTGATTTCATCTCCGAGCGGCTTGACAGGGCACGAGATTTCTTGCTTGCAGCGGAAGAAGTGATTTCGCCGTCAGAGTTCCTGGCCGGTATATTTAGGAAAGAAGTTACCGGGCTCAACGTAAGGGTCATCAACCACGGATTTAGCTATAGCACAATAAGAAGAAACAATAGAAGTTACAGGAAGGGAGACAGATTAGTCTTTTGCTTCGCCGGCTCCCTCATTCAGCATAAAGGCGTTCACGTGCTTGTAGAAGCTTTCAAGGAGATAAGCTCTCGCAACATTGTCCTGAAGATATTCGGCAGCGGTCCAGAGCAGACATACGTTGACAGGCTATTTGACCTGGCCAGAGGCGACACAAGGATAGAATTCCACGATGCCTTTCAGGAGCAACAGGTAGGAGACATCCTCAGCAATGTCGATGTGGTCATCGTGCCATCGCTGTGGTACGAGAACTACCCGCTCATACTGCACGAAGCTATCGCTTGCCACACACCGGCGTTGGTTTCAAACGCAGGCGGCATGTCGGAGAAGGTTAAGAATGGTGTGAATGGATTCACTTTCTCGCTGGGTGATAGAGATGAACTCAAGGTGGCAATAGAAAGGATTATTGATAATCCGGTGATTCTGAACGATATCAAGGAGAACTTGAAGTCTTTCATGGTGCCCACAATAGAGCAGGAAGCGTATGCCTACCACGAGTTATATACTGGCATCTTGAGGGGGTCGGGGTAGTACACGGCGAGCCTCCAATCACAGCGTATAATGAATGTATGGTCGACCAATAGCGCACTGGATATTGCTGCGCACAGCTGCTCCTTGTTGATACACACCCAAAGATTCGAGTCTCCGACCTGCGAGCGTGGGTTAGAGAGGAATAGACAAATTATCAGCTAGGCCTCAGCTGCAGAAGGATCGATATGGCAAGAGTATGGTACCTGGGTGCTTCCTACCGTGTTGATTTACCGAAAGATGCGCCGGTGCAAGAGCGTCTTAAAGCAACGGGAGGTAATACGGGCAATCTCATTATCGGACACTCCCTGATGCGGCAGCTAAAGATAGATGCCTTCGGAGAAGGCGTCACGGCAGATGCCGGGTTCGTCGAGCAGAATTTCGATTACGTGGTAATAGGGGCATCAAACTTCCTATACCAAAAATTCGATTTCCCGCGCACTGCTGCCTTTCTGGAGAAAGTGCGTCTGCCATGCGTAATAATCGGACTCGGTGCCCAGGCTCCCGACTATGGACACAGAATCAGGTTGCTCGACAGCACGATACGGATGATGAAGGTCATTTCTGAGCGAAGTACATCACTTGGTGTGCGCGGGCACTTCACTGCTTCCGTTCTAGAGCGACTAGGCATAAGAAACATCAGGGTTATTGGGTGCCCTTCAATCTACTGGAGGTGCCGCCCTGCGATGTTTATTTCCAGGAGGCCATTTGACCAGTGTTCACGGATAGCCGTGAACGGCCATTCGAATATCATAGACTTCACAAACGACATCTCTTCTGCCCGGAGGGTTCAGCGATTGCTTGCGGTCCTTGCTTTTGAGAACCGTTATCCCTACATCCTGCAGAGCGAGATGCCCGAGATCTCAATAGCTTGTGGGGAAGAGCCTCAACTGGATGATAGTACCATTTCGTGGATGAAAAGCAATCAGGGTCTCTCAGACATTCCCGATGAAGAATTTTTTCAGTATGTTAAAACGAACATGGTTACCTTCTTTGATGTTGAGGAGTGGATGGCATATATGCGCTCCTTCGATTTCGTTATTGGATCCCGGTTTCACGGCTGCCTTGCCGCAATCCTAAACGGAATCCCGGCTACAATGTTCCTGCACGATGCTCGAACCAGAGAACTTGGCGAGTTATTACGTATGCCCCAAGTTGACATCAGGAAGGTGAAAAGAATCGATTTGAGGGCCCTCTACGAGTCGATGGATCTGGACACACTCGAAGCTACCTATTCTTCCCTGTACGACAGCTATATTGATTTCCTCGAAGAGAATAAAATCGAACATGGCCTCGAACGCTGATTAACAGGTATTATTTCTAAGAGAAGATTGCTGTTAGCTTTTTCATTGTGTTGCAGTGCAAGCCAGACATCGTATCCTACCTAAACCGATCTGAAGCTGCCACCAAGCGAGTTCGGTCTCAGTCCAAGTGAGCCTTTCCCATACACGGTGCAAGTTGAGTAGTCCCAGGCTATCACATACGACTTTTAACCCGAGCGGGTAGCCTTTCCTTCGTAGCCGCGTGGGTGCGCCTTCTGCCATCGCCAAGCACTATCAATAATTGCCTCCAGTTCTGAATCCTGGGGCCTCCAGCCGATCTCCTTTCCAGCCAAGCTGGAATCCGCTATAAGTACCGGGGGATCACCCGGCCTGCGAGACGAAATTACCCTCTTAATCCTGGTTCCTGCTGTAGCCTCGGCTACATCTATGACTTCTTTCACCGAGTAACCCCGACCAGCGCCCAGATTGTAGGACTTATTGAGCTTTTCACTTTCTAGCTGCCTTAGGGCCAGAACGTGAGCCCTGGCAACATCTAGAACATGGATGTAGTCCCTAACACAGGTCCCATCATCAGTTGGATAGTCAGCACCGAACACTGTGATTTGGGGAACTGACTGTAGGGCCGCCCTGAGGACATTTGGAATCAAGTGCGTCTCGGGCTCATGGTCCTCACCGTACTTTACAGTGGCTCCCGCAGCGTTGAAGTAGCGCAAAGAAGCAAATTTCAGTCCATAAGCCACCCCGTACCAGTGCAGGATCCTTTCAAACATCATCTTCGAATCTCCGTACGGGTTTATGGCCAACGTAGAATGATCCTCCATTATTGGCACTTCATCCGGCAATCCGTAGACAGCAGCACTGGATGAGAAAACAAACTTGCTCACCCCATACTCGAGCATGGCGTGCAAAAGGTTCATCCCGCAAACCAGGTTGTTCTGAAAATAACCAGCTGGCTCAGTCATAGATTGCCCGACGAGACTGGAAGCAGCCAGGTGTATGACCGCTTCTATATCATAGTTACGAAATATGTCTGCCAGTTTATCCAGATTATTCAGGTCAGCATGGTAGAACTTGGCTTCCGAGGCAATTGCTTCACGGTGCCCCTGGCTCAGGTTGTCGACGACCACGACCTGGTTTCCCTCATTAACTAGCTGCTCGACTACAACGCTCCCGATGTAGCCAGCACCACCCGTTACTAAAATATTCATAGACGAATCTCTCTCGGACTTATTTAGCCTCAAAGATGCTGACCCAAAGCTCGGTCCTCACCCAGTCTCTAGGGTGCCTCCTGATTTTCTTATAGTTTTGCTTGTATACTCTAGGGCTTCGATGTCACCTTTTTTGATATAAATCCCGACGGTGTACTCGCCGTTGGCTATTTCCCTTGCCGGAATAAGAGCCATGAATCCCGAGTAGTCGAGGTTCAACCCTATCTAACGGAAATGCGCGGTGACATCCGGTCTCTTTCGCACCATGCTGTCAAAGATATAGGTCCGGTCGGGTGATTTCAAGACTATGAAAATCTCACTGTTCTCAGAATCCTGGTCTAGGATGAACGCCCAGCCCCTTATTTCCACCGTTGCGAAGCCATCAGTGCCAAACTCGCCGAAGCTCACTTCTATTCCTGTTGTTTCATTGGGCAGGCTAAATCGGTGGAGCTGCGCCTCGCCCGGGACTCTTTCAAGTCTCCCAAAGAGAGGCTCTGCCACGAAGGCGGTGACCAAGACCAAGGACGTACCAATAGATGTGTGGATAATCACCTGCTTCCTGCCAGATTTCAGCCCGTCTAACATTCTCAGGACTAATGAGTGCTCCTAAT
>CP070793.1:102078-105719 GCA_020346965.1 Chloroflexota bacterium | reverse complement strand
TGGAAGCACTTCCGTTCCGGATGAGAGTAGGGGAAATCATGAAAGGTCGAGCCTTTCTTCGCTATTAACTTCACTGCCACATTCCCATCTTAGCAGTTTGGACAATTCGTTAACTCGCTAACGGATCCTCAAAACACAATACTAATTGGACTTGCTGCTAATCAGGCATCATGTACGGGGCTCCAGGAGCGCGAAGCCGCTACCCCTATCCTGTGTACGCTTCAGGTTTACGCCCAGTATTTCATAGAGGACGACTTCTCCCACGAGCCAGGTGGTGACGCCCTGCCGCAAACACCCGGTCATGGTCTGCCCTGCCCTCCCCAGCGCAGCATGGATATGTAGACTCGGTTTGCCATCCTCACCGGGGGCAAGGATGCCGACTCCCACGACCTCATGGGCTCCATCAATGGGCAAGAGCATAGGTTCCGGCGGCATTCCCTTCGACCGCCTCGGGCCGACGACGATATCTCCACCCCCAATTCCACCCACTAAAATAGCCTGCCCCACCGACACTCCCTTCTCCTGGGCAAACCGTTCAATACATTTGGGCACTACATCCGCGTCCTCCAGCCGTATCACGAAAACCCGGCCAATTCGTCCTTCACATGCTTTCATGCTAACCTCCTCTGCATAATTCCAGTTCACGCATTAATTCAGGTTACTTAACAGAACTATGCTCCAGCCAGCGGCAACGCACAGGATTCAGGTTTGTCCCAACACTATGTCGATTGGAAGTTGCATAAAACAACAGTATGCCGGCTCAGGAAGGGACACGTCACTCCATTGCCACTACCCCAAATGCAGACAAGGTCAGTCTGGTTCAGGGCAACTTCGATCATATTTCAGCCTGTACCTAAGAATATCGCGATGTTCTGCTCACTGACCTTGGAAAGCCCATCTTAGGTTGTCAATCGGCCCGGTCCTTTCCTCTGTCGGCTACCTGAATCGCCACGTTGTCATAGCCAGCAGCGGTGAAAGCTGAATTATTCATCAGAGTGCGAGGGCTGCTCAATTTGCCTAGGGTATTATCGGAGTCATTCTAATGCCGTATCCCCAGTCTGAATTCAGCCACGAAAGTAAGCGGTGACGAAATAGTAGTTTCTGCTCAGGGTGATAGTGGTAGTGGCGTTATAGATATTGGCAATGGTTTCTGCATTGGTCACCCAGGCAGAAAATTCGTAGCCCCTGTCGGCCTCCGCCACCAGGTTCACGACTGTTCCCGCATCATAGCGAAAAAACCCTTCGCCAGGGGCCGTGACTGCGCCACCGGAAGTGCTGGAGATTCTAATGCTGTACTGAGGAGTAAAAAAAGGAGAATTACAGCCTGCCATCCCTACGGCTAAAGCCACTATCATCAGAAAAATGCCGGCTCTTTTCACTGATATCATCCCTAATATACCATTTTATCAGCATTTGAGGAATCGTCAACAGGCTGTAGCGCCTATGACTCATAATAGAGTGAAGGAGAAACAAGGTTTTTCTGTGGACAAATAGGCAACGCTCGGGGCCAATCGGCAAATTCACCTTCACCATGCTCTTCTTCCTACAAGAGGCAATCATCATGATTCATACAATTAACTACAGGCAGGCAAGTTCGGCTACAAGGAGTTCCAGAGCTAATTTGTCACTGTATTTGCCCGTTTTGATAGCCAGGTCGGTCTCAAAAAGCTTATCGTAAGCCCGCTTTACGCCCTCAAAATCATACAGCTTTGCCTGGCTAAGTGTTTTATCCAAGCTATAGCTCGATTTCAGCCCCAGCTTGTCCTGAATTTGCAGGCGAGACAACCCTTTTCCCAAATCTCTAGCTTGTGCTATCAGGCGAAATTGCCTGGTAATCATGACCAGGATATATGTCGGCGGCACACCATCATCATAAAGCCGATGAAGTACGCGCTGGGCTGACTCGGTCCGACCTTCGGCCACGGCATCCACCAGAGCAAAGATGTTAGCCTCCTGAATGCAACTTACTAGCTGTTTGACATCATCTTCGCTGATAGGACGCTCCTGGCTATAGAGAAGCAGTTTCTGGATTTCACTATCCATCGCCCATAGGTCTCCACCTATGAGTTCAGCGAGCAAGTTCACAGCCTGGGGGGCGATATCGCCACCCTCTGTCTTCACCCTCTTCCGTATCCAGGCCTTTAACGCCTCCTTTTTCAACAAAGGGAAAGCTGTTACTTCAGCCAGCGGAGCAAGCTTCTTAAACAGAGGATTATTGCTCTTCACCTCCCCATCAACCAGCACTACCACGGCTGTTTCCGGCATTCGCTTGATATAGGAGTCAAGGTCTTCCCATTCCCCCAATCCGTTTCCCGATTTGCGCCTGCCGGACCGTGGTCCACCTTGTTTCCCCTCAAAGCGCCCCAACAGGCCGTCAACTATAACCAGGCGATGTGAGGATAAAAAGGGAATGGCATCACATCGGCTCCTCAGTTCACTTAGAGTTAGTTGCTTGCCCTCCAGGTTGGTAGTGTTAGTTGCCACCGTTTCCCGGTCGCCCAGCTTAGCTTTAATTCCATCCAGAACTTGGTTAAGGGAGAAATCGTCCTGACCATAAAGGATGTAGAGCATTTGCCTAGAATTCTATCACAGCACCAGCTTTTTCTGGCAGAAGCTCAAAATAAAATATGCTAGGATATAATCATGAAGGTCGCCATCATCGGCATACCTGAGAGCGGCAAAACTACTATGTTCAACGCCCTGACTAGAGGTAAGGCCGAAGTCGCCGCATATTCGCCTACGCTAGCTCCCAATACGGGCGTGGCCAAGGTGCCTGATGCCCGACTAGCGGTGCTGGAAGGCATATTCCAGCCCAGAAAGACTGTTCCAGCAGAGGTAAGCTACATAGATATTGCCGGTTCCATTAAGGGCTTCGGCAAAGAAGGAGCAGGGGGAGAATTGCTGAACTACCTGACTACTGCTGACGCCCTCCTCCAGGTAGTGCGTTCTTTTGAAGATGACAAGGTTCCCCATCCTGAAGGAAGCGTAGATCCAAAACGAGACATAACTTCCTTGGACGTAGAGTTAGCCATCTCCGATTTAGTTATTATTGAGAGAAGGCTTGACAAACTGGAGACAAGCTTAAAAGGAGCTAAGGCAGCTGAGCGGGAGTCCTACTTGAAGGAGCAATTTTTGCTCCGAAAGATTAAGGCAGAGTTGGAGAAGGACGTACCTATAAGACTGCAAAGCCTGACTAAAGACGAACTCAAAATGCTATCCGACTACCAATTTCTCACTGCCAAACCCATGCTGGTAGTCCTTAACATAGGAGAGGAGAAAATACGAGAGGCTGCACAACTGGAAGGCGAGATAGGTTATCTTTACCGGCAGTTTGCTGTGGTAGCCCTTTGCAGCAAGCTGGAGATGGAGCTGGCCCAACTCAGCGACAGTGAAGCCAGTGAATTCCGTGAAGCCATGGGACTAGGCCTACCGGCGCTCGACCGGGTTATCGACCTGTCCTATAGTCTTCTGGGACTGGTCTCTTTCTTTACCACGGTCTCCTCTGAGCTAAAGGCCTGGACTATCCCCAGTGGAACTCCAGCTCCGAAAGCAGCAGGAAAAATTCACTCAGACATGGAAAGGGGATTTATTCGAGCTGAAGTCGTTAGCTACCATAACCTGGAAGATTGCGGCAGTATAGC
>CP070793.1:93566-101978 GCA_020346965.1 Chloroflexota bacterium | reverse complement strand
GGGCAACAGTTACTAAACGCTTCTCAAAAGATGCTTGACCCAAGATTACTGCCTCTTAAGACTTGCCCTGAGCGAAGTCGAAGAATAAGAAGTGAAGGGCGCTTAGGAAGGAGAGGGCCCTTATCATAAGAGAGGAGAGTGCCCCCTCGTTTTTAGCAAGGAGCTTACTGGAAAAAGCGAAAGGTCCAGATAAAGCTGCCGCCGAAATTAAGACACGTGCATAGATGTTGGTTTTCCTTACTCTCAGAGGCAATCAACATTCTGACGCTTTGTGTGGCTTGCTGAATTTCATAAATGCCAGAATTGCTGGGCGGCAAAACGCTATGCTGTTGGCATGGTCACAGCAAACGGGCATATTTTAGCTTTGCTTTACAGAGAGATTAGGCAAACACGCCCAGAATCCTGCCATTCGTGCTGCCCACGCGTAACCGCTAAGATGTCGACTTGTGGAGGAAATCTGGTAAGGTTTAGGATTTTGAGTTTTGCTACCAGAAGACGATTACGATGGCCATCAACACGAGAAGAACAGCGGTTATCTTCGGGATGTATTTTTCGTAGCGGGCCAGTTTAGGCTGGAACTGCCTGTATATCTTGACACCTGTGATTGTTACTGCCACGAGCCCTAATAAGACCGCAAGTCCATATGCCAACATGAGTATCCAAGCGCTGAGACCACCAGCCACTAGGGCTAATAGAGCTATCTCCTCTTCGTGTGCAAAGCCTAGGATGAACGCAAATGAGACCAATCCCAGAAGACTGAGAGCAACTGCTGCTCTGTGCTTGTGTTTGTGTGTGTGTAAAACTTGTCCAGGATGTGCGTGCTCGTGCTCATGTTCAATCTCCGGATTACCTTCATGACTATGGCCATGCTGCTTTTCAGGGTCATCCACCTTTTCTCTAAATAGCTTGATGGCTAAGACTAGCAGTAAAGCGGCTGCAATATACTTCAACCAAGGGGCTTCAAAGTCTAGCCACCTTTGGAGCAAAACATAAGCAGCGACAACAGCTATTGATGATGCAAGATGACCAATCCCTATAGTAACCGAACTCAAAATTGCATTGCCAACAGCGTTTCTCTTCCTCATGGAATACAGCACGGCCATTGGCCACCCATGACCTGGTTCAAAGCCATGCAGTAATCCTATCACCACTACGCTAACGTACGCTGGATTAAGCACTTGCTCCTATCAGCCTGATTCAAGTTGGCCGCAGCCTAAACTGGTGTGAATGCACCGTGCCGTCTTCCTATGTTTTTTGCAAAGTCTACATTTTACCACTGCTATCACCTTCCGTATACTCATTTCGAATCCAGACTAACGTTAATTGTCGAGTTATGGTCCGAAGCTAACGGAGCAGCAAAACGCTAGATTATATGATCCAAGCAGATCGCTGGCGGCACTAAACGGCTTCCCCGGAAATTGCTTTGACGGCGACAATGATCTCTGCAGGTAATCGGAATATTCTGACTTCCTCCTTGCTTTTTATCTGATATCCGGCATCAATCAGGGATTGCTCCGCGTAGATTGGTCTGCAATCAACGTATTTTGGCCATTTGCTATGGATCCATTCATAAAGCCTCACGAATATTGACTCCCCGTTCTCCTTAGAAATACTGACAATTGCGAGCCTGCCCTCCGGTTTGAGCACTCTGTTTATTTGCTCAAGTACCTTCGGAATCTCAGGAGTGTCGAAGAGTTCAAGAGTGAAGCTCATGAATACCGCATTGAAAGTGCTGTCATCAAATGGTAGACTCGCTGCATCTCCACAGAATAGTCCAACTCTATCCTCAAGGTCCGCTTTTTTTAGCCTCTTCTTCGATATTTCCATCATGCCGGTGGAAATGTCGATGCCGTAAGTTTTTCCCTTTGGACCGACGGATTCTATTATCCGCTTTAGACAGTGCCCCGTGCCGAAGCCGATCTCCAATACGGTCTCTCCCTTTCCGATCGAGAGTAGTTCCAGAGCCTTTTCCGCATACTTCCGCTCGAATAGCGCCGCCAGGCAATTATAGTACTTGCTGATCTTGTCGTAGGTTCGCTTGGCTTCCTCCTTGGTTCTGGAGACCGGATGTATGCCTAGAGCATGGGATTGATTCTTCGTCTTCACGTTCCTCGGTTTAGCCTACCACGCTCTCAAACAGTTGTAAACCACGTATACGTACTGTGGGGCGTCATTGAACATTCCCGAAGTTCGTGAACATTCACTCCAATAGTATGTCTTGGATACGGCATCCTGTTGGCATGGTCACAATAAACGGGCACATTTTAGCTTCGTCTTACGGCAGGATTAGGTAAACACGCTCAGAGTCCGAGGCCGGGTTGTCCACGCTGGTCGTCCATGACGGCCCTCATCGTGATCGCACTCGTACCTAATCGGAATTTCGCCCTTTCCAACGCAAAACAAGGCCCTGCTTGGTAAGAAAAGTTAAGTTTAGTGTATTGACAATCCTCTTAGTAGATATAGTAAAATATTACCATACCTCATAGGAGGACAATGGCGGTGATTCACTGTGGGTAAGACTATTCCCGTGGTTCTGATCGTGTACAGCTCAGCAGATAGGGAGACACGAGGCCCACACGGAGTTTATCGATGTCAAACTGAGCCAAAAAGGTTGACAGGGAGGTTCGTAAAATGGAAAATCCCAGCGTAAACAGCCCGTGAGATTGACAGGAAATGGAGTGAAAAGAAAAAGGAGGATCAAATGAAAAGGATTTTGCTTATCTCAACAGCAATCGTCATCGCCCTGTTATCGTTCTCTGCCGGGACGGCTCTCGCTGACCAGGCCTACCACACCGAGTTGCTGCCTGTGCATAGTGTAGCAGCAGGGTATCCGCTTCGCAACGGCATGGTGGTGAACATCCACGCCGACGGAACAAGCGTCTTTGCGGTGGAAGAGTACACCCTGAATGGCGCCAAGCCTAACACGAC
Source organism: Chloroflexota bacterium (assembly GCA_020346965.1). The sequence continues at coordinate 99,050 of CP070793.1, read as the reverse complement.
ATATCATCTGGTTCGGGAGTTTCAAGAGTCGCTTCTTGGACAGATTCCTGCGTGGGCTCCGCTTTATACTGGTTTCGACCTGCAGACAGACGAAAAGGGCAACGGGAACTGCAATATGAAGGTTCTGGTTGAGCAGGTAGCGCCCCTCATAGAATACGGCCAAACCGAACTGCATGTGAAATTTGTGTTCATTGAAGGCGGGACTCTGATGGATATCGGCATGGGACTGTTTCTGGTAGTTGGCGGGATCGAAGCCTACTCGACTGAGGTTACTGAAATACAGCTTGACGCGAAACGATAGCAATCCTGGTCCGGCTGCAACGGGTCACGGCACCTACGCTAGTGATGTTGGGTATCGGGGATAGGATGCTGTTGGCATGGTCACAATAAACGGGCATATTTTAGCTTCGTTTTGCAGCAGGATTAGGTAAGCACGCCCAGAATCCTGTTTTGTCCGCGGAATGCCAACCGGATTGCGGTAACACAATAACATAGAACTCTTGCCGTTCAGTGTGCCCGTTTGATGTGGGACAGGAGCCTACGCGTTCAGCACTCGCCTACCCGGGGTCGCTCCTGTACTCGATTATGTATTGGGACGGTGGGGCCCTGTCAGACAGTGCTGTGGCTATCGATGAGGCCAATCTGAGTTCTGCCTGCGGCTCTCAGTACACGGACTGCAGCGTTGATGCCCTGGGCAAGGTTCTGACAGGCTTCCTGATATACGACCCGGCGGGATTTGGCAGATGGTAGCCACCGGCCCGGGAGGCACCCTCCAGGTGGCAAGGATAAGAACTCTCATTGAATCGCCCCTTCTCAGCAGACGTCTCTAGGAGCCTCAGGTCGCAACGAGGAGTTTAGCAGCCGATTGTGGCATATATCGTCGTGGGGCTCAACACAATCATTGCAGCACAGATAATCGGTTGATTAGTTCCTTGTGTTCCTCGTTTTCTATCTCAGGGAGTATCCGAGTCACGATGAAGACTGACGTCTCCTCTCGTGGTCCGTCCTTCTCGTGGAACGATTCCGGAATATGAAGCCGTTCAACCCTGATTTCGCCTTTTTCTTCAACTGCGAAATCCGGACAGACCAATACCGGGAATGAGAATCTTGTGCTCATCCTTGTTACTGCTCGGGCATGTTCCTTACTTGCCTCTGCATAGGTCAAATAGATCCACTTTTTAATGCTCGGAAGCATGTCAGAGACTATAGCTTTCAGGTGCCTGAGCACAACGCACGTGTTGGACTCATCAAGTACGATGGAATCACTGCTTCTAAGGTATTCTTCCAGCACGCGGATTTGTTTCACAGCTTCTTTTTCTCTCAGGGCTATATCCTTGCCCCTGTCTGCAAGCGGACAGCTCAGCTCTTTCATCAGTCTACTTCTTGTCTCCTGTCGAATTGTGTGGCTTCTTAATGCAACGTAGGAGAAGGTGCATACTCCCTCAATTGCGTAGGTGGCATAATATGATGCTAGGCGTCCTCGTCCTTCAACTGCCTTGTCAAAGCCCTTCAGGGTTCCGAGCGCAAAACGATAGGGATGGTTGCCGGGGAGTTTGCTCAGTTCGTCTGCGAGACCAAGCGCCCGCATAGTGAAAACTTGCTCTCCAATCATGTACCCGTACAAGTTGACAAGATCTAACCAAGCGAGTTCAGTCGGAGGAATTCCATTTATCTCCGATAGTGTCTGCTTCTCCCTTCTTAGAAGACCAACCCAGTCTTGAGTGCAGCAGAGCTTATCCCAAATGTCTCGTGACGAATCTTCGTAGGCCTTCGCTAGGAAGACCAGCTTAAGAGCCGTTTCGACTTCAAATAGTTCTCTGAAGACGGGTGACTTCATTTTCCTCTTCTCTTTCCGAGATGCTCAGCGCCGCTACTCCATTTGGCAAAACGATATCCAGCGTCTGGAGCGGCCACCAGATTGACCGGCGTTCGCCCTTCACAGGTAGACGTCTCCTCGCTAGGGGTGGTCACCGGCCCTCCACTGGTGCTGGCGATAGTGGGGTCAAACCGAACAAGATGACGTCAGTTACCACAGCCTGGCATCCCGTCAATTGAGGCTACTGCAATCAGAAACGTAGTTACACTTCTTCGTGTAGATGAGCCTCTTGGGACTATTATATCACTAGTGAGCAGCTATCAAGAGGTTGCGGTGTCCAAGACCTCCTATAGAGCTAAGGAGTCACAAAACGCTACATTGTGTGATGGAGCAGCAAAGTAAGCTGACGTGCGATTTCACTCTCTTCGGTCCACGTGCCGTGAGGCTTCCTGAATACTATCCCCGTATCTTCTTGCTGAGGATTTTCCATTCATGCGCCACACGGAATCCCAGGTTCGTCGCGAGTCTCAGCGCGGACTGATTCCCCTCCCAGGTGTATAGGCAGACTGTGCCCATACCTCGCTCGCGAAGGAAATCCATGGCCCGGGTAGTGAGGGCTTGACTCAGACCTTTCCCTCGGTAGCTTGGGAGAGTAGCCGCAGGGCCAAGATAACCCCGATTGGAGCGGAAGTACTCGTTGTACTCTCCGTCCGAGCGGGCTACAACAGTAGCCACAAGTTTCCCATCACATCGGGCAACCTGAACCCAATCGGTGCTGAAATCCGGATCCCGGGCTTGCCACTGGGCCAGAATCCCGGGCCGCAGTCGCTCTGCGGTGTATGCGGTGTTTGCCACTTGTATGAATACCTCCTCCTCATCTGTTCTTAGACTGCCAATGGTGCAGCCTGCCGGCAGACGCCGTCGGCGTCGCCGATGGTCAAGGTCCGCGGTCATCTGGTAGAGGCTGCTGTCAGAGCGATACCCCCTCTCCAGAAAGAAACCAAGCCGCTCATGGTCGGGTGTATCCACCAATGTACTCAACTCGTCGGTTTGGTTCCGCGGTTCGAGAACAGAGAGCAGCAGACCCCCAGCCTTCCACTGCCCTGGACCAGGCAGGACATGCAGTGTGACGGTCTCACCATACCACTCTAGACTCAGGTACGCAAACCCGGTGATGTGGTCCTGGTCATCGGTGGCCAGCAGGACTAAGCTCGCTCCTTTCAGCTCTGCCTGGAGGCTCTCCTCGCCATAGGGGATGAACTCGTATGATCCGGCCTTAGCTTCATTCAAAAGGCTCAGCATCTTCGGTAGAACCCTCTTGCGATACGGTTGAAGTCTCATGTCTTCGTGCCGTCCTCCTTCAGTTCTACCTGCAGACCGGTCCCACGCGCGGGCCATACCGGATGTAAGGAGATTTTCTACAGGGGTCTCCAGGAAACATCAGGGCATCCGGTAGGTTCATTCTATTACTGATTTAACCTTTGATCAACGGGTCGTTATGGCCGCTCGACAGTAACGGGAAACGGCAAAATGATTCATTGTTAAGCAGATTGTACTAGCCAGTGTTTGGGGAGAAGTACTCGCAAACGGGCGACCTCGTCTTCCCCAACGATTACCTGGCAGTCAAGATTGCGGACGTCAAGCTGAACCATCATCTCCCGGCACCGGCCACAGGGCGGTAAGATGCAGTCCTTGGATACGGCTACAACAACACTGATATGCGTCTCTCTGTGTTTCAGCATTTCAGCCATTGCAGCAGCTTCCGCGCAAAAACCCAGCCCACAACCTAGGTCGATACAGATCCCGGTATAAATACTTCCTTCCGCAGTCAGAATCGCTGCGCCGACGGAACCGGCAGAGAAATCGTCTGTTAATTGAAACCTCCCACATACAGACTTGGCTGCTGTAATCAACTGTGCTGTGGTCGTATCCAAGTTCTCTCCTACCTAACTGAAATCACACTGCTATTTGCTGCATGATACAGTAGAAGGCTGTGGTTGCACAAATTGGCGAACTTGACTGAGCAATAGTCAGAATCGTTGGATAACACAACGGTCTTCTATTGCGCAGGCTCGCCAATGCAGATGATTGCCGCTAGCCTCGGTCAATGGCAAACGCGATCACTCAGGCCACCCGATGGTCGCATAAAGACGCAGGTCTGCTCCGATAGTGAGGGCCCTACCTTGTCCTTCGCTGGCATCGATATCCGCCCTGAGACGTCTCATGCCTTCGTCATATTCGTCGTCGGTTAGCAAAGATAACTGAGAAGTCGTGGTCTTGGCTAGTCGACCAGTCTCAAGAGCCGAACGGGCGGATATCTGCAACGGCATGTGAAGAGCTTCCGCTGTGCTGATGCTTACGAAACCGTACGCTGCCATCAGATTCCTCATTTGGCCCGCTGATGGGTATCTCCTCTTGTTCATCTCAATGACTTGACGAAAGTAATCGTAGATCCACCAACGATCCAAACCCGTATGGGGATCTAGTCCAACTATCATGATGCCCCCACCAGGACGTAGGAGGCGATGGGCCTCTGTTAAGAATCTTCTCTTATCAACGAAGTGGTGGAAGGAATTTACGCAGAATACCCGATCAAAGAATGTTTGGCGGCAGGGTATTGCCTCTGCACATGCCTTAATGAACGATGGCTGGCGCGACTTCCGCCTGGCAATCCGCAACATATTGATTGAGGGATCCAAACCCACAACATCGCATCCCTGGCGTCTCAGCGCTTGTAGCCAATACCCGGTACCGCAACCTACCTCCAGCACGTGTCTACTCCCGCGCACAAAACGGAGCAATAGCTGCAATACCGGTCCGTAGTCGCTGCGGTCATAGCGACAATCGTATACCTCGGCAATAGCATCGTAATCAACTGACCTATCCATATCTAAGTCATTGTACACTCTCTGCATCTATCGCGTCTCCGTCAGCATATTGGGCTTGTTGTGAGGGTGGCTATTGAACCTCCCGCTAACTTGTGCAACACTTAAATATGGATTACGGTTCCGCAACAACACAGAACCCATGCCATTCAGCGTGCGTATTCTGATGGCGTAGCCTACTACTGCCCTCCATCCATAGTGCCGCAGGGGCTCATTAGTCAGGCTAGCAGGCAAACGGACCCCAAAAGGTTATAATAGGTGTTTGGCGTAAGCCATGGAAGAATTGCCAGGAAAAGCTAACAACTCATTACGGAATGTCTTTCACCGATTTGGGCGTGAACTATGGCTCGTGACCACCACTCAGTTTTTCATAGCCATCGGTTTCTCCATTTGTATACCGTTTCTGAGTCTGCATCTTTATCAGGATAGAGGTCTTTCCATGACTCTGGTTGGAACGATCATACTGGCTGCTGGGCTTTGCTCAGCCGCCAGTCAGGCACTTGGGGGAGCACTTTCAGATAGATTTGGTCGGCGTCCCATTCTACTTATAGGTACTGCAGTAGGTGTTTTTTTGTTTTCAGGACTCGCTGCTCTTATTGGGATTTCAGCTCCCGTGTGGACTATTGCCGTTGTCTACATTGCCAGTCGCTTAATACTCACTACTACACATCCTGTCATCCAAGCCATGGTGGCAGACTTTACGCCGAAAGAGAAACTGACGGAAGCATATGGAATACTCCGTATAGGGGCTAACGCGGGCTGGGCTGCCGGTCCTGCCATAGG
>CP070793.1:88516-93466 GCA_020346965.1 Chloroflexota bacterium | reverse complement strand
TATCTTGCTTTGTCAGCCATGCTGATGGCGGGGCTTGACGGAATTGAGAATAAGATAGACCCGGCTGTCGAAGGATTTGGCCCTTTTGATATAGATATTGCCGAGATGTCAGAGCAAGAGCGAGCTACAATTAAGGCTTTGCCCGGTTCTTTGCAGAGTGCCCTAGATGCACTAAGAGACGACCATGACTTTTTACTCAAAGGCGAGGTGTTTACCGAGGACTTGATAGGTGTCTGGATTGAATATAAGCTGAGCAAAGAAGTGAATCCACTGCAGGCTAGACCACATCCCTACGAATTTGAACTGTATAGTGATATATAGATTGCTAAAATGCAACAGTGTCGTACACGGCCAACCTATTATGCCTTAAAGCGCTCTTCATGCGTTCTTTGGTTGACCCTAATAAACTTGCCTAAATCACAGCAACAGAACTGGATACAGAGCGAGGGAGCTGATCTGTAAAGTATACTGAGTCTCTCCAAAATAGAAACACTGGAGGGGACTATAGGATCAGAAAAAGGAAATTTGGCAGGAAAGGCAAAATTGCAACTGTGGACTCAAAACTCGATCAGATTATACTAACTCGTCTCCAATTGATCTAAATGTCAGTTTGTGTGGTTTAATGGTACGGAGACATCTTGAGGATAGGGACAGCGAAATGAATATCAAAGATCGGACGGAAGCCAATGAATCTGTTCTCAGGTTAGCTAAGGAACAGGATATCAAATTCATAAGGTTATGGTTTACTGACATCCTGGGTTTTCTTAAGAGTTTTTCCATCACGTTTGAAGAATTAGAGACAGCTTTGCAGTTGGGAAGTGGATTTGACGGCTCATCCATCCAGGGATTTGCCCGTATTGATGAAAGCGATTTAGTTGCATTTCCCGACCCCACTACTTTCCAAATCCTTCCTTGGCGACCAAAGGAGCACCAAACTGCCAGGATGTTTTGCGATATTTGCTGGCCCGGAGGACAGCCTTTTGAAGGCGACCCCAGATATGTGCTGAAAAAGAGCCTGAAAAGAGCTGCGGATATGGGGTATACATTCTATGTCGGCCCCGAACTTGAATACTTTTACTTCCAGAATTCAGAGTTACCACAGTTTTTAGACAGAGGGGGTTACTTCGATTTGACCCCGCCCGACATAGCTACGGATTTGAGGCGAGAGACAATTCTTGTCCTGGAGGAGATGGGCATCGGTGTAGAGTATAGCCATCACGAAGTTGCTCCCAGTCAGCACGAAATAGACCTGCGCTACGCTGACGCTCTGACCATGGCCGACAATGTAATGGCTTATCGATTGGTAGTTAAGCAAGTGGCTCAAAGCCACGGTGTTTACGCTACTTTCATGCCCAAACCGGTGTTTGGTGTAAATGGCAGCGGCATGCATGTCCATATGTCACTATTTAAGGGCAGCAAGAATGCCTTCTTCGATGAAAAGGACCCTATTCACTTATCCCAGATAGCCAAGCATTTTGCCGCTGGATTATTGACTCATGCTCCCGAAATCACCTCTGTTACTAACCAGTGGGTGAATTCTTATAAACGCCTCCTCCCAGGTTATGAAGCGCCCGTATACATCAGCTGGGCAAGAAGAAACCGAGCTGATCTGATTCGCATACCTGAATACCAGCCAGGGAAAGAAAAATCCACAAGGATTGAATACAGGTCACCTGATCCTGCATGCAACCCGTACCTAGCGTTCAGCCTACTGCTGGTCGCTGGGTTGGAAGGAGTCGAAAAGCAATATGAGCCACCGCTACCAGTGGAGAGAAATGTCTTTGAAATGACTGAGCAGGAGCGGCAAGAGATGTGTATAGGTATGCTTCCTGGTAGCTTGTACGAAGCTATAAGACTTACTGAAAAGAGCGAATTGGTGAGAGAAGCCTTAGGGGAGCATGTATTCAATATCTTTATTCAGAATAGAAAGCTGGAATGGGATAGCTATCGCAGTCAAGTAACTGATTATGAACTCAAGCAATACTTGCCCATTTTATAGTTGATGTGCTGCAGAGTTAGACCTAAAGGAGGACTACCAAGCTTTCCAATATTACAGAGAATACCGTCGCCGTAACCATAGGCATATAGTCCTTTATTTCAACTCACTTTTTAGTCTTTCTGCTAGCTTGGCAAATTCCTGGGTGTATACCTTTTCTTGCTTGGAGAGAAAATCTCTCCACTGAGGAAGCTGTTTCATAGCCTCATCAACACTTAGTTGGACCATCATAGTGTTTTGTCCTTGTTGAACTTGCTTCACCCTTAGTTGAGGATTTCTTTCCACTTCAGCCTTTATGCTATTGTAGGCTTGCTCTACCTCTGCTTTATGCCTCTTTTGCAGTTCCTCCATCAGGTTTAAATTCATCTCAACAATAGAGGTATTTTGCTCTTCCTTTAGCGTTTCTATGGCTAAAATGCCGTCCCGTTTTCTTTTTATTTCAACTGGGGTGCTTCCAAAGCTAAGCGCATCTATCAATCTTATCTGCGCTTCTCGGAAGAGGGATGGCCTGTTTTCTGCCTTTAATTTTTTCCATAGTTTATCGGAGTCAATCTGGCCGAGGTAAAACTCTGAGAGAAGGGAATTCACCTTCTCATGGTCTACCATCTTCTCTCTTTCCTCTGCCGTCAACTCACCGATCTTGGTTAGTCTCTCCCTGGCGAGTGGCGGAAGGTCTTCGTCCCAATTTCTCATTGCCTATTTCCCCCATAAATGAGTAACCACTGTTTTACTCACCATACAGGCGAGAAGATAGTATATAATATAAAATCAGATTTGGGGAGTACGATGGCAGTCAGGTTGATGATTACATTAACAGACTAGAGGAAAACCTTATGCTATCTGAAGAGACTGGAGCATTAACTAGGAGCTCTGGGGCTTCCTGAGACAAGGAGGCTGAGTATTACTTAGAGAACGAGATGCTAGCCAAGGTAAAAAGTGCTGCTGTCGTTGGTCTGGAGGGGGCTATAGTGGAAGTGGAGGTGGATTTATCACCAGGCTTACCTTCTTTTGCTATTGTTGGATTGGCCGATAAAGCGGTCCAAGAGGCAAGAGAAAGAGTAAGGTCGGCCATAAGAAACTCCTACTACAAATTCCCCAATAGGCGTATTACTGTCAACCTTGCTCCAGCAGATTTAAAAAAGGAAGGTCCTGCTTATGACTTACCCATAGCCATAGGCATACTGATTAGCTCAGGTCAACTAAACGCCGACCTCACCCATAGTGTCCTTTTAGGTGAACTCTCTCTGGATGGCAAATTACGCCACACCCACGGGGTTTTGCCTATGGTGGCTTTGGCTCGCGACAGAGGTTTATCCACTGTATTTGTGCCCTGTGATGATGCCAAAGAAGCTTCCCTCATAGACAATGTGCATATATTCCCTGCCGAATCGCTAGCGCAACTGGTTGTTCATCTGCAAGGTGAAACAGATATAGTGGAGTATCATAACGAACTAAATTGGGAGCAGGAATTTCGTCCCGATTACACTGTAGATCTAAGCTATATTAAGGGTCAGGAACATGCCAAGAGAGCTCTGGAAATAGCAGCGGCAGGAAGACACAATATCCTTATGTGTGGTCCACCAGGGAGCGGCAAGACCATGTTAGCTCGCTCGTTGCCATCGATACTTCCTCTATTAACTATGGAAGAAGCTATCGAGGTAACCAAGATTTACAGTGTTAGCGGATTGTTACCACAGGAAACTCCCATCATTGTAGAGCGCCCTTTTCGCTCGCCTCACTACACTATTTCCCATGCTGGCTTGGTGGGAGGGGGACAATGGCCAAGACCCGGGGAGATAAGCCTAGGACACCAGGGGGTTCTTTTTCTAGATGAATTTCCGGAGTTCGGGCACACTACACTGGAATCGTTGCGCCAACCGATAGAGGACAGGACAGTCACCGTCAGCCGCGCTCGTGGCAGTGTTACCTTCCCTGCTAGCTTTATGTTGGTTGCGGCTATGAACCCCTGTCCCTGTGGCTATTATGGCGATCCATTTAAGGAATGTAAATGCTCATCGGGAGAAATATCTCGCTATCATAAAAGGATAAGTGGACCATTACTGGACCGTATTGATATCTTTGTTGATGTACCTCATATTGATTATGAAAAACTCACGGAAGATAAGCATGGAGAAACGTCTGCTGAAGTTAGGGCCAGGGTCAAGGTAGCACATGAAATACAGCTTGAGCGTTTTCGAGGGTCGAAGCTAAAATGTAATGCTGATATGACTCCTAAAGAGGTGAAGGAATTCTGTACTGTGGAAACAGCAGCTCAGGCCTTGATCAGCGCCGCTATGAAGCAAATTCATCTCACCGCCCGTGCATTCCATCGCATCCTCAAACTCTCCCGTACCATCGCTGATTTAGAGTATAGTGATGTCATCAAAACGCACCATGTAGCTGAATCTCTACAATACCGACACAAGGAAATCGTTTAAGCGTAAACTCGCTTTGTCATACAGATCAAGCCAGAGTCAAAATGTGTCAGCACCAAACCCTGAAATGCGCAGGAATTGCTTATTATTAGTCTAGTCTTATGATGCAGTGTCTAAACCCGCAAAAGAACCGTCCTCCTGAGAGCCTCTACTCTGCCTTCCGATGCTAAGCAGAAGCTTAAGAGGTGATACGCCACAGAATTACGCCAGTAATCAGCAGTACAATGCCCACTATAAGGGAAATCCGGCCTCCTATCTGCCAGGCTTGCAGCCAGAAACGCTCATGTTCGTGGGTTATGGTTTCTTTAATGTCTCTCTGGGTCAGCAAAATAGAATTGTAGTATTTGGTCTTTTCCCTCCTATTCCAGAAAATGAAAATAATCCCCAGAAGAAGGAAACATCCTCCCATCACTAAGATAATCTCGTAACTAGCCAGAGGCATGTTACTCAACCTCCCCCCTCAAGAATTCGAGAATTTCGAGGTGACTCTACTTAATCTCTACTGTCGCTCCAGCCGCT
>CP070793.1:83636-88416 GCA_020346965.1 Chloroflexota bacterium | reverse complement strand
TGGTCGCAGCTTACGGCCAGGGTGTCTTTCGCCGCTTGTTCATTTACTTCGATGATGGAATACAGCATCAGGTTAGCTGCTGTCGGCGCCCGCAGGGTTGCGGCAATGATGTCCGCCTTTGCTTCTTCCGGGACAGCCTCCGCCAGGAATTCGCGGCACGACTTGCGGTTTAAGATAACGTTGAGTGTTTCATTCATGGCGCCGATTCTAGCATACCTGCACTTCGGTGATACAGCCGTAACAGCCCGTTGGTCCAGGAAACTGCCGCGAGTATCAGGGATAGCATGCCAATCAGCCCTGCTACAAACTGGGCGTTAGGCCTCCAGAACAGCAAGGCAACGTGAGCAATCCGATGAATTGTGCATTAGCTTGTTTAGCGCTGTCCCTTCGCGTAGGCTACCGCTGCAGATGCATGCAGACCATCCGGATGAAACAGCGGACGTAACCTGGCTAATAGTGCCTCCTTGAATTGCGCCCGCGCTCCCTCACCAGCATCCATTAGAGTGAATTGTAATGGCGGAAATGCCCAGATATGCTCTTCGCTTGCGTAGATGAAAGTCACCTTCTCACTGTGAGTCTCGATTGATTGCCATCCATGTGGTTTGAGGAAACCCTCCAATTCCTCCGGAGCAAGGGATATGCCATGGGGCGGTATCGATACCTTCCCGTGATAAGCGGCGAACTGCTGCAGCACCATTGGGAAGAGCGGATCGAACGGAGGTGGTTTCCGATCGAACATAGTCAAGCCCAGCCATCCTCCTGGCGTGCAGACTCGGTGCATTTCGTACAGAGCGGCTTCGATATCTGGGAAGAATTGGAGAGAGAATGCACAGGTAACAAAATCGAAGGTCTGATCGTGAAATTCGAGGTGCTCGGCATCCATTTTGCGTAATTCTACATTGGTTAAACCCTCAGCGCGCGCCAAGGCCTCTGCCTGTCGAAGTAGCCCATCAGATAGGTCAATCCCGGTTATATGCCCTTTTGACCCCAGTAGGCGTGCTGCGGGCAGAAGTACTGCACCCGCACCCGTGGCGATATCTAGCATCGTCGCACCGGGTTTGACGGGCAGCCAATCGACCAGGCGTATCCCGAAAGGCTCATAGATGGCGGGACCAACACGGTCGTATATTGGAGCGATGTCATCGAAGGCTTTCTCTATGTTTTGCTTGGTGGTAACCGTGAACTCAGGCATGTTGCTCTCCCTCCCATTAGCGTGAGCGTTCCCTTCTTCATCTTCACTGTCTAATGTATTTTAACATCTGCTCCATTGGTGGAGAAGGAGTGGTTCAGCGGAAGTTTTAGTGCCAGTCCCCGAATATCACGGGTGCATTCTGGCGTGAATGTCTGGGCCACCATGCCAGTCAAGCCTGCTACAGATCAGGACAAAAACTCGGCCGAGTTGTATCTGTGAATATTGACATGAAATGAGTAGTAGTTTATCGTTATCGTGAAGATGAGCGAAGAAGGCAAGGTAATCAAAGTTCCGAAAGCCGTCAAGAAGATGCTGCTAGCCGATGAACAGGCTATGGGAACCATAAGGCAATCAAGACTGAAGGCGGCCGCCACTCCGGACTTCATAATAATCACGAACCAGAGGATAATCAGGTACTCTCCGTCGGCCCTGGGGCTACACAAGGAGATCGAAGATCACCGATATGAAGACATAGCCAATCTGAAAATGGAGAAAGGCATATTGTTTGCCACTATAACCTTGAAACATCGATTCATGAGCCAGGACCTGATCCTGGACAACCTTCCGTCACGTCAGGTGGATTACATTTTCAAGCTCATTCAGGAGAACCTCAGGCAAATGAGCAGCGCCTCCGTGTCCCCGGCTGCAACGGGTCAGCAGACTCCTCCAGGGCGGCCAGAGGATCCTCTTCAGGTGCTGAAGCTTCGCTTTGCCAGGGGAGAGATTACCAGGGAAGAATTCGAGGAAATGAAGAGAGTGCTGGAGTAGCCCCGGCTATTGCTTAGTATCTTCTGCCCGTTCCCATAGCTGTGATAATGCAGGAACGGGTTTTCACATATCTCTTGAATAACCAGTACAGATGGGTGATTGACGCTTTCAGACTGGTATAGTTGAATAGGCTCAAAGGGAGAAGATATGCCTGTCGTAATTGACAACCGGACCTATTACAGGACGGCAGAGGTTTGCCGGATTGTCGGCATTTGTAGAAATACCTTATTCAAGTGGTTGAAGGAAGGGGTACTTTCCGACGTCGAATACCGGGACTGCCGAGGTTGGAGATTATTCACCCCAACTCAAATGGAGACCCTTAGAGCAAAGGCCAACGACATTGTCGAGGCGAACCAAAGAGGTCAGGGAAGCATGCACATGGAGGAAACGCTGTGAATTCGGAAGAGAAGCTGCGGCAAGTATTTGAGTCGGTCACCGACGGGATATCGGTTATTGATTTGGAGGGTATCATCACCGAGGCAAATCAAAGAGCGGTGGAGATGCACGGATTTACTTCCAAGAATGAGCTTCTGGGGAAAAGCCTCTTTGAACTGCTTGCTCCCCACGAGCACGAGAGAATGGAAGCCAACTTGAAGAAAGCTGCGAAAGAGGGAGCAATTAGCGGCATCGAATATACTCTACTCAGAGCAGATGGTTCCGAGTTTCCCGGTGAATTGAGTACCAACATATTGAAAGATGCTCAGGGCAATCTGTCTGGTCACATCACCATTGCCAGAGACATTACCGAGCAAAAAAGACAAAATGAGCGGCTTATGAGCACTGACCGGCTGGCTTCCCTCGGTGAACTGGCAGCCGGCACGGCCCACGAATTCAACAACCCACTCACGAGCATTATCGTTTTATCCGAAATGCTTATGGAGAAAGGGCCTGACGGGTTACGTGACGACCTGACGCTCATCAACAACGAAGCCCGGCGTGCCGCCAATGTAGCAAGAAATCTCCTTGCCTTCGGTGGAAAGCACACACCTATGAAGCAGCTTTACCAGGTAAATAGCGTTATAGAGGACGTGCTGGAATTACGTGCTTACGAACACAAATCAAGCAATGTAGATGTCCGGAGGCAGCTTGCCGCAGACATTCCCGAAATCATGGTTGACTATTTCCAAATGCAGCAGGTCTTTATGAACATAATTATCAACGCCGAGTATTTTATGAATGAGGCGCATAACAGGGGGACCCTGACCATTACCACCCAGAAAGAGAATGGTATCGTCAGGATTTCATTCGCTGATGACGGCCCGGGTATTACGCCGGAAAATCTGAAACGGATATTCGACCCGTTCTTCACCACCAAGGAGGCGGGCAAGGGGACCGGGCTTGGCTTGAGCATCTGCCACAGCATAGTGACCGACCACGACGGACAGATATATGTCAGGAGCCAGTTGGGCAAGGGAACTACTATTTCTATCGAAATACCCATTGAAAGCCGCGTTCGCGATAAGAGTTTACTATAAGGCAAGCTAACCTCAACGAGAAATATTGCCTATTGTCCACGATGAAGATGTAGTCACGAAGCCCCTTCAGTTGAAATCATGAAGGGAAGGCTATCAGTGTGAGGAAGTGAACAATGGTAGAGAGCTTTGAGGACCGGATGTCTTCAGGAAGTCAGGCTTTCAGAATCTACATGGCAATTTTGTGACTCTGGAGGGCTTTCTTCAGCCAGTAGCGTGGTAATCAATGTTAATAGCTCCTTGACGTTAAATGGCTTGGTCAGGTACCCGGCAGCTCCCATCTCGGTAGCATACTTCTTGTTGAGTTCATGCCCGATAGCAGTAAGAACAATCACCGGGATTCCCCTGGTCTCCTGATCGGCCTTGATTTGGGAGCAGGCGGTGTAACCGTCCACCTTCGGCATTATGAGGTCCATAAGGATGAGGTCCGGTTTCTGCCCTTTAGCGATTTCTACTGCTTCTGCGCCGTTGGCTGCTTCGAGGACGATATAGTCGTTCTCCAGTAGCCTTCCTACCGTTAATCTTATACTTACTTCGTCATCAGCTATAAGTATTCTCTTCTTGTCCATTTAACACCTTCCTGATTATTCATACTACCGGTGAACTCTCAACCTGTGAGCACTTCTGCCTCGCCTTCAACAAAGCGCTGGAATTTCAGCGGGTTGGAGCTTTTGGCCAGGGCATCCTCCGGATTGACTGCGTTTTGCTTCACCAAATCAGCCAACGACTGATCCAGAGTCTGCATCCCCTCCGGTGTACTCACCTCAATGGTCATAGGTATCTCGAAGACCTTCGATTCACGGATTTTTCTCCTGATTGTCTCACTGGCCAACATTATTTCAAAGGCGGCTACTCGCCCGCCATCAATACGGGGGAGGAGGGCCTGCGATATTACGGCCTCTATCACCTGTGATAATTGCACTCTAATTTGCTGTTGTTGACCGTGGGGGAATACGTCAATCATGCGGTCAATAGACTGAGGAGCGTCGACCGTATGTAGTGTAGCGAGGACCAGGTGACCCGTCTCAGCGGCCGTGATAGCCGCACCTATGGTGTCCAGATCACGCATTTCACCGATGACTATTACATCTGCATCGTGTCTGACAGCATGTATTACTGCCGTGGCGAACGATTTGGTGTCAGCCCTCAGGTCGCGCTGTCGAATGAGGCATTTCTTGTTGCGGAACACAGATTCAACAGGGTCCTCGATAGTAATAACACTTCGTGTTACAGTATTATTAAGATGACTGATCATCGCTGCCAGAGTAGTTGACTTGCCGCTGCCGGAGGGACCGGTTACCAGAATGAGTCCCTTCGGCCTAAGTATAAGTTCTTTGAGAATTTGGGG
>CP070793.1:79772-83536 GCA_020346965.1 Chloroflexota bacterium | reverse complement strand
GCTGGGAAGTTTAGCTGTCTGATGCGTACCGAATTTTTGGAAAAGCTAGCTGTTAGGAGGAGAGAATGAAAAAATCCCAACTCTTTATTGCCAGCATTGTTGTAGCTTCACTACTGTCTGCTATTTCGCTCACTGCTTGTGAAGTGACCACGGCTTCTTTGAGTGAAGCGACTATGTGCCCTAGCGTGGACAGTGATATGCGCCCGGTTAATGCCACCGATATTTTCGCTACCGACACCCCTGAAATTTTCTGCTCGGTTAAGCTATCTTCTGCTCCCCCCGACACTGAGGTAAAGGCAGAGTGGATATACGTACAGGGTGAATTAGAAGGTACGGAAAACTACCTGATTGATGATTATACTTTGACCGCTGAGGGTACAACATATCTCGGTTTCTCATTGACAGAGCCCGACGCAGGATGGCCTACAGGTGAATACAAAGTAATCCTGTATGTTGATGGGGAAGAGAAGCTGACCGTACCTTTCACTATTCAATAGTCAAGATAAGGTTAGAATTCCAAAAATACGATTAACTAGAAATTCAGTCCTTTTACCAACGTCAGGCTCGCTTCACTGCCATCGGTATAGCCATCACCATACTGAAGCCAAGTCCTAATATTAAGGCAAATAAGGCAGTTATGAGCCTCTTGACTTTTTTTGATCCCTTCGCATGATATTTTCTCAGGATGTAAGTAGTTGAATTACCTAACACCCTGGCCACTATGATTGTCATTTAGACCAAGGAAAAGATCGAGTATATGGACAAGGAGGCTACAGGACAGGAATCGTTGGGTTAAATCAGGCCGCCAAAGTGCATTATTACCGGCGCCAGCATGAGTGAAATAACCGACATCAGCTTAAGCATTATATTCAGAGATGGCCCAGCAGTGTCTTTCATGGGGTCACCGGCTGTATCCCCGACCACAGCCGCTTTATGGGCATCTGAGCCCTTTCCTCCGAACTTGCCGGACTCAACCCACTTTTTAGCATTGTCCCAGGCGCCACCGGCGTTATTCAGGGTGATGGCGAGGATAAAACCGGTAGCCAGAGCACCGATAAGGAAGCCGGCTAGGGCATATTTGCCGAGAATCAATCCCACGATCACAGGCGCAACTATCGTCATTATGGAAGGAAGCAGCATTTGCTTCAATGCTATTCTGGTGGCGATATCCACGCACTTGCCATACTCAGCCTTGGCTGTCCCCTCCATCAAGCCCTTAATCTCACGCCATTGGCGGCGGACTTCTTCTATGATCGCTGATGTGGTTACTCCCACCGATTTCATCGTCATAGCGCAAAAGATAGGAGGAAGTAGGGCGCCTATCAATACACCGATAAGGACCGGCATGCTCAGCAAACTCAAACTCCATGCTTCAGGCAATACCAGTGCACCTTCGGAGACTGTCACTATGCCTACAGCCATAGCATAAGCCAGGATCAATCCCAGGGAATTAAGGGCAGCAGCACCGATAGCGAATCCCTTGCCCGTGGCAGCGGTGGTATTACCTAGAGAATCCAAAGCGTCGGTTTTTTCGCGCACTTCCTCCGGTAGTCCCGCTTGCGTGGTGATCCCTCCGGCATTGTCAGCTATAGGTCCGTATGCGTCAGTAGCCAGCGTTACACCGAGAGTGGACAACATCCCAACAGCAGCCAAAGCCACACCGTAGAAGCTACCGAAGTAATACGCAACTGCAATTGCCACAGCTATCAGGACTATCGGTGGCCAGGTGCTCATTAGACCTGTCGCAAAGCCTCTAATTATAGTGGCGCCGGCACCGGTAGTGGAAGCTTCGGAGATTTCCTGCGTAGGTTTGAAGGCATAGGAAGTAAAATAGTTTGTGGCTTCCCCCATTAAGGCACCGGCTGCGAGGCCGGCAAGCATGGCCCAGAAAAGACCCAGGCTAGCACCGAGGAAGTAAATTATCAGGAAACCAAATACTGCCGCTAATATCGTTGCGCCGAGTGTACCGCGGCGCAGGGCTCCCAGGAGAGCAGACATCTCTAACTTCTCTCCAACTCTGACCAGGAAGCAGCCAATTATGGAGGCTACGATGCCGCCGGCCATAACCAGAAGAGGCAGCCACCAGGCAGCTTGTCGAGCAGCATCGGCTGAAAGATCGGGGAATAACTGTGTCACCCACGGTGCTATTACGGCACCGACAGTGGTGAGCGTCATAGTGGCTATAACAGTTTCCACATAAGACTCAAGGAGGTCGGCCCCCATTCCGCAGACATCGCCGACATTGTCACCGACATTGTCGGCTATTACCGCAGCATTTCTGGGGTCGTCTTCCGGTATCCCTGCCTCCACCTTGCCCACCAGGTCCGAACCGGCATCAGCCCCTTTGGTGAAAATGCCACCGCCTACCCTGGCAAAAAGAGCTACCAATGAGGCACCGGTTCCATAGGCGGGAATGATAAACAAGAACTCATTTCCTGGGAGGTCATGCCATGCGAAGTAGAGAACAGATAGCCCTATGATACCAATGCTGACTACAGTGAGCCCCATGACTGCTCCACCCCTGAATGCGACCCTTAGCCCCTGGTTCAGTCCCTTCTGTGCCGCAGCACAGGTTCTGCCATTAGACCTGAGCGCCATATTCATGCCAGCATACCCGGCACCCATGGAACATATGGCACCAAATACAAAAGCTACACTCAGCCTCCAACCCAAACTGGGAATGACTGCCAGAACAATGGCTATTACCACTGCCACGATGCCCAATGTGCGATATTCCCGGTGGATAAAAGCAAGTCCCCCTTCTTTAATGGCGGCGGAAATCTCTTTAATCTTCTCCGAACCCTGGTCCTGCTTCAGAACATAGCGCACAAAGAACGCAACTACTGCGGCAGCCACAATTCCTGCTATTACACAAATCCAGGCTAGGTCCATAGCCTTTCCTCCTCTATACACATAAAATCAGGGCACTCAAGCCAAGTCAAGGTGCCCTCACTATTATTCGCTAGAATATACATACTGGAAATGTAGTCTATTATAAAGGGGCTCTATCCGTCAATGATTGAAATTGTCTGTGTCGGCATGCAAGGAAAAATGATTGACCTGGGTCGGGATTGGGTAGTACAATCAGCCATTAAAACGCATAAATCTAATCGAAAATGACCGATAGCTTTCCAGAGGCGGACATTTAATAATGATGTGGTTAGTGAAAGTTGTTTACCCTGTGGCAGGAATAAGTCTGTAAACAGTCTGTAAAGGAGAAGGAAATGGATTTTGAGCTTACCGAAGAGCAGAAGATGTTCCAGGCGATGGTGCGTGATTTCTGTGCCACCGAAATTGCACCCCACGCTGCCGAATGGGATGAGGCAGAGGAGTTCCCCTACGATGTTATCAAGAAGATGGCTGCTGCCGGATTGAACGGTGTGCACTTTCCGGAAGAGTATGGGGGAAGTGGGGACGAAGTGACTTTTGCCATAGCCACCGAGGAGATTGCCCACGCATGTGCCGGCATAAGTGTCGTGTATCTGGTTAGCCTTGGCCTGGGCATGTATCCCGTCGTCATGCACGGCAATGAGCAACAGAAAAGGCATTATATCCCTCGTGTCATCGACGGGGCGATAGTGGCCTTTGGATTGACTGAAGCCATGGCCGGCAGCGATGTCGCGGCTATGGAAGCAAAATACACCCGCGATGGCGATTATTATGTTCTGAATGGGCAGAAGATTTTCATAAGTAATGGTGCTGAAGCTGAAATTGTGACCACCTTTGCTACGAAAGACAAATCACTGGGTTATCGTGGAATCAGC
>CP070793.1:74776-79672 GCA_020346965.1 Chloroflexota bacterium | reverse complement strand
CTTCTAATGAAAAGAAAGGGAACCAAACTAGAAGGGCGGATAAGATACCCTCTTACAGATAGAGCTCTGATATTGAACGAATTACGCACAGTAGATTTTGTTGTTGTATCGATAGATACCGGCAGGGGAATATATGAAACGCTGAAGATAATCAAACCACACATCTTTGCCAAGGGCGGGGACAGGAATGTAACTAATCTACCGGAAGAAGAAATTCAAGTATGCAGAGAAATTGGTTGCGAAATAGTGTGTGGAGTCGGTGGTGGTAGGAATGAGAAATCGCATTCAAGTTCCTGGTACGACTGGGAAAGCTGATACAATACCTGCTTCTAACATTGTGAGAGCGATGCAACGGAGCACTCCCAATACCCTAGACCCACTTCCATAGATCGCCATGTCGTTTTACTACTGAAAGGCACCCGGCAAAGATGCTCAGGGATTACGTACATAGAATAACTTCATCTTGACTAATACAATTCCTAACTCTAGACTATTGCGGATTCTCAGAGGCACCTAACGCGGAAGATATGAGATAACCAATATGTGTTCTGTCTGAAGGAAGCTATGGCAAAGAAAGTATCCGTGATCGCAGTAAATTATAACGGGATCTCTCACCTTGATGTTTGCATTTCATCAATCCTGAAGCAAAGTTATACGAATCTTGAGGTTATTCTAGTTGACAACAATTCCAGCGACGGCAGCCTGGATTATGCTCGAAACAAGTTCCCCAACTTAATATTCGTTGTTAATGATGAAAATCTAGGTTACGCCGGTGGCATTAATAGTGGCTTAGCTCATGCCACCGGTGACTATATCGCACCACTCAATATAGACACCGAAGTTGCATCCAATTGGCTGAGTATTATGGTAGCTTTTCTAGATGATAATCCTGAGGCCGGAGCAGTAACGCCCAAGGTTCTGCTTTTCGATGACAGGACCAGAATCAACGCGACGGGTTTGAATATTCATATCACCGGCCTGGGCTTCTGTCGCAACCTAGGCAAGAAGGACGATTGTTCTATCATACCCGAGAACGTGCCCGGAGTTAGCGGTTGTTCCTATCTGATCAGGCGTGAGATACTGGAGGAAATGGGAGGCGCTCCCCAGGAGTGTTTTATGGGCAACGACGATGTAATTGTCTCCTGGCTCCTGCGTCTAATGGGTTATGAAATCTACTGCTTGCCAAAATCGGTGGTCTATCATAAATATAAATTGAGAATGAGTCCGGATAAGTTCCATTCGCTAGAAAAAAACCGTCAAGCTTTGCTGCTTTACAGCCTAATACCCTCGACCCTTGCAATTTACTTCCCAATTATCGCGGCAGTAGAAGTATTGATAATTGGCTATGCCTTGCTGCGCGGCAAGGCATACCTCAAGGCTAAATTTAGCGCACTATGGGCAATGGTTGAAGACAGGAAATACATAAGAGAAAAAAGAGGGCAAATTCGGAAAATAAGGAGGATTTCTGATTTTCAGTTGCTAAGGAACCTCAACCTGACCTTAGAATGGGGGCAGATTTTTCAGACCGTGGACTAGCAAGAATCTAGACAGGGACGCAAAGACAATGAAGGTAACTTTGGTCCGTGGACGGGCGATAGATCCAGCCGTGAATAAGGTGGCAAAGACCTTATCCGAGCACGGATATGAAGTGACATTACTGGTATGGGATCGCCAAAACACCCTGAGCGCGAGAGGAGACGAGGGGTATAAGATCTGCAAGTTCGGTTTCAAGGCGCCCCATGATAGACTGACCGTGATTCTTTATCTTCCAATTTGGTGGATATACGAATTCTTCTTTTTGCTGAGAAATAAATGTAATGTCATACATGCCTGTGATCTAGATACTTTGATACCGGCCATCCCTGCCAAGTTAATCAAAAGAGTTCCACTCTGTTATACCATCTATGATTTCTATGCTAATAATCTGCCCGACGGGCGTTTCCAGGCGGTAAGAAGACTTGCCAGGAGCTTGGTGGCAGGGGCTGAGAAATTCGGAATTGGCTTCACAGAAATCCTATTTTTAGTAGATGAAACCCGTTATGAAGAGGTCAGGGGAGCACGCATAGACAAGCTCGCTTACATTTACAATTCTCCCCCCGACTATTCTGATGTGAGTCAGACAAAGAAACCAAAAAAAGCTTCGGGGGAACTGACCGTGTTCTACGCAGGTATTATTAACAGACCACGGGGTTTGCACCTTATGGCAAGAGCGATACAGGATTTGGGTGGGGTGCGCTTAATACTCGCGGGGGCCGTCCATGATGAAGCTTTTCTTGAGAATTCTGTCCTCATTTCCGGAAAAATCCAATACCTCGGATGGCTGCCCTCGTATGAAGATGTTATCAAGGCGACATTAGAAGCAGATATCCTTTTTCGCCTCAGCGATCCGGAAATTCCTAAGACCAGATACGAAAGCCCTAACAAGTTATTTGAAGCTATGATGTGTGGTAAGCCGATCATTGTAAGCGATGCCAGCTCGATGGCCGATATAGTAAGGAAAGAGAATTGCGGGCTTGTTGTGCCTTATGGGGATATCGATGCAATCAAAGAAGCAGTGCTCGAACTCAGGAACAACCCGGAATTGCGCCAGGGGCTTGGGCAGAATGGCAGAAAAGCATACGAAAATCATTATAGCTGGCAAATTATGGAGCAACGGCTTCTGGATTCATATCACCAACTAAGCGATGAGGTAAGCAAGAAAGCCAAAAAGCGCGAAAGCCGTGTCTCTTGACCGGGAAGTAAATAGAAGCCTGCGAATATCGCCGATTATTCTAGTAAGTTACCATAAGGTTAGTTAGACGGGCCGCTCAAGCTTACAACATACGCTTTCCAAAAGGAATCGTAGGATCTGGCGGCTTTATCTCGCAATTGGTGGCTAATTCTTCGTATAATGCTTGCCGCCAGAGTTCAAATTAAAGAGCCCATCCTTCACCCCACGATAAAAGCCAAATAGTCGCCCTATATTGCGGTGATAAAGCAGGCAAACTGCGGTCATAAACCAGAACTGATACCCCAAGAAGCAAAGAAGGAAGCTCCGGTATTGTCTTTTCGTGCCATGTTTTCTCATGAATTTGAAGTTATTTCTTGCCATATAGTAATAAGACAAACCGCTTGCTCTACCATGCATCGGCGTCTTCTCCCATACCTTTAGCTTTATGGGCGCCTTATGCCATATTTTAGCTTCCGGGATACAGATGACTCTGTAGCCAGCTTCCCTCGCCCTGAAGCAGTAATCGGTTTCGTCCCAGTAACAGAAATAGCTTTCATCAAACAGGCCAACCTTCTGAATCACCTTCTTTTTGATGAGCAAGCAACAACCAAAAACGTAGTCTACTTCCCGATGCCTATCATACTGACCAGTGTCTGTTTCCTTGACTCCAATAAGGGAAGCCTGCCCGGTCCACATATTTACTTTGCCACCGATACCCTGGATGCGGTTGGGTAAATCATAGTAGTAAACTTTGGGGCCCGCTATTCCGATAGAGGCATCACTTTCAGCAAAGTTAATCATTTGGTCAAGAAAATCAGGTGCGACGATTGTGTCGTTGTTCAGAATCAGCAAATACTGCGGTGAGGAATTAGCCAAAGCGCATCTTATACCGATGTTATTGCCGCCAGTGTAGCCATAGTTCTTATCATTCTGAATCAAGTGGACAGAAACGCCGAACTTCTCCTCCAGCACCTGGGCGTCATTTCCTTTAGAGCCGTTGTCGACCACGATAACTTCATAATCGGGATAAGTTATCTTCGTCAGGGACTCCAAACATTCAATCGTGTCCTGAAGTCCGTTCCAGTTAAGGATTATGATGGAGACTCTGGGATTCATATCAGTGTTCCCCTACTCCAAGCAAAGTCATTGTGTCTCAAATTCCCCACGATGCCTCTCGAAAATTCACAGTAGCAAATCCCTAGCCGCACTCTTGCAGCCAAAGGAAAAACGATGATATCGCGAAGTTAAACACTCCCTAGAAACCCCAAACAAGCGTGCATAGTGTGGATGTTTATGAATGGATTGCCGAACTCGAAGGTGCTGGATTTTGGATTCGATTAGCTGCTTTACGTGATCGTTCAATTGACCGGTAAACACTAGACGGTCTAAAACCTGGTTATATTTGACCTCCTCTTCATGCAGACGAGATTCAAAAGACTGACCCTTATTAAGCGCAGCCTGTTTGGCTTGTCCACCAAGACTGACCTTCCGACCGCCCCGCAATTGCTGAGAGTGCTGACGGTACTCAATCAGAGGCTCTTCAACCATCACTCCATACATTCCTGCTGAACTCGCCAGTAAGGCAATCCATTCGTCGTGAACAACCTCATCTGGCATTGGTGAGATGATGCTTTTCAGTTCAGCCCGAAAGGCCATAGCCGCACCAGTAACCACGTTATGCTTCAGCAGCATATCCACCTGTTTACCTTGTCTAAACAGCCGGCGTTGCCGTGGTGTAAATTCTATTGACTGCCACATTGTGTACCCCATGGGACTAAGCAGTTCATCAACAATCAGGAGGTCAGAAAAAACGTAGCCAGCATCTGGATTATTCTCGAAAGTTTGTAGCAGTGTGCTCAGTTTCTGTGGCATCCAGACATCGTCCTGGTCACTAAAAAAAATGAAATTTCCACTGCAAAGCGATAAAGCCTTCTCAAAATTCCTTGTTGGACCAAGTCCCTGTTGGTTCCTATATATGCTGACATGAAATGGGGCTTCCTTGCTGAATTGCTCTAAGACTCGAAGCGTATTATCCGTAGAACCGTCGTCGCAGGCAATAAGCTCATCGGGTCGCTTTGCCTGCCTTAAGAAACTAGCAAGCTGATCGTTAAGATGCATTTCCCCATTGTAAGTACACATCGCAATTGATATTAGAGGCCGAGCATTATCCGCAGTTCCATTTCCAG
>CP070793.1:72044-74676 GCA_020346965.1 Chloroflexota bacterium | reverse complement strand
TTTCCACTGTGATTTTCTAAAGGGAAATGCGATTGCCATTGGTTGCCCCAAACTTGATGATGCCGATGCTTATGTGAGCAAGATCGCCCAGATACTGGAAAACTCGAACGTCAGAAGTATAAAAGTTGTGCACATGGAAGTTCCCTGTTGTTCTGGTCTTGTCCACATTGCGCGGGAAGCTTTAAGTAAAAGCGGGAAGGATATTCCCATTGAAACGACGGAGATTGGAATAAAGGGTGAAATAAAAGATTCGTGAATGTAATCTCGTGACCCGGGTGGGTTGTTTCCAAAGGCTGTAGTGATTGATTCGAAACAGGCATTTATGTGAGAATAGAGCGCCGAAGCATATGATCATAATGAGAAGGAGGTAGAACATGCCCACTATTGTGCACTTCGATATAGGAGCAGACGACCCGGAAAGAGCGAGGAAATTCTACGAAGCACTGTTTGGCTGGAAGATGGAGAAACCGCCCGGAATGACTGACTACTACCTGATTGAAACAACAGACCTGGACGGAAAGCCAGGTGTAGGTGGTGGGTTAGGAAAGCGAGGTGACCCGGGGCAAAGAATCACATCTTATGTCGGAGTCAGTTCGATTGACGAATATGTTGCCAAGGTGGAAAGCCTGGGCGGCAAGGTGGTCATGCCGAGAACGGCAGTACCTGGATGGGGATACCTCGCAATATGCTTTGATACCGAAGGCAATATGTTTGGTCTCTGGCAGGAAGATAGGGGAGCCAAGTAATTGGCAGGCAGAGACGGGCGCCCTAACTGCTTGGCTAAACCGTGATTGCTTAACCTGTTAAGTATAGGGCATCCTTTGTTCTATGGCCTCCTCCACCGCTGTTGCTTTCCGGAGCACATCTGTGTCGATCACCGAAATCCTGCTTTGCTTGTGAAGCCCCGTTATGCCTCGGCCAATTCCAGACATTCTAATGCCAGAACAACGTCGATTTTTCAGGTGTGGTCTGAAGCTAGCCGAGCAATAGCAGGGACGGGCAGATAGCGATTGCTGACCAATTGTGTTGAAGGTACTTCCCTTCCTGTTAACGACTAACCGAACAGCACATCATTCTTCAGGGGGTGTCCGTATAAAGAAGTCGTCGTCCAGCTGTATGTTGGTCTCGATTGCTTCGTCCTGAAAAATGGTCCGGCCTGTTTGCTCATTACTTGCGATTGAGCGGGAAGGAACACGAATGCCATGCACCTCACTGAAGTCTTCGAATCGGGTAGTTATCGGTATACCGATACCTCCTTCCTGCATTGAAATTGCTTCAGAAAGGAGCACATCACCCGTTACGGCATCGACATATACAGTCATCGCCGGCAGGTCACCGGATTCTAGCTCCACAACATAGACGTCTTTATCATCGAGAACGTCGGCTCGGACCACTTTTATTGAGTCAAAATAGTCACGCCAATCACCGGTCAAAACATAAGGATGTCCCGTCTTTGCCTGCTCCAGTAACTGGCCTCGAAGTTCCTTAAACGGCCCGAAGCTTGATTCGACCCAGGCCTGGTCACCGTTTAGCACCGTAAGGCTGTGGCCGTATTTACCGTAGTCCGCATCAACACGATATTTGTCGGGACCGGAGACATATACAGAGACCGTTCCATTAACTCCCGACTGAACGCTGTAAATGGTGCTGTCAATCCTGTAGTTGCCCATAGCTGCCAGGGCTGCCTCGTTACCTTCGGCATCACGCAGCGCCATGATTTCGGCCACCGTCGGCAGGCTCTTGCTTTCAATCTGGGGTAGGACAAACTCCTCACCATACTGGTACATAGTCAAAGACTCCACCTGCCCGGCGGGCGTTTCGTTGAAACTGACGCTTATGTCCGGTGTGACACGAAAGATCCATATGTCATTCTCATCCGGAGGATACAGTTCATAGACCATTTGCCCGGGCACATCGATGGCAAGTCTGTTGCTCTGTATCAGGACCTCCACAGTCAATTGCAGTTCCCCGGACTGATAGCTGCCGAGATACTTCTGCAGTTGGTCCAGAGGAATCTCCGGTTCAATCTCGACGCCTTCTCTGGGTAAATCGAAGGTAAAGCCTGCCTGGTACATATACATAGCGATGACGTTATCTTCTTCGTCGCTTTCGAAAGACACAGCGACGGTATTGTCGATCACGAAGTACCATTTACCTTCTTCGTCAGGCTCCTTTAGCTCGAAAACCTGTTGGCCCGGCACATCGATAGCAAGTCTATCGTTCTGCACCAGCACCGTGAATATCTCGTCCTTAAACGTACCGAAGTTGGCGATATACTCACCGATATACGGTTCGTAGTCTTCAGTAGCCCCGTCATCTGCCGGTTCCTCTCCGAGCAGAGTGTCCCATACCATATTGATCACTTGGGGTGGCAGGGGGCTTACCGAGGCGTTGGTGAGCAGCACAAAGCCAAGGTTGGACTCCGGCAGCATGGCTACCTGTGCCGAGAAGCCATCTACATTACCGCCGTGCTCAATGACCGGCTGACCTTCCCATTCCCGTATCATCCAGCCCATTCCGTAGCCTATGTTCTCGGTAATATCAATCTGAGTTGTCCACGTTTCACTGAGGTTTTCCTCGCTGATGAGGCGACGGCCTTCGTATTCACCACGGTTAAGCTGTAGGCGCAGCC
>CP070793.1:64256-71944 GCA_020346965.1 Chloroflexota bacterium | reverse complement strand
TCAAATGCTTCTCCCAATACGTATCGTAAATAACGTACTTCATCAAAATGCAAAACTATTGAATTAATATTCTTATCGTGAGATAACGTTTTTATAGCGTCTGCAAGCGTCCCTGTCGTTCCAGGTACGTTATAGAATATTGGCCAAGCATCCAGCGGATTATTGACGCTAGTTCCTGCTAGCGGAACCATCTTGCGTAGTTCAGTTACCGTTTCCTCTGTAAATCGAGGAACCTCTAGTCCGGCTTTTACACATAAATCAGTCTCAAGTACGCTAAAACCACCGGAGTTAGTAATAATAGCGGTACCTTTCCCCGAAGGGAGTGGCACACAGGACAATGCCAAGGTGGTATCCAATAGTTCTTCGAAGTCCTCAACCTGGATCACCCCGGCCTGTCTGAAAAGTGAACTCCAAATTTCTGGTGAACCGGCCAGTGAGCCAGTATGAGAAGATGCTGCACGGCGGCCGTGTTCGGTTACCCCTCCTTTGAGTGCCAGTATCGGCTTCTGTCTTGCTGCTTCAGTCATCGCTGCTTTCAGACGATTACCATTTTGTGTTCCCTCCAGATACAAAGCAATAACCTCGGTTTCGGAATCATGCGTCAGGTACTCCAAGAAATCGGGACAGTCAAGGTCTATGGCATTCCCGTAGCTGATGACTTTACTGAACTCTACATTCCTTAGCGCTCCGATGGACAAGAATTGCTCAGCGAAGGTTCCGCTTTGCGAAATGACTCCAACTGGACCTTCCTTGGTTAAGATTCCTGGGATAAAAGCTAAGCCGGACTTAGGGCAACTTATTCCCATGCAGTTGGGGCCAATTAAGCTAACTCTACCTTTGGCTATCTGCCGCACCTCATTTTCCAAGACTTTCCTTTCTTCCAGTCCAGTTTCACTGAAACCAGCTGTAAATACATGCACCGCTTTTACGTCTTTTTCTATACATTCAGTCAGTACTTTCGGGACAAGCAATGCCGGCACTGCTATAACAACGTAATCAATGTCGCGTTCTACATCTAAGATGCCAGCGTAGCATCTCCTACCATAGAGTTCTTTGTATTTGGGATTAACCAAGAAGAGACCGTCTTTGAGTTTTGCACCCATTAAAGCCTGTGAGAAGCCATCGCTTTCGGAAGCTCCTATTATAGCTACTGTCCTCGGGTCAAAAATATACTCGAATTTTCGCATTCTGTCCTCTTTCAATACTAGCCTCCCGGTCACAGCGTGAATTGAGGAATTCCTATACCGGATTCAGATTAAGTTGTAGCAAAATCATTATGAGACGATTTGAACTTCTCAAATCTGGATAATGTACCATATCTGTGTTACCCCATCAAACTAGCCTATTGAATGCACTTTTCGCAAAAGCCGCAAAGCAACTCAGGTAGCGGAAATCCTCAAGCGCAACGCAGCATTTACAGCCCATGAACTCTTTGCTATACTTCGGCGGAGTTAACCATGCATCTCCGCTCACATAAGACTTAGCAGCATGGTAATCTTTAAGAAAGTTGATATAAGAGTTATCATCCACAGTTCATAATAACCATGCAGCCTTTCTATGGCGGGTTTTGCTTGCCTTCGACTTGAGCTAACCTAAATATTGCTGAATAAGGAATATGAAGAATACGCAGCAGCATAGCTTGGACTTTCTCTTCCACCCCGCTTCTATCGCTCTTGTTGGCATCACAACTGCTACAACCTGGCACTGGACGCGCACTTTCCTGGAAGGCCTTATCGAAATTGAATTCGACCGCCCGCTCTACCTCGTCAATCCCAAGGGAGGGGAGATCGAAGGCCGTAAGGTCTATACCAGCCTCAAAGATGTCCCTGGCAACATCGACTATGTAATCGGTCTGGTTAACGCCCAGATTGCACCCAAGCTTGTGGAAGAATGCGCTGAAAAGGGAGTACGGGCAATTCATTTCTGTACAGCGGGCTTCAGTGAGACTGGCGAGGAACCGCGAATAAAGCTTGAATCTGAATTGGCGGAAGTCGCCCGCAGAAACGGAATCAGGATTCTCGGTCCCAACTGTATGGGCATCTATTGCCCCAAATCACGCCTCTCCTTCAGTCCGGCTTTCCCAAAGGAAAGCGGTTCGGTGGGAGTGATCAGTCAAAGCGGCGGCAATTCCATATATTTGGTCAGGCAGGGAGCGTTGCGAGGCGTCCGCTTCAGCAAAGTCATAAGCTACGGCAACGCAAGCGACATCGATGAAAGCGATTTACTCGAATATCTGTCTAATGATCCAGATACTAAAATAATAGCCCTTTACATTGAGGGGATTAAGGATGGGAAACGTTTCCGTAGGATTATGGAGGAGGCAACTAGGAAAAAGACAGTGGTATTGCTCAAAGGAGGGGCTACCGAGGGAGGTGCTCGCGCAGTTGCCGGCCATACTGCATCACTGGCTGGAAGTCGGGCCACCTGGGATGCCCTTTGTAAGCAGTTAGGAATCATTAGTGTCAGCAGCATCGAAGAAATGATCGATGTACTGGTCACACTACTGTTCTTGCCGCTTCCTGGTGGCAGAAATGTATTATTGTTCGGTGCTGGAGGTGGAGCCAGTGTCCTAATCGCCGACGAATTCGAAAGCAGAGGACTCAAAGTTCCTCCAATCCCCAAGGAGATCGTTGCTCAGATACGGGAGTTTACTCCCATCGCAGGCAACATCCTGCGAAATCCCGTAGACTATTCTCAAGCCATGACGAATACTGAAGGCATAATCAAAACCTTCGCCATATTATCAAGGTGGGAAGGGGCTGACTTCTTTGTTATGTTCATCAGGACGGGCCAGTTTACAGCATCTCGGATTTCAGATCACCAGCTAGGTTATCATTTGATGAGCAGATTTCCAATAAAGCAGGGACAGTTACCCAAGCCAGTGGTCATGGTGATTGAACCTAGCATTATACCGGAAGAGGCCAAGGCCATTCTGGCGGCTATTTGTAATAGTATCTTGTCCGGGTTCCCTGTGTACTACTCTTTTGCTACCGCCGCTAATGCTATCAATTTGGTGTTAAACCACACCGAGAGACAGTCAAAAAAGTCCCAGGCCAAAACCTAAGTAGCTGCTCTTGATTACGGTTGTAGGGCTGACCAGAGTATAATACCCAGAGAGAAAGTAACAGTAATCTAACCACCTTAAAATAGAGGTTTCGAGTTTTCGGTTATATTTGGATCTGTACAGGATTCAATGTTTGGAATCTGTGACTTAACGTGAGTACATCTCGGAATTATCAAACAAAAGGTATCATCGTAAAGCAAACTAAGCTGGGCGAATTCGACAAGATTATAACGATTTATACCCCCGAATTTGGTAAATTGAAGGCAGTAGCTAAAGGAGCTTGCCGTCCCAAGAGCAAATTAGGCGGCAATGTAGAACCATTGACATATAGCTTGATGTTGCTGGCTAAGGGGCGCAATCTCGATATTGTTACCCAAAGCCAGACAATAAACGGTTTCCTGTCCTTGAAGAGTGATTTGTGGCGTATGGCTTGTGGCTTTTACATTTTGGAGCTTATTGATTCATTTACTGTTGAGGGCGGTGACAATCGCCCTTTGTTTGACCTATTACTTGATACCTTAGATCAGTTGGGTGAGCCGTACAGCAATGAGACTCTTTTGCGTTACTTCGAGCTACACCTTCTTCACCATCTTGGTTATCGTCCCCAATTGCGCCAGTGTATTAGCTGCAATGCACCACTCAAGCCAGTAGTCAATTTTTTCAGCCCCAGCAAGGGAGGTCTTTTATGTCCTCACTGCAATTCTGAAGAGAATTACGACTACGAACAAATCGAATCAATTCCATTGAAACCTTCCCTTCCCTTTTCAGTGGGAGCCTTGAAGGTTCTTCGTTTGTGGCAGGACTGTGACTACTCGACTGCAAGGCGAGTCAAAATAAGCCCTGAATTGTCCTCAGAGCTGGAGCGGGTATTGCACGAATACATAAGATGCATCTTGCAGCGAGAACTTAAGTCAGTGACCTGGCTACGAGAATTGAAAATGGACTTACCGTCATATAAGCCTGGTACTTGACAACTATGCTGAGGGGCGTTAAAATCGCTCGATGCTTAACAATAGCAACGTAGTGAAGCAATGTGAATGGAGAGTGCCTGACATTATCAATCGAACTTCAGACCTAGTTGCTCCCTAGCCTGGAGCCTCTTTTCAATCGTTATTTCATTGATTCATTGAAAAAAACAACAGAGTCGGTTCAATATTGAAGATAAAATCATGTATATAGTAATAGCAGGTTTGAGCGATATAGGTAAGAATCTGGCGGGACTCCTCGCTCAAGAGGGGAATGAAGTATTGGTTATAGAGCGGGACTCTACCAAATGTGCTGAAATAGCAGAGGGTTCTGACATCATGGTGCTCACAGGAGATGCTAGCCAGAGGTCCACTCTCGAAGAGGCGAGAATCAAGAATGCCCATGCCTTTGTGGCTGCGGCTGGCGATGACTCGGAGAATTTAATGCTCTGTATGATGGCCAAGGAGATTGGGGCAAAAACAGTGATTTCTATTGTCGATGACGAAGAACATACAGAAACCTTCAAGCAAGCCGGGATTAATTTGCAGGTTAATCCGGACATCGTAGCTGCCAAATACATTCATCGCCTAATTTCACATCCTTATGTAAAGGACTTCATGTCTTTAGCAGGGGCGGAGATTTTCGAAATAGAGGTTGAGGATGATATGAAATGTGTCGGTCAATGGGTTTCTAAACTTGCAACCCCGAGCGGGGTAAGGGTCCTCGTGGTACAAAGGGCAGGTAAATATCTTCTTCTGGATACTGAGATACAGCCTAAGGATTGGCTGACTCTCATAGTAACGCAGGAATCTGCCAAAAAGGGGACCGAATTTATGAATAAATGGTTCGCCAAAGGGTAGGATTAACCCTACACATCATTGGTTCATTCCTAAAATACTTCGCCTTAGCGTACATTATTCCTCTAGTTACTGCCCTTTACTATGGCGAGAATTGGCAGATTTTCTTATATTCGCTATTGATCACTCTAGCTGTCGGTCTCTTTCTCCAATTTGGTTTTAAGACCGCCAGGATCATAGAGCGCTCTGATGGCTTTACCATAGTGGCCTTCACCTGGCTTCTGATTCCCCTATTTGGTACACTCCCCTATCTATTTCTGCAGTGGGGTTTTGTCGATGCCTTTTTCGAGGCTATGTCAGGTTTCACTACCACCGGAGCTACTATCCTCAGCACGATGGGATCAGAAGGATTCTTCGCGGCACCGAGAGGTATCCTCTTATGGCGTAGCCTCACTCAGTGGCTGGGTGGAATGGGAGTGGTTCTTCTCTTCATAGCCATCTTGCCCCGACTAGGGGTAGGAGGTTCTCAGCTCTTTGACCGGGAGTTTCCCGGGCCACTACCTGAAAGGCTACGCCCTAGATTCAGCACCACTGCAAGGCTTCTCTGGACAATTTACGTGGGCTTTACGGGAGCTGAAATAGCACTCCTTCATTTTCTCGCTAGGGTCCCATTCTTTGATTCAATCTGCATCTCCTTTGCGACCATACCTACTGGAGGATTTACTCCCACTACTGGGAGTATCGAAGCCTATATCACTGAATATCCTCTGGCTCAATATATCATCATGTTCTTCATGTTTCTGGCAGGCATGAGCTTCATTCTCCACTATCAGTTCTTCCGGGGTAAGTGGAAAGCAATCAAGAATGAGGAATTCAGGCTCTACATCATTATTCTGGCCGTTGCCATCCTATTATTAATATATTCACAAGGCTTAAGCTCGTATAGAGAGGGAGTATTCCAGGCAATCTCAATCATGACTACCACAGGTTTCGTCACCGCCGATTTTGGCGACTGGCACGGTGGCGCCAGGATAGTTCTTCTGGCTTTGATGTTCATCGGAGCCTGTGGTGCCTCTACCGGAGGGGCAATAAAGGTGGTCAGGTTTTTGACCCTGATAAAACATACTGGGGTAATGATGAGGAAAGCCATTTCTCCCAAAGCTGTAATTCCAGTGAAACTTAACCTAAAACCACTGCAGGAGGGGACAATCCGGGACATAATCTCTTTTATATTTCTGTACGTTATCGTTGCTGTTGCAGCTTCAATAGTACTTGTTTTTCTAGGGCTTGATCTAGAGACATCAATTTCAGCCGTAGCCGCTACTCTGGGGAACGTAGGACCTGGCTTAGGTGGAGTGGGGCCTACTTCAAGCTATGCCGGCCTTACTGACCCAGTGAAAGTCGTCTTGACTATCTGTATGTGGTTGGGACGGTTAGAATTGTTTACCGCTATTATGATATTTTCTCCTCGCTTTTGGAAAGGTTAATCAATCCGCGGTAGAAGTTCAAAGGATATTTAAGCTATACTTCGCTATAGGTTCATGATTAAAGTTGCTTTTCAAGGAGAAAGAGGCGCTTTCAGCGAAGATGCCTCGGTAAAGCTTTTTAGTGCGGACATTGATTGCTTGCCTTGCGCCGGACTAAGACAGGTTTTTGAGCTTGTATCGCAGGATACTGTTGAATTTGGAGTAGTCCCTGTCGAGAACTCTCAAGCGGGCAGCATCAACGAAACCTATGACCTATTACTGGCGTATCCTACTAATATATTTGCTGAAGTCATTCTCAGAGTAAGCCACTGCCTGATGGCTTTACCGGGAGAAAAGTTGGCCGCTATAACGACTATTTACTCCCATCCCCAAGCCATAGCTCAATGTGCTGAGTTCTTGAGTAACTTGAATGTCGAAATTATATCTGGTTATGATACAGCTGGCAGTGCCAAAATGATAAAAGAAAAAGGATTGACAAACTGTGCTGCCATAGCTAGTAAAAGAGCAGCCGATATTTACGGATTGGAGATTCTAGCACCGGAAATTGAAACCAGTGCTAGCAACTACACCAAATTCGCGGCCATTTCAAAGCAGAAAGCTGAACCCGCGCAGAAGAATAAGACTTCTCTCGTGTTTGCTACTGAGCATAAGCCTGGTTCTCTATACAGGGTTTTAGGTATATTTGCCACTCGGAATATAAATTTAACAAAACTGGAGTCGAGACCGAGCAGGCGAGAGCCGTGGGAGTATGTTTTTTACGCTGACTTCGAAGGTCACCTAAATAGCAGGGTTCATCAAGAAGCTGTAAAGGAGCTACAGAGGGAAGCTGCCTTCGTTAAGATACTTGGCTCCTATCCTCAAGCCGCATGAAATCCGGCTGCCAATAACCCTACTCATCCAATTTTGCTTGGATTCAAGTGTGATTCCACACCGGATTTTAATTTGGCGAAATGCTATGCTGCTCTGCTTACCAGGAAGAATCATGGAATCGGGAGCACCTCCGTGACAAAGACAAGCAGGATTAAGTAAGTATTAAGGAGTTCATAAAATCACCATATCAAGACACTCCCCAAAAACAGGACAACCTATATATTGCAACTTGCTTTGATTATGGGGACAGATACCAAGTATTTCCTGACAAAAAATGGGTTATTATAACTTCGCTTTTAGCTTCTTATATGTTGAAATCAAAGCTTCGGATAAGATTTTAGTATCAGACAACACCGGCATGAAATTAGTGTCCCCTTGCCACCTGGGAACTATGTGAGTATGGATATGCTCTGCCATTCCAGCTCCGGCGACTTTGCCCAAATTTAGTCCCACATTGAAACCCATCGGTCTCATCGCCTTTTCCAGAAGTTGTAGGCTTGTCTT
>CP070793.1:60711-64156 GCA_020346965.1 Chloroflexota bacterium | reverse complement strand
GTGAGTTGAGAGAGGAGGATTTGTAGAATGGCGCCGTTTTTCGAAGTGGAAAACTTGACCAAGAGCTTTGGCGGACTGGTTGCGGTCAACAACGTTAGCTTCCAGATAGGCAGGGACGAAATCGTGGGCCTGATCGGACCTAACGGTTCCGGGAAGACAACCATGGTGCGGTGCATAATCGGCATCTTCAAGCCCACATCCGGGAAGGTCCGATTCAAGGGAGAGGACATAACCGGCTGGCGCCCCTGGAAAGTCGTCCAGAAAGGGCTGGTGGGAACCTTCCAGGTGGTGAAACCGTTCCGGCGCCTACCCATTATCGCCAATGTCATGGTCGGGTGCCTCTGCCCTCGAATAACCAAGAGCGGTGAATGGACCAAGACCACGGCTGTGAAAGCGCGGGACGCCCTGGAATTTGTGGGCATTGCCGATCGGGCCCTCGAGCCGGCCTCCACCTTGTCTCACGGTGATTTGAAACGACTGGAGGTAGCCAGGGCCATTTCTACCGAGCCGGAGCTCCTTATTCTGGATGAACCCTTCGGAGGACTTAATCCTGCTGAGACAGAGCTTGTGGCTAAGTCCATGAAAAGGCTGCACAAAGGGGGTCGGTTTGGCAGGCTTCATAGCGAAGGCCCGGCTATGCTGATAATCGAGCACAAGCTGAGCGAACTCATGAAAATAGTTGACCGGGTGATCGTAATCAACTTTGGGCAGGTGATCGCCCAGGGTACGCCGGAAGAAGTTGTCAAAAATCCCACCGTAATTGAAGCCTATACCGGCAAGGAGGTGCTCATTGCTTGAGGTAAAGAACGTAAGCGTCAAGTATGATACAGCCACCATCCTGGATGATACCAGTTTGTCGGTTGAAAAGGGGGAGCTGGTCGGGCTCATTGGCCCAAATGGCGCCGGCAAGACTACTATCCTGCGCGCTATCGCCGGTTTGATAAACTGGGACAGGGAGGTCCTCAGGGGCACCAGGAAGTCCGATGTAACCTTTGAAGGCACCATAGAATTCGAGGGCGAAAGGATTGACAGGCTACCGGCATTTGAGATCGCCAAGAGGGGTCTCCAACTCTGCCCCCAAATGGGCCGGCCTTTCGTCGAGATGTCGGTCAAGGATAATCTCATGGCTGGAGCCTACCTGTGCAAGAACAGGAAGGAAGTTGACGAGAGCCTGGCCAGAGTTTATGAGCTCTTCCCCAGGCTAGAGGAAAGGAAGAAGCAACTGTCGGGGACTTTGTCCGGCGGGGAACGGCAGATGCTGGCTGTGGGTCGCTCCCTCATGCGTCGTCCTAAGTTGATGCTGGTCGATGAGCCGTCCAGCGGGCTGGCACCCAAGATAAAAGATGACCTGTTCAAGCGAGTGGAAGAGATATATAAGGAACTGGGAGTAACCATACTTCTGGCTGAGCAGGATATCAGCTTTGCCTTCGCCCTCTCGGGGAGGAACTATGTCGTGTCGAGGGGCCATATAATTGCCCAGGGAACAGCTGAGGAATTGCTCAAGGACGAGACTATCAGGAAGACGTATCTGGGCCTGTAATCTGTAGATTGCAACAACCGCCTGGTAAATCAGGACTCCCACATTTTTGCTAGGCACCCTGCCCAATTCTGTCGTTGTAGAGAGCCGCAATTCTTCCCCTATGTCTCGGAACGGGCTTTGCAAGCTCGCCTTCAAGGTTTAGAGTAGTGCCTTATTCCGCGATGCCTAACCAGCGTCGGTGTGACATCACAGAATATTCCTGTATTTGAATCTTGAAATCCGGCTGCGTTTGGGATTCACGAATTGGGGTTCAGAATCTAACCCTAGCTTGCTAGCGAAGATCGGAACTACAGGCTCGGCAGTCCTTACGCCAGGCGGCATTAGAGAGCTTACAGCGTGGACACTCCCGCTCCAGCTTGTCCCGTATCCACACAGCAACTCCTTCGGGCATGAAAAGCAGTATCAATATTACTACGACGGTCATAGTGAGCATCTGGTATGCGGCAGCAGGAGTCAGACGGATGAAGTCCGTGACCACGTAGAGAGTATAGACCCCGACCACTGCTCCGTAGATGCTGACGATACCACCGAATACTACCCATATTATGGCCAGGAATGATTGCAGGATAGAGAAGTAGGCCGGACTGGCCAGCCCTTGGTAATGGGCATACAAGGCGCCGGCAAGCGAAGCAAAGAAGCCGGCAATGGCAAAAGCCAGTATCTTGTATCTTATTGTGTTTATCCCCGTAGCCCGGGCGGCAATCTCATCCTCCCGGATGGCGTGGAAGATGAGCCCTGTCCTGACGTACTTGCTCCGGGCATCGGTGAGCTTCCACATTATCAGCACGGATATGATCATCACCACCAAACATATGTAATATGTCTCTATGGGCGAGCCGGCCAGCTCAGGTAGTCCGCGTATGCCAGAATTGCCACCAGCTAATTCCCTGGGTATGGAGCGAACTATTCTCTCCAGTATGATGGGAAAGGCCATGGTAAGCAGTGACAGGTAAGGCGGTCTAAGTCTGAGAGCCGGAAAACATGTAAGCACCCCGACCGCTGTGCCGATCAGAGTCCCCAGCAGTATTGTTGCCGCCGGCGGCCAGCCCAGATGCATGTACAGGAGCGCCGAACCGTAGGCACCACCCCCGAAGAACAGAGCATGCCCGAAGCTTACCTGGCCGGAGTAGCCGGAAAGCACATCCCAGCTTACGGCGAATATGGTGAAAAGGGCGGCTACAGTCATCAGGTACATTGGATATGCGCGGCTGGTGATCAGGGGGAAGAGAAACAGGAAGACGATGAAGATGACAGCCAGCAGGCGGCCCGGAACCGGCAATACACCCCAGCGGAAATCACTGAACGGCCGTCTGAGCAATTGTATCAACTCTGACAACTTACAACCTCTCCTCTTCGAATAAAGTACCGAACATTCCCTGAGGTCTCACCGCCAGCACTATGACCATGGCTAGCATGGCAAATGCATTGCTCAGGTAACCGTGGGCCGGGAATGCGGTTACCGCCAGCGCCTCTATCAAGGCAACGAAAAAGGCGGCGATGAAAGCCCCCTTGAGACTTCCCAGCCCGCCGAGGATTATGACCACTAGGACCATGGTCAGGGGAGGCAGCCACATGTAATTTACCAGCCCTCCCTCCAATGGGGGTAGAAAGACGCCGGCCACGGCTGCCAGGGCTGTGCCTATCGCCACCGTTATCATCAATATCCGGGGCACGCTTACCCCCATCAGGTTGGCAACCTCCGGGTCCTGGGCCACCGCCCTGATGCCGATGCCCAGCTTTGTCCTGGATAACAGCAGCCACAACAGGATAACGAACCCGGTGGCCACGCCCAGTGTCAGCAGATACTGGTCGCGGACGGGGAACCCAAGTATCATTGTATACCCCTTCATGAGAAGGGGAATGTTGCGTGGCATAGACCCGAACAACGGGGCTATTATCTCCTGT
>CP070793.1:56566-60611 GCA_020346965.1 Chloroflexota bacterium | reverse complement strand
TGCCAGGCTACTTTCAGTCCGTTACTTGCTCTTTACCATGATCCGGAGCAAAAAATCGCCCCGGTATTGTCCGGCATAACACAAGAAAAACCGTTAATATCGTCAAAAACAAAGCGAAGCAATCTCCCCGACTCTAACGAGGCTCATACTCTATGGGCAATAACAGAACCGGAAATCAAGCAGGAGCTAATGCATTCTCTATCCTCCCAGCCCCTTTACATTGCTGATGGACATCACCGCTATGAGACAGCCTTGACTTACCAGCAAGAGAGGGCCAAACAGCAATCTTCAACTGGGAAGGAAGCTTTCAATTATGTAATGCTGGAGCTAGTCGACTTTTCTGACCCTGGACTCGTGATTCTGCCTCTCCACAGGTTAGTTCGTGGTATAGCGCCCTCTATCCTGGAAGGGCTGACATACCGACTCAAGAACTTCTTTGTCCTTGAGTCCGCACCCTTAGAAGATGATAACTATCAGCTACCAACCGGTAGTTGTTTGGGTATCCTGGGTCTACAGTCCGGCTCATTGGTTCTATTGAAGAGGCGTCCGGATATTTCCCTTGAGGCCATGATGTCTGGCACCAGATCCCGAGCTTATCGGGAGTTTGATGTCAGCATACTTAATCACATTATTTTGGAAAAGATAATGGATCTCACTCCAAAAGAGGACATCGCTTACACCGTAGACCTGAAAGAAGCTCACCAGCATATAAAAGAAAGGAAATATCAATTAGCTTTCGTGTTAAATCCCCCGCAACCGGAGATGGTCAAGGCCATTGCCGATGCTAAAGACAGGATGCCAGCCAAATCAACCTACTTTTACCCCAAGCTCCCCGCTGGTTTAATCATCAATCCCCTGGACTGACTGGGTTTTGCGGACGAGGCTATCTATAGTTTTACGGCTTTAGCGCTGTAAATACCGGGAAGGGCGAGGATCTCCTGCAGGTGTTCTTCACCTAGTGATTCGTCAAGGGCCAAAATCATGAGGGCTTTCCCCCGTGGTTGAAGCCTTGATAAGTGCATAGAACTAATATTAATATCGGCTTTGCCGGTTATATTACCGATGGTGCCAACAAGCCCGGGCCGGTCAAGATGATCACAGAAAAGGAAATACCCTCCACCGGGCACGATATCCATCCAGAAGTCGTTAAATTGGACAATGTGTATCTCACTATCTCTAACTGTACCCGATATCGTGGTAGTCCCTTCATTGGTATTGACATTCAGTGTGAGTAAGTTGGAGTAGTTCTGACAGGTCGCTTCTTTCTCTTCGCTGATTTTCAAGCCGCGTTGTGCAGCGATAATGCCAGCGTTGACCAGGTTGATTGTCTCTTCGCTTGCTCGCTGTAACAGCCCGCTGATGAGTGCCATCTTAATAGTGTTGCAATCGTAGTTAGCTACTCCACCACTATATGTGATGTGAGTTGACTTTATCTGTCCCTCCATCAGTTGACTGGCAAGGTTACCGATAGTTTCGGCCACTTTCATAAATGGTGCCAGTTCGGGGGCTATATGTGGAGCATTAACAGCGTATTTGCTGAATCGTCCCTGGAGCACGGCGAGGATTTCGTCAGCGATGTCCCTGGCGATGCTGGCCTGTGCTTCAATCGTAGAGGCACCCAGATGAGGTGTAACAATTATCTTCTCTTCTGTGAATAGGGGACTGTCTGTTACGGGTTCCTTCTCAAAAACATCGAAGGCAGCCCCAGCCATTTTCCCGGCCTTAACTGCTTTGACTGCCGCCACTTCGTCAACCAGTCCGCCCCGGGCACAGTTGATAATCCGAGCCGTGGTCTTCAATCTCTCTAGCTCCTTACTACCAAGTAAATTCTTGGTAGTTTTTGTCAGAGGCACATGTAGGCTGATAAAATCAGCTTCTCTGAGAAGCTGGTCGAGGGATACCAGGTCTACTTTCAGATTTCCGGCATAGTCATTAGAAACAAACGGGTCGTGGGCAACTACGCGCATCTCAAAGGCCTGGGCCCGTTTGGCTACTTCAGAGCCGACATTGCCCAGACCGATAATGCCGAGTGTCTTGCTCCTGAGTTCGTTGCCAATCATTTCGTCTCTTTGCCACTTGCCTGATCTAAGGCGGCTATTTGCCTGCGGTACGTTACGTGCCATTGCCAGCATGAGCGCAATGGTATGTTCTGCAGCAGCCACCGTATTGCCTGTAGGGGCATTGACTACCACAATGCCTTGCCGGGTCGCGGCATCAACGTCTATGTTATCTATGCCGACCCCTGCTCGGCCAATCACCTTAAGCTTCTTCCCCAATTCAATAACCTCCGCGCTCACCTGAGTTTGGCTGCGTACAATCAAAGCATCATAATCGCTGATTACGGCCTTGAGTTGCTCAGGACCTAGCTCTGTGTTGATATCAACCTGAGCGTAGTCCCGCAAGGATTGTATCCCCTCTTCAGCAATTGAGTCAGCGATTAAAACCTTCATCTATCTACTAACCCCTCTTCGCCCGCGGTACAGCTTTGCTTAAGGCCTCCAGAACAGACTTAATGTCATCTTCCTGCACGGCGCCGAGATGGCCAATACGGAATATTTCACCGGCCAGTTTCCTTTGGCCTCCGCCAATAACTACGTCATACTCCTCCCGGAGTACTTGAATCAGCTTGTAGACATCAATACTGTCGTCGGGTTTTACAGCGGTTACCGTATCAGAGGCATACTCTTCTTCGGCGAAAAGGCGCAATCCCAGTGATTTTACTCCTTCTCTCGTAATCTGAGCCACTCGCGCGTGCCTGGCAAATATGCTCTGCAGTCCCTCGTTTAGCATTAGATCCAGGGTAGTATCTAGAGCGTAGAAAAGGGAAATTGCCGGTGTCCAGGGGGTCTGCCCTTTCTGAAGGGAACCTCTGGCTTTACCGAAATCCCAGTAATACCTCGGCATTCTAGCTTGAGCATTAGCCTGCCAGGCTCTCTCACTTACGCTAACCATTGCCAGCCCCGGTGGCGCCATCCAGCCTTTTTGGGAACCCGTGACCACGACGTCACACTGCCAGTCATCGGTAGGCAAGTCGATGCAGCCCAGGCTTGAGATTGCGTCAACCAGTAGAAGTTTATCGAATTTCTTGACTACGGAGCTTATGTCACCGAGCCTGTTAGTCATCCCTGTGGATGTTTCATTATGAGTTGCCAGCACCGCTTTAACATCACCATCTGCTTTCAATGCTTTTTCTACGGCATCAAGGTCAATTGCCTTCCCCCATTCGAAGCTAAGGCGTGTTACCTTAGCTCCATACTGCTCGGCGATATCGGCAAAGCGCTCACTAAAGACTCCGTTGGAGATGGATAAGACCCTATCACCTGGCGACATGGTATTGACAATGGCTGCTTCCATTCCACCCGTGCCTGAAGACGTTAATATAAAGACATCTCCTCTGGTCTGAAATGCCTCTTTCAGTTTCTCCGTCGTTGAATTAATGATTTCGGCAAATTCTCCCCCACGATGATTTATCATTTGCCGCCCCATCGCCTGAAGAGCCTGTGGGGGACAAGGTGTCGGTCCTGGTACACGTAGCTGCATTATTGCCTCCTAATTAGGCCTTCTTTTTGTCGGCATCAACGATTTCAGCCAGGTGAAGCTTACCCACCTTAATTCTATCGCCAGGCTTAATTTCGATTTCCTCGTCTTTGACTACCTGCCTGGTTCCATCTGGTTTGATTATCTGAACAGCGCCCTGAGCAAGTAACCTTCTAGCTTCACTCATGCTATTCGCAAACTTGCTGTCCACAAGCCACTTCAGCATGTACCTGCGGTGGGTCCACTTAACGCTGACTTCGACTTCGATGCCAGCATCAACCTTGTGAAGTTCTCGCTTCTGTCGCCGCGTTTCAAAGTTTTGCTGCGCCTCGTCCGCTGCCTGTCTCCCATGAAACTGCGTGACGAGTTCGTGTGCCAGTCGCTTCTTGAGGTTCATGGGGTTAATCGAGTGGCTTTCCAGTTGCTTCTTGAACTCGGCAATTTCTTGTTCGGGAACGTCTGTCACGAGTTCAAAATAGTCCATAACAAGAGAGTCAGGGATGGACAT
>CP070793.1:51815-56466 GCA_020346965.1 Chloroflexota bacterium | reverse complement strand
AGCGAAATACTCTGGTTACATGCTGACTATAGTAACGCCGTCGCCACCTTCGCCCTGTTCCCCAGGCCGGAAGGATGTGACCAGTGGATAGGAGGCCAGCATCTCCCTGACAATTTGGCGCACGGTGCCTGTCCCGATACCATGAATGATGCGAACCTGGGTCAACCCGCATAGAGACGCTTCGTTGAGGTAATCTTCCAGCGCCGGTTCGACCTCCTCAGCCCTCTTTCCCCGCAGGTCAAGCTCGAGAGGAACCCTGGACTTGCTCAACCTCCTCGCTATTATGGCCCCACCCGTCTTCACCACAACGGTTGATGGTATCCTCTTTTCCACGCTGTCCAGTTTGAGGGTCATCTTCACTTTCCCGGCTTGGACTTCAACGAGCCCGCGCTCCTCAGATGTCGAAAGCACCGTTGCTGGCACTCCAGCCTCTTTCAGCCAGACGGTATCACCGGCGGTGATCGGGCCTACCTCCGCTTCCGTTTCTTTCATCTCAACCGCAGGTCTGGCCTGCCATACGCCGGCATCTAACTGCTCTTGTGCCTCTGCCAGTGCTTTTTTAGCCTGCTCGATTCTTTCCCGGGATTTTTCCTTGCGCAATTCCGCTGCCGCCTCGCGAATTTTCATCTGTAGTTCAGCAGCCTCGCGGACTATCTGGTCGCGTGTCTGCTTGATGATTCTCCGCCTCTCTTCTTCTAGCTGGCGGAGCCTGCTTTTCAAGTCTGCGTCATTCTGCTCTGCTTCATTCAGTTCCTTCTCGAGGCTGTGGCGAAGCGACTCGACATTCTTCTGCTCGGTCACCAGATGGGTGAGCAAAGCTTCTATCTGTTGAGCACTTTGGGAAAGCATGTGTCGGGCGCGGCTGACAATTTCCGCCGGCAGTCCCAGGCGTGAGGCTGTAGCCAGAGCATTGCTACCACCCGGGATACCCACTGTCAGGTGATATGTGGGGACCATGGTAACCGGGTCCACATCCAGAGCCGCATTTTGCATACCATCGGTAGCGTGGGCCAGGGCCTTTAACTCGGTGTAGTGAGTGGTAATCACCGACATCGTTCCCTGTGACAGGAAATGAAGCAGGATAGCACGGCCGAGGGCTGATCCTTCACCCGGGTCCGTATTGGTGCCCAGTTCATCCAGCAACACCAGGCTCTGTGCCGTGGCGTTGTCAATGATGTGCACTATATTACCTATATGCCAGCTGAAAGTGGAAAGGGTCTGTTCGATACTCTGCTCATCGCCAATGTCGGCATATACACCATCGAAGAAGGGAATGCGGCTTTCCTCCCGGGCTGGAATCGGCAAACCGGCCAGTGCCATCAGGCTGAGAAGCCCTATTGTCTTGAGGGCGACCGTCTTACCGCCGGTATTGGGTCCGGTAATGACCAGGACGGAGTAGTCCCCGCCAATCTCGACCGATAGCGGTACCGCCTTCTTGCCCAGCAATGGATGACGGGCTTCCGCCAGCCTCAGCACCCCATCCGGTTCATCTAAATCTGTCCTGGTGTTCCCAACAGTGACCACGATAGTCGGTTCGGTTGCCTTAGCCTCCCTGGCATATCTGGCTTTCGCCAGCGCCACGTCAAGTTCGGCAATCAGCTCTATGTTCTGTGCAATTTCACCCTGAAATGCCCCGGCTTTGGCACTAAGCGTCCCCAATATCCTTTCTATTTCATCTTTCTCTGCCACCGCCAGCTCACGCAGTTCGTTCTGTGTCTCTGTAGTTGTCCAGGGCTCGATGAATACGGTAGCCTCGGTATTGGAGACATCGTGAACAATTCCCCTTATCTGCCGACGACATTCAACCTTGATGGGAAT
The DNA here is from genome assembly GCA_020346965.1 of Chloroflexota bacterium. The sequence goes on along the minus strand of CP070793.1, from coordinate 54,648 downwards.
TACATACCGCCCCTCCCGCTCGGTCACGATCGGTTCCTGGGCTATTTTGCGTCCCCTGGGTGACGTCACTATAGTCTGAAGATGAGTGAGCAATTCCTGGCGCACTCCTCGCATTCTCCGTCTCACCGATGCCAGTTTAGGTGAGGCAGTATCCAGCAGGTCTCCGTTGGGACTCAAGCAGCTATCTATCTCCTTTTCAATCTGATCCAGTGCCACAATATCGGCAGCCAGACCGCTTAGCAACGGGAGTTCCTCCTGTGGATTCATTAGGTGATGTTTCAACTTGCGAGCAGCAGCCAGCGTCTTTTGGATCTCTAACAGAGACTTGGGATCCAGGACTTTGCCCCGTGCCGCCAACTTCACCATTTCGCGGATATCAATGACTTCGCCGATATGGAAATCCGGACTCAGTGACAATAAACGGCGAGCCTCAGCCGACTGCCTGAGCCGCAGGCGGACATCTTCCTCATCCGATAGAGGAACTAGGCTGAGGGCAAGCCCTCGGCTGGTAGAAAAGGAAGTAAAACCGGCCAGTATCTCTCTTATCTTATGGAATTCCAGTAGTTCTAAGTTTCTGTCGCTCACGGTAACCTTCCGGAGTTGCTTGTGCATTTATCACGATATCAACCGTCAAATAGTATAAAGCAAGCGCCTGAGTTTTCAAAAGATCGGTTCGTCCGATAGGTGGCGGGCAAGCGCTACCTGCGCTTTTTTGATCAGGTTTCAAGGGTATTCTGGCGATATAATACGTGATTTATAATCAGCCCGATTGGCTTGGTATCCCCAGAATTCAATTCACTATTCGAGGCATCAAAGCGAGATGCTGTTTATCATATCAATGATCTCGTCTTCGGCTTCAGGGGAGGCATAACCTGCATACACATCCAAATAGACGTCATCCAGAACTAGTATGATTTCGAGATCATATAGCTCAAATTCCAGATCGTAGCCCCTGGCGTAACCTGCCGACGTCCCCGCTACCATCATTATCCCCGTTTCATCCGGTAAGTATTGAAGGTCTCTCTGGAAAATATTGTCGGCATCCCGCTCTAAATCACTCGCAGTCAAATCCCATTTCGGAGCCCGCTCATAGAAAATCGATATAACATCATAGGTATTCTGGTTCACATATTCTATCGCCCCAGATTGGTCATCATATTCACCCATATAAAGCCCTTCTTCATATGGAGTTAAACCGAGCAAGCCCCAACCTGCAGGAACATGATCTATCATTGGTCGTGGCAGGTCTCCACCAGGTATAGTGATGACTCCTATTACGGCGACAGCTATGATACCACCTACGATTGCTGCCCACTTCTGGCTATTCATTCTATTCTTTCTCCTCAGTAAAGATTGCAGGTTCAATCCTCTGAACCATTCTGTTGTCTATTGCTCGGGTGAAAGTTATAGGTACAGGTGTGAACAGTCAATAGCCCGATATTACTGGGACATATTACCTAATTCATGGTTAGCTTGATTGGATTGGTATCCCCGGGATTCTAGTATAATGGGGAATCAAGATGGCTGGAATAAAAGCGAAAACCGGTTATTCCAGCAACGGACTTCCGTACGCCTGTTTTGGGCACGGTTCACACAATCTCGTTGTATTCGACGGGTTAGACTTTCAGCATAGGCCGCCGTCCGCTATTGTGCTGCGGATGAGCACCGGTTACTTAAGGCGAATTGAGGATAGCTACGAAATATACATTGTAAGCAGGAAGCCGGGCCTGCCCTCGGGATATTCACTCAGGGACATGTCGAATGATTACGCTATCATGATTCAGAACGAGCTGGGCGGTGCTGTAGACATAATTGGCGTCTCCACAGGAGGCGCAATCGCCCAGCACTTCGCCATTGACCATCCGGATTTGGTAGGGCGTCTCGTCCTTATCATGACCGGCTGTCGTCTTACTACCCAAAGCAAGGAACTGCAGATGAAAGTTGCAGACCTGGCACGAATGGGCAAGCGGCGGGCAGCGTACGCACTGCTGGGTACTGCCATCATCCGGAAAGGAATTGCGAAACACTTCTTCAAGTGGTTTATGGGGCTAATGGGTCCTCTCATGATTCCTGCCGACCCTTCCGATGGGATTGTGGAAATCGAAGCAGATGACCGCTATGACCTTAGTGATCAATTGGACAGAATCAAGGCGGAAACCCTGGTGATTGGTGGCGAAGAAGATTTCTTTTATGCCATTCGTGAGACAGCCGAGAAAATACCCAATGCCAGGCTGGTCCTGTATCCGAACGTCGGGCACAATGCCACGTTCGTGCGAAGCCGCCAGTTCGGTGAAGAAATCAAAGCTTTCCTGCTGAGCGATAGATAAGACGCCCTAATGTGTTCCCGTGGGATAACGCCCGATCTTTAGTACGCTCGATTGGCATGGTGGCGCTGGAATGCAAGCCGCTCTCAGAAGGTATCCTGTGACAATCCTTGAGGGTGACTTATGGCCTCTCTAATAGCTTCTTCAAGCTCCTGTGGAACGTCTGTACCGATTAGATAGTTCTTGCCCGTTCCTAGCTTGACCTCGACAGCATCAAAACCGGAAACCCGGAACACCATCCCTTGAGGCGTCGATCGAATACCCCACCCGTAGTACCAGGGAATTCTAACGGCCTGACACGATTGTATCTCGTTCAGCTCAAACCGTTTGCGGATTACTCCGGGCCCAAATTGCACTACCAGTTCGTCTTCGCTAATGACCACCGTTAGACGGTTAAACAAAATCACAATTACGGCAAGAACAGCCAGGACTATAGCGGCAATCCAATTCACGCCAACACGCGCCATGATAATCCCGATTGCTACCATGGCTGCCACGATGGCTATGGT
>CP070793.1:34723-51715 GCA_020346965.1 Chloroflexota bacterium | reverse complement strand
CGGCTGCCAAGCCGACTACTGATACCTCGCCATAGGTAAACACTCCCTCGCCGGGTGTTGTTACGAGGCCGCCAGCAGTACTGGAAATGGTGAGGTCATACTGAACCAATGGTATCTCCTCAAAGTTAGCTGTAATGGAATAGTTGCCACTCATGGTGATATTGGTCGCATCCGCATAGATATCAGCAATAGTCGTCACATTGCCAGTCCATTCGGTAAACTGATATCCTTCGTCCGGAGTCGCCACGACGTCGACTACAGCCTCATCTCCATAAGCAAATGTCCCCTCACCAGGATCGGTTACCGAGCCACCTTCTGTGCTGGAGATGGTGAGGTCAAATGTTACCCACGTAATCACCACTTTCCCGGTAGCACCAGCACCACCGGTTCGATTGCCGTCAGTTTGCTCTGTCCGCGCTCCTCCTCCTCCTCCTCCCGGTACATTTCCGGGATTGCCGTTTGAAGTCCCGGACGTCACTGCAGCGCCACCGGAACCACCCTCATTGGCACCGTCTCCACCGGTGCCTGATTGAATTCCTATGCCAGTGTCACCGTTTTCACCATCGGCCCCCGCAAGCCTAATGTCACCAATAGAAGCTTCTGTTGTCCCGCCTGCACCTCCTGGCGGGTTGCCACCAGCTGTATTTCCCGTTCCGCCTGAACCGGCTGCTGCACGCACGAGTGCGTTGTCAGGATCTGTATCTGGCCCAACAAATGAGGGGTTGCCAGCGTTGCCATCGTCTCCAGAAACTCCAGTACCCCCTGCACCAACGACAACCTGCAACTCCTGCCCCGATTCCACAGTTAGTGTTGAACTCGCATAAGCACCGCCACCGCCACCAGCTCCGCCTCTTGCTCCGCGGCGCGTATTAGTACTCCCTCCACCTGCGCCGCCCCCACCCCACACTTCCACGGTGATCTCTGTCACTGTTTCTGGAACAACGAAAGTACCACTCTCTGTAAATTCCTCAGTTTGTATACTTGCACCTACCTTGGACGAGGGATATATCACTAATGCTAGGCTAACTACCAGTGCAAAGGCAATTACGACATGAACTACTTTACTATGCCCCTTCGTCTTATCCATATTCATCTTCGTTTCTACAGTCATATTAAAGCCTCCTGATACTAACTGAATATAGTCTAGGATTCGTTCGCTTCACCGTCAATCGCCCATTTGTACCCGTACCTTTGTACCGCAGAGGCCTTTGTCATCTTAGGTTCGGGAGTACATAAGAGGCTGTGGTGAGATTGCCACGAGGAATCTATCCCTGAGCGAGGTGGGGATTCTCTGCTGGCATGTGCCGTGGCTGATAATGACATAAAAGGAATACTCGCGATGACTTGTGAGCACTACACTGCTATAATGATAACGTGCTTGTTACCATCATCGGCTTGGGATTAATTGGTGGTTCAATCGGGTTAGCTTTAAGACAGGGTAATAAGCCTGGGTGGGAGGTTATTGGTTATAGCCGTAGTCAGGAAACTGTAGCCAATGCCTTAAGCTCAGGCGCTATTGAAAGGAGCGAAGCCGATCTGGAGAGAGCAGTAAAGCATGCTAGTTTTGTTATCATTGCCACGCCGGTTCTGACCGTAAAGGAAATCTTCTCCCAAATAGCTCCCCATCTTACCTCAGGTGCCACTGTGACAGATACTGCCAGCACAAAAGCCCAGGTTATGAAATGGGCCGAGGAAATACTACCGCCAGAGGTGGACTTCATTGGCGGACATCCTATGGCCGGGAAGGAAAGTTATGGCATCCAAGCTGCTGAAGCTGAATTATTTCGTGGCTGCACTTATTGCCTAACCTCATCGAAGAAAGCTTCGCCAGAATCGATACGTAGAATCACCAGCATGGTCGAGAAGCTGGGAGCCGTACCTTTCTTCATTGATGCTCAAGAGCATGACAACCTGGTGGCCGGCATTAGCCACCTACCTATATTACTCTCGGCAGCGCTGGTATCGCTAACTACCAAGAATCCTTCTTGGTTGAAGATGTCTAAAATGGCAGCCTCAGGCTATCGCGACCTTACTCGTTTAGCTTCAGGGAATCCCGAGGTGAATTCGCATATCTGCCTAAGTAATAAGGAGACTATAGCTAACTGGGCTGATGAATTCAGTCAGGAATTGGACAGGTATCGCCAGTTGGTGGCTGAGGGGGATGAAGGACTGGAACAAGCTTTGACTGAGGCCAAGAAGGCGAGACAAGAATGGCTGAGCAATTCATCAACTTAAGATCGTCTTCGTCTAGAGCGGAGACAAGAACGATCAGGCCTTGCCCCAGATTAGAGGGAGAAGTACTTCTACCAGGTGATAAGTCTGTTTCTCACCGTTCTGTCATCTTGAATAGTTTAGCCAAAGGTAAGGCCGAGATCTGCAATTTTGCTCCAGGGGGAGATTGTCTAGCCACAATTAGATGCTTGAGAGCCCTGGGAGTGAAAATTGATAGAAAAGAGTTGCATGATTCACCTACTCTATCAGTTCGGGGAACTGGGGAAGATGGACTCAGGGAAGCTAGCAATGTGCTTAATGCCCAGAATAGCGGCACCACGATACGCCTCCTGGGTGGACTTCTTGCCGGCCAATCTTTCCTATCCATTATTACAGGGGATGGCTCCCTTCGTAGACGTCCCATGGGCAGGTTGATTCAGCCGCTGAGATTAATGGGTGCTGAGATCCGGGGCAGAGGAGGAGATTCCTTTGCTCCTCTGGTCATTACGGGGAAGAAGTTACGTGGTATAGACTTTACGTTGCCTATTCCTAGTGCACAAATTAAATCGGCTATACTACTAGCGGGTCTTTTTGCCCACGGGAATACCATCTTGCACCAGACCATCCCTTCACGGGATCATACGGAAAGAATGCTTGAGCGGATGGGGGCCAGTTTGGAGATGCAGGGAAATTCGATTTCCTTGATGCCGTTGAGCAGTCCCTTGGTTTCTATCGACCTTTGCGTCCCCGGTGATATAAGCTCAGCAGCCTACTTTCTGGTCGCTGGAGCCATCCACCGAAACGCCAGGGTAGTGGTAAAGAATAGCGGAATCAACCCCACAAGGACAGGAATTATCGACGTTCTCCTGGCTATGGGAGCCAAACTTAGGACAACTAACGAACGACTGGAAGGTAGTGAACCCTTAGCCGATCTTGTGGTAGAATCTAGTGAGTTAAAGGGAATAGAAGTAGGTGGTGATATTATCCCTCGTCTCATTGACGAGATTCCCGTTTTAGCTGTGGCTGGTTGTGTTGCCAGAGGAAAAACTGTTATCAGGGGTGCTGAAGAGCTGAAGGTAAAGGAATCAGATAGGATTGACACTATAGCAAGTGAGCTTTCCCGTCTGGGCGCTAGAATTGAACCTTTGCCGGATGGTATGGTTATCTATGGCGGCAGATCTTTGTTGGGCAGAGAAGTTGATAGCCATTTTGACCACCGATTAGCAATGAGCCTGGCAGTAGCCGGTTTAGTAGCTAAAGGTGAAACGACTATCAAGCATGCCCAGGCAGCACAGGTGTCTTACCCTGCCTTCTGGCAAACAATGAACCAAATACTAAACTACTAGCAAGTGTTGAAGTACTAAAGTTAGGAGGACAGCATGTGTACGGAATTAGTTCATGTCGGTTTTGGTAATGTTATCGCTGTAAATAAGGTAATTGCTCTCCTGTCCATAAATCAACAACCAGTAAAGAGACTCATTCGGGAAGCAAGGGAAAAAGAGCGTCTAATTGACGCTACCCACGGTAGGAAAGCCAAAACTGCCATTCTCTATGAAACAGGTCATATCATGTTGGCTGCTGTGACCGCGGAGACCATTGCACATAGATTATCAACCGCGTCCATGCTGTCTGAAGAAAAAGCTGAGCTGTCAAGTGCCTGAGCAAAGCATTGATTCGAAGCTTCGAAAAAGCAAAAGAGACGCCAGAAATTCTTTCCCTCTCCTCGTCGTCCTTTCTGGACCTTCGGGAGTAGGTAAGGACGCGGTGCTTGCCAGGATGAAAAAATTGGGGCGTCCCTTTCACTATGTCATTACCGCTACCACGCGTCCTAAGCGTGCCGGAGAGAAGAATGGGGTTGATTACCATTTTCTTTCCGGAGAAGAATTTCAGCAGATGATAAATAAACGCCAATTCCTGGAGTGGGCTAATGTCTACGACAACTACTATGGTGTGCCAAAGAATGAAATAACCGTAGCTTTAGGCAAAGGAGTAGACGCAATAGTGAAAGTAGATGTTCAAGGTGCCGCTACTATTAAAGAAATCCTGCCCCAAGCAGTGTTTATTTTCCTCATACCTCCCTCACTGGAAGAACTGGAGAAAAGATTAAGAAGGCGGCATAGCGAATCCACAACAGGTTTGGCTCTGAGGTTAAAAAGGGCAAAAGAGGAAATGGAAAGCCTGCCACTGTTCGATTATGTTATCACAAGCCGTCAGCATAAGGTGGATGAAGTTGTATTGCAGATAGATGCGATCATTACGGGCGAAAAACGCCGCGTAAATCCCAGGATTGTGGAAGTCTAGCTTTCTGTTCTCCCGGGCTGCGTATGCATTTTGACAACATATCGACGACGTTTTTACAATGAGCCTCAACATGAGTTTGATGGTGCAACTCTACAAGCTACAGCAACTTGACCTAGAGCTTCAAAAGAAGCTGCAAGAGCTAAGTGAAGTTAATCACGGCTTAGGTGACAATAAAGCGTTGGCTGCCGCAGAATCCAAGCTTTCTTTGCGCAAAGACCAACTAGAAGACGTTAGTAGAAAGCAAAAGAATTCTGAATGGGAACTAGAGGACCTTCAAGAGAAAATCAGGCAGATTGATAGCAAGCTTTATGGTGGCACAACCAAGGATCCCAAGGAATTGGTTAACCTTGAAAAAGAAGTCAAAGGTCTCAAGAGCCAGATTAAGCCCAGGGAAGACGATCTCCTAGATTTTATGAGCCAGATGGAGGAGATAGAAGTCAATATAAAAACCACCGTCGAAGAAGTTGAGCAATTGAATCAGGAGCGGGAGCAAAGACAGGAAACCCTTGGGCAAAGGAAAACGGAAATTGAGACGCTGCTTGTCAGGCTCAAAGAAGAGCGTGTTACGCTAGCACAGCAGCTTGGCTCTGAAGCCCTTAATACTTATGAGCGAATCAGGTTATCAAGGGGACAAGCTGTAAGCAAAGTAGAGAGAGGAAAGTGCCAAGGATGCCATATCGCCGTTCCCACGAGTCAGTGGCAAAAGGTTAGAGCCGGAGATCTAATCCAGTGCAATAGCTGCGGTAGGATACTCTACCTGGAGTAGAGTGTACAGAATCGTGTTCGTGTTATGCTATTCCTAGTCGCCTGGACCGGCTGCTACTCAAATCCAGTGTAACCAAAAGGCTTTGAATTAGAGGGCAGGTCAATACTACAAGACTGTGACCGTTGACAACCCTGTGCAAGGGGCATAATCTATATGTGAGCTATGGTACTACAGCAAGCGGATATTAGAGATCAGGAGTGGGTGTACTAACAGTAAGGTGGGGCAGGGATTCAACGGGTTAGAATAAGGGAGGATTCAATTCATGGCTGGCATTATTTCTTACGGTGCCTACATACCGTTATGGCGGCTCGCGCGGGATGCTGTCGCCGAGGCCTGGGGAAGCGGCTCGATTAGAGGCGAAAGGAGTGTAGCCAATAACGATGAAGACACTATCACTATGTCAATTGAGGCTGCAGTTGATTGTTCGGCTGGGTTGGAGCGAGAAAAAATAGATGGTTTATATTTTGCCTCCACTACCTCACCTTATAAAGAGAAGGAATGCTCTACCTTAGTGGCTATGGCTACCGACTTGAAACCAGAGATTATCACCGCTGACTTTGCTAATAGTCTAACGGCAGGGACCGCAGCATTGAGGGCAGCGTTGGACGCTGTAGTTAGTGGCTCAGCCAGACAGGTTCTGGTTACCGCCTCCGATTGCCGCCTGGGTTATCCCGGGTCAAACTATGAACAGACCTTTGGTGATGCAGCAGTAGCTTTGCTGATCAGTAATACTGATGAACCTGCTGTTGTTGTGGAAAGCAGCTATTCCTTATCCAACGAACTATATGATGTATGGAGGTTAGATAAGGATATCTATGTTCAATCCTGGGAAGATCGCTTTATCATTGAACACGGTTATATAGAGAATATGGAGAGAGCAATTTCAGGATTACTACAGAAAAAAACTCTCTCAATTCAAGACATCAGCAAAGCCGTGCTTTATGCTCCCACGTTGCGAGCACAGCAAAGGCTGGCGCGCCGTCTAGGGTTTGATGTTAACATGCAGCTTCAAGATTTGCTTATCAACAATCTGGGTATTACAGGTTGTGCGCATGCATTGCTTATGCTCGTAGCTGCTCTGGAGGAAGCCAAGGCAGGTGACAAGATTTTGGTGGCTAGCTATGGTAGTGGTTGTGATGCCTTTCTATTAAGCGTGACGGAGCAAATTGAAAAGGTTAAAGATAACAGAAGAGCAGTAAAGGGATTCTTGGATTCCAAGAGACCTCTTCCCAGCTATGTGAAATATCTTAGCTATAGAGGATTATTGGATCCTAAACCTGGTGAACCGTTTAGGCTCTTTCCAGCAGCGACCACTAGCTGGAGGGAGCGTAACTGGGCGATTCGCATGCACAGCAGTAAGTGCAAAAATTGCGGTACCGTCACCTTTCCCATAGAGAGGATCTGCTATAAATGCCGAAGCAAGGACAATTATGAGGAAGTCAGGCTCTCGGACTGTAAGGCTAGGGTGTTTACTTTCACTCTTGATAACCTAGCTGGTAGAAGCGATGACCCGACAATACCGCAGGTGGGCGTAGAGTTTGACTACCAAAATACGAGAACGTATCTTCCAATGACGGATTGTGACCCCAGTCAGGTAACAGTGGATATGCCAGTGGAAATGACTTTCAGGAGGCTATATGAAGGTGCGGGCATGTACAACTATTTCTGGAAATGCCGACCTGTAAGGTGAAATATCAGAATGAAAGGATGAGCAATGGCAGAGCGAAAATGGGAAAAAGTACCAGGGTTTGATTTCAGAGATATCATCTATGAAAAAAAGTCCGGAGTAGCCAGGGTAACCATAAACAGACCCGAGGCATACAACGCTTTTACTACTTTCACTCAGGATGAACTGATAAAGGCTTTCGAAGATGGGGCAAGCGATGCTGCTGTAGGTGTGGTGGTGTTTACTGGCGCTGGCGATAAGGCGTTTTGCACCGGCGGTGATGCTAAGGAAGCAAGATCTGGCTATCGGAAGGGAATGTTAGAGAAGGATTTAATGGTTAAAACCCTTATCCGAGAGATGCCTAAGCCGGTTATTGCAGCGGTGAATGGTTATGCAATAGGAGGGGGACAAGTTTATCAGCAGGTTTGCGACCTGTCCATAGCTTCAGAAAATGCCGTTTTTGGCCAGGTCGGTCCCGTGGTGGGAAGTTTTGATCCGGGTGTAGGCGTTATTGACTTAGCGATGGTAGTTGGGGAGAAGAAAGCAAGGGAAATTTGGTATCTCTGCCGTCGATATACGGCCAAGGAAGCCCTGGAGATGGGACTGGTGAACAAGGTCGTACCGGCGGGCAAACTGGAAGAAGAAGTGGATAAGTGGTGCGATGAGATATTGGAAAAGAGTCCTGGAGCCATAGCTGGCATCAAAGCGTGCTTCAATGCCGCCACTACCTATATGCGGGGAATAGAAGCAGTTTCGGCACAGTATCTCTGGAAATATTACGCTTCTGAAGAAGCGGAACACTGGAAGAACGCGTTCTGGCAGAAAAATAAACCAGACTGGCGAAAATTCAGGAGGAAAGAAGTATTTCCAGCGGTTTATGAATGTGAAGACAAGGGAGTGTCGTGAGCTAATAACCAAGTGAGGGTAAATGAATGGAGAGTATAAAGGATAAGGTTGCCATTATTGGCATGGGTTGCACTAAGTTTGGCGAGAGGTGGGATGCTGGGCTTGATGACCTGGCCATAGAAGCCGCTTATGAGGCTTATGAAGATGCAGGGATCGATGCTGAGGATATTCAAGCCTGTTGGTATGGAAGTGTCACCCAACCAGTGGTCGGCATTGGCTGTACTCATTTGGCGGGACCACTGAAGCTCCATGGCATACCGATGAGCCGGGTGGAGAACTGGTGCACCACGGGACACGAGGCTCTAAGGAATGCCTGCTTTGGTGTTGCCTGCGGTATGTATGATTTGGTTCTAGCGCTGGGCGTAGAGAAGCTCAAAGATACTGGTTTCCCTGGCCTGGGAACTGGGCGGGGTATGAGCACAGTACTGGAAGCACGTCGCACTGCGCCTGGCTCGTTTGGCATGATTGCCACGCGATATTTCTACACTTACGGATTAAGCCCTGAAGAAGGTAAACGCACCATGGGTAAAATTGCGGTCAAAAACCACTACAACGGCAGCCTTTGCCCGAAGGCTCATTTCCACAACCAGGTAACCCTGGAACAGGTGATGAATGCTCCTATTGTCGCATGGCCTCTGGGGCTTTTTGATTGCTGCGGTAATAGTGATGGTGGTGCCGCAGCCATCTTGGTTCCCGCCAGCAAGGCTAGACAATACCGGAATGACCCCATATATATAAAGGGGCTAGGTGCAGCTCATTCTGCTCTGCTTCCACAGAACCGCCCGGCTTTTGACTGGCTCCATTTTGAGGAAGTGATGAATTCCTCTCGTCAGGCTTACGGACAGGCTGGAATAAAGAATCCCCGGGAGCAAATCGACATTGCTGAAGTTCATGATTGCTTTACCAGCACGGAGTTACTTCTCTACGAACTCCTTGGCTTTAGCCCGGAAGGTAAAGCCAAGGAAGATATTGACTCCGGCTTCTTTGAGCTCGGTGGTGGCTTGCCTGTAAATAGCGATGGTGGACTGAAATGCTTTGGACACCCGGTAGGTGCTAGTGGACTTCGCATGACTTACGAGGTTTATAAGCAACTTCAGGGCAAGGCTCAATCGGCCGAGCGTCAACTTAAGGATGCTAGGCTTGGTATATCACAAACCTTCGGTGGTCCACCTCAAGTAGCTGCGGTGGCCGTTCTGGGCAGAGAGCCAGGCTATCCTTAACCGGATCTGTCTGTCTTATGAGTTTTTCAGTAAAGGGAAGTCGAATTGTGTTCTCCCATCACCGTTTGGTCGAAGGAATGAGCTGTGTTAGAATTTCTCTGCTGAGGAAAAATGCCTATTTATGAGTATTGGTGCGGTTCCTGCCAGCAAATCATTAGCTCATATCGGCAGAGTTCTTCTATGTCCTCACCGGCCTGCCCTCGTTGTGGTAATAGCGAACTTAAGCGAGTATTTTCGACTTTTTCCGTACAGAAGACATACAGAGATGTTTATGAAGATATACTTTCGGACCGTGAGCTAACCCAGGGCATGATGCGTGATGATCCCAGAGCAATGGCCGATTGGAATAAGAGAATGAGTAGCGGGGAAAAACCCCTTCCTGAATACGAGGAAATAACTGAGAGAATGGAGAGGGGTGAGTGGCCCGTAGCACAGATAGAAGAAGAAAGAAGGAAATTTACAGGTCAAGGGGAAAGCAAAGCCGCAATTGATTGAATACAGGGATGCATAATGCCCATTTACGAATTCACTTGTCAAAACTGTCACAGAAGACTATCGTTCCTGGTAAGAGATATTTCTGCTCCTTTTATTTCAAAGTGCTCATTGTGTGGGAGTAGCAACTTATCTCGTGCCATTTCTGGTTTCGCCTACCATAAATCGTTGAAGACCGTATGGGAAGAGAGCGGCGAGCCTACAATGCACCCGGGTGATGATTATTACAGAGATCCACGGAATATTGGTCGCTGGGTGGAGAATAAGTTTCAGAATATGGGACAGGAGTTGCCGCCCCAGATTAAGGATAAGATACAAGCAGCCAGGGATGGCGTGTTGCCTGAACCACTGAAGGACCTAGGGAGTGTCTCACCAACCGCTGCGTATGATTGATGCCAACCTGAACCGCTCAAGTGAAGGCTTGCGCGTTCTGGAGGATATCGCCCGTTTTGTCCTCGATGATGTTGAACTCAGCCAGCGGTTAAGGACTCTGCGCCATCATCTAGTTACAGAGACCGAGTATCTGAGCACAGGGCTATTGTCTCATAGGGATTCCGAACATGATATTGGGCCCCTGCGCTCAAGGATTAAGGATAAGGAATCCAATGTGGAAACGGCCTCACCCTCGGGTTTAGTGGGCTTGGTTAGGGCTAATGCCAAGAGGGCAGAGGAATCTCTTCGCGTTATAGAAGAGCTGGCCAGATTGCCGGAGACAAATTCAAAGCTGAATCCCGCCAGCTTTGAGCAGACAAGGTTTGCCCTTTATACCTTAGAGCGCGATTTGGTTTCACGAATATTACGCCGGGATAAAGTCGAGAGGATATCTGGCCTTTACGTTATTATGGATCGGCAACTTCTGGCCGGCAGGGACGAACTGGATATTGGCCGGCAAATCATTGAGGGGGGTGCCAGGGTAATCCAGCTTCGCGATAAGCAAGGCAAAAAGAAAGAAACGTTACCTGTAGCACAAAGACTTAAGGAACTCTGTAACCAGGCCGGCGTTCTATTTATAATGAATGATTATCTCGATTTGGCCCTGGCTGTGGATGCCGATGGACTGCACATAGGGCAAGAGGATTTACCTATGCCCTTAGTCCGCAGGGAATTATCGATAGACAAGATAATTGGTTGCTCCATCAGGACAATGACTCAGGCCGCAAAAGCTCAAGATGAAGGTGCCGATTATATTGCCGTCGGCTCCATATTCGCCACAGCAACAAAAAGGGAGGCCACTGTGGTGGGGATGGACATACTCAGAGAACTGAAGCGAACAACATCTACTCCTGTAGTAGCTATTGGGGGTATTAATCAGAATAATGTTGGTGAAGTAGTGGCTGCCGGAGCTGATGCTATAGCTGTGATCAGTGCTGTCTTGGGTGAGAAAGAGATTAAGGGAGCTGTGCAGAAATTGGTCGCAGCAATAGACTTGACGAAAGAACAATGTCAGAAGCAGTAGAGGATTTGGAGATTATCGCTTCGGAGCTTCGCCCCTATTTTGCGGCGGAGGATGAGGCACGAGAGAAAGCCTTACGTAGTTGCCGTAGAGTCATCCGCTACAGCGCTGATGCCATACGTGCGGTACATCGTCAGGAGCAGGACAGAGCAAAGCAACTCCTTGATGCAGCTCACGAGCTAATTCGAGAATTAAACCACGACTTGGCTGAGCATGGAAAGCTGCTCTACGCAGGTTTCATCCACGATGCTCAAAAGGAGTTCGCCGAAGGATGTATAACCTCGGCTCTGATTGGCAGGTATGATTTGCCGAAGCCGGAAACACTGGGTATAAGCAATTCTGCCTACCTTGATGGTTTGGGCGAATCCGTGGGGGAATTACGAAGGTATATATTAGATAGTCTTAGGCGAGAGGAGTTCTCACGCTGCGAGGAATTACTTACTATAATGGACGAAATCTACGGGATTCTAATAACCATGGACTTCCCGGAATTGCTTGCACATGGCTTGAGACGAACCACCGACACTATACGCGCCATTATAGAAAGAACTCGGGGAGATTTAACGGTATCCCTAAGGCAAAAAAATCTGGAAGAGAAGCTTGACAATATTGACTAATCTTTTCTAGCGGACTACTTACCTTTTTTGTACTGGTAGAACCCTTCACCGGTCTTACGACCAAGATGGCCAGATTCGACCAGCTCTTTCATGATGGTGGACGGAGCGAGGCAGGGATCCTTGCTCCTTTCATACATCGCACGGGATACCATATAGCCAATGTCAAGACCGTTGAAGTCGGCTAGAGCCAATGGGCCTATGGGATGACCCAGTCCCAAGGTCATGCTTTTGTCAATGTCCTCTGCGCTGGCTACTCCGTTCTCCAGTAGGCGCACGGCGGCTCCCGTCAAGGCTAATAGTAGGTAATTGAAAATGAACCCGGGAGTATCCTTGGCGATAAGGATTTCCTTTCCGAGGGAGAGACCAAACTTCTTTACCGTAGTGACAGTCTCTCTACTGGTTGTGTCGGCTCTGATGATCTCGAGTAGTTTGCTTGGCGGCACCGGGGAGAGAAAGTGTGTTCCGATTACTCTATCCAGACGGTTGGTTACTCTGGCAAGCTCTGTGACAGATAGACATGATGTGTTGGAACAGAGGATCGTATGTATCGGACATATTCGATCCAGTTTGGTGAAAATCCTTTGCTTGAGTTCCATATCCTCTGGGACAGCTTCTATAACTAGATCGCAGTTACCTAGGTCCTCCAAAACAGTGCTTCCCTTAATACGAGATCGAGTAGAGTCCTTATCCTGCTGAGATATCCTACCCTTCTCCACACCTCGACCCAGGTAGTATTCTATTGTTAATATGCCCTTGCTGAGAATCTGTTTGTTGATTTCTGTAACTGTCACCTCATACCCAGACTGGGCACAAACCTGGACGATACCAGCGCCCATAAACCCACAACCAACCACACCTACTTTATTGATTTCCACAGTACTAACCCCTTTCGTGCTGCCAGACTCGCGAAACTTGCTCAACACTGATAAGCAAGCCAATCGCCTAAGCTCTGTTCTAACTTGGTCCGAACCTAGCCATTATAATCCCATCTCTCTCGCTACTATTTCTTGATAGAAATCGGCATCACCAAAAGCAAGCTCTGCAGCTTTGGCACGCCTGGTGTAATAGTGGAGGTCATGTTCTATGGTAGCACCAATAGCCCCGTGAATTTGATGTGCCAGACCAAACATGCGCTGGGAAGCTTTACCTGTCCAGGCTTTGGCTATGGCTATCTCTTTAGTGCAGGGGAGTCCTTCACTCAACATCCAGGCTGCCCGATAGGTGCTAAATCTGGCACCATCAACATCGGTTGCCATATCGGCGCAATAGTGCTGTATAGCCTGAAAGCTGCCAATGGGACGGTCAAACTGCTTCCTTTCTTTGGCGTAATCCACTGTCATCTCCAATACTCGCTGAATATTGCCAACCGTATCACAACATTTTCCCAACGCTGCCCTCTCTACTGTCTTTTGTACTATGCTCCAACCTTGATTTAATCGACCCAAAATACTGGCTTCAGGTACTGCCATTTGATCAAAAACCACCTCACATAGCTTATCTCCGGCAATGGTCTCCAAGATTGTGCACTCTATCTTAGGGTCCTTGGCATCGATCAGGAACATGGTGATTCCATTTTCAGGCTTGGTTTTGGCGACGCATATCAGGTTATCAGCAATATGAGCATCAGGGACAAAAAGTTTTGTGCCGCTGATAATATAGTTGTCATTATTGCGGTTAGCCGCGACCTTGATCGAAGATGCATCGTAATTATCATAGCCGGGTTCGGTGAGGGCTAAGGTCAAGATTCTCTCGCCCCCGATTATCTTAGGCAAGTATTCTTGTTTTTGCTCGCTGCTCCCAGCATCTAAGATGGATAAACCTCCCAGAATCACCGTGGAGAAAAACGGACTGGGTAAACAAGCCCGTCCCATCTCCTCCAATAATACTGCTAAATCGAGGAAACGCATGTCACCGCCGCCATATTCACCGGGGAAGGCTAAGCCTATCCAGCCTAGGTCTGCCATCTCTTGCCAGAGTTCTCCGGAATAGCCGGTCTCACTCTCTTCCATCTGCCTGACGAATTCCTTCGAGCACTTATCAGCTAGGAAGTCGCGAGCTGTCTTTCTTAACATTTCTTGCTCTTCAGTAAGGGTTAGCTTCATAGTTATCCTCCTGTATTAACTATCAGACTGACGGCCTATGAACTGGGTAGTCCCAATCCCCGCACAGCCAGGACATTCTTTAGAATTTCTGTTGTGCCGGCTTGAAGACTGTAGCCTTTAGAGGCTAAGTAGGAGTGTAGGGCCATACCTCGCAGGGGGACCAACTTGGAACTTGATGCCAACTGTCCGTAGGGTCCCAAGACCTCCATAGCCACACCAGCCACATGTTTCTCAAATTCTGTGGAGTAAGCTTTAGACATAGCCGATTCCCAATTAGGAACCCGCCCTTCTTCCATGAGGAAAGCAACTCTGTAGATTAGTAAACGTCCCACTTCAAACTCGATCTGTAATTGCGCCAACTTGTTGCGGATTGTAGACCTCTGAGATAATTTATTGTCCTTGGCAAACTGTATGATGGAGCCAAAGAGGGGATAGTTGCCCATCAGGCGTTCCATGCCGCTCCTCTCGTAATCAAGCTGGTTGAGAACCTGATAAAAACCACGATTCTTTTCCCCCACTAGATAGCGCTTGTGCACACGGACATTATCAAAGAACACGTCATTCCAGGCTTCAGTGCCGGTAATATCAGTCATAGGGATGCGGCTGAGGCCCGGTGATTGTGCATCCACGATAAACTCGCTAATACCCCTATGCCTTGGTGCCTCGGAGTCCGTTCGGACATACACATCGAAGTATTGAGCAAATGAGGCGCAACTAGCCCAGGTCTTCTGACCGTTAATCACGTAATAGTCGCCGTCTTCTACTGCCTTGGTTTGTAGCGAGGCCAGGTCAGAACCAGCTCCCGGTTCGCTCATCCCTAGACCAAAGTAGGCTTTTCCCTTAACAATCTTGGGTAAAAACTCCTTCTTTAAGTCCTCTGACCCGAACGAGAGAATGGCACCCCCGACCTGACGGTCACCAAACCAGTGACAAGCTGCTGGCGCCCCATAACGGAGCATTTCTTCAGTAAGGATAAGTCTATCTATATGGCTGCGCTCGTGCCCTCCATACTCTTTAGGCCAGGTCAGACCTATCCAGCCTTTGTGCGCCACCCGTTTAGTGAATTCAGGATCGAAGCCTTGTATCCAGGCATCACAGGCGGGTTTCCAATACCCTTTCTCAATCTCCTCCTCCAGGAAACCACTCACTTCCAGCCTAAATTTGTTCTGTTCTTCAGTGAAGCTGAAATCCATTATCCTGCTCCTTTCTTAGAGATTAATATTGGAGTACTTCCTCCACGGTCTTGCCACGCATTTATCTTCCAGAAAATCGAGTGCGCTGTTTATGACTTTTCTGGTATCTGAGGGGTCTATCACATCATCAACGTAGCCTCTCTCTGCAGCCCTGTAGGGATTTTCGTACATTTCTGAGAATTCCTTTATCCTTTGCGCTCGCACTTCATCAGGCTTATCTGAGTCTCTTATCTCTCTGGCAAAGATAACACTGGCAGCGGTTTCGGCACCGACAATGGTAACCTGGGCTGTAGGCCAGGCAAAGACAAAATCAGCCCCAATAGCTTTGTCCAGCATGCCATAGTGAGCGCCGGCATAAGATTTTCTAATAATAATCGCTATCAGTGGCACAGTGGCATCAGCCCAGGCAAAGAGCAGCTTGGCGCCATGGCGCAGGATTCCGCCCCAGTCTTGCTGGGAACCTATCAGATACCCGGGAGAATCATGAAGTGTGATTAAGGGAATATTGAACAGGTCGCAAAACCTGACAAACCTTGCCCCTTTATCGGCAGCATCAATATCTATGCAACCTGCCATCCAGTTGGGCTGAGTGGCCACTATTCCCACAGTACGACCATTGAAGCGGGCAAAACCTGTAATCATATTCTTGGCGTGTAGTCCCATAGTCTCAAAGAAGTAACCCTTGTCAACGATTTTTCTAATAACGTCGTACATATCGAAAGGTTGGTATGGATGTTCCGGTAATAGGCTAAGCAAATCCTCCTTCCTTTCTGGGTCGTCGCATGTTGAGATATGAGGTGGTTTCTCTTTATTGCTAGAAGGCAGTAATGACAGGAGTTCCTTACACTTATCAAGACAATCCGCATCGTCTTCTGCCACGATGTGTGTTTGCCCTGATTTAATGGCATGAGCTCTATAGCCGGAAAGTTCCTCCAGGCTAATTTCTTCCCCGGTTTGCGTTTTGACAAAAGCCGGGCCCGCAATGCCCATGAATCCTGTGTGCTTTGTCTGAATCAGGAAATCTTGCATTACAGGATGATATGCCTGTCCTCCCAAACAAGGGCCCATAAGCAGGGCTATCTGGGGTATTATCCCGGACGCAAGTATTTGAGCCCTAAACAACCATCCATAACTCTCTAACGTATCAATCCCTTCCTGCAGTCGAGCGCCTCCAGAGTCATTCATGCCTACAAATGGCCATCCATTATCCTTGGCGAAATCTACAGCTCGAACGAACTTCTTGCCATGATATTCGCCGAACGTCCCCGCCATTGCAGTAAAATCCTCGGCAGCAACAACAACATGTCGGCCGTTAACTTTGCCAAAGCCAGTGATCACTCCTTCAGCGGGCACTTCCCTTTTGTCCATGCCAAAGGCAGTAGTTCTGTGCGTAATAAACAGTCCTATTTCTGTAAATGTTCCGGGGTCGAAGAAATAATCTATCCTCTCCCGGGCCGACATCTGCCCTTTCTTATGGCGAGCTTCAATCGCCTTTGGCCCTCCCATCTGTAATATGCTTTCCTGCTTTCTCCTCAGTTCCTCCAATTTATCGGAACCTTTGTCAAATTCATCGGACATAAACTAGACCCCCTTATGATCATAATTCAGAGAGCTTTTCATAGTTCCCCGTTACTTACAAGAGACACTCTGTACGAAACTTAGTTGCTTATTTTTTGACCCTGCTATCATATGGCATAATCGCCAGCTTTTCAATGCTCAACTCAGAACTAAGAATTGGGAGGCACAATCTTGGTCGATACTACTGTAACACTGGTAATCTGGAAAATGTGTCACAAGGCTTTCCTCAACCTGCTACGAGGATCCTCGTGTAGCTTCGATAGGTTTAGACACAACTTCGAAGCTTCTTTTTGCCTCAGGGTATTCGCGATTTATCAACGCGATTCATCTTGACCTAACAGTCACCTCCGGTGCTAATTGCAGAGCTTGAATTAGAGCCTTAGCTTTGTCCAAGGTTTCTATGTATTCAGCTTCGGGATCGGAGTCGTAAATAATTCCACCTCCTACTTGAAAATAGGCTCTGCCTTCTTTGACTATGAAAGTGCGG
>CP070793.1:30176-34623 GCA_020346965.1 Chloroflexota bacterium | reverse complement strand
TTTACTCTTTTTGAGGAGTAGTTTGCTCTTCCTGAGACGCAGACTGTTCTTCTTGAACGGTGTCTTGTTCTTCCTGAGACAGAACATGCTCTTCCTGAGCAGTGGATTGCTCTTCCTGAGAAATGACCTGTTCTTCCTGAGAAGCAATCTGCTCTTCTTGAGACACAGCCGGTTTCTCCTCAAGGATGGCTTGCTCTTCCTCAGGCGCGACGTGCTCTTCTTGAACGGCGGCACGCTCTTCCTGGGACACGACCTGCTCTTCTTGAGAAACAGCCTGTGGTTCCTCAAGCACAGCCCGCTCTTCTTCAGGCACGACCTGCTCTTCTTGGGCAATGGCTTGCTCTATTGCCCTCTCCCGTCTTTCCTTAAGTCGAGCCCGCCTGGCACTGAGCCTCCGCACATAATAGAGCTTGGCCCGGTGCACCTTTCCATGTCTGAGTACCTCTACATTTTGCACCGTAGGGGACTGGAAGGGGAAAGTACGCTCCACTCCGATGCCGTAAGATACCCTCCTCACCGTAAAGCTTCCACCATCAACACCCTTCCTCATTTTAATCACTACTCCCTGGAAGTGTTGTAGCCGTTCTTTATCCCCCTCCATAGCCTTCAATCTAACCTTGACTGTATCGCCCGGGGAAACCTGAGGGATGTTGGGGTTCATTTTGGGTTTGACAAATTCTCTAATATCCATTTCCTTTCCTCATCGCAGAGATTGCCCTTCTCTAGAAGGTCAGGGCGTCGTTTCGCCGTTCGCAGGATAGCCTGACGGCGTCGCCATTGAGCAATTTCACCGTGATTTCCCGAAAGCAAAACTGAGGGTACCCGCCAATCTTGATATACATCAGGTCTGGTATATTGGGGATACTCCAAAAGCCCGTTGCTATGAGAATCACTGCCGGCGGAATCTTGTGAGCCAAGCACTCCGGGTATAAGTCTGACAATAGCATCCACTACAACCAAGGCAGCTAACTCCCCTCCACTAAGTACATAGTCCCCGATACTGATTTCATCGGTGGCTAAGTACTCACACACCCTCTCGTCTAAACCTTCGTAATGGCCGCAGATTAACATAAGAGAAGGGTGGAGGGATAACTCCTGGGCAACAGATTGAGAAAAAAGCCTGCCCTGGGGAGTGAGTAATATGATAGGCATCTCACTCATGACATGCTGCTTCTTTACTGCCTCCGCTGCCTCAAATATGGGCTCGGGCTTGAGCACCATGCCCGGTCCACCGCCGTAAGGATAGTCATCCACAGTATGATGTTTATCATGGGTATAATCCCGAATATTATGAACCATTATGTTAACCAGTCCCTGCTCCCTGGCACGCTTGACGATGCTCTCATTTAGTGGAGAGGTGAATATTTCAGGGAATAGACACAAAATATCAATACGCATGGATTTCCTCAATTGAACCATTCAAAGTGCATATCTTACCACGCATGCAGTGACAAAATAAAGTCATACGCTTTCCTGTGAATCTAGCCCCAGTGGCCATCCATTCATCGGTATATATCAAACCGCTCAATTATCAATGCCCGAGGTGAAATTTCTTCAAAAATTCCGAAAGGGCTCCAAAAGGTATTGACAAAATGGGGATAAGGTTTATAATATAAAAGTGGGGAAAAGTGGGGAAAAAGGGTGAAAGGTAGTGGACTATGACAGAACGTGTGGAGTCAGAGGTGATTTCTGGCATCTACGGGAATTATGAACACCACCTTAATATTTTGCGGGTGCTCCTTTTTTGTATGAAATACCCCAAACTGAGGTTCACCACTGAGTGCGTTGCGGTGAATCAAGGAATGGACAGAGTTGTCCTGGAGCAAGAGATAGAGGGGTTAATTAGTCAAGGCATACTGGGTAGAAAAAGCGATTCAGGTATTACCTACTATTGCCTGAATAGGACAAGACAGGAATTGACGGAACTAACTCAGGAATTTCTGAGAGATTGGACCTCGCAGAAAATCGGAGTAAAAGCTAGCAGAGGTTAATATGTTTTTTGGTGAATATACGTATAAGGTTGACGAAAAGGGCAGAGTGCCTCTGCCGCCAAGATTCAGGCGACAGATGAAGGACGGTCTGATATTAACCAAGGGGATGGGAGAGAAATACATTACCGTTTACCCCGTAGCTGAGTGGAAAAGGTTATCCGACAGTCTGGCTGCCAAGGTAGTAACTCCAGCTAACTTGAGGAGATTAAATCGCGCTATCCACGGCTCTGCCTTCGGCGCCTCACTTGATGGGCAAGGCAGGATAATGTTGCCATTCTCCCTGCGCGAGTACGCCGGTATTGGTGATGAAGCAATTGTCATCGGTGCCAATAACTGTGTTGAACTCTGGAGCGAAGGTGAATGGCAGGTTGAGCAAAGAGCGGCTGAAGAGCAGGCATCAGAAATAATTGAGAATTTTGGAGAATAGTGAGTGAATGATCGTAGCCATGTCCCTACCTGTCCACGTGCCTGTCCTGCTTGACGAAGTTTTAGCAGGGCTACAGCCTCAGCGAGGAGGCTACTTTGTTGATTGCACTGTTGGTCTGGGGGGACACGCGGCAGCGATACTGGAAAAAATTTCACCATCAGGAAGACTTTTAGGCATTGATACCGACCCCGAAGCTATCAAATTAAGTCAAGACAAACTTGTAGACTATGGTGAAGCAATTACCTTAGTTAATGACAACTTTATCAACCTTGAGGATATATGCGAAAGATACCACTTTCATCCAGTTGATGGTATCCTTTTCGACCTTGGCGTCTCCTCGCTACAACTGGATACAGCCGAACGTGGCTTCAGCTTCCACCTCGATGCCCCCCTAAATATGAGGTTCGATGCAGGACAAGAATTGACCGCATCGGATATAGTCAACAACTTCTCTGAGCAAGAGTTGGCCAAGCTCATAGAAAAATACGGGGAAGAGCGTCATAGCCGGCGGATAGCGCGGTACATCGTTCAAAACCGCCCTATCGCCACCACCGTTGAACTTGCCCGCTTGATAGAGCAAGCTTCACGTGGTAAGCGCGCCAGGATCCACCCTGCCACAAGAACTTTTATGGCGCTTCGCATCGCGGTTAACAGCGAACTGCAGAACCTCGAGCTGGCTCTCCAACAGACTATTAATATCCTTCGACCGGGGGGAAGATTAATAGTCATCAGTTATCATTCATTGGAAGACCGTATAGTCAAACGATTCATGCGAGACGCGGCCAGCAGCTGCCTATGCCCCCCGGGAACAGTAATGTGTCGCTGTGGGCATCAGCCCACCTTGAAGCTCATTTCACGGAAGGTTATTAAACCTACCTCGTTGGAGACAGAATCCAACCCTCGCAGCCGCAGCGCCAAATTAAGGATAGCCGAGCGACTCAACTAGGCAGCATCCTCAGCAAAAAAAGGAGGTGAACATGGCAAAGAAAATTATTTCAGCTATTGACGTCGGCACAACTAAAGTAGCCACCATCGTGGCTAATGTGAAAGCGGAAGACGATATTGAAGTCTTAGGAGTGGGAGTCGTTCCCAGTCGTGGCCTACATAAAGGCATTGTAGTCAATATGGATGAAGCCAGACAGTCAATTGCCGCATCAGTGAAGGAAGCTCAAAGAATCAGCGGCATACGCATAGATTCTGCCTATATTGGAGTTACCGGCAGGCATATAAGCAGCCTGAATAACAAAGGAGTAGTAGCTATCCCCCGAGAAGATCGGTTAGTACGTACTCAGGATCTTAAACGAGTTCTATCTGCGGCTCGTAACATCACCGTCGCTGAAGGAAAGAAGGTGCTCCATGCCATTCCTCGCTCTTACGCTCTAGATGGACAGGAAGGGGTGAGACAGCCAGTTGGTATGCATGGGTCCAGGTTAGATGTAGAAACCCATATCGTCACTGCTTCAGTCACCTCGATACAGAACCTGGCTAAGTGTGTCCGCAGTATTGGCGTCGATGCTGAAGACCTCATCCTTGAGCCTCTGGCTAGTGGAGAAGCAGCATTGACTCCAGAGGAAAGAGAATCAGGCGTTATCATGGCTGATATCGGGGGTGGAACTACCGACATCGCGGTATTTAAGAATGGTAGTATCTATCACACAGGTATCCTTCCGGTAGCCGGTTACCAGGTAACCAGCGACATCTCCATAGGCTTGGGCTTGCCTTTCAATATTGCGGAAAAGATGAAGAGGAGATATGGCAATGTCACACCTTCTTTGGATATGGATCAAACAGCACAAGTTGGTATCGAGAATGGCCATAGCGCCTCTTATAAAGACCTATGCAATATTATCCGAGCTCGCATGGAAGAGTTGTTACAACTCATATTGCTGGAGATGCCCACCAGCGATTATCGTACTCTGGCTCCCTGTGGTCTGGTTCTCACCGGTGGCACAACCAATCTGTCCGGGCTTGACGAGTTAGGAGAGTCATTGTTGCGAATTCCGGTGCGCAAAGGTCGACCCTTAAGCGC
>CP070793.1:13397-30076 GCA_020346965.1 Chloroflexota bacterium | reverse complement strand
GAAGAACTAATGAATCACGTTCAAAAGCACGCAGCAGCAAGTTGTAAAATGATAAATCCGAGTCTTTTTGCCCCAATTATCATGTCGATATTGGTAGAACAAGAAAAAGAAATCCAAAAGCTATTGAAAATTATGGTATCAGAAAATGAACAGAAAAAGGGGCTAAAGAAATGTCCACGATGTAATTGTACTGATAAGATTGAGACTTTCTACAAAGGCGATAAACATGAAGATGGATTACATATTCTTTGTTTAGATTGCAGGATGAGTCTATTTAATAATTTTATAACCGATTAATATGATGATTAAGACTTTTTAATATAACTAATACATTTTTTGTGAAATGTGACCTAGTAATTATTGATTTTTCTTTATAATACTGGAATTTAAAGTTGATAGATAGGATTCAATATCGGAATTTTCAGATCAAATAATAACAAAGAATTAGGGTAGAAAATTTTTTTTAAATACCCAAATTTAAGAGCAACTACCTCAATCTCCCCTGGAGAGCGGACCGGGCATTACCGGATCGGAAAAGACCAACTACTTAAGAACGAAAAAGGCGAAAGTAGAATCTCTACGCAGGACTACGCCGTTGCCATGCTCGATGAACTTGAGCACCCGCAACACATTCGTGAAAGATTCACCGTGGCCTACTGAATTTCCGGAAAATAGTACTAATCAAGCCTGCCTTTCAGCTTTCCTTTGTCATGCTGAGTAGTTTGCGGTCTATCTGGCCCGATTTCGTCCTGGGCAGGCTGTCAACAAACCTGATTTGCTTGGGCACTTTATAATCCGTCAAGCTCTGACGGCAGAAATTGCGTATTTCGTCCACTGTAGCAGTTCGTCCTTCCTTAAGGATTATAAACGCTGTGGGTATTTGTCCTTTGTAATCATCAAGAACACCGATGCAGGCTGTTTCGGCTACTGCGGGGTGCTTCAAGAGAACTTCTTCAACCGCCGAAGGGAGGATTTTGACTCCCCCTGAGGGTATTATGATGGGCAATATCTTCTCGATGAATTCCAGGTAGCCGTCCGCATCCAATTTGACCAGATCGCCAGTGTGAAACCAGCCATCTTTGAGGACCTTGGCTGTAAGTTCAGGTGATTTATAATATTCCCTCATCATCCAGGGGGCTCTAGCAACAGCCTCCCCTACACTGCCGCGGGGGACTTCCCTGCCGTTTTTATCCAAAACCTTAAGCTCAGCTAGGGGCTTCCCTGCCGTGCCCAATTTGCGGTCTCGATAAGCACCTATGGTGACGATTATCAACTCGGTTAGTCCATATATTTCACACACGGTTAGACGAAACTTTTTCTCAAGCATCTCCATGAGAGCTGCCGAGGATTTTGCTCCAGCGGTAAGCACTCCCCTTACCGAGCTGAGGTCACAGCTCTTCATCGTCTCTTCGTCTATCATGGCCATGGCATTGTAACTGGCCGGGACGCCTATAAGCAGGGTTGCTCTTTCCTGCTCTATGGTATCCAGGATGCTCTTGGAGCTGAAATGAGGCAGGATAGCTATGGTTGCTCCTGCCTTTATGGGCATGAGAACGACCAGCCCGAATCCCAGAAGATAATTAAAAGGGAGTAGACCTAAAACAACGCTATCTCTCTCCAGCTCGAATTTGTCCACCACTATGGGCAGAATTGACATAAACGATGCGTGAGTATGAACAACTCCCTTGTTTTTTCCCAGCACTCCCAAAGTGTAAAACAGGATGGCCTTATCCTCACCTTTTATATCGACAGGGGGTGATTCGGGTGGGCTACTAGCAACTATCTCCTTGTAGGCGTCTGTATCAATTTCGAGCACGTGCTTCAGCAGGGGGCTATTGGGCAAAATTGAAGACACCATCGGAGAGAATCTTTGTTCGGTAATCAGGACTTTGGCATCGGATTCACGGAGCTGAGGCTCAAGTTCGGGCGGCTTAGCTCCGGCATCCAGAAGCACGCTCGCAGCTCCGGCTTTAAGCGCTCCGAAACAATTTATGACCCACTCGGGGGTACGGGACATTAGAATTGCTACGTGGTCGCCCTTCTTTATGCCCAGACTGATCAGTACGTTAGCTACCCTGTTCGAGGTTTCATCCAATTCGCGGTAGCTGACCTTGCGGGACCCAAGTACGATTGCTGTATTATCCGGCACCTCGCTGGCAGTTCTCTCCAGCATTTGCTTTAGATTAACGTCATTCATTTTCTCCTCCGCGAGTCGATGGATTTAATTTAGGATTATGAGCCAATTTCCCATTTTCTGTCAATGAAATACCGGGGGCATATGGCAATTAGGTATTATTCCCCCAGCATACCCCTTTCTGTTTGCAGAAAGTTGACACCATTATGTCATCCGTCTAAAGTGTGAAGTTGACGTACGTTCACCTTACTTGCTCTAGGTGTCTATGGAACCAGGATACATCGTGCTATATCGCTCTGGCGAATTGGAGCGTCGTGCGCAAGCACTTGAGTCTCGCCTGGCTTCCTGTGATATCTGCCCCAGAGAGTGTCGGGTTAATAGGTTGCAAAAGGAGCTGGGCTATTGTCATTCCGGACGTCTGCCCATAGTCTCGGCTGTCTGTGCCCATCACGGTGAGGAACCTGCTATTTCAGGAAGCAGAGGGTCGGGGACAGTGTTCTTTGGCAACTGCAATATGAGATGCGTTTACTGTCAGAACTACCAGATCAGCCAGAACTGGAAAAAGCAGAGATCGAATGAAACGGACAGTCACACCCTGGCTGAAAAGATGATCTACCTTCAGGATAAACTGGGCTGCCACAATATAAATTTCGTTTCGCCGTCGCACTTTGTCCCCCAGCTCCTGCGGGCAGTCGTGGAGGCAGTGCCCATGGGGCTGCGAGTACCGCTGGTTTACAATAGCAATGGATATGATGCTATCGCTTCCCTGAAAGAGCTTGACGGCGTCATAAGCATCTACTTGCCTGATTTGAGATATGCCTCCGATAGAAGGGCTAAGAAGTTCTCGCATACTGCCGATTATGTGACCCATGCTCGTCACGCTATTAAAGAGATGTATCTACAGGTCGGAGACCTGGTAGTAGATGAATCCGGCCTGGCACAAAAAGGATTGATAGTACGACATCTTATTCTGCCCAACGGGCTCGCGAACAGTGAGGAATCGCTAACCTGGCTTGTGCAGGAGCTTTCTCCCACGGTGACGATTAGCATAATGTCTCAATACATGCCGATGCACAAGGCGTCGCAAATCCTACTGCTTTCTCGAAAGATTACAGTCAATGAGCATGAAACTGTTCTGAAGCTAATAAGCGATTTGGGAATAGAAAACGGTTGGGTGCAGGAATTGGGAGCAGCAGAGGAGTATCTCCCTGATTTCGAACGAAAAGATCACCCTTTCTCACCGGAAAGCTCTTAGGACGACATATCGATTAAGCCGGCTACAAATTGATTACCATATTACCGGAATACTACTTGCAAATATTTTCAATTAGCAGTTAATATAATATTGATTTATATGAGCATGCATCGGTCGAATAGATTATAAGCCAAAACATTCAAGGAGGTATCAATAGCAATGGCAAAAAAAGAGTCCAAAGCATCAGAAGCGCCACCGGCCTCGCCTGCGTATCCCGTTACTCTGACAATCGACTACCCGGACAGAGCCCTTAATCGGCTAACCACGTTTTTCAGGATTTTCACAGTAATTCCAATCGCTATTATTTCGGCTTTGGTAAGTGGGGGTTTGGATTTGAATTTACCAAGTGGTTGGACCGTGCTATTTGCTGCGGGAGGCATCTTGTTTCTAGCACCTTTACTCATGATTCTTTTCCGGCAGAAATACCCCAGGTGGTGGTTTGACTGGAATGTAGCATTGACCAAGTTCAGTGCGCGTGTTGGCTCTTATATTGGTCTGCTTACAGATGTATACCCGTCAACTGACGAAGAGCAGTCGGTTCACATTGAGATCGCGTATCCGGACGTCCCGAAAGAACTTAGCCGCGGTTTGCCACTGGTGAAGTGGTTTCTGGCTATCCCGCACTATATTGTTCTGGCCTGCTTGGTGATTGCAGCCATCGTTTGCATAGTAATAGCGTGGTTTGCCATCCTATTCACCGGGCGCTATCCCAAAGGTTTATTCGATTTCGTAGTCAGTGTGTATCGATGGGGGCTGAGAATATCTGCATACGCCTTTTTGCTGACAACGGACAAGTATCCACCTTTCAGTCTGGAATAGATTCAGCGGCGAATTCCGGGAATACACATACTAATTGAGGCTACTACAAATCAAGTATTATGTCCCGGGATACGGTTAGTCGGGTGGCTCTGGCTGCACGTTGGCCTGGGTCCTCGTCGGTAAGCCCCAGATGTAGATGAAAACCGGGGAGGCACCAGGGTCGAAGGAATTATGGAGCACGCTGACGATTTGCTGTTCATCGCTCGTCGTATCTGAGTCGCGAGATTCCCGGTTTCCTTGCGGGTACGTCATACTCGTCACCTATGCTTTGCGTTATTTCCTGGCGGCTTATGTCTCTTCCAGCCGCTGAAACTATGTCCTAGCGCAGTAGCGATTGGCTATAGCAAGAGCGGCTATCTATCGTGTACGGAGCTACGGCGAGTCTTGGGCTGACCAATCTTCAACAGCAAACTCAGGCAACAGCTTGGTTCATCCCTTAACATCGCGCGCGAATATGGCAGAGCAAATTAATTATGTATGACGAGGATTTAACATCTGTTTAATCTACCGCTGAACGAGAAGACCATGCTCGGCTGCGAGAATAGCGCCCCCAAATCATTTATGTCGACGAGCCAGCGATCACGACGATGTTTGCCCCACTACGGTAAAGAGGATCCTACATACTTGTGTGCTTGACGGTTCCACTGTACTATTACGTGAGGCAGGGGATTCATTAGTGAGATGAGTAGCGATTATCAAGTAGTGCCGTTTACGGCGGATCACCTCAGAGCAGCGGTCGAATTATTCGTTTGTGACTATTGCCGTGAGCAGGAAGCAAGTCCATTGCTCCCCTCAGAAACAGTTGACAACGCGGATAGTGTTTGCAATGCTATCAAGCCGCTTCTGCCGAATCCCGGAGTGGCTATCCTCAAGGATAATCAGGTGTTGGGGTTCATGCTTTCGGGTTATCGGTTTTCGTTTAAGGGACAGCAAGCTATGTTTGTACCGGAGTACTGTCACGCATCAATCCTGCCGGATAGGAGTGAACTATACCAGATCATGTATATGCGCCTAGCAAATGAATGGATTCGCGATCATATACATTTGCATGTCATAGGGCATTTCGCGCACAATACCGTCCTCCGGGAATCGCTCTATCAACTGGGGTTCGGTGCCATCATAGCCGAAGCACTAAGGGATCTATCTGAGGTTCAGGGTGCGCACACCACAGATATTACCGAGGAGCCTGATATAGAAAGGCTTCTCAATATCAGCATTGAGGATAGCCACTACTACGCAAATTCTCCAATCTTCATTGGGAAGGAAACGGAGGCAGGCGAACGCAGGGCGATTTTGGAATCATCCATACGGGAAGGAGGCACTTATTTTGCGTTCTATGAAAACGGTGAAGCAGGCGCATATCTGAGTGTAGGCGAATCCGCTTCAGGAACACTAAAAGAGGGATTTCTCCTCAGAGGTACCTGTACCGCCCAGGTTAAGAATGCCTTTGTCAAACCGCATATTCGAGGAAAGGGCATAGGCAAGTCTCTCTTGCAGTGTGCCATAAACTGGTCTATCGAGCACAGATACAAGCGGTTGTTCGTCGAGTTTGAGACAGCCAATTACTTTGGAGGGAACTTCTGGCGCAGGCACTTCACACCGTACCTCTACTTCTCAATGAGGTACATCGATAATACAATATAGAACAGATCGAAAAGTCACATCTGGCAGCACGAGTCTGTCAATACCGTGGTAATGTGATAAATATGGAAAGGGGTAAAGGGCGAATACTAACAACTTATACAGAAGCTGGACGGCTGTACTTGCGTGCTTATAAGGCAGGAGATGGCCCCATGTACTATGCTGCTGGCATGCGTAATCGTGACCATCTGGCAGAATTCGAATCAGACAACGTGCTGATGCACCTGAAAAGTGAAGAGCATGCAGAGACAGTTGTCAGGGAATTGGCGGCGGATTGGACGGCTGGCGATTACTTCTTCATTGGCATCTTTGAGAAGGCTACTAACAAATGGTGTGGGCAGGTGTACG
This sequence comes from Chloroflexota bacterium, assembly GCA_020346965.1. The sequence goes on along the minus strand of CP070793.1, from coordinate 23,879 downwards.
TAGAACGAACTGACCGGGAATTACTGGAATTCACAATCGGATTTGTGGCCGACGTGCACTATGAGGGGAAGGGATATATCTCTGAGGCTGTTAACGTAGCACTGGGGATGCTATTTGAGGACCTCGGTGCTTGTCTCGTAAAGAGCGAATGTAACGAGAATAACATTCGGAGTTTGCGGCTCCTTGAGCGGTGTGGTTTCAGGCGAGAGGGCTACGTTCAGAGAGATGCAGGAAATGGGGGCGGATCGAGAAGCAGGGATTGTCTGTACGTTCTTTCGCAGAGGGAGTACCTCAATCACTAGTCGATTGACCCATGATCGGGTATTCCTACGCTAGGCGAGTGAGAGATAACATCTACCCTTCGCTCAGACTTCCCACTCTCTTGCCCAGAGATCGATGTCGAAGAGTTTCTTGAAACCCATCGATATATAGAATGGTTGGTCCGATCCCACGGTGGCAATTGTCGCGCCCTCCGCGCCGCAACGTCTGATGCCTTCAAGTACTACCGCTGTGCCCAATCCCATGCGGCGATAATCGGGGTCCGTGCAGACCGGCTCGACATTAGCGATGCTGTTGGTGTGGTCCTGCCACATTCCGCAGTAGGAGGCATAATTGCCGTCCGGGGCTACCGCCACGATGTTCAGGTCCTTTCGGTAGTTGGGCGCCGATTGCATTCGCTCCCTACCTGCAAGCTCATCGACTGGTGGTTCTCCCGCGTGGTCGAAGCCTCTCCACAAAACCCGATGGAGCTTGTTGAGGTCATTCGCATCGGCAAGGCTCTGCAGCCGAAACCCGTCGGGCAGCTTGATGACAGGGAACGGGCTATGTATCTCAAAGATTGACCAGAAGTCCTTGATACCTTCTACTAAACGATAGCCACGTTCCTGGACGATTGACTGGAACTTTACGTCGAAATCATTGACCCAAATCTCGATTTTCAGTTTACTGTCAGAATCGCCAACGCTTAGATATCTCTCGGCATATTCCAGCATCTCCGGCTTCAGGTGTCTGAAGTCAGGATGGACCTGGAAGAAGATTTGCCCGGGGCGATGCTCGAAGTGTGCGACGCCGACTACACCTCCATTGGATTCCCAGACTCCCGTGTCGGAGAAGGCCGTCTCCAAGCTCCTGTCGAACAGGGGATGGTAGTGCATGTACTCCCAACGCGTTTGTAACCAGTTATCATGCTGATTGCCTGGTCGGTAAGTATCAATTAGGAACTGGCCCACCTTGCCGTAATCGGCGGCGTGTTCATATTTTCGTACGCTTGTGTTCATGCCCGGTGTGGTTCCTCAGTCAGTTTGCTGGCGCAGTTTAGCAGGGCAGCCGATTACAGGTCAATGGCAGGTTTTGAGATGGATGTCCTTTCTGGCAGTTGCTGCGGATTCCCTGCCCTACTATAGTGCCCTGTTTGTTGCAGCGGGCAGTGCTTCAGGCTATTCGCGCGATTCTGGCTGTACCCTGGACTGTGTCCTTGCTGGTAAGCCCCAGATATAGATGAATCCCGGGGAGGTATTCCAGTCGAAGACGTCGGCCTTGTCGTAGGTAGCCAACGCGTAGTCGTAAAGGGAGTAGGGCGACTTTCTGCCCACCACCTGGCAATTGCCTTTGAAGAGTTTAACCCTTATTGTGCCGGTAACGTATCTTTGTGTGCTTTCAACATAGGCAGCCAGGTCCTGACGCATACTCGTGAACCACAACCCGTTGTAGATGAGGTCGGCATACTCTGCGGCAACCCTGGCCTTGAAGCGAAGTTGCTCTTTGGTCAGCACCAGATATTCTAGGGCTTGGTGAGCCTGCAACAGGACTGCGGCAGCCGGCACCTCATAAATCTCTCTGGATTTTATGCCCACCAGTCTGTTTTCGACGTGGTCAACCCGGCCTATGCCATGCCTGCCAGCCAGTTCGTGAACCTTCCGGACAATCGCAAGAGGGGCTATATTTCGGTTGCTAAGGCTCACAGGTATACCTTTGTCAAACCCAATTTCCAGATAGGCGGGGCGGGCCGGCGTTTTTTCCAGTGGCCTTGTCCACAGGAAAATATCCTCGGGCGGTTCGTTCCAGGTATGTTCAAGGACACCGCATTCGATGCCACGGCCCCATAAGTTCTCGTCGATGGAATATGGGCTGGCCTTGGTAACAGGGATGGGAATATTGTGAGCTTGGGCATATTTAATTGTCTGCTCCCGGGTCATCTTCCATTCCCGAGCCGGGGCTATGATCTTTAATTCGGGAGCTAGAGTGGATATGCCGACATCCATTCTCACCTGGTCATTGCCCTTGCTCGTGCAACCGTGGGCAATCATTTTTGCCTTTTCCTTTTTAGCTGTTTCGACTAGAAGACGGACGATGAGTGGACGTGCTAGGGCAGTGGATAAGGGATACTGTCCTTCGTAAACGGCATCTGCCTGGATGGCTGGGAAGACATACGACTTCACGAAGGTTTCTTTAGCATCGATAACGAGCGCCTTTATGGCTCCGACTTTTAGGGCTTTTTGTCTGATGGCTTCTAGGTCGGGGACATTGCCGACATCCACGGTAAGGGTGATGACGTTCAGTCCATATTTTTGCTCAAGCCATTTTATGGCTACGGATGTATCCAGACCGCCACTGTAAGCCAATATCACTTTATCTGCCATTTCATGATCTCCTTTTCATTTAGGTCCGAAGCCCCAAATCTTAAACACCAGACAAGTCAGAATCCCAATGTTAAAGCTTCGTATTCTGACCACTTGATATTGCTTGAGATTCTTTATCTAGGCCTTCTCGTTCAAGGCATCCCTTATGATGGCTACTGCCTTGTCCACCTCCTTCTCGGTGACGATAAGGGGCGGCATAAAGCGCACGGCATTAGGTTTCAGTCTGTTTACCAGCAAGCCCCTATCAAGACAAGCCAGTTGTAGCTTATCCCCGATCTCCCGGCCGAACTCCAAAGCTATCAGGAGTCCTCGACCTCTTACGTCAGTGATAAAATCAAACTGCTGCTTCAGGCTCTCCAGTTGGGTCATAAAGTAATTTCCCATTCGTTTAGCCTGGGCCGGCAGGTGATGGTCAATCATGTATTTCAGGGCGGCGTGAGCGGTAGCGCAAACCAGCGGGTTGCCGCCATATGTAGAGCCGTGTTCGCCCGGGGAAAAGAGAGAGAACTCTTCCTTGGCCAGGAAAGCGCCGATGGCCACACCGCTACCGATTCCCTTAGCTAGAGCCATTATGTCCGGCTCGACCCCACACTGCTCGTAGGCGAAGAGTGTCCCCGTTCGACCCGCCCCCGTCTGGACTTCGTCCAGAATCAAAAGGATGCCTTTCTCCCGACACCAGTTCTGTACCTTTCGGAGGTAGTCGTCATCAGGAATATTGACCCCACCTTCCGCCTGGATTGGTTCCAGGAGCACAGCACAGGTCTTTTCACCGGTGGCTCGCTTGATTGCCTCGATGTTGTTGTATTCCACGTTGATAAAGCCGACTGGGAGGGGTGTGTAAGGTTCCTGGAATTTTCTTTGCCCCGTGGCCGCAGTCATAGCCAGAGTTCGCCCGTGGAAAGAGTTAAGGGCGGTAATGACCTCGTAGGCGCCGTTCAGTCGGAGCTTGCCGTACCTCCGCGCCAGTTTGACTGATCCTTCATTGGCCTCAGCGCCACTATTGCAGAAGAAGGCTCTATCTAGGCAGCTATGCTCCACTAGAAACTGGGCTAGCTCTAGCTGTGGCACGGTATAAAACTGAGTTGATGTATGTATCAGGGTTCTGGCCTGCTTTTCCAGCGCCTCTACAACTACTGGGTGGCAATGACCCAGGCTATTGGTCGCCCAGCCGGAGACAAAGTCGAGGTATTCTCGCCCCCGGTCATCCCAGGCTTGCGCCCCTTTACCGCGAACCAGGGTCACAGGAACCCTCTTGATCGTTTGAAGGAATAGCTTCTTCTCTAATTCTTGCCAATTACTCTGAGACAATTGCTGTACCTCCTGATTTGGATTGCCGAGCCTGTCTGGAGACATCGAAACGTAAGGCGTGCGCGGTTCGGCCGTCTATTATACGCACGACCTTCGTGGTAGTCAAAGCTCTAAGGCTAGCTTCTATTTTAGGAACCATACCCCCGGAAGCTGCTCCCGAGCAGAGCATATCCTTCGCCGTAGCTATGTTAAGACTGGGGAGCGCTTTCCCCGACTCATCGTGAATACCATCAACATCGGTCAAAAATATCAATCTTTCTGCCGCCAATGCAGCGGCAATTTCCCCGGCCGCGGTATCCCCGTTCACATTGAGTAGCATCGTCCGGCCTTCAACCGAGCCAAAGCTTACCGGCGAAACTACTGGCATATAGCCGGCATCCAGTAATAGGTTTAACGGAGTAGGGTCAACGGCTGTTATCTCACCGACATAGCCCAGCTCAGGGCTCTTGACACTTGCCCGGAGCAAGTTGCCATCACAACCACTTAAGCTTACTACTTTCCCGCCCAAAGACTGGATAGCCACTACCAGTTCCTTATTGACCAGCCCGCTCAGCGCTGCAGTCACCACTTTAAGAGTCTCGGCATCGGTAACCCTCAAACCTTTTACAAAGCTGGTGGGAATGCCCAGTCGGGCTAGCCACTCCGAAGTCACTTTGGCGCCACCATGAACCACTACCAGGGACTCACCCTGTTGTTGAAGTCCGACCAAGTCTTCCAAGGTAGTATCATGTACGCCCAGTGTGCTGCCGCCGATCTTAACTACGATAACCCTCTTTTGCACTATGTGGTATAACTGCTGTTTATCCTGACATATTCCTCAGACAGGTCACAGCCCCAGATGGTGGCCTGGCCATCTCCTAAATGCAGACATAACCTTACAAGCACATTATCGTTGGCGCTCCATGTCGATCTCACATCCTCTTTACTGAATGGGGTGGGGCAACCTTGCTTCATGACACAAATGTTATTCAGATAGACATCCAATCTATCCTCTCTCACCCTGGCTGTACTTCGCCCCGCAGCGGCAACGATACGCCCCCAATTAGGGTCATTGCCATTAATAGCTGCTTTCACCAGCGATGAACTAGCGATAGTTCGAGCTACCTGGCGGGCTCCAGCCTGGTCTTCAGCCCCTTCTACTGTGATTTCGATAAGTTTGGTGGCCCCTTCTCCATCCCTAGCCATAGATTTAGCCAGATTGGTGCACACTGTATTTAAGGCTTCCTGGAAATCGCCGCCATTATCAAAATCAATAGTTTCGTTACGAGCCAGGCCGTTCGCTAATAGGAATACAGAATCGTTGGGGCTCGTATCGCCATCAATACTTACCATGTTGAAAGAGCAGTCTACCGCCTTCTGTAATGTTGCTTGCAGGAAATCAGGACTCACCACGGCATCCGTGGCGATAAAGCAAAGCAGGGTAGCCAAATTCGGATGAATCATACCTATCCCTTTTGCTGCTGCACCGATGGTGAACTCGGTTCCTTGTGAATCCACACGGACGGCCAATTCCTTCGGTCTGGTATCTGTGGTCATTATTGCCCGACAGAAGTCGTGACCTCCTTCTCTGGTTGGCTTTATCTTAGGAATTCCAGCCCTGATTTTATCCATAGGCAAGGGAACGCCAATAATACCGGTACTGGCGACAAGGATTTCCTCGGGCGATATACCTAGCTTGGCTGCTGTCAGATGTACCATTACTCGAGCGTCTGCCAAGCCTTCCCTGGCCATGCAAGCATTGGCACAGCCGGAATTTACTACAATTGCCTGCGCTCGCCCTCTGGATATATTCTTCTGAGATAGAACGACTGGGGCGGATTTGATCTGGTTGGTAGTAAAAACGCCGGCGGCCTTGCAGGGCACTTCGGAGCAAAGAATAGCCAAATCAAATTCATCTTCGCTCTTTATTCCAGCATGAAAAGCCCCAGCCATGAATCCCAAAGCTGAGGTCACACTACCGGAAGAAATTGAGGTAAACACAAACTCAAATATATCAAGAAATTGAAGCAGCGTCTATTCCCAATGACCGCACGACCCAGACATGACCTTTCCTAGATTGCTTCTCGGCCCAGGGTTGATCTACGGTTCTAGCCTGATGTTCCCTTCAACTACTACGTCGCTCAATTCGCTCATTAATTCCGGGCAGTAATTGACTTTTGTCTCCGGTATCTCCAGGTTAGTTACATAGTCATCGCTGACGATAGCCAGAGTAACTCTATCTTGCCCGGGATAGCTTTTGAGGATATTCATGATTCTGTGGAGACGTTCAATATCCTTATCTGCCTCACCCGACTGATTAATATCTATCATGACATGGCGACGCTGGGGTTCCTGCAGTACTTCTTGCCTGACAGGTAGCAGCATAGCTTCTTGACAGTTTAGTTGCGTTTCCCCATCCCTGACTTTCACCAAACCCTTGATGGTGAGAATGTTACCCTCCTGCCATATACCCTGGGTGCTCTCGTAGAGCCTGGGCCAGGCGATGACCTCGACGCTGGCATCGAGGTCTTCAAGTGAAGCTACCACAAAGGGGCGGTTATCCCTGGTGTGGGCCTGACGTACCGATACCACCATTCCCGTAACGGTTACCGTTTCATCGACCATATCCCTATTTATCTCGCCGCAGGAAATAGTCCCCGGGGATGATGGCTCCCCGGCGAACAAGTCAAGGGCCTGAGAGAAGTAAACCCCTAGCAGCTCTCTTTCCCACACAAGCTTTTGCTTGACGGATACCTCTTCCTCGGCTTGTTCGTAACCAATACCGGGAGTGGGGGAACTCGGACCCCACACATCGAACATGCTAACCTGTCCTGACTCCTTTGCTCTCTGCTTCGCTTGGGCTAATGACATAGTTTTATTCAGAGATTCGAGTAGCGTTTTACGGCTGCCCAGGGAATCCAAGGCTCCGGCTTTGATTAGGCTTTCCAATACTTTCTTGTTGATGTTCCGAAGGTCGGTTCGATAGCAGAAGTCCTCTATGGACTGAAAATCGCCCTCTGAGTTCCGGCCAGATAAGATATTCTCAACCGGCGTGAAGCCGACATTCTTAATAGCCGCCAGTCCAAAGCGGATAGCAGGGTTATTCCCGTCATCCTTCTCTATAGCGAAGCTAGCATAGCTCCTATTAATATCCGGTGGGAGCACTTCGATGCCCATCCTCCGGCATTCAGCAATCGCCGAACGGACCCTATCCATATTATCCGAGTAAGTGTCCAACCAGGCCACCATGTACTCAATAGGGTAATTCGCCTTAAGATAAGCAGTACGATAGGCGATAAGGCCATAGCTAACACTGTGGGCTTTGTTGAAAGCGTAACCGGCGAAAGGCTCGATTAAGGAAAACACCTCCTCAGCCAATTCTGGCGATATGTCTTTCTTTTTGGCCCCGGCGATGAAATTGCGCTCCTCTTTTTTCATCACCGTAGGTATCTTCTTGCCCATAGCTTTGCGGAGAATATCGGCTTGGCCTAGGCTATAGCCAGCCAGAGCCTGTGCGATAAAAATGACCTGCTCCTGATAAACGATGACTCCATATGTTTCTTCCAGAATCTCCTGAAGGATGGGGTGCGGATAATGAATAGGGGCAATACCTTGCTTTGCTCTAATAAAGGTGGGGATTTGCTCCATAGGTCCAGGGCGATACAGTGCCACCATAGCCGCGATATCACTAAAGGTACTGGGCTTGAGTTCTTTGATATAGCGGCGCATACCGGCACTTTCCAGCTGGAATATGCCTTTAGTTTCTCCCGAGGCAAGCAGCTCAAAAGTCCTGGAATCGTCGAGAGGAATTTGCTGTAAATCAAGAGAGACTCCACGATTCTGAGCAATGATCTCTTTGACCTTAGCCAGAATGGTCAAATTAGATAATCCAAGGAAATCCATTTTTAGCAGTCCCAGGCGGGCGATATTCCACATGTGGAACTGAGTCATCACCGTACGTTGTTCGCCCTTTCCCAGTAATTGTAGCGGCACATATTCGATCAAGGGCTCATGGGAAATGACCACGCCTGCGGCATGGGTGCTGACGTGCCTGACCAGTCCCTCCAATTTCCTGGCTGAGTCAACCAGGTTACGTATCGCTACATCCTGGTGATAAATGTCATGAAGCTCTCGGCTTTGCTCCAGCGCTCTATCCAGAGTTATGGTCAGCTCCAGAGGAATGAGTCGAGCTACCTGATCCACTTGACCATAAGGCATGGCTAAAGCCCGTCCCGTGTCTCTTATCGCTGCTCTGGCTCCCATTGTACCGAAGGTGATAATTTGAGCTACGTGGTCGGAGCCATATTTCTGGTTGACATAAGCCAGGACCTCGTCACGGCGGTCATCTTGAAAATCAAGGTCAATATCGGGGAGTTCGCGACGCTCTACATTGAGGAACCGTTCGAAGACAAGCCCGTATGCTAGCGGGTCTACATCAGTTACGCCCAGGCAGTATAGAGCCAGGCTGGCAGCAGCACTTCCCCGAACACCAAGGTAGATGCCCCGCTCTCTGGCAAATGAGATTATGTCCCAAACAACGAGGAAGTAATGGGCGAACTTTGTCTTCAGGATGACATCAAGTTCGTGGCTAAGCCGTTCCGTGACGTCTGTGTCGGGCTCTTGGTAGCGCTTTTCCAAGCCCTGCCAGCAGAGTTCAGCCAGAAAATCATCGGCATTCTTACCCTGGGGTAGTTCCACCTGTGGTAAATGGAGCTTGGTGAAGTCGAGCTCCAGCTGACACATATCAGCGATGGCTTGAGTATTCTTTACAGCCTGAGGTAGGTCAGTAAATAGTTGTTCCACCTCCTCAGGGCTCTTCAGGTAGAAGAAATCCCCGGCCATCTTCAACCTTTTTTCATCATACACAGATGTGTTGGTCTGTATACACAGAAGAAGTTCGTGGGCTGTGGCATCTTTTTTATCGACATAATGCACGTCAAAGGTGGCTACCGGCGGTATACTTAGTTGATTGGATAATGAGATAAGCTCCTGGTTGATTTGCTCCAGTTCAGGGATAGGATGCCTTTGAATCTCGAGGTAATAATCACCGAAGATTTCCTTGTACCATGTGGCAACTCCGGCAAGCTCATCCTTCCGTCCTTCGAGGATAAGTCGAGCCAGTTCCCCGTGACCACATCCGGAGAGGGCAATGAGTCCCTCATGATGAAGCTTGAGAAGCTCCTTATCTACCCTGGGCTTATAGTAGAATCCCTCAAGGTGGCTCTTGGTAACCAGTTGGAGTAAATTGTGGTAGCCCTCTGCGTTCTTGGCCAGCAAAGTAAGATGATTGGGGGTTTTGCGGGCTGGCTCCCGGCTACGGCAATCTGTCTCGGCGACGTAAACTTCGCAGCCAATGATCGGTTTGATACCTGCTTCCTTAGCCGCTACATAAAAGTCAACAACGCCGTACATGGATCCGTGGTCAGTGATAGCAAGGCTGTCCATGCCCAGCTCTTTGGTTCGGGCAATAAGTCGGGGGATGCGGCACATGCCATCGAGTAGGCTGTATTCAGTGTGGACGTGGAGGTGAGCGAACTTCCGTGGCATCAACCGAATTATAGCACTTGTGCTAAGAACCCCAAACGAGGAATTTCTGACTGTCCGAAATTTCTTTACCACTGAAATTGACACTGCTATGCAGGTGCGCTTTTGGTTCAATTTCCCTTGGACTTTGAGTCTGGGGACAGTAATGGCGACTGAATGCAAATTGAGGTCGAAGGTGCGGATGATGGATCCTGTTTTTATGGTACACTTGGAAGGAAAATTGGGGAAAAGAAACGGGAGTTTCCAGGTGAAGGAGGAGCCAGCGATGACTGCAGCTCGATTCAGGAAGATTTTTGAACCAACTAAGATAGGCCAGATGCAACTGAAGAATCGCATAGTCATGCCGCCGACTGGAACTAATTATGCCGAAAAAGGCGGTGCTATTAGCCAGAGGACGCTTGATTACTATGAGGCGAGGGCTAGAGGTGGGGTGGGATTGATTATCGTCGAAGGAAGTGCACCCGATCCGCAACGCACCGTCCTTCACCAGGCATCTCTGGGGGACGATAACTTGATTCCTAGGTGGCAGAAGGTGACGGATGCCGCTCACAGATACAATGCCAGAATAGCTATCCAGCTAATGCATTCCACCATGGAGAACTGGGATGGGAAAACAGTACAGGTTGGTCCGTCCGCGGTGATAGTGCCCGCCAGATTCATGGGCGCTCCGGGAAACCCCCCTCATGAACTGACTGAACAGGACATCGCTGAGAGAATAGGATGGTTTGCTTCGGCTGCCAGACGCGCCAGGGAGGCGGGCTTTGATGGGGTGGAGGTTCACGGCGCTCACCAGTACCTTGTCGCCGCATTTCTCTCCTCAGCCACCAACCAGCGCAAAGACAAGTACGGCGGCTCGGTCGAGAACAAGGCAAGATTTTTAGTGGAGATTATCCGGGCTATCAGAGCAGAGGCGGGCCAGGATTTTCCCGTTTGGGTAAGTATCAATGCTCAGGAGTGGGGTGTGGAGGACGGGATTACAATCGAGGAGACCAAACAAGTGGTACCGCTGGTG
>CP070793.1:8203-13297 GCA_020346965.1 Chloroflexota bacterium | reverse complement strand
GTAATTCGGATGACCTGCCAGGACTACGATTTCATGCCCCAGCCGATGGCATTCTTTAAGCCCTGCTACTACAAGCTGTGAGACAATTCCCTTATTCTTATGAGCCGGAAGAACTGCTACAGGAGCAAGAGTCATCGCCCCGAAACTTGATTCTTCAGAGGCGATTTCTACGGGGCTGAACGCAATATGACCGACAACATCAGTCTCCTGAACAGCTACCAGAGAAACAGTTAGGACGCCTTTTTTTCGAAGCTTGTCGACCAAATCGGCTTCCTGGTCTCGGCTGAACGCTTCGCGGTTTACATAATGTACGGAGTTCAGGTCTTCTGGGGTTTCCGGTCGTATCGTTAGCAAAGTCCTGCCTCGATGTTGAACGTCTATCCTTCTACACAAACATCTATCAGGTTATCAGCTTCTCTTTTTCACCCGGTACCGGATTAGCGTTTTAATTACCTTGGCGTCCGGTCCTGACTGATATTCTTCCTCGTGAGGCCCGGTTATTTCATAACCGTTCTCGGTGATGAATTGCTGCAGGCGCTCAATAGTCTCAGTTTCCTGGTCATAGGGGCCCAGGTGGAGAATTTGAGCTACCGTGCCGTATTCCCACGTCTCAATCTTCACTTCGGTGTTCGGCTCTTTCTGGGGCAGGGATGTAGTATTGTCGGGTATGGGGAGACCAGCAACTATGAGCCATTCTCCCTTGGGATTGAGATGGGCGTCAGGATAGCGAGCACGGGGACAACTCACCTTAAAGGACTCCAACCCTCTCTTTTTCAGGTCAAACTTCAAGGTATAAACTGAGCCAAACAGAGCAGGGAATATCTTGGGGAACACCTCGTCGGGAGAGCCTTTCTCTCGGACAACGGCCATCCTCTGGGACGGCATCCTAAGTATCATTGGGTCAGTCTTAAGCTTACGTGGCGACATACACACCTCCATAGCTGCGGTTCTCCACAAAGTATAGCATGGTGAACTTGTGAGAGCGTGTCACAGTGCGATAGGATGTGCAAGGGATTCATTGATTGCCAAGATCAAGTGGTCTGGCTACCTTTGAGTAGCAATGTTATACTAGAATCGGTGCTGCGCCCCAAGAAGAAATGGAGCTGTAATTATGGCAGATACTCCAAAGCGAGCAGTACTTGACCATGCTGTGCGAGAACCGCAGGGTTATTCTCTTTTTCGATTTACACAAAGACGGAGACTGTGACGCATTATGGAAGATTGTGAGGGTACCTAATGAGGGATCAAGGATTTAACATCAGGGAAACTGCCTTTAGTCCGAAAGAAGGATCGATATGCATTGGGATTGCCAATATTCATGCGGCTGTCCCAGATGTAGCATCTAATAAGAAGAGAATCTTGGTAGCCGCCGAGATTTTCAAGGAGAGAAAAGTCAACCTCGCCGTATTTCCCGAATTTTGTATTACGGGTTATTTCTGGGAAGACTATAAGGAGTGCAGTCGATATATGGAGTCGGTCACTGCCGACAAGCAACGTGATTGGATCATGGATAATCTCTACCCGCTGCTAGACGATGAATTGTATATAATCGTTGTCAATAACATCAGGAAAAGTCCGGGCGCTGATCATAAATACGTTAATTCAACCTTTGTTCTGAGCAGACTAGTGGATTTTACCAGAGAGGAATATATCTACGATAAGATCATGCTGCCTGGCATCGAAAAAACTTACTGCCGTTCGGGCTTTGATGACAGGCTCGTCATAGATACCAGGATTGGCAAATTCGGCTTCACTACCTGTTATGATTATTGCTTCTCGCAACTACTACAAGAGTATTCGCGAATCGATCATGTCGACGCTGTCATTGAGGTGGCATGCTGGAGGGGAACCGGCACAAGGGCTTACCAGGATGTGAATATATTCACCGATACGTACTATGGTTATCTTTGGGATACACTGATGGCATCCCGATCAGCGACCAACCAGTTTTGGACTATTGCCTGCAATGCCGTCGGCAGGCATGAGATCAGTGGAGAGGTGTTTTGGGGTGGTTCGGGACTCTGGGCGCCCTCCGGTATAAACATCGTGAAAGCCTCCAATTACAATGAAGAATTACTAATCGTGCGAAATGTCGATATCAAAGGCGAGAGGAAGAAAGAGCAAGACGATTTCAATCATGGCATGGACTTCAGTGAGATTTACCGCCACCTTGAAGATAAGCGGACCTTTACCAGGCTATAGTGCGCGCATATGTAGAATTCGCAAAGCATCGACATATACCTATCAAGTTGTGAGGGTAATCCCTTATGCATCACGGTCATTATCAAGCTACCAAGCAATGGCAGATATCACTAAAACTCATCATTTCAGTTGCAACTAAGCAGAATCATGCATTGCTGCATTGGCATTTTGAATCTTCCCGTCCCTATGTACTAAACTATCTGGTATCATTATGAGTAGTTAAGGGGTCAAATGTGATAGAACTGCCAGAAGCCGCCGTCTTAGCCAAACAGATTAATGAGACTGTCGTCAGCAGGGAGATCAAGAGTGTTATTGCTGCCCAAACCCCACATAAGCTGGCCTGGTACTTCGGTGACCCACAGGAATACAAAGGCCTGCTAATCGGAAAGGTAATCAGCGGGGCTGCGAGTTACGGTGGGCAGGTAGAAATAACGGCCGGTGTAGCTAAGGTCTTGTTCAGTGACGGAGTAAATCTACGCTACTACAATAAGGGTGAAAAGCCGCCAGATAAGCACCAGCTACTACTTGAGTTCGATGACGGTTCATTCTTAGTCGGCTGGGTGCAGATGTACGGCGGTCTGTCAGCTTTTCCGGAAGGAGAGAACGATAACAAATACTACCTTATTTCCAAGGAGAAACCTTGTCCTTTGTCCAGTGATTTCGACGAAGACTATTTCAATTCTCTGTTTGGGGAAGGCACGGCAAAGCTGTCGCTAAAGGCATTTCTGGCGACGGAGCAAAGAATACCGGGTTTGGGCAATGGGGTTTTACAGGACATCCTGTTTAACGCGAGAATGCACCCGAAGAAGAAGGCTGGTATTCTTACTGCTGCTGATAAACATGTCTTATTTGGTTCTGTTAAACAGACTCTCTCGGAGATGACAGGGAAAGGTGGCCGGGATACCGAGCGTGACCTTTCAGGCAAATTAGGAGAATATAGGGCCAAGTTAAGCAAGAACACTGTCGGACGGCCCTGTCCCGTATGCAGTACAGTAATCAAGAAAGAGGCGTATTTGGGCGGGAGTATTTACTATTGTGCCGGGTGCCAGAGCCTTTAGGCACGCCAAGTGTCGAATCATCGCGCAGTACCAAAATGAAACCATGTTTTGCCGTTTCAAGCATAGGCATTCATCATATAATAGCTTCGCGAAACATACAGGCGAACGGTTTGATTGCACTAGCCTGCTGCCGCATTTTCAGGTATCATAAGACCCACTAATATCCAGAGAAAGGTAATTGCAGATGGATAAGACAGAGTTGCTTTTGAAAGAACTGACTGAGTCCGAAGGAGTCGCCGGATATGAGGCTGAGACGAGCAAGATTATCAAGAAGTATTTCGAACCGCTTGGAGAAGTACTTGAGGATAAGCTTGGCAGCCTGATTTGCCGCAAAGAAGGCAGGGCGCAGGAGCCGAGGGTAATGCTGGTGGGCCATATGGACGAGATTGGCTTCATGGTCAAGCTCATTACGAAGGAAGGATTTCTGAGGTTCACGCCCCTGGGAGGCTGGTGGGACCAGGTCTTGCTCGGGCACCGGGTGCACGTCAAGACCAATAAGGGTGACGTACTTGGAGTGATAGGTGCTAAACCCCCGCATCTCCTTTCTGATGAGGAGCGCAAGAAGGTCGCTGAGAAGAAGGATATGTACATCGATATTGGGGCAACATCCCAGCAAGAAGTTGAGGATGCCGGTGTTCGCGTAGGGGACCCCGTTGTGCCGATTAGTCAATTCGCAGTTTCGCCTGACGGAAAGGCCTATATTGCCAAAGCCTTTGATGACCGAGCCGGGTGCGCCCTCGTTGTTACAGTACTACAGAAACTGATGGATAAGAAGCATCCCAATGCTGTCTACGGCGTAGCTACAGTACAAGAGGAGGTCGGTTTGAGAGGAGCAACCACCAGCGCTGAAGTCATCAACCCTGATGTAGCCATCATACTTGAGATAGATATAGCCGGCGACGTGCCTGGTGTAAAACCAGAAGAATCAGCCACAAAGCTCGGGGGTGGCCCAACGCTCCTGGCCTATGATGCGCGTATGATACCTAACCTCAAACTTCGCGATATGGTAATTGATACTGCCAAGAAACTCAATATTCCACTTCAGATGGCAGCCAGGGAACGAGGAGCGACGGACGGCGGGGCAATCCATTTGCATAGAACCGGCGTACCTACGGTGGTGGTGAGTGTACCGACCCGACATATTCATAGTCACAATTCAGTTATGCGCCGCGATGATTTTGACCGTGCTGCTATGCTAGTAACGGCGCTTGTGCAAGCTTTGGATAAAGAGACAGTCGCCTCACTGACCTCGTCTGCGGTAAGTTCGTAGAGATATGCTAACGGCGGGCTGTCGGGCAGCATTTTCGGGGATTGTATGATTCGCTCGCGCGAATTGAAGCTGTCTTCAAGCTAAATGGCTCGGTGTATTCGGGCTTGCTTGCACACATAATTCAGTCAGTTAAACCGGAGGGAGCATGAAATCACTGGTAGTTTATTATTCTATGACAGGTAAAACAAGGCTGGCAGCCCAGGCAATCGCAGAAGCGCTGAATGCCACGTTGGTGGAGATCGAAGAGAGAAGGCCCGTACCCATGCCCTTCGTCTATTTGAGTGGTGGCTTCGCAGCTATCACAGACAGGGGGAGTAAGATAAGTCCGGTAGATATCGATTTGAAGCAATATGAAAGGGTGTTTATCGGCTCTCCAATCTGGGCTTCCAGACCAACACCGGCTGTTAACTCATTTGTCTACCAAACAGACTTCGAGCGTCGAAGCGTTACTCCGTTCTTTACAATGGGTGGCGACTCTTCAGCGACCGCCCTGGCGAATATAACGGCGAAAATAGAGAAAAGCCAAGGCAAGGTGGTTGGCTCTTTTTCCATATCATCGTCTAG
>CP070793.1:3840-8103 GCA_020346965.1 Chloroflexota bacterium | reverse complement strand
TGCAAAATAGATACTAGAAATGTGGCTGGCTCATGTCGCTGTCGGATTGTCAATTGCTAGCTATACAGATAGTCTGGAACTTGTGGTGCTGGCAAACGCATTTCACCACCTGCCCAGTGTGGATCAATTAGTAGTTGATGCAGGGTTGGCAAAGAAAGAATTTCATGACGCTGAGCTCCACACTCCCTTTTTTGCACTCTGTGTTGCAGCGGTCGCTGCATTGCTTTCCTGGAAATATGGTGTACTTGCGCTGATTTGCATTGGCACACACCTTTTGATGGACGTACCTACAGAGACAGGGTTAATGTTGCTATATCCGTTCAGTAGAAGGCGATTCACACTTAATCTGTGGAAAGATACAGGTGGATGGGGGCTCAAAGGCTTCTATCGACAAAAATGGGCGATTGCCTTAGAAACGCCAGTATGGCTGTTCTTTTTTTATAGACTAAGCGTTGTTCTTATCTAGAGCCCATACAATAAGATACCTTGGGTAACTCCCCTGCTTTGGTTCTTCAGCAGTGAATATCCCACGGGCAACAATCTAAGTCTCATCTTTAAGCCCGATCACTATGCAGTTATCCAGTGCTGAGGCAATAGTTACGAAATACCCATCAGTGGAAAACCATTTGCCGTATATACTTATGGAGATTTTTCGTGTGACTCAGAAGGGACATCTCACTATAAGCTCTTATAGCGACGTAACAACTATCGCACTCGTTGGTTCGGGAAAAACCTTCTATCATCTCTTTCTGAGTAGCGAATTTGCTTCGATGTAGTGAACAGGGAACCAGGCTACCGTCCGGCATTACAACAAGAAATCTTATGCCTGCCTGACAATTCGGCATATTTCCTCGTTCAAAGAATCTCAGAGTATCCTTGAGCGTAAGCGCTGGGTTAACTAAATGGGTATCGTGTTTCTTCATTTTTACTAGTTCGTTAATGGATCGGCGTAGAATCTCCAAATCTTCCCCATTGTTAAGGCAATAACTCCTATTTCCTGTTCGCAGAGCGGTATATGCGCTATATGATATGTCTACACCCCACTCGGTGGCCTTCTTCGCTAGAGGTAATATTTCCCTCACGTTGGCTTTAGTTATAGCTGTATTCAAGATAATATCTTTGAAACCAAGCCTTGCTAGTTTAGGAATACTTCGCTCCAAACGTTTATAGAGACCCGGCCGTCGTCGAAATTCATCATGCCGCTCATCAGGAAAGTCAAGTGATACCGAAAGTTGATTTATTCCTGCTTCACGTAATTGCACATATATGCTCTCATTGAGCAGCACTCCATTGGTGACAAGTATTATGTATTTGGCGCCGGCTTGTTTGATAGCCTTAACTATGGCTGTTATATCCTTATGTAAAAGTGGTTCACCGCCGGAAATCTGCGCTGCAAGTGGTTTTAACTTTCGCGTTATGTTCCCATAGTCGTCTGGTCTAATCAGTTTCTCATTTTTTACTAGCCCCCCGAGGTCACAGTGGCAGCAATTGCAATTGCATGAAAACGTTACTTCATAAGAAACCGCTATAGGGTGATCAGTTATATAGTTATTTATTTCTTTCGCGGCTATTTTTATGCCCTGCAACAAAGAAATACTTGCCATTCATTACCCTCCTATTTGAACCCAATCACTGTGCAGTTGCCTAAACTCGAGGAATACACTAACGTCAGTTTATTCATGATTCTACCGGAAGCGGAACTGGGATGAAATCGACCTTTTGCTCGTTCATACATCTTTAGATGTTTTAGCAATGGTATAACCAGCATGGATATGCTGATGTATTCCCTATATTTGGTGGAGAATATATTGCTGAATCCAGCCTTTTTCAGCATATCTGCAAGAGTCTGAGATGTGAATTGGTTTATGTGTAACCTCCTAAGATTCCACCATTTTCTTCGAAAGGTTTTAGCCAGTATGCTCTCAATATCAGGTGTCGATGTTACCAGCAATCCTTCAGGCTTGAGTATCCTATGAACTTCTTTGAGAACTATGAGAGGGTATGGTACATGTTCCAAGACTTGCCATAGAGTAACTACATCGAAATAACTATCTGGAAACTGCAGCTCTTCAAAGGGTTTTGCTTCTACATCCAACCCAAATTCCCTTTCCGCGTATTCTGCTGCATCCCGTGATATTTCAATTCCCTTGGTAATATACCCGTGCTTGGCGGCGTTAAAAAGAAAGAAACCTTCTCCACAACCTATATCCAATAGTGTGGTACCGCTCTTGTGCTTCTTAATTAATCCCAATTGTGATTTGGCTGCGCGCAAACGACTTCCCCGAATGATGTAGGCATCGGTGTTTTCCATCTTGGAATAGTCACCATTTATTTTACTCACTTTCTCAATGGGGTTCACATACATGAAATGGCAATTCTTACACTTCACATACCTTCCATGTGTATTTTCCCATAGCATATACACAGTCTTTATGCCTTTTTGAAGGTCGGAGTCCCTCATATTGGAGTCAAAGACTACAGTGGAATCGTCCTGTCCACAATTAGGACAGGCGCGGTATTCGAAAATTGAATCCATTCTACAGAACATTCAAAGGCGTTCAGCTTTCTTATGAGCAGCGGCGACAGCCTCCATAATAATAGAACGGAATCTCCCCTTTTCTAACTCAAGAAGGGCTTCGGTAGTGGTTCCGCCAGGCGAAGTAACCATATTCCTCAAATCTGCAGGATGTTTGCCCGTCTTCTCAACAGTGCGTGTCGAGCCCAGAATAGTTTGTATCGTCAGTTCCTGTGATAGATCGCGAGACAAACCAATATGAACGCCGGCATCTATGAGCGCCTCGATGAAGAGAAAGACATAGGCCGGACCACTGGCGCTCAAGGCAGTGGCCATATTCAAGTAGTTCTCATCGGCAACGTAGACTTCTTTGCCCAGAGTTCCTAGTATAGTTTGAGCTAGCTTTTTTTGCCTCTGCTTGGTCTTAGTAGTTGCTGTCCAGATTGTCATTCCTTCGCCTATTTGCGCTGGCATATTAGGCATAGCTCTGATCACAGAAGAATGGTTTAGACCATGGCATAAACCGGACAAAGCGGCTCCAGCTACTATGGATAACACCAACTGTTCAAACGCTAAACCTTTCATCTCTGCCATTACTTGGGGCAAATTTTGAGGTTTCACCGCAAGGATAATCAAATCTGTGTCTGTGATCGTTTTCCTATTATCGGCCAGAGTATTCACACCATATTCCTTGCTCAATAATTCACGCCGTAGCAGACTGATATCACTAACCGCTATATCTTGTGGAACAGCCACCCTTTTAGTCAAAAGGCATTTGATTATCGCTTCTGCCATAGCACCACCGCCAATAAATGCTATCTTCATTTCTTTGCTCCTTTGTATTCATTTCACGAAGTTACGACTATATTCACCACTCGTTTGGGCACATAGATTACTCTGGCGAGTTTCTTGCCATCAATATAGGCCTTCACTCGTTCCCGATTCAATGCTGTTTCCTTTGCTTCAGCTTCGCTTATGGAAGCAGGTACAAGCAATTTGTCGCGAAGTTTGCCATTTACCTGGATGACTAGAGTAATTTCTTCTTCCTCAGCAAGCTTTTGGTCATACTCAGGCCACGGCTGACTATGAATGGTATAGGGATGCCCGATTCTAGCCCATATTTCCTCGGCAAGGTGAGGTGCGGTAGGGGCTAGGAGAATTAGAAAACATCTGATAGCCTCCCGCCATGCAGAACTTGATACATGCCCCCTCTCCTTAACTTTGGATAGATAGTTACTGAATTCCATAAGACTGGCCAGCATAGTGTTGAAGCGGAGCCTCTCAAAATCGGCAGTCACTTCCTTTATTGTCTTATGCATAAAATGAATGAATGCCTTCTCGGTCTCAGGGTCTACCAGACGGCTAGAATAATCCGCGGTAGCCAAGCTCCATACCCTGTTCAGCCACCGACTGATTCCCACAAGACCTCTATCATTCCATTCGCCCCCCAGTTCCCAGGGACCGATAAACATAAGATATCCTCGAACAGCATCCGCTCCTACCTCAGCCACATATTCGTCAGGCGCAATTACATTGCCCCTGGATTTACTCATTTTATCGCCGCTGCAAATTATCGTTCCCTGATTGAACAAACGGTTGAAGGGTTCGTGGAAACTGAACAGGCCCATGTCTCGCAATGCTTTGATAAAAAAACGAGCGTATAGGAGATGCATGACCGCATGCTCAGCACCTCCGGTTTATAAATCCACAGGCAACCAATGACTCATCTTGTCAGCGTTGAAAGGGGC
>CP070793.1:0-3740 GCA_020346965.1 Chloroflexota bacterium | reverse complement strand
GATGGAAAGGGCTAAAGACCAGGTGCGGAAGTTTTCCGGAGGGATGAAAAGGAGACTCAGCATAGCTATGGCACTTGTTTCTGACCCTCAGGTATTATTTCTGGATGAACCTACCTTAGGTCTTGACCCCCAGGCAAGAAGAACTATCTGGGAATATATAGCTGAGCTTAAGGGAAAGAAGACTATTCTTCTCACTACCCATTATATGGAGGAGGCGGATTTCCTCTCTGACCGAATAGGGATTATCGACGAAGGAAAAGTTGTAGCTCTGGGTACATCTCAAGAGCTAAAGACAAATATCTTTGAGATGCGCTGCATGGTCGTGTCAACAGAAAACATAACCGCTGAGGTGATGGCGGATCTGCAAAGCAAATACTCCAGGCTGGAGATATCCAGGGGGAGGCTTAAGATTTACCACAAGGACTTAGACTTCAAAGGAATCGTGGACTATCTCCACTCTCGAGGAGTCACCGTTCATTCCGCTGCCTTAGAGCAGCCAACCCTGGAGGATGTCTTCATCCAGATAACGGGAAAGAAGCTCAGAGACTAGAAGGGAGGTGAAGGAAATGAAGTTCTGGGAAATCGGTAAGAGGAATCTAAAGGAGATTTATAGAAATCCCGTGCTTCTAGGCTTTCTCCTGGGAATGCCCGTTGCCTTTATGCTGGTATTTGTCGCCGCCACTGGCGCGGGACAAGCCGACGCCATCGCCCTGAGTGTAGTGGATGAAGACAGTTCCGAAAACTCAACTGCCTTCATACAGTATATTGGAGGCGTAGATGCTATCGAGTTGAACGAACCCATATACAATGAAGAATCTGAAGCCCAGGAAGACCTGAATGAAGGGAAAATATCATTCTATCTATTGATTCCTTCGGGATTCCAGGCAGCACAGCAAACGCAACAAACTATCAACTTACAGTTAATCCACAAAACAGCAGACCCGATGACAGGTCTACAGTTGAAACCCATAATTGAGGCTGTCGGCTCTGCATTCCTGGGAGTGGCCCCGCCGTTAAATGTAGAGCTAAAAGGAACGGAAATCAGAATAAAGAATCCAGCTGTCAATTTTTATGCTCCTGGAATAGCTGTTTACGGACTCATGATTCTAATTTCCACGGCGGCAGAGATCATCGCTGGTGATAGGGAGAAAGGCTTTCTGTCCAGAATGTTCACCACCCCAGCAAAGCCTTCGGATTTCATTCTGGGTTATTCTTTGCCCTTTATCCCCGTGCTCATCGTCTCCACACTGATTTATCTTGGCGTGGGAATGGCACTGGGCTTGACTGTCGTCGGCAATCTAGGTCATGCCTTCCTTATCTTCTTTCTTGTCGGGCTTTGCGGTATCGGGACAGGCATGATAGTAGGTAGCCTGGTTAAAAGCGAGTCTCAAGCAGGTGTTTCATGGCTTTTCATCGTTCCTATGGCCATGATCTCGGGGGCTTGGTTCACAGTGGACCGTATGCCTTCAGCCCTCAGAAGCGTCGCCGAAGCACTTCCCTTCATCCATGCCATAGATGCTTCCCGGGCTGTTTTTAACGGCTCCTCTTTCTCGGCTATCGCTCTTGATATTTACTGGCTTATTGGTTGGGCGGTTGCCCTCTTTGCTGCCGGGATTCTATTATTCAGAAGGACTATGGTGAGTTAGAACTTACTACGATAGAACCTGTATCCTAGTATCTCTCTAGCTGCGTCAGGTCGAATTTCAAACCATCCCTGGCGGCGATGACATGTACTCCGGTCTCTTCACTGAGTTCTCCGGCCAGCTCCCATGGTTTAGCCCGCCACATGGTCATGCCAAAATGAGTAAGTATGACTATCCTGGGCTTTAGTTCCTCGATGATACACTTGGCCTCGGGAAGAGATAAATGATCCAGAGGAGCCCCTGGCTTCAACCGGACCACATTGATAATGACCAAGTCGCCTTCGTAGTGACCGGCTAAATGCTCAAAGTATCTGGTATCGGTAATCCAGGAGAAAGTGTGCCGCGGCGTGTCGAAGATAAAGCCATATGTTTCAACAGGATGTTTATGTCTGACCGGGCTCCTGAAAGAAACATCGTCTATCGTGTAGACCCCACCCTCAGTCAGAACTTGTATATCCTGGGGATAGGACCGCAAATAAGACAAGATAACAGGGTCTTGATCCAGGGCATCGGAGGGAGCGAATACTGTGCCACGCTGCTTTGTACCACCATCGGTCATAGCTTCAATCATGATATTAATGTCCCCGCTATGGTCCAGGTGCTTGTGAGATAAAACGATAGCGTCCAATTTCGCAGGGTCAAGCTTTCTCTTGACTGCCTGGACCAGGGAACCAGGACCGGGGTCGAGGAGTATTTGAGTGCTCCCGAGGTTAAGCCAGGCACCTCCGGAAGCTAGAAACTGGCGAGTCACTACAAACCGGGCGCCGGCAGTACCCAGAAACGTGATTGTGTCGCTTAACTCAGCCACCGCTGAATTATAGCAAGGAGACATGCTAAAATTAATAAATAATGGCTGGGACGGAGACGGATATTGCCCGACTGATCAGCGAGTACCGAGCCAAAACCGATAAGTTCTTGACCATCGGAGCCGTCGAATCGGCGACCGGCGGGCGGATAGCTGATAGGATAACCAATATCCCCGGCAGCTCGGACTACTTCAAAGGCTCGGTAATAGCCTACGGCAACGAAGCAAAGATTTCCTTGCTGGGCGTGAAAAAGGCAACTCTTGAGAAATATGGAGCCGTGAGCGAGCAAACAGCCCTAGAAATGGCTCGAGGCGGCAGAAAATGCCTAAACGTGGAGATATGCGTATCTGATACCGGTATTGCCGGTCCTGCAGGTGGTACACCTTTGAAACCTGTAGGGCTTTTTTACCTGGGTTTGGCAGCCGAAGGTACAAGCCTCACTCAAACGCATATCTTTCCAGGAGATCGAGAGGGAAACAAGCAAGATGCTGCTGAAGCAGCGCTGGACATGCTGAAGCAATATTTAATACAATATATCAACACCACAGGTAAAAGCTAAGGGCAGAAACATTAGCAATGAAAGGAGGCTAAGAGCAATGGCAACCGAGAAATTCACTGTAGATGGAAGTCAAGTCGTCGACAAGGTCAAGGAGCTAGTACACCAGGGAAATATAAGAAGAGTCCGCTTAATACATAAGGGGCGCGCCTTGATAGACATCCCTCTGACAGCAGGCGTTGGTGTCGCTGCAGTAACAGTACTGGCAGCTCCGGTGCTGGCTGCGATTGCGGCAGTTGCCGCACTGGTCACAGAATGCACCATCGAGGTTGAGAGGGTAGAAGATAGCGCAGCAAAAAAGGACAAGAAGCAGTAAAGAACTAACTGTCCTTTTTTTCAGTGTCCTCTTCAATGAGAGTCGTGAGGTCACGCGGTAAAGGACGACGGCGAGCCGGTTTACCGCGAAGGACACCATAAAAACTGGAAAAGTTAGCCGCTATCCGTGATGGGGCAAGTTCCCTGGGATTAAAAAGAAAAATGAGCCGGAAGCCAACTTGAGCAACCCAAAACAGGCTTCGAAACGAGAACTGTCTGAGGTACACTGACCAGTAAATGACCCCAACTAATAGGCTACCACCGATAATATTACCCAAGGTGACCGGGATCAAGTTCTTAACAATAAAACCGGCCGCGGTTAAGTTGCCGAGTATTATAGATTGGCCTACCATACCCTGGGCAGCAGCTAGAACCTCAGGTTGCCCCTTTAATACCAATCCCATAGGGACGAAGTACATG